>NZ_JACMSF010000072.1 GCF_014257025.1 Streptomyces cupreus
TGCCAGGACGAATCCACGTGCCCGCTCACGCACCTCTTCGGTCACCCCGTCTTCCTTCGGGCCTATGTAGAGATGACCGCTGAGGACGCCTGGCCCCCGGAGAGGCTCGCCGAGCTTGTTCTGGCCCTCCTGGGGATGAGCCCTTTGGAGACCACGGATGAGATCCGCGCCCGCGTGAACTCCTGCTCCGACCCGGACCGGCTCAGGGCATGGGGCTCTACGGGCCCCGTTCGCGACCGGCATGAGGGAATTGTTCGGCGACGCTTTCAGCGGTTGATCGCCTGGATCTCCTGCACGTTCATGTCCTGCGTCGTCTCGAACGTGCCGTCCGGCAGATCGCCGTTCGTGCCGCCCGTTCCCTCCCAGGAGATCTCCCAGGTGATCGACGCCTTCAGCTGGTATGGCTGCCCGTTCGTCGCCCGCAGGTAGCGGATCCCGCAGGGCGGCGTCTTGTCGGCGTCCCCCGCCTGGTACGGCGTACCGATCGAGCCGTCCTCATTGATCTCGCAGTCACCCGAGGCGGGGTACGTCTCCGCGTCCTCCGTACCCGGCTCCAGGTGCAGCGCCACCGGCTTGGCCGTCGTCTCCGCCCACAGACCCGTGTTGGGGAGCTCGGCCCTGACCTTGACCTCCTGGAACGTTCCCTTGTCCAGCCAGACCCATGTCGGCAGGTTCACCGTGGACTTGGCGGCCGGCTTCAGCTCCACCTTCGTCTCGGGGACCTTCACCTTGTTGTATGCGTACTGCGCGAGCGTCTCCGGCGTCGGGGAGTTCGGGTCGTCCGGGAGCTCGCCGGCGTCGACCCAGAACATGATGCGGCCGCAGTCCCAGGAGTCCGGGTCGCTGTCGTCGGGAGCGACACCGCGCCAGAAGTAGCCGTCCTTGCCCTCGTTGTAGTCCTCGTAGCCCTCGGCGACGCTGTTGGTCGGCGAATGGAGGTCGAAGTTGTCCGCCGGTTTGCCGTCCCGGTAGTGGTCGGTCCACAGCTCCTTGCCCCACCAGGACTCGTGGATGCCTACGTCGCCGCCGCCGTCCGTGTCCACGAACCTCTTGAGCTGGGCGGGCGTAAAGGCGGGCTCGTACCAGCACGCCGGCGGCTTCCAGTTGGGGTCCACGGTGCCGAGTTTGCCCTCCTTGCCACCACCGTCCCCACCGCTCACGTACTTGATACGGATGTTGGAGACCGAGGCCGACAGGCCGCCCTTGCCGTCGGCGCCGCCGCCCTGTTCGTCGGCGGGCGGCACATTGGTGTTGTCCGTCGGGCCCGCGGCGTACGCCGTAGCGCCGGAGTGCAGGAGAACCGCGGCGGTCAGCGCCGCCGACCAGCGAACAGCGGAGCGCGCCCGCGTCATCGCTTGCACTCCTGCACGCGGCCCTGTACCTCGATCTGAAGGACCTTCCAGATCTTCTGGTCCCCCTGCGGCGGCTTCATGAGGAGACGGAACTCCTGGTAGTCGTTGAGGCTCGGCTTCGTGTACTTGACCTTCTCCGTCTTGACGTTCTTGCCGTAGAACTTGCCCTGGTCCCGGCACATAGTGACGAGCACACCTCCAGAGCTGCCGACATCATCGGTCTTGGCCTGGTAGTAGCTGTCCGTGCCGGTCGCGGTCCACTCGCCGTCCACATACGCCTGAATCTGCGTCTGGGCATACTTCGCTGCGCTTCCCAGCGAATAGAACTGGTACGCCGGGTCCTTGGGATCCTGAGCCGTGATCCCGTGGTTCAGGGCCAGGATGTACTTCTCCGCGTTCTCCAGGGCGGCGGCGTGCTCCGCATCCGACGGCTTCGTCCCGTCGAACTCGACCTTCAGGTCGCCCGGCAGACTCAGATCCGGGCCCGCGTCGTCAGCGGCAGCCGTAGCGGACGGACTGCTCGACCCCTCGTCTGCCCCCTTGATGTCATCCGACGACCCGTCGTCACCCCCACCACAGGAGGCAAGCAACAGCGCCGCCGCGATCGTCGCGGCGGTGGTGGTCAGAGCGCGGCGGGCCACGGAGGTTCCCCCTGAAGTCGACTACATACGGCGAACGAAGCTATCAAGCGTGAGTAGAGAGCCCCTGAGCAGCGGTAGGGGATTGTGTGGGGAATGTGAGGAGTTTGGTGTGGTCGTCGTGTACCGATATGTGGGGCCGGTGGAGTTGAAGGCTGAGGGCGGGGCTGGCAGCGGGGGGTGCCGGATTGGGTCGGCTTCGGACTTCGTGGCTTGGGTCGGCGAGCGGTCGGCCGTCGAATTGGATGAGCCGTTCACCTTTGTCGTCGACGCGGACGGCGTGCTGTTGCTCGCGCCTCGGCGGAGTGAGCACGTGGCCTGTGCTGGTGGAGGGCCAGTGCTGAGCGCCGGTGAGATCAGCTTCACGTGCGAGGAGGGGCGGTGGGTTGTTGGTGATGTCAGTAATCAGTCCACGGGGTACTGCCCGGATCTCAGCTCTTGGGCAGCCGTCGCTCAGGCGCTGGATCGTGCCGGGCTCGGACATCCCGCCGGCTTCACTCACGAGGTGGTGTTCCGGCGCTGCCCTGACTGTGGTGAGCGCAGCATCGTGCGCGAGGGCGACTTCGTCTGTGTCTTCTGCGGCTGTGATCTGCCGGTGGAGTGGAACGTGGATCCCGCGTCGTAGCTGTAGTTGGCGGGCCGTCATCACTCGGCGAGCTTTTCGAGGGGTTTGCGGTCGCCTGAGTCGTGTGTCGGGTCCGTCATCCGCTCCATCGTCCGCTCCGTCCTTCGACGGCCCCAAGGGATAGTCCATAAGATCTCTGTAGGCTCAGTAGACCCATCACGCCCCACCCCGCTGAACACAACCCCAGGACTCCTCCCATGCCGCGACGCTCAAGCTCGACGGGAAGCCCGACCACCCCGCGGAACCGGACACCGCAGCCCGTGCGGGTGCACCGGCGTTCGTTCGGGGACTTCGTCAAGGCGTTCCTCGCGTTCGTCGCGCTGCTAGTGCTGCTCGTCGGGGTGCCCGGTGCGCTGGCGACGCAGTTGGGGTGGCCGGTGCCCAGTACGTGGGACCCGCAGGAGTGGCTGACGAATGAGCTCAGCGTCGGAACCTTCCTCGGCATCCTCACCTTCTTCGTCTGGCTCGCCTGGGCCCAGTTCACCGCCTGTGTGATCGTCGAGATGAAGGCCGCGCTGTCGGGCGTCGGGGTTCCTGGTCGCGTACCCGGCGCCGGGCCCAGCCAGCTCCTCGCCCGCCAACTCGTTGCCGCACTCCTCCTCGTCGGCGCCACCGCCGCCAGCCTCACCCCGGGTCTGTCGCAGCTCGGTCAGAGTCCGGAGGGGAATCAGCGCGGTACCGTCGCCGCCGCTCAGCAGACCCCCGGCGGTGGACTGTTCGCCCAGCAGCAGGAGCAGGCCGCCTCCACCGCCGCCGCCCTGGCCGAGCAGGCGTCACACGCCGAAGCGGCGGCTCCCAGCACCGCCAAGGACGGCGACACCAAGTACTACCGGATCCAGCCGCCCGAGGGCCGCCACCACGACTCCCTCTGGGAGATCGCCGAACGGCACCTCGGCGACGGCCGCCGGTACAAGGAGATCTACCAGCTCAACAAGGACCGCGTGCAGCCCGACGGGTCCCGTCTCTCCGAGGCCAGTCTTATCCGGCCCGGCTGGATCATGGAGATGCCGGGCGACGCGCGCGGCGGCGAGCTCGTGGAAATGCCGGACGAGGCTCCCGACGTATCGCCGGAAGTTCAGCAGCAGATCCACGACTACGCCAAGACAGGTGGCGACCACGCGCAAGGGGGCGGAGGGGCCTCCCAGGTCTCCCTTCCCGAGCAGCGTCCCGCCCCGGAGCAGCGCCCCGCCCCCGACCAGAACACCGGCCACCAGCAGCAGGCCCCCCACGCCACCCCCGCCGCCGAGTCCGCCTCCTTCGGCCTCCCCGAAGCCCTCCTCACCGCACCCCTCCTCGCCGCCGGCCTCCTCGGCGCCCTCGGCCGTAGGCGCCGTCAGGCCCTGTGGCAGTCGGCGCTCGGTTCCGTCGGCGGGCGGCGCGGTATGGAGCCGCCCACGCCCACCGGCGACGCCGCCGACGCCCAGGACGCCCTGCTCGTCGGCGCCGACCCCGAAGGCGTACGACTGCTGGACCGTTCCCTGCGTGGGCTCGCCGCCTCGCTCGCCGAGGAGTCGCGCCCGCTGCCTACCGTCTATGCCGCCTGGCTCAGCAACGGCGATCTGCATCTCCAGCTCGCCCAGCCCGCCGGGAAGCCCCCCGCCCCCTGGCAGCTCGGGCAGGACCAGACCTTCTGGATGCTGGCCCGCAGCGATGCCGAACGGTACGAGGACGGAGACACGGCCGCGCCCTACCCCGGCCTCGTCAGCCTCGGCACCATGGACGACTCGCGGCTGCTGCTGAACCTGGAGTCGGTGCCGGGGATCGTGTCGCTGAGCGGCCGTGAGGCCGACCGGGCCGCCGTGTTCGCGTCCGTCGCCGCCGAACTCGCCACCAACGGCTGGTCGGACCGCATGACCATCACCCTCGTCGGGTTCGGGCAGGACCTCACCCCCCTTGCCCCGAATCGCCTGCGCCACCTCGACGGCATCGACGATCTGATCGAGACCATGGAGGCCGAGACCCGGCAGCGGCGCGGGGCGCTGGGCGCGGCCGGGCACGACTCCGTGCTCACCGGCCGTACCGGGCCCGCCCAGCACACCCGTTGGGCCCCGCACCTCGTCCTGCTCGCCGCGCAGCCCTCCGCCGACGACGCCGTCAAACTCGCCGAACTCGCCTCCGACGCCGGCCGGCTCGGCATCGGCTACCTCGTCGGCACCGAGACCGACGATCTGCCGGGCGCAGCCTGGGAGATGGAGATCACCGGCGAGGGCAAGCTGCTCGCACCGCTCCTCGGCCTCGAACTCGACGCCCAGCTCCTGCCGACCGCCCAACAGCAGGCCGTCGTGGAGCTGTTCGTCCAGGCCGACCCCGAGCACGGCCCGGACGATCCCGCCAACACCCCGCCGTTCCTCGTCGACATCAGCGAACAGGGGCGGCCCGCGGTCTACGCCCGGCTCGTCGGCCCGTACGAGATCATCGGCCTCGACACCCCGGACGGCGAGCGCAGCGCCCTGCTCCACGAGGCGCTCGCGCTGCTGCTGCTGCACCGCGAGGGCGTGCACCCGCGTGTGCTGTCCTCCGCGCTGTGGCCGCGCGGGGTCACCGAGGACGTGCGCGACGCGCTGCTGGAGCGGCTGAACGCCTGGCTCGGCACCGACCCGGACGGCAGCGCCCGGCTGCGCACCGACTCCACCGGGCGGCTCACGCTCGCCAAGTCCGTCGTATCCGATCTCGATGTGCTGCGGTCGCTGTACCACGAGGCCACCCAGGGCCGGGGTATCAACAGCCGGCAGGTCCGGGGGCGGCTGCTCACGGACGCGCTGGTGCTGGTGCGCGGGCCGCTGCTCGCCGACCGCCCCGAGGGCCGCTACCGCTGGCTCACCCACGAGATCATCGACGCCCAACTCCCGCTGCTGGTCGCGGACATCGGGCTCGCGCTGTCCGCGTTCCACCTGGAGAAGGACCGCGCGGAGAAGGCCATCGAGGCGCTCACCGCGGCTCTGAACTCCGCGCCCGCCGACGAGCGTCTGTGGCACGAGCTGCTGCGCGCCACGCACGCCACCGGCGACACCGCCCGCCTCCAGGCGCTCGCCGCCGACCTGATCTCCCGCAGCGGGGCCCGCGGTCTGCCGCCGCGCACGGAGGCGCTGCTCGACGAGCTGCTGCCGAACTGGCGCTCCGGCGCCTCCGCCGTGGGATGACCGACCTCGCCCTCGTGATCGCCGCCGCACTGTGGGGTGCGGCGGCGGGCGCGTTCCTGCCCCGCGCCGCCTACCGCTTCTCCGCCCCGTCCGGCGAACCCTGGCGGGACGGCTGCCCGGACGGGCATCCGGTACGCGGCTGGCTCGGCCGCGCGCACTGCACGACCTGCACACGGTCGTACGGCCCCGGCGTCGCCCCTCTCTCCCTCGCCACCGCGCTGGTCTGCGCCGCCCTCGCCGCCGCCACCGGGACCCGCCCCGAACTGGGGGTATGGCTGCTGCTCGCGCCCCTCGGCGTGCTGCTCGCGTTCGTCGACTTCCGGGTGCAGCGCCTGCCCGACCCGCTGACCCTGCCGCTCGCGGGGGCCGCCCTCGCCCTGCTCGGCGTGGTCGCCCTGGTCCCCGAGCACACGGGCGAGTGGCCGACCGCCCTGTACGGCGCCCTCGCCCTCGGCGGCGGCTACCTCGTCCTCTTTCTGATCAACCCCTCCGGCATGGGCTTCGGCGACGTCAAGCTGGCCCTCGGCATGGGCGCGGTCCTCGGCTGGTACGGCTGGTCCACCCTCATGCTCGGCACCTTCGCCGGCTTTCTGTTCGGGGCGCTGTACGGCGGCGCCCTCGTCGTCGTACGGCGGGCGGGGCGCAAGACGGCGATCGCGTTCGGCCCGTTCCTGATCGCCGGGGCCTTCGTCGGGCTGCTGATCGGGGCGTACGCGGCCTGACGTCGGCCGGGCGAACCGGCTGGCGTACGCTGGATCAGTCCGTCCACACCCCTTGATGAAAGGGACGCCGCCGGTGACCGAGAAGGCCGACCTCACGTCTTTTGATGTAGCAGCCGTCCTCGACCGTGCCGCCGCGGGCGGGCGCATCACGCCCGAGGAGGCGCTGGTCCTGTACCGCGACGCCCCGCTGCACGCGCTCGGCGCCGCCGCCGACGCCGTACGGCGCCGCAGGTACGCGGGTACCGAGCACATCGCGACGTACATCATCGAGCGCAACATCAACTACACGAACGTCTGTGTGACGGCGTGCAAGTTCTGCGCCTTCTACGCGGCCCCCAAGGACAAGGCCAAGGGCTGGACGCGCGACCTGGACGACATCCTGCGCCGGTGCGCGGAGACCGTCGAACTCGGCGGCACCCAGATCATGTTCCAGGGCGGCCACCACCCGGACTACGGCGTCGAGTACTACGAGAAGCACTTCGCGGCCATCAAGAAGGAGTTCCCGCAGCTCGTCATCCACAGCCTGGGGGCGAGCGAGGTAGAGCACATGGCCCGGATCAGCGGGGTGTCGGTCGAGGAGGCCATCACCCGGATCCACCAGGCCGGGCTCGACTCCTTCGCCGGCGCCGGTGCGGAACTGCTCCCCGCTCGGCCCCGCAAGGCCATCGCCCCGCTCAAGGAGTCCGGTGAGCGCTGGCTGGAGATCATGGAGACCGCCCACAAGCTGGGCGTGGAGTCCACCTCCACCATGCTGATGGGCACCGGCGAAACCAACGCCGAGCGCATCGAGCACCTGCGGATGATCCGTGAGGTACAGGACCGGACGGGCGGCTTCCGGGCCTTCATCCCGTACCTCTACCAGCCGCAGAACAACCACCTCAAGGGCCGTACGCAGGCCACGATCTTCGAGTACCTGCGGATGATCGCGGTCGCCCGGATCTTCATGGACAACATCGCCCACATCCAGGGCTCCTGGCTGACCACCGGCCAGGACGCCGGCCAGCTGACGCTGCACTACGGCGCGGACGACCTCGGCTCGGTCATGCTGGAGGAGAACGTCGTCTCGGCGGCCGGTGCCAAGCACCGCTCCAACCTCCAGGAAATGATCGACATGATCCGTACGGCGGGGCGGGTCCCGGCCCAGCGCTCGACCACGTACGAACACCTCGTCGTGCACGACGACCCGGCGAACGACCCCGTCGACGCGCGTGTCATGTCGCACATCTCCTCCACGGCGATCGAGGGCGGCACGGCCCACCCTGAGCTGAAGATCCTCGCCGCCAACTAGATGCTCACCCTTCACTCCGCACCCCTGGTGCTGCCGGTCGGCGCGGAGCCGGTGCCGGACGGGGCGGTCGTCGTCGACGGCGACCGCATCGCGGCCATCGGGCCGTACGCGCAAGTGGCTGCCGCCTACGAGAGCGCGCGCACGCGACGCTGGCCCGGCGTGCTGACCCCGGGGCTCAGGCAGTGGCACGGGCGGTGGCTGCTGACCCGCTGCTACCACCCCGACCCGCGTGAGGCGGACGAGCTGGGCACCGAGCCGATCACCGGCGCCGCCCTCGACGAACTCGCCCCGGACGCCGCCCGGATGGCGGGCAGCGTACGCCGCGGGCTGCAACGGATGCTCGCCCACGGCACGACCCATGTCGGCGGCCCCTTCCCGGACGTCGTACGGCAGTCCGTGGTGCGGGCGGGACTGCGCGAGGTGCCCGAGCCGTGGCGCTCGGCCCCGCCGGTGTGGTTCGGACCTGACCTGGACCCCTTCGTCGAGGGCTACGACCTCCCCGGCACCGCCCACGGTCCGCTCACCGTCGGAGGCCGGGCCGACCTCGCCGTCTTCGACGTGCCCGACGAGGCAGCGCTCACCGCCAAGGGGGCCGGGACCTGCGTGGCCACGGTGCTCGGCGGGCGTCTGGTGTACCGGCGGCGCTGAACCGCTCAGCCGGAGAACGCCTGCTGGATGGAGGACGTGGCCGCGAAGCGGAAGCCGCGGCTTCTTCCCTGACGGGGTGCTGCAAGAATGGCGGGGTGACCCGCGCTTCCCTGAACAAGCAGCCGCACGAAGTCGCCTCGATGTTCGACGACGTCGCGGAACGGTACGACCTGACGAACGACGTGCTGTCGCTCGGTCAGGACCGGGTGTGGCGCAAGGAGGTCGCCAAGGCGGTCGACGCCCGTCCCGCACAGAAGGTCCTGGACCTGGCCGCCGGTACGGCGACCTCCTCCCTGCCCTTCGCCCGCACCGGCGCCTATGTCGTCCCCTGCGACTTCTCGCTCGGCATGCTCCAGGTCGGCAAGAAGAAGCACCCGTGGCTGCCGCTGACGGCGGGCGACGCGACGAGGCTGCCGTTCAAGGACGACACCTTCGACGCCGTCACGATCTCCTTCGGCCTGCGCAACGTCCAGGACTTCGACGCCGCCCTGCGCGAGATGTACCGGGTGACCAAGCCCGGCGGCCGGGTCGTCATCTGCGAGTTCTCACACCCGACCTGGGCGCCCTTCAGGACCGTCTACACCGAGTACCTGATGCGCGCCCTTCCGCCGGTCGCCCGCGCGGTCTCCTCCAACCCCGAGGCGTACGTCTATCTCGCCGAGTCCATCCGCGCCTGGCCCGACCAGCCGGCCCTCGCCGAGCGGCTTAAGAAGGCCGGCTGGTCGAAGGTGGCCTGGCGGAACATGACCGGCGGGGTCGTCGCCCTGCACCGGGGCTTCAAGGAGAGCTGAACCCGGCGCAGGCCGCGTAGGAGTGGCCCCCGGGCTCGTCCAGTTCGCGCTGCATCCCGCCGTGCGGCGGACGCGGGGGCCGCGGCTCCCGTACGCCGGCGCCCCCGCCGCCCTCCCCTTCCCCGAAGTCGAACCACACCGTGACCACGGCCCCGCGCGGCACCTCGACGCCGGGCGCCGGGTACTGCCGTACGACATAGTCCACGACGGCGAGTTGAAGGTCGGGGCGGTCGGGGGAGGCGAGCAGCACTCCGCGTGCCTCGGCCGACCTGCGCGCGTCCACGGCCATCAGACCGACGAGGCGCGGTACGCGCACTTCGGTTGTCTTGGGCGGTTTGTACACAGACGTCACCCCCAGCGGTACCGGCAGAGTAACCCCCGCCGGGTACCGCCCGGAAGCGCTAAGTGTCTTTCTGTGACAGTCAGTTACTCAACGTAACTCAACTGCTTTGCGTCGCTCCGCTTGTCAGGTCCAACCGGTAGCAGTGCCCCTGCCGCTTGCTCGTCGGCGTCATGAAGACATCGGCCAGACGCATGCCCAGGCGCTGGGTCACCGCGATCGAGCGGGCGTTGCGGGCGTCGACCATCGCCACCACGCTCGGCACCCCCGCCGCCCGCACCCGCTCCAGCGTCTCTCGCGCGGCCGCGGTGACATACCCCTTGCCCCAGTGCGCCCGCGCGAGCCGCCAGCCGATCTCGATCTCGCCCGTGGGACCCCAGTCCCGCTCCCAGGGCTGGGCGCCGGTGAAGCCGATGACCTGGCCGGACTCGTCCAGCACGGACCACAGGCAGAAACCGCGCTCGGCGTCGTGCCGGCGCTGGCGGGCGGTGAGCTCCTCGTAGACGGACAGTCCCGCGGACTTGCCGCCGTGGAACTCCATGACGTCCGGGTCGTCGAAGATCCGGTGCCAGACGACCGCGTCCTCGTCGGTGGGAACGCGCAGCCGTACTGCGGGGAGAGCTCGGTTCACGGGGCAACCCTTCAGCCGGGTGATCACTGCTGCTGAATAGACTGCCCATGTCCTGTGCCGGTCGGCACGCAGATTTCGAACTTGGGGAGATCCCGCCGTGACCGAGCCCCTCCTCTCCGACAACACCGCCGATGTGATCGTCGTGGGCGCGGGGCCAGCCGGCTCCACGACCGCGTACCACCTGGCCAAGGCCGGGCTCGATGTGCTCCTGCTGGAGAAGACAGAGTTCCCGCGGGAGAAGGTCTGCGGCGACGGCCTCACCCCGCGCGCGGTCAAGCAGCTCGTGGCGATGGGCATCGACATCTCCGAGGAGGCCGGCTGGCTGCGCAACCAGGGCCTGAGGATCATCGGCGGCGGTGTCCGGCTCCAGCTCGACTGGCCCGACCTCGCCTCCTTCCCCGACTACGGCCTGGTCCGCAAGCGCGACGACTTCGACGAGCAACTCGCCCGCCAGGCCCAGAAGGCCGGCGCCCGGCTGTACGAGCGCTGCAACGTCGGCGCCCCGATCATCGACGACCGCACCGGCCGCATCACCGGCGTCCACGCCAAGCTCGGCGAGGAGAAGCGCGAGGTCTCCTTCCACGCGCCGCTCGTCGTCGCCGCCGACGGCAACTCCACGCGCCTGTCGCTGGCGATGGGCCTGCACCGCCGCGAGGACCGCCCGATGGGCGTCGCGGTCCGTACGTACTTCGAGTCCCCGCGTCACGACGACGACTACCTGGAGTCCTGGCTTGAGCTGTGGGACCGCCGAGGCCCGGGCGAGGACCGTCTGCTGCCCGGCTACGGCTGGATCTTCGGCATGGGCGACGGCACGTCCAACGTCGGCCTGGGCGTGCTCAACACCTCCGACTCCTTCAAGGAGCTGGACTGGCGCGAGGTGCTCAAGGCCTGGTGCGCGTCGATGCCGGAGGAGTGGGGCTACACCCCGGAGAACATGACAGGCCCGATCCGCGGCGCCGCCCTCCCCATGGCCTTCAACCGCCAGCCCCACTACACCAAGGGCCTGCTGCTGGTCGGCGACGCCGGCGGCCTGGTGAACCCCTTCAACGGCGAGGGCATCGCCTACGCCATGGAGTCCGGCCAGATCGCCGCCGACGTCATCGTCCAGGCGCACGCGCGGCAGACGCCCGCGGGGCGCGAGATGGCCCTGCAGCGCTACCCGCGCGTGCTCAAGGACACCTACGGCGGCTACTACACGCTGGGCCGCGCTTTCGTGAAGCTCATCGGCAATCCGAAGGTCATGAAGATCGCGACCCAGCGCGGCCTGACCCACCCGCTCCTGATGAAGTTCACCCTGAAGCTCCTCGCCAACCTCACCGACCCGACGGGCGGCGACGCGATGGACCGGATCATCAACGGGCTGAGCAAGGTGGCCCCGAAGGCCTGATCAGGCGCTCAGCGCCTGGATGTTGGCGGCCCGGCGGGCGAGCACCTCCTCCCGCCGGTCCGCCACCTGCCGTAGCGCGTCCTTGCGGTCCCGCTGGGAGAGCCGGTCCAGGTAGACCTGCCCGTGGGTGTGATCGGTCTCGTGCGCCAGGCAGCGGGCGAAGTACCCGGTGCCCTCGACGACGACCGGCTTGCCGTCCTTGTCCCGCCCGCGCACCACGGCCCGGTCCGGACGCGGTACGGCCTTCACGGCGCCCGGTACCGACAGACACCCCTCGCCCTCGTCGAGCAGCCTGCGCCCGGCGGGGTCGAGCTGCTCCAGCACGGGGTTGACGATGTGCCCGATGTGCCGGGCCCCGTCGTCGTCCGGGCAGTCGTAGACGAACAGCCGCAGATCGACGCCGACCTGGTTCGCCGCGAGCCCACAGCCGTCGGCGATGTACATCGTCAGGAACATGTCGTCGATCAGGGCCGCGAGATCCGGCCCGAACTCGGTCACGTCCCGGCACGGCTTGTGCAGCACCTCCTCGCCGACCTCGGTGATCCGCCGCACCGAACCGCGCCGGGCCTCGGGCGCGAGCGGCGGATACGAGTCGACGGGCCTGCCTTGCAGGAAAACGCTGGGCACTGTGAACTCCCTTTCTGCTTCCGCTGGTTGTGTGGATGCTGTGGGGGCCGGGAATCGGGCTTCCGACCTTCGGAGCCCCTGCCTACCCTCCAGGACTCATGACAACAGAACACTCCCTGGACTCGCAGGAGCAGACCGGCCACACCCGCAGACGCTTCCTCACGGCCACCGGGGGAGCGGCCCTCGCCTTAGGCACGGTCGGGTCCGCGTACGCCGCCGCATCGGCCGGGAAGCGCGTCGCCGTCCTCGGCGGCGGGGTCGCCGGGCTGAGCGCCGCCCATGAACTCGCCGAGCGTGGCTACGCCGTCACCGTCTACGAGTACTACGACGCCCTCGGCGGCAAGGCCCGCTCGATGCCCGTCCCCGGCACGGGTGCGGGCGGCCGCGCGGACCTCCCCGGCGAGCATGGCTTCCGCTTCTTCCCCGGCTTCTACCGGAACCTCCCGGACACCCTGCGCCGCATCCCCTTCCCCGGCAACGCGGGCGGCGTCCACGACAACCTCGTCAGCGGCACCGAGGCCCTGTTCGCCCGCGCCGGCGGCCGTCCCGACCTGCACTTCCCGCTCCGGCGCGCCACCACCCCGCCCGCCCCCGGCACCCTCACCCCGTCCTGGATCCGCGACCAGCTCCTGTCGGTGCTGGACCTCGGCACCCGCCTGCCCGCCCACGAGATCGCCTACTTCGTCGACCGGCTGCTGGTCCACATCACCAGCTGCGACGCCCGCCGCGAGGACGAGTGGGAGAAGACGCCCTGGTGGGACTTCATCCGGGCGGAGGAGATGAGCCCGGAGTACCGCACGCTCCTCGGCATCGGCCAGACCCGCAACCTCGTCGCCACGCGCGCGGAGGTGGCCTCCACCCGCACGGTCGGCCGCGTCATCATCGAGGCCCTGCTGCTGTGGGGCCTGCTCGGCCGGGGCATGGACGGCGACGCCGACATCGACCGGGTGCTCAACGCCCCCACCAGCGAGGCCTGGATCGACCCCTGGGAGCGGCATCTGCGCTCGCTCGGCGTCGAGTTCGTCCTCGGTACCCGGGTCCACGAGGTGCTCTACGAGGGCGGCAGGGTGACCGGCGTCCGCGTCTCGGCCCGCGAGGGCGGCCAGGACCGTACCGTCACCGCCGACCACTACGTCAGCGCCCTGCCGGTGGAGCACGCGCGCGTGACGTGGGGCCCGGCCCTGCGCGCGGCGGACCCGCAGTTCGCGCGCTGCGACGCCCTGAAGACGGACTGGATGACCGGCGTGATGTTCTATCTGGGCACGCCCACCCCGGTCGTGCACGGCCACGTCAACTGCCTGGACTCCCCCTGGGCGGTGACGGCGGTCGGCCAGGCCCAGTTCTGGGACGGACGGGACTTCGCGCGCGACTACGGCGACGGACGCGCCCGGGACTGTCTCTCCGCGATCATCTCCGAGTGGGACAAGCCGGGCATCCTCTACGGCAAGCCGGCCCGGGAGTGCACGCGCGAGGAGGTGGTCGCGGAACTGTGGGCCCAGCTGAAGGACGCGCTGAACGACTCCGGCAAGACGACCCTCACCGACGCCGACCGTCTCGGCTGGTTCATGGACCCGGCGGTGACGGGCCTCGGCGGACCCGACCCGCAGAACCGCGAGCAGCTGATGATCCACCCCACGGGCACGTTCTACAACCGCCCCACGGCCCGCACGAAGGTGCCCAACTTCTTCCTCGCCGGCGACTACGTCCGTACCGACATCGACCTGGCTTCCATGGAGGGCGCCAACGAGGCGGCCCGCACGGCAGTCAATGCCCTACTGGAGGCGGACAATTCGGACGCCGAGCGCTGCATGATCGTCGGCCTGTACCGCCCGCCCGAGTTGGAGCCCCTGAAGCGCATCGACGAAGCCCGCTACCGTCTCGGCCTGCCCAACACCTTCGACCTCGGCTAGCGGATGTGCCGGCCGGGGCCGCTGCCCCCGAGCGGCTGCGGCCCCGTCCGTACTGTTGTGCCCCTTTTCGGGCTGTGTGTCAGAGTACGCGCACCGCGCCCGAAGCGGGATAGCCGGAAAGGTCCTGAATGACCACACCCTTGGACGGGTTGGCGGCGTCCAGGTACTGACCGTCGCCGATGTACACGCCCACGTGGTACGCCGAGCCCTTGCCGCCCCAGTACAGGATGTCGCCGACCTGGAGGTTGGACAGGGAGACGTCCGTGCCGGCCATCGACTGGTCCTGGGAGACGCGGGGGAGGTCCACGCCGACCTGCTTGAAGGCGGCCTGCACCAGCGAGGAGCAGTCCCATGCGTTGGGGCCGGTGGCGCCCATGACGTAGGCATCGCCCAGCTGCGCCTTGAGGAAGGCGATGACCGTACCGACGCTGCCGCTCGCCGGGGCGGAGGCGGTCGTGTCGGCGGCGAGGGTGGTCCGCTCCGTGCTGCGGGCGGCACGCTCGGCGGCGGCCTTACGGGCGGCCTCGGCGGCCTTCTTCTTGGCCTCCGCCTTCTTCTTGGCCTCCGCGAGGTCGGCCTTGGCCTCCTTCGCGGCCGCCGCGGCGGCGGCGTCACGCTCGGCCTGCAGCTCATAGCTGGCCGCGGCCTGCTGCGTGGCGTCCGCGGACTGGGCGACCTGAGCGGCCAGGTCGGCCGTCAGGGTGGGCAGTTCGAGGGTCTGCGTGACCGGCTCGGCGGCGCTCGCCGAGGCCGACGCGCCCGCCGCTGCCATGCTGAGGACGCCACCGGCAACTCCGGCGCGCATCGCGAGGGTCGTGGACCCGGTGCGGCGGGGTTTCCGGTGGCTGCGTATGTGAGCGGTGTGGGACATGAGAACAACCGGTATCAGGGGCTCCTCCATACCTTCAAGAAACGTGTGCTGCGCCACAGTTGTTCAATCAGCCCCGTGAATCCCGCGCGTGTCGCCCTTTATTGACGCCGTAACGGACATTGCGGGCGCCGCCCAACCCGCCCGTGATCACGTCCTTTCGTCGGTTCGCCCGAATTGCCCCGCGCCTACCACTTGTTGAGGCAGGTGGCCAAGCCCGGCTCTCATCGGCCTCTCATTGATGTGGTGGAGGTCACGCAACGGTTACGGCGACGGTCGCGTCTCGCGCGCACGGCCCGACCCCGCGCCGCTCGTGAATGCGCGCACGCGTCCACACCCGGCCGCACACCTCCCTCTGATGTGTGAACGCGGCCCACTATCAGGGCACCCGGTCCATCTCCAATTTGCATGCAAGGGAAGTCTCTTGATATTGAGACGCCCCCTCCGAGCTGCGCCGACGAGCGGAAATGTCACCTCAGGTGATCACTTGGATGCCTCGTGTGCGAAGATCACCACTCTTCCGACTTCATGATCCTTCGTCAGGTGGTGGAGATCACAAAGCTTGTGTAATACCCCGTGTCGCAGATCACAGAGCGGCGGGCATAAGATGCGAGGCAGTTGGGCTTGTGACCTGCTTCACATGTTCTCGATCTTCGCCGGGACGAGCGGGGTTCGAGGGGCCGATGGGACGCAAGTGGCGAGCCTGACGCAACCGCCAGCAGTCAGTGCCGACTGAGAGGAGCGAGGAGCGGTGAACGCGTATGCGCCCATCCTCGTACTGGGAGCCCTCGGGGCAGGCTTTGCGATCTTCTCCGTGGTCATGGCCACGCTGATCGGTCCGAAGCGGTACAACCGGGCCAAGCTCGAAGCCTACGAATGCGGTATCGAGCCGACCCCCACGCCGGCCGGCGGCGGGCGCTTCCCCATCAAGTACTACCTGACGGCGATGCTCTTCATCATCTTCGATATCGAGATCGTCTTCCTCTACCCCTGGGCCGTCACCTTCGACGCCCTGGGGATTTTCGGGCTCGTGGAGATGCTGCTCTTCGTGCTCACCGTCTTCGTCGCGTACGCGTACGTATGGCGGCGCGGCGGTCTGGAATGGGACTGAGGGGCCTTTAACTCATGGGACTCGAAGAAAAGCTGCCGAGCGGCTTCCTGCTGACCACCGTCGAGCAGGCCGCAGGCTGGGTGCGCAAGGCGTCCGTCTTCCCGGCCACCTTCGGCCTCGCCTGCTGTGCCATCGAGATGATGACCACCGGCGCCGGCCGCTACGACCTGGCGCGCTTCGGCATGGAGGTCTTCCGCGGCTCACCGCGGCAGGCGGACCTCATGATCGTCGCCGGCCGGGTCAGCCAGAAGATGGCGCCGGTGCTCAGGCAGGTCTACGACCAGATGCCGAACCCCAAGTGGGTGATCTCCATGGGGGTCTGCGCCTCCTCGGGCGGCATGTTCAACAACTACGCGATCGTGCAGGGCGTCGACCACATCGTCCCGGTCGACATCTATCTGCCCGGCTGCCCGCCGCGGCCCGAGATGCTGATGGACGCGATCCTCAAGCTCCACCAGAAGATCCAGACCTCCAAGCTCGGCGTGAACGCCGAGGAGGCGGCCCGCGAGGCCGAGGAAGCCGCACTCAAGGCGCTCCCCACCATCGAGATGAAGGGGCTGCTGCGATGAGCGACACGAACAACGGCGTCAACCCCGAGAAGGACCTCGGCGCCTCCAACCTCCCCGGCCAGCGCGGCGAGGGCGGCGAGGAGATCCGCGTCCAGCGCGGCATGTTCGGCGCCAACAACGGCGGCGACACCTCCGGCTACGGCGGCCTGGTCCGCTCGGTCCGGCTCCCGGGACCGGCCACCCGCCCCTACGGCGGCTGGTTCGACGAGGTCGCCGACGAACTGGAGGGCGCGCTGGAGGAACAGGGCCTCCTGCCCGAGAACACCATCGAGAAGACGGTCGTCGACCGCGGCGAGCTCACCTTCCACATCGAGCGCGAGCACCTGCTCCGGGTCGCCCGCACCCTGCGCGACGACCCGGCCCTGCGCTTCGAGCTGTGCACGGGCGTCAGCGGCGTGCACTACCCGAACGACAAGGGCCGCGAGCTGCACGCCGTCTACCACCTGCGCTCGATCACCCACAACCGGCTGATCCGCCTTGAGGTCAGCGCCCCCGACAGCGACCGCCGCATCCCGTCGCTGGTCTCCGTGTATCCGACCAACGACTGGCACGAGCGCGAGACCTACGACTTCTTCGGCATCGTCTTCGAAGGTCACCCGGCCCTGACGCGGATCATGATGCCGGACGACTGGCAGGGCCATCCGCAGCGCAAGGACTACCCCCTCGGCGGCATCCCCGTCGAGTACAAGGGCGCCCAGATCCCGGCTCCGGACCAGCGGAGGTCGTACTCATGAGCACGCAGCACGCCACTCCGCGCGAGACCACCGAGGGCACCGTATATACGGTCACCGGTGGCGACTGGGACGAGGTCGTCCAGGCCGCGGCCCGAGCCGACGACGAGCGCATCGTCCTCAACATGGGCCCCCAGCACCCCTCCACCCACGGGGTGCTCCGGCTGATCCTGGAGATCGACGGCGAGACCGTCACCGAGGCCCGCTGCGGCATCGGCTATCTGCACACCGGCATCGAGAAGAACCTCGAATTCCGCACCTGGACGCAGGGCACCACGTTCGTGACGCGCATGGACTACCTGACGTCCTTCTTCAACGAGACCGCCTACTGTCTCGCCGTCGAGAAGCTCCTCGGCATCGAGGACCAGATCCCCGACCGGGCCACCCTCATCCGGGTGCTCCTGATGGAGCTCAACCGCCTCTCCTCGCACCTGGTGTGCATCGCCACCGGTGGCATGGAGCTCGGCGCCACCACGATCATGATCTACGGATTCCGTGATCGTGAAATGATTCTCGACATCTACGAGCTCATCACGGGCCTCAGGATGAACCACGCGTACATCCGCCCCGGCGGACTCGCCCAGGACCTGCCGCCCGGCGCGGTGGACCAGATCCGCGAGTTCGTGAAGAAGATGAAGAAGAACCTCCCGGAGTACGACAAGCTCGCCACCGGGAACCCCATCTTCAAGGGCCGTATGCAGGGCATCGGCCATCTCGACCTGGCCGGCTGCATGGCCCTCGGCGCCACCGGCCCGATCCTGCGCGCCACCGGCCTCCCGCACGACCTGCGCAAGACCCAGCCGTACTGCGGCTACGAGACCTTCGACTTCGACGTCCCGACCGCCGACACCTGCGACGCCTACGGCCGCTTCCTGATCCGCCTGGAGGAGATGCGCCAGTCGCTCAGGATCGTCGAGCAGTGCCTGGACCGGCTCCAGCCCGGGCCGGTCATGGTCGCCGACAAGAAGATCGCCTGGCCCGCCCAGCTCGCGCTCGGCCCGGACGGTCTCGGCAACTCCCTCGACCACATCAAGAAGATCATGGGCACCTCCATGGAGGCCCTGATCCACCACTTCAAGCTCGTCACCGAGGGCTTCCGCGTCCCGCCGGGACAGGCGTACGCGGCCGTCGAGTCACCCAAGGGCGAACTCGGAGTACATGCCGTCTCCGACGGCGGCACCCGCCCCTACCGGGTCCACTTCCGCGACCCGTCCTTCACCAACCTTCAGGCCATGGCGGCGATGTGCGAGGGCGGCCAGGTCGCCGACGTCATCGTCGCCGTCGCGTCCATCGACCCCGTGATGGGAGGCGTCGACCGGTGACCACCAGTTCTTCGGAGCAGGGCGTCAGTCTGGGCATGCCCGAACTGCCCGCGCCCGCCTACCCGGACGACGTTCGAGCCCGGCTGGAGCGGGACGCGCGCGAGATCATCGCCCGCTACCCCGACTCCCGGTCCGCGCTCCTTCCCCTGCTGCACCTGGTGCAGTCGGAAGAAGGCCATGTCACGCGCACCGGGATGCGGTTCTGCGCGGACATGCTGCACCTGACCACGGCCGAGGTCACCGCGGTCGCCACCTTCTACACCATGTACCGGCGCCGCCCGAGCGGCGACTACCAGGTCGGGGTGTGCACCAACACGCTGTGCGCGGTGATGGGCGGTGACGCGATCTTCGAGGCGCTCCAGGAGCACCTCGGCGTCGGCAATGGCGAGACCACCGACGACGGCAAGGTCACCCTGGAGCACATCGAGTGCAACGCGGCCTGCGACTACGCCCCGGTCGTGATGGTCAACTGGGAGTTCTTCGACAACCAGACCGTGCAGAGCGCCAAGCGCATGGTGGACGACCTGCGCGCGGGAGCACCGGTTTCTCCCACGCGCGGGGCGCCGCTGTGCACCTTCAAGGAGACAGCCCGGATCCTGGCGGGCTTTCCCGACGAGCGGGAAGGGGCAGCCGAGGCCGGCGGAAGCGCGGGACCCGCTTCGCTGGTCGGCCTCAAGCTGGCCAAGGGGGAGACCGCCCCCGCGCGCGTGGTTCACCCACGCGACGGCGGACCTCATGAGGAGCCGCAGGACAGGGCAGTGCACGAGCCGTCACCGGCGGAGCACTTGAGCTCACACGACGCGCCGCAGGACACATCGGCCTCCGACCCGGCCCACCCGGCCGGGCCTACCGCCGAGGAGGGGGAGTGATGACCTTGGCACCCGAGCTGAAAGACACCAGCCCCGAGAAGCTGCTCGCACCCGTGCTGTCGGCCTTCTGGGACGAGGACAGGTCCTGGACGCTGGACGTCTACCGAAGGCACGAAGGATACGAGGGACTTCGCAAGGCGCTCGCCATGTCGCCGGACGACCTCATCGCCTATGTGAAGGACTCCGGTCTGCGCGGGCGCGGCGGTGCGGGATTCCCCACCGGAATGAAATGGCAGTTCATTCCGCAGGGAGATGGAAAACCGCACTATCTAGTTGTCAACGCCGACGAGTCGGAGCCCGGAACCTGCAAGGACATCCCGCTCCTCTTCGCGAACCCGCATAGCCTCATCGAGGGCATTGTGATCGCGTGTTATGCCATCAGGTCTTCGCATGCCTTCATCTATCTGCGTGGTGAAGTCGTCCCTGTGCTGCGGCGGTTGCACTCGGCCGTGAGCGAGGCCTATGCGGCCGGCTACCTCGGAAAGAACATCCTCGGCAGCGGCCTCGATCTCGAACTCACCGTGCACGCGGGCGCCGGGGCGTACATCTGTGGTGAAGAGACCGCACTGCTCGACTCGCTCGAAGGCCGCCGTGGTCAACCGCGGCTCCGTCCTCCTTTCCCTGCGGTGGCGGGCCTCTATGCGTGCCCGACTGTGGTGAACAACGTCGAGTCGATCGCGTCGGTTCCCGCGATTCTGCAAAAAGGCAAAGAGTGGTTCAGGTCGATGGGCAGCGAGAAGTCCCCGGGCTTCACGCTCTACTCGCTCAGCGGCCATGTCGCGAGCCCCGGCCAGTACGAGGCTCCGCTCGGCATCACCCTGCGCCAACTGCTGGACATGAGCGGCGGGATGCGCCCGGGCCACCGGCTGAAGTTCTGGACGCCGGGCGGCTCCTCGACGCCGATGTTCACCGACGAGCACCTCGACGTCCCCCTCGACTACGAGGGCGTGGGCGCCGCCGGTTCCATGCTCGGCACCAAGGCGCTCCAGTGCTTCGACGAGACGACCTGTGTCGTACGCGCCGTCACCCGCTGGACCGAGTTCTACGCCCACGAGTCCTGCGGCAAGTGCACGCCCTGCCGCGAAGGCACGTACTGGCTCGTGCAGTTGCTGCGCGACATCGAGGCCGGCAAGGGCGTGATGAGCGACCTCGACAAGCTGAACGACATCGCCGACAACATCAACGGCAAGTCCTTCTGCGCCCTCGGCGACGGCGCCGCCTCGCCGATCTTCTCCTCGCTCAAGTACTTCCGCGAGGAGTACGAGCAGCACATCACGGGCCGCGGCTGCCCCT
The DNA here is from genome assembly GCF_014257025.1 of Streptomyces cupreus. Taxonomy (GTDB): domain Bacteria; phylum Actinomycetota; class Actinomycetes; order Streptomycetales; family Streptomycetaceae; genus Streptomyces; species Streptomyces cupreus. Next base: position 20,863 of record NZ_JACMSF010000072.1, read on the forward strand.
TCGACCCGGCCAAGTCGACGGCCTGGGCCGACCGCACGGAGGTGAACGCATGACTGTGACCACCAGCGCTCCCTCCGGAGGGGGAGAGGCGGCGGTCCCGCCGCAAGATCTCGTCTCGCTGACCATCGACGGCGTGGAGATCAGCGTGCCCAAGGGCACCCTGGTCATCCGGGCCGCCGAGCAGCTCGGCATCGAGATCCCCCGCTTCTGCGACCACCCGCTCCTCGACCCGGCCGGCGCCTGCCGCCAGTGCATCGTCGAGGTCGAGGGCCAGCGCAAGCCGATGGCGTCCTGCACCATCACCTGCACCGACGGCATGGTGGTGAAGACGCATCTCACCTCGCCGGTCGCCGAGAAGGCCCAGCAAGGTGTGATGGAGCTCCTCCTCATCAACCACCCGCTGGACTGCCCGGTCTGCGACAAGGGCGGCGAGTGCCCGCTGCAGAACCAGGCCATGTCGCACGGCCAGGCCGAGTCCCGCTTCGAGGGACGCAAGCGGACGTACGAGAAGCCCGTCCCGATCTCCACGCAGGTGCTGCTCGACCGTGAGCGGTGCGTGCTGTGCGCCCGCTGCACCCGCTTCTCCAACCAGATCGCGGGCGACCCGATGATCGAGCTGCTCGAGCGGGGCGCGCTCCAGCAGGTCGGCACCGGTGAGGGCGACCCCTTCGAGTCGTACTTCTCCGGCAACACCATCCAGATCTGTCCGGTCGGCGCGCTCACCTCGGCGGCCTACCGCTTCCGCTCACGGCCCTTCGACCTGGTGTCCTCGCCGAGTGTCTGCGAGCACTGCTCGGGCGGCTGCGCCACGCGCACGGACCACCGGCGCGGCAAGGTCATGCGCAAGCTCGCCGCCAACGACCCCGAGGTCAACGAGGAGTGGATCTGCGACAAGGGACGGTTCGCCTTCCGGTACGCGCAGCAGCGGGACCGTCTTGAGACGCCGCTGGTGCGCAATCCCGAGGGCGAGCTGGTGCCGGCGTCCTGGCCGGAGGCCCTCCAGATCGCGGCCCAGGGGCTGCTCGCCTCGCGCGGCCGGGCCGGCGTCCTGACCGGCGGCCGCCTCACCATCGAGGATGCCTACGCGTACAGCAAGTTCGCGCGCGTGGCGCTCGACACCAATGACATCGACTTCCGCGCGCGTGTGCACAGCGGCGAGGAGGCCGACTTCCTGGCGGCCCGGGTCGCCGGACGCGGACGCGACCTCGACGGTACGGGCGTCACGTACTCCCTCCTGGAGAAGGCGCCCGCGGTCCTGCTGGCCGGTTTCGAGGCCGAGGAGGAGGCGCCCGGGATCTTCCTGCGGCTGCGCAAGGCCTGGCGCAAGCACGGCCAGAAGGTCTTCTCGCTCGCCACGCATGAGACACGCGGCCTGGAAAAAGCCGGCGGCACGCTGCTGCCCGCCGCTCCCGGCACCGAGACCGAGTGGCTGGACGCGCTCGCGAGCGGGGTCGGTCTGGAGGACGACGGCGCTCGGGCCGCCAAGGCGCTGCGCACCGAGGGCGCGGTGATCGTCGTAGGCGAGCGGCTGGCCGGTGTGGCGGGCGGACTCACCGCCGCCGTACGGGCCGCGTCCGCGACCGGTGCGCACCTGGTGTGGATCCCGCGGCGGGCCGGGGAGCGCGGAGCCGTCGAGGCGGGCGCGCTGCCGTCGCTGCTGCCGGGCGGCCGTCCGGCCACCGACCCACGCGCGCGTGAGGAGGTCGCCGCGGCCTGGGGCCTGGCCGAACTCCCGCACCGCTACGGGCGCGACACCAGCCAGATCGTGGAGGCCGCCGCCACCGGCGAACTCCAGGCCCTGGTGGTCGCCGGAGTCGAGATCGCCGATCTGCCCGACCCGGCACGCGCGCGTGAGGCGCTCGCCGAGGCCGGCTTCGTGGTCTCGCTGGAACTGCGGCCGAGCGAGGTCACCGAGCTCGCCGACGTGGTCCTGCCTGTCGCCGCCGTCGCCGAGAAGGCGGGGACCTTCCTCAACTGGGAAGGCAGGGTGCGCCTCTTCGAGGCCGCGCTCAAACCCGACCAGATGACCCGCCGCCTGCCCCCGACCGACGCCCGCGTCCTGCAGATGCTGGCCGACGCCATGGACGTACACCTGGGACTGCCGGATCTGCGCACCACGCGCGCGGAGCTGGACCGGCTGGGGGCCTGGGACGGGCCCCGGGCCACCGAACCCCTCGAAACCGCCGTGCAGTTGCCGAGGCCCGCCGCCGGAGAGGCCGTGCTGGCCGGGCACCGGCTGCTGCTCGACCAGGGCCGCCTCCAGGAGGGCGACGAGGCGCTCGCCGGGACACGGCACGCCGCCCACGCGCGCGTGTCGGCCGCCACGGCCGCGGAAGCGGGCGTGAAGGACGGCGACGTCCTCGCGGTGACCGGCACCGCGGGGACGGTCGAACTCCCGCTCAGGATCACCGCGATGCCCGACCGGGTGGTCTGGCTGCCGCTCAACTCCACCGGTGGCGGCGTCGCCTCCGACACCGGCGCGCGGCCCGGCTCCCTCGTCCGTATCGGCCCGGCGACGCTCGCGACCGAGGCCCCCAAGGAGGTGGAGGCATGAGCCCGTACCTCGCCGCTGAAGACCTCTCGATGTTCGGCCGCGACCCCTGGTGGCTGGTCGTCATCAAGGCGGTGTTCTGCTTCGCCTTCCTGATGGTGACGGTGCTGTTCTCCATCGTGTGGGAGCGCAAGGTCGTCGCCTGGATGCAGTTGCGCATCGGCCCCAACCGGCACGGCCCCTGGGGCATGCTCCAGTCGCTCGCCGACGGCATCAAGCTGATGCTGAAGGAAGACGTCATCGTCAAACGCGCGGACAAGGTCGTCTACGTCCTCGCGCCGATCGTCGCGGCCATCCCGGCCTTCATGGCGATCGCGGTGATCCCCTTCGGCCCGGCCGGCAACGAGATCTCGATCTTCGGCGAGCGCACCACGATGCAGCTCACCGACCTGCCGATCGCGATGCTCTACATCCTCGCGGTCGCCTCGGTCGGCATCTACGGCATCGTGCTCGCGGGTTGGAGTTCCGGATCCACCTATCCGCTCCTCGGTGGCCTGCGTTCCTGCGCGCAGATGATCTCGTACGAGATCGCCATGGGCGCGGCCTTCGCCTCCGTCTTTCTCTACTCGGGGTCGATGTCGACGTCGACGATCGTCGAGGCGCAGCAGGACCGCTGGTACATCATCCTGCTGCCGGTCTCCTTCATCATCTACATCGTCACGATGGTCGGCGAGACCAACCGCGCCCCCTTCGACATGCCGGAGTCCGAGGGCGACCTGGTCGGCGGCTTCAACACCGAGTACTCGTCGATCAAGTTCGCGATGTTCATGCTCGCCGAGTACGTGAACATGGTGACGGTCTCGGCGGTGTCGGTGACGCTCTTCCTCGGCGGCTGGCGGGCCCCCTGGCCGGTCTCCACCTTCTGGGAGGGCGCGAACCACGGCTGGTGGCCGCTGCTCTGGTTCGTGATCAAGGTTCAGCTGCTGCTGTTCTTCTTCATCTGGCTGCGCGGCACGCTGCCTCGCGTCCGCTACGACCAGTTGATGAAGCTCGGCTGGAAGGTCCTGATCCCGGTCTCCGTGGTCTGGCTGATGCTCGTCGCGACCGTACGGACCCTGCGCAACGAGAACTACGACTTCGCCGACATCGCCCTCTACGTCGGCGGCGGCGTCCTGGTGCTCCTGCTGCTCTCCTTCGTCGCGGACATGTTCCGCGGCAAGCCGAAGGAGGAGGGGCCCGCCGCCCCGGCCGCCGGATTCGACGCGATGGCGGGCGGATTCCCCGTGCCGCCGCTGCCCGGACAGGAGCTGCCGCCGGTGCCGCGACGCCGTTCGCGCCAGGAGCGGGAGCTGATTGTCAGTGGCGGGGTGAATACTCAGAGTGACGACGGATCTCTGGATGGAAAGGAGGCGTCCGATGGCTGAGGACCCCAAGGAGACCGGGCAGACAAAGCCTGGCTTCCAGAATCCCGTGGCCGGCTTCGGCGTGACCTTCAAGGCCATGTTCAAGAAGCGGCTGACCGAGCAGTACCCGGAACAGCAGAAGACCACCGCTCCGCGCTTCCACGGACGGCACCAGCTCAACCGCCATCCGGACGGCCTGGAGAAGTGCGTCGGCTGCGAGCTGTGCGCCTGGGCCTGCCCCGCCGACGCGATCTATGTCGAGGGCGCGGACAACACCGACGAGGAGCGCTACTCGCCGGGCGAGCGGTACGGCCGCGTCTACCAGATCAACTACGCCCGCTGCATCCTGTGCGGCCTGTGCATCGAGGCGTGCCCCACGCGCGCGCTCACGATGACGAACGAGTTCGAGCTGGCCGACTCCAGCCGCGCCAACCTCATCTACACCAAGGAGCAACTGCTCGCCGGTCTTGAGGACGGCATGGTGGACACACCGCACGCGATCTACCCCGGGACGGACGAACAGGACTACTACCGGGGCCTGGTGACCGAGGCCGCGCCCGGTACGGAACGCCAGGTCGCCGTCTCCAATGGCGAACAGCATCAATTGGCAGGCCCTTCGGGCGCGGCGGAAGAAGAGGAGGTGGACGCATGAGCGCGCAGCTCGCCGCCTACTCCACCTCCACCGGCGAGGCCTTCCAGTTCTGGGTTCTCGGCACGGTCGCGGTGATCGGCGCCCTGGGCACCGTCTTCATGAAGAAGGCCGTGCACAGCGCGCTCTGCCTGGCCGGCACCATGATCGTCCTGGCGGTGTTCTACCTGGCCAACGGCGCCTACTTCCTGGGCGTCGTGCAGATCGTCGTCTACACCGGCGCGATCATGATGCTGTTCCTGTTCGTGGTGATGCTGGTCGGCGTGACCGCGGCGGACTCCCTGAAGGAGACCATCAAGGGTCAGCGCTGGCTGGCCCTTCTCTGCGGCCTCGGCTTCGGCATCCTGCTGTTCGCCGGGATCGGCAACGCCTCCCTGACGGAGTTCAACGGCCTCGCCCAGGCGAACGCCAACGGCAATGTGGAGGGCCTCGCCGCCCTCCTGTTCACCAAGTACGTCTTCGCCTTCGAGATCACCGGCGCCCTGCTCATCACGGCCGCCGTCGGCGCCATGGTGCTCACCCACCGGGAGCGCACCGAGCGGGCCAGGACACAGCGCGAACTGGCCGAGCAGCGGGTGCGCGAGGGCAAGAACGTGCCGCCGCTCCCGGCGCCCGGCGTGTACGCCCGGCACAACGCCGTGGACATCGCGGGGCTGCTGCCCGACGGCACCCCGTCGGAGCTCACCGTCAGCAAGACCCTGCGGGAACGCGGCCAGATCCGTGATGTGTCCACCGAGGCGCTCAACGACCTCAAGGCCCTGGAACAGCGCGCCGAGGAGCGCCTGGAGAGGACCGCGGTCGAGCCGGCGAACCTCAAGCGGGCCGAGGAGGCGTCGAAGTGAACCCGGTCAACTACATCTACCTCGCGGCCCTGTTGTTCACGATCGGCGCCACCGGCGTACTGATCAGGCGCAACGCGATCGTGGTGTTCATGTGCGTCGAGCTCATGCTCAACGCCTGCAACCTCTCGCTCGTCGCCTTCTCCCGGATGCACGGCAATCTCGACGGCCAGATCATCGCCTTCTTCACGATGGTCGTCGCCGCCGCGGAGGTCGTGGTCGGGCTCGCGATCATCGTGTCGCTGTTCCGTTCCCGCCACTCGGCCTCGGTCGACGACGCCAGCCTGATGAAGCTGTAAGGGGTCGCTGAATCGTGGAGAACCTGATTGCGCTGCTCATCGCGGCGCCCCTGCTCGGAGCGGCCGTCCTGCTGTGCGGTGGCCGGCGCCTGGACGCCGTCGGCCACTGGATCGGTACGGTGCTCGCGGCCGTGTCGTTCGTGTTCGGCGCGATCCTCTTCGTCGACCTGCTCGGCAAGGACGCCGAACACCGGACGCTGACGCAGCATCTGTTCAGCTGGATCCCGGTGGAGGGCTTCCAGGCGGACGTCGCCTTCCGCCTCGACCAGCTGTCGATGACGTTCGTCCTGCTGATCACCGGCGTCGGCTCGCTGATCCATCTGTACTCGGTCGGGTACATGGAGCACGACGAGCGCCGCCGCCGTTTCTTCGGCTATCTGAACCTGTTCCTCGCGGCGATGCTGCTGCTCGTCCTCGCCGACAACTACCTCCTGCTGTACGTCGGCTGGGAGGGCGTCGGTCTCGCCTCCTACCTGCTGATCGGCTTCTGGCAGCACAAGCCCAGCGCCGCGACGGCCGCGAAGAAGGCGTTCCTGGTCAACCGCGTCGGCGACATGGGTCTGTCGATCGCGATCATGATCATGTTCACCACCTTCGGGACCTTCGCCTTCGGCCCGCTCCTCGGCACCCACGAGGAGCCCGGACTGGTCGGCGAGACCTCCGAGGGCACGCTCACCGCCATCGGCCTGATGCTGCTGCTCGCCGCCTGCGGCAAGTCCGCACAGGTACCGCTTCAGTCCTGGCTCGGGGACGCGATGGAGGGCCCGACCCCGGTCTCGGCCCTGATCCACGCGGCGACGATGGTGACCGCGGGTGTCTACCTGATCGTCCGCTCCGGCGCGATCTTCAACGCCGCCCCCGACGCGCAGTTGCTCGTCACCATCGTCGGCGCCGTCACGCTCCTGTTCGGTGCGATCGTCGGTTGCGCGAAGGACGACATCAAGAAGGCGCTGGCCGGCTCGACCATGTCGCAGATCGGCTACATGGTCCTCGCCGCGGGCCTCGGCCCGATCGGCTACGTCTTCGCGATCATGCACCTGGTGACCCACGGCTTCTTCAAGGCCGGGCTCTTCCTCGGCGCCGGTTCGGTCATGCACGGCATGAACGACGAGGTCGACATGAGGAAGTACGGCGGCCTCAGGAAGTACATGCCGGTCACCTTCATCACCTTCGGCCTCGGCTATCTCGCCATCATCGGCTTCCCGGGCCTGTCCGGCTTCTTCTCCAAGGACAAGATCATCGAGGCGGCGTTCGCCAAGGGCGGCACCGAGGGCTGGATCCTCGGCGGCTGCGCCCTGCTGGGCGCGGCGATCACGGCGTACTACATGACGCGCGTGATGGTGCTGACGTTCTTCGGTGAGAAGCGCTGGCAGCCCGACGAGCACGGCCACGAACCGCATCCGCACGAGTCGCCCAGCTCCATGACGATCCCGATGATCCTGCTGGCCTTCGGATCGGTCTTCGCGGGCGGCCTGTTCAGCGTCGGCGACCGCTTCCTGCACTGGCTGGAGCCCATCACCGGCCACGACCACGGCGACGCCCCGATCAGCGCGGCCACGGTCACGGCGTCCACGGTGGCCGTGATGGTCATCGGCGTCACCGCCGCGTACCTCCAGTACGGCCGCCGCCCGGTGCCGGTCGTCGCCCCGCGCGGGTCGCTGCTCACCCGGGCCGCCCGGCGCGATCTGCTCCAGGACGACTTCAACCACGTCGTCCTCGTCCGCGGCGGCGAGCACCTCACGCGCTCCCTGGTGTACATCGACCACACCCTGGTCGACGGCGTCGTCAACGGCACGGCGGCCTCGGTCGGCGGCCTCTCCGGACGGCTGCGCAAGCTCCAGAACGGCTTCGCACGGTCGTACGCGGTCTCGATGTTCGGCGGTGCGGCACTCCTCGTCGCCGCGACCCTGCTGATGAGGGCGGTCTGATACCGATGTCCTTTCCCCTGCTGACAGCGACGGCGGTGCTCCCCGCGATCGGGGCGGTCGCCACGGCCGCCGTACCGGCCGCGCGGCGCACTGCCGCCAAGTGGCTGGCGCTGCTCTTCTCGCTCGCCACGCTCGCGTTCGCCGTCGCGATCCTGGTCCGCTTCGACCCGGACGGCGACCGCTACCAGCTCACCGAATCCCACTCCTGGATCAAGGAGTTCGGGGTCCGCTACGACCTGGGCGTGGACGGCATCGCGGTGGCCCTGATCGCGCTGACCGCCGTACTGATCCCGTTCATCATCCTCGCGGGCTGGCACGACGCCGACCCGCTGGAGACCGGCAGCAAGCGCTGGCGGCCCACCCAGGGCTTCTTCGCCCTGATCCTGGCCGTCGAGGCGATGGTGATCCTCTCCTTCGAGGCCACCGACGTCTTCCTCTTCTACATCTTCTTCGAGGCCATGCTCATCCCGATGTACTTCCTCATCGGAGGCTTCGGGGACCGTGCCCACGAGCACGGCGAGGAGGTGGCGTCCACCCAGCGCTCGTACGCCGCGGTGAAGTTCCTTCTCTACAACCTGGTCGGCGGTCTGATCATGCTGGCCGCGGTGATCGGCCTCTACGTGGTCGCCGGGAGCTTCTCGCTCCCCGAGATCGCCGAGGCTCGCGCCAACGGCTCGCTGGACATGGTGACCAGCACCGAACGGTGGCTGTTCCTGGGCTTCTTCTTCGCCTTCGCGGTGAAGGCCCCCCTGTGGCCGCTGCACACCTGGCTGCCCAACGCCATGGGTGAGGCCACCGCCCCGGTCGCCGTGCTGATCACGGCGGTCGTCGACAAGGTCGGCACCTTCGCGATGCTCCGCTTCTGCCTCGGCCTGTTCCCGGAGGCCTCGAAGTGGGCGACGCCCGCCGTCCTCGTCCTGGCGCTGATCAGCATCATCTACGGCGCGCTGCTCGCCGTCGGCCAGCGGGACATCAAGCGGCTGGTGGCCTACGCGTCGATCTCGCACTTCGGCTTCATCATCATGGGCATCTTCGCGATGACCAGCCAGGGCCAGTCGGGCGCGACGCTGTACATGGTCAACCACGGGATCTCGACAGCCGCCTTGATGCTGGTGGCCGGCTTCCTGATCTCGCGGCGCGGCTCGCGGCTCATCGCCGACTACGGCGGAGTGCAGAAGGTGGCCCCGGTGCTCGCCGGCACCTTCCTGATCGGCGGTCTGGCGACGCTGTCGCTGCCCGGACTCGCGCCGTTCGTCAGTGAGTTCCTGGTCCTGGTCGGCACATACGCGAGTTATCCGGTGGTCGGCATCATCGCCACCTTCGGCATTGTGCTCGCCGCGCTCTACACCCTCGTCCTGTACCAGCGGACGATGACGGGCCCGGTGAAGCCCGAGGTCTCCGCGATGCCCGACCTGAGGGTGCGGGAACTCGCCGTCGTGGCGCCGCTGGTCGTACTGCTGATCTTCCTGGGCGTCTATCCGAAGCCCGTCACGGACATCGTCAACCCGGCGGTCGAGCAGACCATGTCCGACGTACAGAAGAAGGACCCCCAGCCCGAGGTGGAGGCGGCCAAGTGAGCGCATCAGCCGTCCACAGCCTGTGGACAACCGCGGCCGATCCGATCTCGAAGATCGACGCGCCGAAGATCGAATACGGACAATTGTCGCCCACGCTGATCGTCGTCGGCGCGGCGGTCGTGGGCGTGCTGATCGAGGCGATCGTCCCGCGCAAGTCCCGTTACTACGCTCAGGTGTTCGTCTCCGCCGTCGCGCTGACCGCCGCGTTCGCCGCGGTGGTCGCGCTCGCGGCCGACGGATACGGCACCACGAAGGCGGGCATCGCGGCGATGGGCGCCATCGCCGTCGACGGCCCGGCGCTCTTCCTGCAGGGCACGATCCTGCTGGCCGGACTGGTCGGCCTGTTCACGTTCGCCGAACGGCGGCTGGACCCGGCGGCGCACGGCAACCGGGTCGACTCCTTCGCCGCACAGGCCGCGTCCGTGCCGGGCAGCGAGAGCGAAAAGGCCGCGGTAAAGGCCGGGTTCACCACCACCGAGGTGTTCCCGCTGCTGCTCTTCGCGGTCGCGGGCATGCTGGTCTTCCCGGCGGCCAACGACCTGCTGACGCTGTTCATCGCGCTGGAGGTCTTCTCCCTCCCGCTGTACCTGATGTGCGCCCTGGCCCGCCGCAAGCGGCTGATGTCGCAGGAAGCGGCGGTGAAGTACTTCCTGCTCGGCGCGTTCGCCTCCGCGTTCACCCTGTTCGGCATCGCGCTGCTGTACGGCTACGCGGGCTCGGTGTCGTACGCGACGATCGCGCAGGTCGTCGACGGCACCCTCACCACCGTCGACCCGGCCCTCGCGAACACCATGGGCAACGACGCGCTGCTGCTGATCGGCATGGGGATGCTGGTCATGGGCCTGCTGTTCAAGGTCGGCGCCGTGCCCTTCCACATGTGGACGCCGGACGTGTACCAGGGCGCGCCGACCCCGGTGACCGGCTTCATGGCGGCGGCGACCAAGGTGGCGGCGTTCGGCGCGCTGCTGCGGGTCCTGTACGTGGTGCTGCCCGGCCTGCGCTGGGACTGGCGGCCGGTCATGTGGGCCGTCGCGATCATCACCATGCTGGGCGGCGCCATCGTCGCGATCACACAGACCGACATCAAGCGGCTGCTGGCGTACTCGTCGATCGCACACGCGGGCTTCATCCTCGCCGGTGTCATCGCGACCACGCCGGACGGTGTGTCGTCCGTCCTCTTCTACCTGGCCGCCTACTCGTTCGTGACGATCGGTGCGTTCGCGGTGGTCACGCTGGTCCGGGACGCGGGCGGCGAGGCCACGCACCTGTCCAAGTGGGCGGGGCTCGGCCGACGTTCGCCGCTGGTGGCGGCCGTGTTCGCGGTGTTCCTGCTGGCGTTCGCGGGCATTCCGCTGACCTCCGGGTTCGCCGGGAAGTTCGCGGTGTTCAAGGCGGCGGCGGAGGGCGGGGCGGCCCCGCTGGTGGTGGTCGGTGTGATCTCGTCGGCGATCGCGGCGTTCTTCTACATCCGCGTCATCGTGCTGATGTTCTTCAGCGAGCCGCGGCCCGAGGGCCCGACGGTCGCCGTGCCGTCGCCGCTGACGATGACGGCGATCGGGGTCGGCGTGGCGGTCACGCTGGTGCTCGGTGTGGCGCCGCAGTACTTCCTGGACCTGGCGAGCGATGCCGGGGTGTTCGTGCGCTGACCCGCACGGCCGGTACGGAGGGCCCCGGATCCCGAGGTGGGAGCCGGGGCCTTCGTCCGCGCCGGGTCAGGCGTTGGCCCTCGTCGAACGCCGGCCGAACAGCTTCGGTGTGGCCCGGCCCGTGCCATGTGACAGGTGCCATTTGACTGACTACCGAACGTTACCGAGGCAACCTGTGGATAACTCCGGCGCTGTCGGTGCGGACGCCTATCGTGGACGCAGTGGTCGAGGAGCGACGTACGGGGGGCACGACGATGGGTGGGACGGGCGGGATCGGTGTCATGACAGCGGTAGCCGAGAGCGAGGCGCTGGCCACGCTCCACAGGGTCTTCGGGTACGAGGCCTTCCGGGGCGAGCAGGAAGCGGTCATCGAGCATGTGGTGGCCGGCGGCGACGCCGTCGTCCTCATGCCGACCGGCGGCGGCAAGTCGCTGTGCTACCAGATTCCGTCCCTGGTCAGAGCCGGTACGGGCATTGTCGTCTCGCCGCTGATCGCGCTGATGCAGGACCAGGTGGACGCGCTGCGGGCGCTCGGTGTGCGGGCCGGGTTCATGAACTCCACGCAGGACTTCGACGAGCGCCGGGTGGTGGAGGCGGAGTTCCTGGCCGGAGAGCTGGATCTGCTGTACCTGGCGCCGGAGCGGCTTCGGCTCGATTCCACGCTGGACCTGCTCTCCCGCGGCAAGATCGCGGTGTTCGCGATCGACGAGGCGCACTGTGTGTCCCAGTGGGGCCATGACTTCCGGCCCGACTATCTGGCGCTGTCCCTGCTCGGCGAGCGCTGGCCGGACGTCCCGCGGATCGCGCTCACGGCGACCGCCACCCGGGCGACGCACCAGGAGATCACCGAGCGGCTGAACATGCCGACGGCCCGGCACTTCGTGGCCAGCTTCGACCGGCCCAACATCCAGTACCGGATCGTGCCCAAGGCCGACCCCAAGAAGCAGCTGCTTAGCTTTCTGCGCGAGGAGCACACCGGGGACGCGGGCATCGTGTACTGCCTCTCGCGCAACTCCGTGGAGAAGACGGCGGAGTTCCTCAGCCGCAACGGCATCGAGGCGGTGCCGTATCACGCGGGCTTGGACGCGGGGACGCGTGCGGCGCACCAGTCACGGTTCCTGCGCGAGGACGGGCTCGTCGTGGTGGCGACGATCGCCTTCGGCATGGGCATCGACAAGCCGGACGTGCGGTTCGTCGCACACCTGGATCTGCCGAAGTCGGTCGAGGGCTACTACCAGGAGACGGGCCGCGCGGGGCGGGACCGGCTGCCGTCCACGGCGTGGATGGCGTACGGCCTCAATGACGTCATACAGCAGCGCAAGCTGATCCAGTCGGGCGAGGGCGACGAGGCGTTCCGGCGGCGGGCGGCGGCCCATCTCGACGCGATGCTCGCGCTGTGCGAGACGGCTCAGTGCCGGCGGGGGCAACTGCTCGCCTACTTCGGCCAGGATCCGGATCCGTCCGGCTGCGGCAACTGCGACACGTGCCTGACTCCGCCCGAGACGTGGGACGGGACCATCGCGGCGCAGAAGGTGCTGTCGACGGTGGTGCGGCTTCAGCGGGAGCGGGGGCAGAAGTTCGGGGCGGTGCAGATCGTCGACATTCTGC
>NZ_JACMSF010000073.1 GCF_014257025.1 Streptomyces cupreus
CCCCATCTGCCCTGGGGCGACCCGCGCCGCGGCTGGGACTTCGTCTCCGCGGGCCACGGCGACGTCCCCTGGGAGGACGTCTTCCGGATGCTGCGCTCCATCGACTACCAGGGCCCGATCTCCGTGGAGTGGGAGGACGCCGGCATGGACCGGCTCCAGGGCGCTCCGGAGGCACTGGCCCGCCTGAAGGCGTACGACTTCGAACCCCCGTCGGCCTCCTTCGACGCGGCGTTCGGCAACTGAGCTCTCTTCCATGTCTCCGGGGTGACGGCGCACCCCGGCGCAGGCACCCGCATGTACAACCGGCCCCATTCTGGAGGCAATTCGTGCACGCGAAAGACCGCACCACCCGCAGAACCGAGATCCACAGACGACGCCTGACCTTCCGCAAGACGGTCGCGCTGCTCAGCGGCGCGCTGCTGGCGGGCGCGTCCCTCACCCTCGCCGCACCGCAGGCTGTCGCCGACGCCTCCGTGGCCGCCGAGGACTTCCAGCAGGTCACCCTCGCCAAGGGCGAGGCGGAGGTCGGCGAGCCCATGTCGCTCGCCGTCCTCCCGGACCGCTCCGTCCTGCACACCTCCCGCGACGGCGAACTGCGCCTGACCGACGCCGCGGGCAACACCAAGCCGGCCGGCAAGCTCGACGTGTACGCGCACGACGAGGAAGGCCTCCAAGGCATCGGCGTGGACCCGGACTTCGCCGACAACCGCTTCATCTACCTCTACTACGCACCCCCGTTGAACACCCCGGCGGGCGACGCCCCCGAGACCGGCACGGCGGCCGACTTCGCGCCCTTCGACGGCGTCAACCGGCTCTCCCGGTTCGTGCTGAAGACGGACGGCACCCTCGACACCGCCAGCGAGCAGAAGATCCTCGACGTCCCCGCCTCCCGTGGCATCTGCTGCCACGTCGGCGGCGACATCGACTTCGACGCGGCCGGCAACCTGTATCTGTCGACCGGCGACGACACCAATCCGTTCCAGTCCGACGGCTTCACGCCGATCGACGAACGGGCGAGCCGCAACCCGGCCTTCGACGCCCAGCGCACCTCCGGCAACACCAACGACCTGCGCGGCAAGATCCTGCGGATCAAGGTGAACGCCGACGGCTCGTACGCGATCCCGGAGGGCAACCTCTTCGCCCCCGGCACCGACAAGACGCGGCCCGAGATCTACGCGATGGGCTTCCGCAACCCGTTCCGCTTCAGCGTCGACAAGGCGACGGGCATCCTCTACGTCGGCGACTACGGCCCCGACGCCGGCGCCGCCAACCCCTCCCGAGGACCGGCGGGCCAGGTCGAGTTCGCCCGCGTCACCGGCCCCGGCAACTTCGGCTGGCCGTACTGCACCGGCGACAACGACGCCTACGTCGACTACGACTTCGCCACCGGCCAGTCCGGCGCCGCCTTCGACTGCGCCGCCCCGAAGAACACCTCGCCGAACAACACAGGGCTGACCGACCTGCCCCCGGCCCAGGCGGCCTGGATCCCGTACGACGGAGGCTCGCTGCCCGAGTTCGGCACCGGCTCCGAATCGCCGATGGGCGGCCCGGTCTACCACTACGACCCGAACCTCGACTCGCCGGTCAAGTTCCCCGAGGCCCACGACGGCGACTTCTTCGCAGGGGAGTTCGGCCGCCGCTGGATCAAGCGCATCACCAGCGACGCCGACGGCACCGTGCAGTCCATCAACGACATTCCGTGGACCGGCACCCAGGTGATGGACATGGCCTTCGGCCCGGACGGCGCGCTGTACGTCCTCGACTACGGCGTCTCCTGGTTCGGCGGCGACGAGCACTCCGCCCTGTACCGCATCGAGAACGCCACCGACGGCCACTCCCCGGTCGCGCAGGCCTCGGCGAGCCGTACCTCCGGAACCGCCCCGCTGCGGGTGCAGTTCTCCTCCGAGGGCACGACCGACCAGGACGGTGACGCCCTCACGTACAGATGGGACTTCGGCGACGGCAGCACCTCCACCGCGGCCGACCCCACGCACCGGTACCGCGAGAACGGCACCTACACCGCGACCCTGACCGCCAAGGACCCCTCCGGCCGCACCGGCAGTGCGAGCGTGCAGGTCGTGGTGGGCAACACCGCCCCGAAGGTGACGCTCGAACTCCCGCAGGACGGGCAGCTGTTCGGCTTCGGTGACGCCATTCCGTTCAAGGTGAAGGTCAGCGACCCGGAGGACGGGACGATCGACTGCTCCAAGGTCAAGGTCACCTTCGTCCTCGGCCACGACAGCCACGGCCACCCCGTCACCTCGGCCAACGGCTGCACCGGCACCATTCAGACCAGCGCCGACGGCGGCCACGACGAGGACGCCAACATCTTCGGGGTCATGGACGCCGAGTACACCGACGGCGGAGGCGGTGGCCAGGCCCCGCTGACCACCCACGACCAGAGCGTCCTGCAGCCCAAGCACCGCCAGGCCGAGCACTTCGGCAACGGCTCCGGGGTCTCGGTCATCACCAAGACCCCGGCCCACGGCGGCAGGACGGTCGGCGACATCGACAACGGCGACTGGATCTCCTTCACGCCGTACGCCCTCGGCAACGCGAAGTCCATGACGGCACGCATCTCGTCCGGCGGCGCGGGCGGCACGATCGAGGTCCGTGCGGGGTCCTCGACCGGCACTCTGCTCGGCAAGGCGGCCGTGCCGGTGACCGGTGGCTGGGAGAACTTCCAGGACGTCACCGCACAACTGACCCGGGCTCCGCGCGGCACGACCACGCTCTACCTGGTCTTCAAGGGGGCCACGGGCTCGGGGGCGCTGTTCGACGTGGACGACTTCACCTTCACCACCGGCTGAGGAGGGATGTGCGCGATGAGATCAACCGGCCAACTGGGAACGGTTTTTGCGGGCACGGCCCTGCTCCTCGGCTGTATGTCGGGACCTGCCGTGTCCGAGCCCTCCGCCTCCGCCGGGGAACGGGTGCTGGTCTTCTCCAAGACCGCCGGCTTCCGACATGACTCCATCCCTGAGGGAGTGGCGGCGATCAAGGAGCTGGGCACCACGGCCGGCTTCACCGTCGACGCCACCGAGGACGCGGGGGCGTTCACGTCCGAGAACCTCCGCCGGTACGACGCCGTCGTCTTCCTGTCGACGACCGGTGATGTGCTCGACGGCGCGCAACAGCGCGCGTTCGAACGCTACGTGCGCCACGGCGGCGGCTTTATGGGCGTCCACGCGGCAGCCGACACCGAGTACGACTGGGCGTTCTACGGCGGGGTGGTCGGGGCGTATTTCCAGTCGCATCCGGCGATCCAGCCGGCCACGGTGGACATCGAGGACCACGCCCACGCGTCGACCTCGCATCTGCCGACGGCCTGGAACCGGACGGACGAGTGGTACAACTACCGCTCCAACCCCCGGGAACGGGTCCATGTCCTCGCCTCCCTCGACGAGTCGTCGTACTCGGGCGGCACCATGAGCGGCGATCACCCGATCGCCTGGTGCCATACCGACCTGGGCGGTCGCGCCTTCTACACCGGCGGCGGCCACACCAAGGAGTCCTACGCGGACCCCGCCTTCCGGCAGCATCTGCTGGGCGGGCTCCGCTGGACGACCGGCGCCGCACAGGCCGACTGCCGCCCGGAGAACGGCTACCGCCCGCTCTTCGACGGCACGGCGTCCTCGCTGTCCGCCTGGCGTCAGGCGGGCCCCGGCTCCTTCACACTGGGCGCCGACGGCTCCCTCACCACAACCGGCGGCATGGGCCTGCTCTGGTACGCCGACCAGGGCTTCGGTGCCTACTCGCTGAAGCTCGACTGGAAGGTCGACGGAGACGACAATTCCGGTGTATTCGTGGGATTTCCGCCCTCGGACGACCCGTGGTCGGCTGTCAACAACGGCTATGAGATCCAGATCGACGCCACGGACGTCCCCGAGAAGACGACAGGGTCCGTCTACGGCTTCCGCTCCGCCGACCTGGCCAAGCGCGATCAGGCGCTGAACCCGCCGGGGGAGTGGAACACGTACGAGATCCGTGTGGAGGGCGAACGCCTCCGTCTCTGGCTCAACGGCGTGAAGATCAACGATTTCACCAACACCGATCCGGCCCGGAGCCTGCGTGACGGGCATGTCGGCATCCAGAACCACGGATCCGACGACCAGGTGTCCTTCCGGGACATCCGGATCAAGGAAATGCCCGTCAAGGGCGACTGAGCGACGGCGGGCGGGGGACGCCGGACTCCCGCCCGCCGTCTTCCACCCCCATTCCTTCCGGGGGAGTACCGGGGTTTCCCGCACGACAAGGAGGCTGCCCATGTCCGTGTCCCGTTCTGGATCCCGAGTCGGAGTGTGGCTGATCGGAGCGCGTGGCTCCGTCGCCACGACGGTGGTGGCCGGCTGTGCCGCGATCTGCGCGGGCCTGCACCCGCCGACGGGCATGGTCACGGAAACCCCGCCCTTCGCCTCCTCGGAGCTGCCCCCGCTGCCCTCCCTGGTCTTCGGCGGCCACGACACCGTGGACTGCCCGCTGCCCAAGCGCGCGGAGGAACTGGCGGCGGGCGGCGTGCTGCCGCCCGGCCTCCCGACCGCCGTGGCGTCCGAACTGGCCGCCGCGGACCGGGAGATCCGGCCGGGCGGCCCCCTCCCCGGCGACACCCGGGACCAGGAGGCCCTGATCTCCGCGTTCGCCGCCGACATCCAGGACTTCGTACGACGGCTCGGCCCGACCCGCGCGGTCGTGGTGAACGTCGCCTCGACCGAACCCCCGCCCACGGACCAGGCCCTCCCGCCCAGCACCCTGTACGCGGCGGCGGCCCTGCGCGCGGGCTGCCCGTACCTCAACTTCACCCCGTCGACGGGACTGCATCACCCGGCACTCGCCACCGCGGCCGCCGAGTCCGGGCTCCCCTACGCGGGCCGCGACGGCAAGACCGGCCAGACCCTGCTCCGGGCCGCCCTGGCCCCGATGTTCACCCAACGCGCCCTCGCGGTGCGCGCCTGGTCCGGCACGAACCTCCTGGGCGGCGGCGACGGCGCATCCCTCGCCGACCCGGCAGCGGCAGCGGCCAAGAACGCCGGCAAGGAACGCGTCCTCGCCGACACCCTCGGCACCCCTCCGGAGGGCGAGGTCCACATCGACGACGTCCCGGCCCTCGGCGACTGGAAGACCGCCTGGGACCACGTGGCCTTCGACGGCTTCCTGGGCACCCGGATGATCCTCCAGACGATCTGGCAGGGCTGCGACTCGGCCCTGGCCGCTCCTCTGGTCCTGGACCTGGCCCGCCTGACGGCACGGGCGCATGAGAGGGGGCTGTCCGGGCCGCTCGGTGAACTCGGCTTCTATTTCAAGGATCCGGTGGGGGACGGGCCTGCGGCGCTGGCTGAGCAGTATGCGGAGCTGGTGCGGTTCGCGGAGCGGTTGCGGGCGCCCGGCGCGGGCGGCCAGGGCCGAGCCGATGGCGGGGCCGGGGAGGAGCGGTGAGCGGGGGTGTCGGGGGTACGGCAGTGGTGGGCACGGAAGGGGCGGGCGCGGAAGGGGCGGGCACGCGGGCCGAGGCCGGCGCTGGGCCGGGGGCGGCTGCGGACGGCAACGCGAGTGCGGCACGGGTCGATGCGGCTCGCCCGAGCCTGACCCCGAGCCCGAACCTCCCCCTCGCCTGGGCCGAACTCCTGCGCCTCCCGGCCCTGTTCACCGTCCCCGGTGACGCCCTGGCCGGCGCGGCCGCCACCGCCGTACCCCACAACTCCCGCACCCTGCTCGCCATCGGCTCCTCCTTCTGCCTCTACGAGGCCGGCATGGCCCTCAACGACTGGGCGGACCGAGAGGAGGACGCCGCCGAACGCCCCCACCGCCCCCTGCCTTCCGGCCGCGTCAGCCCCGCCGCCGCTTTTACGGCGGCCTGCGCCCTCACCGGCGCGGGGCTGGCCCTGGCCGCCCGAGCCGGACGCCCCGCGCTGGCCGTCGCCGCACCCCTCGCCGCCACGGTCTGGGCCTACGACCTCCACCTGAAGCACACCCCGGCAGGCCCGGCAGCCATGGCAACGACCCGAGCCCTCGACCTCCTGCTGGGCGCCGCGGCCACGAGCGGCCGCACTCGCGAGGCAATCCCGTCCGCCACCCTGCTCGGCACCCACACCTGGGCGGTCACGACGGTCTCCCGCCAGGAGAATCAGGGTGGCTCATCCGTGGCACCTCTGGCGGCATTGGCTACAACTGCCCTGCTGACGGGCCTGATCACGCGCGGCACCTCCTCTCCCTTGCGCGGCCGGGACCACGCTCCGTCCGGCACCGCTGGCACGACCGGCGCGCACGGCCTGGCGCGTATCCCGAGTGCGCAGGCCCCCTCCGCCACACAGGCCCACTCACCCGCCACCCGCGCAACTGCCCTTGCCCCCGGCCACCGTCACCGGCCACAGCTCCCCACCCTCCCCTCCTCCCTCCGCCAAGCCCTCGCCACCGCCTACGCAGCCACCGCCGCCCGCCCCTACTTCCACGCCGCCCTCAACCCCTCACCCCCACTCACCCAACGCGCCGTCGGCGGCGGCATCCGCGCCACCATCCCCCTCCAGGCCGCACTCGCCGCCCGCTCCGGCGCCACGGCCACCGCCCTGCTCGTCGCGGCCCTCGCCCCGCTGGGCCGCCGGTTCGCGAGGAAGGTGAGCATCACATGACCCCCGCAGCAGGCCGCCCCCTCTCCGCCACCTCCCTCCGCTTCGGCTACGGCACCAACGGCCTCGCCGACCTCCGCCTGGACGACGCCCTCGGTCTCCTCGCCGACCTCGGCTACGACGGCGTCGGACTGACCCTCGACCATATGCACCTGGACCCGTTGGCCCCGGACCTCGCCGCTCGGGTCGACCGAGTCGCCCACCGTCTGGACACCCTCGGACTGGGCGTCACCGTCGAAACCGGCGCCCGCTATGTGCTCGACCCGCGCCGCAAACACGGCCCCTCCCTGCTCGACCCCGACCCGAACGCCCGCGCCCGCCGCATCGGCCTCCTGATCCGTGCCGTCCGGATCGCCGCCGACCTCGGCGCCCACGCCGTGCACTGCTTCAGCGGCATCACCCCGGACGGCACCGACCCGGACACCGCCTGGAAACGCCTGGCCGAGGCCCTGGCCCCCGTCCTGGACGCGGCCACGTCCGCCGAGGTCCCCCTCGCCATCGAACCCGAGCCCGGTCACCTCCTCGCCACCCTCGCCGACTTCCACCACCTCCGCCGCGTCCTCGGCGACCCCGAGCCCCTCGGACTCACCCTCGACATCGGCCACTGCCAGTGCCTCGAACCCCTCCCTCCAGCCGACTGCGTCCGCGCCGCCGCCCCTTGGCTGCGCCACGTCCAGATCGAGGACATGCGCCGCGGCGTCCATGAACACCTCCCCTTCGGAGCGGGCGAGATCGACTTCCCGCCCGTCCTCGCGGCCCTCGCCGCCACCGGCTACCAGGGCCTGACCGTCGTGGAACTGCCCCGCCACTCCCACGCCGGCCCCCACCACGCCGAACTCTCCCTCCCGTTCCTCCGCAACGCCGCCACCGTCGCCGCGGCACCCACCGAGCCCTCACACCCCGGCGAGCCCTCCGCCACCCCCGAAGGGAGCACCCCATGACCCACCCCCGCCCCACGACGGGCGCCCCGGCGGCGGGCAACCAGGACTCTCGGCCCGCTCCGAGCCGCCCTCAGCCCACCGAGGGCGTTCCCCCGACCCCCCTCGCCCTCACCCCACCTCCCACCCTCCACGCCCACCTCACCACCCACCTGGCCGGAGCCGCCCGTGCCTGGCTGGACCAGGCCCTCGAGGAGGCCGCCGCCAACCCCGGCACCCACGGGCCCATCTCCGTATGGGAGTTGCGCCTGGCCGAGGCGGGCCGCCGCTGTGGCTCCGAGTACGCCGACGCCGCACGCGTCCTCATCCTGCACGCCGCCCGAGCCGACACCGACGCCGTCACCCGCGTCTACTTCCAGGGCACCGGCGCCGAACGCCGCGCCGTCCTGCACGCCCTGCCCCATCTCGTGCCCGGCCCGGACGCCCTCCCGCTGATCGAGGACGCCCTGCGCACCAACGACACCGGCCTTCTCGCCGCCGCCGTCGGGCCGTACGCCGCCCGGCACCTCGACCCCCACCAGTGGCGGCACGCGGTCCTGAAGTGCCTGTTCACCGGCGTGTCCGTCAGCGCGGTGGCCGACCTGGAGGGCCGGGCCCGCGCCGACGCCGAACTCGCCCGCATGCTCGGCGACTACGCAGCCGAACGCACCGCCGCGGGCCGTCCCGTACCGGAGGACCTGTACCGCGTCCTGGCTCTGACCGAATCCGGCTCCACACCCCCACCGCACGGCTCGGCCCACCCCCACGGCAAGGAGTCCTGATGCGCATCTTCGATCCCCACATCCATACGACGTCCAGGACCACCGACGACTACGAGGCCATGCACGCCGCGGGCGTCCGTGCCGTCGTCGAGCCCTCCTTCTGGCTGGGCCAGCCCCGCACCTCGCCGGCCACCTTCTTCGACTACTTCGACTCCCTCCTCGGCTGGGAACCCTTCCGTGCCGCCCAGTACGGCATCGCCCACCACTGCACGCTCGCCCTCAACCCCAAGGAGGCGAACGACCCGCGCTGTCTGCCCGTCCTCGACGAACTGCCCCGCTATCTCGTCAAGGACCAGGTCGTGGCCGTCGGCGAGATCGGCTACGACTCGATGACCCCCGCCGAGGACACCGCCCTCGCCGCCCAGCTCCAGCTCGCCGCGGACCACGAACTGCCCGCGCTCGTGCACACCCCGCACCGCGACAAGGCGGCCGGCCTGCGCCGCACCCTCGACGTCGTCCGGGAGTCCGCACTGCCCCCGGACCGCGTCCTGGTCGACCACCTCAACGAGACCACCGTCAAGGAGGCCAAGGACAGCGGCTGCTGGCTCGGCTTCTCCGTCTATCCCGACACCAAGATGGACGAGGAACGGATGGTCGCCATCCTCCGTGCCTATGGCCCCGAGCAGGTGCTGGTGAACTCCGCCGCCGACTGGGGCCGCAGCGACCCCCTCAAGACCCGCGGGGTCGGCGACCTGATGCTGGCCGAGGGCTTCAGCGAGGACGAGGTCGACCGGGTGCTGTGGCGCAACCCCGTCGCCTTCTACGGGCTCAGCGGCCGGCTGAACCTGGACGTCGCCGCCACCGACGCCACCCACGAAGGCAACTCCATCCTCCGCGGCGGGGCGTGAACCATGCGCTTCCGCCACCCCGACGGCTCCACCGTCCACCTCGCCTACTGCACCAACGTCCACCCCGCCGAGACCCTCGAAGGCGTCCTCGCCCAGCTCCGCGACCACTGCGAACCCGTCCGCCGCCGCCTCGGCCGCGACCGCCTCGGCATCGGCCTGTGGCTCGCCAAGGACGCCGCCCACGCCCTCGTCACCGACCCGTCCGCCCTGCGCGGCCTGCGCTGCGAACTGGACCGCCGAGGCCTTGAGGTCGTCACCCTGAACGGCTTCCCCTATGAGGGCTTCGGCGCCGAAGAGGTCAAGTACCGCGTCTACCGTCCGGACTGGACCGACCCCGAGCGCCTCGACCACACCACCGCCCTCGCCCGCGTCCTCACCGGACTGCTCCCCGACGACATCGACGAGGGCAGCGTCTCGACCCTCCCGCTCGCCTGGCGCACCCGGCCGACCGAAACGGCCCACACCGCGCTGCGCACCCTCGGCGAACGCCTCGACGCGCTGGAGGAACTGACCGGCCGCTCCATCCGCATAGGCCTGGAACCGGAGCCCGGCTGCGTCATCGAGACCACCGGCGACGCCATCGCCCCCCTCACCGCGATCGACCACCCCCGCATCGGCATCTGCGTCGACACCTGCCACCTCGCCACCTCCTTCGAAGATCCGCACACCGCCCTGGACGCCCTTGCCGCGTCCCGCATACCTGTCGTGAAATCCCAGCTCTCGGCAGCACTGCACGCCGAGCACCCACACCTCCCCGAAGTCCGCGAGGCCCTCGCCGCCTTCGACGAACCCCGCTTCCTGCACCAGACCCGCACCAGCACCGCCGCCGGCCTGCGCGGCACCGACGACCTCGGCGAGGCCCTCGGCGGCCAGGCGCTCCCCGACGCGGCGCCCTGGCGCTCCCACTTCCACGTCCCGCTGCACGCGGCCCCCGCCGCGCCCCTCACCTCCACACTCCCCGTCCTGAAAGCCGCCCTCGCCCGGCTCGTCGGCGGCCCGCACCCGCTCGCCCGCCATCTGGAGGTCGAGACCTACACCTGGCAGGCCCTCCCGCCCGAGCTGCGCCCCACCACCCGGGCCCAGCTCGCCGACGGCATCGCCGCCGAACTCACCCTCGCCCGCGACCTGTTGACGGACCTCGGCCTGAAGGAGCTCCCATGAGCACGAGCACCCCACGGACCGCCCCGGGCACCGGTCCCACCCCGCTCCTCGTCCTCGACGTCGTCGGCCTCACCCCCCGTCTCCTCGATCACATGCCCCACCTCAAGCGCCTCGGCCGGTCCGGCTCCCGCGCCGTGCTCGGCACTGTCCTGCCCGCCGTCACCTGCGCCGCCCAGTCCACCTTCCTCACCGGCGCGCACCCCTCGGAGCACGGCATCGTCGGCAACGGCTGGTACTTCCGTGAACTCGGCGACGTACTCCTGTGGCGCCAGCACAACGGCCTGGTCGCCGGCGACAAACTCTGGGACGCCGCCCGCCGCGCCCACCCCGGCTACACCGTCGCCAACATCTGCTGGTGGTACGCCATGGGCGCCGACACCGACTTCACCGTCACCCCCCGTCCGGTCTACTACGCCGACGGCCGCAAGGAACCCGACTGCTACACCCGGCCCCCGGCCCTGCACGATGAACTCACCGACACACTCGGCACCTTCCCGCTCTTCCACTTCTGGGGACCCGGCGCCGACCTGGTCTCCAGCCGCTGGATCATCGACGCGACCCGCCACATCATGCGCACCCGCCGGCCCGACCTGACCCTGTGCTACCTCCCTCATCTCGACTACGACCTGCAGCGCTTCGGCCCCGACGACCCGCGCTCCCTCAAGGCGGCCGCCGAGCTGGACACCGCCCTGGCCCCGCTCCTGGACGACGCCCGCACGGAAGGCCGTACCGTCGTCGCCCTGTCCGAGTACGGCATCACCCGCGTCAGCCGCCCCGTCGACATCAACCGCGCCCTGCGCCGTGCGGGCCTGCTGGAGGTGCACACGCAGGACGGCATGGAGTATCTGGACACGATGGCGTCCCGCGCCTTCGCCGTCGCCGACCATCAGATCGCCCATGTCTATGTGCGCCGCCCGGAGGACCTCGACGCGACCCGGGCCGCGCTGGAGGGGCTGCCCGGGCTCGGGCAACTCCTCGACGACGAGGGAAAGAAGGCGCACCATCTCGACCATCCGCGCTCCGGCGAACTCGTCGCCGTGGCGGAGCCGGACGCCTGGTTCACGTACTACTACTGGCTCGACGACGACCGCGCGCCCGACTTCGCGCGCCTGGTCGAGATCCACCGCAAACCCGGCTACGACCCGGTCGAACTCTTCATGGACCCACTCGACCCCTACGTCAAGGTCAAGGCCGCGACCGCGCTGGCGCGCAAGAAACTCGGCATGCGCTACCGCATGGCGGTCGTGCCCCTGGATCCCTCACCTATTCGCGGCAGCCACGGCCGCCTTCCCGCGAGCGACGACGACGGTCCGCTCCTCATCTGCTCCACCCCCCGCGCTGTCGGTGACCGCCTCGCGGCCACCGATGTGAAGTCACTGCTGCTCCAACTCGCCGGTCTCACCTGAGGGATGAACCCACCAGGTCCGACTGGTCCCAAGTGAAGCACTCACCACTGACAACGCCCCGTGACCACGAGGAGTTCCAGCATGAGCCGCATATCCCAGACCGATCCCGAACTCACCCACCGCCTCAGCAGACGCGGCATGCTCGGCGTGGCCGCGGGCGCCACCGCCGCCGCTCTGCTGGGCGCCGCGGCGACCCCCGCCACGGCCGCCACCGACGCCGGGACCTCCGACGCGGGCCGCGGCCGCCCCGTCCTGCCGCCAGGGCGGCTCGGCATCCAGCTCTACAGCCTGCGCGACAAGGTCTCCACCCTCGGCTTCGCCGCCGTCTTCGCCGAACTGGAGAAGTACGGCTACGACGAGGTCGAGTTCGCCGGCTACACCCAGGGCTCGGCAGGCCCGATCACCCTCGCCCAGCTCAAGCGGCTGGCCAGGAACCACGGCCTGAACCCGATCGGCAGCCATGTCGGCTACTACTCCAACGACCCGAACGCCTACACCTTCGCCCAGAATCTCACCAAGGTCCTCGACGATGCCCAGGCCCTCGGCCTCAAGCACATCGGCACCGCGTCCGGCCCGTTCCGCTACGGCTCGACCGTCGACGCCTGGAAGCGTGCCGCCGAGGAGTTCAACACCTACGGCGCGGCCGCCAGGGCGCGCGGCATGAAGTTCTACCAGCACAATCACTCCGAGGAGTTCTCCTTCGCCAGCGACAACCCCAAGGTTCGCCTCTACGACGTGCTGCTGGCCGAGACCGACCCCGACCTCGTCCACCTGGAGATGGACATCTTCTGGGCGTACTCGGGCCAGTTCCGCTTCTCCAAGCGGCCCGACGGCACGCCCGCGCCCTTCGACCCGCTCGACTACGTCCTCAAGCAGCCGCACCGCTACCCGCTGTTCCATGTGAAGGACGGCGTCAGCGACCCGGCGAACACCTACGGCTACCGCATGGTCGACGTCGGCGACGGAGACATCGACTACCAGCGGTTCATCTCCGGCGTGACCCGGCTGCGCGGCGAACGGCTCGCTCACCACTGGCAGGCCGAGCACGACAACCCGACCGAGTCCTTCACCTTCGCCCGGCGGTCGAGCGAGCACCTGCACTCACTGCGCGAGAAATGCTGACGGCCGTACACACCTGAGGAGGCCCTCCCCGTGGTGGGGAGGGCCTCCTCAGGTTTTGACCGACGAAACGGCCCTGCCGTCATCTCACGCCATTTCCTCGCCGAGCGGTTGCGGGTTGGGAGTGATACGGCGCTTGTTCCTGTCGTGTCCCGGCGGAGTGAGGAACAGGGCCACACAGCCGGCGAAGAGCGAGATGCAGCCCGCCAGGGTGAAGGCGCCGTTGTAGCCCCAGGCGCCGACGACCACGGAGCCCATACCCGCGCCCAGACCGGAGACGAGCTTGGAGCTGTAGACCATCCCGTAGTTGGTGGCGTTGTTGTTCTCGCCGAAGTAGTCCGCCGTCAGCGCCGCGAACATCGGGAAGATGGCACCGCCGCCGAAGCCGGAGATGGCGGAGAAGATCAGGAACAGCGGCAGGTTCTTGATCTCGGCCGACCAGATGATGCCGAACTGGGCGAGGCCCAGGATGGCGCACACATAGAGCAGGCACTGCTTGCGGCCGTAGAGGTCGGAGAGCCAGCCGATGACGCCGCGCCCGGTGCCGTTGACGATCGCCTTCAGCGACATCGCGGTGGCCACGATTCCGGCCGCGAAGCCCGCATCCTCACCGATGTCGACCTGGAAGGCGATGCCGAAGATGTTCACGCCGGAGGTGCAGGCGAGACAGAACCACATCAGCGCCACCCGGCCGGTCTTCCATGCCTCCAGCGGGGAGTACTGCTTGTCGGCCGGGGGGTTCTTCTCCAGCGAACGCCGGGCCCGCGGGTCATTCGGCGGGTTCAGCGGGTCGATGCTCGCCGGCCACCAGTCCTTCGGCGGGTCCCGGAAGTAGAAGCCGGCGACCGCCACCACCGCGGCGAGGAAGACGCCGACCGACACCAGCACCCAGCGGAAGTTGGAGCCGTCCATGAAGCCGGTGAAGATGAAGACGAACGGCACCGAGCCATAGGCGAAACCGCCGTTGACGAAGCCGGTCTTGCCGCCCTTGCGCTCCGGGTACCACTTGCCGACCATGTTGACGCAGGTGGCGTACACCATGCCCGCGCCCATGCCGCTGAACATGCCGAACCCGAAGAAGGCGATCGCGACATGTGGCGCGTACGCCAGCGACAGATAGCCGAGCAGCGTGCCGACCGAGCCCAGCATCATCGCCCAGCGCGCCGGCAGCTTGCCGTTCTCACGCAGCCGCCCCGCCGGAAAGGCGACCGCGGCCTGGCAGAACACCCAGACGGTCATCATCCAGTAGATGCTGCCGCTGGACCAGTGGTGCGCCTCGTGGAGCGTGTCCTCGGCGGACGCGAACGCGTACTCGGCCGAGGAGATGCCCATCATGCCGACCCAGGGCAGGATCACCATCCACTTGCGCTTGCGGCCCATGATGTCGATGTCGGACTCACCGACACGGTAGACGCGTCCGTTCTTGTCGGTCACCTCCCGATAGGTGGCGACCCCTGTAACGTCGGTAGTTGTCACGTCAGTTGCACCCCTTGCGTCGAAAGTTCTGGCCAGCGCCCCCTGTCCATTGCCTTTCGTGCGCGCGCGGGTCCCGGGGCCGGCCGACGCGCACCGTCGGCCGGCCCCCCGCTGCCTCACCTCATGAACCGCCCCCCAACAACCCCGCCGCCCGCGCCCACCGGTACTTCGCGCCCAGTACGGCCACCGGCTTCTCGGTCGTGTACGGGTACGCCACGACCCCTCGCTCGTACAGGTACTGGCAGGCGTCCTCGACCTCGACGTCGCCCGCGAGCGAAGCCACCACCGGCTTGGAGATCCCGCGCTCGCGGAACTCGGCCACCACGCGCGCGGTGAGCTCGGCGAAGACCATGGGGGGAGTGACGATGGTGTGCCAGTAGCCGAGGACCAGCGCGTGGATGCGCGGATCCGCCAAACCGAGCCGGATCGTCGCCTCGTACGTCGACGGCGGCTCGCCCCCGGTGATGTCGACCGGGTTGCCCGCGGCCCCGAAGGGCGGGATGAACTTCCGGAAGGCCTCGTCCAGGTCGGACGGGATCTCCATCAGGGACAGGCCGTTGTCGGTGACCGCGTCGGACAGCAGCACGCCGCTGCCGCCGGCCCCGGTGATGATCACGACGTTGTCGCCCTCGGGGGTGGGCAGCACCGGCAACGCGCGCGCGTACTCCAGCATGTCGTTCAGACCGGGCGCCCGGATGACCCCGGCCTGCCGCAGGATGTCGTCGTAGACGGCGTCGTCGCCCGCGAGCGCCCCGGTGTGCGACCCGGCCGCCTTGGCTCCGGCCGCGGTCCGGCCTGCCTTGAGCACCACGACAGGCTTCTTCGGTACGGTCGCCCGAGCGGCCTCCACAAAGGCCCGGCCGTCCTTGAGGTCCTCCAGGTGCATCGCGATGCACTCGGTGTGCGGATCCTCACCGAACCAGGTCAGCAGGTCGTCCTCGTCCAGGTCCGACTTGTTGCCGAGACCGACGATCGCCGACACGCCCGTCTTCGTGGTGCGGGCGAAGCCCAGGATGGCCATGCCGATGCCACCGGACTGCGAGGTCAGCGCCACCCCGCCCTTGACGTCGTACGGCGTGCAGAACGTGGCGCACAGGTCCTGCCACGTCGAGTAGTAGCCGTAGATGTTCGGCCCGAGCAGCCGGACGCCGTGCCGTTCGGCGATGGCCACGATCTCGGCCTGGAGCTCGTGTTCCCCGGTCTCCGCGAATCCGGAGGGGATCAGCACTGCGTTGGGGATGTTCTTGCGTCCCACCTCCTCAAGCGCCGAGGCCACGAACTTGGCGGGGATCGCGAAGACCGCCACATCCACCTCACCGGGAACGTCCGTGACACTCTTGTACGCCTTGCGGCCCAGAATGTCATCGGCCTTGGGGTTCACCGGATGGATCTCCCCGGAGAATCCGCCGTCGACGAGGTTGCGCATCACCGAATTGCCGATCTTGCCCTGTTCGTTGGAGGCGCCGATCACGGCGATCGAGGAGGGCTGCATCAGGCGGCGCATCGAGGTGAGGATCTCCTCGCGCGTGTACCTCCGGCGCGGCGGCTGCTGCTTCTCCGCGAGGATCACGCGGATGTCGGCGGCCACCGCGCCCTCCGGCGTGGCGATCACCGGGTTGAGATCGACCTCGGCGATCTCCGGGAAGTCCGCGACCAGTTGGGACACCCGGCGGATCTGCTCCGCGATCGCCCACCGGTCCACGGCCGCCTGCCCGCGCACCCCGCGCAGGATCTCCGCCGACCGGATCGAGTCCAGCATCGACAGGGCCTCGTCCGCGTCCAGGGGCGCGAGCCGGAAGGTGACGTCCTTGAGGACCTCGACCAGCACCCCGCCGAGCCCGAAGGCGACGACCTTCCCGAACGTCGGATCCGTCACCGCGCCGACGATGACCTCCTGCCCCTTCGGCAGCAGTTCCTGGACCTGGACGCCCTCGATGCGCGCGGACGCGTCGTACGCGCGCGCGTTGTCGACGATGGTGTGGAAGGCGGCCCTTACGTCGGCGGCGCCCTCGACTCCGACGATCACTCCGCCGGCGTCGGTCTTGTGCAGGATGTCCGGAGAGACGATCTTCATCACCACGGGCCCGGCGAAGCGCGCCGCGTACGCCACCGCCTCCTCGACGTCGGTGGCGAGCTCCTCCCCGGGTACGGCGATCCCGTACGCGTCGGCGATCACCTTGCCCTCGGGCGCGGTCAGCGCGGTGCGTCCCTCGGCCCGCACGGAGTCGAGGATCGTGCGCACCCTCAGGACCCGGTCTTCGGCCATCACGTCAGATCACTCCGTTCGACTTGAGCAGGCGCAGCTCCTCGTCGCCGAGGCCGAGCTCGCCGATGAAGACCTCTTCGTTGTGCTGGCCGAGCAGCGGTGAACTGGTCACCTCCACAGGGGAGTCGGACAGCTTCAGCGGGCTGCCGACGGTCACGAACTCGCCCCGCTCGGGGTGCGGAACGGTGACGACCATCTCGTTGTCGACCAACGAGGAGTCCTCGATGATCTCCTTGGTGGACAGGATCGGACCGCACGGGATGTTGTGCGTGTTGAGCTTTTCCAGCACCTCCCACTTGGGCAGGGTCGAGGACCACTCCTCGATCAGCTGGAACATCTTGTTGAGCTTCGGCAGCCGGGCCTCGGGTGTCGCCCACTCGGGGTCCTCGGCGAGTTCGGGCCGGCCGATGAGCTCACTGATCGGCTTCCAGCCGACGGGCTGCACGATGACGTACACGTAGTCGTTCGGCCCGCCCGGTGCGCACTTGACCGCCCAGCCCGGCTGGCCGCCGCCGGACGCGTTTCCGGAGCGGGGAACCTCCGTGCCGAAGTCCTCGTTGGGATATTCAGCGAGTGGGCCATGGGTCAGGCGCTGCTGGTCGCGCAGCTTCACCCGGCAGAGGTTGAGCACCGCGTGCTGCATGGCCACGTTCACCCGCTGACCACGCCCGGTGGTCTCGCGCTGGAACAGCGCCGCGAGAATCCCGGCCACCGCGTGGACGCCCGTGCCCGAGTCCCCGATCTGGGCCCCCGTGGCCAGCGGCGGCCCGTCCTCGAAACCGGTGGTCGACATCGACCCGCCCATGGCCTGCGCGACGACCTCGTACGCCTTGAAGTTGGTGTACGGGCCCTCGCCGAACCCCTTGATGGAGGCATAGACGATCCGTGGATTGATCTCCTGGATGCGGTCCCAGGTGAAGCCCATCCGGTCAACCGCGCCCGGACCGAAGTTCTCGACCATCACGTCGGAACGCCGGATCAGCTCGGTGAGGAGCTCCTTGCCGCGCTCGGTCTTGGTGTTGAGGGTGATGCTCCGCTTGTTGCAGTTGAGCATCGTGAAGTAGAGCGAGTCGACGTCCGGAAGGTCGCGCAGCTGCTTGCGTGTGATGTCGCCGGTCGGCGCCTCCAGCTTGACGACGTCCGCGCCGAGCCAGGCGAGCAGCTGGGTCGCGGAGGGCCCGGACTGGACGTGCGTCATGTCCAGGACGCGGATGCCTTCGAGGGCCTTGTTCGGCGTTCCAGTCATGGGGACCACCTCACTTGTACATGGTCTGGTTCATGGTTCCGGGGGCGTACGCGTCCGGGTCGACCCAGACGTTGATCAGCGAGGGCTTCCCGGACTCGCGGGCGCGCCGGAGCGCGGGGCCGATGTCGGCGGGGTCGCGGACCTCCTCGCCGTAACCGCCCAGCATCTGCGCGAACTTGTCGTAGTGGACGTCGCCGAGGGTGTTGCCGACGCGCTCGCGTGCCTCGCCGTACTTGGCCTTCTGGCCGTAACGGATCTGGTTCATCGAGGAGTTGTTGCCGACGATGCCGACGAAGGGGAGGTTGTAGCGGACGAGGGTCTCGAAGTCCCAGCCGGTTAGGGAGAAGGCGCCGTCGCCGAAGAGGGCGACCACCTCCTTGTCGGGGCGTGCCTGCTTGGCCGCGAGCACGAAGGGGACGCCGACGCCGAGGGTGCCGAGCGGGCCCGGGTCCATCCAGTGGCCGGGCGACTTGGGCTGGACGACCTGACCGGAGAAGGTGACGATGTCGCCGCCGTCACCGATGTAGATGGAATCCTCGGTGAGGAAGTCGTTGATCTCGCTCACCAGCCGGTAGGGATGGATGGGGGAGGCGTCCGAGCGCAGTTGCGGCAGCCGCTTCTCGATCGCGGTCTGCTCGGCGGAGCGCAGCTCGTCCAGCCACTCCTTGCGCTTGGACGCACCGCCGTTCAGGCGCCCGGAGGCGGCCTCGGTCACCGCCTTGAGCACCAGTGCGGCGTCCCCGACGATGCCGAGGTCGATGTCGCGGTTCTTGCCGACGGTCCGGTAGTCGAGGTCGATCTGCACGACGGTCGCGTCCGGGGAGAGCCGCTTGCCGTAGCCCATACGGAAGTCGAAGGGCGTGCCGACGATGACGATGACGTCGGCGCCCGAGAAGGCGTACCGGCGCGACAGCTGGAAGTGGTGCTGGTCGCCGGGCGGCAGGGTGCCGCGTCCGGCGCCGTTCATGTACGCCGGGATGTTGAGGGTGCGGACCAGCTCGATGGCGGCCTCGGTGCCACGGGTCGTCCACACCTGGCTGCCCAGCAGGATCGCGGGCTTCTCGGCGTGCACCAGCAGATCGGCGAGCTTCTCGATCGCCTCGGGGTCGCCGGCGGAGCGGGTCGACGCGCGGTAGGCGCCGGGCCGGGGCACACGCGCCTTGGCGGTGGGCACCTTGGCGTCGAGGACGTCCCGCGGAATCTCCAGGAAGGAGGGGCCGGGCGCGCCGTGGTAGCACTCGCGGAACGCCATGGACACCATGTCCGCCGCGCGCGCCGTGTCCGGCACGGCCGCCGCGAACTTGGTGATCGGGGTCATCATGTCGACGTGCGGGAGGTCCTGGAGGGACCCCATCTTGTGCTGGGTGAGCGCCCCCTGGCCGCCGATCAGCAGCATCGGGGACTCGGCGCGGAAGGCGTTGGCGACGCCGGTGACCGCGTCGGTCGTACCGGGACCCGCGGTGACGACGGCGCAGCCGGGCTTGCCGGTGATGCGGGCGTAACCGTCGGCGGCGTGCGCGGCGACCTGCTCGTGGCGCACGTCGACGACCTCGATGCCCTCGTCGACGCAGCCGTCGTAGATGTCGATGATGTGGCCGCCGCACAGGGTGTAGATGCGATCGACGCCCTCGGCCTTGAGGGCCTTGGCTACGAGATGACCACCGGAAATGACGTCCTGGGTGTCGTCGGGCATGGCGAAGTCCTGTCCCTTCGTAGGGGGTTGGAACGGCTCTCGCGGTACATTGCATACAGTCGACGAATACTGTATGAAGCTTGTTATCCCGCATCCGGTGGGTGGTGTCCAGGGGGCGTGCGGCACTTTTGAGTCAGGAGCCGGAATGGACCTGTACGAGCACCAGGCAAGGGAACTCTTCGAGGAACACGGCATCTTGGTACCGAGGGCCGAGGTCACGGACTCCGCGAAACAGGCGCGCGAGAGCGCTCGCCGGCTCGGCGGACGTGTCGTCGTCAAGGCACAGGTGAAGACGGGCGGGCGCGGCAAGGCGGGCGGAGTGAAGCTCGCCGCGGACCCGGCCGCCGCCGAACTGGCGGCCCGCCAGATCCTCGGCATGGACATCAAGGGCCATCGCGTCGGCAAGGTGATGCTGGCCCAACCGGTGGACATCGCGACGGAGTTCTACGTCTCCTACGTCCTCGACCGGGCGGCCGGCCGCTTCCTCGCCATCGCCTCCGCCGAGGGCGGCATGGAGATCGAGGAGGTCGCCGCTAGCAGGCCGGAGGCCGTGGCCCGCGTCCACATAGACCCGGCCGAGGGCGTCACCTCGGCGAAGGCGGGCGAGATCGCCGAGGCGGCCGGACTTCCGCCGCAAACCGTCGACGTGCTCGTCCGGCTGTGGGAGGTACTGGTCCGCGAGGACGCGGTGCTCGTCGAGGTCAATCCCCTCGTCCGCACGAAGCAGGGCCAGATCCTCGCCCTCGACGGCAAGGTCACCCTCGACGACAACGCCGCCTTCCGGCAGGCGCGTTGGAGCACCGAAGGAGAGGCGCACGACGACCCGCTGGAGGCGGCCGCCGCCGCGAAGGGGCTCAACTACGTCAAGCTCGACGGCGAGGTGGGCATCATCGGCAACGGCGCCGGCCTCGTCATGTCGACGCTCGACGTGGTCGCCGGATGCGGCGCCCGCCCCGCCAACTTCCTCGACATCGGCGGCGGGGCCTCGGCCCAGATCATGGCCGACGGACTGTCCGTGATCCTCTCCGACCCGGCCGTGAAATCGGTCTTCGTCAACGTCTTCGGCGGCATCACCGCCTGCGACGCCGTCGCTGACGGCATCGTGCAGGCCCTGGACACCGTCCGCCTGACCAAGCCGCTCGTCGTCCGCCTCGACGGGAACAACGCGGCACGTGGCCGCGCCATCCTCGACGCGCACGCCCACCCGCTGGTCCAGCAGGCCACCACCATGGACGGCGCCGCCCGGCAGGCCGCCCAACTCGCCACCTCAGCCTAAGGAGACGGGACACCATGGCGATCTACCTCACCAAGGAGAGCAAGGTCCTCGTCCAGGGCATGACCGGCGGCGAGGGCATGAAGCACACCCGGCGCATGCTCGCCGCGGGCACGAACGTCGTCGGCGGCGTCAACCCCCGCAAGGCGGGCCGCACCGTCGACTTCGACGAACGGGCAGTCCCCGTCTTCGGCACGGTCGGCGAGGGCATCGCGCAGACCGGCGCGGACGTGAGCGTCGTCTTCGTGCCGCCCGCCTTCGCCAAGGCGGCCGTGATCGAGGCCGCCGACGCCGGTATCGGCCTCGCGGTCGTCATCACCGAGGGCATCCCCGTGCATGACTCCGTCGCCTTGACCACCTACGCACAGGACCAGGGCACCCGCGTCATCGGCCCCAACTGCCCGGGCCTGATCACCCCGGGCCAGTCCAACGCGGGCATCATCCCCGCCGACATCACCAAGCCCGGCCGCATCGGCCTGGTCTCCAAGTCGGGCACGCTCACCTACCAACTCATGTACGAACTCCGCGACATCGGCTTCTCCACCTGCGTGGGCATCGGCGGCGACCCGGTCATCGGAACCACCCACATCGACTGCCTCGCCGCCTTCCAGGACGACCCCGACACCGAACTCATCGTCCTCATCGGGGAGATCGGCGGCGACGCGGAGGAACGGGCGGCCGCATACATCCGCGACCACGTCACCAAGCCCGTCGTCGGCTACATCGCCGGATTCACCGCCCCCGAAGGCAAGACCATGGGCCACGCCGGCGCCATCGTCTCCGGCTCCTCCGGTACGGCGACGGCGAAGAAGCAGGCCCTGGAGGCGGCCGGTGTACGGGTGGGGAGCACCCCGACGGAGACCGCGAGGCTCGTTCTCGCGCGCCTCGAAGAACAGCGGTAGACCACGCAGCCCCCGCACCCCCGCCCGCCCGTCTCCCACCACCACCCTTCCAGGAAGGCCCTACGGGCCCTTTTCCTCTCGACTGTGCACCGAGAGCGGAGCAACCCATGGCAACCACCTTCACCCTCAAATCCGGCACCTCCTGGGCCGATGCCTGGCAGCGCTGTCTCGCCGTCGCCCCCGAGGCCTTCCGGGACGACCGAGTCCTCAACCTCTGGAACGGCACCTGGCAGGCGGACGGCCGTGCCCTGCCCGCCACCAGCCCCGTCGACGGGGGCCCCATCGCGGGCCCGCCCCGCCTGGACCGGGCCACCGCCCACCGAGCCGTACGCGCCTCGCTCGACCAGCACCGCGCCTGGCGGCACATCCCCCTCGACGAACGCCGCGCCCGTGTCGCGGCCACCCTCGACTCCCTCACCCAGCACCGCGAACTCCTCGCCCTTCTGCTGGTCTGGGAGATCGGCAAGCCCTGGCGGCTCGCGCAGGCCGACGTCGACCGGGCCATCGACGGCGTGCGCTGGTACGTCGACGGCATCGAGCCGATGCTCACCGGACGGGCCCCGCTGGACGGCCCGGTTTCCAACATCGCGAGCTGGAACTACCCGATGAGCGTGCTCGTTCACGCAGTACTGGTACAGGCATTGGCAGGAAACGCGGTCATCGCCAAGACCCCGACCGACGGCGGCGTCGCCTGTCTGACCCTGGCCTCGGCGCTCGCCGCCCGCGAGGGAATACCCGTCACCCTCGTCAGCGGCAGCGGGGGCGAGCTGTCCCAGGCGCTGGTGCGGGCGCCCGAGATCGGCTGCGTCTCCTTCGTCGGCGGCCGCGACACCGGCGCCGCGGTCGCGACGGCCGTCGCCGACCTCGGCAAACGACATGTACTCGAACAGGAGGGACTCAACACCTGGGGCATCTGGAACTACACGGACTGGGAGGCGCTCACGGCGGTCGTGCCGGGGCTCTTCGACTACGGCAAACAGCGCTGCACGGCGTACCCGCGCTTCGTCGTCCAACGCGCGCTGTTCGACGAGTTCCTGGCGGCGTACCTCCCGGCGGTGCGCACGCTCAGGGTCGGCCATCCGCTGGCCGTAGAACACCCCGACGACCCTTACCCGGCACTGGACTTCGGCCCGGTGATCAACGCGGCCAAGGCCAAGGAACTGCACGACCAGGTCGCCGAGGCCGTCGACAGAGGCGCCGTACCGCTGCACCGCGGCAGCCTGTCCGACGCGCGCTTCCTGCCCGGCCAGGACACCTCGGCGTACGTCCAGCCCGTCACGCTCCTCAACCCGCCGCCGTCCTCACCGCTGCATCACGCGGAGCCGTTCGGCCCGGTCGACACCATCGTCCTGGTCGACACCGAGGCCGAGCTGCTGGCCGCCATGAACGCCTCCAACGGCGCCCTGGTCGCCACGCTGTCCACGGACGACCGGTCGGCCTTCGACCGGCTCGCCCCGCAGATCCGCGCCTTCAAGGTCGGCCACGGCAAACCGCGCTCCCGCGGCGACCGCGACGAGCTGTTCGGCGGGTTCGGCGCGTCCTGGCGCGGCGCCTTCGTAGGCGGGGAACTGCTGGTGCGTGCGGTGACGCACGGGCCGGCGGGGGAGCGGCTGCCGGGGAACTTCCCGGAGTACCACCTCATGCCGTGAGGGACCTCGAAGATCGGGTCGGGGTGATGATCGGGTCGGAGCGGAAGCTGATCGCTACAGTCTGCGCATGATCCGTGACGAACCTCCCGCGACCCCCGACCCACGCGCCGACGCTCGCCAGGACACCCGTCTCGGCCACCTCCTCCGGCTCGCGCAGGTCAAGCTGGCCCGGACGTCCGCCGCGGCGCTGGCTCCGTACGGGGTGGACGGGCATGAGCTGGCGGTGCTTGCGGTGCTGTCCGGCGCGCGGCCGCTGTCGCAGGTGGAGGCGGCCGGCCGGCTGGGCGTCGACCGCACCACCATGGTGTCGCTCCTCGACGGCCTGGAGGATCACGGCCTGGTGGTGCGGCGGCGCAGCACCCGGGACCGGCGCAAGAACATCGTCGAGCTCACGGTCGCGGGCGAGGAGTGCCTCCGGCGGGCCGAGCAGGCCCGCCGCTCGGCCGAGCGCAGTTTTCTGGCCCCACTGGACGAGGAGACAGCGGCCACGCTCATCCGCGCACTCCACCTGCTGACCTGCGAGGACCGCGCCAAGGGCACCCCAGGGTGAGCATGTGATCGCTCTTGGTGAAACCTTCCGGCGGGGCCTCCCACAGCGCCCCTCCCGGACAGATATGCAGGTGAAGGGCACTCCGAAACCTTGGTATTGTTGTCCATGTCGCCGCCGGGAACGCCCCCGGCAAGGCGGCAGACACCTGGTCCGGGTGGCGGAATGGCAGACGCGCTAGCTTGAGGTGCTAGTGCCCTTTATCGGGCGTGGGGGTTCAAGTCCCCCCTCGGACACATCCCAGCTTGTGCGGGTCGAGGTTCTGCTCGGTCCGCACAAGCTGTTTTTGCGTCGGCGGGCGGCCACCGTCGCTTGACTTGGAGAGCGCTCCAATTCCTACCGTCCCGGGCAGACCCGGGTGCATGGGCATGAGTCACGGCTATGGCGCCTCGGACGACGAGCAGTCGATCGCCACCCTGCACCACGCCCTCGACCTCGGCGTCACCCTGCTGGACACCGCCGACTTCTACGGCTTCGGGCACAACGAGGAACTGATCGGCAGGGCCGTCGCCGGACGCCGTGACCAGGTGGTGCTGGCCACCAAGTTCGGGTTCGCCAACCGCCTCGGCGAGCCCACCCTGATCCGGGGCGACGCCGTGTATGTGCGCCAGGCCTGCGAGGCCTCGCTGCGCCGACTCGGGGTCGACCACATCGACCTCTACTACCAGCACCGGGTCGACCCCGAGGTGCCGATCGAGGAGACCGTCGGCGCCATGGCCGAGCTGGTACAGGCCGGGAAGGTCCGGCACCTCGGTCTCTCCGAGGCGAGCGCGGACACCGTCCGGCGTGCCCACGCGGTCCACCCGATCACCGCGCTGCAGAGCGAGTGGTCGCTGTGGACCCGTGACCTGGAGCCGGAGATCGCCCCGGTCTGCCGCGAACTCGGCATCGGCATCGTCCCGTTCTCGCCGCTCGGGCGCGGCTTCCTGACCGGCCGTTACGGCTCGGTGGAGGGGATGGCGGACAACGACGTACGACGCGGCCAGCCGCGCTTCGCCGACGGCAACCTCGAACGGAACCTGGCGATCGTGGCGCGGCTGGAGAAGCTGGCAGCGGCGAAGGACATCACCGCGGGACAGCTCGCCCTCGCCTGGGTGCAGCACCGGGGCGACGACGTCGTGCCCATCCCGGGCACCCGGCGGCAGCGGTACCTGGAGGAGAACCTCGCCGCCCTGGCCGTGGAACTGTCCCCCGAGGACCTCGCCGCCATCGAGGCAGCCGCGCCGGCCGAGCAGATCGCCGGAAACCGCTACGACCCGACCAGCCTGACCTTTGTCAACGGCTGAGGGACAAGAGGCGACTGGTCGGCCAAGTGCTCGGGGTCCCGCTCCGCTACGGCACCCCGAGCTCGAACAGCGCATACCCCGCGTACGACCCGGAGGCCGCCGCCGCGACGCCCAGGGGCCAGCACATCATCAGGGGGCTGAGGCGGCGGAGGGCGAAGGCGAGGGGGAGGAAGAGGGGGAACGCGGGCAGGAGGTAGCGGGAGACGTTGGCGAAGATCTGCTGGCTGCCGAGGATCAGGGCCAGGGTGAGGGCCGTGTAGACGACGAGCGGCGCCGGCGGGCGGTGGCGCAGGAGCAGGCCGAGCATCGTGCCGGCGAGCAGGACCGTGCCTAGGCCGATGACGTCCGCGAAGGGGTAGGCGAAGAGGTAGTCGAAGTGGCCCACGGGGACGGAGGTGAGGACGTCCAGGGTCTGTTCGCCGTAGTCGAAGGTGTGCGCCCAGGCGCCGTCCTGGAGTTTGAAGTAGCCGCCGTAGTCGCCCATTCGGTGTCCGACCCAGGCCAGATAGCCGAACAGGCCGAGCGGTGCCATGGCCAGCGCGAGCAGCGGTCGTACGACGCCCTCCTCGCGTCGATGGCGGTGCAGGGCGAGTGCGACGGCGACGCCCAGGGCCGCGATCAGGGCGCCCGCGGTGGGGCGGTTGAGGCCGGCGAGGAAGGTGAGGAGGCCGGCGGTGAGCCAGATGCGGCTCAGCATGGCATGACAGGCCCAGGCGGCCAGGGCGACGTAGAGGGAGTCGGAGTAGACCGCCCACTCCACGCCGGAGCCGGGCCATACGGCCCACAGCCCGGCGGCGGCGAGTCCGGCCCTTCGCCCGCCGAGGTGTGCGGCGACCGTGTAGATCCCCAGGGCGGCAGCGAAGGACGCGAGGACGGAGAC
The DNA here is from genome assembly GCF_014257025.1 of Streptomyces cupreus. Taxonomy (GTDB): domain Bacteria; phylum Actinomycetota; class Actinomycetes; order Streptomycetales; family Streptomycetaceae; genus Streptomyces; species Streptomyces cupreus. The sequence continues at coordinate 26,072 of NZ_JACMSF010000073.1, forward strand.
GAGCAGGCCGGCGCCGTACGAACCCAGGCCTGTGGTTTCGGAGGTCAGGCGCATCAACGCCGGGTAGAGCGGGAAGAAGGCGGCCGAGTTGCCTTCGAGGGTGATCATTCCGGTGGGGGCGGGGACCGGGACGAGCGCGGGGTCGTAGCCGTGTTCCGCGACCTGCCGGTACCACCAGCCGTCCCAGGTGGCGAGCACGTCCCAGGGGTGCTCGCCGCCGCCGAAGCGGGGGTGCTTCTCGCGGAAGTCGCCCGCGGAGTGCAGCAGGTACAGGAAGACGGTGAAGCCGATCAGCTTCAGGGCGCCGTAGAGGGCGAGGACGGGGCCGTAGCGTGTGGCGGCTCTGTGCAGCGGGTGCTGAGGGCTGACCTCCATGAAGCGGGCGTTCCAGGTCGGCCGGGTGTCGGTGGCGTTCATCGGGCCCCTTTGCGGAACACCCAGGCGCGGAAGAGCAGGAACCGCAGCAGGGTCGCGGTGAGGTTGGCGGCGACGAGTACGGCGAGTTCCGTGCGCGGCGAGGCGTCGGGTGCCGTGAGGTGCAGCGTGGCGAGCGCGCCCGAGGTGAGCGTCAGACCGAGTACGAAGACCAGCAGGCCGCGGGCCTGGTGCCGCAGCGCCCCGTCCCGGCCGCGCACACCGAAGGCGAACCGTCGGTTCGCGGCCGTGTTGGCCACGGCGCACACCAGGAGCGCGAGCGCCTTGGCGGCCTGCGCTCCGGTCGCCGGACGCAGGGCGGCGTAGAGCAGCAGGTGGGCGACGGTGCTGACGGCGCCGACGAGGGCGAAGCGCAGGAGTTGGGGGAGCAGCCCTTGGCGCGTTCCGTCGGAGGGCAGTCTGCCGCGGGCAAGAGCCGTGCCGATCCGGACGATTCCGCGCAGGTCCGCGAGGGCGGTGGCGAGGAGGTCGACGCGGCTGTCCGGGTCGTCCACCCAGTCGACCGGCACCTCGTGGATGCGCAGTCCGGCCCGTTCGGCGATCACCAGCAGCTCGGTGTCGAAGAACCACTCCTCGTCCCGCACCAACGGCACCAACCGCTCGGCGACATCACGCCGTACCGCCTTGAACCCGCACTGCGCGTCGGAGAACCCGACGGCCAGGGTGGAACGGAGCAGGGTGTTGTAGCCGCGGGAGATGAACTCCCGTTTGGGGCCCCGGACCACGCGCGATCCGGGCACCAGCCTGGTCCCGATGGCGAGGTCGGAGTGCCCGGAGATGAGCGGCGCGACGAGCGGCAGCAGCGCGGCCAGTTCGGTCGACAGATCGACATCGACGTACGCCACAACCGGCGCCGACGACCGTGACCAGGCCGCCCGCAACGCCCGCCCCCGCCCCTTCTCCTCCAGCCGCAGCCACTCCGCCTCCGGCAGCTCGCGGGCGAGTCGGGCGGCGATGCGGGGTGTGGCGTCCGTGCTGGCGTTGTCGGCGACGGTGATGCGGAAGGGGTATGGGAAGCCCGCGCGCAGATGGGCGTGGAGTCGGCGCACGCTTCGTTCGAGGCCCGCCTCCTCGTTGAAGACGGGGACGACGAGGTCGAGAACGGGGGCGCGGGGGTCGACGTCTATGGGTCGCCGCGTCATGAGCTGCTCCCGTTGCGTTGTCACTGTTTGTCCTTGTCTGTGCTCTGCCGCGGGGCATGCCGAAGGCAGCCGGGGCGGGGTGTTCATAAGGCGTGGGGCGCGGTCAGGGGGTGATGGAGGTCTCCGGCGGGGGAACCGATACCGATTCCGTGGATGTGGATGTGGATGTGGCCGTGGTCGACGGCGAGGTGGGTGTCGAGCTGTCGCTCGTGACCGGCGGTGAGCTCGGCGGTTCCGATGTCGGCGTGGGGGAGGTGCCGGGCACGGAAGTGGTGGGTGCGGGGGCCGGGGAGCTGGGCTCGACCTGCTGTGTCCCGCCGGGTCGCAGCATCAGGGCGAGCGCGAGTACGGCCACCGCGAGCACCGATCCGGCGGCGTTACGGGCCGCTCGGAGCCGGCGCCGGGTGCGTACCGCGTCCTGGAGCCGTTCCCGCTGGCGGAGCTCGAAGGGGGCGTACTCCTGGGAGGAGCGCATCATCCGCGCGAGTTGCTCTTCGAAGTGGTCCATGGCTCCTCCTTCACCCCACCGGCTCGATGACGTCGGACAGGAGCTGCCGCAGCCGGGCGACTCCGCGGGAGGCGTGCGAGCGGGCGGTGCCCACCGGGCAGCCCAGCACCTCCGCGACCTGCCGGTCGGGCAGGTCCTGGTAGTAGCGCAGCACCACGGCGGCCCGCTGCTTCGGAGTCAGCTGCGCGAGCGCGGTTTCCAGCCGCGACCGTTCGGCGACGGCGGCGGACACATCGCCCGGCAGCGCCACCTCGGGCACCTGCTCGACGGGCCGTTCGCCCCACCACCGCCGCCGTGCCGACCGTGCGGCGGCCCGTGCCATGACCTGACGGACGTAGGCCTCCGGCGCCTCCTCGCCGACCTTCGCCCACACGAACCACAGCTTGACCAAGGACTCCTGCAACAGATCCTCGGCCCGGTGACGATCCCCTCCGGTGAGCAGGCGTGCGAGATGCAGCAGCGCCGACCACCGGGCGGCCACAAAGCCGTCGAACCCACCGTCCCGAGCCCGCCGCATCCACACGCCCCTGCTGTCGCCCGTCACCTACACCTGTGAGAAGGCCTTGAGACCTCTGTGGCGCTGCACTTGCGGCGAGTGATCTGGACCACATCGGCGGCAGGCGGGAGTTGATGCAGCCGGTGTGCCAGGCTCCCCGTGATCATCCGGCTCGGCTTAATGCATATGATGTGCAGGTGCACGACTACAGCATTAGAGTGGCTGCCCCGGAGGACCTGGACGCTGCACGGGCCGTGATGCTCGACACCGTCTACCGCGACTTCGGCAGTGGCTATGTGCCCCGCTGGCACCGGGACATCATCGACCCTGCCGCCGCCTACCTCGCATCCGACCGGCACACCCTCCTCGTCGCCGTCGACCAGCACGACAGTGAGGTCGTCGCCACCGCTGCCCTGGACTCCCGGGGGCCGGCTCATCCGCCGAATCCTCGGGGTGTTGCCGAGCGGTATCCGTCCGGGGAGACCGCGCAGGTTCGGCGGGTTTATGTGCGTCCTGGGCATCGGCGGCGGGGGATCGCTCGGCGGCTGGTGCGGGGGCTGGTCGACTTCGCCGTGGCGGACGGGGGGTATCGGGCCGTGTATTTGCATACCGATCCGGCCGTGGAGGGGGCCGAGGCGTTCTGGCGGTCCGTCGGGAACGTGGTGCATGACGAGCGGGAGGATCCCGGTGGTGGGCAGGGGATCGTTCACTTCGAGATACCGGTGGGGCGGTAGAGCGATCGTGCTTCGGATTCGTCTGCTTGCCTCTCTTCTGCTCGCTCCCCTCCTCGTCGGCTGTTTCGCCTCTTCCGGTGGCGGGTCCTCCGACGACGCCTCCGGTGGGGGGCGGTTGCGCGTCGGGCTTGCCTTTCCGCCTGCCGAGAATCTTTCGCCTTATGGCGCCGACGCCACCATCCTCACTCGGCTCGGCGTCACCGAGGGACTGACCTCGCTCGACGCAAACGGGGCCGCCGCTCCCGCACTTGCCGCTTCCTGGCGGCAGGAGGGGGCGCGTACGTGGGTGTTCACGCTGCGCGAGGCGACCTTCCAGGACGGCACCGCCGTCACTCCCGCCGCCGTCGCCGCCTCGCTCACCCACGCCACCGAGGCCGAGCCCGCGCCCGCCGCCCTGGCCGGCGTCGGACTCACCGCCAAGGCCGCCGGTGACACCGACGTACGTATCACCACCGACGACCCCGACTCCGTGCTGCCGCTGCGGCTGTCCAGCCCTTCGCTGGCCGTCCTCTCCGCCAAGGCCTACGGCGCCGACGACCGCGTCGATCTCGTCGGCACCGCCACCGGGCCCTTCGAGCTCACCAAGGTCATGGGCAGCACCGCCGCCACCCTCGACCGGTACGACGACTACTGGGGCGGTCGTGCCCAAGCGCCCGGGATCGACGTCAAGTTCATTCCGGACGGCACCGCCCGCACCAGCGCCCTGCGCACCGGGCAGATCGACCTCGCCGAGGCCGTTCCCGTCGCCCAGGCGGCCTCGCTCGACCAGGGCATCCGTAAGGCCACCGCCACCACACGGACCACCAGCCTGCTGCTCAACTCCGCGTCCGGGCCCTTCGAGGCGGCCGCGCTCCGGGCCGCCGCCCGGCAGGCCGTCGACACCTCCGTGCTCGCCGAGGACGTGTACGAGGGGTACGCCGACGCCGGTGCCGGGATCTACGGGCCCGCCGTCGCCTGGGCCGAGGGCAGGCGGACCGCTCCGCTCGGGCGCGCCGAAGCGGCCAAGGCCGAGGGCACGTCGATCACCCTCGCCACCTACGACAACCGGCCCGAGCTTCCCGAAGTCGCCCAGGTGCTCAAACAGCAGCTGGAGAAGGCGGGGTTCGACGTCACCGTCGAACTGCGCGAGTACTCGCGGCTCGAAAGCGACGCGCTGGACGGGAAGTTCGACGCCCTCGTCCTCGCCCGCAACACCCTTGTCGACACCGGCGACCCCGTCTCCGTGCTCGCGAGCGACTACACCTGCGACGGCGGCTACAACCTCGCCCAGCTCTGCGACAAGGACGTCGACCGGGCCGTCGCCAAGGCCGAGGACGCCGTCGACACTGCCGAGCGCCAGGACGCGGCCATGGCCGCCGAGGCGGAGATCCTCGGCACCGACGCCGTCGTACCCCTGGTGCATCAGCGGATCATCACCGGCGTCGGCACCTCGGTGCGCGGCGCGCTGCTCGACCCGTACGAGCGGACCCTCGTCGGTCTCGGCACCCGGCGCTGAACGTGCGTCGGCAGACAGGCGCCCTCCTGTGGCGGGCGGGGACAGCGGTCGCCCTGGTGTGCGCCATCGGTGTGCTGCCCTGGGTCTCGCACACCGACCCCGCGCTCACCGTGCTCAAGGCACGCTCGGCGGACCGCGATCCCACGCCCGAGGTACTGGCGGCCATCCGGGACCAACTCGGCCTCGACGCAGGCCCGTTCCGGCTGCTCGGGCAGTGGGTTGAGCGGGCTGTGGCGTGGTGACTTCGGGCGGTCATGGCTCAGCGGCGGGGATGTCGCCCCCGTTGTCCTCCAGGCCCTGGGCGTCTCGCTGTCGCTGATGGCCGTCGCCCTGCTGACAGCCGTCGTCACCGCCGCGCTCATCTGCGCCCGCACCCTCCACCTGGGCGCCCGTCGCCGGCCTGCCGGGGGTACCGGCTCCGCCGTCCTCGCCGCGCTGCCCGAATTCCTCACCGCCACCCTGCTCGCCACCGTCGTCGGCGTCCAACTCGGCTGGCTCCCCGCCCTCGGCTGGTACGGGCCCGGTTCATGACACGGCTGCCCCGGCGCAGGCCCTCCAGGACAAGGGAGTTGGCAGCCCGATGACCATCGCGCCCGTCCGTGCGCGGCTTTCGCCCCTCCTCCATCTGCTCATCCTCACCCAACTCGCCTTCAACATCGGCTTCTTCGCCGTCCTCCCCTTCCTCGCCGAACACCTCGGGCAGGCGATCGGCATGGCGGGCTGGCTCGTCGGGTTCGTGCTCGGGTTGCGGACGTTCAGTCAGCAGGGGCTTTTCGTGGTGGGCGGGGCGCTCGCCGACCGGTACGGCATCCGGCCCGTCGTACTCGCCGGGTGCGTGCTGCGGATCGCCGGGTTCGCGTGGCTGGGGTTCGCCGAGGAGACCTGGGCCGTCATCGGCGCCGTCCTGCTGATCGGGTTCGCCGCCGCGCTGTTCTCGCCCGCGGTGGAGTCCGAGGTCGCCCGGCAGGCCGTCGTGCATGAGCACCACGGCGGTTCGCGGACCCGTGTGCTCGCGCTGTTCACCGTGGCCGGACAGGCAGGCGCGTTCGTCGGGCCGCTGCTCGGGGCGCTGTTGCTCTCCGTCGACTACCGCACGGTGTGTCTGGGCGGCGCCGGGATCTTCGTCCTCGTCCTCGCCGGACACGCCTGGCTGTTGCCGCAGCACATCCCGGGGCGAGAGCGCGTCCGAGTCCGGGGCGGAGTCGGCCCGTTGCTGCGCAACCGGCGTTTTCTCGCGCTGTGCGGCGCATACGGCGCCTATCTGCTCGCCTACAACCAGCTCTACCTCGCGCTGCCCGCGGAGGTGGAGCGTGTGACCGGCTCGCAGGAGGCGCTGGCCTGGCTGTTCGCGCTGTCCTCGCTGCTGGTGGTGACCGCCCAACTGCCCATCACCCGTTGGGTGGGGGAGCGGCTCAGTCTGCGCCGGTCGATGGGGGCCGGGCTGTTGCTCATCGCGGCCGGGTTCGCGGTCGTGGCCGCGGTGCGCTCGGCCGGGCTCCTGCCCGCGGCGGGGTTCGTCGTGCTGCTCACCCTCGGCCAGATGCTCGTGGCGCCCGCCGCGCGGGCCTGGGTGCCGGATCTCGCCGACGAGGGACGGCTCGGCCTCTACACCGGGGCGCTGTCCTCGGTGTCCGGGCTGATCGTGCTGGCCGGCAGCTCGGCGACCGGCGCACTGCTGAACAGCGGGCTCCCGGCGGCCGTGCCGTGGCTGGTCCTGGCTGCCGTGCCGGTGGCGGCGGTGATGCTGCTGCCGCGTCAGACGGCGACCAGTTCCTCCTCGTCCA
>NZ_JACMSF010000074.1 GCF_014257025.1 Streptomyces cupreus
CGGCTCCTCGGCAGTGACCGACCACCACTCCTGAAACACCGGGTTAACTCGCCATGCGAATGGCTGGTTTGCTGCGGCGAGTGTGCAGGTGACTCCCAAGCGCGGTCTTCGGCCGGGCCTTTGTGGAGGAGATGGGACGGGCTTGCGACCCGAGAGCAAAGGGCGGTCCGGCACCGATTGCCCGGTGCCGGACCGCCCTTCGACGGTTCTCCTGTTGTGCTTGCCCTGGTGAAACTGCGGCGGCGGGGCTCCACGTGCCCACCGGCGCCGACAGTGCTGTTCAGACGCCGGCCCGCTCGTCCTGCGCCGTCGCAGCTGCGTGGGCCTGCGGCGCAGCGGGGGCCTTGTCGCTCCGCATCACCAGCAGGGTGACCAACCCGCCCGCCGCGGCGATCGCGGCGGCCCAGATGAAGGCCGCGCTGAAGCCGTCGGTCAGCGCGGGCAGGTTGCCCAGTTGGCCGGCGCCCTGCGAGGTGGCGACCGCGGTCAGCGCCGCGAGACCTAGGGCGGAGCCCACCTGGTAGGTGGTGTTGACGATGCCGGACGCCAGACCGGCCTGCTCCTGTGGGGCTCCGGACATCGCGGCCATCATCGCCGGGATGTAGGCGAGCGACATGCCGAGCGCCGCGACCAGCGAGGCGGGCAAGACGTCGACTACGAAGGTGCCCGTGGGCTCGACGGCGGACAGCCACAGCAGCCCCGCCGCGAGGACCAGCAGACCGCCGCCGATCAGCGGCTTGGCGCCGAACTTCCCCATCAGCCTGGCCGTGATCGCCGTCATGAAGATCATCAGCAGGCCGGTCATCGGCAACAGGGCCGCGCCGGACGCGAAGGCCCCGTAGCCCAGCACCTGCTGCAGGTAGAGGTTGAGGAAGTACCACATGGGGATCCACGCGGCACCGAGCAGGGTCATCGCCAGGTTGGCCGAGCCGAGCCGCGGGACACTCCAGATGCGGAGCGGCATCAGCGGCTCGCGCACGGTCTTCTGGATCACGAAGAAGAGTACGAGCAGCGCGGCGGCACCGATGAGCTGGAGCACGGTACCGCTGGAGGTCCAACCGACCTCCGGGGCACGGACGATGGCGAAGACGGCGAGCGCCAGGCCCGCCGTGACCGCGGCCGCTCCGAGCACGTCGACGGCACCACGGCGACTTTCGACGGCGGGCAGCAGCTTGGTGGCCGCGAGGGTGGCGACGCCGATCGGGACGTAGATGATGAAGATCCACGGCCAGCTCAGCCACTCGGTGAACACGCCACCGAGGAAGACACCGGCTGTACCACCGGCGGGTGCGGCGGCGCCGTACAGAGCCATCGCCTTGCCGAGCTCCTTCGGGTCGTGCGCGAAGAGCATCATCAGCAGGGTCATGGCCGACGGGGCGATCAGCGCACCGCCCACGCCCTGCACGGCACGGCCGACGACCTCCACCCAGGCCGTCTGCGCGGCAGCCGCGACGATCGAGCCGGCGATCAGCACGACCCAGCCGGTGCTGAAGATCTTGCGCGCTCCCAGCAGGTCCGAGAGGCGACCGCCGAGCAGCAGCAGTCCGCCGAACGCGATGACGTAGGCGTTGAAGACCCACTGCAGCTCGCCCTGCGAGAAGCCGAGGTCCTTCTGCATCTCGGGGAGCGCCACCCCGATGATGGACGTGTCCATGATCACCATGAACTGGGCGGCGGCGAGCACTACCAGCGCCCACCAGCGCCTGGGATTGATGGCGGACATGTTCTTACCCCTTCCCTGTATACCCCCATGGGGTATCTGCCAGCCGCACCGTAACATACCCGCGGGGGGTATGTAAGGGGCAAGGAGAGCCACTCGCGATCACGCTGATGCGACCTCGCGGGCGAGCACGACCAGATCGCGCAGGAACGCGGGCGCACCCCCGCGGCGCTCACCGATGAGAGCGGGCGCCCGGTCGTCTGCTACGACCAGCTCGGTTGCGGCCGGTCCGACCACCCGGACGACCCGGCCCTATGGGTCATGGACACCTTCGTCGAGGAGGTCGCAGCCGTGCGGGAGGCGCTCGGGCTCGGCCGGTTGCGCGGAGGGCACCACCGGTGACGACGCCTATGAGGGAGCCACCATGAAGTTCTCCAGCAGTGGCTCTGCCGGTTGGATCCGTGGCCCGATCACCTCATGCGCTCGTTCACCGGCTGGCGCCAAGACGTGTACGAAACGATGTGGGGCACGGAGTGGAACATCACCGGCAACCTCAAGGACTGGGTCGTCACTGCCCGCCTGGGCGAGCTGGAGTTGCCCGTACTCATCGCCTCCGGTCGCCACGACGTGACGACCCCCGCGGTGGTCCGCCCGCTGGCCGACAGGATCCGGAACGCCGAGTGGGTCATCTTCGAGCAGAGCGCGCATCTGGCCTCGGCGGAGGAGCCGGAACGCTTCCACCAGGTCCTGGAAGCCTTCCTCAGCAGGGTGGAAGCAGCCGACCCAGGGTTGTAGCGCAGTGCCCCGCTCATCGCCGACGGCGGCCACGAGGGAAGGGTCAGCGCGGGTCTGCCGAGCGTGGGAGGGCGGACAGGGCGGCGCGCCAGCCGCCGAATGTGGTGATCTCGCGGGCGCCGTCGAGGGCTTCGGGCTCGCAGAGGAAGCCTGGTACGAGGCTTCCGTCCGCGAGTTCCACGGTTCCCAGCGCCATCGGGCGGGGCAGCGACGCGAGGAGCGCGCCGAGGCCCTCGGCGGGCAGCTGCCACACCTCGGCCTCGATCGCGCCGCCGCCCTCGCGGGCCCGGACCAGGCCCGGCTTGGGAGGCACCGTTTTGAGCGCGTACAGCCGGTAGGCGTCCGCGGTCGTGGTCGTACAAACCAGTCGGCCGCCCAGGGCGAGCAGTTGTCCGTTCAGCGGCTGCCCGGACAGATGTGCACCGACCACCGCGAGCCGTAGCGGTGGAGCGGTGAGGAGCCCGGCGATACGCGCGAGCCGCTCGTCCGTGAACGCCGGGCCGATCAGCATGACGCCGAAGGGCAGACCGTTCACCTCGCCGACCGGGACGGCGACCGCCGCCAGGTCGAACAGGTTCGTCGAGTTGGTGAACCGGCCGAGCCGGGCGTTGGCTCCCACCGGGTCGGCCTCGACCTCGGCGATCGTCGGGTGGCCGGGTGTCGTCGGCAGGAGCAGCGCGTCCGCGTCGTTGAGTGAGGCCAGAGCCCTGGTGCGGAGGGAGGACAGCTTCTCGTTGTCGGCGTAGAGCCGATGGGCCGGGATGTCCCGGGCCCGGGAGATGATCGCGGCCACCGTCGGGTCGAGGTCCGCGGAGCCCGCGTGCTCGTCGATGAAGGTGCCGACGGCGGTGTAGCGCTCGGCGACGAACGCGCCTTCGTAGAGCATCGCCGCGGCCTCGGTGAAGGGCTCCAGGTCGATGGGCAGGAGTTCGGCGCCCGCGTCGGCGAGCACGGCCGCGGCCGTCCGGAAGGCCTCGGGCCATCCCTTGTCCAGCTCGCCGAGTTGCGCGGGCGCGGGGACGGCGATCCGCCACGGGCCCGGCCGCCGCTGTTCCAGCGCCGGGAGCTGCCGCCCCGACGGCGACGCCATGCAGGACAGCGCCCGCTCGGCCTCCGGGAGGGTGCGGGCGAAGACCGTCACGCAGTCGAGCGACGCGCAGGCCGGGACGACGCCCTCGGTCGGGACCAGCCCGATGGTCGGCTTGAGGCCCACGATTCCGTTGAAGGCCGCCGGTACCCGGCCCGACCCCGCGGTGTCCGTACCGAGCGCGAAGTCCGCGATGCCGAGCGCGACCGAGACCGCCGAGCCGGACGAGGAGCCGCCCGAGACGTACTGCGGGTCGGCGGCGTTGCGGACCGCGCCGTACGGGCTGCGGGTGCCGACCAGGCCGGTCGCGAACTGGTCGAGGTTGGTGGTGCCGAGGACCACGGCGCCCGCTGCTTTCAGGTGGGCCACGGCCGGGGCGTCCGCCTCGGGCCGGTACGCGTACGAAGGGCAGCCTGCGGTGGTCGGCAGCCCGGCCACGTCGATGTTGCCCTTGACCGCGAACACCGTTCCGGCCAGCGGCAGCCGCCGGCCGGCGGCGACCTTCGCGTCGACCGCGGCGGCGTCCCGCTCCGCCTCGGCCTGCGGGCGCAGGCTGATCCACACCTCGGGCCGGTCCACCTGCGCCATGCGCGCGTATGCGGCCCGTACCCGCTCCACGGCGGTGGTCGTGCGGCTCATACGGTTCATGCGGTCCTGCCTTCCTGCGCACGGCCGGCGCCGCGTCCGTCATCTACGCCATGCTCCGTTACCGCACGCCCTACCGGGCACGGCCACACCCGCGTCTCATCCCTTGGCTTCAGCATCAGGCAGCCGCCTGCGCGGTCTGGGCGGGAGCTAGGACGACGAGGGCGGTGCCCGCCTCGACCTGGCTGCCCGGCTTGGTCAGGACCGCCGTGACGATGCCGTCGGCGGGGGCCGGGACCCGAGACTCCATCTTCATCGCCTCCAGCGCGAGCAGTTGCTGGCCGGCCGACACGCGGTCGCCGACCTCGACGTTGACCTGCCAGACGGAGGCGGTGAACTCGGCCTCGACCAGATGGCCGCCCTCGGGGACCGTGATGTCGGTGGTCGGCGGGGCGACCTCGGTGGCCGTATCGGCGCGGGCGAACTCGCCCGCCGCTTCCCAGGCGTCGCGCTCGGCGCCGAACGCCGCGCCCTGCCGGACCCGGAACTCGGCGATCGACTCGGCGTTCTCGGCGAGGAACCTCTGGTACTCGGCGAGCGAGAAGGTGCCCTCCTCGGTCTTCGGTACGAACCGGCCGGAGGTGATGTCCGCGCGCAGCTGCAGGAGTTCGCCGGACTCGACCGGGTACCACTTGATCCGGTCGAAGAAGCGCAGCAGCCAGGGCTTGCCCGGCTCGAAGGCGCCGCGCTGTTGCCAGCCCGACCACACCTGCGTGGTGCGGCCGACGAACTGGTAGCCGCCGGGGCCCTCCATGCCGTAGATGCACAGGTACGCGCCGCCGATGCCGACCGAGTTCTCCGCGGTCCAGGTGCGGGCCGGGTTGTACTTGGTGGTGACCAGCCGGTGCCGCGGGTCCAGCGGGGTGGCGACCGGCGCACCCAGGTACACATCCCCCAGCCCCATGACCAGGTACTCGGCGTCGAAGACGGTGCGGTGGACCTCGTCGACCGTCTCCAGGCCGTTGACGCGGCGGATGAACTCGATGTTCCACGGGCACCAGGGGGCGTCGTCGCGCACGCCCGCCATGTAGCGGGCGATGGCTTCGCGGGTCGCGGGGTCGTCCCAGGACAGCGGCAGGTGCACGATCCTGCTGGGCACCACCAGTTCGTCGGTGACCGGGAGTTCCTGCTCCACCCGCAGCACGGTGTCGAGGAGCTCGTCCTGCGGCAGGATGTCGGGGTCCGTCTGGACCTGCAGGGAGCGGATGCCCGGGGTGAGGTCGACGATGCCGTCGACCTCGCGCGCGGCCAGTGCCTCGGCGAGCGCGTGGACGCGCATGCGCAGGCTGAGGTCGAGCTGCATGGGCCCGTACTCGACGAGGAGGTTGTCGTCGCCGCTGCGCCGGTAGGTGACCGACGGGCGGGAGGCGGTCTCCTCCAGGCGGGCGAGGATGCCGCCGTCGACGATCACGTCGCGGTCGGCGTGCGGGGCTGCGGCCGGGTGGTGCCGCAACTCGGCAGCCGCCGCGGCGCTCACCGGGACGAAGCGGACCGTGTCGCCGGGCCGGAACTGGCCGAGCTTCCAGCGCTGTCCGGTGGCGATGGTCGCCGGGCAGACGAAGCCGCCGAGGGAGGGTCCGTCGGGGCCGAGAAGGACGGGCATGTCGCCGGTGTAGTCGACGGCGCCGATGGAGTACGGCGTGTCGTGGATGTTGGACGGGTGCAGGCCCGCCTCGCCGCCGTCGGTACGCGCCCAGCGCGGCTTGGGTCCGACCAGGCGGACGCCGGTGCGCGCCGAGTTGAAGTGGACCTTCCAGTCGGCGGCGTAGAAGTCGCGGATGTCGTCCTCGGTGAAGAACTCGGGGGCGGCGTGCGGGCCTTCGAGCGCACCGACGCGCCACTCGCCGCCGAAGGCGGGGCGCTGATCGAGGGGGACGACGGAGGTCTGCGTACGGGCCTCGGCGCCGTGCAGGACGTCGCCCGCACGCAGGGCGCGGCCACCGTGCCCGCCGAACCGGCCGAGGGTGAAGGTGGCCGCGCTGCCCAGGAACTCCGGTACGTCCAGACCGCCCGCGAACAGCACGTAGGTGCGCAGGCCGTGCTCCTCGGGCGCCGCGACGGCGAGGGCCTGTCCGGCCTCGACGGTGACCGGCTCCCACTGCGGTACGGGGGTGCCGTCGATCGTCACCCGCGCGGGAGCGCCGGTGACGCAGACCGTCGTCGGGCGGGTGAACTTCAGGGAGGGGCCCTGGAGCGTGCATTCGAGGCCGGGTGCGCCCTCGTCGTTGCCGAGCGCGGTGTTGCCGAGCCGGAAGGACAGGTCGTCCATCGGCCCGCACGGGGGGACGCCGACCTGCCAGTAGCCGGTGCGTCCGGGCCAGTCCTGCACGGTGGTCAAGGTGCCCGGCGCGACGACCTCGATGCGTGGTGTCGGGTCGACGATCGCGGCGAGCGAGGCGGTGGAGTGGACCGCGGCGCGCACGTCGGTGTCCCGCAGCGCGGCGCGCACCAGGCCGAGGTTGGTCTCGATGCCGTCGACGCGGGTCGCGGCGAGCGCCGCGTCCAGCCGGTCGAGCGCCTCGGCGCGGTCGCCGCCGTACGCGATGACCTTCGCGAGCATCGGGTCGTAGGAGGTGGTGACCTCGGTTCCGGTCTCCACCCAGGTGTCCACGCGCACGTCCCCCGGGAAGGAGACGCGGGTCAGCAGGCCCGCGCTCGGGCGGTGGTCGCGGGAGGGGTCCTCGGCATACACCCGCGCCTCGACGGCGTGGCCCTTGGGAGCCGGGGGCTCGGTGACGACCGCGGTGTCGCCCTGCGCCAGTCGGAGCATCCACTCCACGAGGTCGACGCCGTAGATCTCCTCGGTGACCGGGTGCTCCACCTGGAGGCGGGTGTTGACCTCAAGGAAGTACGCCTCCTCGCGGACGGCGTCGTACACGAACTCGACCGTGCCGGCGGAGCGGTAGTCCACCGCTGCGCACAGGTCCCGGGCGCAGGTGGCGAGTTGACGGCGGACGTGGTCCGGAAGGCCTGGGGCGGGGGCCTCCTCCAGGACTTTCTGGTTGCGGCGCTGCAGTGAGCAGTCGCGGTCGCCGAACGTGACGACCCTGCCGAGTCCGTCGCCGAAGACCTGCACCTCGACATGGCGGGCCCGCTCCACCAGCCGCTCCAGGAAGACCCCGGCGGAGGAGAACGAGGCCGCGGCCACCCGCTGCACACGGTCCCAGGCGTCGGCGAGGTCGGCGGCGCCGTGGCAGGCCTGCATGCCGATGCCGCCACCGCCGCCGGTCGCCTTGAGCATGACCGGGTAGCCGATCTCCTCGGCCGCGGCGAGGGCGGCGGCCACGTCGGGCAGCAGCCCGGTGCCGGGGGCCAGCGGCACGCCCGCCGCCTGCGCGGCGGCGCGTGCGGTGTGCTTGGCGCCGAACAGCTCCAGTTGTTCGGGGGTGGGGCCGACGAAGACGATGCCGGCGTCGGCGCAGCGGCGCGCGAAGCCGGCGTCCTCGGACAGGAATCCGTAGCCGGGGTGGACGGCTCCGGCACCGGTGTCCTTGGCGGCCTTCAGGACCAGGTCGGCGTCGAGGTAGGACTCCTTGGCGGGTGCGGGGCCGAGCCGTACGGCTTCGTCGGCCAGCCGGACGTGCGCGGCGCCGCGGTCCGGGTCGGAGTAGACCGCGACGGTGCGCAGGCCGAGCCTGTGGGCGGTGCGGATGATGCGGGTCGCGATCTCGCCGCGGTTGGCGACCAGCAGGGTGTCGAACGTCATGGTGTTCAGCCCTCGTCGCTCTCGTCCGGCTCGGTGATCGTCATCCGCACGGCGGTGGGGTCGAAGCCGTTGCAGGGGTTGTTGATCTGCGGGCAGTTGGACAGCAGCGCGAGAACGTCGGTCTCGGCACGCAGTACGACCTTCAGGCCCGGGGCCGAGATGCCGTCGACGATGCCGAGGGTGCCGTCCTTCTCGACCGGCACGTTCATGAACCAGTTGACGTTGGAGACCAGGTCGCGCTTGCCAAGGCCGTGCTTGCTGCCCTCGGCGAGGAAGTTCTCCACGCAGGCGTGCTGCGACCAGGTGTGGTGGCCGTAGCGGAGGGTGTTGGACTCCTTGGAGCAGGCCCCGCCGACGGTGTCGTGCCGCCTGCAGGTGTCCTCGACGACGGTCATCAGGGGCGTGTGCTCGTTGGACAGCAGCACCGAGCCCGTGGTCAGGAAGATGTTGCCCTGGGCGTGGATGGTGTCGGGAGCGCTGTAGCGCACGGAGGTGTCGTGCGCGTCGTAGACGAGGAAGTCCGCGGCCTGGTTGCCGTGCAGGTCGGTGATGGTCAGCAGCCGGCCCTTGCGGACGATGGCGGACCAGGCGGCGCGGGCGGGGACGGTGTCGTCGGAGATGACGCGGCCAGCAGCGGTGGTGGCGGTGGTCATGCGATCCCCCGGGCGGTGAGGTGGCCGGCAGTGTTCAGGAAGGCGCGGCGGCCCTCGGGCGTGGCGTCCCACAGCGGGTCACCGGGGGCGGTCGGCCCGGCCCGGTACGCCAGGACCTCAAGGTGTGTGCAGGTGTACTCGGGGCGCGGGTCCAGCGGGTGCGGGACGTTGGCGATGAGGACGGTGACGTCCTGCTCGGCGCGGAGCGTGACAGCCTTGCCGGGGCCCGCGGAGCCGGTGAACTCGGTGGAGCCGTCCTCGGCGATCCGCACGCCCTGGAAGAAGGAGAGGGACGGCGGGAGGTCGCGCGGGGCGAGGCCGTTCTTGAGGGCGGCGAGCTTGAACAGCTCGCGCCCGGCCGGAGAGGCGGACTGAGGGGTTCCGTCCCCGTAGCGCTCGGTGTTGCGCGCGAGGGTGGAGGTCCCGGTGAGGCAGTCGTGCCGGCCGGAGGTGTCCTCGATGACCGAGGCGAGGACCCGGCCCTGGTCGGACAGGAGCAGGTGCCCCTCGCCGAGGTAGGCGTGCCAGAGCACCTTGACGGTGTCGGCGGCGTTCAGCCGCTCCCAGGGGCGGTCGGCGCTGAACAGCAGGAGGTGCGCGCACGCGTCGCCGGTGAGATCGGTCAGCCGCAGCTCGGTGCCACGGGCCAGGACCTTGTGGGTGTAATTGCCGCCCGCCATGGTCTCGGCCCACACGATGTCCTCGGCGACGACGCCCTCAGGAGGCGCCGGCCAGCTGCTCGCGGGGAGTACGGGCATGGTGTCGACCTTCGTGCCCTCCTGGGCGCGGGCATGGTCGCGGGCGCCATGCGCCGACGCTGTCACTGACGCTGCTGCCACGGCTCAACCTCCGACTCGGCCTAATTTCTGTCGTGCGACAGAAATTAGTGCGCGGGAGATTCGAGGCCATTGCCCGTGCGTTTCGGGCCAGTTACCGGAAACTCTCACTCCGCAGGAACAGGACGCGTGCGCCCCCAAGGACTCGCGCGGGCCTGTGCGAGGATCACTGCGTGAACACCCGCAGCAGCAGAAGAGTCGGCCGTCCGCGTGCCCAGGAGCGCCCCGCCAGCGGGCTGGAGCCGCGCGAAGAGGTCCTGGCCGCAGCGGCCGAGCTGTTCACCACCCATGGCTACACCGCGACCACGACCCGCGCAGTCGCCGAGCGGGCCGGTCTGCGCCAGGCGTCCCTCTATCACTACTTCGACGGCAAGGAGGCGATCCTCGCCGCCCTGCTGGAGGGGACCGTCCGCCCCTCGCTGGAGGTGGCGCACGAGCTGGTGTCCCGTACGCAGGCGTCCCCCGAGGCACGGCTGTGGGCGCTGTGCCACTCCGACGTGGCACTGCTGTGCGGCGGCCCCCACAACCTCGGGGCGCTCTACCTCCTGCCCGAGGTGCAGACCGAGCGCTTCGCCGTCTTCCACCGGGTCCGGGTCGAACTCAAGGCAGCCTACGGCGAGTTGCTGGCCGCCACCGAGCCGGGGGCGGCGCTCGACGCGGAGGACCTGGCGCTGCGCACGGACCTCCTCTTCGGCCTCACCGAGAGCGTGATCCTCATCCGGCGCGCAGACCCCGGCCACGATCCGCAGGCCCTGGCAGCCGCAACGGCCGACGCGGCGCTACGGGTCGCGGGCGTACCGCAGCGCTCCCTGGCACGGCTGCGCCGCGAGGGGCAGCAGCTCCTCGCGGCGGGTGCCTGACGCGGCGTCGACCAGGGCTGGGGCGGGTCAGTTTCGTACGGCCTCGTCGAGGGCGGGCTCGGTCCGGGCCTGGCCGCCCGGGTCCTTCGTCGAGGATACGGCGCCCATGCGGCTGCGGTACCAGCGGTACACCGCACCCGTGGCGACCGTGATGCCAACGAACAGGACGGTGAACCACTGGAAGTACCAGTGGCCGCCCTCCGGGTCGTACACCTCCCCACGCGGCCAGGAGAGATTGACCGTCATGAACAGTCCGTAGCCGACCGCGAGCGCGTTGACGGGCAGTCCCCAACGGCCGAGGGAGAACAGCGGCTTGCCGAGCTCGTCGCGGTCACCGCCGTCCGCCGGCGGCCACTGGCCCTTCAGCCGCCGGATCAGCATCGGGCCGGTGACCATCGCGTACGCCAGGTACACCATCGCGATGCACGTGGTGCCGATGGCCAGGAACGCCTGCGGCGAGCCGAGGTTGAGCAGGAGCAGCAGCCCGGCGCAGACGCCGACCACCACCGCGGCCGTGCCGGGCATCCCGGTCCGCCGCGGCACCTTCGCCAGCCGCGCCGACTGCGGGAGGACTCCGTCACGCGCCATGGAGTAGAGCATGCGGGTGGCCGAGGTCTGGATCGCCAGGGTCGCCGCACAGACGGCCAGGGCCACGTCGGCGAGCAGCACCTTGCCGAGGCCGTCGCCGAGAGTGCTGGTCAGCACGTAGCTCAGGCCCTCGCTCGCCAGCCGCCCGTCGGTGAGGCTGGGTGCGGCGAGCAGTCCGCCGAGCAGCAGCAGTCCGCCGCACAGGCCGGAGGTCGTCAGCGCGCTGAGTGTCGTGCGGGGTGCGGTGCGGCGGGGGTTGACGGTCTCCTCGCTCATCTCGCTCGCGCTCTCGAAGCCGATGAGCACGTATGCGGCGGTGAACGAGCCCACCAGCAGTGCCGCGATCAGGCCGCCCTCGCCACCGGTGTGCAGGGTGATGCCGGGATCGCGTTCCGCGTGGGTGGCGAGGAGGGTGACGATCAGGGCCACGCCGACGATCTCGGCGGTGACGCCCACCGTGTTGACGGCCGACAGCGCCCGGTTGTCGAGGACGTTGAGCAGCGTGGTGAGCGCGAGCAGGACCAGACCCAGCAGGGCGGCGTTGGCGGCACCGCTGGTCGTGGTCGGCGACGGGTCGCCGCCGACGATCTGGAAGCCGGACCAGATGGCGGGCAGGACGACCTGCAGCGCGAGCGCGGCGGCGGCCACGACCACGACCCGGCCGACCACCATGATCCAGCCCGCGTACCAGCCGAAGGCCGGGCTGCCGAGCCTGCTGGCCCACTGGTAGATCGCGCCCGCGATGGGCAGCCGGGCGGCGAGTTCGGCGAAGCAGGCGGCGACGAGCAACTGGCCGACGAGAACGGCGGGCCAGGTCCAGAAGAACAGGGGCCCGCCGAAGGAGTAGCCGAGGGCGAAGAACTGGAAGACCGTGGTCAGCACGGAGATGAAGGAGAACCCGGCGGCGAAGGACGCGTAGCGGCCCATCCGGCGCCGCAGCTCCTGGCGGTAGCCGAACTCGGCGAGCGAGCCGTCACCCGCGTCGCCGGGTGAGGGAGGTGCCGGCGGTGTGGGATCGGTGGTCACGGTCATGGCGGTCCCCTGTCGCGGAGGCGAGTTCCTGCGAAATTCCTGTCGAGTGACAGAAATTAGGGACGACCTGTTTCCCTCGCATTTCGCAGCCATCTCCGAGCCGTTAGTGGCTCCTCACCCAGGTGGCTCCGCGACGGCGCCGCGCGTCCGCTCGGTTTACGGCGCACGCCGCCCTGCCCACCTGACGCCGACAGTGGTGTTCGTAAGCCGGCCCACTGCAGCGCGGAAACAACCAAGTCTCGTCAGCGAGGGCTCCACATGACCACGGCGCTCGCCGGATGATCATCTGAGGTCGGCACCCCTCCCCCTCCCCCTCCCTATGGTCACTGGGGCGGATCGATGGGGGCGTGCGCCGGAGTGTGTGGATGGTGACGGGCGCATAACGAAGACGCATATATGCGTTGCGCCCCCGGGAGCGGAGTCGTTGGGTCCGGTGTGGCGGTGTGGGGCCGTGTCCCGATCCTGGTGGTTTTCGCCCGGCTGACCGACAAGTGGCTGGACGACGAAGGCGACTGCCCGTGGTGCCGTGCCCTGCGGGACTGCCCCGAGGGTCGAGCAGCACCTGCACCGCCCACGCGGTGGGAGCGTGTCCGGTGGGTCATGGTGATGCTCGGTGCGGTGCTGATCGTCGTCGCACTGATTGTGGCGATAGCCGATGGCGGCGGTGAGCGGCGGGGCCGTCACATCGAGGGGCCTGTGTTCCATCCGCCGGACTGGTGCTTCGCGGTCTCGGAGGAGTGGCCCGGATCTCTGCACTCGCTGGCGCGCTTGGCGGCGACGACGAGCATGCCAACCAGATCACCGGAGAACATGGTGGTCGGCCCGTCGGTGGCGTCGGCACCGGCCTACTTGATCGTCCCGGTCCAGTTGGGGTCTTCAGCGAGGAAGCTGCCGTCTTCCAGCCAGGCGTCGTCCGTGCGGGTCAGGGTGAACACGATGGCCTTGCCGTCGCTCTTGGCGATGGAGTACTCGGACGTAAAGGTGCCGGAACGGCCCGGGGCGAGGCGGCCGGCCATCTGCTTCGAGTCTGCCTCGACGTACAGGGATTCGGTCTGGCCTCCGATGGTGGCACCCTGGGCGTCACAGCTGAAGTTGTCCAGGTCGTACGGCTTCTTTGTGCCGTTGGTGACGGTGAAGGTGACACGGAAGGCGATCAGATCGGCATCGGGCTTGCTGTCGTACTCGCCGTACCGGGTGATGGGGCTGATCCTGTCGACCTTGGCCTTGAGGCCGTCGTTGTAGACGAAGGTGTCGCCGACGGCGAGTTCGGTGTCGGGCTGGTCGTCGGCCGGCAGCGAGCCGTCGCTGCATTGGTCGATCCAATCGGACTGCGACAGTGTTGAGTCGGGCCCGCAGTCGGGAGTCTCCTGCACTCGGCTCTCTTCGGTGGCTGTGGCACGTTCGGCGCGGCCCTGGCTGTTTCCGTCGTCGGAGCAAGCGGTGAGTCCTCCGGCCAGGAGAACGACGGTGAGAAGAGCGGCTCTGCGGTGCATGTTGCCCCCCCAAGGACGTTCCTTGTGGCCCGTCAGTGTGGGGAGCTACCACCGGTACGGCGAGGGTATGTGCATGCTTCGTGGCCGATCCGTGACGGAGGCAAGTGCCGTTCTCCGCAAGTATGTTGACCTGGAAACTGTCCGCTGTCCCATGTGACACTCCCGCCCCATGATCCGCTGGAGGAAGTGACCCCGGATGGGGTAAGGCGCCTGCACTCCGGGGGGAGTCACGCGGGCGCCGACATGCAGGGGCAGGCTCGGTTCCCCCCGTGCCGGGTCTGCCCCCGCTCGCTCAGGCAGCGGCCCGCGCGCCCAACCGCAGGCGTAGCCAAGAGCGCCAACTGCCGTGCCGGCCTTACTGACCTGGGATTGGCGGTGTCAATCTGGGCAGCACCACAATCACCGGCAGATCCGAAAACCCCTTGGATTGCCGTTGAGTTCACGATCAAGGAACTGTCGGAGCACTGCGAGGCGAGGCTGGAGGGCCGCCCGCTCCCGCATCTTGTGACCGGAACCGTCACTGTGCACGACAGCCGGGACAACGGCGTCACCGTTATCTGCGAAGTGGAGCTGACGGGCTGCCCGGTCCGGCCCCACGCGAGCCGCATGGACGTCTGAATGGTCGACACCCAGACGGGCTCCGAGAGCCTCGGATACGCCTCACACCCGGCCCATGAGCGAACATACTGGATCCCCCGCAGCCGCCAACTGCGCCTGCCTGACCCACGTACGGGCCCCGGCGGTGCGAGCGCGGACCAACCACAACCTGCCGCCCTCGTCACCGCCGCAACTCCCATCGATGATGAAGCGGCCCAGGCGCCCCACCGTGGTTCGGCGCCCGGGCCTTCTTGGTGGCGGGGTGACAGGGCCCGCTCTTCGGGCTTGCGGGAGCCTCCCGGTGCTGCGGCCACGGGCCTGGACCGGTCTGCCCATCCCTTCGCGCCACCCCTATGTGGGAGTCCTTGGGGGCAGCGTACGCCGCCGTACGTCGCGGCGTCGGTCCTGTGCCTCGCCCGCGAGGAGGCTCTGCTTGTACTGCCACAACTTCTTGCGCTCCTGCCGCGTCAGATCTTCGTCGAGCTTGTTGACTTCGTCCCAAGCGGCGGAGCGGGCGATCCGGGCGGCACGCCAGTCGCGCTGCTTCATCGCCTCAGCCAACTGGGCCATGATCGCGTTGAGCGGCTTGCGGGCCTTCCTCTGGTTTTTGCTGAAGCCCCTGTACGGGGCCTTCGAGTAGCCCGGTTTTGGAGCAGCTCTCCGCTCCTCCCAGGCAGGGCCGCCTGTCAGCAGGTGCACGCGCGGGCGCCCTCGATGGGTCATGCGCAACCTCCCCCACTACGACGCCGAGGAGTTCGGCTTCGAGACGGGCAAGCCCGGCCGGGGACAGTGCCTCGCGCCAGTGCCCGTCCCGCACCCACAGTGTGCGACAGCCGTGGCAGCACTTGAAGCGCCAGCCGTACGAGACGAGCCGCCACGGCCACCAAGTCGGCACCGAGTCCCAGTTCGTCGCCGCGTCGACGAGCGACCTGCGGCCGCCGCTCGCCGCCGCCGCAACGGCCCCGCCATGGCTTCGAGACATTGTCGCTGCGCATTTCGGCGAGGCGGCGCTGTGGCAAGCCGATGACCTGCTCCGCGCGTTCCTCTCACCGGGTGCGCCCGGCGAACTGGACACGGACCAGCTCCTCAACGCGGTCTATCTCCGTCTCGGAGGGGTCGACCTGGACGCCAAGGGTCTCGTCGACTCCGTGTTCCATCGTCTCGGCAACGAGCTGCGAGCGGGCATGCCCACGGTGCGGCAGACTTTGGGCTCCTCAGCCGCTGTGCCGGCCGCGACCTGAAAAGCGACGAACTGCTCGACATCATCTGGCTGGCCCGGTATCTACCGAGCGACACTCGCGCTCCTCTGGCCCGAGAAGTACGGGCCGGGAGACCGCCCGTAAGTCTTCATGTTCCACCACCGCCCTGGGGGGAACACACGCGTGCGGAACCGCGCACGGAGACCGGTACCGAGGGCCACGCGCCGGGGCCTGAACTGGTCGTCCCGCCGGAACTCGTCCATGCCGTGCGCGCCGCGGCGGAAAGCGGCACCACTCTCGACTTCGCGGCCTCACCACGGCGCACCGTCCCCGGCACCGAGGGCCCCTGGCCCAGCGGCCGGCGCGTTCGGCGGTTCGGCGGTTCAGCGACAAGACTCAACTTCCGTTGCAGTACTGGACGGTGGGCGCGGGTCGGGGTGACCCGCGACTTGGGCTTGCATACGGAAACCGATCGGTTTACGCTCGTGAAACTGATCGGTTTCTCGCCCTGGAGGCGAACCGAACCCGGATCACGAGGAGCATCGGATGACTGCCGCGCGCGACCCCGAGGGCCAACCGACGGATCCCAGGCTTCCGGCGAAGCTGGCTGCCCACCCATCGGTACAGGCCGTACTCGCCCGGCGCACGGCCGATGGCACGATGAGCCCGCCGGCGGTGATCGACGCGGCCTGGCTGCGCGAGCTGTGCCTCGCGGCCGGTGCGGACGACGCGGCCGCGGTCAGCCTGGACCACCCCGACCTGGCCGACGAGCGCGAGCACGCGCAGTCCGCACTGCCCGGAACCCGCACCCTGATCGCGATGGCGGTCCGGATGAACCGCGACAACTGCCGCTCCCCCGCCCGCAGCGTGGCCAACCAGGAGTTCCGCCAGACCGACGAACAGGCCAACCACGCCGCCCGCAGTGTCACCCAGGCGCTGCAGGATGCCGGCTACCGAGCGCTCAATCCCTCCGTCGGCTTCCCTCAGGAGATGGACCGCTTCCCCAGCGAGCGGATCTGGGTGGTGGCGCACAAGACGGTCGCGGTGGCCGCCGGGCTCGGCGTGATGGGCCTGCACCGCAACGTCATCCACCCGAAGTTCGGCAGCTTCGTCCTGCTCGCCACCGTCCTGGTGGACGCGGAGGTGAGCGAGTACGGGCAGGCGCTGGACTACAACCCCTGCATCGACTGCAAGTTGTGCGTCGCCGCCTGCCCGGTCGGCGCCATCGCCAAGGACGGCGCCTTCGACGCGCTGGCCTGCACCACGCACAACTACCGTGAGTTCATGAGCGGGTTCACCGACTGGGCGCAGACCGTGGCCGACAGTGAGGACGCCGCCGACTACCGCTCCCGGGTCAGCGATTCCGAGAGCGCCTCCATGTGGCAGAGCCTGACCTCGCCCCCCGGCTACAAGTCCGGCTACTGCCTTGCCGTCTGCCCCGGCGGCGAGGACGTGCTGGGCCCGTACCTGGATGACCGCAAGACGTTCATGGACACCGTGCTGCGACCGCTCCAGGACAAGAAGGAGACCCTGTACGTCCTGCCGGGCTCCCACGCGCAGGAGTACGCCCAGCGCCGCTTCCCCCACAAGCCCGTCAAGGAAGTCACCGGTGGCTGGCACCCCCCGGCAAAACGCTCCGCATCCCACTGACCAGGCGTCCCTGTGCCCACCGCCTGCACATGCTGCGCCAAACCTCTGCAAATCGCCAAGGGCGTCATCACAAGCAGGACAACCTGGGGCGCGGATCACCGAGTCGATCAAGGAGGCGGAGGAGGAGCTCGGCGAGGGCAAGCTTTACGGCGCACTCGTCCCCGCCGACTTCACCTCCACCACCACCCTGACCTGCGGCGGGCACGCTCACCTACCGAGACGGTGTCGGCATCGGTGTCGAGGCCCTGTGTAAGGCGGCGGGGCCCCCGGGAGCGGATCATGCATGTCTTCGAGCAGGTGGAATTTCAGGCGGATGCGCCGAGTTCCGCGGCTGCCCGTACCTGGCTGCGCAGATCGAGTTGAAGGATCAGAGCCACCCTGCAAGCAGAGTGGGCCACCCCGGCCTGCTGGCCCGGCAGCTAAGCCTGGTCTTCAACAGAGCCGGCGCCCGCACCGGAATCGGAGCCGCCAGACTGACGGGGCTCATCGCGCCCACGGTGGCCACCCTGCTCGCAGGCAATAAGGCACCTCAGTTCCTGCCTGCGCTTGCGTATGGAAACCGATCGGTTTACGGTGAGGAGGAAACCGATCGGTTTCTCAGACTCCGGGAGCACATGATGACGACAACTCGGCCGCTGGCACTCGTGACGGGTGCGTCATCCGGCATCGGGAAGGAAGCCGCGCTCGCCCTGGTCGCAGCGGGTTTCGACGTGGTCGGCACAAGCCGCGACTCCTCGCGCGTCACCCCGCTCGACGGTGTGACGTTCCTCGACCTCGACGTGGCCCGTGATGCCTCGGTCACCGCTGCCGTCCAGGAGGTGATCGAGCGGTTCGGGCGGATCGATGTCCTGGTCAACAACGCCGGCGTCGGCTCGCTGGGCGCGGCCGAGGAAACGTCCGTCGCGCAGGCACAGGCCGTCTTCGACACCAACGTCTTCGGGGTCATGCGCATGGTGAACGAGGTACTGCCGCACATGCGCGCTCAGGGACGCGGGCGCATCATCAACATCTCGTCCGTGCTCGGGTTCACGCCCCAGCCCTACATGGCCGTCTACGCCGCCTCCAAGCACGCGATCGAGGGCTACTCCGAGTCGCTGGACCACGAGGTCCGTGAGCATGGCGTCCGGGCGCTTCTCGTCCAACCCGCCTACACCAGGACCGGATTCGAGGCCAACAGCGCGAAGCCCGACACACCTCTGCATGCCTACGCGAAGCGGCGGCAGACCGTGGACCGATTGATGGCGGAGGCGATCAGGGACGGCGACGCCCCGGCCGTCGTCGCCAAGGCGATCGTCGCGGCAGCGACCGACGCCAAGCCGAAGCTGCGCTACACCGCCGGCCCCATGGCCGGCCGCGTGAGCACACTGCGCCGCCTCGTGCCGGCCCGGGCCTTCGACAAGCAGATCCGCAAGATCAACCGCCTGGCTGCCTGACGCGGAGACGGCCACCCAGCTCGGCGACTTCGCCTCCTGAGCCGCCCGGCGGCGAACGGTCGGACCCCGTGCAGTCCCCTCCTTGCCCGCCAATCGGACAGAGGACGCCTTGATTCCCGAGCGCAATCCCATCCTGATCACCAGTGCCGCCGGTGGAATCGGTGGTGTGAGCCGAACCATGGTCGGCATGCTGCTTGAACAAGGGCACCCGGTACGCGCGTTCGTACGGCAGGACGATGAACGCGCACATCGGGAGGCTTCGCGCACCGCTCGCAGACGGCCTGCGGAGCGGAACAACGTGGTCCTCGACGTTTCAGGAGTTTCCAAGGCACCCCCTCCCCCTCGCTGCCCCCGAAGATGACCGCGGGCCTCACGGTCTGTGAACCGTGAGGCCCGGAGCGGGGGTCCGTGGGAGCGGGGTGCCCCGCCTAGGTGTCGTCGCCGGTCAGTCGGCCGGGGTCAGGGCGACCTCGGCGCTGCCGGAGAGGGACGGGAGGCCGTCCGGGGGTGTGTCCCGGTAGGTGGCGTTGAAGACCGCCTTCAGGTTGTCAGCGCCGGCGTGACCGCCGTCCACGAATGTCTCGAACGATCCGGAGCAGCCGTTGCTCGACGACAGCGGATGGCCGTGCGAGTCGTGGCCGAGGATGAACGAGACGGTGACCTTCGAGCAGTCCACCGGCTGGTCGTCGGTGACGGTGACCTGCCAGGTGACCGTGTCCCCCCAGTGGAAGGCCGTGCCGCCGTGCGGAGCCGGGTCGGTGGTGAGCGAGACGACCGGTGCCTTGTTGCCGACCACGACGGGGACCGACACGGAGGCCGAGCGCCCGGTGCGGTCGGTGACCTTCAGGGTGGCGTCGAAGACGCCGTTCTTGGTGAAGGTATGCTTCGGGTTCGCCTCCCTGGAGTCCACGGTGCCGTCGGCGTCGAAGTCCCAGGCGTAGCTGAGGGCGTCACCGTCGGCGTCCTTGGTGCCGGCGCTGGAGAACTGGACCGTCAGCGGGCTCGTGCCGTTGGTCACGTCGGCGGCGGCCTTGGGCTCGGGGGTGCGGTTGCCTCGGGTGAAGTCGATGCGGGAGAGCTGGGCCTCGGGCAGTTCCGCGAAGTACCCGGTGCCGTACTCAAGGACGTACAGCGCGCCGTCCGGGCCGAACTCGGCGTCGATCGGGCCGTCCGTCCTGATCGAGGGGATCGCGTCCTCGATCTTCTGGATCTCGTTCTGCTTGCCGAGGGTGATGGCCTTCATCTGGTCGCGGGTCCACTCGTAGAAGAGCGGCTTGCCGTCGAAGTACGCGGGCCAGCGGTTCTCGGCCGTGTTCCGCTCGTCGTAGCGGTACGCCGGGCCGCCCATCGGGCCGATGCCGCCGGTGCCGAGCTCCGGGAACTCCTGGGAGGCCCCGTAGCCGTAGACCATCTCCGCGTCCTCGACCGGCGGCAGCTCGCTCAGGCCGGTGTTGTGACGCGAGTCGTTGACCGGCTTCGCGCAGTTGAACGCGCCGCTCGACTTCTGGGTGGCGAAGTCCCAGTCCTGGTACGGCATGTCCTGGGTCACGCAGAACGGCCAGCCGTAGTTGGCGGGGCGGTCGATGACCATCCAGCGGCCCTGGCCGCTGGGGCCGCGGTTGGGGTTGGCGTTGCGGGCGTCGGGCGAGTAGTCGCCGACGTAGACCTCGCCGGTCTTGTCGTCGACCCCGAAGCGGAACGGGTTGCGCAGGCCCATGGCGTAGATCTCGGGGCGGGTCTTCGGGGTGCCCGGCGCGAAGAGGTTGCCGTCGGGTATCGCGTAGCCGCCGTCGCGCTTGACCTTGATGCGCAGGACCTTGCCGCGCAGGTCGTCGGTGTTGCCCGAGGTGCGCCGCGCGTCGTAGGCCGGGTTGCGGCCGGGGCGGTCGTCGAGCGGGGCGTAGCCGTCCGAGGAGAACGGGTTGGAGTCGTCACCGGTCGACAGGAAGAGGTTGCCCTTGTGGTCGAAGTCGATCTTGCCGCCGACGTGGCAGCAGATGCCGCGGTCGGCAGGGACGTCGAGGATCTTCTGCTCGGTGCCGAAGTCGAGCTTGTTGCCCACGAGCTTGAACCGCGAAAGCCGCGTGACGCCCTCGTACTTGGCGAAGTCCTCGGCGGTGCCGAACTGCGGTGCGTCCCCTTCGTTGACGCCGGGGGTGGCCGGGTCGTCCATGGGGGTGTCGAGGCGGGGCGAGTAATAGAGGTAGACCCAGTGATTCTTGGCGAAGCCAGGGTCGACGGCGATGCCCTGCACGCCTTCCTCGTCGTGCTGGTAGAGCCCGGCGGGGCTCTTCTTGAGGTCGGCGGCGAGGAAGTTCACGCCGCTCTTGGGGTCGTGGATCCGGACCTCGCCGGTGCGTGCCGCGTGCAGCACCCGCCGGTCGGGCAGGACGGCGAGGGCCATGGGCTCGCCCGGGCGGTCGTTGAGGGTGACCTTCTGGAAGTCCGACGGGGCCGGCGGTGCGGTATCCGATTTGGCGGCTTGGGCTGCGGAGAGGGGCAGGAGGCCGACGGCTCCGGCCAACGCAGCCGCCCCCACTAGGGTGACGATCCGTCTGTTGCGCACTCAGAACTCCTCTGGTTTCTGGCCGGCGGCAGCAAAAGCCCGGGGCGTGGCCCCGGCTGGCCGCTGCAGAGTGACATCGGGTGAAAACCCGTGCGATGGGAGGCAGTTGGACGCTAGAGCGCCCACTTTCGACTCGTCAAGGACAAAGTTTCAACTTTCTCAAGGAAAGATTGCCCTGGCGTTTCGGGGTGTTCAGGGTGTTTTCGGGCATGTCCGGGGGACCTGCCCCGCGTCAGGCGCCGGGCAGGTCCTTCGGGTGACACTCCGTCAGTGGCGGGCGCGCAGAGCCGCGAGGTTGTCGTAGCCGACCCGGGCGAACTCCAGTGACTGACCGGGCGTGCTCGCGCTCGGCGCGTTGTCCTGCTCGACCATCGGGTTGTGGTAGTTCTTCGCGCCCACCCGGGTGAAGAACCTCCGGTAGTCGATGTCGCCCGTCCCGAACGGCACCATGTCGTAGCCCAGGCCGCTCTGGGGGTTGACCACGCCGTCCTTCGCGTGGAAGAGCGGGAAGCGGTTGGTGTTGCGGACCACGAGAGCGGCCGGGTCGAAGACCTGCTCCTGCTGCGAGCCGTCGTGGGCGGTGTACGTGTGGAACTTGTACTGGGCCACGTGCGCCCAGAAGACGTCCAGCTCCAGGTAGACGCTCTTGTGGTCCGTCACCTCCAGGAAGTACTCCAACTTCCGGATGCCGGAGCTGCGGGTCGGCCGGCCCTGGGCGTCGAGCGGACCGCCGTCGCGCAGGAAGTCGTAGGCGCTGTCGTGGTTGTGGGTGTAGAGCTTGACGCCCTCGCTCCGGGCGATGGCGCCCATGGTGTTCCACTTCTCCGCGGCGACGTCCCAGTCGGCCCGGTAGGGCGTGCCGGTGGGGTCGCCACCGGTGCCCATGTGGTCCATGCCGAGGATGTTGGCGATCTCCAGGAAGCGCTTGAAGGTGTCCAGGTCGGCCTGGGTCAGCGGCCAGGACGGCGGGATGAAGCCGTGGCTGCCCTGCGCCCGCAGGCCGTACTCGTCGAGCCAGGAGCGCATCAGCTTCGCGCCTTCGACGGTGCCCAGGTTCGCGCCGCCGGGCGCGTTGGCGTGCTGGCCGTAGCCGGCGAACTCCACCTGGCGGTAGCCGAAGCGGGACAGCTGCTGGAACACCTCGCGGAAGCCGGAGGGCAGATTCGAGGCGAGCGGGTCGCGACCGATCGCATCGCGGACGGTGTAGAGGATGATGCCGCGCTTGTGCGGCGGGACCAGAGCGGAACGGCCCGGGTCCTCGCCGGCGGCTTCCGCGCCGTCCTGCGCCAGCGCGGGAGCGGCGCCGAACACCGGTGCGGCGATCGCCGCGGCCGTGGCGGCCGTGCAGGTGCTGAGGAAACGGCGGCGGCTGACGCCGAGCGTGCGGCGCAGGGCGTCGCCGGTGACGGCTTCGTCGTTGAACGCGGTCACAGTGTTTCTCGCTTTCGTTGTCACGGTGCTGCGGGTGCCTGACGGCAGCCGCCTCAGGAGAGGCCGGCGAGCCGCAGCAGCAGGGACTTCACATCGGTGGCCGCTACGCGGCCGGACACTGCGCGGGGGGTGGAAACCAGGACGAGCGGACCTTCTTCGTCGCTCGTGGGGAGGCGGCCGTGGCTGCCGCGTATGGGTGAGGGATTCAGGGGCACGACCGCCATGCGGTAGCGCATGCCGAGTTTCTTGCGGGCCAGCGCCTTGGCCGCCTTGAGCCGCACGTAAGGATCTTCGGGATCCATGAACAGCTCGACGGGGTCGTAGCCCGGCTTGCGGTGGATCTCGACGAGCTGGGCGAAGTCGGGCGCGCGGGCGTCGTCGAGCCAGTAGTAGTACGTGAACCAGGCGTCCGGCTCCGCGACGGCGACGAGTTCGCCGGAACGCGGGTGATCGAGCCCGTTGGCCTTCTTGCCGTCGTCGTCGAGGAGTTGCTCCAGGCCGGGCAGCCCATCGAGCGCGGCCCGGGTCGCGTCGAGGTCCTCGGGGCGGCGTACATACACGTGGGCGATCTGGTGGTCGGCGACGGCGAAGGCGCGGGACGCCATCGGGTCGAGGTACTCCATGCCGTCCTGGGTGTGCACGTCCAGCAGGCCCGCACGGCGCAGGGCGCGGTTGATGTCGACGGGGCGGCTGACGCGGGTGATGCCGTACTCGGACAGGGCGACGACCGTGCGGCTCTCGGCGCGGGCGTCCTCGAGCAACGGGCCGATGACGGCGTCGAGTTCGGCGGCGGCGCGGTGGGAGCGGGGGTCGTCGGGGCCGTAGCGCTGCAGGTCGTAGTCGAGGTGCGGGAGGTAGCACAGGGTCAGGTCGGGCCGGCGGGTGCGCATGATGTGGCGGGTCGCGTCGGCGATCCACTGGCTGGAGACGATGTCCGCGCCCGGTCCCCAGAAGTGGAAGAGCGGGAAGGTGCCGAGTGTGTCGGTGAGTTCGTCGTGCAGGGCCGGGGGCCGGGTGTAGCAGTCGGGTTCCTTGCGGCCGTCGGCGTAGTAGACCGGACGGGGGGTGACGGTGAAGTCGGTGTCGGCGCCCATGGCGTACCACCAGCAGATGTTGGCGACGGTGTAGCCGGGGTGGGCTCGGCGGGCGGCGTCCCAGAGTTTGTCGCCGGCGACCAGACCGTTGTGCTGGCGCCACAGGAGGACGTCGCCGAGTTCGCGGAAGTACCAGCCGTTGCCGACGATGCCGTGCTCGGCCGGGAGCGCGCCGGTGAGGAAGGTGGACTGCGCGGCGCAGGTGACGGCCGGTAGCACGGTGGACAGGCTCGCCTGTGAGCCGGAGGCCGCGAGCGCCTTCAGGCGGGGCATGTGGTCGAGGAGACGGGGGGTGAGCCCGACGACGTCGAGGACCAGGAGCGGAGTCGGGCGGGTGCTCATGGCAGCTCCTTCAGGCCGAGATCCGTCAACAGGTCGCGGGCGAGGGTGAGTTCGGCGGCGATGCCGTCGACGAGCTGGGTCCGGGTGCGGGGACGCAGCTCGGAAGGGAGCGCCCGCCAGGTGTAGGTCTCGACCTCCAGATGACGGGTGCGCGGCTCCACGCCTCCCACCAGCAGGGTCAGGGCCTCCTGCAGCACGTGCAGGGTTGAGGTGAGCGGTGCGGCGGGCGGCGCGTGCAGGGGGACGTGGAAGTGGGCGCGCCAGGGTGCGTCGTCGGGCAGGGCATCGCCGGCCAGCGCCTCGCCGAGGTCGTCGGTGCCGCGCAGTCCTGCGGCGGTCAGGGTGCGGGTCTGGTGCAGGAAGCGCGGTTCGGCGAAGGCCGCGAGGGCGTCGCGGACCTCCGGCCGACGGGGGTCCTCGGCGTGCAGGGCGGCCGACAGCTGCGCCTTGGGGATGCCGACACCGGCCGCGTCGAGCGCGGCCAGCGCCGTCGCCGGGTCCTCGAAGGAGGTGGCGAGGTGGCACGTGTCGACGCACACGCCGATACGGTCGCCGGGCAGCGCGGTGAGGGGTCCGATCGCATCCGCGGTGGTCTCCACCGTGCAGCCGGGCTCCGGTTCCAGCGCGATGCGGATCGACTTGCCGGTCAGCTCCTCCAGCGCGTCCAGCCGCGCCGCCAGGGTGGTCAGCGCGGCGCCGGCGGTGGTGGCGGCGTGCTCGTCGAAGTCGGTGCGCCAGGCGAGCGGAAGGGTGGAGATGCTGCCCTCGGTGACGTCGTCCGGCAGGAGCGCCGTCAGGAGACGGGCCAGGTCGGTGGTGTGTGCGAGGCGTTCGGGGTCGGTCCAGTCGGGCTGGTAGACGCGGTACTTGACCTCCTCGGCGCCGAACCCCTCGTAGGGGAAGCCGTTCAGGGTGACGACTTCGAGGCCGCGCCGGTCCAGCTCGGTCCGTAGTTCCCGCAGTGCCACCGGGTCGGTGATCAGTGCGCGTGCGGCGTCCTTGGCGAGCCACAGGCCGATGCCGAGGCGGTCGCGTCCCAGGCATCTGCGGACCGGCTCGCAGTGGTCGCGCAGTTGGGCGAGGACCCCGTCGAGGGTTTCCGCGGGGTGGACGTTGGTGCAGTAGGCGAGGTGGACGGTGGATCCGTCGGGGTGGCGGAAGCGCATGGCTCACTCCCCGCCGCGAAGGATGGAGTTGCCCTCGTGCAGGCCCTCCGCCTCAGGGACGTCGAGCCGGAGACGGCCGCTGAGTCCGTAGAAGGCGACCGGGTTGCGCCACAGCACCTGGTCGACGTCGTCCTCGCCGAAGCCGGCCGCGAGCATGGCGTCGGCGACCTTGCGGGTCTTCAGCGGGTCGCTCTTTCCCCAGTCGGCGGCCGAGTTGACGAGGACCTTCTCCGTTCCGTACGTCCTGAGGATCTCGACCATGCGGTCCTCGTCCATCTTGGTGTCCGGGTAGACGGAGAAGCCGAGCCAGCAGCCGCTGTCCTTGGCGTGTTGGACGGTCGTCTCGTTGAGGTGGTCGAGCAGCACCCGTTCCATGGGCAGATTCGATTCGCGGACGACGTCGACGGTGCGGTGCAGGCCGGTGAGCTTGTCGCGGTGGGGGGTGTGGACGAGGGCGGGCAGGCCGTGGTCGGCGGCGAGTTGGAGCTGGGCGGCCAGGGCCGTGTCCTCGGCCGGGGTCATGGAGTCGTAGCCGATCTCGCCGACGGCGACGACGCCGTCCTTGACGAGGTAGCGGGGCAGGGCGTCCAGCACGGGCGTGCAGCGGGGGTTGTTGGCCTCTTTGGGGTTGAGCGCGATGGTGCAGTGGTGGGCGATGCCGTACTGGGCGGCGCGGAAGGGTTCCCAGCCGAGGAGGGCGTCGAAGTAGTCGAAGAAGCTGGCCGGCGAGGTGCGGGGCTGGCCCAGCCAGAAGGACGGTTCGACGACGGCGCGCACACCGGCGGCATGCATCGCCTCGTAGTCGTCGGTGGTGCGGGAGGTCATGTGGATGTGCGGGTCGAAGATTCGCATCAACGCTCCTTGGGCTCTTCGCCCGTCAGGGTCAGCACGCGACCGAGATCGTCGGGTACGTCGCGGCCGGCGGCGGTGCGCTCGGCGGCGTAGTCGGTGAGCATGCGGGCCAGTTCGCCGTCGCCGGCCGCCCGCTGCGCCAAACGCGCGACCGCGTCGAGGGGGACGCCGGTGAACAGGCACTTCAGTACGGCGTGACGCCAGGCGTGCGGGTCGAGGTGGGCGGCGGCGTAGGGGCCGACGGCGGCGCGGACGAGCCTGGTGTCGCTGGTGCGCAGGGCATCCTCGACAAGGTGTACGGCATGCGGTCCTTCGACCAGAGCCGGGAGCGCCCGGAGCACGGCGCGGCGTTCGGCGGCACTGCCGTGCTGGTAGAGCCGGGTCAGGGTGTCGAGCCCCGCCCGGGCCTCGACCAGCAGCAGCGTACGGACGGCGTCGGCGTTGTCGTGGCCGCAGTGCCGCCCGGCGGCGGCGAACCGCAGCTCCCAGGTGTGGGCGATGTACGAGGTGGGGGCCGTCGGGGGCGCCTTCGCCGCGCGCGCGGCGTCGGCCAGCGCTTCGTCGAACCAGGCGCGCGCCGTGTCGTCGGGCAGCGCCGCCGCGACGTGGTCGCGGGTCCGGGCAGGGGGTTGCGTCATGCCGCCGAGGCTCCCTTCGTGGTGGTGGCTGCCAGGGTCCGGAGGAACTCGATGGAGGATCGGGCCAGTTCCGGCCCGGCGTGGGAGTGACGGGGCAGCTCGACGACGGTCAGGCCCTGGTAGCCGGTGGCGGCGAGGGCGTCCAGGACGGGCGGGAAGTCGATCTCACCGTCGCCGAACGGCAGATGCTCGTGCACCCCGCGACGCATGTCCTCGATCTGTACGTGCCGCAGCCAGGGCGCGGCCGCCCGCACGCACTCGGCGGGCGGGTCCGGCTCCAGGCACTGGCAGTGGCCGATATCGAGGGTCAGGCCGAGGGAGGAAGGGCTGCCGAGCAAGGTGCGCAGGTGATGGAAGTCGGCGAGGGTGGCGAGGAGGTGTCCCGGTTCGGGTTCGATCGCGATCGGTACGCCGGCGGCGGCAGCGGCATCGAGCACGGGTTCGAGCGACTCCTGAAGGCGCTGCCAGGCGGTGTCGTCGTCGGTGCCGGGCGGCGTGATGCCGCTGAAGCAGTGCACGGCGTGCGCTCCGAGGTCCGCCGCGACCCTGACCGCCGTGATCAGCAGCCGGGTGCGGGCGGCACGCCCCTCGGGGTCCGGGTCGAGCAGCGAAGGACCGTGCTTGCGGTGCGGGTCGAGCACGTAACGGGCGCCGGTCTCGATGGTTGCGCTGAGACCGAGTTCGCCGAGTCTGTGGGCGACATGGGCGGTGCGGGCGGGGAGATCGGGGGCGAGCGGGTCGAGGTGCATGTGGTCGAGGGTGAGTCCGACGCCGTCGTAGCCGAGGTCGGCGAGCAGGCCGAGGGCGTCGTCGAGACGGAGGTCGGTCAGGCCGTTGGTGCCGTAACCGAGGCGGAGTCCCTGTCGGCGGTTCACGTGGGGCTCACCTTCCGTGCGAGCGTGCGGGCCAGGGGGGCGAGCCCCAGTACCGTCAGGGCGGTGCCGGCCGACCCGGACCGGGCGGCGAGCGCGGCCTGGAGCGGGATCATGGCGCGGATACCGCCGCCGACGGCGCGCTGTGTGAGGGGCGCGGACGGGTTGAGGGCGGCGTGCAGACAGGGGACGGCGGCGGTACGGACGTACGCGGCGGCCGACAGCGCCGGGACGATCCCTGCCCTCGCCCGCGTCCGTGCCAGCAGCAGGCCGAGGGCGGTCGTCGCGCCGAGCGCGGCCAGGGGGGTGCGCGTCGAACCGCCGTGCGCCTCGTGCCGCGAGACGGCGGTGACGGCGTAGGTGTGGGCGGCCAGCGCCGCGGCGGCGGGGGCCGCGGCGCGCAGTGTGACGGGAGATCCCCCAGACGTGGGGGGCTGTGTGCGTCCTGTCCGGGCGGCGGCTGCGCCTCGCGGCGTGTGGGCGTCCGGGCCGGAGAGCGCCGGGCCGCGGGCGGGCGCGGACGGTGCCGTATCGGCGGCTGTTCGGCCCGACTTCGTCGCGGTGGGTGCCGACATGGTGGCCGTGGCGCCGAGCAGGAGGTCCAGGGCGCGGGCCGCCGCCATCGCCGCCGGGGCCGCGGGGGTGTGCTTCAACCGCAGGTCGTACGCCCAGACCGTGGCGGTCAGTGCCGATGCCGCCGCGAGTGCGGGGCGCCCGGCGCGGGCGGCGAACGTCAGGCCGGCCGCGGTCAGGAGTCCGGCCGCAGCCAGCGCCGCCGTCGGGGAGATACGGCCGGAGGGGACGGGTCGATGGGGGCGGTCGACGGCGTCCTCGGCCCGGTCGGCCCAGTCGTTGAGCGCCATGCC
Organism: Streptomyces cupreus; assembly: GCF_014257025.1. GTDB lineage: Bacteria > Actinomycetota > Actinomycetes > Streptomycetales > Streptomycetaceae > Streptomyces > Streptomyces cupreus. Next base: position 28,062 of record NZ_JACMSF010000074.1, read on the forward strand.
CGCCTCGTAGAGGCAGAGCGAGGCGCCCACGGCGTACGCCGTGCCCCGGTTGGGCCGCAGCCCGGCGGCCGCGGCACCGGCGAGGGCGTCACCGGGCACGGTGAACAGCGCCGAGACACGCAGCAGTTCGGCCCAGTCCCGCAGTCGCGCCCGTCGCCCGCGCCCCGGTACGGCGCCCGCGTGGCCCTGACCGTTGCCGGGTCGGGCAGGCCGCGGGGCGCGCACCGGTGCGGGTGGAGCGAGACGGAGCAGGGAGCGGATCACTTCGCCTCCCGCAGGCGGTCCGCGAACGCCAGCAGCGCGGTGAACTGCTCCGAGAGGCCGGACGGACCGGCGTCGGGGTCCTTGAAGTAGAAGCCGAGTTCCGGGAGCGGTCCGGCCAGGCCCGCCTCATGGGCGCGGGCGACCAGGCGGGCCAGGTCCAGCACGAGCGGTGCGGCCAGGGCCGAGTCGCAGCCCTGCCAGATGGTCTGGAGGATCATCCGCGAGCCGAGGAAGCCCTCGAAGGCGATGTGGTCCCAGGCGGTCTTCCAGTCGCCGAGCGCCGGCACGTCGTCGATGTGCACCTCGCCCTCCGGCGTGTGCCCGAGGGTGTCGGCCAGGACGCGCTCCTTGCCGGCGTTCTTCGCCGCGGCCGCCCCCGGGTCGGCCAGCGCCGCCCCGTCGCCGCCGCCCAGCAGGTTGGTGCCGGACCAGGCCCGTACCTCCAGGGCGCGCTGGACGAACATCGGGGCGAGCACGGCCCGCAGCAGCGTCTGGCCGGTCTTGCCGTCACGGCCCGCGTGGGGCAGTCCGCCGGCCGCGGCGGCTTGCGTGAGGGCCGGGGTGCGCAGCCCGGTGGACGGCGTGAAGTTGACGTAGGGACAGCCGGCTCGCAGGGCGGCGGCCGCGTACAGGGAGCTGGGCGGCAGCCGTACGGCGTCGGGCGCGGGCAGCGGCTCCGTGGAGGAGACATTGACGACCACCACCCGTGCCAGTGCGTTGCGCCGACGGAACGAGACGAGGTCGGCGGCGAAGTCCGTGATGAGTTCCTCGTCGCCGCGGGTGTCTCCGGGGAGCGGGCCACCGGTCCGTATCTCCTGGTCCGCGGCCTGGAGTTCGGCGTGTACGGCGGAGGCGAGTCCGTGCGGCAGGACGCCCGCGTCGGTGAGGTGTTCGGCCCGCTTGGGCAGCGGGCAGTGGGCGGTGTCGTGGCCGCCGAAGACGAGGGAGGACAGAGGCGGCAGGCCGGTGCCGTCGAACGGCGGGGTCTCGGTGACCATGCCGGTCGGCGGATGCAGTCCGGCGGTGACCGCCGCGCATCCGGCGACGGCGGTGGTGGCCACCGATCCGCGGGCTCCGACGAACCAGACTCCGGTGCGTGCGGTCGGCCCGCCGATGTGGGGCGTTGATGCGTTCCCGTCGTTGTTCACGGGCTGCCTTCCTGCCATGTCGAGGGTCCGATGTGGTTGGAGGACGGTGGGCGGGGGCTCGGGGGCCTCCCGCCCACCGTCGGCATAGGGACGGCTTCGGCCGCGGCCCAGGAGGGCTGCTGCGTGGTGGGCGCGGTTACGTCGTGAGAGTGGACGGCGAAGAGAAGTGCGGGATGCCTGAGGGCTCTTGGCCCTGGAATGCGCCGTCAGTCTCAAACCACTGTGTGGCGCCTGTACACGAAGGGGACCGTAGCCCGGTTCGTCCTCGGCCGATAGTCCTCGTGCAACGAAAAGGACGAACTTTTTCCCGGACCAGGACAAAGCCGTGTGCGGGCAGCGTTGACCCGCCCGGCGGCTCCGGGCTCTGCGCAGGTCGGGGGAAGTCAGCGGATCACAAGGGGATCTGGCGCTGTGTCACGCATGACGGCGGCGCAGCGCGGTGCCTAGTTGTCGCCACCTCCGAAGGCCGCGTCGAAGGATGCCGTGGGCGGGTCGAAGTCGAACCGCTTCAGATGGGCGAGCGCTTGTGGCGCGCCTACGAGGCGGTCCATCCCGGCGTCCTCCCACTCCACGGAGATCGGCCCGTCGTAACCGATCGAACGCAGCATCCGGAACACGTCCTCCCACGGGACGTCACCGTGCCCGGCCGAGACGAAGTCCCAGCCGCGCCGCGGGTCACCCCAGGGCAGATGGGAGCCCAGCCGCCCGTTGCGCCCGTCGAGACGCCTGCGGGCCTCCTTGCAGTCGACGTGGTAGATCCGGTCCCGGAAGTCGTAGAGGAAGCCGACCGGGTCCAGGTCCTGCCAGACGAAGTGACTGGGGTCGAAGTTGAGCCCGAAGGCCGGCCGGTTGTCCACCGCCTCCAGGGCACGCTTCGTGGTCCAGTAGTCGTAGGCGATCTCGCTCGGATGGACCTCGTGGGCGAAACGGACGCCCTCGGTGTCGAACACGTCCAGGATCGGGTTCCAGCGCTCGGCGAAGTCCTCGTAGCCGCGCTCGATCATCCGCCCCGGTACCGGTGGGAACATCGCCACCAGATGCCAGATCGACGATCCGGTGAAACCGACGACCGTGTCGACGCCGAAGGCGGCCGCGGCCCGCGCCGTGTCCTTGAGCTCGGCGGCGGCCCGGCGGCGAACGCCCTCCGGCTCCCCGTCGCCCCAGATGCGGGCGGGCAGGATGCCCTGGTGCCGTTCGTCGATGGGGTGGTCGCAGACGGCCTGGCCGACGAGATGGTTGGAGATCGCCCAGCACTTCAGGTCGTACTTCTCCAGCAGGGCGCGCCGGCCGTCCAGATAGGACGGGTCGGCCAGGGCCTTGTCGACCGCGAAGTGATCGCCCCAGCAGGCGAGTTCGAGGCCGTCGTAGCCGAAGTCGCGGGCCAGTCGGCAGACCTCCTCCAATGGCAGGTCGGCCCACTGACCGGTGAACAGGGTGAAGGGGCGTGGCATGGCGGCTCCCAACAGTGCTGGTTCTCTAGCAGACTTCGGCCTGGACCGGGGTGTAGACGGCGTTCTTCTGGGCGCTCTCCTCCACCGCGGCGAGCACCCGCTGCACCTGCAGACCGTCGGCGAACGACGGCATCGGGTCGGTGCCGGACGCGATGGCCTCGACCAGGTCGCGGGCCTGGTGGGCGAAGGTGTGCTCGTAGCCGAGCGCGTGGCCCGGCGGCCACCAGCCCTCCAGGTACGGGTGCTCGGGCTCGGTGACGACGATCCTGCGGAACCCCGCCGTGGCGACGGGCTCGCGGTGGTCGTGGAAGGACAGCTCGTTGAGCCGCTCCAGGTCGAAGGCGAGCGAACCGAACTCACCGTTGACCTCCAGCCGCAGGGCGTTCTTGCGCCCCGAGGCCATCCGGGTCGCCTCGAACGTGGCGAGCGCCCCCGAGGCGAGCCGGCCGGTGAAGACGGCCGCGTCGTCGACCGTGACCGGCCCGCGCCGGGTGGAGCCGGACGCGGTCAGGCCGGAGGAGGCACCGTCGAGGCGGGGGCGTTCCTTGACGAAGGTCTCCATCTGGGCGGAGACCCCGACCAGTTCCTCGCCCGCCAGGAACTGGGCGAGGTCGACGATGTGCGCGCCGAGGTCGCCGAGCGCCCCCGACCCCGCGTGCTCCCGCTGCAGCCGCCACGTCAGCGGGAAGTCGGGGTCGACCAGCCAGTCCTGGAGGTAGCCGACCCGTACGTGGCGCAGCGTGCCGAGCCTGCCCTCGGCGATGAGCCGGCGGGCGTAGGTGAGCGCGGGCACACGCCGGTAGTTGAAGCCCACCATGGCCAACTGCCCGCGCTCGCGGGCCGCTTCGGCGGCCGTGACCATGGCCTCCGCCTCGGCGACCGAATTGGCCAGGGGCTTCTCGCACAGCACGTGCTTGCCCGCCTCCAGCGCCGCGATCGCGATCTCCGCATGGCTGTCGCCCGGTGTGCAGATGTCGACGAGCTGTACGTCGTCGCGGGCCACGAGGGCGCGCCAGTCGGTCTCCGCCGCGGCCCAGCCGTGCTTGTCGGCCGCCGCCCGCACGGCGTGTGCGTCGCGGCCGGCGATCGCGGCCAGGACCGGCCGCAGCGGCAGGTCGAAGACATGCCCCACGGTGCGCCACCCCTGTGAGTGCGCGGCGCCCATGAACGCGTAGCCGACCATGCCCACGCCGAGTGTCGGCGGTGCGGTCCGACTGCCCCTGTGTTCCATACGGATTCCTCCTCGTCGGAGTGTCACTGACTCATCGCTGTATTCGTGGGCGCGCGGCCCGGACCGGTCAGATGAAGCCGGTCGGCAGGTACTGGTCGACGTTGTCCTTGGTGACCACGGCCGAGTAGAGGGTCAGCGAGGACGGGATCTCGAACTCGGCGAGGCCTCCGACCCCCTTGCCCTGGCCGAGCGCCCGGGCGAGATCGATGGCGGAGGCCGCCATCGTCGGCGGGTACAGGACGGTCGCCTTGAGCACGCTGTTGCCGGCCTTGATGGCGTCCATCGCGGACTTGGCGCCCGCGCCGCCGACCATCAGGAAGTCGTCGCGGCCAGCCTGGTCGATGGCGCGCAGCGCGCCCACGCCCTGGTCGTCGTCGTGGTTCCACAGCGCGTCGA
>NZ_JACMSF010000075.1 GCF_014257025.1 Streptomyces cupreus
CGCCGCCGTCATCCGCCTCCTCGAACGCCTCGGCTGGGTGCACGACGTGCGCTGGCCGAGTCCGGCTCGCGTCGCCGCCCGCCGGACCTGACATCAACCACTTGTCCGCGTAAGGCAGTTGGCAGGAGCCCTCATGACCACCGCACTGCAACCACCGCTTCCGTCCCATCCCCTACTGCGCCTGCGTCTGGCACCTCGCGGCGGTCTGCCCCGGCCCATCGACGGAGCGTGGTGGCCCCGTTCGTACGACCTGCTCGCCGAACTCCCCCAGCTGCTCGCCGGGTTGCCGCGCGCGTGGGGCCACATCACCAGCGTCACGGTCAACGGGGCGACGTGGACTGCCGCACCCGGCCGGATGCTCGTCGCCAACCAGGTCATACGACTGCGCAGGGCCCGCACGGCAGCCACCCCGCACACCGTTGTCCTGCTCGCCCCCGGCCGGGGGCGCTGGGACCTGCTGGTCGTACCTCCGGATACGACCGAGGAGGCCGCGGAACCGCTCATGGCGGCCGCGGCGGAAGGGCACGCGTGAGGCGCCCGTCACCGACTCTCACCGCATGGCCGTTGACGGCGGTCCTGGGCGGGAGGCCACCAGGTGCCGTCCGGCTCCACGGGGCGTGCGGAAAGGGAGATGGCCGGTGTTGCCCGGCCCCGGCTCACGTCCGCCGGTGGCCCTCCTCCGCGGACCGGCTGGTCTCCAGCCACGACCGTGCGGGTTCTGCCACGCGGGTGGTGTCCACGGTGAGGTCGAGCTGGGTTCCTCCGTCGACGCCCGCGGGGTAGCTGCGCTGCTCGGTGGCGGCGAAGCAACGGCGGAGCGCCTCCGCGACCCGGCGGGCGGCCTCGGGCGAGGCGGCGATGATGCGGACCTCGGCGTGCCCGTCCGAGGGTGCTTCCGTGGGCTGCATGGCGACCTCGGAGTTCGATGTCCCGTAGGGGACGGGTTGGATCTTTCACTCTACTCCGGTGTGCCCCACAGCCCCCGCGGTCTTCACGGTCGCCGTCGGCCGGGGAGTACCGTGAAGTGAGGGAACCATTCGGCTCCCGTGTTCCCGGGAGCAGGGAGGCGAGAGCGATGTCCGACTCCGACTCCTCGCGCGTGAGCAGGCTCGTGCCGGACGCCGTCCACCAGGCCGTGCGGCCCGGGACGGCCGTCGTACGGCTGGAGACGACGCGCGACCGGCAGGGAGTGCTCGACGGGGCGTGGTGGCCGCGTTCCCGCGACATCGCCGCCGAGCTTCCCGGCCTGATCACCGCACTGACCGATCACCTCGGGCCGATCACGCGCGTCGGCCTGGACACCGACGCCTGGGAGGGGCTGCCGACGCGGATGACCATCGACGGCCGTGTCGTGCACATCGACTCCTCCCCGGTCGGCGATGACACCGTTCTCGTCACTCGGGGTGAGCGGGATCTCTTCTCGCTCCTCGTGATCCCACCGCACGCCACACCCGACGCGGCGCGCGCCGCCATGGCCGAGGCCGTCCGCGCCGGCAGCGGGACGCAGGCCGCGCAGATCCTCGTCGACACCGGCACCGAGCGGGCCCGGCCGGGCCGGTGACGTCGCTCAGCCGGAGCGGTCCTCGGGCCGGACCGTCGGCGGCGTGGGGATGGCGGTGGTGTCTAAGACCACGGTCCTGACAAGGGCGGGGCCGGAAAGCCCCGCCCACTACCCACGAAACCCCGTCCTCAGGGCCAAACCAAGCAATACGGCTGATGCCCCGCCTCATGCAGCCGATGCGAGAAGTCCTGCCACTCGTGCAGCAGTTGGTACACATTGAACGCGTCCCGCGGCCCCCCGCGGTCCGGGACCGTGGACCAGATGAAGGCTGCCGCGCCGACCGCCTCCTCGCCGATGCCGCGCAGAGGGTCGACGACCGTCATGGGGAGTTTCACCACGGCGTAGTCGGGGTGCAGGACGACCAGTTCGAGCGGGGGCACCTTGTGCAGGGGGACGCCCTCGATGCCGGTCAGGACCATCGCGGCCATCGTCTCCGGCTTGATCTTGGTGAACATGCCGTTCATGCCGAGCTCGTCGCCGCCGAGTTCCTCGGGGCGCATCGAGATCGGGACGCGGGCCGCGGTCGCGCCGTCCGGCGCGCCGAAGTACTTGTACGTCACCCCCACCCGACCACCATTCCTGCTCGCCGCCCGGAGCCGCTCGACGCGCTGGTCGATCCGCTCGGGGTCCGTCTGTCCGCCCTGTGTCTGACGTGCTTCGGTCGTGTCCTCCGCCTCGCGCCGGTGCCTTCCCCGCCGGGCACGTCGAGGACCGAGGTCATCAGTCCCCTCGCCCAGTCCGCCACCGCGATGCATATCTCCACCCGACTGCTTTTCTAGGACGCGCGGCCCCCGCCGCGCAACCCGATCATCGTGTCAGTGACCTCCCCCACGGCCGCTCGCCGAAACGTGCGTTGAAACACCTGTCCGCAGGATCTTGTACCAGCCCCCAGTTTCGCAGATCACCCGGGGATCCGGACTGGTTGTCGGGTCAGTAGAGAGCTGGCCCACAGGCCCGAGCGCCCCCTGGCCTACCCTGAGGAGGTCACTGACAACCGGAGTCCGAGCAGTCGGAGAAGGTCGGAGAAGTCGCAGGACATGAGCTCACTGCCTTATTCATACGATGCCCCTGAGTCGCAGGCTCTGTTCGACCGTGCGGCGGCCGTCACGCCCGGCGGCGTGAACTCCCCGGTGCGCGCCTTCCGCGCCGTGGGCGGAACACCCCGGTTCATGGTGTCCGGCAAGGGTGCCTATCTGACCGACGCCGACGGACGCGAGTACGTCGACCTCGTCTGCTCCTGGGGGCCCATGATCCTCGGGCACTCCCACCCGGAGGTCATCGCCGCCGTACAGGAGGCCGTCTCGCGCGGCACCTCCTTCGGTACGCCCGGTGAGGGAGAGGTCGCGCTCGCCGAGGAGATCGTCCAGCGGGTCGGGCCCGTGGAGCAGGTGCGGCTCGTGTCCAGCGGGACCGAGGCCACCATGTCGGCCATCCGGCTCGCCCGTGGGTTCACACAACGGGCCAAGGTGATCAAGTTCGCCGGCTGCTACCACGGCCACGTCGACTCTCTCCTCGCCGCGGCCGGCTCCGGCGTCGCCACCTTCGCGCTGCCCGACACCCCGGGCGTCACCGGCGCCCAGGCCGGCGACACCATCGTGCTGCCGTACAACGACCTCGACGCCGTGCACGCCGCCTTCGCCGCGCACCCCGGCGAGATCGCCTGCGTCATCACCGAGGCCTCGCCGGGCAACATGGGCGTCGTACCGCCGCTGCCCGGGTTCAACCAGGGCCTGAAGGACGCCTGCCGGGCCAACGGCGCCCTCTACATCTCCGACGAGGTCATGACCGGCTTCCGGACGAGTCGCGCGGGCTGGTTCGGCGTCGACGGGGTCGTCCCGGACCTGATGACCTTCGGCAAGGTCATGGGCGGCGGCTTCCCGGCCGCGGCCTTCGGCGGACGGGCCGATGTCATGGCGCACCTCGCGCCCGCCGGTCCGGTCTACCAGGCAGGCACCCTCTCCGGGAACCCGGTCGCGACGGCAGCCGGTCTCGCCCAGCTGAGGCTCCTCGACGACGCCGCCTACGACAAGGTCGACGCGGTGTCCGAGCAGATCCGCAGCCTCGTCACCGAGTCGCTCACCAAGGAAGGCGTCGCGCACCGGCTGCAGACCGCCTCCAACATGTTCTCGGTGTTCTTCACGGACCGCCCCGTGCGGAACTACGAGGACGCCAAGGCGCAGGAGTCCTTCCGCTTCACCGCCTTTTTCCACTCGCTGCTCGCGAACGGCGTCTATCTGCCGCCGTCCTCCTTCGAGTCCTGGTTCGTCTCCACGGCCCACGACGAGCGGGCCGTGCAGAAGATCGCCGACGCCCTTCCGGCGGCGGCACGTGCGGCGGCGGAGGCGCAGGCATGAGCATCGTGAACAACGCCGACGTCACCGTCGTCCATCTGATGCGGCACGGCGAGGTCGCCAACCCGGACGGCGTCCTCTACGGCCGTCTGCCCGGGTACCACCTCTCCGAGCTCGGCCGGCAGATGGCCGACCGGGTCGCCGAGCACCTCGCGTCCCGGGACGTCACCCACGTTGTCTCCTCCCCGCTGGAGCGGGCGCAGGAGACCGCCACGCCGATCGCCAAGGCGCACGGCCTGGACATCGCCACCGACGACCGGCTCATCGAGGCCGAGAACGTCTTCCAGGGCAAGACCTTCGGCGTCGGCGACGGCGCGCTCAAGAAGCCCGCGAACTGGAAGCACCTCGTCAACCCGTTCCGGCCGTCCTGGGGCGAGTCGTACTTCGAGCAGGTCGTACGGATGATGGGGGCGCTGGACGCCGCCAAGGACCGGGCGCGCGGGCACGAGGCCGTGCTGGTCAGCCATCAGCTGCCGATCTGGATCGTGCGGTCCTACGTCGAGAAGCGCCGCCTGTGGCACGACCCGCGCCGCCGCCAGTGCACGCTGGCGTCCCTGACGACGTTCACCTACCAGGGCGACAAGATCGTGTCGGTCGGCTACTCGGAGCCCGCCATCGACCTCGTCCCCGCCCATCTCCGGGCCGGAGCCAAGCCGGTGAAGGGCAAGGACAAAGCCTTTGGGGCGTAATCGCTCCGCTGGAAGCGCCGTGACAATGGCGCGGGCCGGTGGGGGCTGGTCGCGCCCGCGCGGCGGAGCCGCATGTCGATACGGCCCCGCGCCCCTAGGTACGTTCAGTACACGTTCGTGACATATGTAGCTGTATCTCCTGTGATCCACAGGAACCTCCTCGTTCATCACGTCCTCTGACTGGGTGACCACCAGAGAACGTGACGAACGGGGATGCAATGCGCACTCTCACCCGAAGGGGAGCACTCGGACTCGGCGTCGCCGGGGCCGCCGCGGTCGGACTCGGGGGGTGCGGGAGCCTCACCTCGTCAGACGGGTCGACCCCCTCCGGAGGTTCCGCGGATCACCGCCCGGCCGGCTCCGAGCCGAAGCCGCGGGCCCGTGTCATCGGCGACGGCTCCACCTCGTACACCGGCAAGCAGCCGAAGCAGCCCGAGAAGCCGGTACCGCTGGAGCCCGGCCAGATACCGCCCCAGTTCGTCGTGTTCTCCTGGGACGGCGCCGGCGAGGTCGGCAACGGCCTCTTCCCCCGCTTCCTCGATCTCGCCGAGGAGCACGGCGCGCACATGACCTTCTTCCTCTCCGGGCTCTATCTGCTGCCGGAGAGCAAGAAGCGGCTCTACGACCCCCCGAACAACCTGCGCGGCGCCTCCGACATCGGCTACCTCACCGACGCGCACATCAAGGACACCCTGAAGAACGTCCACCGCGCGTGGCTCGACGGACACGAGATCGGCACCCACTTCAACGGCCACTTCTGCGCCGGTTCCGGCTCGGTCGGCAACTGGACCGCGCAGCAGTGGCGCAGCGAGATCGACCAGGCGAAGTCCTTCGTGAAGGAGTGGCGCACCAACAGCGGCTGGACCGATCTGCCCTCGCTGCCCTTCGACTACGACAAGGAACTCGTCGGCGGCCGCACCCCGTGTCTGCTCGGCCAGGACAACCTGCTGCCCGTCGCCCGTGAGCTGGGCTGGCGCTACGACGCCTCCTCGCCCGGCGGCCGTCAGGTCTGGCCCACGAAGAAGCAGGGCCTGTGGGACCTGCCGCTCCAGCAGATACCTTTCCCGGGCCGCAGCTTCGAGGTCCTGTCCATGGACTACAACATGCTCGCCAACCAGTCCATCAACTCCACGAACGCGCCCGCCCACAACTACCCGGCCTGGCGTGAGCAGTCGGCACAGGCGTACATATCCGGCTTCAAGCGGGCGTACGAGACAAATCGCGCACCCTTCTTCGTCGGCAACCACTTCGAGCAGTGGAACGGCGGCATCTACATGGACGCCGTCGAGGAGGCGCTCAAGCACATCGCGCGGGAGCAGGAGAAGGGCGAGGACGTACGTCTGGTCTCCTTCCGGCAGTTCGTGGACTGGCTGGACGTGCAGTCGCCGGAGGTTCTGGACAAGCTGCGCACGCTCGATGTGGGGCAGTCGCCCGCCGGGGGCTGGAAGAACCTCTGAAAGGCGGTCTGAAATGCGGGTTTTCACCTGCAAGGGGGGTGTGCAAGATCCCCGGAACGGACATGCGAAACTTTTCACATGAGTGTCGCCAGTCGCGCCCCCCTGACCCTCGCCGGTGCAGTCGTCACCGCGTTGCTGCTGTCCGCGTGCACCTCCGGAGGCACTTCTGGCGGGGGCGGCGACACGAACTTCATCATGGGCAAGGACGGCATCTCCACGGTCGAGAAGGGCAAGCGCGACGCGGCCCCCGACCTGTCCGGGAAGACCATCGATGACAAGCAGCTCGCCGTCTCGTCCTTCAAGGGCAAGGTCGTCGTCCTGAACGTGTGGGGATCCTGGTGCGCTCCCTGCCGTGCCGAGGCCCCCAACTTCGAGAAGGTCTACAAGGACCTCAAGCCGAAGGGCGTGCAGTTCGTCGGCATCAACGTCGCCGACCCCCAGGCCAGGAGCGCCCGCGCCTTCGAGGAGCAGTACGGCGTCACCTACCCCAGCCTGTACGACCCGAGCAGCAAGCTGATGCTCCGCTTCGAGAAGGGCACCCTCAACCCGCAGGCGATCCCCTCCACGCTCGTCCTCGACCGGGACGGGAAGATCGCGGCCCGCTCCCTGGCCGCGCTCAGCGAGGAGAAACTGCGCAAGATGATCGACCCGGTCCTCGCGGAGAAGTGACGTGAGCGCGTTCACCACGCTCGCCGCGGACGGCTACAACAGCACCGTGCTCAACGGTGCACTGCTGGTCGCCCTGCCCATCGCGCTGCTCGGCGGGCTCGTGTCCTTCTTCTCCCCGTGCGTCCTCCCGCTCGTCCCCGGCTATCTGTCCTACGTCACCGGCATCAGCGGCACCGATCTTGCCGAGGCGCGGCGCGGCCGGATGGTTGCCGGTGCCTCCCTGTTCGTGGCGGGCTTCACCGCTGTGTTCGTCTCCGGCGGAGCCCTGTTCGGCTACTTCGGGGCGACGCTGCAGGAGCAGCAGGGTGTCCTGTCCAAGGTGCTGGGCGTGCTCATGATCCTCATGGGTGTGTTCTTCATGGGCCTGATGCCCTGGATGACGCAGCGGGAGTTCCGCCTCCACAAGAAGCCCGTGGCCGGACTGGTCGGCGCCCCCCTGCTCGGCGCACTGTTCGGCATCGGCTGGACGCCCTGCATCGGTCCGACCCTCGCCTCCGTGCTCGCCCTGTCCTCGCAGCAGTCGAGCGCGGGCCGCGGTGCCATACTGACCGTCGCCTACTGCCTGGGCCTCGGTGTGCCGTTCGTGCTCGCCGCGGTCGCCTTCCGCAAGGCGCTCGGCGCCTTCGGCTGGGTCAAGCGCCACTATGTCTGGGTGATGCGGATCGGCGGGGCGATGATGATCGTCACCGGTCTGCTGCTGCTGACCGGCGCCTGGGACAGCCTCGTACAGGACATGCAGTCCTGGTCCGCCGGATTCACTGTGGGGATCTGATCCATGAGTAAGAGCACAGTCGGCGAGAACCCGACCGCTGCCCCCGAAGACCAGGACCTCGGCGCCGCCGGCTCCCAGCTCTCCACCGCCCCCAAGGAGGAGCTGCCGAACCTGCCCGCCATGGGCTTCGTCGGCTGGGTCCGCTGGTTCTGGCGGCAGCTGACCTCGATGCGGGTCGCGCTGTTGCTGCTCCTGCTGCTGGCCCTGGGTGCGATCCCCGGCTCGCTCATCCCGCAGACCGGCAGCGACGAGACGAAGGTCGCCGACTTCCGCGACCGGCACGAGATCCTCGCGCCGATCTACGACAAGCTCGGCCTCTTCCACGTCTACAGCTCGGTGTGGTTCTCCGCGATCTACATCCTGCTGTTCGTCTCCCTCATCGGCTGCATCGTGCCCCGCACCTGGCAGTTCGTGGGCCAGCTGCGCGGCCGCCCGCCGGGTGCGCCGAAGCGCCTGACCCGGCTGCCCGCCTACACCACCTGGCGCACCGAGACCGAGCCCGAGCAGATCCGCGAGGCCGCCCTCGCCCTGCTGAAGAAGAACCGCTTCCGCGCCCTCCCCCACAGTCTTGAAGACGCGGGAGGTGCCCCCATCGCCGGTGACGCCGTCGCCGCCGAGAAGGGCTATCTGCGCGAGGTCGGCAACCTCCTCTTCCACATCGCCCTGATCGTGATGCTGATCGCCTTCGCCTGGGGCCAGCTCTTCAAGTCCGAGGGCAACAAGCTCCTGGTCGAGGGCAACGGGTTCTCCAACACCCTGATCTCCTACGACGACTTCAAATCCGGCAACCTGTTCAGTACCGACGATCTGACGCCGTTCAGCTTCGGCCTGAACGACTTCACCGGAACCTATGAGGCCTCCGGCCCCAACAAGGGCACGCCGCGCACCTACCAGGCCTCCCTCACCTATTCCGAGGGCGCATACGGCAAGGACCGCAAGGCGATCGTCAAGGTCAACGAGCCGCTGGAGATCGGCGACTCCAAGGTCTACCTCACCGCCCACGGCTACGCGCCCGTGATCACCGTCAGGGACGGCAAGGGCAAGGTCGTCTACAGCGACGCCGTACCGCTGCTGCCGCTCGACTCCAATGTCACCTCCTCCGGTGTGGTCAAGGTCTACGACGGCTACAAGAACGCCAAGGGCGTCACCGAGCAGCTCGGAGTCAAGGCGTTCTTCCTGCCCACCTACACCGCCGGCAACGAGATCTCCTCCAGCTTCCCCGCCCTGATCAACCCTGTGCTGAACCTGGAGCCCTACCACGGCGATCTCGGCGTCGACTCGGGCATTCCGCAGAGCGTGTACCAGCTCGACAAGACGCATATGAAGGGGTTCAAGGACTCCAAGGGCAAGCAGATGCGGGAGAACCTGCGGCCCGGGGAGACCGTGAAGCTTCCGAACGGCGCCGGCTCGATCACGTACGAGGGCACCAAGGAGTGGGCGAACTTCCAGATCACCCAGCAGCCCGCGAGCGGCTGGGCGCTGGCCGGTTCCCTCGCCGCGATCTTCGGTCTGGCCGCCTCCCTGTTCATCCAGCGTCGCCGGGTGTGGGTGCGGGCGGTCAAGGGCGCCGACGGGGTGACCGTCGTGGAGATGGCCGGGCTCGGCCGCAGCGAGTCCGCCAAGGTGCCCGAGGAACTCGGCGACCTCGCCGGGATCCTGTACGAACAGGCTCCCGGGGCGCCCGACCCCGACGACGACTCCGACGACGACCTCGACCCGACCACCGCAATCGACTCCGCTGTACCTGCCGAAGGGGCTGAGAAGTGACTCTCGCCGCCGCAACCAACGAAAGCCTCGCGAATCTCAGCAACACGCTGATCTACTCCGCGATGGCCGTCTACACCCTGGCCTTCTTCGCGTACATCGCCGAATGGCTCTTCGGCAGCCGCAGCAAGGTCGGCCGTACCGCCGCCGCGCTCACCTCGGCGAAGAAGGCCTCCGGCGCTCCCGCGGTGACGGTGAAGAAGGCCGGCGGCACCGCCGTCCTTGAGCGGCCGAAGGTCGTCGTCCGGGCCGCGACCGGCACCCGCGATGTGCCCGACGGCCCCGGCGCGCACGGCGGGGACGAGCAGGGCGATCTCTACGGCCGTATCGCCGTGTCCCTCACGGTGCTCGCCTTCGTCATCGCGTTCGGCGGTGTGCTCACCCGGGCCCTGTCGGTGCAGCGGGCGCCGTGGGGCAACATGTACGAGTTCAACATCACCTTCTCCACGGTCGCCGTCGGTGTGTACCTCACGCTGCTCGCGCTGAAGACGAACGTGCGCTGGCTCGGGCTGTTCCTGACCACCTCGGTCCTCCTCGATCTCGGTCTCGCCGTCACTGTCTTGTACACCGCGAGCGACCAGTTGGTTCCCGCCCTGCACTCGTACTGGCTGTACATCCACGTCTCCACGGCGATCATCTGCGGCGCGGTGTTCTACGTAGGCGCGGTCTCCACGCTGCTCTACCTCTTCAAGGACTCCTACGAGAACAAGCTCGCGAACGGCGGCACCCCGGGCCGCTTCGCGAACTCGGTCCTGGACCGCCTGCCCGCCTCGGCGTCCCTGGACAAGTTCTCCTACCGCGTCAACGCGGCGGTGTTCCCCCTCTGGACCTTCACGATCATCGCGGGCGCGATCTGGGCGGGCGACGCCTGGGGCCGCTACTGGGGCTGGGACCCCAAGGAGACCTGGTCCTTCATCACCTGGGTCGCCTACGCCTGCTACCTGCACGCCCGCGCCACAGCCGGCTGGAAGGGCCGCAAGGCCGCCTACCTGGCCCTGATCGCCTTCGGCTGCTGGCTCTTCAACTACTACGGCGTCAACATCTTCGTCTCGGGCAAGCACTCCTACGCCGACGTGGGCCTCGGCGCCCTCCAGTCCGTCGGCTTCTGAAGTCCCGCACGCCGGGGCCGAGCGTCCGTAACCGCGTGCGGAACCTCTCCCCAAGGGCCACGCTGGTGTCATGACCGGATCCATCGAACAGGGCACCAGTCAGACCCATGGGAGTACGCACATCCTGCATTTTCTGGTGCGGCTTCCGAGGCGTATGGAGTCGGTCTGGCCGGCGCTCTCGACCCCGCAGGGGCTGGCCGGCTGGTTCACGGCCGTCGATGTTCTCGAACCCCGGCTCGGCGGGGCCGTCACCCTGCGTGATCTGGGGTCCGGGCAGGTCACGGCCTGGGATGTGGACCGGGTCGCCGAGTACACGGTCGAGGGCGGCGGCCGGATCCGGTTCCATCTGGAGCGCGACGGCGAGGAGGGCAGCGCCCTCCGGTTCACCCATGAGTTCCAGGGGGAGCGGGAGTCGGAGGAGCGCTGGCGGGCTCGGTTCGAACGTCTGATCGAGCTTCTCGGTAAGCCTTAGGAAGGCGGCAGGCACTCCTTCCCCGGCGGCTTCCCCTCCGGCCAGGCGATCTTCACGAAGCGGGCCCTGCCCTCCGCGGTGAGTTCCACGATCGGTACGGCCTTGTCGTACGGGTTGCCGTGTGCGTCCAGGCAGATCCAGCCGCTCGCGCCGTTCACCCGCAGGGGGCCCTTGACCTGCGGCCACTGAAGGCCGACGTCGGCGAGTGGCGGGACCACCTTGCCGTCGGTCGTGGCCTCGCGGATGCCGTTGACGGCGAGGCGCATGGCGTCGTACGCGATGATCAGCTGGCCGTCCTCAAGGGAGACCTCGCCGATGGGGCCCACCGGCTTGTGGGCCGCCGAGGACAGCTGCTCGTCCAGGGCCTTGGCGTCGGTCGCCGAGCCGCCCGTCCTCGCGCTGTCCTTCGCCCAGGCGTCCGGGTGGGCGAGGGCGGTGTAGCGCACCGAGAGTTTGTGGGTGAGCGCGCTGCGGTCGAGGTCCTTGTCGCCGGTGAGGTAGGAGCCCTCGTCGCCGGTCAGCAGCGTGAACTCACGGTCCTGGCAGCCGCGTCCGCCGAGCGCGTTGATGAACTGCCGTAGCTGGGTGTGCCGTCCGGCGAACAGGATCGTGTCGGTTCCCCGGGCCGTGCCGCACACCAGGTGGGTGATCTGCCGGAAGGTGTTGGCGGTCGTGCCCTCCTTGCTGCGGTCGGCGGGCGGGGTGAAGGGCTGCGGCTCGTACGGCGAGCCCTCGATGAGCTTGGCGAAGGACTCCTGCAGCGTCCGCGTGTACGGGTCGCCCGGCTTGTCGTACACCAGCAGCGCCCTGCCGGCCGTGACATTGGCGAAGGAGGTCAGCGCGCGGGCCTCGTCGGTGTTGGTGGGGGAGACCCGGGCGAGGCCGGGGAAGGGGTCCTTGCCGTTCTGGCCGTTGGCGAGGTCGTCGGCGGTGATGGAGGTGCCGATGACCGGGATGCCGCGCCGGGTCAGCTCCTTGACGGCCAGCTTGTTGTTCTCGGTGCTCAGGCCCACCCCGGTGACCGCCCGCAGCCGGTCCGGGCCCTTCGCCATCCGCTCCAACTGGTCGACCGTGTGCTTCCAATGTGCGCCCGTGGCCCCCGGGTTGGCCAGCACGAGCCGGATCGCCGGGGCCTGCCCGTTGGAGTCGTGGTTGGCCTGGTGCTGGGCGAGATACGCGCCCTGCATCTCGTGCAGGACGTCACCCAGGTTGTCCGGGTCGGACGCGGTGAACGGCTCCAGCAGCGCGACCGTGACATAGCTGCCCGCCTTCAGCGAGCGGTTCTCCCGGTCGATCGCCTCGACCACGTCCCGCAGTTGGGGCCGGTCGAAGTCGTAGTCGGTGCTCGACACGCCCACGCACTCGTGGCTGTTCTCGGGCCGTACGACTCCGGGCGCGCAGGAGCGGTCGTCCTGCGCGAGGGCGCTGACCCCGAAATAGCCGCCCGTCGCCAGCGCGGCCGTGACCAGCAGGGCGAGATAGCGGCGCAGGGGGATCTCCCAGACGTCCTCGCGCAGCCACACCCACACGCCTCCGCGCGCCATCACGCCTCCCCCTCTTCGTCGTCCGGGATGTGCAGCGTCCGCCCCGCGAGCGCGTCCACGGGCCAGTCCCGCGAGGCCCGCCACAGCAGGGCGTTCCCGGCGGGCCGCAGATTGGACAACTGCTCCAGCTCGAACCGCAGTCGCTGTGAGACCGTCTGATCGGGCAGCGCCAGCGGGTCGGTCAACTGCCATACGGCGTACAGCAGTCGGCGGATGCGCAGATGCAGCGCGCTGTCGACGCCCTCGGGTGGTTCGTGGTCGGCGTCGGTGAGGCCGAGCGCGACCGCCGCCCGCCGGTCGTCGCGCCCGGTGAAGTCACGGCCGTCGGCGTCGTGCGCGTGGAAGTAGGGCGCGGAGGCGATGAACCGCAGCGACTTCAGCCAGGTGCTGGTCGGCAGTGTGGCGAAGGTGTCGCGAAGGTACTCCACCGCCGACTCCGTGCCGCCCAGGGCGAGTTCGTGGTGCAGCCGGTAGCGGACAGGGTCGTCGGCGGGGTCGGCGTAGTGGTCGACGAGCGTCTCATGGGCCTTGCGCCACTGCCCGTGGTCGGTGTCGCGGTGGTGCAGCCGGAGCAGCAGCAGCGTCCGCACGAAGGGGTCGCCGACGAACCGTCCGGGCACCTCGGGCAGCCCCTCCCGCACCAGACGTGTCTGCAAGGCCCGTACGTCCGCGGGCCCGAAGTCCTCCGGCAGCAGCGCGTCGGCGAGCGCGCACGCGGAATCGTGGTCGTGGGCGGCGGCCAGCACGGTCAGTTCGTCGAGGCGGTCGGGCGGGACGAGCCGGTCCAGCAGCTCCAGGTAGGCGGGGCGGCCGTCGTGTTCGGGGTGCACCCGTAAGTCGGCGGTGAGCAGCTCGCCGAGCGAGGAGGCGTCGGGCAGGTTCTGTGCGGCGGACTCGGCGATCAGCGCGATGCCCAGAGGATTTCCGCCGGTCAAGCGGTGGGTGGCGTGCGGGAGTTGGGGCGGGACCTGGAGGTCCGAGCACACGGCGTCGACGATGTGCAGGGTGTCGTCGGGGCTCAGCGGCGGCAGCGAGACGAGCAGCGCCCGCGAGGACGCCGAGCCCGGATCCGGCGCCCAGTCGCTGCCCCGGGCCACCTCGGGCAGGGCGCGCCGGACGGCGTTGCGCAGGGCGGGCCGCCCCTCGCCGCGCACGGCGGCGACGAACGCCACCTGGTCGGCGACTCCCTCGGACCGGTCCCGCAGCACGGCCTCGACGAGCCCGGGCCCGGGGTCGGTCTGCGCGTTGTCGATCAGCACCAGCGGCCGTCCCAGCCGCTTCATGCGCGGCAGTACGCCCGTATAGGCGTCGGTCAGATCGGCCAGCAGAGCCCGCACCAGATGCCGTTCGGCGTGCTCACGGGAGGTGCCGTCGGCCCGGAAGTGCCCGGAGAGCAGGATCAGTCCGCGCTGGGGGTTGTCACCGGCGTTGGGGTAGTCCCGGTACCAGGAGGAGGCGCGCTGGTGGCGGCGGCCCGCGAAACCGTCCGAGAGGGACTCCAGGGTCGCCTCGACGGCCGCCGACAGCAGCGGCCCGGTACCGGTGGCGGCCGCGACGACCTTGGCGGCCACCCGGCCCGCCCAGCGCCCGGCGAACCCGGTGACCCAGGACCCGCTCTCGTTCAGCAGCAGGATCCGCTGCACCTCACGGCGTATCCGCTCGGAGTCGGCGTCCCCCCAGCCGCCGGCCGCGACCGCGACGAGCCCCGACATCAGCCGCGGGAACTGGATCCGCCCGGCACCCGTCACCGGCTCGGCGAGCTGCTCGGCGATCACCAGCAGCGCCTGCGACACCGGCGACCAGGCCTCGGCGGGCCGCCCGGACGGCGGCGCGGCGAACTCGGTGTGCTCGCAGTCGATCAGGGCGACCGGGGTGTGCCCCTTGTAGGCGTCCCGCAACTCGCCCAGCACCGCGCTCTTGCCGAGCCCACGCGCGCCGGACAGCACGACGAGGGGCAGCTCCCCGGGATGCTCGTACGACGTGGACCGGTGCGCATGCGGACGCAGCCCGACAAGCCGCGGCGCGAGCCCGGCCGGATCCGTGTCGAACAGTGCCCCGCGCCCGTGCAACCGTCTACCGCCCACCGCATCTCCCCCTGGCGCGGTCGCCGTCGATCCGTCCGTGGTGCAAGTGCTGCTGCTCACGCGTGAGATCTATCAACACCAGCGTAAGGAGGGGGAGTTGGTTCGGACTAGATCGCGTGATGTCTGTTGGGTTACGAAAACTGTCGGCCGTTGGCGGGTTTCAGTCGACGGTGATCGAGTCCAGCTTCTGGCGCAGATACACATGCGAGTCGACGGGCTCGTACGCCACCCGCCCGACCGGCGCGGGCACGGACTCGACCCGCGTCCCCGGGGTGCACTCGCCGAAGTACACCAGCGACATCAGCTCCTCGGCGGGCGCGTCGGCGGGCGGCGGAAGTACCCGGTGCCGTCCCGAGCGCCATCTGTCGCCGGTCCAACGGGCCATCAGGTCACCGATGTTGATGGTGAAGGCGTCCGGGTCGTAGGGCGCGTCCTCCCAGCCACCCTCGTCGGTCCAGATCTGCAACCCACCCTTTCCGGCCTGCCGGTCGAGGATCGTCACCGTCCCGAAGTCGGTGTGCGGGCCGATCCGGAACTGGCCCGGCGCGGGCGCCCCGACGACCTCGACACCCGGATACCAGTTGATGTTGAAGCCGTACGTCGGATGGTCCATGTGCCGGGAGAAGAAGTCGGGTTCGAGCCCGAGGGCGCAACCGAGGAGGGAGAGGAGCTCCTTCTCCAGCTCGGCCATCTGGCCGAGGTACTCCTCGCACAGGGTCCGCAGCTCGGGCACCTCGCTCGGCCACACATTGGGCGCGTACCACTCGGCGTTGACGACCGGGTCGTCGAAGGGTTCGTGTGTGGCGAAGGTCAGCGACTCTTTCAGGTCCGGCGGGGTCTCGGTCCCCTCCGAGTACCCATTGGCCTCCGCGCCGGGCCCGAGCCAGCCCCGCCCGCCGACCTTGGCCGCGTAGGCCTCCTTGACGTCGACGGGCAGCCGGAAGAAGGAGCGCGCGGCCTCCCGGATCCGGCACCGCAGCGAGGGGTCGACCCCGTGCCCGGTGACCAGCAGGAACCCGGCGGTCTGGAGGGCCTCGTCGACGGTACGGGCGATGCCGGCACGGGTGGCGGGGTCGCCGGCCGGCCAGGGCTGGAGATCGATCGTGGGGATACGGGTGTCACTCACCGATGTCCTCATTCCACAGTGCTGGGTTCTCCTTGATGAAGTCACGCATCAGCTCGACGCACTCGGGGTCGTCGAGCAGCACGACCTCCACGCCGTGCTCGGCCAGCCAGTCGTGCCCGCCGTGAAAGGTGACGGCCTCACCGATCACGACCCGCGAGATGCCGAACTGCCGGACGAGCCCCGAGCAGTACCAGCAGGGCGAGAGGGTGGTCACCATCGTCGTACCGCGATACGACCGCTGCCGTCCCGCGTTCCGGAACGCGGCCGTCTCCGCGTGCATCGAGGGGTCGTCGTCCTGGACGCGCCGGTTGTGTCCGCGCCCGAGCAGTGTGCCGTCGGCGCCGTAGAGCGCCGCGCCGATCGGGATGCCGCCCTCGGCGAGCCCGGCGCGGGCCTCCTCCACGGCGGTGGTGAGCCAGGTGCGTGCCTGTGCCTGATCCATACGTCCACTCTGCTGCCCCGCGAACAGTGGGGCAACGAGCGGAAAGTCCTGGGGACTTGAGTTGCTCCGTCTGAGTACGCGGGCTCAGGCCCCGGCGGCCGGGCTCCGCGAGAGTGGGCGGCGTCGGACCACACACCACCCACAGGAGACGACCGTGTCCAAGCCCCGCAGCCTCCAGATCCTCGGCGTCGCCCTCGCGGGGGCGGCAGCGGCCGTGACGCTCACCGGATGCGCCGGCCTGGAGTACCGGGAGAACATCTGCAGCTCCGGCGAGTACCCCGTCCTCCAGGTGAACGGCACCGGTTCGGCGTGTGTGCCCGACGACCAGGAGCCCGGCGAGGGCTACGCCCGCTATCCCGAGGGCGAGGTCCCGGAGTACGTCGACGACAAGTGGGACGTCTACTGGCGCACCCACACCCTCGACGAGAACGGCGACATCGTCGACGCCTCCTGACCGAACGAAATCGGTGATCGCCGCGTCGGAGTCGTGGAAGCGATGAAGAGGGGGATCGGATGAGATCGGCGAGGCTGGCCGCGGTGACCGTCGTCGTGCTGGGTGTGGGCGGCTGCGGGACGGTGGACGGCGGGGAGACGCCCGGGGCGGCGGCGTCCTGCGCCTATGTCATCGACTACGACAACCGGCGTTACTCGGATGTCGGCAACGTCGACTACGAGCGGGGGGAGAAGCTGGGCACGGCCACCCAGCCCCCTTGCGACGACACTCCCAACGACGGCGGCGAGGGCTCACCGGAGCGTCGGGTCCCGGCCTACGCGATCGAGGGCGTGGACCCCGAGGTCGCCATCGCCGTGGCGGACGCCCCGGACGACGTCGTCTTCGTGGTCGACCGGGGCGATGAACTGCCTCCCGAGATCGAGAAGTTGCGTCGGACCGCATCGCACGAGTGCGTCGGCACCCGCCCCGCCCCCACTGCCTCCGGCACCGACGACAACCCCGACGACACCCCCCTCTACCGCACCCTCGACCACATCGACCGCCTCGCCGCGAAGCGGTACGCGCAGTCCTTCACCGGGCTCTCCGTCGACCAGGACGCCAGTGCCGCCGATCTCTACCGCATCCCCTCCGCCGACTTCGACGAGGCCGTCTGCGAGGGCGCCGAGAAGGGCGTCACCGTGCGGATCCACGACACCGACGCCAACCGCAAGGACCTCGACGCCCTCGCCGAGCGGATCAGTGCGGACATGAACCGCTGGGACGGCACCTTCCAGCTCCGCGAGGTCGGGGTCGACGAGCAGGGCTGGGTGCACGTCGGAGTCGACGAGCCCGACACCGCCGAGCCCCTCATCCACGACGCCTTCGGGAAGGAACACATCAGGGTCGTGCACGTCGGGCAGGCCCACGCCGACTGACAGCGCCACCTGGGCCCATCGGTGCCGCCGATGGGCCCATCGGCAGGACGCCCCAGCAGCGCGTGGACCCGCAGGTCAGAGCACTCGTAGCGTCACGGACATGACCTCAGAGAACAAGGGCACGGCTCAGCTGACCACCGCGATGGTGCTCTCCGGCACCCTCGGCGTCTTCGTCGTCGAGTCCGGCGCCTCGCCCTTCAACGTCGTCTTCTTCCGCGTCCTGTTCGGCGCCCTCGCCCTCGGCGGCTACATCGTCGCCCGCGGCTGGCTCCGCGACCACGGCTTCACGCCCCGCACCCTCGGACTCGCCCTTCTCGGCGGCGTGTTCATCGTCTTCAACTGGGTCTTCCTCTTCCAGTCGTACGAGAACACCTCCATATCCGTCGCCACGGTCGTCTACCACACCCAGCCGTTCTACGTCGTCCTGCTGGGTGCCCTCCTCTTCCGCGAGCGGCTCACCGCCGCCAAGGTCGGCTGGATCGGCCTGGCCTTCGCCGGACTGATCCTCGTCTCGGGCATCACCCCGGCCGACTTCAGCAGCGGAGGCGTCTATCTGACCGGCATCGGCCAGGCCCTCCTCGCCGCCCTCCTCTACGGCCTGTCCACCGTCGTCACCAAGCGGATCTCCGGAGTCCGCCCCCACCTCATCGCCCTCGTCCAGGTGCTCGTCGGTATCCCCCTCCTCCTCCCCTTCGCCGACTTCGGCGCGATGAGCGGCACCGGCGCGGACTGGGGATGGCTGGTCGGCCTCGGGATCATCCACACCGGGCTGATGTACGTCCTCATGTACGCCGCCTACGCCCAGCTCCCCACCGCGAAGATCGCCGTACTCGCCTTCGTCTACCCGGCGGTCGCGATGGTCGTCGACTGGGCGGTGTACGGCCACCACATCGGCCTCGTCCAGGCGCTCGGCGTCCCGCTGATCGTGACGGCGAGCCTGAAGGTCACCCTTGCTCGGCGACCAGTTTCCGCGCCTGATCGAGGAACAGCCGAGCGTGCGCCGGAAGCCGCTTCCCGGTCCGCCACGCCAGTTGCGTCCGAAGCGTGAACGGCGGCTCCCACGGCAGTCGTACGAGAGTCCCCTCCGCGAGTTCGGCGGCGACCGTCACCTCGGGAAGCAAGGCGATCCCGAGACCGGCCGCCGCCGCGCGTTTGGTCGCCTCGATGGTGCCGAACTCCATGAACTCCACCGAAGGAGAAACCGACTTGAGCTCCCGCTCGAACAAGTCGCGGTACGCACATCCGGGTTCGGTGGCAAGGAGGGACTGCTGGACGAGGTCGGCCGTGCAGGCGACGTCCAGCGGCTGCCCCGCCACCAGCGCCAGCGGCTCGATCGCCAGCACCTCGCTCTCAAGACCGGGATGCTCCGTCTCCTCCTCCATCAGGAACCCGAGGTCGTACGTCCCCTGCCGCAGCGCCTGCCGGGTCTCGTCGCCGATGGTCGTGCGCAGCGCGAGCCGTACCCTCGGATAGCGGTGGTGGAAGAGTTCCAGGAGCGGGGGCAGCCGGTAGGAGGTCAGCGACTCCATGGTGCCGACGACGAGCGAACCCGTCGGCTCCTCCGCCGCCGTCACCGCCGCCCGCGCCTCCTCGGTCAGCTCGATGATCTGCCGGGCGTACGGCAGCAGCCGCTCACCCGCCTCCGTCAGCCGGATGTGCCCGCCGAGCCGGTCGAACAACTCCGTGCCGAGGGAGGACTCCAGGGCCCGGATCTGACTGGTCACACTGGACTGCGCGTACGCCAGTTCGGCCGCCGCCCGGGTGAAGCTCAGGACGGTCGCGACCTTCTCGAAGGTGACGAGCAGCCGCAGCTCCATGTCAGGGCTCGTCCCGCTTGTTCTTGTCGTCGTCGTCCAGGGACTTAAGGAACTCGGGGTTGTCGTCGGGGGCCACCCACTGCCGGCCGCGGTTGGTGCGCACGCCGGACCAGCCCTCGGCCGCCGGGCTGCGCTTCTTCCCCGCGATCAGCCACGAGATGGACCCGACGAGCGGGAACAGCAGCACGAGGATCGCCCACAGCGGCTTGGGGATGTGCCGGATGTCCTCGTCCTTGGTGCTGATGCAGTCGATGAAGGCGTAGATGCTCAGCGCCAGCGGTACCAGGAACAGCAGCACCCGGAGCATGGGGCCCTCCCGCGAGATGGTGGTCGGGGCCGCGATCACAGCCCCCAGGTACAGGGCCAGGGTAGCCGCTCGGGGATACTTGACCCCATGGCTTACGACGATCTTCGTTCCCTGCTCAGGGCACTGGAACGCGAAGGCGACCTCAAGCGCGTCAAGGCGGAGGTCGATCCGTATCTGGAGGTCGGGGAGATCGTCGACCGGGTGCAGAAGGCGGGCGGCCCGGCACTGCTCTTCGAGAACGTGAAGGGCTCCTCGATGCCCCTCGCGATGAACGTCTTCGGCACCGACCGCCGGCTGCTCAAGGCGCTCGGCCTGAAGTCGTACGGCGAGATCAGCGAGAGGATCGGCGGGCTGTTGAAGCCCGAGCTGCCGCACGGCTTCGTCGGGGTGCGGGAGGCCTTCGGCAAGCTCGGCGCGATGACCCACGTACCGCCGAAGAAGGTCAAGGACGCGCCGGTGCAGGAGGTCGTCCTGCACGGGGACGACGTGGACCTGGAGGCGCTGCCCGCCCTGTTCACCTGGCCGAAGGACGGCGGATCCTTCTTCAACCTGGGGCTCACGCACACCAAGGACCCGGAGTCCGGGGTCCGCAACCTCGGTCTGTACCGGCTCCAGCGCCATGACAAGCGCACGATCGGGATGCACTGGCAGATCCACAAGGACAGCCGGAACCACTACCAGGTCGCCGCGCGCAGGGGCGAGCGGCTACCGGTCGCCATCGCCTTCGGCTGCCCCCCGGCCGTCAGCTACGCCTCCACCGCGCCGCTCCCCGGTGACATCGACGAGTACCTGTTCGCCGGGTTCCTCGCGGGCAAGCGGATCGAGATGGTCGACTGCAAGACGGTCCCGCTCCAGGTCCCGGCGCAGGCGGAGGTCGTGATCGAGGGCTGGCTCGAACCGGGCGAGATGCTGCCGGAAGGCCCCTTCGGCGACCACACCGGCTTCTACACCCCGCAGGAGCCCTTCCCCGCCCTGAAGATCGACTGCGTGACGATGCGGAAGCGTCCGCTGCTCCAGTCGATCGTGGTCGGCAGGCCGCCGACGGAGGACGGCCCGCTGGGCCGGGCGACGGAGCGCTTCTTCCTTCCGCTGCTGAAGATCATCGTGCCGGACATCGTGGACTACCACCTGCCCGAGGCGGGCGGCTTCCACAACTGCGCGATCGTCTCGATCGACAAGAAGTACCCCAAGCACGCGCAGAAGGTGATGCACGCGATCTGGGGCGCGCACATGATGTCGCTGACCAAGCTGATCGTGGTCGTCGACTCCGACTGCGACGTCCATGACCTGCACGAGGTGGCCTGGCGGGCGCTGGGCAACACGGACTACGCCCGTGACCTGTCGGTCGTCGAAGGCCCGGTCGACCATCTGGACCACGCCTCCTACCAGCAGTTCTGGGGCGGCAAGGCGGGCATCGACGCGACGAAGAAGTGGCCCGAGGAGGGCTACACCCGTGACGGGGGCTGGCCGGACATGGTGGAGTCGGACCCGGATACGGCGGCGAAGGTGGACCGCCGCTGGAAGGAGTACGGCCTGTGAGCTCGGCTTCCGCAGCGCTACCGCAGCCGGGACGCACCAAGGCGTTCCTGCGCCTGGTGATGATCGAGCACTCGGTCTTCGCGCTGCCCTTCGCGTACATCGCGGCCCTGACCGCGATGTTCCAGTGGGACAAGAACATCCACTGGGGCCGGCTGCTGCTGGTCACGATCTGCATGGTCGGCCTGCGCACCTTCGCCATGGCCGTGAACCGGATCATCGACCGCGAGATCGACGCCCGTAACCCCCGTACGGCGCAGCGCGAGCTGGTGACCGGCGCGATGTCGGTGAAGCACGCCTGGACGGGCGCGCTGATCGCGGTGGCGATCTTCCTGGGCTCGGCGGCGGCGCTGAACCCCCTGTGCCTGGCGCTCGCCCCGGTAGCGGTGATCCCGATGGTGGTCTATCCCTACGGCAAGCGGTTCACGAACTACCCGCAGGCCATCCTGGGTCTGGCCCAGGCGATGGGCCCGGTGGGCGGCTGGCTGGCGATCACCGGCGAGTGGTCCTGGGACGCGGTGATCCTGGGCCTGGCGGTCGGCATCTGGATCGGCGGCTTCGACCTGATCTACGCCTGCCAGGACGTGGACACGGACCGCGAGATCGGCGTCATGTCGGTCCCGGCCCGCTTCGGTGTCCCGGCGGCGATCTGGGGCGCGCGGGTCTGCCATGCCCTGACGACGGCCCTGCTGGTCTGGTACGCGGCGGCGACGGACGCGGGCGCCTTCTTCTGGTTCGGCCTGCTGGTCGTCGCGGCGGCCTTCGTCTATGAACACAACATCGTCCGCCCCCATGACCTCTCCCGCCTGAACAGGGCCTTCTTCAGCGTCAACGGCTTCATCGGCATTGCCCTGTTCGGGTGCGCGCTACTGGACCTCCTGGTGCGGGGGCTGACCGTCTGACCGTCCCGTCCACCGGTACGCTCAAGATGTGAACGCAGGAGAATCGCAGCGCGTGCCTTGGATCGTGGGGGTGTCCGGAGCTTCCGGGACGCCGTACGCGGCGGCTGTGCTGCGTGCTCTGCTGGGGGCGGGGGAGAGCGTTGATCTGGTCGTGAGCAGGGCCTCCCGGCTCACTCTGCTCGACGAGACCGGGATCTCCTTCCGGGACGCGCACTGGGAGGACGACCTGCGGGAATGGCTGTCCCGGGGGGCGGACGGAAAGCCGGGCACCTTCGATGTGGACATCGAGGGGGTACGGCACTGGAGTGCCGGCGATCTCGCCGCCGGGCCGTCGTCCGGGTCGTATCCCACGAAGGGCATGCTCATCGTGCCCGCCTCCACGGCCTGTGTCGCGGGTGTCGCGCTCGGGCTGTCCAAGGACCTGTTGCAGCGGGTGGCGAGCGTGACCCTGAAGGAGGGCCGCAAGCTGGTCGTCGCCGTCAGGGAGACCCCCTTGAACGGGCAGACGCTGCGGCATCTGGTCACCCTCGACGACGCGGGCGCCACCGTCGTACCCGCCTCGCCCGCCTTCTACGCCGGGGCCACGCACATCCAGGACCTGGTGGACTTCGTCGCCGGACGCGTGCTCGACGCGGCGGGTGTGGAGCACCGGCTCTACCGCCGCTGGAAGGGCGACCTCGGCGGCGCACGCACCGACTGAGCATCAACCGTTTCAGACCCTTAAGACCTCTTCAGCGGAAGGCTTCGAATCGCATGGACGCGGTGGACAGGCAGCTCATCCAGGCCCTGAGGGAGAACGGCCGGGCCTCCTACGCGGAGCTGGGGCGCCTCGTCGGCCTGTCGGGACCCAGTGTCACCGACCGCATCAACCGGCTGGAGGCGGCCGGGGTCATCACCGGCTACCGCGCCACGGTCGACGCCGCCTCCCTCGGCCTCGGCGTCACCGCCCTGATCGGCATCTCGCTCTCCGACGCGGCCGACCACGAGGATGTGGCGGCCCGGATGAAGGACCTCAGCGAGATCGAGGACTGCTGGTTCATCGCCGGCGACGACTCGTTCATGCTCAAGGTGCGGGCGAACGACGTGGACGGCCTGGAGAAGATCATCCGGCGGCTCAGCGGCACGAAGGGTGTGTCCCGGACCCGTACGACCATCGTGCTCTCCACGAAGTGGGAGAACCGGGTGGGTGAGCTTCCGGAGGAAGCGTAGGGCTACGGTTATCAAGTCGGTCTAGGAGAGGTGTACGCATGGACGTCGGGCTCAAGCGCGAGCTGGAGCAGAAGGTCATGGCCGGTGAGCGGCTGACCCGGGAGGACGGCATCGCGCTGTACGAGTCGGACGACCTGGCGTGGCTCGGCGGCCTCGCGCACGAGGTGCGCACGCGCAAGAACGGCGATGTCGTCCACTTCAACGTCAACCGTCACCTCAACATGACCAACGTGTGCACGGCGTCCTGCGCCTACTGCTCCTTCCAGCGCAAGCCGGGGGAGAAGGACGCGTACACGATGCGCATCGAGGAGGCGGTGAAGCTCGCGAAGGCGATGGAGTCGGAGAACCTCACGGAACTCCACATCGTCAACGGCCTGCACCCGAACCTGCCGTGGCGCTACTACCCAAGGTCGCTGCGGGAACTGAAGGCGGCGCTGCCTCACGTCTCCCTGAAGGCCTTCACGGCGACGGAGATCCACCACTTCGAGACGATCTCCGGTCTCTCGGCGTCGGAGATCCTCGACGAGCTGATCGACGCGGGCCTGGAGTCGTTGACGGGCGGCGGCGCGGAGATCTTCGACTGGGAGGTCCGTCAGCACATCGTGGACCACCGCACGCACTGGGAGGACTGGTCGCGCATCCACCGCCTGGCGCACGAGAAGGGTCTGAAGACCCCGTGCACCATGCTGTACGGCCACATCGAGGAGCCGCGGCACAGGGTGGACCACGTCCTCAGGCTCCGCGAGCTCCAGGACGAGACGAACGGCTTCCAGGTCTTCATCCCCCTGCGCTACCAGCACGACTTCGTGGACGTGCAGGACGGCAAGGTCCGCAACCGCCTGCAGGCGCGCACGCAGATGGCGACGGGCGCGGAGGCGTTGAAGACGTTCGCGGTGTCGAGGTTGTTGTTCGACAACGTCCCGCACGTCAAGGTCTTCTGGGTCATGCACGGCGTCCAGACGGCCCAGCTCGCGCTCCAGCACGGCGCGGACGACATGGACGGCTCGGTGGTCGAGTACAAGATCACCCACGACGCCGACAACTACGGCACGCCGAACAAACTCACCCGCGAGGACCTACTGGACCTCATCCGCGACGCGGGCTTCCGCCCGGTGGAACGGAACACGCGGTACGAGGTGATCCGGGAGTACGAGGGTCCCGACCCGGAGCGTCGCGAATCCCCTCAGCCGATGCGGGTGTGAGCGGGTAGTTCCTCGGCTGCGGGTCGTGGGGGGCGCGCAGTTCCCCGCGCCCCTAGGTGGGTACTCGACCCGGCATGGTTGCCACCAAGGCTCCTGAGGATGCCTATACCGCTGAACCCTTCCTCCCCTCCCACGGAGGCCTCCCCGCCCTCCGCCGCGCCGCCGCCGACTGCCGTGGCTGCCCGCTGCACCGGGACGCCACCCAGACCGTCTTCGGTGCCGGAAACGCGCACGCCCGCGTCATGCTCGTCGGCGAGCAGCCCGGCGACCAGGAGGACCGTCAGGGCAAGCCCTTCGTCGGCCCCGCCGGGAAGCTGCTCGACCGTGCCCTCGCCGAAGCCGGTATCGACCCCGACGACACCTACGTCACCAACGCCGTCAAGCACTTCAAGTTCACCCGGTCCGAGCCCCGCAAGCGCCGTATTCACAAGGCGCCCACCCTTCGGGAGATGACGGCGTGCGGGCCCTGGCTGGCCGCTGAGCTGGCCGTGGTGGAGCCGGAGTTGATCGTCGTGCTCGGTGCCACCGCCGGGAAGGCGTTGCTCGGGTCGTCGTTCCGGGTCACCCAGGTGCGGGGGACCGTGCTGGAGGAGGAGATCCATGGGCGCCCGGAGCGGCTGGTTCCGACCGTTCATCCGTCGTCCGTTCTGCGGGCGGACGATCGTGAGGCGGCGTACCGAGGGCTGGTCTCGGATCTGAAAGTGGCGGCGCGGGCCATCCAGTAATGGCTACCATGCTTCCGTGGCCCTTACTTTCACTCTCGACCCCGCCGTCGACCCCACCCTCCGCGACGGCGTTCTCGACCTGTGGGCGGACGTCTCCAACGCCGGCGGCTCCGTCGGTTTCGTGCCCCCGGTGACGCGCGAGGCGATACGCCCCGAGCTGGTCAAGCACTTCGCGGCGATGGCCGAAGGCAGGACGCGGCTGCTCGTCGGGCGCGACGCGGACGGACAGGTCGCCGCCACCGCGTTCCTCACCTTCAACACGCACCGGCTGATGACCCACTGGGTGTGGCTGTACACGGTGATGGTGCACCCGCGGCACCAGGGCAAGGGGTACGGACGGGACCTGCTGGCCGCCGCCGAGCAGGAGGCCCGCCGCTTCGACGGCATCCGGGCCATACGGCTCACCTGCCGCGGCGGCCAGGGCCTGGAGCGCTTCTACGGCTCCTGCGGCTACAAGGAGGTCGGCCGGATCCCGGACGCCATCCGCGTCGCCCCGGACGACCACCGCGACGACGTGATCATGCTGCTGCCGCTCGACTGAGCCCGGCGACCGGAGCCCCGCCCCCAAGATCGCGGGGCGGACATGCTTCACTGGATGCTGTCCCTTTTGGAACCCCTGTCGGAATCGGAAGACTGGATTGAGATGCTCCGCTACACGCTGATGCGCCTCGGGATCTTCGCGGGCTGCCTCGTGGTCGTCTGGGGCCTCGTCTACGCCGGTCTCGCCCCGCGCGGCCTCGGTGACTCCAACGGCATGTGGGTCATCCTGCTCGCCCTGCTGCTCTCCGCACCGATCAGCTTCGTCGTCCTGCGCAAGGAACGCGACCGCGCCTCCGTGCAGATCGTCCAGAGGGTCGACAAGGTGAAGGCCAACCTGGACGCGAACCGCAGCCAGGAGGACGTAGCCGACGACACGGCCCGGGCTCAGGGACAGACGTCTTAGTCTTGCCCCTATGGGTGCAGTCAAGACCAAGCGGATGCCGCGCGCCGTCCGTGAGCAGCAGATGCTGGACGCCGCCGTGCGGACCTTCGGGCGCCGCGGGTACATGGCCGCATCGATGGACGAGATAGCCGAACTCGCCGGTGTCTCCAAGCCGTTGGTCTATCTGTACCTGAACTCCAAGGAAGACCTCTTCGCCGCCTGCATCCGCCGAGAGGCGCATGCGCTCACCGCAGCCGTACGCGCCGGCGTCGACACCGACGCGCCCGCCGACTGCCAACTCTGGGACGGTCTGCGGGCGTTCTTCACGCACACCGCGCAGAACCCGGACGGCTGGGCCGTGCTGCACCTCCAGGCCCGCACCCACGGCGACGCGTTCGCCGCCGAGGTGACCGCGATGCGCGAGGAGATCGTCGCGTTCGTCACGCAGCTGATCCTCGTCTCCGCTCGCGCGGCCCACCGTGACCCCGACCTCCCCGAGCACGAGGTCGCCGGACTCGCCGAGGCCCTCGTCGGCGCCGCCGAGTCGCTCGCCGACTGGGCGGGCGCCACTCCGGGCGTCACCGCCCGCCAGGCCGCCGCGACGATGATGAACTTCGCCTGGGCCGGACTCGGCAACATGATGGACGCGAGGCCCTGGATGCCCCCGGTCAGCTGACGGTCCCCGCCAAGTGCGCGCGCCCGTCCCCGCCGCGCAGCTCGAACCGCCCCGGCTCCGCCCCGTACGTCACCGTCCCCGGCAGCAGCACCGGCGCCCGGAACTCCGCCGTGATCCGCGCCGCCGGAGGAACCCCGTACGCCGCGAGACATCGCGCCACCGTCCACATCCCGTGAGCGATGGCCCGCCGGAAGCCGAACAGCCGGGCGGTGAGCGGGTGGAGATGGATGGGGTTGCGGTCACCGGACACAGCCGCGTACCGCCGTCCCACATCCGCGCCGAGCCGCCACTCGCCGACCACAGGCAGGGCAGGCCGCTCCTGACGCGCTGAGGCTCGCCCGTCCGTCCTGTGCCGCGCCAGATAGCTACTGCGCGACTCCCATACGAGGGCCCCGCCCGCCCTGAGTTCCGTCGCGACCGTCGCCTCCGTGCCCCGCCGGTGCGGCGCCAACCCGCCGACGTACACGGTGAGTTCGTACTCCCCGTGCGCCGCGAGCCGCTCCCGCTGGGCGATCTCGATCGATGTGTGCACAAGCCCCAGCAGCGGCAGCGGAAAGTCCCGTCCGCTCATCAGCCGCATGGCCAGCGGGAAGCTCAGCACATGGGGGTAGGTGATCGGCAGCGCGTCCTCGCCGGTCGCGAAGCCGCAGACCCGCTCGTAGGCCGCGAGCCGGGTCAGATCCACCCGCGCGCCCGGCAGGACCAGCGGGGTGCGGGGGAAGTCCGCGTCGGGGCGGGGTCGCTTGAACGGGGAAAACAGGGCGCCACGGGCGAACACCGGCGCGAGCGCGGGCGTATGGGTAAGGACGGTCACGCACACCTCCGGATTTCTTACTCCGGAGTAAGGTTACCGGAGGTAATAAGACATGTGCTGCACGGACCTGAGTGACCCTCACGTAACCCACGAGGTTGCACAGCCCCGCCCCCCGACCCTTCCCGAACACGCACAGCGCCCACACGTCAGCCCCGTACGATCCCCTTTCCTAACCGGCGGTAACCCCTTTCCGCACGTGGGGAGCCGTCCGTGAACGCCGTGCCAGGAGCCGCCCGTGTCCACGCCACTGCCTTCCTTCGCCGTGTCCGCATCCTTCGCCGACGCCCCAGCGCCCACCCTTGTGGAGCCCGAGACCCGGCGGCTGGACGGAGTCGTCCGGGAGGCGTACGTACCGCCCTTCGCGCCGGCCGTCTCGCACGGCTCGCTGGGCGACCTGCCGTTCGACAACGCCGTCGCGGTGCCGGACAAGGTGCTGCTCAGCCGTAAGACGGAGAACGGGAGTTGGGCCGACGTCACGGCGACGCGGTTCGCCGAGCAGGTGCTCGCCGTGGCCAAGGGACTGATCGCCGAAGGGCTGATGCCCGGCGACCGGATCGCGGTCATGGCGCGGACGACGTACGAGTGGACCCTCCTCGACTTCGCCGCCTGGGCCGCGGGCCTCGTGACCGTCCCGGTCTATCCGACCTCCTCCGTCTTCCAGACCCGCTGGATCCTCCAGGACTCCGGCGCCGTCGCCCTGGTCACCGAGACCGTCTCCCAGGCCGCATCCCTCGGCCCCGAGCGCGAACGCCTCCCCGACCTCCAGCACATGTGGGTCATGGAGAAGGGCCATGTGGAGCGGCTCGCGGAGGCCGGCGCCGCGATACCGGACCAGGAGGTCGAGGTCTGCCGGGGCATGCTCGGCCCGAGCACCCTGGCCACCCTGATCTACACCTCGGGCACCACAGGACGCCCCAAGGGCTGCGCGCTCACCCACGGCAACTTCTTCGCCGAGGTCGACAACGCCATCGAACTCCTCTACCCCGTCTTCAAGTCGAGGTCGAGCGAGGAGGTCTCGGTCCTCCTCTTCCTGCCGATGTCCCATGTCTTCGGCCGCATGGTGGCGGTGGCCTGCGTCCGCGCCCGGGTCCGGCTCGGCCACGCGCCCAGCCTCCGGTCCGAGGACCTCCTCGCCGACCTCGCGGCCTTCCGCCCGACCTGCCTCCTGGCCATCCCCTACATGCTGGAGAAGGTCTACAACTCCGCCCGCGCCAAGGCGGAGGAGGGCGGCCGGCTGACCATGTTCGAACGGGCTGCCGCCGTCGCGGGCCGCTGGGGCGAGGCCATGGAGGCCAAGCAGCACGGCACCGGATCCGGACCCGGCCGCGCCCTGAGCATGGCCCGCACCTTCTACGACCCGCTCGTCTACCGCCGTATCCGCAACGCCATGGGCGGCCGCGTCCGCCATCTGATCTGCGGCGGCTCACCGCTCGGACGGCGCCTCGCCGCGTTCTACGCCGGTGCGGGCATCGAGATCTACGAGGGTTACGGCCTGACCGAGACGACCGGCGCCGCCACCGTCACCCCGCCTCTCAAACCCCGTCTGGGCACGGTCGGTTGGCCGCTGCCCGGCACCCGGGTACGGATCGCCGCGGACGGCGAGATCCTGATCTCCGGGGAGCAGGTGCTGCGCGGCTACTGGGACCCGGCGGCCGGGGGAGTGGTCCCGGCCGCGGTGGACGGCTGGCTCGCCACCGGCGACATCGGCGAGCTGGACGACGAGGGCTATCTGACCATCACCGGCCGCAAGAAGGAACTGCTGATCACGGCGGGCGGCAAGAGCGTGGCCCCGACCCCGCTGGAGAACTGGCTCCGCTCCCACCCGCTGATCTCGCAGGCCATGGTCATCGGCGACCGCCGCCCGTTCGTCGCCGCCCTGATCACCCTCGACATGGCCGGCATCACCCACTGGCGCCGCATGAACGGCCGCCATCCCGTCCCCGCCGAACTCCTGGTCGGCGACGAGGAGTTGCGGGCGATCATCCAGCGCGCGGTGGACGAGGCGAACAAGCTGGTCTCACGTCCCGAGTCGATCCGCAAGTTCGCGATCCTGCCGACGGACTTCTCGGAGCCGGCAGGGCATCTGACCCCGTCGATGAAGCTGCGCCGACAGGCGGTCATGAAGGACTTCGCGGGCGAGATCGAGGAGTTGTACGAGGGACGCTGACCTGTGTGGCAGGGCGTACAACCTTCAACCGCTGCCGTGAGTCTCCTCCTCGCCAGTCACAGATCATCGCAGGAGACGCATGTTCACGCGCAGCACCGTTCGCCTGGCACTCGCCACGGCCACGGCCGCCTCCCTCACCGGCGGACTGCTCACCCTCTCGGTGAGCACCGCGAACGCGGTAACCACCCCGGCGAAGTACGCCGACGACTTCAACGGCGACGGGTACCGCGACTTCGCCGCGACCTCCATCGGCGGGGGCCAGTTCGTGGTCACCTACGGGACCGCCACCGGCCCCGGCACCGTCACCAAGACCTTCAGCCAGTCCACCTCGGGCGTCCCCGGCACGGCCGGTGACACCGACGGCTACGGCGACGCGTTCGGCGAGGACCTCGCCCCCGCCGACTTCAACCGCGACGGCTACGCCGACCTCGCCGTCGCCGACTTCACCGAGAAGGTCGACGGCAAGGTCAGCTCCGGCGCGGTCACCATCCTGTGGGGCTCGTCGTCCGGACTCTCCGGCACGAGCGCCGTCCGCCTGAAGATCACCGCGAGTTCCCACAGGGGCTTCGGCAAGGAGATCGAGGCGGGCGACTTCAACGGCGACGGCAAGATCGACCTCGCGGTCTCCGACGCCATCGAGGCGGTACGGATCTACCGCGGCGGCTTCTCCAAGTCCGGTACGACGGGTTCGGTCACCAAGCACGTCCCGAACCAGCTGCTCGAACCCGCCGGCATGGTCGCGGGCAAGGTCACCAAGGACGCCGCGACCGACCTCTTCCTCCTCGGCCAGGGCTACCACAACGACAAGATGACCCAGGACGCCTGGTTCATCCGCGGCGGCTCCACGATCCAGCCCGGCAAGATCACGGTCTACAACAGCTCTTCGCCGGACTACAGCCCGACCGGTGTCGTCGCCGACTTCGACAAGGACGGCTACGGCGACCTCGCGGTCGGGGACCGCATGTACAACGGCAAGGCCGGTTCGGTCGTCGTGTGGCGCGGTGGCAGCACGGGCCCCGGCACGAAGTACCGCCTCTCGCAGGCGACTTCGGGCGTGGCCACGGCCGCGTCACCGAGGGAGTACTTCGGTTCCACCCTCTCCGCCGGCGACACCAACGGCGACGGCTATCCCGACCTGGCGGTCGGCGTCCCCTACGAGATGGTCAGCTCCCTGGACGACGCGGGCGGCGTCCACGTCCTGCGCGGCGGCTCGTCCGGCGTCACCGGAGCGAACTCCCAGTGGTTCACCCGCGCGACGGCGGGCGTCCCCGGGAGCCCGAGCCAGTGGGAACACTTCGGCGAGCTGGTGCGCGTCCGCGACATCGACCGGGACGGCGACAAGGACGTACTGGTGTCGGCCGACTACTACAGCCCGAGCGTGCTGCTGCCGGGAACGGGCGTGAGCATTACCGGCACGGGCGCCAAGGAAGTGAACGTGGTGGCGGCGTTCCCCCAGTAGGACACTGGCAGATCTGTGCCACCCAGAACTCCACCCGGCACAGATCTGCCGATCCCCCCTCACAACCATCGGCCGCCCGCCGGACACACCCGAGCTAACGCTCGGAGTTGTCGTCCTCCGGGGCCGTCCCGGGCGGCTCCGCGTACAGGATGTCGCGGGCCTGCTCGGCGGCGCGCTCGATGCTCTCGCCCACGAAGACGACGAAGCGGGCGATGTTTTCGAGACGGACGGCGGCCGGGGTGTCGGCGCCGAGGATCGCGACGCCCTGCCGTGCGGTCTTGGCGAGGTCGTAGCTGGATCTGGCGCTGGCCATCATGGCCTGGAACCAGACGTCGTTGTCGACGGCGTAGCGCTCGCGGCGGCGTTCGTCGCGCTCCCGGCGGATGAGCCCCTGGCTCTCCAGGAACGACATCGCCTTGGAGATGGACGCCGGGCTGACCTGGAGGCGCTGGACGAGTTCGGCGGCGGTGAGGCTGCCCGCGTCGGTGGTGAAGAGGCAAGTCAGTACCCGGGCCATCATCTTGGGCAGGCCCTGTGCCATGAGGAGGGTGGTGAACGCCTCCTCGTACTCCCGCACCGCCTCCGGATCGCGCCCGTAGGCCAGCGGGGGCGCCTTCGGGTCCCGGGGCGCGGTCTGCTTGCGGCGGTGGGCGCGCTGTTCGGTGGCGCGGTGGGCGAGGTCGGCGCGGTAGGCGGTGGGGCCGCCGTTGCGCATGACCTCGCGGGTGACGGTCGAGGTCGGGCGGTCGAGGCGCCGGGCGATCTCGGCGTAGGCGAGGCCGTCGGCCAGTCCCAGCGCGATCTGCTGACGTTCCTGCTGGGTGAGCCTGCCTCCGGGCATCGCGGCCTCCTTCGTGGTTCCTGGTGTTGGCCACCATAGCGTTCATTCTCAATCCATTGCAACGATTGGCGAGTCGCCTGTTGCATTAGCTTCCAATCCGG
>NZ_JACMSF010000076.1 GCF_014257025.1 Streptomyces cupreus
CCGCGAGGCCGACCTCGGCGTCGCCTCCGGCAACGGCAAGGGCCAGATCTTCGTCAAGGGCGAGGTCATCAAGACGGTCCCGGAATCCAAGATCGTGGAAACCCTGATCGAGGAGGCCATGAAGCTGGCCGAGCAGATGCAGGGCGAGGGCATCGAGTCGGGCGAGCCGTCGGTTTCGGTCGCGGGCTGACGGAGGCACAGGGAAACACCAGCCCTCTGGGGGGAGGGACGGGTAAGGGCGGCGGGGGCGATCCACCAGGCGGCACCTGCGCACAGCGGCGCGGCAAAGCTTCCGCAGGTACAGTGCGGAGACCAGCCACCCTTTAGCGTGTGAGGCACCCGCCGT
The DNA here is from genome assembly GCF_014257025.1 of Streptomyces cupreus. Lineage (GTDB taxonomy): Bacteria > Actinomycetota > Actinomycetes > Streptomycetales > Streptomycetaceae > Streptomyces > Streptomyces cupreus. Next base: position 347 of record NZ_JACMSF010000076.1, read on the forward strand.
TGTTGACCCAGACCACCTCCCGGGTCCTCGAACCGAGCGACCTGGACGCGGCGCTCGCCGTCCTGGACCGCGAGCCGGTCGCGAACGCCTTCGTCGCGTCCCGAGTCCAGGTCGCAGGCCTCGACCCCTGGCGCCTCGGCGGCGAAATGTGGGGCTGGTACGAGGACGGCATGCTGACGTCCCTCTGCTACGCCGGCGCCAACCTCGTCCCCATCTGCGCCACCCCCCGAGCCGTCCGTGCCTTCGCCGACCGAGCCCGCCGAGCGGGCCGCCGCTGCTCCTCGATCGTCGGCCCGGCCGAGTCCACCGCCCAGCTCTGGCGCCTGCTGGAACCCAACTGGGGCCCGGCCCGGGACGTACGGGCCCACCAGCCCCTCATGGTCACCGACCGCGCGCCGGAGAACATCACCCCCGACCCGCTGGTCCGTCGTATCCGCAAGGACGAGATGGACACGATCATGCCGGCGTGCGTGGCGATGTTCACGGAGGAGGTCGGCGTCTCCCCGATGGCAGGCGACGGAGGCCTCCTGTACCAGGCGAGGGTCGCCGAACTCGTAGGCTCCGGCCGCTCCTTCGCCCGCCTCGACGAAGACGGCAAGGTGGTCTTCAAGGCGGAGATCGGCGCCGCGACCGACCGGGCCTGCCAGATCCAGGGCGTCTGGGTGGCCCCCGAGCACCGCGGTCAGGGCCTCGCGGCCCCCGCCATGGCAGCCGTACTGCGCTACGCCCTCGCGGACGTGGCCCCGGTGGTGAGCCTGTACGTCAACGACTTCAACACCGCGGCGAGAAGGACGTACCGAAGAGTCGGCTTCGAAGAGGTCGGCGCCTTCATGAGCGTCCTCTTTTAGCTCCCTGTACCCTCCCGGCATGGACCTCGTCATCGGCCCCCTGGATCTGTCGGCCCATGTGGACGAGGCCCTGGCCGTTCAAGCCGTCGCCTTCGGACTCGGCCCGGACGAGGTGGCCGTACGCCGTCAGATCGTCCTGCGCCACATGACCTACCCCGGAGCCCGCGCCCTGGGCGCCACCGCGCACGGACGGCTCGTCGGATTCGTCTACGGCATGCCGAATGACCGCACCCACTGGTGGTCCACCGTCGTGGAGCCGTACCTCCGCGCGCAGGGCAACGACCACTGGCTCGACGACTCCTTCGTCATCACCGAGCTCCATGTCCACCCGGTGTACCAGAACCGGGGAGTCGGCCGCGCCCTGATCACCGCGATCACCGACGGCGCCGCCGAACCCCGCTCGATCCTCTCCGCGATCGACACCGACAGCCCGGCCCGCGGCCTCTACCACTCCCTCGGCTACCAGGACCTCGCCCGCCAGGTCCACTTCCCCAGCGCCCCCAAGCCGTACGCAGTGATGGGCGCCCCCCTGCCCCTGCGCCGCCGCTAACCGATTTCCACCGTCCCGCACCCCCCGGCTAACCTCCTGCCATAACCCTTACGCAGCAGGAGTACACGAACCATGGCGAACGCACCGGTCCAGCGCATGTCCCAGTTGATGGCGAAGACGCTGCGCGACGACCCGGCGGACGCCGAGGTCCTCAGCCACAAGCTGCTCGTCCGGGCCGGCTACGTCCGCCGCACGGCGGCCGGCATCTGGTCCTGGCTGCCCCTCGGCAAGCGGGTCCTCGCGAACGTGGAGCGCATCGTCCGCGAGGAGATGGACGCCATCGGCGCCCAGGAGGTGCTGCTCCCCGCGCTGCTGCCGCGTGAGCCGTACGACGCGACGGGCCGCTGGGACGAGTACGGCCAGGAGCTGTTCCGCCTCAAGGACCGCAAGGGCGGCGACTACCTGCTCGGCCCCACCCACGAGGAGATCTTCACCCTGCTGGTGAAGGACCAGGCGTCCTCCTACAAGGACATGCCGGTCATCCTCTACCAGATCCAGCACAAGTACCGCGACGAGGCCCGTCCGCGGGCCGGCATCCTGCGCGGCCGTGAGTTCCTGATGAAGGACTCCTACTCCTTCGACCTGGACGACGAGGGCCTCGCCCAGTCCTACGCCCTGCACCGCCAGGCCTACCAGCGCGTCTTCGCGCGCCTCGGCCTCGACTACCGCATCTGCGCCGCCACCGCCGGCGCCATGGGCGGCTCGAAGTCCGAGGAGTTCCTGGCCCCGGCCGAGGCCGGCGAGGACACCTTCGCGGACTGCCCGAACTGCGACTTCGCGGCGAACACCGAGGCGATCACGTACGAGCTGAAGCCGGTGGACGGTTCGGCATTGCCCGAGGCCGAGGAGATTCCGACCCCCGACACCCCCACCATCGAGACCCTCGCCGCCCACCTCGGCGTCCCGGCCTCCGCCACCCTGAAGAACCTTCTCGTCAAGGTCGACGGCGAGATCGTCGCCGTCGGTGTCCCCGGCGACCGTGAGGTCGACATGGGCAAGGTCGAGGCGCACTTCGCCCCGGCCACCGTCGAGATGGTCACCGAGGAGGACTTCGCGGGCCGCCCCGACCTGGTGCGCGGTTACGTCGGTCCGCAGGGTCTGGGCGAGAAGGTCAAGTACCTCGCCGACCCGCGCGTGGCCCCCGGCACCTCCTGGATCACGGGCGCCAACAAGGAGGGCATGCACGCGAAGAACGTCGTCGCGGGCCGTGACTTCGAGGTCGACGAGTACGTCGACGTCGTGGTCGTCCAGGACGGCGACCCCTGCCCGAACTGCGGCACCGGCCTCAAGCTGGACCGCGCCATCGAGATCGGCCACATCTTCCAGCTCGGCCGCAAGTACGCGGACGCGTTGAAGCTCGACGTCCTCGGCCAGAACGGCAAACCGGTCCGCGTCACCATGGGCTCCTACGGCATCGGCGTCTCCCGCGCGGTCGCGGCGCTCGCCGAGCAGACCGCCGACGACAAGGGCCTGTGCTGGCCCGCCGAGGTCGCCCCGGCCGACGTCCATGTCGTGGCGGCCGGCAAGGCCCTCCAGACCGAACTCGCCCTCGACGTCTCCGAGAAGCTGGCGGCGAAGGGCCTGCGGGTCCTGTGCGACGACCGCGCCGGGGTGTCCCCGGGCGTGAAGTTCACCGACTCCGAGCTGATCGGCGTACCGCAGATCCTGGTGGCGGGGCGGCGCGCGGCCGAGGGCGTGGTCGAGCTCAAGGACCGCCGTACCGGTGAGCGCGAGGAACTGACGGTCGAGGAGGCCATCGCGCGCCTGAGCGCGTAGCGCACGAGAAAGGTGCGGGTCCCCGTGGGGACCCGCACCTTTCGCTTGTCACAGCCAGCCGGCGAACTCCAGCAGCAGCTCCGCGTCCTGCTGCCGTCCGACTCGCAGTGCCCGCACTCCTGACTCCACGGCCCGGAAGAGCGTCCAGCCGCGCAGCCGTTCCTGATCCACGTCCAGCGACTCGGCAAGGCGCTTGATGCGCCGTCGCGTGGTGGCCGCCCCCGACGGCGAGGCGATCAAGTCCTCCACCCGGTCCCGCACCAGCCGAGCCAGGTCGAACGCGCACTCGCCCACCACCGGATCCGGCCCCACGGCCAACCACGGTATCCGCTCGCCCGACAGCACCTTGCTCTGCCGGAACGTGCCGTGCAGCAACCGGTGCTCGGGCGGCGCGGCCAGCAACTCCTCACGCGCGGCAAGCGCGGCGTCGACCAGCGCGGTCACCCCGGCCTCCGCCGTCGCCCGCATGGCCTCCGCCTGTCGCCCGGTCCGCTCGGCCACCGTCTCGAAGACATGATCCCCGGGCGGCTCCACCCACAGCCGCCGCAAGGTCCCCGCCGCCTCCAGCAACGCCTTCGCCTCCGGCAACGACCGCACCGACACATCCGGATGCAGCCGCTCCAGCAACAGCACCCCCTCCGTGACGAAGGGCTCCAGCAGCTGTACGGCACCCAGGCCGGCCCAGTGCGCCAGCGCAGCGCGCTCGCTCTCGGGCCGGGCCCGCGGCGGGGCCAGCTTCAGCACGGCCGGCGTGCCGTCCGCCCGCCGCACCAGCACGACCAGGCTGCTGCGCCCGCCGGGCACCTGCACCCGCTCCACGGTCAACTCGCGTAGCGTCACGGCCTGCTGCGTCGCCTCGGGCAGCTTATCCAGCCAGCCGTCGGCGTCCGGTGCCGTCTCACCGAGCGCCCTGACCAGACGCCGCGGCGGTTCGAAAGCCATACGCGAGAGTTTCCTTCCAGTACAGGTCACGCCGTGGGCGTCGCCGATGCCGAGCCGGTGGCCGCACGCTCGGCGAGCCCAGGGAAGGCTACGCTCTCACCGCGCCAGCGCACCGCCCGCACCGCCGCCTCCCGCAGCGCCTCGGCGGCCGTACGGCGCCGCTCGCCCGTGGCGGCCCGGACCAGATCGGAGTAGACCCCGGCCACCCGGTCCTCCACCTCGGCGGCGAGCCGGGTCGCCGCCGACGAGTCCGATACCGCGAACGGCAGGGCGTACCCGGCCTCCGCGGCGACCGGCTCCCCGCCCAGGTCCAGCACCTCGCGCACCAGGGCGTCCCGCCGCGCCCGATGGGCGTCGTACGCCCCCCGGGCCTCGGTCCGCCGCGCCTCCCGGATCCGCCCGCCGACGACGCCGTATCCGTACACCGCCGCGTGCTCGGCGGCCAGCGCCGCCTGGAGGGCGGTCAGTTCCTCGGCCTTGGCCTTGCTCACGCCTCACCCTCCGTCAGCAGATACACATGCGCCGCCCCGGACGCCGCCACCGAGGCCAGCAGCCGGGCGAGTTCCCCGGGCAGCCCCAGCAGCGACTCGGTCCTCCGGTCGGCCAGAGTCCGTTCGGCGGCGGCGAGTTCCGCGAGGGCGCCCTTCTCGTCGGACGGCACCGCCGGGGGCGTCGCCGAAGCGGAGGGCGTGGCCGTCCTGGCCGCCGTACCCCCGAAGGCCTCCGCGTGCCGGACCGCCTCCGCGCGCAGCGGTCGTAGCCGATCCGCCAGGGCCGGGTGGACGGCGATCACCGCGTCGTAGCGGTCGACCAGCTCCGCGCTGTCCCGGGCCGCACGCGCGCGTGCGCGATCCGCGGCCGACGGGCTGCCGCCCGTGCTGCCGTCGGTGTCCGAGCCGGGCGAACAGCCCACGAGCAGAGCGGCACCGGTGGCCGCGGCGAGCAGGCTCCTTCTGCGCGGCCCCGAGGGCATGCGCGGCGGCGGGGGAAACGGCACGGCAGACGTCCTCGGTGCTCGTACGGAGGGGGAGGGGCGGCACGCCCGTGATCACGGTACCCGTGGACATGACCAGGACCACTCACCGGCACCCGTCCGCTACCCGATGGACGGCAACACACCCCGGGACCGGATACCCTTTGAGCAGACACGCGACCCATCCCACAACAGCACACGCGGCCGAGGAGTCACCCGGATGAGCACCACCCAGAGCGAGAGGCTGCGAGAACTCCTGGAACCGCTCGTCAGCTCCCAGGGCCTCGATCTCGAAGAGATCGCAGTGGACTCCGTCGGACGCAAGCGGGTGCTGCGCGTGGTCGTCGACTCCGACACCGGTGCCGATCTGGACCAGATCGCCGATGTGAGCCGCGCGCTCTCGGCGAAGCTCGACGAGACGAATGTGATGGGCGACGGCGCGTACGACCTCGAAGTGGGTACCCCCGGTGCGGAGCGCGAGCTCACCGAGCACCGGCACTACGTGCGCGCTGTCGACCGCCTGGTGAGGTTCCAGCTCACCGAGGGCGGGGAGCTGGTCGCGCGGATCCTGACCGTGGACGACGACGGCGTGGATCTCGAAGTACCCGGTGTGAAGGGCCGCAAGGCCACGACCCGCAGGCTCGCCTTCGGCGACATCGCCAAGGCCCGCGTCCAGGTCGAGTTCAGCCGCAAGGACAAGAAGGACATGAAGGAAGAGGAGGAGGCGTAGCCGTGGACATCGACATGAGCGCCCTGCGGGGCTTGGTTCGGGAGAAGGAGATCTCCTTCGACCTGCTGGTCGAGGCGATCGAGTCGGCCCTCCTCATCGCCTACCACCGCACCGAGGGAAGCCGCCGTCACGCGCGCGTGGAGCTCAACCGGGAGACCGGGCATGTGACCGTGTGGGCGAAGGAGGATCCCGAGGACCTCGAAGAGGGTCAGGAGCCCCGCGAGTTCGACGACACCCCGTCCGGCTTCGGCCGTATCGCCGCCACCACCGCCAAGCAGGTCATCCTGCAGCGGCTGCGCGACGCCGAGGACGACGCCACGCTCGGCGAGTACGCGGGGCGTGAGGGCGACATCGTCACCGGAGTGGTCCAGCAGGGCCGCGACCCGAAGAACGTGCTCGTGGACATCGGCAAGCTGGAGGCCATCCTGCCGGTGCAGGAGCAGGTGCCCGGCGAGACCTACCCGCACGGCATGCGGCTGCGCTCCTATGTCGTCCGCGTGGCCAAGGGCGTCCGTGGCCCCTCCGTCACCCTCTCCCGTACCCACCCGAACCTGGTGAAGAAGCTCTTCGCCCTGGAGGTGCCGGAGATCGCCGACGGTTCCGTCGAGATCGCGGCGATCGCCCGTGAGGCCGGTCACCGCACGAAGATCGCCGTCCGCTCCACCCGCTCGGGGCTGAACGCCAAGGGCGCCTGCATCGGCCCCATGGGCGGCCGTGTGCGCAATGTCATGGGCGAGCTGAACGGCGAGAAGATCGACATCGTCGACTGGTCGGACGACCCGGCCGAGATGGTGGCGAACGCGCTCTCGCCGGCCCGGGTCTCCAAGGTGGAGGTCGTGGACATGGCGGCCCGGTCCGCCCGGGTCACCGTGCCCGACTACCAGCTGTCGCTGGCGATCGGCAAGGAGGGGCAGAATGCCCGACTTGCGGCCCGCCTGACCGGCTGGCGGATCGACATCCGTCCCGACACCGAGCAGCCCGGGGAATAGAACCGGGCCGCAGGTGGCTTAGATCACGACAACAACCGTTCGATTCTTGCCCCAAAGGGGTGAGGTCGGTGCGGGGAGGTAGACTTAACAGTGTCTGGCCGGACGCGAGCCCCAGCCTGCCCCGAGCGCACCTGCGTGGGGTGCCGGGAGCGAGCGGCCAAGAAGGACTTGCTGCGGATCGTGGCGATTAAGGACGAGTGCGTCCCCGATCATCGCGGTACGCTGCCCGGCCGGGGTGCGTATGTGCACCCCGCCCTGGTCTGTCTCGACCTGGCGGTACGCCGTCGGGCGTTCCCACGGGCGTTGCGCGCCCCGGGTCCGCTCGACACCAAGGCGTTGCGCCTCTACGTCGAGCAGGCAACACCGTAAGAAGCGTCGTACGGAACCCCGTGCGGCCCTGGTACCTCGCGAGTCGGAAGTAGGTCGAGATTGCGATGAGCACTCGATGAGTACGCGATGAGTACGCCCATGAAGTAGCGACGGTCCGGCCGCAACCCGGACCTAAAAGGAGCGAAGTGGCTAAGGTCCGGGTATACGAACTCGCCAAGGAGTTCGGTGTGGAGAGCAAGGTCGTCATGGCCAAGCTCCAGGAACTCGGTGAATTCGTCCGTTCGGCGTCTTCGACCATCGAAGCGCCCGTTGTCCGTAAGCTGACGGACGCCCTCCAGCAGGGCAGCGGTGGCGGCAAGCCCGCCCCCGCCCGCAAGGCTGCCCCGGCGAAGCCGGCAGCCCCCTCTCCGGCGCAGGCTGCCCGTCCGGCCGCCCCGCGTCCGCCGGCCCCCAAGCCGGCCGCCGAGAAGCCCGCGGCTCCCGCCGCGCCGGCCGCTCCCGGCCCCCGTCCCACCCCGGGCCCGAAGCCCGCGCCGCGCCCCGCGCCGGCGTCCCCGGCTCCGACCACGCCCGAGTTCACGGCACCGCCGGCGGCTCCCGCCGCTCCGGCCGCCTCCCAGGGCTCCGGCCCGCGTCCGGGCGCCCCGCGTCCGGGTGGCCAGGCGCGTCCGGGTGCTCCGCGCCCCGCGCAGGGCGGTCAGGGTCGCGGTGAGCGTCCCTCCGGCCAGCGTCCGGGTGGCCAGGCGCCGCGTCCCGGTGCCCGTCCGGCCGGTCCCCGTCCGGGCAACAACCCCTTCACCTCCGGTGGCTCCACCGGCATGGCGCGCCCGCAGGCGCCCCGTCCGGGCGGTGCCCCCCGTCCCGGCGGCCCGGGTGGCGCCGGTGCTCCCGGCGGCGCCCCGCGTCCGCAGGGCCAGGGCGGTCCCCGTCCCCAGGGCGCGGCGGGCGGTCCCCGTCCGCAGGCTCCGGGCGGCGCGCGTCCCACCCCGGGCGGCATGCCCCGTCCGCAGGGCGGCGGCCCGCGTCCGGGCGGCGGTCCCGGTGGTCCCCGTCCGAACCCCGGCATGATGCCGCAGCGTCCGGCTGCCGGCCCGCGTCCCGGCGGCGGCCCCGGCGGCCCCGGCGGCCGCGGTCCCGGTGGCGCCGGTCGTCCCGGCGGTGGCGCCCGTCCGGGTGGTGGCGGCGGCTTCGCCGGTCGTCCCGGTGGCGGCGGCGGTGGCGCCCGTCCGGGTGGTGGCGGCGGTTTCGCCGGTCGTCCCGGTGGCGGTGGCCCCGGCGGCGGTGGCGGCGGCTTCGGTGGCGGCGGTGGCCGTCCCGGCTTCGGCGGTCGTCCCGGTGGTCCGGGCGGTCGTGGTGGCACGCAGGGCGCCTTCGGTCGTCCCGGCGGTCCCGCGCGTCGCGGCCGTAAGTCGAAGCGGCAGAGGCGCCAGGAGTACGAGGCCATGCAGGCCCCGTCGGTCGGCGGCGTGATGCTGCCTCGCGGCAACGGCGAGACCATTCGCCTGTCGCGCGGTGCCTCCCTCACCGACTTCGCGGAGAAGATCAACGCCAACCCGGCGTCCCTCGTCGCGGTCATGATGAACCTCGGCGAGATGGTCACGGCCACGCAGTCCGTCTCCGACGAGACGCTCCAGCTCCTCGCCGACGAGATGAACTACACGGTTCAGATCGTCAGCCCGGAGGAGGAGGACCGCGAGCTGCTCGAGTCCTTCGACCTGGAGTTCGGCGAGGACGAGGGCACCGAGGAAGACCTGGTCGTCCGTCCGCCGGTGGTGACCGTCATGGGTCACGTCGACCACGGTAAGACCCGACTCCTCGACGCCATCCGCAAGACGAACGTCATCGCGGGCGAGGCCGGCGGCATCACCCAGCACATCGGTGCCTACCAGGTCGCGACCGAGGTCAACGGCGAGGACCGCAAGATCACCTTCATCGACACCCCGGGTCACGAGGCGTTCACCGCCATGCGTGCCCGTGGTGCGAAGTCGACCGACATCGCGATCCTGGTCGTCGCGGCCAACGACGGCGTCATGCCGCAGACGGTCGAGGCGCTCAACCACGCCAAGGCGGCCGACGTCCCGATCGTCGTCGCGGTCAACAAGATCGACGTCGAGGGCGCCGACCCGACCAAGGTCCGCGGTCAGCTGACCGAGTACGGCCTGGTCGCCGAGGAGTACGGCGGCGACACGATGTTCGTCGACATCTCCGCCAAGCAGGGTCTGCACATCGACTCGCTGCTGGAGGCCGTGATCCTCACGGCCGACGCCTCGCTCGACCTGCGCGCCAACCCGAACCAGGACGCGCAGGGCATCTCGATCGAGTCCCGGCTCGACCGCGGCCGTGGTGCCGTGGCGACCGTCCTGGTCCAGCGAGGCACCCTGCGGGTCGGCGAGACGATGGTGGTGGGCGACGCCCACGGCCGAGTCCGCGCCATGCTCGACGACAACGGCAACAACGTCGCCGAGGCCGGCCCCTCGACTCCGGTCCAGGTGCTGGGTCTGACCAACGTCCCGGGTGCGGGCGACAACTTCATCGTGGTGGACGAGGACCGTACGGCCCGTCAGATCGCGGAGAAGCGCGCCGCCCGCGAGCGCAACGCGGCCTTCGCCAAGCGCACGCGCCGTGTCTCGCTTGAGGACCTGGACAAGGTGCTCAAGGCCGGCGAGGTCCAGCAGCTCAACCTCATCATCAAGGGTGACGCTTCTGGTTCCGTCGAGGCCCTGGAGTCCTCCCTGCTCCAGCTCGACGTCGGCGAAGAGGTCGACATCCGCGTCCTGCACCGCGGCGTCGGTGCGGTCACGGAGTCCGACATCGACCTGGCGATGGGCTCGGACGCCATCGTGATCGGCTTCAACGTCCGTGCGGCAGGCCGCGCGGCGCAGATGGCCGAGCGCGAGGGCGTGGACGTCCGCTACTACTCGGTCATCTACCAGGCGATCGAGGAGATCGAGGCGGCCCTCAAGGGCATGCTCAAGCCGGAGTACGAAGAGGTCGAGCTCGGTACGGCGGAGATCCGCGAGGTCTTCAAGTCGTCCAAGCTGGGCAACATCGCCGGTGTCCTCATCCGCTCGGGCGAGGTCAAGCGCAACACCAAGGCGCGCCTCATCCGCGACGGCAAGGTGGTCGCGGAGAACCTCAACATCGAGGGTCTGCGCCGCTTCAAGGACGACGTCACCGAGATCCGCGAAGGGTTCGAGGGCGGTATCAACCTCGGCAACTTCAACGACATCAAGATCGACGACGTCATCGCGACGTACGAGATGCGCGAGAAGCCGCGCGTGTGATCTGACACGCGACTGGGGCCGGTCGGCGGAAGTTATTTCCGTCGATCGGCCCCGGCCGTTGCGTGTACGGTTCCCGTATCGGCGTCGATGCGTGGCGCCCGTACCCCGAACCGGCGGGACATCCGGACATACATGTATGTGGGGACTCTGTCCTTCGACCTGCTCCTCGGCGACGTTCGCTCGCTGAAGGAAAAACGCTCTCTCGTCCGTCCGATCGTGGCCGAACTCCAGCGCAAGTACCCGGTGAGCGCGGCCGAGACGGGCAACCAGGACCTTCATCGCAGGGCCGAGATCGGGCTCGCGATGGTCTCCGGGGACACGGGATACCTCTCCGACGTACTGGACCGCTGCGAGCGGCTGGTCGCCGGGCGGCCCGAGGTGGAACTGCTCTCGGTTCGACGCAGGCTCCACAGCGACGAAGACTGATGCAACAAGAAAGCACTTAAGGAGACGGACCAGTGGCCGACAACGCGCGGGCGAAAAGGCTGGCGGACCTCATCCGGGAGGTGGTGGCCCAGAAGCTGCAGCGCGGGATCAAGGACCCGCGGCTCGGCTCGCACGTCACCATCACGGACACCCGGGTCACGGGTGACCTGCGGGAGGCGACCGTCTTCTACACGGTGTACGGGGACGACGAGGAGCGGAAGGCCGCGGCGGCCGGACTGGAGAGCGCCAAGGGCGTCCTGCGTTCCGCGGTCGGCGCGGCGGCGGGCGTGAAGTTCACCCCGACGCTGACCTTCGTGGCCGACGCGCTGCCCGACACCGCCCGGACCATCGAGGACCTCCTCGACAAGGCCCGCCAGTCCGACGAGAAGGTGCGCGAGGTCTCGGCCGGCGCCACCTACGCCGGTGAGGCGGACCCGTACAAGAAGCCCGGTGACGACGAGGACGACGCCGCCGAATGACGCAGAAGCACACCACGCCCGACGGCCTTGTCATCGTCGACAAGCCGTCGGGCTTCACTTCGCACGACGTGGTCGCCAAGATGCGCGGGATCGCCAGGACCCGCCGCGTCGGCCACGCCGGCACCCTCGACCCCATGGCGACGGGCGTGCTCGTCCTCGGCGTCGAGAAGGCCACCAAACTCCTCGGTCACCTCGCGCTGACCGAGAAGGAGTACCTGGGCACCGTCCGGCTCGGCCAGACGACCCTGACCGACGACGCCGAGGGCGAGATCACGGGGTCGCAGGATGCCTCGGAGGTCACCCGCGAGGCCGTCGACGCCGGGATCGCCAAGCTGACCGGCGACATCATGCAGGTGCCGTCCAAGGTGAGCGCCATCAAGATCGGCGGCGTGCGGTCCTACAAGCGGGCGCGGGAGGGCGAGGACTTCGAGATCCCGGCCCGTCCGGTCACCGTCTCCTCCTTCACGGTCCACGACATCCGGGACGCCGTCGCCGAGGACGGCACCCCCGTCCTGGACCTGGTGGTGTCGGTCGTCTGCTCCTCCGGCACCTACATCCGGGCGCTCGCCCGGGACCTCGGTGCCGACCTGGGCGTCGGCGGCCACCTCACGGCGCTACGCCGGACGCGCGTGGGCCCGTACAAGCTGGATTCCGCGAAGACCCTGGACCAGCTCCAGGAGGAGCTGACCGTGATGCCGATCGCCGAGGCCGCCGCGGCCGCGTTCCCTCGCTGGGACGTGGACACCAGGCGGGCGCGGCTGCTGACGAACGGCGTACGTCTGGAGATGCCCGAGGAGTACGCCGGCCGGGGCGCTGTCGCGGTCTTCGATCCGGAGGGCCGCTTCCTGGCGCTCGTCGAGGAGCACAAGGGCAAGGCGAAGAGCCTCGCCGTCTTCGGCTGAGTTCTCGGCTCCACCCGTGGAGCGGCGCGCACGGGGTGCCTCTCTGCCCGCCGCTCCACGGTCCCCCCTCGGTTCCCCCACCCCTAGGGTGTATCCAGCTGTCCCCCTCTGTTCACCCTTCCGTGCAGGCGCTCGGAGTGAACCGAGGGAGCGGAAGGGGGCGCGTTCCCCGCGCGATCTGTCCCGCTGATCATCCGGCGCCTACCGTCGAAGACAGGTACGGCGGTACGGCGGGGAGGTTGGACCATGGCGGCACGGGGCCCGCGGCCCGAGGACCGTGCGAAGGACACCCCCGACAACTCCCTGGTCCGCGTGCACGACCTCGCGGGCCGCCCCCGAGGCCTGGGTTTCGTGGCCGACCACCACGGCACGGTGATCACCAGCCACGAGGCGGTCGACGGCCTGCCCCGCCTGGTCCTGCGCGCCGCGCACGAGCGGAGCTGCGTGGTGACGGCCGACGCGGTGACCCCACTGCCCGCCCTGGACCTGGCCCTGATCCGCACGGAGGGCCTTGGCGCGGAGCCCCTGCCGGTGACGGTGAGGGACCATCCAGAGTCCGGCAGATACGTCCGTATCGCCGCAGGCGGCTGGCGCGAGGCACGCGTACTGGGCGCGACGTCCGTGACGTACACGGCATCCGACGGCTTCCACCACCTCGACAACGCCCTGGAACTGGCGATCGGCACGGCAGGCAGGGACGCGCTGCGGCTGGGGGGAGGAGCGGCCGGAGGCCCGGTCCTGGACGCGGAGACCGGCGCGGTGATCGGAGTACTGGGCACGGCGCTGCACAGCGGCGACCGGGACTCGGGATTCGCGGTGCTGCTCCGCCCACCCCCACCATGCCCCCTGGCGGACTTGCTCGCCGAGAACGAGACGACGGTCCCCGCGTACGGCGCCGACCTCAACCTGGCGGGCGTCCTGGAACTGACGGCGACATCGGTGGGCCAGGACGGCCCACCGAGCGAGGCCGAACCGGTGGAACGGCCCTCGGTGGCAAGGCGGTTCGAGGAGTTCACCTCGTGCACGGGGGCCTCGGTCCTCGCCCTGGTGGGCGCACCGGGCAGCGGCCGTACGACAGAACTGGCGGCGCTGGCGGCCCGCCGTCACCGGGGCCCGGCACCGGCCCCCACCCTGTGGCTGCGCGGCGCCGACCTGAAGGCCGACGACAAGTCGGTGGCGGACGCGGCGAGCAGGGCGCTGGAGAGGGCGGCCCGAATCGTCGCGGCGTCACGCGCCATGACACCGACAGACCTCGGCGACCTGACCCCGGAACACCTGGCCCCCACCACGGCCCGCCCTCTGCTGCTCTTGCTGGACGGCCCGGAGGAAATGCCCCCACTCCTCTCCCACCGCCTGGCCGAATGGACGACAGCAACGGCGCAGTGGCTGAGGCATACGGGCGCGAGGCTGGTGGTGGCGTGCAGGGAGGAGTACTGGGAGGGGGCGGGGGCAAAGTTCCCGGAGGGGATGGTTTACGGCGGCACCGCCATGCCGGCGGACGCGCCCTCTCAGCACCGGTCCGCATTTTCAATCACCCGGCGGCTCCCACCCTGCGTACGCCTCACCGACCTGACCCCCACCGAAGCCCACCAGGCCCGCACCCGCTACGGCATCCCCGACCACACCCTCACCCCCCGGGACGCCCGCCACCCCCTCACCCTCCGCCTCCTCTCCGAGGTCCGCACAGCCCTCCCCGACGCCCTCAACACCCCCATCGACCGAGACCAAGTCTTCGCGGCCCACCTGGACCTCATGTGTCTGCGCATCGCGGTGCGCCTGGCCGCGGAGAACGGCCTGCGAGGCACCGCGGTGAAAAGGCTCGCCGCGAAAGTCTCCGGCCAGGTCCACGAGGCCGCCCGCCGCAGCCTCGGCCCGGGCCAGGGCGGACTCGACCGGGAGACCTTCGAGGCGGTGTTCCCCTGGGGCACCGCACCCGCAGGGCTCGGCGGCGGCACCGGCTGGGCCTCCGCCGTACTAGCCGAAGGCCTCCTCGTCCCCGCAGGACACGGCTACCGCTTCGCCCACGAGGAGTTCGCCGACTGGATCCAGGGCACCCACCTCGACCTGGACGAGGCCCTGCGCGCCCTGGTTCACCGCCACCGCACCGAGGACCCCCGCTCCCTCCCCGTACCCCACCACCGCATCGGGCTGGTGGTCGAGGCCCTGCTGCTCCTCGCCCGTCGGCATACGCCCCTCCAACTCGCTCTACGTCTCCAGGAGTTGACCCACGCCCTGGAAGCCGACCCGCACTCCTGGTGGGCCGCCCGCCTCCTTGCCCAGGTCCTGCTGCGCGTACCGGACGCCACGCCTTACACGGACGTACTGCGCACACTCGCCGACCGGATCGTGACCTGGCGGCAGCAACAGCAGCCCGTACCACCGGAGTTCGGCCCCGACTTCTGGACCGCGCTGCCCCTGCCCGACGACACGCGTCTCGAACTGCTCCGGCAGCTCGTCCTGGCCGACACGAAGACCGGCCCCCGTTACCTCGACGCCGTGTCCCGGCTCCTCGCCGCCGACGCCACCGTCGTACAGCCGTATCTCACCCGCTGGTTCCACGACGACCGCCCGCTGCCCGCGACCCCGCACGCCACCGTCGCACGGGCCGCGCAGGCGCTGTTGCACACGCATCGGCACGGCGCGCTGGACGATCTGACGGAGACGCTCGTCGAGGTCGCGCACCGGAGGGCGGACGAGTTGCTGGCCGTGCTGTCGGAGGAGGAACCGTCCGCGATCTGCCGGGCGGTGGACCGGTGGGCGCACGACGAGCGGCCCGCGCGGCGGGTGGCGGCGGTGGCGTACGGACTGCGCGCGGCGGCGCATGTACGCACGACGGCCGACCGTGAGCTCCTCCGGTACGCCGCTCTCACCCTGCTCGCCCGCCCCGCCGACTGCACCCTGTACGGCGGCGCGCTCGCCCTCCTCGTCCACGACCCGCTCACCCGCGCCCGCCATCTCCCGCTCGCGCTACGGCACTTCGCGTCCGGCGATCCGCAGTTCCCGCCGAGCGCGCTGGTCGGCGCCCTCACCACGCACCCCGAGCCGGTCCTCGACGCCTTCCGGGAGCGGTTGCGCCGACCGGACGCGGGCCCGGCGCTGCGCACCCTCGCCGACGTCACCACGCCGTCGCTGGCCCGTCGGGTCGCCGCCCTCGTGCGGGAGGCGGTGGAGCGGCGCCCGGAGCGGGCGGGGGACGTCGCCGCGTACGTGGACCGCCGGCTGGAGCAGGGCCCGGCCGCCCGAGCCGTACTGTTCCCGCTGGTCACCGGGCTGCTCGACGGCGGCTGCGAGCAGGTGCGGGCCGCCCTCGCCGGCGTCCTCGCGGCCCCCGGGACCCCCGCCTCCCGCCCCCTGCGCCATGAACTCCTCGAATTCCTCCTCGCCCACGAGCGTGACCCCGCCGTCCTGGACGCGGTGCTGCACGCGGCGGCTCAGCAGTGCGGCGAGAGCCTGCGCGACCTGGTCCACCGCACCGGGCTGCTGCTGGTCCGCACACCGGACGGGGCGACCCGTTTCGACCGCGGTCTCATCGACCTCGGCCGCCATGTCCCCGGTTTCGCCGCCCGGGTCGCCGACTGGCTCACCGACGAGCCCCAGGACTGGGCCGCCGTGGTGGGCCCCAGCACCCGCCGGATGATCGAGAACCTGGCAGGCGTTCGGGTCCCCGCCTGACTCCGCGCCTCGCACGTGCTACCCGTCACAGCCTCCATGCCGATGCGGGACGGGGGCACGCGGCATGGCACCCTTAGACCTGCGTAGAAGGTAGTGACGGACACGGGTTCGACAAGGAGCGGTCACAGTGCAGCGCTGGCGTGGCTTGGAGGACATCCCCCAGGACTGGGGGCGCAGCGTCGTCACCATCGGTTCCTACGACGGTGTCCACCGCGGGCACCAGCTCATCATCCAGCACACCGTGGATCGCGCCCGCGCACTGGGTCTGCCCGCCGTGGTCGTCACCTTCGACCCGCACCCCAAGGAGGTGCTGCGGCCGGGCACCCACCCGCCCCTGCTCGCCCCGCACCACCGGCGGGCCGAACTCATGGCGGAACTGGGCGTGGACGCGGTTCTGGTGCTGCCGTTCACCATGGAGTTCTCCAACCTCTCCCCGGCGGACTTCATCGTCAAGGTCCTCATCGACAAGCTGCGCGCCAAGGCCGTCGTCGAGGGCCCGAACTTCCGTTTCGGCCACCGCGCGGCGGGTGACGTCGTGTATCTGGCCGAGCTGGGCAAGACGTACGACTTCGATGTCGAGGTCGTCGATCTGTATGTGTCCGGCGAGGCGGGTGGGGGCCAGCCGTTCTCCTCGACGCTGACCCGGCGCCTGGTCATCGAGGGCGATGTCGAGGGCGCCGCGGAGATCCTCGGCCGCCCGCACCGGGTAGAGGGCGTGGTCGTGCGCGGCGCGCAGCGCGGCCGCGAGCTGGGGGTCCCGACGGCGAACGTGGAGACGCTCCCGCACACCGCGATCCCCGCGGACGGCGTCTACGCGGGCTGGCTGCACGCCCAGGGCGAGAAGATGCCGGCCGCGATCTCCGTCGGCACGAACCCGACGTTCGACGGCACCGAGCGCACGGTCGAGGCGCATGTCATCGACCGGGTCGGCCTTGACCTCTACGGCCTGCATGTCGCCGTCGACTTCCTGGCCTTCGTGCGGGGGCAGGTGAAGTTCGACTCCCTCGACGCGCTGATCGAGCGGATGGGGGAGGACATCAAGGTCATCCGCGATCTGACGGCAGCGGCGGAGGTGAAGCGCTAGCCGCCGCTACGACGCCGAAGGGCGGCCGGTGCCTACGGGCACCGGCCGCCCTTTGTCTGTGGCTGCCTACTGCTGCGGGGGCTGCTGGGGGTAGGGGTAGGGCGGCTGGCCCTGCTGCGGGTAGGGCTGACCGGGCTGCTGCTGCATCGGAGGCTGGCCGGGGTGGCCGGGCTGACCAGGCTGGCCGTAGGGCTGACCGGGGGCGTAAGGCTGCTGACCGGGAGCGTACGGCTGTCCGGGAAGCGGCTGTCCCGGCATCGGCGGGGCCGCCACCGGGGGCGGGTTGCCGTCGCTGGTCCACAGGCCGTGTGACTGCTGATGGCGTACGAAGTCCTCGGCGACCATCGCCGCGAGGTTGAAGTACGCCTCCCGCACCTTGGGCCGCATCATGTCGAGGTCCACCTCGGCACCGGCGGAGAGATGCTCGTCGAAGGGCACGACGATGACGCCCCGGCAGCGGGTCTCGAAGTGGCTGACGATGTCCTCGACCTTGATCATCTTGCCGGTCTCCCGCACCCCCGAGATGACGGTGAGGGACCGCGAGACGAGATCGGCGTAGCCGTGCGCCGACAGCCAGTCCAGCGTCGTACTGGCGCTGGACGCACCGTCCACGGACGGCGTCGAGATGATGATGAGCTGGTCGGCGAGGTCCAGCACACCGCGCATGGCGGAGTAGAGCAGACCGGTACCGGAGTCGGTGAGGATGATCGGGTACTGCTTGCCCAGTACGTCGATGGCGCGCCGGTAGTCCTCGTCGTTGAAGGTTGTGGACACGGCGGGGTCGACGTCGTTGGCGATGATCTCAAGCCCGGACGACGCCTGGGACGTGAACCGGCGGATGTCCATGTACGAGTTGAGGTACGGGATCGCCTGGACGAGGTCACGGATGGTCGCCCCGGTCTCCCGCCGCACACGCCGGCCGAGCGTACCGGCGTCCGGGTTGGCGTCGATGGCCAGGATCTTGTCCTGCCGCTCGGTGGCGAGCGTCGAACCGAGCGCGGTGGTCGTGGTCGTCTTTCCGACACCGCCCTTGAGACTGATGACGGCGATCCGATAGCAGGACAGCACCGGCGTACGGATCAGCTCCAGCTTCCGCTGCCGCTCGGCCTCCTCCTTCTTCCCGCCGATCTTGAACCGCCCACCAGCTGCGGCGGGCCGCCCGCTCTTCGCCTTCTGCTTCTTGTTGTTGAGCAGCCGGTCGGAGGACAACTCCACGGCAGCGGTGTAACCGAGCGGCGCGGCCCCGGGGTTGGTCGGCTGCCGCTGATCATGCTGCATGGGCTGAGGCCAGACGGCACCGGCGCGGGGGTCTGTGGGGGGCTGGGGCTGCGGGGGCACGCCGGGGTGGGGCTGCTGCGGCTGGGCCTCGGGGGGCACGCCCTGCTGGTGCACGCCGGGCGCCTGCGGCTGGCCCTGTTGGGGCATGCCGGGATGCGCGGGGGCCTGGCCCGGTACGGGACCGGGCTGGACCGGCGGCTGCGGGAAGCCGTAACCGCCGGGCTGGGCGGGGGAGTTGGGGTCACCGGGTGCGGGCTGCTGCGCGGGCTGTCCGGGCTGCTGCGTGGGGGCTGCGGGGGTGCCGGGCTGGGGGAAGCCGTATCCGCTCTGGGGGTTGGGGGCCGGGGCGCTGGCGGGCGGCTGGGCGGGGGGCTGCTGCGCGGCCGGTGCGGGGGTACCGGGCTGGGGGAAGCCGTAGCCGCCCTGCGGCGTGGGTGCCGGGCTGAGGGTGTCGGCGGGCTGCTGTGCGGGGGCTGCGGGGGTGCCGGGCTGGGGGAAGCCGTAGCCGCCCTGGGGCGTGGGTGTCGGGCTGGGGGCGTCGGTCGGCTGTGGGGCCGGGGGCTGCTGCGCGGGCGCGGTGGGGGCGCCGGGTTGGGGGAAGCCGTAGCCGCCCTGCGGGTTGGGTACGGGAGCGGGCTGTGGGAAGCCGGGGGCCGGCTGCTGCGGGGGCGTCGGCGGCTGGTTCCAGGCCGCGGGCGCGGGCTGCGGGGCCTGCGGCTGGAACGGAGGCTGCTGGGCGGGGGCGGGCTGCTGCTGCGCCGCCGCGGGCTGCGGCTCGGGAGCCACCGGCTCCGGCTGCTGTACGGGCCACTGGGGCGCCGACGTGGGGGCCGCGGGCTGGTACGACGGCGGCAGCGGCGGCACCCCGGCCTGCGGCGCCGGCGGGGGAGTCCAGGCGGGAGCCGCGTCCTGCGGCTCGGCGTCGGCGGGTACGGCGTCTTCGGGCTCCGCGTCGGCGGGTACGGCATCTTCCGGCTCGGCGTCGGGCTGGTCCTCGTCCGTCGGCTCGGCCTCATCGGCTACGGCGTCCTCCGGCGCGGCGGAGTCAGACGGCCCCGTCTCCGCGAACTCCGGCTCGGAAGGCTCGGCGTCCACGGGCTCGACGTCCAGCGCCTCCGCATCATCCGGTTCCGCGTCCAGGGGCTCGACGTCCAGCGCCTTCGCGTCATCCGGTTCCGCGTCCGCAGGCTCGATGTTCAGCGCCTCCGCGTCAGCCCGCTCCGCGTCAGCCGGTTCCGCGTCCGCGGGCTCGGTCTCCACGGAGTCCGTTTCGGCCGTAGCGACAGCGGAGTCCTGGTCCTCGGACGCCTCCTCCTGCTCCACCTCGTCCGAAGCGTCTTCCTGAAGCTCGACCTCAGCCTCTGCCTCGGCGGACTCGTCGGCCTCGGACGCAGCATCCTCGCCCTCATCCTCATCCGCCGACCGCAGCCGCGCCCCGGCCTCCGCCGCGCGCTCCTCGATCTCCCGCTTCAACGCGACCGCGGAGAACCGCATCGTGGCGCCGCTCTCCAGATCGCCGTTCCCGGAGTCGGACTCCTCGGCGGCCGGAGCCGTGGAAGAGGCCTCGGAAGGCGCGGAAGCCGGCGTGCTCCACTGCGACTGGAACCCGCCCACGGGAATGCTCGGCACGGCCATAGGCGAAGCGGCGTCAGCGGAGGGAGCCGGAGGAGCCGCGGGCGGCTCAGCAGGCGTCCCCTGCGGCTCGAACCCGCTCCCCACCGGCAACTTGGGCACCGCGACCGGCCCCCCAGCAGCAGGCGGAGGCGGCGTGAACGGCGCACCGGGCGCCGGCGCGGGCCGAGTGAAAGGCGCCCCGGGCGCAGGCTGCGCCGGAGGAGCGGGCGAAGTGAATGGCGCCCCCGGAGCCGGTGACCCCTGCGGAACAGGCGGCGTCAGCCCCGGCAGCGAGGAAGGCAGCGACGTAGGAGAGGGAGTGAACGACGGCGGAGCGGCAGGACCACCCGCACCCGCAGCCGGGGCTCCCGAGGAACCCGCAGAACCCGCAGAACCTGAAGCACCCGTAGAACCCGAACCACCCTCGTCCCGCCCCGCCCCGGCGGAGCCACTCGCGTTCTGGGTGTACCAGGCAGGCGGCGCATAGTCGATGGTGAACTCGCCCGTGACCTCGTTCGCCGACTCCGCGTCGGGCTGGTCATCGCCGGGTGTGGCCCAGCCCCCGCGGATCCCGTCCCGATCGCTGCTCACAGTTCCTCCTGGTGTGGTCGAGCACCCCCATGCCGTGCCGGGGCGACCATTGCTCGTCGTCCGAAGTCGTTCGAGGTCGTCCGTTCCAGTCGGCTCTCCCCCTGGGCCACCGACGCCCCGTCCACGGGTCTGGCGTCGCGCCCGGTCCCAGCCTAATCACCACAGGCATCACCTCGGCAGGCCCGTCCGCCCCCGAGCACTTGCCCACTGCGTCACAGCCTGCCCCGAAGTGGCGTACGCAGCCCTCCTATTGGTGAACAAACCGGACGACACCTGTGAACAATCCGGAACGAAAGCGAAGCAAGCGATCAAGTCGGCCCGCCGAATCCCGCCGCCGCACAAGCGAATTGGCGGCCGCGGGGCAGCCCCGGACAAGGCGC
Organism: Streptomyces cupreus; assembly: GCF_014257025.1. Lineage (GTDB taxonomy): Bacteria > Actinomycetota > Actinomycetes > Streptomycetales > Streptomycetaceae > Streptomyces > Streptomyces cupreus. The sequence goes on from NZ_JACMSF010000076.1 coordinate 21,195, forward strand.
CCCCACGACCGCCCCTCGATCACTCCGCGTCAAGACCGCCGTTGTGCGGCGCCGGTTCCAAGTCGAACTCCCCGTCCCGCGCACCCAGCACGAAGGCCCGCCACTCCGCCTCCGTATAACGCAGCACCGTCTCCGGTTCCAGCGACGACCGCATCGCCACCGCCCCACCGGGCAGGTACGCGATCTCCACCCGCTCCTCATGCGTCTCCGTGCCCGGCGCGCTCTGCCACTCGACGCCCGAGATGTCGAGGGCGTACAGCTCGTCCCGCTCCCGCTCCTTGCGCGCCTTGATCTCCTCTTCCGTCTCCGCCATGCCCAGCGACCCCTTCCAGACTTCCGACGTACGGGCCATCCCGACGTACGAATGATCGGCGCGCTCACCCTAGTGGCCCATTCGCCGCGACCAGGGCGGTTCCGGAACCGATGCGAGGGCGCCCACCTCTGGCTGGTACCCTGAGTGACGGCCGTTTGTGTACGCACCCCCGGAGCGCTCGCTCTGGAGGCCGCGCCCAGCGGATCCCCGCCTTCCGAGTCATGGAAGATCCCCCGCGATGCAGACCGGGGGCACTCGGTGGCCCATCACAGACTATGAGGAGTACGCGTGCCGCTCGACGCCGCTACGAAGAAGCAGATCATCAGCGAGTTCGGTCAGAAGGAGGGCGACACCGGCTCCCCCGAGGTCCAGGTCGCCATGCTTTCGCGCCGGATCTCCGACCTGACCGAGCACCTCAAGACCCACAAGCACGACCACCACTCCCGCCGTGGTCTGCTGATCCTGGTCGGTCAGCGCCGCCGGCTGCTGCAGTACCTCGCCAAGAAGGACATCCAGCGCTTCCGTGCGCTGGTCGACCGCCTCGGCATCCGCCGTGGTGCTGCGGGCGCCAAGTAAGACGCCGTGAGGGGAGCGGTTCCCGGAAGGATCGGGAGCCGCTCCCTTCGCCGTACGTACGGAAACGTGCGGAGTGTCACACCCGCTTTGTAGTGTGGTAGCACAACGCAGTAACGAGGAGAAGTGCACCTCGCCGCCGCCGGTCCTCGGTAGTGGCCCCCGGGCGATGCGAACCCCGGGTGCTTCGATCGAAGACCGGCCCGCACCAGATGGAGCGCTTCTCCGACCACGTCCCCCCGCCACACGGGCGGATCGGGACAAAAGACGAAAAGTAACGGAGAAAACGCTAGTGGAGAACGAGACCCACTACGCCGAGGCCGTCATCGACAATGGCGCCTTCGGCACCCGTACCATCCGCTTCGAGACGGGCCGCCTGGCCAAGCAGGCCGCCGGTTCCGCCGTGGCGTACCTGGACGACGACACCATGGTGCTGTCGGCCACCACCGCCTCCAAGAACCCCAAGGACCAGCTCGACTTCTTCCCGCTGACGGTGGACGTCGAGGAGCGGATGTACGCCGCCGGCAAGATCCCCGGCAGCTTCTTCCGCCGTGAGGGCCGTCCCTCCGAGGACGCCATCCTCACCTGCCGCCTCATCGACCGCCCGCTGCGCCCGTCCTTCAAGAAGGGCCTGCGCAACGAGATCCAGGTCGTCGCCACGATCATGGCGCTCAACCCCGACCACCTGTACGACGTCGTGGCGATCAACGCCGCCTCCGCGTCCACGCAGCTGGCCGGTCTGCCCTTCTCCGGCCCGATCGGCGGCGTCCGCGTCGCGCTGATCAACGGCCAGTGGGTGGCGTTCCCGACGCACACCGAGCTTGAGGACGCCGTCTTCGACATGGTCGTCGCGGGCCGCACCCTGGAGGACGGCGACGTCGCGATCATGATGGTCGAGGCCGAGGCCACCGACAAGACCATCCAGCTGGTCAAGGGCGGCGCCGAGGCGCCGACCGAGGAGGTCGTCGCCGCCGGTCTGGACGCCGCGAAGCCCTTCATCAAGGTGCTGTGCAAGGCCCAGGCCGACCTCGCCGCGAAGGCCGCCAAGCCGACCGCCGAGTTCCCGATCTTCCTCGACTACCAGGACGACGTCCTGGAGGCGCTGACCGGGGCCGTCAAGCCCGAGCTCGCCCAGGCGCTCACCATCGCCGGCAAGCAGGAGCGCGAGTCCGAGCTGGACCGTGTCAAGGCGCTCGCCGCCGAGAAGCTCCTGCCGGAGTTCGAGGGCCGCGAGAAGGAGATCTCCGCCGCGTACCGCTCCCTGACCAAGCAGCTCGTCCGCGAGCGCGTGATCAAGGAGAAGAAGCGCATCGACGGCCGCGGTGTCACCGACATCCGCACGCTGGCCGCCGAGGTCGAGGCCATCCCGCGCGTGCACGGCTCCGCCGTGTTCGAGCGTGGCGAGACCCAGATCCTGGGCGTCACGACGCTGAACATGCTCCGCATGGAGCAGCAGCTGGACACGCTGTCGCCGGTGACGCGCAAGCGTTACATGCACAACTACAACTTCCCGCCGTACTCCACCGGCGAGACCGGCCGCGTCGGCTCCCCGAAGCGCCGCGAGATCGGCCACGGCGCCCTCGCCGAGCGCGCCCTGGTGCCGGTCCTGCCGACGCGCGAGGAGTTCCCGTACGCGATCCGCCAGGTCTCCGAGGCGCTGAGCTCCAACGGCTCGACGTCCATGGGCTCGGTCTGCGCCTCCACCATGTCGCTGCTGAACGCCGGTGTGCCGCTGAAGGCCCCCGTCGCCGGTATCGCCATGGGCCTGATCTCCCAGGAGATCGAGGGCGAGACGCACTACGTCACCCTCACCGACATCCTCGGTGCGGAGGACGCCTTCGGTGACATGGACTTCAAGGTCGCCGGTACGAAGGAGTTCGTGACCGCCCTCCAGCTCGACACCAAGCTGGACGGCATCCCGGCCTCCGTCCTGGCCGCGGCCCTCAAGCAGGCCCGTGACGCCCGCCTCCACATCCTCGACGTGATGATGGAAGCGATCGACACGCCGGACGAGATGTCCCCGAACGCCCCGCGGATCATCACCGTGAAGATCCCGGTGGACAAGATCGGTGAGGTCATCGGCCCCAAGGGCAAGATGATCAACCAGATCCAGGAAGACACCGGCGCCGAGATCACGATCGAGGACGACGGCACCATCTACATCGGTGCCTCCGACGGCCCGGCCGCCGAGGCCGCCCGCACCACGATCAACTCGATCGCCAACCCGACCATGCCGGAGGTCGGCGAGCGCTACCTGGGCACGGTCGTGAAGACGACCACCTTCGGTGCGTTCGTCTCGCTGCTCCCGGGCAAGGACGGTCTGCTGCACATCTCGCAGATCCGCAAGCTCGCAGGCGGCAAGCGCGTGGAGAACGTCGAGGACGTGCTCGGCGTGGGCGCCAAGGTCCAGGTCGAGATCGCCGAGATCGACTCCCGCGGCAAGCTCTCCCTCATCCCGGTGATCGAGGGCGAAGAGGCTGACGCCGACGCTGACAAGAAGGACGACGCCGACAAGTGACGTCGAGTAGCTCCAAGGCGACGGCCCGCACCTCTTCGGAGGCGCGGGCCGTCGCCCGTACCCAAACCCTGATCAAGGGCACCAACGGCATCGGCACCGTCCGTAAGACCACCCTCCCGGGCGGCCTGCGCATCGTCACCGAGACCCTGCCCTCGGTCCGCTCCGCGACCTTCGGTATCTGGGCCCACGTCGGCTCCCGCGACGAGACCCCCTCGCTGAACGGCGCCACGCACTATCTGGAGCACCTGCTCTTCAAGGGCACCCAGCGCCGCTCCGCCCTGGACATCTCCTCGGCCATCGACGCCGTCGGCGGCGAGATGAACGCGTTCACGGCCAAGGAGTACACGTGCTACTACGCACGCGTGCTCGACACCGACCTACCGCTCGCCGTCGACGTCGTCTGCGACATGCTCACGGGCTCGCTGATCCTCGAAGAGGACGTCAACGTCGAGCGCGGCGCGATCCTCGAAGAGATCGCGATGACCGAGGACGACCCGGGCGACTGCGTGCACGACCTCTTCGCGCACACGATGTTCGGCGACAACCCCCTCGGCCGCCCGGTCCTCGGCACGGTCGACACCGTCAACGCCCTCACCGCCGACCGCATCCGCCGCTTCTACAAGAAGCACTACGACCCGACCCACCTGGTCGTGGCGGCCGCGGGCAACATCGACCACAACAAGGTCGTACGACAGGTCCGGGCAGCCTTCGAGAAGGCCCGCGCCCTGAAGAGCCTCGACGTCACGCCGATCGCCCCGCGCGGCGGCAAGCGCGCCCTGCGCACCGCGGGCCGCGTCGAGCTGATCGGCCGTAAGACCGAGCAGGCGCATGTCGTCCTCGGCATGCCGGGCCTCGCCCGCACGGACGAGCGCCGCTGGGCCCTCGGCGTGCTGAACACGGCCCTCGGCGGCGGGATGTCGTCCCGGCTGTTCCAGGAGGTCCGTGAGAAGCGGGGCCTCGCGTACAGCGTGTACTCGTACACCTCCGGCTTCGCTGACTGCGGCCTGTTCGGCGTGTACGCCGGCTGCCGACCCTCGCAGGTGCACGACGTCCTCAAGATCTGCCGCGACGAACTCGACCATGTCGCCCAGCACGGTCTGTCCGACGACGAGATAAACCGCGCCATCGGCCAGCTCCAGGGCTCCACGGTGCTGGGCCTTGAGGACACCGGCGCGCTGATGAACCGTATCGGCAAGAGCGAGCTGTGCTGGGGCGAGCAGATGTCCGTCGACGACATGCTGGCCCGGATAGCCTCGGTCACCCCGGACGACGTCCGCTCGGTGGCCGGGGACATCCTGGGACAGCGGCCCTCGCTGTCGGTCATCGGCCCGCTGAAGGACAAACAGGCGTCCCGTCTGCACGAAGCGGTCGCGTAAGCCTCTCCCGAAGGAAACAAGAAGATGAGCAAGCTGCGAGTGGCGGTCCTAGGTGCCAAGGGCCGGATCGGTTCCGAGGCGGTACGGGCCGTCGAGGCCGCCGAGGACATGGAGCTGGTCGCCGCCCTGAGCCGGGGCGACAAGCTGGAGACCCTGGCCGAGACCGGCGCCCAGGTCGCCGTCGAACTGACCACGCCGGACTCGGTGATGGACAACCTCGACTACTGCGTGAGCCACGGCATCCACGCGGTCGTCGGTACGACGGGCTGGACCGACGAGCGCCTCGCGCAGCTGACCGGCTGGCTGGCCAAGTCCCCGGAGACGGGCGTGCTCATCGCGCCCAACTTCTCCATCGGTGCCGTGCTGACCATGAAGTTCGCGCAGATCGCCGCGCCCTACTTCGAGTCGGTCGAGGTCGTCGAGCTGCACCACCCGAAGAAGGTGGACGCGCCCAGCGGCACCGCCACGCGCACCGCCCAGCTCATCGCCGAGGCCCGCGCCAAGGCCGGCTCGGCCCCCGCGCCGGACGCCACGACCACCGCCCTGGACGGCGCTCGGGGCGCCAGCGTGGACGGCATCCCGGTCCACGCGATCCGGCTGCGGGGCCTGCTGGCCCACCAGGAGGTCCTGCTCGGCGGCGAGGGCGAGACCCTCACCATCCGCCACGACTCCCTGCACCACAGCAGCTTCATGCCGGGCATCCTGCTCGGTGCTCGCCGCGTGGTGGCCACCCCCGGCCTCACCTTCGGCCTGGAACACTTCCTGGACCTGGGCTGACCGACTCATGCGCGCGAAGATCTCCTACGGCATCACGGCCGCCGTCCTGGTCGTCTACTTCGTCCTGGTCGGCAGCCGGGGCGTGATGCTCATCAAGGCCGGCACCCTGGTCACCGTCAGTTTCGGTGTCGCGGTGCTGATCCTGCCGCTGATCGGCCTGTGGTTCCTGTGGAAGAACACCGAGTTCGTCCGCAAGGCCAACCGGCTCGCCGCCGAACTCGACGCCGAAGGCGGCCTGCCCGTCGACGAGTTGAAGCGCACCCCCAGCGGCCGTATCGACCGTGACTCGGCCGACGAGGTCTTCGCCCGCCGCAAGGCCGAGACGGAGGACGCGCCGGACGACTGGCGCAGCTGGTTCCGCCTCGCCGTCGCCTACCACGACGCCCGCGACACCCCGCGCGCCAGGAAGGCGATGCAGCGGGCGATCACGCTGAGGGAGACAGCACGCTGAGCCTCCCCCGTCCTGCGCAGGGGCCCGGTCCGTGTCCACGGACCGGGCCCCTGCGCATGTGCGTCTCAGCCGCGCCCGTTCTCCGCACCCCAGGCCTCGATGGTGTCCGCGGCCCTTTCGAACGCGTCCGGCCGCGCCAGGAAGTCCGCGTTGTGCGTGGTCAGCAGCGGCGCCAGATCGTCCGCGGACCGGTCGGCCCGTACGAGGGTCAGGGCCTGCCCCTGCACGGTGCGCGGCAGTCCGAGCCAGCGCACCGGCTGCTGCACCGTGCGCACCGCGACGACCCGCTCCCAGGGCGTCGTGCGCGTGGCGAAGAAGCCGACATGGCGCAGGCCTCGGGCGCTCACCCACACGCCCATGCGCAGCAGACGCAGCGCGACGGCGATCACGGCCAGCGCGAGGCCGAAGACCACTCCTGCCTCGCCCGGCGTGCCGGTCAGCGCGATGATGACCGCCGCGAACAGCACATAGGAGGCGAGCAGCAGCAGAAGCGCGGCCGCGCCCACCCGCCATGGTCCGGGACGGTAGGGGCGCCGCCAGCGGTCACGGTCGTCGAAGGGCAGTGCGACATCGTCGGCTGCCTCGAAGGCTCGGTCGGCCGTCAGGAAGGGCAGGGGCACGGCTGGTCCTCACTCAATCCATGCTGGGGCTGTGCCCGGTGAGGCTATCGACCTGTGTCCCGGCTCACCACCCCAGGGGTCCGGACGTGGTGGTTCCCGGCCTCAGCGGCCGTCTGCCCGGCGGTCGCCCGCTCTCGGGGCGCCAACACAGACGAGCAGCCGCCGCAAAAAGTGCCCGGTTACGCCGAATTGGCAGAAGTTCTCCGAAGTTGTAGCGGACCGGTACCGAACGCCCCGTTGTCAGTGCCGGGCCGTAGAGTGGGCGCCGCCCGAGTGAAGTGATGGAAGGACCCTCCGAGTCGTGACCGACACCCCCGCCGACGAACTCAAGCCCAGCTTCCGCAGCGATGTCACCGTCGAGCTGGTCAAGCACAGCGCGGCCGACTCCGACGTGCTGTGGGCCGCCCGCGTCTCCACCGCCGGCGAGCAGTCCCTGGACGAGCTGAAGAAGGACCCCGAGCGCTCCAAGGGCCTCATCAACTACCTGATGCGGGACCGGCACGGCAGCCCCTTCGAGCACAACTCGATGACCTTCTTCATCAGCGCCCCGATCTTCGTCTTCCGCGAGTTCATGCGGCACCGCGTGGGCTGGTCGTACAACGAGGAGTCGGGCCGGTACCGGGAGCTCCAGCCGGTCTTCTACGTCCCCGACGAGTCCCGCAAGCTCGTCCAGGAGGGCCGCCCGGGCAAGTACGTCTTCGTGGAGGGCACCCAGGCCCAGCAGGAGCTGGTCGGCCGGGTCATGGAGGACTCGTACCGCCAGGCCTACGAGTCCTACCAGGAGATGCTCGCCGCCGGCGTCGCCCGCGAGGTCGCCCGCGCGGTCCTCCCGGTCGGCCTGTTCTCCTCGATGTACGCCACCTGCAACGCCCGCTCGCTGATGCACTTCCTCGGCCTGCGCACCCAGCACGAGCTGGCGAAGGTCCCCTCCTTCCCGCAGCGGGAGATCGAGATGGTCGGCGAGAAGATGGAGGCGGAGTGGGCCAAGCTCATGCCGCTCACCTACGCGGCCTTCAATGCGAACGGACGTATGGCGCCGTAGCGTACTTGAGTTCCCGGCCTGGCACGGATGTGCGCATCAGCCTCATGAATTGCCCGTATTGCGGCATTTGGTGAAGTTCATCTAGCCTGATCAAACGGACCCGGCACTGCTTGAACCCCCGAGCAGGCAGTGCCGGGCTCCACCTTTGTCCTGACTTTTCCCACACCCCTAGGGCAGACCACGCCTTGAGCAGCGAGTAGCGTGTAACCCATGGCTCCGACCTCCACTCCGCAGACCCCCTTCGGGCGGGTCCTCACCGCTATGGTCACGCCCTTCACGGCGGACGGCGCACTCGACCTCGACGGCGCACAGCGGCTCGCCACGCACCTGGTGGACGCAGGCAACGACGGCCTGATCATCAACGGCACCACCGGCGAGTCCCCCACCACCAGCGACGCGGAGAAATCGGATCTCGTACGAGCCGTACTGGAGGCGGTCGGCGACCGCGCCCACATCGTGGCCGGCGTCGGCACCAACGACACCCACCACAGCCTTCAGCTCGCCCGCCAGGCCGAGAAGACCGGCGCCCACGGCCTGCTGATCGTCACGCCGTACTACAACAAGCCCCCACAGGACGGCCTGTACCGGCACTTCAAGACCATCGCCGACGCCACCGAGCTGCCGGTCATGCTCTACGACATCCCCGGCCGCAGCGGCGTCCCGATCAGCACCGAGACACTCGTCCGGCTCGCCGAGCACCCCCGGATCGTCGCCAACAAGGACGCCAAGGGCGACCTGGGCCGCGCAAGCTGGGCCATCGCGCGCTCCGGCCTCGCCTGGTACTCCGGCGACGACATGCTGAACCTGCCGCTGCTCTCCGTGGGCGCGGTCGGCTTCGTCTCCGTCGTCGGCCATGTCGTCACCCCCGAGCTGCGCGCCCTCGTCGACGCGTACACCAGCGGTGACGTCCAGAAGGCGACCGAGATCCACCAGAAGCTGCTCCCGGTCTACACGGGCATGTTCCGCACCCAGGGCGTCATGACCACCAAGGCCGCGCTCACCCTCCAGGGCCTGCCCGCGGGACCGCTGCGCGCCCCGATGATCGAGTGCTCGCCCGAGGAGATCGAACAGCTCAAGATCGATCTTGCCGCCGGCGGGGTACAGCTCTAGCACCAGACTTCGCGCGGGCGCCCGCGCACCGACTTCACAACTGAATAAGCAGGCCACCGGTGTCTGCGCCACAACGACAACTGCTTCTGCACGAACGTCACGCGCGCCACGTGCCCACCGGTACGTGGCGCGTGTGGTTGAGGAGAGTCTTTTGAGTCATCCGCATCCTGAACTCGGCCCGCCCCCGCCGCTCCCCGAAGGCGGCCTGCGGGTCACCCCGCTAGGCGGTCTCGGCGAAATCGGCCGAAACATGACGGTCTTCGAATACGGCGGCCGCCTGCTGATCGTCGACTGCGGAGTGCTCTTCCCCGAGGAGGAGCAGCCTGGAATCGACCTGATCCTGCCGGACTTCTCGTCCATCCGGGACCGCCTCGACGACATCGAGGGCATCGTCCTCACCCACGGTCACGAGGACCACATCGGCGGAGTCCCGTTCCTGCTCCGCGAGAAGCCGGACATCCCGCTGATCGGCTCCAAGCTGACCCTCGCGCTCATCGAGGCCAAGCTCCAGGAGCACCGCATCCGCCCGTACACCCTTGAGGTGGCGGAGGGAAACCGTGAGCGCATCGGCCCCTTCGACTGCGAGTTCGTCGCGGTCAACCACTCCATCCCCGACGCCCTGGCCGTCGCCATCCGCACCCCTGCGGGCATGGTGGTCCACACGGGTGACTTCAAGATGGACCAACTCCCGCTGGACAGCCGGCTGACGGATCTGCACGCGTTCGCACGCCTGAGCGAGGAGGGCATCGACCTTCTCCTCAGCGACTCGACGAACGCCGAAGTCCCGGGTTTCGTTCCGCCGGAGCGCGAGATCTCCAACGTCCTGCGCCAGGTCTTCGCCGGTGCCCGCAAGCGGATCATCGTGGCGAGCTTCGCCAGCCACGTCCACCGCATCCAGCAGATCCTGGACGCGGCCCACGAGTACGGCCGCCGGGTCGCCTTCGTCGGCCGCTCAATGGTCCGCAACATGGGCATCGCGAGGGACCTCGGCTACCTGAAGGTCCCGCCGGGCCTGGTGGTCGACGTGAAGACGCTGGACAACCTCCCGGACAGCGAGATCGTGCTGGTCTGCACGGGCTCGCAGGGCGAACCGATGGCCGCCCTGTCGAGGATGGCCAACCGGGACCACCAGATCCGCATCGTCGACGGCGACACGGTGATCCTGGCGTCGTCGCTCATCCCCGGCAACGAGAACGCGGTCTACCGCGTGATCAACGGCCTGACCCGCTGGGGCGCGAACGTCGTCCACAAGGGCAACGCCAAGGTGCATGTCTCGGGCCACGCGTCCGCGGGCGAGCTCCTGTACTTCTACAACATCTGCCGCCCGAAGAACCTGATGCCGGTCCACGGCGAATGGCGGCATCTGCGCGCCAACGCCGAGCTGGGCGCCCTCACCGGCGTCCCGCACGACCGCATCGTCATCGCCGAGGACGGCGTAGCCGTCGACCTCATCGAGGGCAAGGCCAAGATCTCCGGCAAGGTCCATGCGGGTTACGTCTACGTCGACGGCCTCTCCGTCGGTGACGTCGGCGAGCCGGCGCTGAAGGACCGGAAGATCCTCGGCGACGAGGGCATCATCTCGGTCTTCGTGGTTGTGGACTCCTCCACCGGCAAGATCACGGGCGGCCCGCACATCCAGGCGCGCGGCTCCGGCATCGAGGACTCCGTCTTCGGGGACGTCATCCCGAAGATCGCGGAGGCTCTGGAGCGCTCGGCACAGGACGGCGTGGTGGAGCCCCACCAGCTCCAGCAGCTCATCCGCCGCACACTCGGCAAGTGGGTCTCCGACACCTATCGCCGCAGGCCGATGATCCTGCCTGTGGTGGTGGAGGTCTGACGGACCGTCGGCCCTCGTACGCGTGAACCCGGAGCGGGGCGCCTCGATTTGCATCGAGGCGCCCCGCTCCAGTACGTTTACGGCTCCGCCTGAACGGGAACCCGGCCGCCTCGTGCGCCGGAACCAGTTCTCGAAGGGGGCGGGAAATCCGACTCAGAACTTCTGATAAAGTCGGAGCCGCCGGAAAGGGAAACGCGAAAGCGGGAACCTGGAAAGCA
>NZ_JACMSF010000077.1 GCF_014257025.1 Streptomyces cupreus
ACGGCGTGACTCTGCTGGTGATGTTGCCTGGGTCATGCGACGGCTGCACATAGTGCGTGAAAGCGCGTGGTGCGGCGGCGAGTTCTGGGGGTGCTGGATACCCAGTCGGAGACCCGGGTGATGTTGCAGGCCAGGGCAGTGAGCACGTGCTGGACGTGGGTACGGGCCAGGCCCCGGTAACGGGAACGGCGCAGGCCGTGGGCTCGGACGTTTTGCGAGAGGGCGGCCTCGATGCCGGCGCGGATCGCGTAGCGACCCTGCCATTGCTCCGTGCGCTGGTCGAGCCGGTTACGCATCTGGATCTCATGCAGTGGCCGGGGGAGCACGGCGATGGATCGGGGCCCGGTGGCTGACGTGGTGCACTGGGCCCGGTCTGGGCAGGTCCGGCAGTCCGCCTCGGCGAACCGGGCCTGCAGATAGGTGTGGTCCTTGATGTTCAGCTTGGTCCAGGACACGCTCGTGGCTCCGCGCGGGCAGATCGCCTGCTCGTTGGCCCAGTCGATGGTGAAGGCCGCCTTGCCGAAGCCCGACGCAGCCTTGGCTTGGGCGCTGTGGTCGGCGGCGATCGGGCCGAGCAGAGTGATGCCGTGCACGCGCTGGGCCCGCTCGATGCGTGCCGGTGAGATGTAGCCGGAGTCGACGACATGCTCGGCGAGCAATAACTCCAGCTCGGCGAGCTCGTCGTGGATGGTGTCGGTCAGCTCGATGTCCTGGACGGTGGAGATGGTGGTGGCGACATGGACCACCAGCTCGGGGCGTTCTTCATCGCAGGTCTCCGTGAAATGCGTCCGGTATCCGCTCCAGGCGGTGTCCCGTTTGACGCAGTAGTGCGCATCGGTGTCATACGGGGAGTCGAAACGCAACGAGGCGGGCGGCAGGGCGTGGCCGTCCCGCCAGCGCAGCAACCCGTCCATGTCCCAGAAGTAGTGATGGACCCAGACCCCACGCAGGATCTCCACCTGAGGAAGTAGCCGCAGGTGGGGCGGGGCGCAGGCGGCCCAGGCGGCAGTCAGGATCTTCTGCCCGTCCCGGCCGAACTTCTCGGCCCGGGCGGTCACGGCCGCCGTCCCGCCCGGCAGTTTGCCGATCTCCACCCGGCGTCCGTATCGCTTGGCCCACTCCGGCTCGATCAGCGGCGCCAGCCACGCGGGGGCGGCCTCGGCCAGCTCCTCCAGCGCTGCCCGCAGCGTCTCCCCGACCAGCTCCAGGCGGCTGAGGCGGCGAACCGCGGCCAGCACATGGGTGGCGTCGGTACGCTGCCGGCCCCCGGCCCTGAGCAGGCCGGCCTCCACCAGGCGCCCCAGCATCACCTGCAGCAACTGGTCAGCGGTGCCGTCCTGTTCGGCCAGACGAGCCCTGAACTCGCACAGCACCGAGTGGTCGAATCCAGGATCCTCCAGCTCAAGGCCGATCGCATATTTCCAGTCGATCCTGGTGCGGACCGCGTCCGCCGCCGCACGATCGGACAGATTCTCCGCGAACTGCAGCACTGACACCAACGCGAGCTGCCCAGGGGACAGCCCCGGCCTGCCGTCGGAGGGATACAGGCCGGCGAACTCCTCGTCCTCGAACAGGACATCAAGCCGGTCCCGGATGAGCATCGCCGGCGTGCCCTTCGGGCACGCCGCCCGCGCTGTCTTCAACGTCCTTGCGGGGATCCGCTGATGATTCTCCGGCCGCAACGACACCGCGACGCCCTCCACCACCGGCACCGCCCCGCTCGCTCCCCAGCAAAGCAGCCCATCGGGTCGACCCTCAGCCAGTCACCAACATCACCAGCAGAGTCACGGCATTGCTCCTAAAGCGGGTGTCGCAGGTTCGAATCCTGCCGGGGGCACCAGCCAAAAGGCCCCGGACCGATCATGGTCCGGGGCCTTTGACATCTACTTCTGGAATCACCTACTTGCCGGCACGCGCCATGAGCAGCGGCCGGAAGAAACCCGTCTCGTGCAGCATCCGCCACTCGGCGTCCACAAACCCCGCGTCGGTCACGAGGCCGGCCAGTCGGTCCCGGCCGAGCGCCCAGTAGACGGTCCGACGGACCTTGACACGCCATTCTCCGCCGGTCGGCAGCAGTTGGAAGTGCTCCATGTCGTAGTGCTCGCCGTCCTCGTGCCAGTGCCAGAGCTGGAAGGTGACGGTCCTTCTCCCCCGTCCGCGGCTTGGTGGACCTGTGGAGACGCCGAAGCAGGTCGGTTGCGCAGCAGGTCGTCGTAGGGGCGAGTGCTGAGCAGCAGCAGGCCGGCGGGACGCAGCACGCGGCGCATCTCCGCCAGGGCGGCGTGGACGTCCTGCTCCGTCAGCAGATGGGGCAGGGCGTTGTCGGCGCAGACGACGGTGTCGAACCGGCCGTCAGGAAACGGTAGGCGTCGCATGTCGGCAACGCCCGTGCGCAGCTTCACATTGCGGTGGGCGGCCTCGCGGACGGCGCGGGCGACGGCGCGGGCGCTGATGTCCGTGCCAGTGACGCGGTGCCCGCGCAGCGCCAGGCCGATGGCCTGCGTGCCGATGCCACAGGAGCAGTCGAGCACTGCCGCGTTGTCCTGGCCTATCAGGCCGTCCAGGGCGTCTCCCTGCCGACGAATGCTTGCGTCCCAGTCTGCGTAGATCAGGTCGTAGTCATCGGCCAGCTCGTCATAGAAATGTGCCGCCGAGGTCTCAGGCATGACCCGAGGCTACTGTGCGTAACATCCAGCGCAAAGCCCCGGACCGGTCACTGGCTCATGGCCTCGTGCTGGGTGTCCTGGACGACGTGCGTGTACACGTCCATGGTGATGCTGATCTGGGAGTGGCCAAGGATCTCCATCACGACGCGGGGCGCGACCCCGGCCGCGGTGAGGAGCGTGGCGGTGCCATGGCGGGCGTCGTGCAGCCGGATCACGCGGAGGCCGGCGGACTGGGCGACGCGGGTGAAGGAGCGGTAGAGGTTGCGCGGCTCGATGGGGCGGCCGGTCCGCGTGGCGAAGACGTGGTCGGAGTCCTGCCACTTCTCCCCCGCCTCGGCGCGCGCCGCAGCCCGGCGAGACGGTGCCACGGTGTACGAACTCCGGCCCCGCCTCATCCACCACGAGGTCGACCACCTCGAGGGCCTGTTGTACACCGCCAGGATGCGGACCGGAGTCGACTCAGTCCCGGTGGAGGAGCGCAGGCAGGCCGGCCGGGCCTGGGCGTACGAGTAGGCCACTGTCCGGCGGACAGTTCTGCGGGCGGAGGCAGAGGCGGGACTCTTGGACCGGCTCAGCCGTGCAGGGTTGCGTACAGAAGTATCGGGGTCTCCACCGCTGAGAGAACGGATGCTGGAGAGCGGCCCGTGGCTGCTATGTAGCGGTCGGGTCGGACCAGTACGACGGGCGCTGCCTCGGTCAGACCGGGCAGATCCTCGAGTTCCTCGTCGGGCAGGAAGACGACGGGGATTCCTGCCCATCGCGGATCGCCGGAGTCCGGGTGCGTCTCGCCCGGACGTCCCCGTGCGACCCAGGAGAAGCCGAGGGGTGCGAGTCTGTGGTGGAGCCGTACGCCGCTGCCCAGCCGTGGGTTGGGCATGCGGCGGCCGACTGCGAGGGTCCCCCCGACGGTCGATGAGTCCGTGCAGTAGGCGATGTCGAGCATGCCGACGCCGCGCCCGAATCGTGACTGAACGGACCGTTGGGCCAGGGCCGTTGGCGCCAGGAGGCCGAGCAGGGCACGGGGCACACCTTTGCGGGTGGTGAGTGCGCTGGTTGCACGGGCGGTGCCGCGCACCATGGCGTGCGCGACCGGTCGACGTTCGGCCTCGTAGCTGTCGAGCAGGTCGTTGGCTGCAGTTGTGCCGGCCCGCCGCGCGACAGCCAGCTTCCACAGCAGATTATGGGCGTCCTGGACTCCGGTGTTGAGCCCTTGGCCGCCGACCGGGCTGTGGATGTGGGCGGCGTCGCCGGCGAGGAAGACCCGTCCCCGGCGGTAGTGGTCGGCAAGGCCGTGGCTGAGCTGGAACTGGGATGTCCACGCTATGTCGTGGCTGCCGAATTCGATCCCCGACCGCCGTCGGATCAGGTCGTCGAGGAAGGCTTCGTCGATGAGCAGGGACGCTTCCTTCCGGGCCTGCGGTACGTGCGCGATGATGCGCCATCGGCGGGGCTCGGGCATCGGGACGATCAGCAGCAGGCCTTCCGGTGCGAGGAAGACGTGCCCTTCGTCTTCGATGAGGGGTGAGGTGGTCTTGATGTCGGCCAGGACAAAGGTGGCCCCGGCGTCCGAGCGGTCAAGGCGCAGCCCGACGGCGTCCCGGACGCGGCTGCGGCCGCCGTCGCAGCCGATGAGCCAGCGCGCGCGCACTACCTCCCGTCTCCCGTTGCCTGGTTCGAGAGTGGCTGCGACGTGGTCGCCGTTGTCGCTGATCTCCTCCAGTGCAACCCCCCACTCGACCCTGCCACCCTCCTGGTTGAGCTGCGACTCGAGAACGCGTTCGGTGGCGTACTGGGGGATCGACAGCCAGAAGGGATAGGCCGTGTCGCCCCAGGGGAGCCCGAGCAGATCGACACGTACCGGGCTGCGGCGCCGGGTGTTCACGTTGAGAGCCGTGAAACGGGTGCCGTCGGCGAGGATCTCCTCGGCCACGCCCATGGTTTCGAAGACCTCCAAGGTACGGGCGTGGACGACCAACGCCTTGGAGAAGGTGGAGCGGCAGGGTTTGCGGTCGACGATGCGCACGCTCAGGCCGTGGCGTATGGCTTCGCAGGCGGCGGTCAGCCCCGTGGGGCCGGCACCGATGATCAGGACGTCGACGTCGTTCCGGTGCTCAGCTCCCGATTCGGTCTCCGGTATGTTCTGGACGTTGTATTCGTGCATGGGTCCGAAGGACAACGGTCATCTCCTCGCGCAGGAATTTCAGTGGGATCGGGGGAAGGCGGGCCAGGCTTTGTCATTGGAGATTTGGACAGAGATTTTCAGCCTCCGAACTGTTGTTTGAGCTTGTCCTTCACCTCCCCGGGTACGCCGTCGGGGTACCGCTGGTGGAGCGCGCCGAGGATCTGGTCGGGCAGGCCGTCCGGCAGGCCCTGCTCCTTTGACCAGCCCTTGAGGTCTTCGCCGGATCCCGCGGAGGTCGGAGGTCCGAAAGGCATGCCGTTCGCTCCGCCCGGCGGCTGGGCGCCGCCTGGGAAGCCGGCGGCGAGCTTGCCGATGTTGGACTTCAACTGCTGCGTGATCACCAGCGCCGCGACTCCCACGCCGGCGAAGAAGAACAAGGCCGCTGCGAGGCCGGCTCCAAGCGCGGTCACCGTCTTCCGGTGGCGTCGTGCGAATCGGTTGTCGGGCGGTTGCACGCGCCCCGTGGCCGGGCGCCTGACGCGTGTGCTGCCAGGGGATCGTGTGGTGGCCATATGCCTTGCTTTCATGCCTTTCTTTCGCGACTGGTACGTCATCCGTGGGAATTCCCGTGGCTCAATCGAGCCGCACGATGACCATCACCACCGCTGGTGTGTCGGCGATGAGCCGGTGGCGCTCGGGGGGAACGGAGATGAGAGTGCGCCGGTGCAGGGACCATTCCCGCTCGGGTGTGGCGAGCCGTACCGAGCCGGCCAGGCAAGCCAGAAGGGCGGAGCCGGGCGCTTGGTGCTCGGCGAGTTCCTGTCCGGCGTTGAGTGCTATCAGGGTGGCTCGCAGGCCGGGCAGGACGGCCACCGCCCGGGCTGCCCGGCCTGCGCTCGACGCTGCGGCCTCGGACAGCAGCCGCTCTGCGAGGACATCCAGTGCCACGACTTCCGCGGCCCCGTCCGCAGGGCTGTGGGCTGGGGTGGTCATGAGAGCTCCTTGGGTACGCCCCCGCAACGCGGAGTTGTTCGCAAAGTTCTGGTGCAGCGCGGCTGCCGGGCGGGCGTGGTCAGGCCTTATTGCGTGGTCTCCCGTCCGCTGTGCGTCACCGGCTCGGCAGGGACGAGGCAGGGCGTCGAGTCGGCGGGGGTGCTGCGACGGCGGAGCAGGACGGCCACGGCGATGGCCGTGGCGACGGCGGTGATGGCGCCGCCGAACAGGGCGGCGTGCAGCCCGCTGATGAACGCGTCCTGAGCCTGGTGCAGGACAGCGCCGCCTGCGGCGGCGGCGCCGGCCAGCGACGACTCGGCCGCTTCGGCGACGTTGGGTGGGACGCCGGTCAGGTGGAGGTCGCTGCGGTAGGTGGCGGTCAGGAGGCTGCCGAGAACCGCGATGCCCAGTGCGCCGCCGAGTTCGCGCGCCAAGTCGTTGACGGCGGAGCCCACGTTCTGCAGTTCCTTGGGCAGGGCGTCGGTGATGGCGGTGGTGGCCGGAGGCATCGCCAGCCCCAGTCCGGCACCCAGCGGGATCAGACCGGCAGCGATATGCCCGTACGAGCTGGCGCCGTCCAGGTGGGCCAGGACGGCCAGCCCGGCGGCGAGCAGGAGCAGCCCGGCGACCCAGGGGCCGCGGGCACCCAGGCGCTGGGTGAGCAGCGGGCTGAGCCGGGAGGCGGGGATCATCCCGATGGGCATTGCGAGAAGGCTGAGGGCAGCGGTGAGCGCGCTGTCGCCGCGGACCAGCTGCAGGTACTGCATGACCACGAACATGAAGCCGAACAGGGCGAAGAACTGCAGCGTGAGGGACAGCGAGCCAGCCGCGAAACGGCGGTTGCGGAACAGTCGCGGATCGAGCAGCGGGTGCCGGTGGCGCAACTCGTAGACGACGAAGCCGACGAGGACGAGCACGCCGAGGGCGATTCCGCCGAGGGTGAGGGGGTCGCTCCAGCCGTTCACCGGAGCCTCGATCACCGCGTAGACGAGTGCCGCGATGCCGGCCGCCGCCAGGATCGCGCCGATCACATCGAGCGGCGCGGGGCGGGATTCGGCCGACTCCGGCACGAAGACCAGTGTTCCGGCCAGCGCGACCGCGGCGAGCACCACGTTGAACCAGAACACCGACTGCCACGACCACGACTCCAGCAGCAGGCCGGAGGCAAGCAGCCCCAGCACGCCACTGCCGCCGGCGACCGCCGCCCAGACGCTGACCGCCCGGGCACGCTGGGCACGCGGGAAGCTGCTGGTGATCGTAGACAGGGTGGCCGGCATGATCAAAGCAGCTCCCACGCCCAGCATCGCGCGCAGCCCGATCAGCACGTTCGGGTCGGTGGTCAGGGCCGCCAGCACTGATCCAGCCCCATAGATGATCAGGCCGACGATGAGCGCCCGGCGCCGGCCGAACCGGTCCCCCAAGGCTCCGGCGGGCAGGAGTAGCGAGGCGAACACCAGGCTGTAGGCGTCGATGATCCAGGTCTGCTGGGTCTGGTCGGCGTGCGTCTGGCGTGCGATGTCGGGCAGAGCCACATTGAGCGAGGCCATCGCGGCGACCACGGTCGCCAGCGCGAGGCAGGTGATCACCAGGACAGCGCCCTGGCGCACGGCTCGGCCAGGAGCCTCAGGGACGGGCGGTCGCGGGTCGGAAAGCACAGGGAAGGACCCTTCGCTGCGGAAGCAGGTACCGGCCCAGAGTCACGCGGCCGCTTCTACAATCTCAACCATGATGAATTCCTCGGGCCGGGGCAGAAGGGCCGGGAATCCCGACACGCGCACCCAGATCCTCGACGTCGCCCGCCGGCGCTTCCTCCAAGGCGGATACCAGGCGGTCACCCTGCGCTCCGTCGCCTCCGAGGCCGGGGTCGACGTCGCCCTGATCAGCTACTATTTCGGCTCCAAAAAGGGCCTGTTCGGCGCGGCCCTCACGCTGTCCGCCAACCCGGCCGAAACCCTCGCCCGCACCGCGGAAGGCGACCCCGCCACCTTCCCCCAGCGCGCTCTGCGTGACCTGCTCGCCCTGTGGGAGGACCCCGAATCGGGCGCGCCGCTGCGCGCCCTGATCGTCAGCGCCACCCGTGACCAGGCCATCGCCGGCCTGGTCAAGGAGATGCTGGAACGGGAAATGATCGACAAGATTGCCGCCAGGCTCGGCGGTGCGGACGCCCGCAGGCGTGCCGGAGCGTTCTGCGCGCAGATCGCCGGCCTCATCGTGACCCGCTGCATCCTGCGCCTCGAACCGGTCGCTTCCATGGCGCCTGATGAAATAATCCGGATCTACGGCCCTCCACTGCGCCTCGCGCTTCGCGAGTCCTCACGCCACCAGCCCCGCACAACCTGATGAGACAGGCCGCAGCAGGCACGCCGCTGAAGTGACGGGCTGGCCCGCCGCCCCCAACAGCGCAGGTCCCGCACGCAACAAGGACAACGGGTTGTGCGGCTGGGGTCAGGTTGGCCGATGTTGTTCCGAGCGCTGTCTCGAAGGCGATTGGACTGCGTTGTCCGAGGCCGGAATGACGGCGTCGGGTTTGTTGCGGTGTGGCAATGCGCTCCGCCGTCTCGACGAGTAGCTGCTCCACGGGCTCGAGATCCGGATTATTTCATCAGGCGCCATGGAAGCGACCGGTTCGAGGCGCAGGATGCAGCGGGTCACGATGCGCCTGGCATCCGCCTTGGAGGAACGCCGGCGGGCGACGTCGAGGAATCTGGGTGCGCGTGTCGGGATTCCCGGCCCTTCTGCCCCGGCCCGAGGAATTCATCATGGTTGAGATTGCAGAAGCGGCCCCGTGACTCTGTGCCGACACGCATGTGCCGCGGGGTGGGGGCAGGCCCCGCCCGCCCTGACGATGGAGGCTGCCGTGCTCTCTGCCCTGGCTCGTTTTTCGGTGCGCCACCGATGGTGGGTGATCGCCCTCTGGTTGTCGGCCGTGGTCGGGGCCGGCCTGGCCGCCCGCTCGGTCGGGGGTTCGTTCAGCAACGACCTCACCTTGAGCAACACCGATTCGCAGGCCGCGTATGACACTCTGCGCACGCGGTATCCGGAGTTGTCCGGGGACGGGATGCAGGTGGTGATCCACAGCGACTCGGGCGTGGCCTCGGCGAAGGTGAGGGCGGCTGTCACGGACGTTGTCGCTGCGGTGCGCGACTCCCAGGACGTGGCGGCGGTCCAGTCGCCGTACGGGCCGGGGCCCGCCATGGTCTCCGATGACGGGCGCACCGCGATCGCGACCATTCAGTTCACCGAGCGGGCCAAGGATGTGCCCAAGGAGTCGGTAGAGGCCGCGCAGGAGGCGTTCGACCCGGTGCGGGAGGCGGGCGCGCAGGTCGAGTACGGCGGTGCCGTGCTCCAGGGCGAGCACGGCCCGTCGGGGAGCGAGGCGATCGGCCTGGCTGCCGCGGTCCTGGTCCTGCTGGTGGCCTTCGGATCGGTCTTCGCCATGGTGGTGCCGCTGCTGACCGCCCTGTTCGCGCTCGCTCTGGGGATGTCGGTCCTCAACGTGGTCGCCGGGGTGACCACCATCGGCACCTCCGGTCCGGTGGTGGCGGCCATGATCGGCCTCGGTGTGGGGATCGACTACGCGCTGCTGGTGGTCACCCGGCACCGGGAGGGCATGCACGCAGGGCACTCCCCCGAGGAGTCGATCCCGCTCGCGCTGTCGACTGCGGGGCGATCGGTGCTCGTGGCGGGCGCCACGGTGATCGTGGCGATCCTGAGCCTGTACCTCATCGGCATCCCCTTCGTCTCCGCCCTCGGCCTGGCAAGCGCCATCACGGTGGCCGCCACCCTGCTAGCCGCGGTCACCCTGCTTCCGGCCGTGCTGGCCGTCTTCGGCGCCGAGCTGGACCGCTTCCGCGTACGGCGGCTGCGGTTCGACCACGGCGCGGGTCGGGTCAGCGGCTGGCACCGCTGGACGGGCCACGTCCAGCGGCGCCCCTGGCCCTATCTCCTCGCGTCCGCTGCCGTTCTGATCGCCATGGCCCTCCCGCTGTTCTCGCTGCGCCTTGGTACGGCCGACGACGGGTCGGCGCCCAAGGACAGCACGGAGCGCCGCGCGTACGAGCTGGTCGCGAAGGACTTCGGACCGGGCTGGACCGGCCCTCTGTTGGTGACCGCGCAGTTCGACGGCCAGGAGTCGAAGGCGGCCGTGAAGCGGCAGGCCGGCGCACTGCGCACCGAACTCGAGAGCGCCGAAGGGGTGCAGGAGGTACGGCCGCCGCGGCTCGATGAGGCCGGGACCACCGCGGTGTACACCGTGGTGCCCAAGAGCTCGCCGGATGACAGGTCCACCGAGCAGCTGGTCCACCGCCTGCGGGAGGATGTGCTCCCCGACGCCGCGGACGACGCCGAGACGCACGTCGGCGGCTCCACCGCCACCGCCATCGACCTCGCCGACCGGCTCGGCAGCCAGATGGCCTGGTTCATGTCCTTCGTGGTGGGGCTGAGCTTCCTGCTGCTCATGGTCGAGTTCCGCTCACTCGTCGTACCTCTCAAGGCCGCAGTGATGAACCTGCTCTCCGTGGGAGCTGCGTACGGCGTCGTGGTCGCGGTCTTCCAGTGGGGCTGGGGCGCCGGGCTCCTCGGGTCCGAGGCGGGGCCGGTGGAGTCGTTCGCGCCGGTCATGCTGTTCGCCGTCCTGTTCGGCCTGTCCATGGACTACGAGGTGTTCCTGCTCAGCCGCGTACGGGAGGAGTACCTGCGGTCCGGGGACACCGGCGCCTCCGTCCGCAACGGCATCGCCGCCACCGCCCGCATCATCACCGCCGCCGCGTCGGTCATGGTCGTGGTGTTCGGCAGCTTCCAGCTGAACGACGAGCGGACCGTCAACCTCTTCGGCTTCGGCCTCGCCGCCGCCATCGCGATCGACGCCACCCTGGTCCGACTCGTCCTGGTGCCCTCCGTCATGGCGATCCTGGGCAAGAGCGCCTGGTGGATGCCGCGTCGGCTGCAGCGGCTGCTGCCGCATCTGCCGGGCGAAGCGACACCGGGCATCCGCACCCCCATCCCCTCCGAGAGCGCCGTAGCCGACGAAGGACAGTCGGCCAGGGACGGGGCCCTGAGCGGGCCGCCCGTGCAGCGGGAGGAGGAAGAGGAAGGTGAGCGGATGCCGCAGGCACGCCTGTGACGCCCGAGGTGCTGCCGCAGCGGGGGCGATCAGCCGGTCGACGGCCGGGCCGGCCGGCCCTGCCAGCGTTCGAGCGCTGCTGCCGGGCAAGAAGCGTGCCGGCCATCCACCCCCGGGTGCGTCGCGGAGCACAATCGCAAGGACGCGGACGCAGGCCCCACATGGGTGGTGACGGCGAAGGCATCACTCCTCACCGCCGCAGTGCGGACCATGACGGCCCGGAAGCGGACGGGACCTCCGTGGCCGGCCTGGTCTTCGCCACGCTCACGCAAGGCGTGGCGAGCAGGAAGCTGACACCGCCCGGCCGCCCGCGATCTCGGGCGGTACGTACTTCCCGATCCGCACGCGGCTTGCTCCCCTTCGCGCCCACCCCGTCCCGCGTCCGCGCTCGGACCACGCCGCTGCACACCTCCTGACAGTCACTGCCGTCGCCCGCCCCGCCCGTGGGCCCTGGCCACCGCATCATCACGGCCCGGCGACTCCACTCGGCCTGCTCAGCGGCCGATTCCCGCATCCCACCCATACAGATCCTGCGGAGGACTCGTTGCTCGACACGCTCTTCGGCCTGCCCGCCCACCCGCTGATCGTCCACGCCACTGTGGTCGCCGTGCCCGCCGCCGCCTTGACCATTGCGCTGGCCGCGCTGTGGCCGCAGTTCCGGGCGTGGGCGGGGCCGCTGCCCCTCCTCCTGAGCCTCACAGCCCTGATCCTGGTCCCGGTGACCGTCAAGTCCGGCGAGTCACTGGCGCGGCGCGTCGACGAGACAGCCCTGACGCATCGGCACAGTGACCTCGGCCACGACCTCCTCCCCTGGACGGTCGCCCTGTCCGTTGGGGCCGTCGCCCTGTTCTGGCTGAGCCGGCGGGAAGCCCGCCCCCGGCGCACAGAACGCCCTGCCACTGCACGGCTCACCGCCGTGGCACTGATTCTCCTCGCCCTGACGGGGGCGACCGGCAGCGCCATGCAGATCGTCCGCATCGGCCACAGCGGCGCCGAGGCCGCCTGGACGGAACCGTAGACCGACAAAAACCAGCTTCTGCGTGCTTCCGGCCCCTCCTTCTCACGGCAGCGAGGGCCGGCCGCACTGCTCGACGAGTCGCCAGACCTCTTCGGGGGTTTCGCGGGTCAGTGCGACGGCGGCCAGGGAGGCGCACGTGTCGTGGCGGAGTCGGCGGATGCGGGCGCGGACCTCGTCGAGGGCGGCGGGGCCGACCGAGAGGCTGTCGCAGCCGAGGCCGATGAGGAGGGGTGTCACGAGGGGGTGTGCGGCGGCGTCGCCGCAGACGGAGACCTGGCGATCGTGGCGGTGGGCGGCGTTGACGACGCGGGCGATGGCGTCGAGTACGGCGGGGTGTGCCGCCATGGCGGGGGTGGCGGTGGGGTCGCGCCGGTCCAGGCCCAGGATCTGGCAGGTGAGGTCGTTGCTGCCGATGGAGAAGAAGGAGGCTTCGCGGGCGAGGTCGTCGGCTACGGCGACGGCTTCGGGGAGTTCCACCATGATGCCCAGGGGCGGCACCGGGACGCCGGCTTCGTCGGCTGCGGCCTCAAGGAGGCGTCGGCAGGCGCGCAGTTCGTCGACGCTCGCGACCATGGGGATCATGATGCGCAGGTCGGTGTCGGCTCCGGCGCTGAGCAGGCTGCGGAACTGGTCGGCGAAGGCGTCCGGTTGGGCGAGCATCAGGGGCAGGCCGCGCCCGAGCCGCCCGCCCTCGCGGCCTTCTGCGAGGAACGGCGGCAGTTTGTCGTCGGCGAAGTCGAGCGTGCGCGCCGTGACGACCTGCCCGGCCAGAACGCGCAGGACGGGGACGAGGGTGGCCGCGTGCTGTTCGCGGGTGGGCCAGGCGCGGTGGTTGAGGAAGGGCAGCTCGGTGCGGAGCAGGCCGACGCCTTCGGCGCCTGTGGTCAGTGCCGTGCGGGCCTCGGCCGGGGTGGCCACGTTGGCCCGCAGCACAATGGGGTGCCGGTCGAGTGTCTCGGCGGGCAGGTGACGCTCTTCGGCGAGGGCGAGTCTGCGCGCTCGGGCGGTCTCCATGGCTCGCAGGGCCCTGGAGCGTTCCTCGTCGTCGGGGTGGGCGACCGCGCCGGCCTGATCGGCGTCGAGCAGGATCTCCTGCCCGTCCGGCAGTTCGAGCAGTTGGGGGTCGACGGCGAGGAGGAAGGGGATGCCCAGCGAACGGGCGACGATCGCGGCGTGGGAGTTCGGGCCGCCGGTCACAGAGATGGCGCCTGTCACCGTCAGGCCCGGTTCCAGCAGGTCGGCGGCGCCGATCTCGTGGGCGACCAGGACGAGCGGCTGGTCGGTGGCAGGGCCGGTCTCGCCGTGGAGGTGGGCCAGGACGCGGCGGCCGACCTGCCGGACGTCCGCGGCGCGTTCGGCGAGGGTGGGATCGTCCAGGGCCGCGATGGTTCCGGCGTAGGTGTCGATGGCCTGGCGGACGGCGACGGGTACCGGCTGGCCGTCATTCGCCCTCTTGACGGCCTGGTCACACAGATCCTGGTCCTGGGCGATGTAGCTGTTGACCTCCATGATGTCGGCCTGTTCGTCCTTGCCCTGTTCGCGCAGGGAGGTGGACAGGTCGAGCAGGCGGGTGGCTACGGCGTCGAAGGCGTCGGTGATCTGCTGTGCGGGGTCGCCGCCGGTGCGGTGCGGCAGCGGCGTCCTGGTGAGTGGCCGGTCGGTACGGTGGACGACGCCGAGGGCTATGCCGGGTGCGGCGGCGCGCCCGGTGCAGGTGCGACGGTCGGTCATCGGGCCGCCAGCGTCTCGGCGTGGTCCCCCAGCGTCTCGGCGAGGGCGCGGAAGACCAGGGCGGTGGAGGTGGCGCCCGGGTCCTGATGGCCGATGCTGCGGGCGCCCAGGTAGGAGGCGCGGCCTTTGCGGGCCTGCATCGGGGTGGTGGCGCGCATGCCCTCTTCGGCGGCGTCGGCGGCGGCCACGGCCGCGGAGGCCAAGTCGGCTCCGGCGTCGGCCTGTTGCTGGAACGCGGCCAGTGCGGGGGCGTAGGCGTCGATCATGGTCTTGTCGCCGGGTGCGGCCGCACCGAGCTTCTGGATGCTCGCGAGGCCGGCGGCCAGTGCGGCGGCGAACTGCCGTGTGTCGGCGGTGGGGGTGTCCAGGGCCTTGCCGATGGCGCGGAAGGCACCGCCGTAGAGCGGTCCGGAGGCGCCGCCGACGGTGGAGATGAGGGTGGTGCCGGTCTTGACCAGTACGGCCCCGACGGTGTCCGGCTCGTAGTCGGCCAAGGCCGTGACTGCGGCGGAGAAGCCGCGGTGCATGTTGGTGCCGTGGTCGGCGTCGCCGATGGCCGAGTCGAGCTGGGTGAGGTGGTCCTTGTGCTTGTCCACGGCTGTTGCGATGGCCTGCACCCACGTGCGGGCGAGGTCGGTGTCCACGGAGTCTCCGTTCATGGTCGGTACGGGGCTGATCAGAGGTTGGGCGAGCCGGGGGCGGGGGAAGACGCGAGGAGTGCGGTCCGGGCGGGCTGACAGCGGGAAGGACCCGGCCCGGCCCTCGCGTCGCGCGTGGCCCCGCCCCCGGCTCGGTCAGATGCCCCAGCGCAGGGCCGGGGTGTTCACGGGAGCGTCCCACAGGGACAGCATGTCGGCATCGGCCTTGCACACGGTGACGGAAACACCGGCCATGTCGAGGCTGGTCACATAGTTGCCGACAAGGTTGCGGGCGATGACCACGCCCTTGTCCGCGAGTGCGGCGGCGACCTCGTTGAAGACCACGTACAACTCGATGAGCGGGGTGCCGCCCAGGCCGTTGACCATGACGATGGTCTCGTCACCGGCGTCGAGGGGCTGGTCGGCGAGGATGGCGTCCAGGGCGGTGGCCACGATCTCCTTGGCCGGGCGGAGCTTCTCGCGGCGGCGTCCGGGCTCGCCGTGGATGCCGACGCCGACCTCCATCTCGTCCTCGGGCAGGTCGAAGCCGGGCTTGCCGGAGGCGGGGGTCGTGCAGGCGGTGAGCGCCACGGCGAAGGACCGGGACGCGGCGTTGACCCGCTTGCCCATGTCGGCGACCTCAGTGAGGCTGCTGCCCTGCTCGGCGAGGGCTCCGGCGATCTTCTCGACGAAGACGGTGGCACCGGTGCCCCGGCGCCCGGCGGTCCAGGTGGAGTCCTGGACCGCGACGTCGTCGTCGACCAGGACGGTCTCCACGGTGATGCCTTCCTCGGCGGCCAGTTCGGCGGCCATCTGGAAGTTGAGGACGTCGCCGGTGTAGTTCTTCACGATGAACAGCACGCCCGCGCCGCCGTCGACAGCCTGGGCCGCGGCCAGCATCTGACCGGGCACGGGAGAGGTGAAGACCTCGCCGGGGCAGGCCGCGTCGAGCATGCCGCGTCCCACGAAGCCGCCGTGCAGGGGTTCGTGCCCGGATCCGCCGCCGGAGACAAGGGCGACCTTGCCCGGCTTGGTACCCCCGGCACGGGCGATCACCTTGTTCTCCGCGTCGACCTTCAGTCCGGGGTGGGCGGCGGCGATGCCGGACAGTGCCTCGGCCAGCACCGCTTCAGGGGCGTTGATGAACTTCTTCATGACAGGTCTCCCTTATTACGCAGAGGCGGTTTCGGCCAGCTGGTTCTCGGCCGCACCCGCGGCGGCAGTCGAGCGGCGGGTGTTGAGGGCGGTGTAGAGGACGCCGGCGGCAACCGCGCCGAGCACTTCGGCGGCTATGTAGACCGGCATCTGACCCCAGTGGACCGTGCCCCCGAACAGCTCGCCGGTGATCATCGGACCCAGCGTCCTGGCCGGGTTGATCGACGCAGCCGTGGCCGGCGCCACCGGGATGATGATCGCGAAGACGCCGAGCCCGATGGCCAGACCGGCGAAGCCGCCGGCCGCGCGGCGGTCGATGGCACCGAAGACGATGAGGGCGAGGATGAAGGTGCCCACGGCTTCGGCGAAGAACGCCTGGCCGGCGCCGACTCCGGTGCCGTAGGCGGCGATGCCGAGGCCGACGTCGACCGCCTTCTTCCCCAGCACCCCGACGATCGCAAGAGCTCCCAGCACCGCCCCGGCCACCTGGGCCGCGATGTAGCCGGGGACGTCCCGCCAGGGCATCTTCTTCGTCGCGGCCAGTGCCAGGGTGATGGCCGGGTTGATCTGGCAGCCGGAGACATGGCCGATCGCGTAGACCATGGCGATGACGGCGGTGGCGAAGGCCAGCGAGATCATTCCCAGCTGCGCCATGGTGAACGGGGCGTCGCCGCCGACGATGAGCGTCGCGGGGACCGAGCCGACGCCGATGAACACCAGCACCGCGGTGCCCAGCGCTTCGGCCACGAGCTTCTGTGAGTAAGTGTTTTCTTCCATGGAAGGCGCCCAGCGCCGAGCGGCGGCTTGGGCGTCTCACCTCCTCCGCGTGGAGCGGGCTGTGAAGGGAGGTGGCCGCCAAGTGGTCAGGGTCGGGCAATCTGGCGGCCGCTCAGGGGGAAGCCGGGGAGTTTAAGCCTCCGACTGCAGAGTGTTCACTATGGATGAACGTTGTTCCGGAAATTAACGCCGCGTTTCCGGCCTGTCAAGAGCTTTGGCAGCCCTGGCGTTCTGTCGACGTGAAGAAGGCCCCTCGGCAACTGCCGAGGGGCCTGGACCAGGGTGCGGGGGCGGGAAAGCGGACGACCGCCACCGGGTTTGCGGGGCAGGTCAGGTCATCGTGCTGCGTGCGGCCGCCCCGCGGGGGGCGCCCAGGTCGCGGGAAAGGTTGCGGGCGGTCTCCCGGACGGCGACCGCAAGCTCCTGACGTGCCGATTCGTCCAGCAGCCGCTCGACAGGGCCGACGATGCCGAGAGCGCCGACCACGTCACCGGAGCGGTCGAAGACGGGAGACGCGATACCCGCGTCCCCGATGGCGGACTCCTGATCCTCGATCGCATACCCGGCCCTGAGGACTTCCTTCAGCTGCCCTACCAGCTCCTCCGCATCGGTGATGCTGGCGCCGGTGAGCACCGCCGGCTCACCCGCGAGCAGCCGCTCACGCTCGCCGGCCGGCAGGAAAGCCACGATGGCCTTGCCCAGAGCACACGTGCTCCACGGGATGCTGGCGCCCACCTCGAGGATCTGCACAGCCCCCTCGGGCCGGAACGCATGGTGCACCACCAGGACGTGGTCACCGGTGAGCACGGCCACCCAGACCGCCTCGTTCGTCCGGTTCGCGAGCTGGTCCGCCCAGGTCAGCGAGCGAGTCCGCAGCTCCTGGGTGTCCAGGTAGGCGTTGCCCAGCTGCACCAGATCAGGTCCGAGCTGGTACTTCGAACTGTCCCGGTCCTGTACGACCAGCCCCTCGGCCTCCAGCGTGCGCAGCAGCGCATGCACGGTCGGCTTGGCCACGCCCAGACGGTCGGCCAGCTCGGTCACTCCGAGCCGGGGACCGGTGGACGCGAGCTCCCGCAGGATCTGCACCGCCCGCTGCACCGCCTGCACCATCGAAATTTTCTCCCGAGTTCAGTATTGCTGAACAGTGTTCCGACATTTACGGTAACTGTTCATGAGCGCATCTGTCGGCATCGTACTCGTGTCCCACAGCGCCGAGCTCGCCTCGGGCCTTCGCCTACTGGTGGAGCAGATCGGCTCCGACACGGTCCCCCTCGCCACCGCCGGAGGCACCGACGACGGCCGGATCGGCACCAGTTACGACCTCGTCCTCGCCGCCGTCCGCAGCGTCGACCGCGGAGCCGGCGTCGTCGTCCTGCCCGACCTCGGCAGCTCCGTCCTGACCGCCCGCACCGTCCTGGAAGACCATCCCAGCCCCGACGTGCTGATCGTCGACGCGCCCTTCGTCGAAGGAGCCGTCGCAGCCGTCGTCACCGCCGCATCCGGCGCCGACCTGAAGACCGTCGCCGACGCAGCCAAGGAGGCCCGCAATGTCCGCAAGCTCTGACTCCACCACCACGAGCGCCACGACCGTGTCCCAGCACGAAACGGCCGTGGTCCTGCCCGCCAACCTCCACGCCCGACCCGCAGGCCAACTCGCCCGCGCCGCAGCCAGTTTCACCAGTGCCATACAACTGGAGTACGCGGGTCGGACGATCAATCCGACCGGTGTCCTCGCCGTCATGGGCCTGGGCGCCACTGTCGGAAGCACCGTGACCGTCCGCGCCGAAGGCCACGACGCCGAACAGGCTGTCACGGCGTTGGCCCAGATCCTCGCCACCGCCGAGTGATCCGACCGCCACCAGCGGTACGAAACCAGCCTCCGCTTCCGAACATCCCCGAGGCCGTCTCCGTCGTACGCCGACGGGCACGCACCGTCCTGACCCAATGGCGCGTGCCCATCCCGACAGCCGACGACGCCCTCCTGGTGATCGGAGAACCAGCGCATCCTGACCAGGCGTGAGCACGGATACTCAAGTTCTGCAACTCGTCCCAGATGATTCCCGACCTGCATGGCGAGTTACTCAGCCTGGGTAGGGCGCCGCTTCCCGGGCCGTGCGGAGGGCTCCTGCCCACCAGGACAGTTGGTCCAGCAGTGTCTTGGCGTAGCCGGGGGTTTCCGGGTCCAGGGGGCGGCCGTCCTGCCAGGTCGTGAAGTACATCGGGAAGGCCAGGCCGTCCCGGATGGTCACCGCGTGCAGTTCCGTCAGGACGTTCTCCAGATGGAGGACCGCGTGGCGGCCGCCCGCCGCACCGCCGTAACTGACGAAGGCGACCGGCTTGGCCGTCCACTGGGTGAAGTGCCAGTCGATGGCCGCCTTCAGCGACGCGGGGTAGCTGTGGTTGTACTCCGGCGTGACCACGATGAACGCGTCCGCGCCCTCCAGGGCCGACGTCAGTGCCGCCATCCCCTCCGGACGGGGATAGTCGTCGCCCGCGAACTTCGGCGAGGCCGCCGGCAGCGCCAACGGGATGTCCATTTCCGCCAGGTCGATGACCTCGGTCTCGAAACCACCGTGGGTTTCAGCCTGTTCGGCCACCCACGAGGCCACCACCGGGCCGAACCGTCCGTCCCGGACGCTTCCTACGATGATCACCAGCTTGTGCTTGTTCGTCTCCATAGCCATGCACATCACGATCAGGGCTCGCGCCGCCGCCAACCAGACCGTGTCGAGGCTGGCCCCCGCAGGGCCACCCTGAGCGCTCCGCGTGCCGCCGGCCGCGACCTATGCTCGCGGTATGGGGACGCCACTGGGGGACTTCGTCCGAGCCAAGCGCGACAGCATCCAGCCCGAGTCGCTGGGGCTGCCCGAGCGTGGTCGCCGTAGGTCACCGGGGCTGCGGCGGCTTGATCTGGCCGCCCGGGCCGGTATCAGCGTCGAGTACCTGACCCGCATCGAGCAGGGCCGCGACCGTAACCCCTCCATCGCGGTCGTCAACGCGCTCGCCGACGCTCTCAGCCTCGACCCCGCCGAACGCAACCATCTGCGCTACCTCGCCAAGATCACGGGCAACGAGTGCTCCGCCCACGCCCGGCCCGCACCCCCGCGCCGCGACGTCCGTCCCACGGTGCTGGAGACACTGCGACTCCTCGAACCCGGTATCGCCGTCGTGACCAACCGCCTCGGCGACATCCTCGCCCACACCAGCGGCTACACGTCGGTCACGGGCGGGAGCGGACTGCTCGACTCCGACCACCCGAACCTCACCCGTTACCTTTTCACCGATCCCCGCGCCCGGGCCTTCTTCGCCGACTGGGACGACATCGCGGACGAGCAGGTCTTCGATCTGTGGCTCGCGCCCTCCGTCGAGAACTCCGAGTGGTTCACCTCGGAGCTCGCCCCCACCGCGGGGCCGGACTTCACGCGCCGACTGAACCGGCACACCGTTCCGCAACGCGGCGACCTCCGCCTCAACCACCCCACCGGAACCGAACTCCGGCTGCGCCGCGAGACCCTCGAACTCTCGGCGGACGGCCAGCAGCTCATCGTCTTCCTTCCGGCGGACGAGGCCACCGCCCAGGCCGTCGACCAGCTCCGCCACCGGCCCCCCAGTCGGCTTCGGGCCATCTCCTGACCGAGCGTGGGCCCGCGACCTGGATCGCGGGCCCATCCCGGTCGACTGTCAAAGTCAACTCGTCGTGCAGATCGCGCCGCTCAGTGTGAAGGCCGTCGGCGACGGGTTCGTCGTCCCCTTCGTGCCCGTGAAACCGATCGAGATCGAACCCGACGCCGGGATCGTCGTCGTGTACGACGCCGGGGCCACCTTCACCGTGTCCGCCGTCTGCGTCGGGACTCCTCCCCACATGTTCGTCACCGTCTGGCCCGCCGGGAAGGCGAAGGTCAGGGTCCAGCCGTTGACCGGGGTCGAGCCCGTGTTGCGTACCGTCATGTCGGCCTGGAAGCCGCCCGGCCATTCGTTCACCACGCGGTAGGCGACCGCGCAGGTTCCCGTGGGCGGGCTGGCCGTCGTCAGCGTCACCGTCGCCGAGCGGGACGAGCGGTTGCCCGCCGCGTCCTTCGCGTAGACCGCCAGCGTGTACGCCGTGTTCGGGGACAGGCCGGTGAGTGTCGCCGAGGTCGTCGTCGACGCCGCCAGAGTCGTCTCCGTCGTGCCCGTCACCCGTACGATCTCGTACGCCGTCACGCCAACGTTGTCAGTCGCCGCCGGCCAGCTCAGGTTCGCCGACGTCGAGGTCACCGCCGATGCCGTGGGGGTGCCGGGGGCCGTCGGGGCCTGGGTGTCGGTCCCCCCGCCGCCGAAGATCGTGGCCTCCTTCGACGTCTGGGCTATGCCGTTCGCGCCGTTGAAGATACGCTGCCCCCAGGAGCTGAGTCGGTTCGGGTCGAAGCCGATCGCCAGGTCCAGGATCGGGTCCGTGTTGCCGCTCCAGGACCAGGCCAGATAGCCGAGGTTCAGCCTCTGCGCCTCGGCCATCATGGTGTCCTCGTCCGGATCGCCCCACTGGTCCGCAGGTCCCCCGAACTCGCCGATCAGGATGGGGAGTTTCGCCGTCACGAAGGCGTTGAGGTAGTCCGTGATCTCCGCCGCCGTGTCGTAGACGCTGTACATGTGGATCGAGAAGATCAGGTTGCCGGTGGTGTCCGCCGCGTACACCGCCTGGGCGTTCGCGCGCATCACGCCCTGCCAGTCCTGGCCCCAGTTGGGCGCGTCCACCATGACCGTGTGCTCCAGGCCCGCCGCCCGCAGCTTCTTCACCGCGGCGATCGTCGGGTCGGTCCAGCCCGCCGGATCGGTGTTGCCCCAGGACTCGTTGCCGATGTTGACGATGACGTAGTCCTCCTGGCCGGCCAGCACGTCCTTCAGGCCGATCCAGTAGTCCGCCGCCGAGTCGAGCGTGGCGGCCGCCGCCTCCTCGCCGTAGCCCGTCGTGTCATGCACCTCCAGTACGCAGATCACACGGTTCGCCTTGCAGCTTGCGATGACCGCGGCCACGTCCTCGGGTGTGTTCCGGGTCCAGCGGTGGCCGTTGGACAGGACCACGCGGACGCTGTTCGCGCCCTTCGTCTTGATGTCGGCCAGCGACTGTGTCTCGCCGGGGTACCAGGTGTGAGCGTGGTTCACACCACGCATCACGAAGTGGTTGCCGTTCGCCTCCAGGAGGCGGCCGTTGCTGATGTGCAGGCCCACGGCCTGTGCATCCGCGGCCTGGGACGGGGTCGCGCCCAGGACCAGCAGACCCAACAGTGTGGCCAGCGCCGTCAGCAGTCTCGCCGCCACCGAGCTCTTGTGTGTTCTCACTGCGACTCCAGAGAAGTGAGCACCGGAAAGCATCGGAAGAAAAACGTGGGAGCGCTCCCACACATGTATCCACTCCGACAGGAACACGTCAAGACAGCGCGCGCTCTTCGATTCCCCCGGGCACCGGCGTGCGCAGCCCCCTCGCGAGGCACCCCGTCACCGCCAGCGACGCCACCGCCATCACCGTCATCGCCGTTGCGGGAGAGGTCAGTTGGGCCACCGACCCCGCCACCGTCGCACTCACTCCCTGCAAGGTCAGCATCCCGGCGGAGTGCAACCCCAGCGCGTGTCCGCTCAGTTCGTCCGGTGTGAGCGCCATCAGCCGCTCCTGCTGGATCAGGCTCGCCCCGAAACCGACCGAGGCCAGCACCACGGCGACCGCCGCGAGCGGCACCGACGGGCCGAGCACGAAGAAGACGTACGGCGAAGCCAGCAGCACCAGTAGCGGCACCCCCAGCCGGGCGCAGCGCGCGGGCGGGATCAGGCGGCCCACCGTCACATCGCCCGCAAGCATCCCGAGGGCCGCGCAGGCGAACAGCGTGCCGGCGGACTCGGGGGCGTAGGAGACGTAGAGCGACTCGCAGCCCACCACCAGGCCGTTGGGGATCCACAGGGCCAGGAAGACCGTCCGGCGGGGGCGCGAGGACCACAGCAGGGCGTTCGTGCGCCAGGTCGCCGCGACCGACGGGCGGCCCGAGGCGCGCGGGGCCCGGGCGGTGAGGCCGAGTCGGACTCCGGCCGCCGCGAGGACGTACAGCGAGGCCGAGAGCAGCAGGCACCAGCGGGGCGAGAGGATCGCGACCAGCACTCCGCCGGCCCCGTATCCGGCGATCTGCATGATCCCGCTCATCATGTTGAAGACCGAACGCCCCGGCAGATAGCCGTCCTTGGCGAGGATCTCGTTCAGCAGGCCCCAGCGCACTCCCCCGCCGAGCGAGGCGATCAGGCCCTGTGCCAGCAGGACGACGAAGACCGCCCAGATCGGCAGTCCCGGTACCGCGAGGAACGCCGTGGCCGCCGCGAAGGCCAGCGAGAGGCCCGTCAGGGTCGCCCTCGGAGGCAGGCGGTCGGCGCCCGAGAGGAAGAGGGACGCGCCCAGCACCTGGGCCAGCGACGGGCCGAACATGCTCACCGCCGACAGCAGCGGGGAGTCGGTCGCCCGGTACACGAGTGTGCCGAGCGCCAGACCGCCGACCGTGTGGGCCGCGATGTGGGCCGAGGAGGAGAGGAAGAGAGGAGTGAACTCGGGGGTACGGAAGAGGACTTGATAGCTGTTGCCGCGCATGTCCGGGAGTCTCGGGCGGCCCTCGCGGGGGCCGTTAATGTTTCGCGCAGACGCGAAAGGAGTCGTCATGGGCTGGTGGCAGGTCAACGCGGACACGCTCGCGCGCAGCCGGTTCGTGCTCTCGCCGCTCGCCGAGACCTTCGCGAGCCTGAAGCTGCTGCACGCGGGCGTGGGCGCGTATCCCGGGGAACGGGACTGGCTGCGGGCGCACCGGCCCGGCTACCTGGCGCTGCTGGCCGCCGACCCCGTGACCGCGCTGCTGGTGCGCGCCGGGCTGGGGCGGGACTGGATCGCCGACTTCCTCACGCCCACGCCGCGCGACGGGGAGACCTTCGAGGAGGGCGTCGCCCGGGTGCGTACGGCTCGGCCCTCGGACGCGCGCGCCCACCTCGTCCTGTCCCTCGCCGGGCCGCTCCCCGCGTCGCTGGAACGGGACGATCTGCCGTCGCGGGCTGCGGCGCTTCTTGAGTACGTCTGGGAGGAGACCGTACGGCCGGACTGGGACCGGCGCCGACGGGTCCTGGAGGCCGACGTGGTCGCCCGGACCGTGCAGGTGAGCCGGAGCGGCTGGGCGGCGGTGCTGGACTCGCTGCGGCCGGGGACGCGGTGGCTCGGGGAGAGCCGGTTCCAGGTCAACCGGCACGAGTATCCGCCGCGGGAGATCTCGGGGGCGGAGCTGGTGTTCGTGCCGGTGACGCCGAAGTCGGGGTGGGTGTCGTGGGAGGGGCGGGAGCGGTACGCCGTCGTCTACCCCTGCACCGGTGTCCTCGCCGAGCAGCACGACCGCCGGTCCGTCCCGACCGGCCTCGGCGCGCTCCTGGGCTCCGCCCGCGCCGGGGTGTTGGTCCTGCTCGGCGCCCCGATGAGCACGACGCAGCTGGTCGCGGTGACCGGGCAGGGTCTGGGCTCGGTCGGCCGACATCTGCGGGTGTTGCTGGACGCGGGGCTGGTGGAGCGGCGGCGGGCGGGGCGGTCGGTGCTGTACGCGCGCACGGCGGCGGGGGAGGTGGTGGTGGAGGCGGCCGGGGCTGGCCGGGGGTGACCGGGAGTCGGTGCGGGCGCGGGGGTGGGTCGCGCGGCCCGGCGCTGCCGCCCGCAGCTGTGCCGACAGTGCCGGGCTAGCATCCCGGCATGACTGTAAACAGCAGCAATGGTGCTCCCCTCGAAGTCGAGATCGGGGCGCTTGAGGGCGGTTCTGCCGATCTCAAGCAGTACGGCGGGCAGGTCGTCCTCGTCGTGAATGTGGCCTCCAAGTGTGGGCTGACCCCGCAGTACTCCGGGCTTGAGCGGCTGCACGAGCGGTACGCGGGGCGTGGGTTCACCGTGCTCGGCGTGCCCTGCAACCAGTTCCTCGGGCAGGAGCCGGGCAGCGCCGAGGAGATCGCCGAGTTCTGCTCGGCGACGTACGGCGTGACCTTCCCGATGACCGAGAAGGTCGACGTGAACGGCGAGGGGCGGCACGCGCTGTACGAGCGCCTGGTCACCTTCGCCGACGCCGAGGGGCACAGCGGGGACATCCGCTGGAACTTCGAGAAGTTCCTGATCGGACGGGACGGCCAGGTCGTCGCCCGCTTCTCCCCGCAGACCGAACCGGACGCGGCGGAGGTCGTCTCGGCCGTGGAAAGCGCCCTGGTCTAGTCGAGGTTGACCTTGACCCTGGGGCAGGGTCGAGCGTTCTTCGTGCCGGGCGGAAGAGCCGCCCGGTGACGGAGGATGAGGCCGTGGACGACGAACTGCTCACCATCGGCGCGTTCGCCGCGCGGGCGAGGCTCTCGGCCAAGGCCCTGCGGCTGTACGACCGCCTTGGGCTGCTGGCCCCGGCGCATGTCGACGAAGCCAGCGGCTACCGCTACTACCGCGCCGACCAGATCGAGCGTGCCCGCACGGTGGCCCTTCTGCGCCAGCTGGACATGCCGCTCGCGCGGGTCGCGGAGGTCGTCGAGGCACCGGACGGGGCAACGGCCGCCGACCGGCTCGACGCCTACTGGGCGGACGTCGAGGCGCGGGTGGCGGGGCAGCGGACGCTCGCCGAGTACCTCCGTGGACGACTGTCGGGGAGGAACTCCGAGATGTACGAGAACTTCGTGGTCGAGACGGTGGACGTGCCCGAGCAGGTGCTGATCACCGAGACCCGGCATGTGCTGGCGGGCGAGCTGCCGGCGTGGATCGGGACGTCGCTGGGACGCCTGGAGGAGGCGGCGAAGGAGTGCGGCGGAATCACCGCGGCGCCGTTCGTCGTGTACCACTCCGAGGTGTCGATGGAGAGCGACGGACCGGCCGAGTCCTGTGTGCCGGTGGCCGACGAGGCGGCGGCCCGGGCATGGGTCGAGAAGCAGGGCCGTACCCGGGGGGCGAAGGTGCGCGTGGAGCCTGCCCAGCGGCTGGCGTACACCCGGATCACCAAGGCGCAGGTGGCCCATCCGCAGATCCTGGCGGCCTTCGAGGCGGTGGAGCAGTGGATCCCCCAGCAGGGGCTGTGGATGGCGGGTCCGTGCCGGGAGGTCTACTTCGCCGACTGGGACGCGGCGGGCTCCGAGGACCCCGTGTGTGATGTCGCCTTCCCGGTGAAGTGAACGGCCGTGCCCGGCAGGCGCGTTGCGCGGCTGCCGGGCACGAGCCGAGCCCCCTCGGCAAGGACGGCGGGCTGGTCGAGAGGGCTCCTGCGTGGTGCTTGTGCAGTTGTCGATCGTCACCGGCCGAGGCTCAGGGGGGCAGCCCCTTACGCCTTGACCGACGCCACGAAGGCGTTCCACGCGCTCGCGGGAAACGCCAGGACGGGGCCCTCGGTGACTTTGGAGTCCCGTACGGCCATTGCCGACACGACAGGGGACTTGATCTCGACGCATGCGCCATTGCCCTGCGAGTACGAGGACTTGACCCACTTGTCCGTGACACCCTGCTTGATTGCCATGTTCGCTCCGGTAACCAGTTGCTGAGTTGCTGTCCGCGTGCCGTACGCGTGGCTTGTATCCACACGGCACGTTTTCGCCAACGGTGTTACTTGATGGCGTGATCGACGCTACTCGCCAACATCGATGTGCGGAGCGACTATTCACTCGACCGGATGGCATATTCCAGTGGGGGCTTCCGCCACGGCCGGGCGAAGGTGTATCTTCCGGCGCCGCAGCTCAGGACGCGTAGTCCTTGGCCGCCTTCGCGATGAACTCCCGGCTCTGGTCGGCGTTCAGCGCCTGGGCGCGCAAGTGCTCGTACATCACGCTGTACTTCTGCACATCCTGCGCCTTCTCCAGGTACAGGTCGCTGGTCACGCCCTCGATGTAGACCACGCTGGAGTCGGCGGCGTCCGGGAACTCCAGGATCGCGTACTGGCCGCTCACACCCGGGTGCGCGCCCATGGCGAACGGGATCAGCTGCACGGTGACATGCGGCAGCCGGGACATCTCGATGAGGTGCTCCAACTGCTCGATCATCACGTGCCGGCTGCCCACCTCGCGGCGCAGCGCCGCCTCGTCCAGGACGGCCCACAGGCGGAGCGGGTTCTCCGGGGCAGAGATACGTTCCTGTCGGCGCAGGCGCACCTGGACCCGCTTGTCGACATCGGTCGGCGCGACCTCCGGCAACGCGCCCGAGATCAGCGCCTCCGCGTAGCTCTTCGTCTGCAGCAGGCCCGGGACGACCTGGGGGTCGTACACCCGAAGGCTCGCCGCGTCCGTCTCCAGGCCGATGTAGACGCTGTACGGGATGTCGCCGAAGGAGTGCCACCAGCCCTGCTGGCGCGAGTCCTTGGCCATCTGCATCAGGGAGTCCACGATCCGGTGGTCCTCGACCTCGTAGACCCCGCACAGGTCACGGACGTCGCGCTGGCTGATGCTGCGGCGGCCGTTCTCCAGCCGGCTGATCTTCGACTGGGACACCAGCAGCCGCTCGGCCACTTCCTCTGCCGTCATGCCCTTGAGTTCGCGGAGCCGGCGCAACTCCTGACCCAGCCGGCGGCGCCTGACAGTGGGATTGACATTGGACGCCACGGGACGTGCACCTCCGGCTGCATGTACTGCTGCGACTTTGCGTATCTGCTGTTGAGCAGACTGCCACCAAGGTGCTTTCTACCGCTGGGAAACGGTAGATATGCGCTGCATACAGGCCAGTTCGGGCCGCACTTCCACTTCCCGCGCACATGCGGCCGCGCGGGGCGGCGGGACCGTGTCGTCGTCCGGACACATACGGTCCCGCCACCCCGCGCGGACCAGCGGCTCCCGTACCGGGTCTTGGGGGACTGCCAGTACCTGCTGCTGTGGCGCTACGTCGTGAACCGCGGCTCAGTGGGCCACGACGCGCGCCATCGAGCCTCTGCGCGGTTGCATCGGAACGCCACGAGCGGGTTCCGGTGCGGCCCTGCCTCCGGCGGCCGGCTGGCGGCCCGCCGGCGCGGGGCTGCGACGCGGCTGGGCCGCGACGCCGTTCTGGACGTCCATCACGGCGTGCGCGACGAGACCGCCCATGGGGTCGTGCCTGATCAGGTCCCGCAGCCGGGACCTTGAGGACCTGCCCTCATTGCCCGGGTACAGGTGCTTGCCGAGGCCTACCGCGTGTGCCAGTGCGGCGAGCGCCGCGGTCCGCGGGTCCGGCGGTACGCCGGTGCGGATCGCGGAGTCCAGCCGGGCCCTGATCTCCCGGCTGATGGCGTTGTCCGTCGCCTGGTAGCGAGTCGTCGGCAACACTCCGCACATCTGTCCGGCCACGGCATGCACCATGCCGCACCGCTCCAGATGCGAGAGGTAGGTCTGGCGCAGCCCCAGTCGGGGCCCGCCGATCCAGTGGACGGCACGCACGGGAGCGCCACGCCTGCGCAGCAACTCCAACGCACAGTCCAAAGTCGGATCTCCAGTCGGCCGTGGTACCACCACGGCGATACGATCCCCGTCTGGGGCTATCCGTCCGGCCAGCGCCAGCTCCACTAGCTGTGCTCCGGCCAGACCGAGGTCGAGCGACTGCGGCTGTGCAGTGGTACCCGTGGCCGGGTCCAGTGCCAGCAGCAGAAGCTCCTCCGGAATCGTTCTGCGGCTCCTGCCCATCCATGCCTCCCCGCGTGGATGAATGACAGGGTGACCCCTCTCACATTGGTCTGTCGAGGGTGCGTGACCTGTTTGTGAGGGAACCAGTAGGTATGTCGTTCTCGTCTATCGCGTCAGTCAAGCCCGCACACAGGACACTGGTACATGGTTCGGACAGCGCTGCGGAGCGGTGTCCCGGGCGGCGGCGGTTCAGACGGTTCACGGTTTAGGAGGCATCGGTGGCGGGCGAGTCCCCCGACAGTTCAAAGCAGCGCGAGTCGTCGGCAGAACCGACGTCGGGGAGCGCGGGTCCGGTTCCGGAGGCGCGGAACGAATCCTCCGACCCCCGCCTCGCCATGGCCCGCACAGGCGTGGACACGGCCACCCGCGTCCTGTCGGCAAGCGACCTGGCGGAGGCCAGGCGGTCGCCGGAGAAGCCCGAGGCCACCGAGAAGCCCGAAGCGAGCAACCCCGCCCCCGGCTCCGGCAACGACCGCCTGCGCGCCGCGGTGGCGGCGTGGGTGGCAACGGGCGACAAGAAGCAGCAGGAGCCCGCGGAGGGGGCTGAGGCGGCGGACACGGCGGAGGAGAGGGCCGAGGAGCCGGCCGGAGCGACCGAGACGGCCGAGGCGGAGGACAGCCGGGCCGCCGATGCTAGCGCCGACGCCGCGAACAGCCAGAGCGCCGATGCGGGCGGCGACGCCGAGGACAGCCAGGCCGCCGGGGAGCGCGACGAGGTCGGCGACAGCCAGAGCGGCGAGGCGGGCAGCGACGCCAGGGACAGCCAGGCCGCCGAAGCTAGCGGCGACGCCGAGGACAGCCAGGCCGCCGGGGAGCGCGACGAGGTCGGCGACAGCCAGAGCGGCGAGGCCGAGGACAGCCAGAGCGCCGATGCGAGCGGCGAGGCCGAGGCGGGCACGGACGCTGAAGCCGAGGGCGAGCAGACGGCGGCACCCGATGCCGACTCCGGCCCTGACGCCGACGCCGACGCGACCGAGCTGGAGCCGGAGGGCGCCGCCGACTCCACCCCCGAGGCAGACGCGAAGCCCGAGGCGGACGAGCGGCCCAAGGCCGAGGCAGCCACCGAGGACGACGCCCCGGACTCCGAGCCGGACGCGTCCGCGAACACCACGTCCGCCGCGGACGCCCAGGAAGACGCCCCGACCGCTTCCGCCACGGACACCGAGGACGACGCCCCAGACTCCGGGCCGAACGCTTCCGCGAACACCAAGCCCGCCACGGACACCGAGAACGACGCCCCAGGCTCCGGGCCGAACGCTTCCGCGAACACCAAGCCCGCCACGGACACCGAGCCTGCCGACGACGCCAAACCGCAGACGGCCGACGCCAAGGCCGCGCCCGCCCCCACCGACGCCAAGGGCACCGCGCACGACGCCCCCGCCAAGCCCACCCCCCGAGACACCCCCGCACCCGCCGGCGGCGGCGAAAGTGGCGCCGGTCGTGCGGCCGAGGGCGGAGCGGGGGCCGGCGTCGATCAGCCCACCACCACCTTCCGCGCCCCACGCCCGCCCGTGGACCGGCCCACGAGCAAGTTCGTGGCCCTCAAGCCGGACGTCACCACCGCCGTCCCTCAGGTCGGCCCCGAGCGCACCACCCAGCAGCCGCTGCCCCCCAAGCCCCCGCTGGACCTGCTCGCCGAGCTGACGAACACCCCGCCGCCCCCGGACACCCCTGTCCGCACTCTGGTCCGACGGGTCAAGATCTGGACGCCCCTGGTCCTGCTGCTTGTTGTCGTGTTTGCGATCGTGCAAGCCGTACGTCCGCTGCCCGCACCCACCCTCGATCTCACCGCCGAATCCACCTACACCTTCGACGGCTCCCAGGTCGACATCCCCTGGCCCGCCGACGGACAGGCCGCGCTCGACGTTCAGGGCATCGGCTCCTTCGGTTCCTCCGGCGACCAGAAGCCCGTGCCGATCGCCAGCGTCGCCAAGGTCATGACGGCGTATGTCATCCTTCGGGACCACCCGCTCAAGAGCGGCGAGGAAGGCCCGAAGATCGAGATCGACCAGGCCGCCGAGGAGCAGTCGAACGCCGGTCAGGAGTCCACCGTCGACGTCTTCGCCGGCGACTCCATCACCCAGCGCGAGGCCCTGGAGAGCATCCTCATCGCGTCCGCGAACAACGTCGCCCGCCTGCTCGCCCGTTGGGACGCCGGCTCGGAGAAGGCGTTCGTGGAGAAGATGAACGCCGCCGCCGAGGAACTCGGCATGACGAACACGACGTACACCGACCCCTCGGGTCTGAACGACACGACGGTCAGCACGGCCGTGGACCAGGTCAAGCTCGCCAAGGCCGCGATGGAGCAGCCCGCCTTCCGCGAGGTCGCCGCGATGATGTCGTACGACGACTACAAGGGACAGAACCACGGCAACTGGAACCAGCTCGTCGGCAAGAACAACGTCGTCGGCATCAAGACCGGCACCACCACCTCCGCCCTCGGCAACCTGGTGTTCGCCGCGAAGCAGGAGGTCGGCGGCGAGACGCGGACCATCGTCGGCGCCGTGGTGCGCCAGCCGGACGCGGGCGGCGGCATCCTCGCCGCCGCGCTCGACTCCGGCGACCAGCTGATCCGGGCCGCCCAGGGCGCCCTGGAGTCGGCGACGCTGCTGAAGAAGGGCGATGTCGTCGGATACGTCGACGACGGCCTCGGCGGCCGTACCCCGGTCGTGGCGACGAAGGACGTCAAGGCGGTCGGCTGGGCGGGCCTGAAGGTGGAGCTGGACTTCAAGGCCGACTCCGTACCGCACGAGGCGAAGGCCGGCACCAAGGTGGGCACGCTCACCGTGGGCGACGGCGGCACCGCGGGCGCGGTCAAGGTGCCGGTGGCGCTCCAGTCGGACCTCGTCGAACCCGGCTTCACGGACAAGCTGACCCGCGTCGGCTGATCCGCCCGGCACCGCAGCCCGCCGACGGGCCCCACCCCGGGAGCCGCTCGGCGGGCTGCGTGCTAGCGTCACGAAACGGGGCAGGTCGCCGCTCACAAGGCACGACCGGGAAACCCTCAGGGACATGGCCGACAACACGCGGGAAACGGGACGCGGCCAGAACAGAAGACAGGACACCACGGGAGTGCCTTAACGGTGGCCACTGCGGAGCCGACACGCGCCGACGACGCCGATCCGGGCCCGGTAACCGGCCCGCGAATACGCGTGCCCGAGCCGCTCACCGAAGAGCGCCCGGAGTCCTTCCTCCTCACCGTGCGTGAGCGGCTGCTCCGCCGCTCCGTCCTGTCCATCACCGCCCTCGCCGGTGTCCTGCACATCGTCTGGTTCTTCACCTTCGCCAACAGCGGCGGCGACCTCGCGGCGCAGGACGCCTGGGCCGAGTTCGTCGGCCGGCACCCTGACTCGGCGTACAACCTGGCCTGGTACGGCGGGATGCACCCGGTGTCGTACAGCGTGGTGTCGCCGTATCTGATGTCGGTGCTGGGCGTTCGTACGACGATGATGATCGCCGGAACCGTCTCGGCAGGGCTGCTGACGCTCGTCCTCATCCGCAGCCGGTCCGTCCGCAATCCCCTGTGGGCAGCGCTGGCCGGGGTGTTCGCGCTGCTGTGCAACGCGGCCTCGGGACGGGTCACCTTCGGGCTCGGCACGATGTTCGCGCTCGCCGCGGTGGCGGTCGTGTTCTGCTGGCCGTACCGCTGGCGCTACAAGCGCTGGGCGAAGGCGCTGTGCGCCGCCCCGCTGGCCGCCCTCGCGACGATGTCCTCGCCGGTCGCCGGCCTGTTCGTCGGTCTGGTCGCGGTCGCGCTGTTCCTCCAGAAGCGGCGACCCGGCGCCTGGGCACTGGGGCTCGCGCCGACCGCGGTGGTGGCCGTGTCGGCGTGGCTGTTCCCCTTCTCCGGGACGCAGCCGATGGCGCTCGCCTCGGCGATCCTGCCGTTCGCCTCCGCGGTCCTGGTCCTCTTCCTCGTCCCCAAGGAGTGGAAGACGGTCCGGCTGACCTCGGCGGTCTACGCGCTGTCGGTACTGCTGGTGTGGCTGATCAACTCGCAGATCGGCTCCAACATCACCCGGCTCTCGATGGTGTTCGCGGGGGTGGCGCTGGTGGCGGCGCTGCCGTTCACGGTGCCGCGCTCGCGCAAGTGGTACGCGACCGTGCTGGCCGTCGTCGGGTTCACGGTGTGGATCGGCGTGAAGACAGTCGTCGACATCGTGCA
>NZ_JACMSF010000078.1 GCF_014257025.1 Streptomyces cupreus
ACCGCCCGCAGCCGTCACAGCAACTCCCCACCCTTACCGGAAGGACGCCGCCATGAAGTCGCCACATTCACCCAAGCCCCAGGCGGCGACTCTGGGCGGCCCCGGCCCCCTCGCCTCCTTCATCCGCTTCGTCATCCTCGGCGGCGGCACCGGGGTCCTCGCCAGCTTCGCGGTGCCGCTGCTGGCCAACGCCCTGCCCTGGGCCGCCGCCAACGCGATCATCACCGTCGCCACCACCCTGCTGTGCACCGAACTCCACGCCCGCTACACCTTCACCCAACACCGCAGCGCCACATGGCGAGAACACTGGCAGGCCGCAGGCTCGGCGACCGCCGCCTGCCTGAGCACCAGCCTCGCCATATGGGCCCTGCACCAGATACACCCCTCCCCCGGCATGCTCACCGAACAGACCGTCTACCTCACCGCCTCCGCGCTCGCCGGCACCGCCCGCTTCCTCATCCTCCGCCTCTACGTCTTCACCAGCCGCCGCGCCCACAGCGCACGACCGCTGACGCACCAGCAGACGACGACCGCGCCCGTCCTCGCCGCATAGAACAAACCCCGCCCCAACACCCCCACCCCGGCAGGCAGCTGACCACGAGCACCGCCCGCTGCGGCCAGGGGGCTGCGAAGCGGGCCTCGATGGCGGATGTCATGCCGCCCTGCCTTTCTCACTGGCCCTCGACGGCCCCGAGCAGCCGCCGTATCGCTTCGTCGACCGTGGAGCGAGGGCAGCCCAGGTTGACCCGCATGTAACCGTGACCCTCGATGCCGAACTTCTGTCCCTTGTCCAGCCACAGGCGCGCCTTCGTGAGCATGAACTTGTCGAGGGACTCGGCGTCCATCCCGAGGCCCCGGCAGTCCATCCAGGCCAGGTAGAGGGAGTCGGCGGGCAGCACCCGTACCTTCGTGGTGGCGGTGTTGACCGACTGCGCGAAGTGCGCATGGTTGCCGCGCAGGTAGGTGAGCAGTTCCTCCAGCCACGGTTCACCGTGCGCGTAGGCGGCCTCGGAGGCGACCATGCCGAGCATGTTGACCAGCGGGAAGAGGTTGCGGTCGTACTGGCGCGCCAGTTCCTCGCGCAGCCTCGGG
This sequence comes from Streptomyces cupreus, assembly GCF_014257025.1. Lineage (GTDB taxonomy): Bacteria > Actinomycetota > Actinomycetes > Streptomycetales > Streptomycetaceae > Streptomyces > Streptomyces cupreus. Next base: position 1,093 of record NZ_JACMSF010000078.1, read on the forward strand.
TCGGGGACGAAGACGTTGGCGCTCTGGAGGCCGGGGAGGTTGAAGGTCTTACTGGGGGCGGTGCAGGTGATGCTGTTCCGCGCGAATTCCGGGCCGAGCGAGGCGAAGGGGATGTGCTTCTTGTCCGGGTTGATGATGAGGTCCTGGTGGATCTCGTCGGAGATGACCAGGACGCCGTGCCGGGCGCAGATCTCGCCCATGGTCCTCAGTTCGTCCTCGGTCCAGACGTTCCCGGTGGGGTTGTGGGGGTGGCTGAGGATGAACAGCTTGGTGTCGGGCCGGATGGCGGCCTCGAAGGTCCGGGCGTCGAACCGGTAGCCGTGGTCGGTCCGCTCCAGGGGAGCGAACGCGAGGTGGCGGCCGTTGAGCATGACGTCGTTGTGGAAGTGGGCATAGACCGGCGGCTGGATCAGGACGGAGTCGCCCGGGGCGGAGAACGCCTGCACCGCGGTCTTGAGGGTAGTGATGATGCCTGCGGTCTGCAGCACCCACTCCCGCGGCACCTCCCAGCCGAACCGCTTGGCCTGCCAGCCGGTCACGGCGTCGAGGTAGCTGTCCGTCGCCCCGCCCGGATACCCGAAGACGCCGTGGTCCACGGCCTGGTGGAGCGCGTCGATCACGGCCTGCGGGGCCTTGAAGTCGGTGTCGGCGACCCACATCGGCAGCGGGTCGGCCGCGGTCTCATCGGCTGCCAGGAGTTGGTGGGCGTAGGCCCACTTCATGGAGTTCGAGTTCTTGCGGTCCACGACGGTGTCGAAAACCGATCCGGGCATTGCCGCCGCAGCGATGTCGCGTCGTGCCGGGTCGGAGGGTGCGGTGTCGGTTGCCATGACTGGATGCTAGCCATGGCGACGGGCAAAATGTTTATGAACTTTGCCCACTACGGGGCATTCGCCGCTAGAACTTTGCTCGTGGATTCCACTGACCGCAAAATTGTTGCCACCCTCCAGTCCGAGGGGCGGATCACGCTGACCGATCTGGCTGAGAAGGTGTCCCTCAGCGTGTCCAGGTGCCAGCGCCGCGTCCGTGAACTGGAGACGGCCGGGGTCATCAGCGGCTACCGTGCCGTCGTCGACGCCGCGGCACTGGGGTACGGGTTCGAGGTCCTGCTCTTCGCCACGCTCAGCAGGCCCGACGCGGTGACGGAATTCGACGCCGCGCTCGCCGAGATCCCCGAGGTGATCGAGGCCCAGAGGCTGTTCGGCGAACCGGACTACCTGATCCGCGTGGTCAGCGCAGACCTGCCGTCCTATCAGCGCCTCTATGAGTCGGTGCTCATCCATCTGCCAGGGGTCCGCGGCCTCAACTCGACCATCGTGATGAAGCAAGCGGTCCACCCCCGCCCGTTGCCGGGACGGCCGCCGCGTGACGTGAGCGCGCCGACTTCCACTCCCTGAACATGCCGACAGCTCGGTCATCTCCCGCAGCCTGGACCTGCCCTCGGACCCGTCCGTCCGCCCCGCCCCCCGACCGCGAGGAGCCGATGAACCGTCTGAGGCCGACCTGACCGTCGACGGCACGGGCCTGCTCTGCGTCACTCTCCTGCTCCGACTCCGCAAGGAGATCGACAGCGCACCGCCCGGCACCGTCGTCCACGTCATCGCCACCGACCCCGCCGCCCCGCTCGACCTGCCCGCCTGGTGTCACATGACCGGCCACACCTACCTCTGCCCCGTCCCCGGCGAGCGCCCGGTGTACGCCCTCCAGCTCACCGTCGACGCGCGTCCCACCCGCCCCGACGCGCCCTGGCACCGAGCCGGCCCAGATCGGTGAAGCGGGATGAGCCGTGAAGACGTTAACGGCGACTGCCCGTCGACACAGGCATGGCGGCCTACGGTGCCGCTGCCGCTGGAATGCAGGCAGTTGACGCGGACGTTCGCGGCCGCGTACTCGGCGGCGACGTCCTTGGTCATCGTGCGGACAGCGCCCCTGCTCGCGCCGCACAGGGTGTGTCCGGCGACGCCGACGAGCCTGCACGCAGCTCGGAATGAGGAAGGCGGAGGGCACCTGGCAACCCGCATTCGCCGGTCGCTGATCCAGGTCTGTGGCCGGTTGGGGTCGTCTGGCCGATGCCGAGACGTCGGTGCCTCGGCGGCGCATGGCCTCGCACCGGTCGACTCGCTCCCACGCGTGACATGAGCGGCACGCTGGTGAACCGCGACGTCGTCGCACTCGACGACCCGGCCTCAGAGTGGGAGCAGAGCCCCACCCCAGGTCAGTCCCGGGGGAGGCACGGACCGCCGGGGCTGACCTGAGGGGCGGTCACTTTCGCCAGAACAGGTGGTGCGTCACTCCGCTCGGGCTGGGCACGACCTCCAGGTGGAACCGGTCCAGCAGTTCATCGGGGGACTCCCAGAGTCGCAGTCCCGGCCCGAGCTTCACCGGCGAGACCGCCACATGCATGGTGTCGACGAGGTCGGCGTCGAGAAACTGGCGGATGGTGGTGACCCCGCCGCCCAGTCGGATGTCCTTGCCCTGCGCCGCCTCCCGCGCCTGCTCCAGGACCGGGGCCGGGTCGCCATCGACGAAGTGGAACGTGGTGTCGGAGAGCGTGAACGAAGGACGCAGGTGGTGGGTCATGACGAAGACCGGCGTGCGGAACGGGGGTTCCTGACCCCACCAACCGCGCCACTCATGGTCCTGCCAGGGCCCGCGCTGCGGCCCGAACTTGTTGCGGCCCATGATCTCGGCGCCGATGTTGCGGGCGTAGTCCCGCGTGAAGTAGTCGTCCAGGCCCCTGCTGCCCCCGGGGTCGGTGCGCATGGGCCAGCTCGCCGTGGCACCTGCCCAGGCGAAGAGTCTCTCCGCATGGGCGAGGCCGAACGGACTTGCCAGGCTCTGGTCCTCACCGGCGCCGATGCCATCGCTGGAGACGTTGAAGTTCTGGACTCGTAGTAGCTGAGCCACGTGTTCCTCCTGTGCTGTCGACAACGATGGTCAGACTCTCCCGGCCGGCCAAACTCATCGCTGCACCGCTACTCCACCCGAGGCCGCCCCAGGAATCCCGCCCTCCCCCGCATTCGGGCGTACCGGGGTCGCGCATGGCCACTGACCGGCCGGACGCTGAGCACATGACAACAGCCACACCCCGCACCCTGACTCTTGCCCTGAGCAAGGGCGGCGCCACGCTGGTGGACCTGCTTGTCGACGTCCCGGAGGTCAGGGTCGTCGTCACGGGGCCCCGCATGCTGTACGAGCACCTGAACCTACTGACCACCCTCACCCCGGCCGACGGCTGCAACGCGCACCGCGTCCAGGAGCTCGCCGCCAACCTGGAGGGGGCTGTCCACTGCGGCGCGGTCGGTGTCAGGCAGGCGGAGATCGACGTCCAGTCGTACCGCGCCGGTGTGCTGCTCCAGATCGGTCTCGGCCCCGCGAACATGTACCAGAGCGAGCTGGTCCTGCGTACCAGGACGGGCGAGACCTTCCGGGCATTGATCACCAGGCTGCTGACGGACGATCCGGCCCGACCCTTCTTCGTCGGCCTGCACGGCGTACCGGCCAGCGGCCATCTCGAACACGACCATTCACCCGGCGGTGACACGCACCCTGAGCCCGGGCACCACGATCATGGGGGAGGCGGCGGCCATGGACATCCGTAAGAGCGCCGTCGACCTCACCGAGCAGGAGCGGGATCTGTTCCTGGAGGCCCTCATCCGCCTCAAGCACCGGCCGGCCCCCGCGGGACCCGCGGGCGCGAGCGTCTACGACCAGTTCGTCGCCCTGCACCGGGCGGTCATGGTCGTCCATCCGCCGGAGCTCCCGGCCGGTGAGACCGTCAACTTCGCTCACTGGAGCATCGGGTTCTGCGCCTGGCATCGCCAGTACGTCAGACAGTTCGAGAAGGCCCTGCAGGCCGAGGTCCCCGGCGTCACCGTCCCCTACTGGGACTGGACCGATCACGCAGGGGCCGTCGACAAGCTGTTCACCGGCGATTTCCTCGGCTCCCTGAACTCCGGCGAACCCGCGCCCCTGACCGACAGCGTGCTGCGCAACCCCGTCCCGTCGGCTGAGCGACCTGCCTGGTGGCCGACGGACCTCCCAGGAGCGACCGGGTTCCCCGTCCATCCGCTGCTGGAGGAGTCCTTCGGCACCAGCCTGGCCAGAGGAGACGTAGGAGCGCAGTGGCCGCCCGGCCGCAGTCACATCGCGCTTTTGGAGCAGTTCGTCCTTGAGCAGCCGGGGGTCCATCCCTTCTGGCATTTCTGGGCGGCTCTGGAAGAGGGCTTCCTCGCCACCGGCCAGGGCGGCTCGCAGGTGTTCGTCCCGACCCACAACAGCGGGCACAACTTCATCGGTGGCCACATGTCCCAGGCCTTCTCGCCCAACGACCCGGTCTTCTGGCTCCATCACGCCAACGTGGACCGGTTGTGGGCGAACTGGCAGGGCCGGCGCCTCGCCACCGTGCCGGGCTCCAAGCCGCGGGACCACTATCCGCCGTCGGCGCAGCTCTCGCCGGTCGACCTTCAGCCGGCACCTCCCGGGCATCGTCTGGAGGACCGGATGTGGCCTTGGGTGGGCAGCGCTCCGGGTTACGACACCCTGGTGGGCTCCCAGGTGAAACAGCTCCTGCCGGACTTCTCCGGGGCCGACCCGGTCAGCGTGGAGGACGTGCTGGACACCGAGACCCTCGACGCCGTGGGCTACCGCTACGCGCCCCCTGCACCGTGAGTCCTCGCTGTCTGCGGCGAGTCGTGTGAAGCCCACGCGGCCGGCGAGCACCCGCCGCGCATCACCCTGACCTCAGAGAGGAGCGCCATCGGCATCGACGTCCTGACCGTGGTCAGCGGCTACGAAGCCACCCGCCCCGAGCCGTTCGTCGGGGACGCGTCCCCCAACCGCAAGTTCCATCGTCCCGCCCGGCCGGTGCACTCGAACTTGGCCAGCGGAGGGACATCGACGCGCCAGAAGGACTGAGCAGGGGCCGCCAGAACGGAGAGCACGGCGGCACGGACCACCGCCTGATCGACCACGGCCAGCACGCGCCCAGCACCGTCCGGCAGCGCGTCCATCCAGGCGGCCACCCGACGGCACAGGTCGCCCACCGACTCACCACCGTGCGGGGCCGCCTCCGGGTCCGTCATCCAAGCCGTCAGCGCGGCGGGGTCCTCGTCCGCCACCTCTTCGGGAGTCCGCCCCTGCCAGCGGCCCATGTCGAGGTCCCGCAGCGCGGCTTCGACGGTGACTCCGAGCCACCCCAGGGCTTGCGCGGTCTGCCGGCACCGGTGGGAGGGCGCGGCGTACAGCGTGCCCGTCGTCTCCAGGGATGCGGCGGCGGCACGGGCTCGCCGCAGTGCCCGCTCATCGGGCTCGGTGTCTCCGAAGCGCACGTCGCGCCCTGTGCGAGCGGGGGCGCACACCAGTGTGAGCCGGACGGTCATGCGAGCCCCTTCGCCGATTCTCACCACGGTCGGCTCATCGTAGGTGGCACACGCCATGTTGGCCGATCCCCGTCTTGCCTCTACGATCTCGGACGACAAGGACGACGGCGAGACGGAAGTCCGGTGCAAGTCCGGCACGGTCGCGCCACTGTGTGCCACCCCTCCACCATGGAGGTGGTGGTGAGTCAGACCCAACGCCGTCGTCGAGTGCTCCACACGATCGCGGGACGCGTTGTTCCCGAGGAGGTCTCGCCATGGCGCAGTCCACTGCCGCCCCTGCCCCCACCACCCAGCCTGCCCTCGCACCTCTGCCGTTGAAGGCGCTCGCCCCCTGGGCGGTGTTCTTCGGTGTACTGATGCTGGTCCTGCTGTACTTCGTCGGCGCCGAGCAGGGCGCCACCTCCGTACTCTCCGGCGAGGGCGTGCACGAGTGGGTGCACGACGCCCGCCATCTGCTCGGCTTCCCCTGCCACTGAGACGGACGGAACCTCGATGAACTCCGCCACAGTGCGCACCCTGCTGGTGCGTGGCATGCTCGCCGGGCTGCTTGCGGCCGTCCCGGCTCTGCTCTTCGCCTACTTCGTCGGCGAAGGACCGGTCGACGCGGCGATCGCCTTCGAGTCGGCCAACTCCCACGAGCACGGTGAAGACTTGGTCAGCCGTTCCGTACAGTCGACCGCCGGTCTGGCCACCGGCATGCTGATCTTCGGCGTCGCGGTCGGCGGGATCGCAGCGCTGGCCTTCTGCTTCGCTCTGGGTCGTGTCGGCCGGTTCTCGGCGCGGGCCACCGCGGCGCTGACCGCGTTGGCTGCGTTCCTGCTCATGTACCTGGTGCCGACGCTGAAGTACCCGGCGAACCCGCCCGCGGTGGGCAACCCGGACACCCTCGGCCAGCGCACCGCGCTGTTCTTCCTGATGATCGTGCTCAGTGTGCTGCTGGGCATCGCGGCGACCATGCTCGGCCGCCGCCTGGCGCCCCGCTGGGGCAACTGGAACGCCTCCGTCACCGCCGGCCTGGCCTTCGCGGCGGCCGTGACTGTGGCGATGGTGTTCCTGCCGTCCGGGGCCAACATCCCCAAGGGCTTCCCGGCCTCGGACCTGTGGGAGTTCCGGCTCGCGTCGATCGGGGTCCAGGCGGTGCTGTGGGCCGGATTCGGGCTGCTCTTCGGATTCTTGGCCGAACGCGTCCTGTCCCCCAGGCCGGTGGCTCATCGGGTGCCGGTACCAGTGGCCTGATCCGCCAGACACTGCGACTGGACCCGCCGGGGGCGCGCCCGGCGGGTCCAGTGCGGTCAGCGCGCGAGCGGTACGGCCATTGGGCGTTCTGCCACGGTCCGATCAGCCCGCGTGCCCTGGGGACCCGCACGCACTGGCGGTTGGAGGTTCGACCTCACGGCAGGTCCTACCGCCGGCTTGCTGTCCGGATGGATCTCTGCCGGGGGCATACGGGGCGCCAGGACCCGACCGGGGCTCGGTGGAGTGAGCGATCAACCGGAGTATTCCGTCGCGTCGTGCGATCTAGGAGTGTTCGCGCTGCGGTGGGGGGCGTTCCGGTGGTGCAGTCTGCCGTGGACGCCGGCGAGTTCGCCCATGGCCTGGTGCAGCGCGAGTTCCAGGGCCGCTGGGGAGTTCAGGGTGCCGCTTCCGTCGGGCGGGCAGAGCCAGCGGAGGTCTCCCCACCGGCAGTGCGGGGCGGGGGCGGCGATCCATCCGCCCTCGTTGAGGTAGCGGATGTCGTGCCCGACCCAGACGGTCGCCGGATCGGGTGGCAGGAAGAAGCCGATGTGCTGCCGCCTGCTGTCGAGGAGTACGGGGCCGGGCTTGATTCGGGGTAGATCGGTGAGGATGTCGGCCGCGTGCAGGCCGAGGCATGCGGGGACGATCAGCACGTCCCAGAATCGTCCCGAGGCCAGCAGATGGATGCCACTGCTGCCGCGCTGCCAGTCGTTCTTGCAGGACCGAGGGTCCCGTGCAGCGGCGGCCAGCCACTCCATCGCGTTCGTCCATTGCGCCAGTGCCATCACAAACCTCCTGCGTGGTGTCGGGCCCGAGAGCCCGGCAGGTCAACGGTTGATCCGACCGACCACCTCGGACGGCTGCGGAACCGGCAGGGCAGCGAAGGACAGCCCGGGTGCTGCGCGGAGCCGGTCGACGTCCGCGACGCGCTCGGGCCCTCCAGGGGTCCCTCGCAGCCCTGGGTTCCCACCGGCCGGTGTCGGCGCGCTTGTCGAGGAGTGCGACAGCGCTCGGACGGATGGATCCCTACCGCCGTTCTGCATGTGTCAGGTGATCATCTGTAGCTCATCTGTTCCTGCTGCTTCCTTACGTGGGCAGATGAGCGGGTGATACTCCATGCAACGGGGAGCGCAGGGCTACGACCATGGGGTGCGCAGGCAATTCACCGCATGGAGCGAGCGCCAGCGCGCGGGGGAGCAGATATATGCAGACAAGCGCCCCCCTGCGATTCTCTGCGACCAGTGCGGCGCCCTGCCCTCGACGAGTGCCTCCTCGCAACCGGCCACCATAGCGCCGAACCACCGGATCAGTCGGACGCGCGGCGGGCCAGGTTCACCAGTACCAGGGCGCATACGGTCGCCCCGGCGGCGAGCGCCGCGAGGACCGTGCCGACCGAGAGGTGCTCGAAGAGGACGCCCGCCGCCGCGTAGGCGAGCGTGCCGGCCTACGCGGGGTCCCCGTCATGCCGGCTGGACGACTTCCTTCGCGGCGAGGGCGGGGGCCACCGACGGCAAGCTGCTCGCCGAGGAATGTGCACCTCGGTGTTGGCGATCGGCCGGTTCGGCGAGCAGATTGTCCAGCAGGAGTTCGGTGAAGGTCGGGTTGCCGGAGACGTGCCCGCTCCGACGGATTCCTGGACCGTATCGACCAGTTCGACCACGACTTCTTCGGCATCTCCCGGCGCGAGAGCACTGGTGGACCCAGCCGGTCGTGCCGGCTCTGGATGTCGTTGCGCAGTTCCACGGCCATCAGCGAGTCCAGGCGGCGGCGTAGTCGGCGTACTGGACGGTCAGTTCGGGCACCTGGGCCTGGGTGCACCTGACGTGGCGGCACAACTGTCCAAATCCACCCGGCCCTGCCGGCTTTGTCACGCACGTATCTGGACCCTTTCGGCCTGCTGGTTCACCGTGGTCCCTCCCATCCGCCCGATCCACCTGGAAGGGACCCACCAATGAGACGAAGACACTTTGTGGCCGGGGCGATCGGCACGCTCGCGGGAGTCGCCCTCGGCCCGGACCCATCGCTGGCCGCCACGCCGACGCCCCGCATGCAGGGCTGGCAGGCCGTGCCGGCCCCCGGCAGCACTCCCCCCGCCCAACTGCGCCGTATCGCCGCCGCCGGACCCCGACTCGCGTGGGCCGTGGGCGAGGAGCAGCTCGGCGGGCCCTCCGGGGGACGTGCGCTGGCCATGCTGTGGAACGGCAGCGCGTGGACGAAGACCGATCTGTCGCATCTGAACCACATACGGCTGTGGGATGTCGCCGGTACCTGCCCCACCGCGGCGTGGAGTGTGGGCCAGCCCGTCGAGAACGGCAGTCCGCTGCTGCGCTGGGACGGAACCACCTGGCGCGAGGCCGCGTTCCCGGGACGGGGTGAGCCGGACGTCCGGCTGAACTCCGTGGCGGTCGGCCCCGACCGGCGGGTGTGGATCTGCGGCACCCGAGGCGGCGCCGTCCGGCTGCTCCATCACGACCGGCGACGTTGGCAGTGGCTGGACCCCTTGCCCGTCACGAGCGCGAATCTCTACCGGGTCGTCCTGCGCTCGCCCGGTGAGGTGTGGGTGTCCGGGGATCAGTCGAACGGCGGCGGCTGGTCCGGACTTGTGGCCCGCTGGGACGGGGCGTGGACGGTCCTGCCCCCGATCCCGGGCCTGCGCCTGGGCATCGCCGACATCCACGCCGCCGCTGCGGACGACGTCTGGGCGGTGGGCACCGAGGCCGGAGTCGGCGGGCCCGTGGGCCGCCCCGGCAACCCCTCCCTGAGCCACTTCGACGGCACCACCTGGACACGAGTCGACGCCGGCTTCACCCTCGGGTCGCTGAGCGGCCTCGCAGGCGACGCACAGGGCCGCGCCGCATGGATCTCCGGCTGGAACTACCAGGACCAGAGCCGCAGTACCTACCTGCGCCGAGACGGCAGCGGCTGGACGACAGCCCGCGGCCCGGCCGACACCGGCGCGACGCCGTACCTCAACGACGTGACACCCATCCCCGGCACCACAGGATTCTGGTCGGCAGGCATGACGAGCCGAGTACCGGCTCCACCCACGGAGGCCTACACCGAGCACCTCGAAGCCTGACCGGACCCGCGCCCCATGTGTGCCGAGCAGCCGGGCAGCCGGGCACGTCACAACTCCTCCGCCTGACACGCCCTAATGCCAGTTGCTGATCTTCACATCGTGGGGTGCGGGCTCACCCTTGCCGGTTTCGACGAGCCTCTTGAGGCTCATGAGGAAGGTCGCCCACTTGGTGGAGCAGTGGTACATGAACTCCACCGGCTCCTTCCAGCCTTCGTGCCGGAACAGCACGATCGTGAAGCCGTCCTCCTGCTTCAGCTCGAAGCGGATCCGCGTGCCGATCCACTCCTGAGGGCCGTCGACGACTTCCCAGACCACACGCTCGTTCGGCTCGGCCTCCAGTACCTTCATGTCGAACCCGCCGGGCTCGAAGCGGAACCGGATCACTCCGCCGACGTCGCTGTCGCCGTCGGTGTCCTGGGTCCACCAGCCCGCCAGTCCGTCAATGGTCGTCAAGGCGGAGTAGACGTCGTCGGGCGACGACGTGACTCCGATCCTGTGCAGGATGTCCACCATGGCACTGCCTCTTTCCTTGTCCGGGCGCCCGCGTTCGGGCGCGGTTCATGCGTGCCGCAACGGTTGCGGCGACGTCCTTCGGCGCGGGATCAGCCCTCTTGGCCCCGCTGGATCGCCTCGGCGATCCGCTTGATGCGCTGCAACCGGGCGTCCCAGGTGGCCCCGACCGCCGACAGTTGGGCGACCGCGCGGGCCAGTTGGGCCTCGTCCACCTCGTAGCGGCGCTCGCGTCCGGACGGCGTGACGTGCACCAGACCGACCCGCTGGAGCACACCGAGGTGTTTGGCGACGGCCTGCCGTGTCACCGGAAGCTGCCCGCTCAGGGTGGTCGCCGTGCCGCCGCCGTCGGCCAGCAGCACGTCCAGCATCCGCCGCCGGGTGGGGTCCCCCACCGCCGACCAGAGCTCGTCGTCGACGGTGACGTTCATCGCGTCGACACCAGCCGGGCGACGTAGTCGACGAGGCGGGGCAGGAAGTGGTCCCAGCCGGTGACGTGCTCGCGGTACGCCTCTTCGAGTACGGCCGCCTCCCAGCCCCTCTCCCGGAATCCCGTCTCGCTGAAGCGCAGCAGGGTGCCCCCGCCGGACGGAACCAGGTCGAAGGTCACCAGCAGCGAATTGCCCGGCACGGCGGTCTCGCCCTCGTCGTACACCCACCGGAAGGAGAACCGGCGCGGGGGGTCCGCCTCGATCACCGTGACGGGTACGACCGTCGCCTCCGGCGAAGCCTTGTCGCCGAACGTGATCGCCCCGGTGGCGCCGGGCACCGGGGCGAGTTCCGCCTCGTCCGGCCACCACTCCCGCAGGTGCTCGGGCCGGCTGACGACCTCGTAGACCACCTCCGGTGTGGCGGCGATGTGGATCTCCCGCTCGATGCTGCCGTACTCCATGCCGTTCTCCCAGCCAATCGCAACCTTTGGTTGCACATAACGATAGACCGGTACAGCCATATGTGCAACCGATGGTTGCCCATTCGGGTAGGGCAACAGCTGCTCGGCAGGGGTTCAGTCGGCCTCGAAGACATGGCAAGAACGCCCCGGGGGCGTCACGATGTCGGGGCGGCCATCAGCTGCATGACCGAACTGATCCGACGAAGCGCGAACAGCAGACGGAACGGAGTCGCCAGCCATGTCACTCGCCCGCGTCCACAACTTCTCGATCTCGCTCGACGGCTTCGCCACAGGTGAGGGTCTGAGCCGCGACGCGCCGTTCGGCCACGCCGGCGAACGGCTGCACGAGTGGATGTTCGCCACCCGGTGGTGGAACGAGAGGATCGGCCGGACCGGCGGGACCAGCGGCCTCGACGACGCTTTCGTGCGGCAGTTCACGCCCGGGATCGGCGCCGAGATCATGGGCGCCGGGAAGTACGGCTTCCCCGGATGGCACGAGGACCCGGAGTGGAAGGGGTGGTGGGGCCCCAATCCGCCGTTCCACACCCCGACCTTCATCCTCACCCACCACCCGCGCCCGTCGATCGAGATGGAGGGCGGCACGACCTTCCACTTCCTCGACACCTCGCCCGCCAAGGCGCTCGAAACGGCCCGCGAGGCGGCGGACGGCCAGGACGTGCGCATCGGCGGTGGCCCCACCGTGATCCGTGACTTCCTTGCCGCCGGACTCATCGACCACATGCACATCACAGTGGTCCCGATCCTGCTCGGCCGAGGCGTACGCCTCTGGGACGGGCTGGAGAACCTGGAGAAGGACTACCGGGTCGAGGCCGCCTCCTCGCCCAGCGGGGTCACGCATGTGACGTTCACCCGTGCCGGTATCTGATCATGCCGCACGGCCCCGCTCACGTCCGGCCCCCTTCGCCTGCGCCAGGGTGCGGCTCGGGCTGACCTGGTACGTGGTCTTTCCCGGATCGGTGACGGGTGCGCCCAGCGTGATGTGGCCGGCGGCGCGCAACTCCTCGCACACGTCCGTCGGCAGGGCGACATGACACCCACCGCTGCCTCCGGCTGAGCCGGCCGGCCGCCAGTAGCCGTAGCGGAGTCGTCCGCCCGCGAGAGCCGTGACGAACACCGGCGTGCGGGAGTCCGACACGATGCGCATCACATCGGCCGCGGGTGCGGCGAGCGGGGTCACGGGCCCTCGGGGGCGGGCGAGGTCTCTCATGGGCAGATGCTGGGCGAGCGGCATCGATACGGCCTTCCAGACGGAGGAGTGAACACCGCACACCCCGTCCGGGCCGGTGTTGATCATGCTGTGCCGCATTCTGGACCACACCACTGACAACGGGTCCGCAGGCGGATCCGTCCTCACCGCCGATACCGACGGGGTGTCGTCCCGACGGTCAGCCGCAGTTCCGCCATCGGCAGGTCAGGCGCGGCAGCGCAGCATCTCCAGTGGCGGGCTTGCGAAGAGGTCCGCCCAGAAGTCCTCGCCGTACTCACGGACGCCGGCTTCGGACACCTGAAGCGGAACCCACTCCACCTCGCTGAAGCCGGCCGCCCGCAGGCACTTCTCGTAGACCTCGCGGCGCGGGGCCACGGAGACGATGCTGATCGGCTGCGGGTCGAGGAGAGCCGTGACCCGTACTCGCGGACCCGTCTCGATCTCCTCGCCGGTCGGCTCGCAGCGGAACCCGTACGCGTCCAAGGACGCACAGTCGAACTGGTAGTCGGGCTTCTGAGCGAGTACGAAGAACTCGCCGCCCAGCACCAGGTTCTGATGGATGTTCCGGCACATCCGCTCCATCGCCGCGATGTCCTCGGCGTAGTTGAGGCACTGCACGCCCAGCGCGATGTCGAAGCGCCTGTCGAGCTGCGGCAGTTCGACCACGTCACCGAGCTCGTAGTGCACGCCCAACGGGTCCCGCCGCTCGATCTCCCGCGCCGCCGCGATCATCTCGACGGAGATGTCGACGCCGAAGACATCCATGGCGCCGCGCCGCTTGAACTCCCGACTGTAGAAGCCGGTTCCGCACGCCAGGTCGAGTACCGACTTGCCGCTCACGTCCCCGACCATGCCCAGAAAGCTCGGCACCTCTCCGTAACGCATCAGTGGAAGGGACTTGAAGCCCTCGAATGCCTCGCCGATCTCGTCGTACTGCTGCACGCTCACGTGCCGCCCCCTTCTGGCTTCGTCCTGTACGTCGGCCACGTCGCCCCGCATGACTCTGAGGCTCGCCGGGCCGCGGTCGTGGCAGAGAGTCTGCTCCGGCCCTGCCCGGCCGCCGTACCGTCAGATGGCCCAAAGAAGTCGTCCGCTGATCCTCGAATCGCCCAACCTACTTCGCAAATCAGCCATAACACCCTCTCCGTGCCGCTCAGTCGGTGACGGCTACCTTGTGGAGCGACAACCGAGTTGGGGCTGAGGGAAGACGTGGAGGGGCGAGGGATGAGACCGCGGTGGGGGCTCACCGACGAGCACGGCCGGGTCTGCACCGCGGCGGTGGTCGTCGATCAGGAACAGAGCGAGGGCGACGACTACGAGATCTCCAGCATCGACTGCGACTACCCGCCGGAGGGACGAACGCCGGGGGCCACTGGCTACTCTCCCCTGCCGGAGCGGGATAAGTAGTGACCGGTGTCGGCCCATGGTGATCCGGGCCGACCGCCGGTGAAGGTGGTGCGATCGGAGGTGGCCGGGGCCATCATCGGACTCGGCCACCTGGGCCGGGACGCTCGTGCTCGCGGTGCCGTCAGGTGGCGTCCTGGAGCTGGTCGTAGGGTTGTTGGGTGCCGCGTTCGGCGAGGAAGGTGGAACGGCCTTGACCTGAGCCGGTGTTGCCCGCTCAGGGTGCCACAGCCGTACGCGGGTGGTCTCGGTAGTAGCGGGCCCACTCGGCATGCGGCCACAGCCGGTTCTCGTGCAGCAGCGCACGCAGGCGGCGGCGCTCGGCACTGAGCGTGTCCTCAATCTTGCCGGCCAGCAGCCGGGTCGCGTCGACGTTGTGGGGCACGTGTGAGCGGGTGATCGCCCTACCTGTCCCCGGACGGATGTCCCACAAGCCGACCGGGGTCCCCCCGTTTGCTTGACAGCGCACACTTTTCTCCAGCTCCCGTGATACACCGGGTAGATCACCGTGACACTGATAAAGGGGCGACGTCCATGGACCGGCCGACGAGCTCGACTCCGTTACCGGGCGACACAAAGGTGCTGTCCATCGGGCTGCATCCGAGAGCGCTCGACTACAGCCGGATGCCCGAAGGGGTCGACGAGGCGGCACTCACTGCTCGGATCGAGGCGGCGAACGCGGCGTTGCGCGAGGCCGGGTTCGATGCGGTTCCGTGTCTGATCGACACCTCTCCGGAGCGTGCCGAGGCAGCCGTCCGGGAGCAACTCAAGGAGCACTCGTTCGGTTTGGCGATGATCGGAGGTGGCGTACGGATGCTGCCGGAGAACACCCTGCTGTTCGAGCGACTGATCAACGTACTCACCGAGGCCGCCCCTGGGATCCGGCTGTGCTTCAACTCGTCACCGGAGGACACGGTCGAGGCACTCCGGCGTTGGGTTCGGGCGTAGGCGGCCGAGGTGGTCGCCGTATGAGCCGGCCCACCCACGGCATGCTGCATCACGTCGAACTGTGGGTACCAGACCTCCACCGCGCGCTCGCCTCACTCGGCTGGCTGCTGGAGGTACTGGGATACGCCCCCTTCCAGAGCTGGGACGGCGGGCGCAGTTGGCGGCTTGGGCCGACCTACCTGGTCACCTGCTGTTCCCCGAGCGGCATCCGCATGCCGGCGGTGAGCAGCACTACGCCACCTACCTGGAGAACGAGGACGGCTTCGAAGTCGAGCTCGTCGCGATCAACTCGCCCGCACGACACTGATCAACCGTTCCATGTACGTGAGACGCGACACACGCTTCGACAACGCATGCGGCCCGCCCCGATGTTCGGGACGGGCCGCATATCCGAGCGCCGGGCAGGCCTTGCACCTGCATCTCCCCGCAGGAAGCGGGGCGTCTTTCCTTGGACCACCAACGCAGAACCGGAGCACCGGAGTTCCGGCGAACCGCTCAAGATCGACTATACAGCATCCCGGCCTTCAGTTCATCCCATCAATCCGGCCGCGTCGGCCACCGGGACAGCCGGCGCGGCCGGCACTCCGAACAAACACGGCCGTGGACACCAGGCTCGGGCCCGTGCGCTTGAGGCCGACGAGGCCGAAACCGGCCACTGCCTGGAGCGCGTCCGTGACCACCACCGCCAGGACCAGCGGATCCGCACAACGTCCCGCTCCTCCGCGTACCCGGCAATCAGCGGAACCGTGGCCTGGCCGACCGCCCCCGCCGCCGTGCAGATTCGGGCTCTACTCCCCCGTCGCTCGCCGCGCGTACACCTCGATCTCGATCTTCATCCGAGGGTCGGCCAGGCCGCACATCAGCATCGTGGCGGCCGGGCGGACTTCGCCGAAGCGGCGACGCAGGACCGGCCAGCAGGGCTCGAAGTCCTCGCGGTCGGGCAACAAGTAGCGCACCCGCACCACGTCGGCGAAGGTGCACTTCGCCTCCGCCAGCGCCGCCTCGATGTTGCGCAGGCACTGCTCGGCCTGTTCCACTACATCGTCGGAGATGGTCATGGTGGTGTAGTCGAAGCCGGTCGTCCCGGACACATGCACCCAGTCGCCGTCCACCACGGCTCGGGCGTAGCCGATCTGCTCCTCGAAAGTGGAGCCGCTGAGGATCGCACGTCGCTCTGTCATGCGCCGAACGCTAGGTGGCCAGCGGGGATACGTCTAATGCACGCCGTGGCCGCCGCGCGATCCGGCTTGCGCACCGCACCCTGACGGCGACGGTTCCCACCGCCGCCGGCTGACACCCCGCCACACGGGCGGCCGCCCGTGTGAGCCGGTTCGCTCCCCCTGTGCGCCCCCTGGGCCCGCTTGTCATGGCCCCTGTCCTGGCATTACTGTCACCAGGCCTTGGTGAACGGGAAATCCGGTGTCAAACCGGTGCGGCCCTCGCCACTGTGATCGGGAAGTCCGGCTCCGGCCCTGACGGGCAGCCACTGGGTCCTTGGACCCGGGAAGGCGGAGTTCGGGCGGTGTCACCCGTCAGCCAGGAGACCGGCCAAGGCACGTCAACCATCCACGAGGTGCTGGAGAGGGTCTGCTGAGCCATGCACATAGCCGAGGGTTTTCTGCCTCCGGCGCACGCGGTCGCCTGGGGCGTCGCGTCCGCGCCGTTCGTCGTTCACGGAGTTCGGTCACTCACCCGTGAGGTCAGGGAGCACCCGGAGAGCACCCTGCTCCTCGGCGCCTCCGGGGCCTTCACCTTCGTTCTGTCCGCACTCAAGCTGCCCTCGGTGACCGGGAGTTGCTCCCACCCCACGGGCACCGGACTGGGCGCCATCCTGTTCCGGCCGCCGATCATGGCGGTGCTGGGCACCATCACCCTGCTCTTTCAGGCCCTGCTGCTCGCGCACGGCGGCCTGACCACGCTCGGCGCCAATGTCTTCTCCATGGCGATCGTCGGGCCCTGGGCCGGATACGCCGTCTACAGGCTGCTACGGCGGTACGACGTGCCGCTGATGGTCGCCGTGTTCTGCGGCGCGTTCGTCGCCGACCTGTCCACCTACTGCGTCACCAGCGTCCAGCTCGCGCTGGCGTTCCCCGACCCGAGCAGCGGGTTCCTGGGTGCGCTCGGCAAGTTCGGCTCCATCTTCGCCGTCACGCAGATCCCGCTCGCGGTGAGCGAGGGGCTTCTCACCGTGCTGGTGATGCGTCTGCTGGTGCAGTCCAGCAAGGGAGAACTGACCCGGCTCGGCGTGCTTGTGGCCGGCGGAAAGCGGGTTCAGGCCGAGTCGAGCGAGGCGGTGGCCCGATGAGCCGTAACACGAAGATCAACCTGCTGCTCCTGCTGGCCGTGGCACTTCTCGCGGTCATGCCGCTCGTCCTCGGTCTCGGCGACGACAAGGAGCAGCCGTTCACGGGCTCCGACGGCGAGGCGGAGACCGCGATCACCGAGATCGAACCGGACTACGAGCCCTGGTTCTCGCCCCTGTACGAGCCGCCGTCAGGTGAGATCGAGTCGGCACTGTTCTCGCTCCAGGCCGCCCTCGGCGCGGGCGTCCTCGCCTACTACTTCGGTCTGCGGCGCGGCCGCAAGCAGGGCGAACAGCGGGCCCGGGAACGCGATGCCGCGGGTGTTGGCGGCGCCGGGGAGTCCGACGGCGAAGGGGTCTGATCCTTCGTGCTGCCGATCGACGCGGCGGCGCACAGCAGTCGCTGGCGCCGCCGCCATCCCGTGGACAAGGCCGTGCTCGGGCTCGGCCTGACCGTGCTCGCGATCTCGCTGCCGCCCTGGCCTGGCGCCGCGCTGGTCCTGCTGACGTCCCTCGCTGTTCTGCTGGGCCCGGCGGGCGTGCCGGGCCGCAAGCTCTGGCGGGCCTACCGGGTGCCACTGGGGTTCTGCGTGACCGGTGCCGCAACGCTGCTCGTCCAGGTGGGCGGACCGCAGGGCTTCGTCTCCCTCGCCGACGACGGTGCGCTGCGCGCCGGGGAGTTGCTGCTGCGCACCTCGGCGGCCTCCCTGGGTGTGCTGCTGTTCGCGTTCACCACCCCGATGTCGGATCTGCTGCCCCGGCTGGTGAAGGCCGGTGTGCCGACCGCCGTGGTCGACGTGGCGCTGGTGACGTACCGGATGAGCTTTCTGCTGCTGGACTCCATGCGCCGGGTCCGGGACGCGCAGGCCGCGCGGCTCGGGCACACCACGCGGGCCGCGACCTGGCGGTCCCTGAGCGGACTCGGGGCCATGGCGTTCGTGCGGGCCTTCGACCGGGCCACCCGGCTGCAGGCCGGGCTCGCCGGCCGCGGCTACGACGGCACGCTGCGCGTGCTGGTACCCGAGGCCCGGGTCTCCGTCCGCTTCACGGCCGCGAGCTGCGGGCTCCTCATAGCGCTGGCCGCCCTCACCCTCGTACTGGAAGGTCCCCTGTCATGAGCGAGTTGGTCGCCCTCAGGGGCGCGTCCTACGCCTACGAGGAAGGGCCGACCGTGCTCGACGGCCTGGACTTCGAGGTGTGCGAGGGGCGGGCGTTGGCGCTGCTCGGCCGTAACGGCAGCGGCAAGACCACGCTGATGCGGCTGCTGAGCGGCGGGCTGCGGCCGCGCGAGGGCCGGCTGACCGTCGAGGGGCAGGTGGTGTCGTACGACCGCAAGGGGCTGACCCGGATGCGGACCACGGTCCAGCTGGTGGTGCAGGATCCGGACGATCAGCTGTTCGCGGCGTCCGTCGGGCAGGATGTCTCCTTCGGGCCGCTCAACCTCGGGCTCTCCGACGCCGAGGTGCGCGGGCGGGTCGAGGAGGCGCTGGCCGCGCTGGACATCACGGCGTTGGCCGATCGGCCCACCCATCTGCTCTCCTACGGCCAGCGCAAGCGGACGGCCATCGCGGGTGCGGTGGCGATGCGGCCGCGGGTGCTGATCCTCGACGAGCCGACCGCCGGGCTGGATCCGGACGGGCAGGAACGGCTGCTTGCCACGCTGGACGGGCTGCGGGCGGGCGGTACGACCGTGGTCATGGCCACCCATGACGTCGATCTCGCGCTGCGCTGGGCCGATGACGCTGCGCTCCTCACCCCGGGCGGTGTCCGCACCGGTGCCGCGCCGGAGATGCTGGCCCGTACGGATCTCCTGCGGGAGGCGGGGCTGCGGCTGCCGTGGGGGGTCGCGGCGGCCGAACTGCTACGTGGGCAGGGCCTGTTGAGCGACGGCGCCGCAGGGCCTCGCACGCCCGAGGAGCTCGCCGCCCTGGTCGCGCCGATACCGGCCGATGGCTGACACACCCCGGTCCCGGCCCGTCACGGTCGACGGGCAGGAGCTGGTCGCGGTCTCCGCCGAGGACTTCGCACGCTTACTGGCCAGCCGACGGCAGTTGGGCGGGCAGAGCGCCCGGATCCGGGTGCTGCTGGCGAACGTGGAGGAGCTGCATCGGGCGTTGGACGACGTCGACACGGCACTTGCCGAGGTGGGGGCCGTCCATGACTGTGCGGGGGATGGCTGTGCGGTGTGTGCGGCGATCGATGGAGTACTGGAGCGGGTACGGGTGGCTCGCGGGCGTGGGGGCGGCGGGCAGCGGCGCAGGTGACCGACGAAGTCGCCCCCAAGAAATGGATTGCCGTACGCGTGCGGCTCACGTTGGCTGGGCGGCATGGCAGAACTGCGCGCCGACCGCCTGCTCCTGCGCCGCTGGCGGGACTCCGACCTTGAACCCTGGGCGGCGATGAACGCCGATCCCGAGGTTCGGGAGCACTTGGGCGAGGTGCTGTCCCGCGAGCAGAGCGATGCCTCCGTGGCTCGTTTCCTGGCCGACTTCGACCGGCGAGGCTATGGGTGGTGGGCGGTCGAGGTGCGGGCCACGGGTGAGTTCATCGGCTTCGCGGGCCTGGACGAGGTGGAGGACGACACGCCGCTCACCGGGGTGGAGATCGGCTGGCGGCTCGCCCGCCCGGCCTGGGGGCAGGGTTACGCGACCGAGGCCGCGTCGGCGGTCCTGGCGTACGGCTTCGACACTCTCGAACTGCCCGAGATCCTCGCCGTGACCACGGCCACCAACCTCCGCTCCCAGGCGGTGATGCGCCGCATCGGCATGACCCGTCCCGGACGCCGACTTCGACGACCTCACCGCGCCCGAAGGGCCACTGCGACCGAACGTGGTGTACCGCATTACCCGGTGGCGAGGCCCTGACCGGCCGACGCGCCATGGCCCCGACAGAGCTACCCGTGCGTGAAATGAAGCTGTCCGACGGGATCGTCACTCTGTCCCCGCTGCGTCTGGACGATGTGGAGGCGCATCTCTCGGGCGAGGATGAGTTGCTCGTTCGCTACCTCAACGGCGGTCCTGGGACGCGCGAGGACGTCGAAGCGTACGTCCGGCACTGTCGGGAGCAATGGGAAGCGGCCGGACCGCTGCGCGCGTTCGGTATCCGGGTCGGCGTCGACGAGGTGCTCGCGGGGACGATCGACCTGCGGTTCGAGGGAGAGCGGCTGTCTCCCGGCCAAGTGAATGTCGCCTACGGGCTCTACCCGTCCTGGAGGGGACGCGGTCTGGCCACCCGCGCGGTTGTTCTGGTCTGCGGATACGCGGCGAGTGAGGGCGGGCTGGAGGCGGTGATCCAGGTGGAGCCGGAGAATCGCGGATCTGCCGCGGTCGCGCGGCGGGCGGGGTTCGCCCCCGGTCGGCAGCGGCTCAGCACGGACGGCGCACGGCTCGACCGGTACGTCCGGAACCTCCGTTCCGCTCTCTCAGAGTGACCCGGCACGAGGCGCCCTGGCGGTCGGCCCCCTCCTCGGCACGCCGAAGGAGTTCGTCGCGTCGGGCGGCCAGAGCGCTCAGCGACTCCCTGGCGATGTCCGCCAGGGCGAGGTCAACTGGAGCTCTACAACAGCGAGAAGTGGGACCGCATCCGGCACGACAGCTACTTCGTCGAGGACTTCGAGCAGCCCGAGGCCATCTGAGCCACGGGGCCGTCAGCGGCTCCAGGTGTCAACGCGGCGCTGTCCCCCTTACGCCTCCAGCCGGCGGCGGGCGTGCGCGAGGAAGCCCTCCAGGGCGAACTCGAAGGCGCGGTCCGCGCGGTTGCCCGCCGATGCCGCCAGGGCCTCGGCCAGGCGGGGCGTCGCTGTCTCGTCGGCGAGTTCCCACATCGCTTCGGGGGCGGCGAGGTCGAGCGCCGAGCCGAGGGCGATGTTCTCCAGGGCGACGATCACGGGCATGACGTCGGCCAGGGCGAACCCGGAGGCGAGGAGGAGGACGACGGCCGCCTCGTACTGGGCGAGGACGCGGGGAGCGCGGACCGGGTTGGTCATCAGCAGCGGCACCGCGCGCGGGTGGGCGGCGAAGGCGGCGCGGTAGGAGCGGGCCCAGGCCTTCAGGGCCGTATCCCAGGGCCGTAGATCCAGGGCGGAGGAGTCGATGCCCTGTGCCACCCGCTCGCGGATCAGCTCGACGATGCCGTCCCGGCCGTCCACATGGTGATACACCGAACCGGTCTGCACCCCGAGCCGGCGCGCGATCTGGGGGACGCTGAACTCGCCCTGTGCGTCGATCAGTTCGAGCGCCGTGGCGGTGATGCGCGCCCGGTCGAGCAGCGGTGTGCGCGGCCGTCCCATGTGCGGTGTCTCCCTCAAGGGTCTTCTCAGGTGTCGAGGAGCAGGTTACATTGCGGAAACCGAAAGGCTTTAGGTTTACGCGCCGGACACCCCGCACGCCCACGTCCCCCGCCTCCGCACAGCCAGAAGGGCCTGCCCATGCCCGTCGCCAGATCCGCCCCGAGTGACGCTCCCGCCCTGCACTCCGGGGCCCTCGGCACCTCCGACATCGCCTTCTTCGTCGTCTCCGCCGCCGCCCCGCTGACCGTGATGGCCGGGGTCGCCCCGCTGGCCATCCTGCTCGGCGGGATCGGGGCCCCGGTGGGCTATCTACTCGCCGGGATCACGCTCGCCGTGTTCGCCGTCGGGTTCACCACCATGAGCCGCCACGTCAGCAGCGGCGGCGCCTTCTACGCGTACATCACCCGCGGCCTCGGCCCCGCCGCCGGCATCGGCGCGGCCCTCCTCGCGCTCATCGGCTACAACGGAATGGAGATCGGCGTCTACGGCCTCCTCGGCACCGCCACCCAGGACACCACTCACGCCCTGCTCGGCGCCGACATCCCCTGGCTGCCCGTCTCCCTCGCCGGTCTCCTGCTCATCTGGTACGGCGGCTACCGCTCCATCCACTTCGGCGCCAAGCTCCTCGGCGTCCTGCTCATCGCCGAGACCGGCATCCTCGTCCTCCTCGCCATCGGCGTACTCGCCGATGGCGGCGCCCGCGGGCTGTCCCTCGCCTCCTTCACGCCCGGCAATGTGCTGGTGCCCGGCACGGCGGCGGTCCTGGCCTTCGCGTTCGCCGCCTTCACCGGCTTCGAGTCGACGGTCATCTACCGCCGCGAGGCCCGCGACCCCGACCGCACGGTCCCCCGCGCCACCTATGTCGCCGTCGGATTCCTCGGCCTCTTCTACGCCTTCGTCGTCTGGATCGCGATCCAGGCCTTCGGCGACGCGGAGGTCGTCGCGGCCGCCGGCGCCGATCCCGCCGGGCTGTTCTTCGCCGCCATCACCACCTACGTCGGGGACTGGGCGGCCGACGCCATGCACGTCCTGATCGTCACCAGCGTGCTCGCGTCCCTGCTGGCCTTCCACAACGCCATCAACCGCTATGCCCTGGCACTCGCCGAGGAGGGCGTCCTGCCCAAGGCGCTGGCCCGGGTCCACCCCCGGCACGGTTCCCCGTACGTCGCGGGCCTGGCCCAGACCGTCCTCGGCGCGGCCGTCGTCCTCGCCTTCGCGGCGGCGGGAGCCGACCCGTACGGGCAACTGCTGCTGTGGGTCAACACCCCAGGGATGCTGGGCCTGTTGGCGCTGCAACTGCTTGCCGCGCTGGCCATCCCCCTGTACTTCCGACGGGTCAGCCATGGGGAAGGTGTTCTGCGGACGGTCGCGGCCCCGGTGACGGCGGCCGTGCTCCTCGCGACCGCCATCGTCCTGGTCATCACCCACCTCGACCTGTTCACCGGTGCGTCCACGACCGTGAACACCGCATTGGCGGCGCTGGTGCCGATCGTCTTCCTTATCGGCCTCGCGCTGGCCCGCCGACTGCGACAACGGCGCCCGGACATCTACGCACGCTTCGGCACCGAGCCGGAGCCGGCACAGCCCCTCAAGGAGCCTGCATGACCGCCGACCTCGTCCTCACCGGGGCCCGTGTCCGCACTCTCGACCCCGAACGCGCTCACGCCTCCGCGGTGGCCGTGCGCGACGGGCTGATCGTCGGGGTCGGGGACGCCGACGACGTACGGGACTGGACCGGGCCCGCCACCGAGGTCGTGGACCTGGCCGGAGCCTGCCTGACACCAGGCCTGGTGGACTCACACAGCCACCCCGTGTGGGGCCTGGAGATGACCACCGGAACCGACCTCTCCGCCGTCCGCGACCTCGACGGACTGCGGGCAGCCCTCGCCTCCGCCTCGCGCATCGACGGCTGGGTCATCGGCTACGCCTTGAACCACAACGCCTTCGGCGGCCGCCCGCTCGACCGCTCCCTGATCGAGGACGCGGTACAGGACGCACCGGCTTTCCTCCGCCTCTACGACGGACACTCGGCGCTCGTCACCGGTGCCGCGCTCGCGGCGGCGGGCGTCACCGGCCCGCGCACCTTCGCCCAGCGCTCCCACCTCGCCACCGACGCCGACGGACGGCTGACCGGGCATCTGGTCGAGCATGCGGCCATGGACCTGGTGGCCCAGGTCATGCCCCGTCCGTCGTACGACGAACGGCGGGCGCGGCTGGTGGAGTTGCTCGCGTCGATGGCGGCGACCGGGCTCACCGGCGCCCATGTCATGGACCTCGGGGACCTGGAGCTGGTGGGTGCCGTGGCCGAGGACACGGTCCTGCCGGTGCGGCTGCGGTTCGCCCCGTGGTGCATGCCGGGCGCCTGCGAGGAGACGCTGGAGGAACTCGTCGCGTGGCAGCGCCGGGGTGGGCGGCACTGGCGGGTCGGCGGGGTGAAGTTCTTCATGGACGGCACCGTCGAGGGCGGTACCGCGTGGCTGGAGCACCCGGACTTCCATGGTCAGGGCACCGAGGCGTTCTGGCCGGACCCGGTCGCGTACAGCGACGCCGTACGTCATCTGCACCGCGCCGGAGTGCGGACGGCGACCCACGCCATCGGGGACGCGGCCGTACGCCATGTCCTGGACACGGTCGAGTCGTTGGGGCCGGACGGGCGCCTCGCGCACCGCGTCGAGCACATCGAGTCGGTACCCGACGACATCGTCCCCCGCTTCGCGCGACTCGGGGTCATCGCCTCGATGCAGCCACCGCACACCGCCTACACCCGCGCCGACCGGTCCGACGAGTGGTCGCTACGGCTGGGCGGTGAACGGGCCGCCCGCGCCTGGCGGTTGCGGGATCTGCGGGACGCCGGGGCGGTCGTGGCGCTCGGTTCGGACTGGCCGATCGCCCACTTCGACGCACGCGCCGTACTCGCCATGGCGCAGGCGCCCCGAGGAGCGGCCTCGGCGCGGGCGGGCCTGACCGGGCTCCAGGCCCTGGAGGGCTGCACCGCGCATGCGGCGCTGGCGGCGGGCGAGGCGGACGTCGCCGGACGTATCGCGGTCGGTTGCCGAGCCGACTTGACGGCACTGGCCGTCGACCCGGTCGAAGCACCCGCTGACGAGGTGGCCGATGCGCCGGTACGGCTGACGGTGACCGGTGGTCATGTCGTGCATCGGGACAACGTCTAAGATCCTCAAGATCGTTCAGTCGTTCGACAGGTGGTAGGGCTGGGGTATGGGGGGAGCTTCGTCGTGCGGTGGGGGTGTCGGTCGCGCTCCTGGCTCTGACCGGTTGCGGCACGGACAAGGCCACGGCGACCTGCGAGGGGATCCAGGTGTACCCCGCCCACACCGTCGAATCGGCTGCCGCGCTGGTCGCCGCCCGGAGAGCGCGGAGAGGTTCAAGGCCGCCGTCGCTCGGTACGGGAGCCGTACCGAGCGGGCGGCGGTCGAGCATGTGACGCGGCTCAGCACCCCTGACAGGGGTGTCGAGTACGACCAGGTGTCCTTGTACGTCGTAACGGACCGCACACCTCCCCCGCGGATCGACGGCGTCTCCGACGAGCGGTACTCGGAGAAGAGTCGGGCGCACGATCGTATGGCGCGGGAGGTCTTCGAGCGGTCGGCCAGCTTCTGTGCGCCGCGACAGTGACTGTCTGACTTGCGCCTGCTGTCGGCGTCCGCCCAGGTCGTTGTTGACGGCTGCGGCGACGGCGAGTTCCATCTCGGTCCAACGGGGCCCTCCGTCGTCACCACACCCGTACAGCCTGTTGTAGCAGGGGCACAGCCGGGTTCCCACCGCAAGAGCCCAGATCCGCTGTCCGGGCCGGTCAATCGTTGCGGGGCCTGCTGAACTCCTCGATCAGTACGGGATATTGCTCGGAGCCATGTCCGGCGGCGATGGCCCGGTCCGCCATCGCCTTGATCAGCCTCGGTAGTTCGGCGTTGACGCCCACCGCCTCGCTCTCCTCGATCAAGTGCGCCATGGCCCGCGCGTCGGTCTCCAGGGCGGACACCTCGGCCGGGAAGGAGCCGCTGTCGATCTGCTCGGCGTATCCAGGCAGCCATTCGGCCACACCGGTGGCGATCCGCCGCGCGAACGGTGCGTACGTCGCGGCGTCGATGCCGGCTGTGCGGAGCAGGGCGGTGCCCTGAAGCCAGGCGTTCAGGATGCTCCACATCATCGCCAGGCCGGCCACGTCGTACAGGGACGCCAGTCCATGGTCCCCGCCGAGGTAGGTGACGGTGCCGAGCGCGTCGAGTGTCGGCTTGTGCGTCTCGAAGTCCGGCTGGGGCCCACTGTGCAGGATCATCGCCTCGGTGGTTCCGATCGCCGACGGGATGGCCATGATGGCGCCGTCCAGGTATCGGGCGCCGCGCTGCTCGGCCCATCGGGCGGCTTCGCGGGCCTGGGCCGAGTCGCCCGAGGTCAGGTTGATCAACGTCCTGCCGTCCAGGTCGATATCGCTCGCGCCGAGCAGCTCGTGCATGGCCCGGTAGTCGGTGACGCAGATGATCGTCAGGGAACCGGCCTTGAGGGCATCGCCGATGGTGGGCGCCAACCGCGCGCCCTCGGCCACCAATTCGTCGGCCTTGGAGGTGGTGCGGTTCCACACGGTCGTGGGGTGTCCGGCTTTCAGGAACGCACGCGCGAGTGCCTGGCCCATCAGGCCAAGTCCGATGACTGTCACGGGTGTTTCGGCCTTGTCGTTCATGGCAGCATCGTCAACGTTGATACCGGTGTGAAGGTCAAGCGAGGTCGCGATGCGGATCGGGGAACTGAGTCGCCGGACGGGCGTCAACGCCCATCAGTTGCGCTATTACGAGGCCCAGGGCCTGCTGGAGCCGGCGCGCGGCGCGAACGGCTACCGCGAGTACGACGAGCAGGCCGTGCTGCGGGTGAAGCAGATCCGGCACCTGCTCGGTGCCGGGCTGTCCACGGAGGACATCGCCTACCTGCTCCCCTGCGCCATCGGCGAGGCCCCGGAACTGCCCGGATGCCCGGAGCTGTTGGCGGCGATGCGGTCACGGCTTCAGCGGCTCAACGATCAGTTGGAGAGGCTCGCGCAGTCCCGCGACGCGCTTGCCGAATACATTGACGCCGCTGAACGCATGGGCAGCGAAAGCTATCCACCCTTTGACGGTGCCGACGTGGTATCCGTCCCCGCGTAAGCGCTTGGCCGCAGGTTCGAGTCCTTCCGGGGGCGCCCAGTCTCCGCCCTCCCATTGGGAGGGCGTTTTGGCTGGTCAAAGGCGGTTTATCGAGCTCGGCGGAGCGGCTTCGCGGATGCGGATGAACCCCTGGCGAAGTCAGCAGGTGTCCGGCTGGAGACGATTTTGTCCGGCCCTCGGCGGGTGTTCTTCCCGAAGTTTCGGTGCGGTCTCTCCGCGGTCGACGCGCGGGGCCACCACGTCGTCACGACTGTCTGGATGGGGGCAAATCGGCATACAGGTTGAAGGAGGGCTGGATATCAGATCATCCTTGCCGCCATGAGTCTCGTCTCCGCCTCCTTCGATGTGCCCGCCACGGGCGACTACGCCCACGACTGGGCCTTGGTTGATGTGGAGACGTCGGGCCTCATTGCCCGGCGGGATCGCGTGCTGTCCGTCGCGGTGATCACGATCGGTCCGGACGGCGAGCAGACCGGGGAGTTCTCGACACTGCTCAATCCGGGGTGCGATCCGGGGCCTCGGAGCGGCGTAGAGTGAAGCGAACGGGAGTACTTCGCACACCGGCCACCACGCCGGTGTCGTTCCCAGCGAGCAACAACGCCGGCCTCCAGGAGGAGGCCGGGGACAGGTCCGCGTCATGACCGCGACCATCGAACCTACGATCATCAAAGAGCGCCTGCCTTCGGCGTCGGCCAGGCTGTCCCTGGCCCCGACCGGCTCGGTTCCAGCTCTCCTGGACGGTGCCTGTTGGCCCCGCTCCCGTGATCTCCTCCGGGAGATCCTCACTCTGACGAACGCGCTGGACGCGTGCTGGGGCCGGATCACCCACGTCACCGTGAACCCGGCCCACTGGCCCGTCATCCCACGCAAGGTCCCCGTCGCGGGGCACACGGTGCATGTCGGCTGGTTCGCCGACGAACAGGACCCGAACAAAGTGATCCTCTTGGGGCGACGGCCGTCACACCCACCGACACACCTGATGCAGGTCGTCCCGTGACCAGCCAGTCCTCCGGGGACGATCACACACAGCCGGACGAAATTCCGAGGAGACGACCCTCAGCGGGGGAAGGTGGATACCGCCCCGGACGTCCGGGTTTCCGTCAGTGCCGGCACGAGAGGCAGGCGACCATGGCGACACTGCACGAGCGGCAGCACTACCGCGAGGCGATCATGAAGAGCCTGTACGAGGCCATGGAAGGCAATCGCCTCCTCGGCCTCACCGGGGCGCAGCTGCGCGAGGACCTCTCCATGCCCGAGGAGGACCTGGCCGCCGCCTGCACGTACTTGGCGGCCGAGGGACTGATCCAGGTCGACTGGGCGCGAGGAAACACACCCGCGATGGCCACACTGACGCACAAGGGGATCCAGCTCATGGAGACCGAGGAGAAGGACAGCGACTGACACGGCACGGGCCGCCCTCAGGGCTCCTGCCGGTCACATGACGGCCATGTCCTCCCATATGACTGAAATGACGTCCCGGGCATACCCTGGTGAGTGGGTCGGCGCACTCTCACGTGCAACGACCCGGAAGGGCGGCCCCGGTGTGTATACGCCGGGGCCGTTGCGTCACCGGCGCATGCAACTGCTTCGTCGTTTGACCCGAAGGGCCGAGAGATCAGCGTGTCGTCTACGTGGACGGCGGACAGCGACCGGTCCGCCACTGATGCCGGGAGGCTGACGTGGTGCTGTTTCTCTGCTGCTCATCGGGGTGATGGTGGCGCAATGCCCGACATCGCTCACATGCCACTTGCCTGAGCGAGGTCGGGCACTCGCCGTTAGCGTGAAGGGAAAGGAAGGGGCACGACAGGCTGGCTGTTGCGTCGGAAAGTGGTGACCGAAGATGACGGATACCGGACTGCCGAACCGGCCCGCGACCCCTCGCGCGGGATCATTGGGCGAGCGCGGCGGGAAGAGTGCGGGGGTGCCGCACGGCAGCGATCCGGGGTCGCGCGGCCATACAACGATCGCCGACGGTGTGGTGGCGAAGATCGCCGGGATGGCGGCCCGGGATGTGCCGGGCGTCCATGCCATGGGCGGTGGGTTCGCCCGTGGCATGGGGGCCATGCGTGAACGTATGCCCGGTGCCGGCGGGAAGTCCGTCACCAGCGGGGTGAAGGTCGAGGTCGGCGAGGTACAGACCGCGGTCGACCTGGAGATCGTCGTCGAGTACGGCGTCTCCATCATCGAGGTCGCGGGCGACGTCAGAGAGAACGTGATCGCTGCCATCGAGCGGATGACCGGTCTGGAAGTTATCGAGGTCAACATCGCGGTCGGCGATGTGCATGTGTTCGACGAGGACGAGGAACAACCAGAGCGGCGGCTCGAGTAATCGCTTGCCGGAGCCAAAGCGAGCAAGGAGCGCGCGAGGGGTATGGCCGCGGTTGGCCTGTTCACCGGGATGGCGCTGGGTTTCGCCGGACGGTTCGCCGACGGTGAGGGGAACTCGGCGACCTCTTCCACACCCGCGAGCACGGCAACCGGCGGTGGTGAGACCAGCCGCTGCTCGGAGGACGACCGCCGACAACAGTGAGCCGACGTCCAGGAGCGGTCCGTTCGGCCTCTTCGGGGAGTAGCGTGAATGCATCGGGAGCATTTCGCACACCGGCTCCGATGCCGGTGTCGTTCCCAGTGAGCAACGACACCGGGCAGCTGCGCTCGCGCAGAGGTCCGGAGACGGGTTCGCGCGATGTCCGCGACCACCTCTCCTCCCCCGCTACGGGCCGTTCCCTTCAGGGCCCCGACCGCGCGCCTCGCGCTGAAACCCGTGAGTCCTTCACCAGGGCACGTCGAGCTGGACGGCGCCTGGTGGCCTCGGTCACGTGACCTGACACACGAACTCTCCGCTCTGGCGGACGTACTGGATCCGCTGTGGGGACGGATCACCCATATCGCCGTCAACCCGCGCTACTGGCCGACACTCCCGCGCAAGATCTTCGTCAACGGCCATGTGGTGAAGGTCGGTTGGTTCACGTCGGAGCAGGATCCGCACAAGATCCTGCTGCTGTCTTACACCGCGGGCCGCTGGGACCTCCTGGTGATCCCCCCGGAGACGGGCGCCCCCTCGGCCGCCCGGCTGATGGCCGCCGCGAGCGCGAACACCGGCCCGCCGACGACCGCGACCGCCCTCATGGCGGCGGAACAGGCCGGCGAAACTTCCTCGTCGTGCGAGGCCACCACCGGCCGGCCCGGGCGACTGATGGTGGGGATGTGACGGTCGTCGTCGCCGAACCTGGCCGTTGGATCAGTCGCGGCCCCTTGCCGCGGCCGCCATGAGCGGTTCCGCGGTCTCCTCGGTCGTATCCGGAGGCACGACCAGCAGGTCCCAGCGCCCCCGGCCGGGGGCGAGCAGGACGATCGTATGCTGGGCGGATGCCGCCACGGTCCTGCGCAGTCGTACGACCTGGTTGGAGACGAGCATCCGGCCGGGCGCCGCGGACCATGTCGCCCCGTTGACGGTGACGCTGGTGATGTGGCCCCATGCGCGAGGCAACCCGGCGAGCAGCGACGGGAGTTCCGCGAGCAGGTCGTATGAGCGAGGCCACCACGCTCCGTCGATGGGCCGGGGCATGCCGCTGCGGGATGCGAGACGCAGCCGGAGGAGGGGGTGGGAGGGAATCGGGGACTGCAGTGCGGTGGTCATGAAGGCTCCTGCCAACTGCCTTAAGAGATTGAGTGGTCGGTGTCAGGCGCGACGGGCCGCGACCCGGTCCGCAGTGGGCCAGCGCACGTCGTGCACCCAGCCGAGGCGTTCAAGGAGGCGGATGACGGCAGCC
>NZ_JACMSF010000079.1 GCF_014257025.1 Streptomyces cupreus
TCTCGAACGTCTCGCCGGTCACCGCCTTGGCGGGCCTGCGGCCGCCCTGGACGACCGGGCGGACATCGAGTACTGGTATGCGCCCGACACCGGGAGCGCCGGCGGCCGCGGAGGGTGGCTCCGGGACGGGCGGTCCGGCGGCGGCCGGGCGGCGTACAGGGGATGTCTCGGGCTTGCGCGTCTGGGGTGCTGACGAGTGGTGCGTGGCGGGCATGACCGCTCCTGTCCGCGTCAACGTGGGTGGGCGGATGGCTGTGGGGAGGTGGGTCCTGCGGGGTACTGCTGTGACGTGCCTGTGAGGTGTACCGGAGGAGCCTTCCCACCCTATTCGGGTGGGCAATCCGGCACTTTGCTAACTACTCACGCGTATGTCTGCACACAAGACCGGCCCCGTCCGTGACGGACGGGGCCGATCCTTCCGGGTCGCCCTCAACAGGCCGCGAACACGCCGCTACGAGCCCGGTACCTGGAGCAGTTTGTTCGGTGAGCCGAGCCCGTGCCCGGAGACCTTTCCGCTCGCCGCCTGTGCCACGAGCGCGTTGGACACCTGTGCGGGTGTGGCCTTGCGGTGGTCGGCCAGATAGAGCGCGGCCGCGCCCGCCGCGTGCGGCGCCGCCATCGACGTACCGGAGTAGGTCGCCCTGGCGCTGTCGCCCGCGTACGACGTCGAGGTGATCGCGACGCCCGGGGCGAACAGGTCGAGGGCCGAGCCGAAGTTCGAGAAGTCAGCCCGCGCGTCCTTGCGGTCGGTGGCGCCGACCGTGATGGCCGGGCCGACGCTCGCCGGTGAGTAGAGGCCGGCCGGGAGACCGGAGTTGCCCGCGGCGACCGTGTAGCTGACGCCGGAGGCGATGGAGTTGCGTACGGCGGTGTTGAGCTGGGCGTTGTAAGGGCCGCCCAGGCTGACGTTGGCGACCGCGGGCTTCCTCGCGTTCCTGGTCACCCAGTCGATGCCCGCGATGACCTGGGCCGTGGTGCCCGCGCCCGCGTTGTCGAGGACGCGCACCGAGACCACCTTCGCCTTCTTGGCGACGCCGTACTTGGACCCGGCGACCGTGCCCGCGACATGCGTGCCGTGGCCGTTGCCGTCGCCCGCCGACTTGTCGCCCCCGACGAAGTCCCAGCCGTAGCTCGCGCGGCCGCCGAAGTCCTTGTGCGAGATACGGATGCCGGTGTCGATCACGTACACCGTCACCCCGGAGCCCGCGGACTCCGGCCAGGTGTAGCTGTTGTTCAGCGGCAGATTGCGCTGGTCGATGCGGTCCAGGCCCCAGGACGGCGGGTTCTTCTGGGTGTGTTCCAGGGTGACCCGGGTGTCCTGGACGACCGAGGCGACGCGTGGGTCGGCTGCGAGCCGCTTCGCCTGTCTCTCGCTCGCCCTGATCGCGTAGCCGTTGAGAACCGTGCCGTAGGTGTGGCTGATTTTCGCCCCGTACTTGTCGGCGAGGCCTTGTCCGGCCGCCGACGGAGCCTGCGTTCCCCCCTTGAGTGTCACCAGGTAGCTTCCGCTGACGGAGCCGGGCTGACCGGCGCCGAGTATCCGCCCCTCCGGTGCGGCGTGCGCGGGCGGGCTGATGGCCGAAAGTGCCGCGGCGCAGGTCACCGCGGTCAGGCCCCCCGCCCAGCGCAGACGCCGAGTTCGCGTCCGTGCCATGATCCGAGTCCCCTCCTCGACTCGGCGTCCGGTGACCGCTGCCTGCCGGGTGCACCCGGCGCGGGCCGGAACGCCATGAGCAGCCTCTCGTGGCGGGCGAAGTCGCCACAAGGACGCCTACGGGGGCGGAATCGGCCATATCGCCGATGGCGGATCCGTGAAGGTTGCGGCGCTTTTCGGACGGAGTGTGCGTGTGGTCCGGATCGAGTCCCGCTCCAGAATCACTGGAGACGTCGGGAAAGGCGCCGTGGTTACAGAGCGCCCACACCGATACCGTGCAGATGATGACAGGACGCACACCGCCGTGCGTCCTCTTCCGCACGCCTGCCGAGGTGGAATGTGAAGGCGATCCGTCGATTCACTGTCCGTCCCGTTCTCCCCGAACCCCTCCGGCCGCTCAGCGACCTGGCGCGCAATCTGCGCTGGTCCTGGCATGCGGAGACCCGCGACCTGTTCCAGTCCGTCGATCCCGAACGCTGGGCTTCCTCGGGCGGTGACCCCGTACGGCTCCTGGGCAGTGTGTCGCCGGGGAGACTGGCCGAGCTGGCCGAGGACCGGCGCTTCCTGCGCCGTCTGACGGCCGTTGCCGACGACCTCACCGACTATGTCTCCGGTGACCGCTGGTATCAGTCGCAGTCCTCCGAACTCCCGGCCGCCGTCGCCTATTTCTCCCCCGAGTTCGGCATCACCGCCGCCCTGCCGCAGTACTCCGGCGGCCTCGGTATCCTGGCCGGCGACCACCTGAAGGCGGCCAGCGATCTCGGGGTGCCGCTGATCGGAGTGGGGCTGCTGTACCGGCACGGCTACTTCCGGCAGACCCTTTCGAGGGACGGCTGGCAGCAGGAGCACTACCCGGTGCTCGACCCCAACGAACTGCCGGTGGCGCTGCTCAGGGACGCCGACGGCACCCCCGCCCAGGTCTCCCTCGCCCTGCCCGGCGGCCGCTCCCTGCACGCCCGCGTCTGGCTGGCCCAGGTCGGCCGGGTCCCGCTGCTGCTCCTCGACTCCGACGTGGAGGAGAACGACCTCGGCGAACGCGGGGTGACCGACCGGCTCTACGGCGGCGGCAGCGAGCACCGGCTGCTCCAGGAGATGCTGCTGGGTATAGGAGGGGTGCGGGCGGTACGGACGTACTGCCGGCTGACGGGCCACGCGGAGCCCGAGGTCTTCCACACCAACGAGGGGCACGCGGGCTTCCTCGGACTCGAACGGATCGCCGAACTGTGCGACCAGGGCCTTGACTTCGACTCCGGTCTTGAGGCGGTGCGGGCCGGGACCGTCTTCACCACCCACACGCCCGTCCCCGCCGGCATCGACCGCTTCGACCGTGAGCTGGTCGCCCGCCACTTCGGCCCCAACGCCGAACTCCCGCGCATCGACGTCGAGCGCGTCCTCCAGCTCGGCATGGAGACCTACGCCGGAGGCGAGCCGAACCTCTTCAACATGGCGGTGATGGGCCTGCGCCTCGGCCAGCGCGCCAACGGCGTCTCGCTGCTGCACGGCAACGTCAGCCGCGAGATGTTCTCCGGGCTCTGGCCGGGCTTCGACGCCGACGAGCTGCCGATCACCTCGGTCACCAATGGCGTCCACGCCCCGACCTGGGTCGCCCCCGAGGTGTTCCGGCTCGGCGCCAAGCAGATCGGCGCCCAGCGCACCGAGGACGCGCTCACGGTCGGTGGCTCGGACCGCTGGGACGCGGTGGCGGACATCCCCGACCAGGAGATCTGGGAGCTGCGCCGGGTGCTGCGCGAGCAGCTCGTGGTGGAGGTGCGCGAGCGGCTGCGGACGTCGTGGCGGCAACGCGGCGCGGGCAGCGCGGAGTTGGGGTGGATCGACGGGGTGCTCGACCCCGACGTCCTCACCATCGGATTCGCCCGCCGTGTCCCGTCGTACAAGCGCCTCACCCTGATGCTGCGCGACCGTGACCGGCTGATGGATCTGCTGCTGCACCCCGAGCATCCGATCCAGATCGTGGTGGCGGGCAAGGCGCACCCGGCGGACGACGGCGGCAAGCGGCTCATCCAGGACCTGGTGCGGTTCGCGGACGACCCGCGGGTGCGCCACCGGATCGTGTTCCTGCCGGACTACGGCATGGCGATGGCGCAGAAGCTGTACCCGGGCTGCGACATCTGGCTGAACAATCCGCTCCGCCCGCTGGAGGCGTGCGGCACCTCGGGGATGAAGGCGGCGCTGAACGGCTGTCTCAATCTGTCGGTGCTGGACGGCTGGTGGGACGAGTGGTTCCAGCCGGACTTCGGCTGGGCGATCCCCACGGCGGACGGCTCGGAGACGGACGCGGACCGCCGGGACGACATCGAGGCGGCGGCGCTCTACGACCTGCTGGAGCAGCGGGTGACCCCGCGCTTCTACGAGCGCGGCCAGAGCGGACTGCCCGACCGCTGGATCGAGATGGTCCGCCAGACCCTCACCCTGCTCGGCCCGAAGGTGCTGGCCGGGCGGATGGTCCGGGAGTACGTGGAGCGTCTCTACACCCCGGCCGCGCTCGCCCACCGCTCGATGGACGCGGACTCCGCGCGCGAACTGGCGACCTGGAAGGCGCGGGTGCGGGGAGCCTGGCACGGGGTGAGCGTCGACCATGTGGAGACCTCGGTCGCCACGACGACGGCGGAACTGGGCACGACCCTGAGCCTCAGGGTCCGCGTCGGCCTCGGCGATCTCGTCCCGGACGACGTGGAGGTCCAGGCGGTCTCGGGCCGGGTCGACGGCGAGGACCGCATCACGGACGCGGCGACGGTCCCGCTGAAGCCGACGGGCGGGCCCGACCTGGACGGGCGGTGGGTCTACGAGGGCCCGCTGTCCCTGGACCGCACAGGGCCGTACGGCTACACGGTACGGATCCTTCCGGCGCACCGACTGCTGGCGTCGAGCGCGGAGCTGGGTCTGGTCACCGCGCCGTCGGAGGATGTGGTGGAGGGCGCCGGGGTCCTCATGCGCTGAGGCGGTACCGCGGGGGCGTCTAGGTGTCGCCCCCGCACATCCTCCGCAGCACGACCCCGCACCGCCGTGCGTACGCCTGCTGAAGGCCGCGGGTCGCGGGACCGCCGGCGCGGGCGTACCACTTCGCTCCCCGGCTGAAGGCGTGCACCGTCAGCCACACGGTGCCGTCCCCGGTGCGGTCCACGACGAAGGACTCCTCGCCGCACTCCGGGTGCCCGGTCAGCGTGCCGTACGCCCAGCCCGCGCGGCGGTGTTCCTCCACCGTCCACACCACACGGCACGGTGCCTTGATGACGCCGGCCAGGGTGACGGTGACGTCGACGCCGGGCGCCGCGCGTTCCGCGGAGGCGTCTATGCCGACGCCCATCGCCCGGTGCATGTCCCAGGTCAGCACGGCCTCGGCCGCCCGGCTGAAGACCTCGTGGCCCTCGCCGATGCGGGTGCGCACATGCAGCGGGTGGAATCCGGGCGGGCAGAACCCGGGCTCCCGGGTGGCGCCGACGTCGTCGTACGTGAAGGACATGGGTACCAAGCGTAGGGCGGCACCCGGGGATGCCTTCGTCCCGGGTGCCGCCCGTCAACGCCGTGTCGGTCAGCTGACGTTGACGGCGGTCCAGGCCGCGGCGACCGCCTTGTACTCGGTGCTGGTGGAGCCGTACAGGGCCGAGGCCGCGCTGAGCGTGGCGGTGCGGGCGCCCTTGTAGTTGGTCGTCGAGGTCATGTACTCGGTCAGCGCCTTGTACCAGATCTTGACCGCCTTGTCCCGGCCGATGCCGGTGACCGTGGAGCCGTTGTAGGTCGGCGAGTTGTAGCTGACGCCGTTGATCGTCTTCGCGCCGCTGCCCTCCGAAAGGAGGTAGAAGAAGTGGTTCGCGGGGCCGGAGGAGTAGTGCACGTCCAGGTTCGCCAGCGACGACGACCAGTAGTTCGCGGACGAGCCGTCCTTGCTCGGCTGGTCCATGTACCGCAGCGGGGTGCCGTCGCCGTTGATGTCGATCTTCTCGCCGATGAGGTAGTCGCCGACGTCCTTGGAGTTCGCCGCGTAGAACTCCACCGCCGTGCCGAAGATGTCCGAGGTCGCCTCGTTCAGGCCGCCCGACTCACCGGAGTAGTTGAGCCCGGCGGTGTTGGAGGTGACGCCGTGGGTCATCTCGTGGCCGGCCACGTCCAGCGAGGTGAGCGGCTTGGTGTTGCCCGAGCCGTCGCCGTACGTCATGCAGAAGCAGCTGTCGGACCAGAAGGCGTTGACGTAGGCGTTGCCGTAGTGGACCCGGGAGTAGGCGGCGACGCCGTTGTTCTTGATGCCGTTGCGGCCGAGGACGTTCTTGTAGAAGTCCCAGGTGACCTGGGCGCCGTAGTGGGCGTCCACGGCGGCGGTCTGCGAGGTCGAGGAGCTCGACGCCGCTCCGGTGCCCCAGGTGTCGTCCGCGTCGGTGAACAGGGTGCCCGCCGAGGAGGAGGTGGAGCGCGCCTTGTTGTACGTCTTGTGGGCGCCGCGCGAGGAGTCGTTGAGCTGGTACGTCGAGCCCGACAGCGAGGTGCCGATGGTCACCGTGCCGCTGTACTGGCTGTTGCCCGTGCCGGTCTGGACCGCCTCCCACTCGTACAGCTTCTCGCCGCTCTGCGCGTCGGTGACGACGTGCAGTTCCTGCGGGGTGCCGTCGTGCTGGAAGCCGCCGACGACCGTCTCGTAGGCGAGGGTGGGGGTGCCGCTCGCGGCCCAGACGACCTTGCGCGGGGCCTTGTCGGCGGCGGACTTGGTGGAGCCCTCCGCCTTGGCGGCCTTCACGGCCTGCTTCTCGGCGGCGGCCTTGGTGACGTCGGCGGTGAGGTCGGCGACCTTGACGGCGGCCTTGGTGGCCTTCGTGACGCCCTCGGTCCTGCCGGACGCCGTCTCGTGGACGATGAGGTCGCCGCCGAGGACGGGCAGGCCCGCGTAAGTGCGCTCATAGCGCGTGTGGGTGGAGCCGTCGGCGTCCTTCACGACGTCCTTGACGACCAGTTCCTCCTTGGCGCCGAGGCCTATCGCGTCGGCCGTCGTGGGCGCCTCGGCGGCCGCCTGCTTGATCAGGGCCGTGCGGGCGGCGGAGGTGAGCTGGACCGGGGCGGCGTCGGCGGCAGGGTCGGTCTTGGCGGCGGCACCGGTGGTGGTCAGACCGGTGGTGAGGAGGGCCCCGGCCGCGACCGCGGTGGCGATGGCCAGGGTGGTGCGCTTGTGACGCGCGTAGAGGGGGGTCACACAAACTCCTTATGTGGGGGAGGGCTGGGAAGTTGTGCGGCGGGTGAGGGAAGAGTGACACCAGAGGCGCGTACATGTCAGGACCCCTAAACGATATTGACCGAAACCCGACTGTCCGGTGAACGTTTCAGGAATGTAAAGCGGGCGCCGTCCCGGGGAGTTGAACCACCGGGACGGCGCCCTGTCACAAGGAGCGGGACGTTCTACGGGAACGTCAGCTTCCAGCTGTTGATGTAGCCGGTGTCGATGGCCGCGTTGTCCTGGACCCTCAACTGCCAGGTGCCGTTGGCGACCTCGGAGGAGGCGTTCACGGTGTACGTGGTGTTGATGTTGTCCGAACTGCCGCCGGTGCCGTAGCCCTTCAGCGTGTACGCCGTGCCGTCGGGGGCCACGAGCTGGACCTGGAGGTCACCGATGAAGGTGTGGACGATGTCGACCGCCACCGCGAGGTTGGACGGCGCGTTGCCGGTCCGCCCGGAGACGGTGATCGACGAGGTGACCGCCGAACCGTTGTCCGGGATCGACACGTCGGCGGTGTTCTCGAAGGACGTGCCGCCACCGCCGCCACCCGGCCGCGAACCGACGGCGACGCCTGCCCAGGCATGCTGCACCGCCGCGTACTCGGGGCTGGTGGTGCCGTACAGCTCACCGGCCGCCGCGAGGGTGCCGGTGCGGGCGCCCGCGTAGTTGGTGGTGGAGGTGAACTTGGTGGTCAGCGCGCGGAACCAGATCTTCTCCGCCTTGTCCCGGCCGATGCCGGTGACCGCGAGGCCGTCCGCGGTGGGCGAGTTGTAGCTGACGCCGTTGATGGTCTTGGCGCCGCTGCCCTCCGAAAGGAGGTAGAAGAAGTGGTTCGCGGGGCCGGACGAGTAGTGCACGTCCTGGTTGCCGATCCCGGAGAACCAGTTGTCGTACGACGAGCCGTCCTTGTCCGGCTCGTCCATGTAACGCAGCGGCGTGCCGTCGCCGTTGATGTTGATCTCCTCGCCGATGAGGTAGTCACCGACGTCGGAGGAGTTGTTGGCGTAGAACTCGACCGTCGACCCGAAGATGTCGGAGGTGGCCTCGTTGAGGCCGCCGGACTCGCCGCTGTAGTTGAGGCCGGCCGTGTTGGACGTGAGCCCGTGCGTCATCTCGTGCGCGGCCACGTCGATCGACGTCAGCGGGTTGGTGTTGCCCGAGCCGTCGCCGTACGTCATGCAGAAGCAGCTGTCGGACCAGAAGGCGTTGACGTAGTTGTTGCCGTAGTGGACCCGGGAGTACGCGCCGACGCCGTCGCCGCGGATGCCGCTGCGCCCGTGCACGTTCTTGTAGTAGTCCCAGGTCAGCGCGGCGCCGTAGTGCGCGTCGGCCGCGGCCGACTCCAGGTTGGACGGGCTGCCGTTGCCCCACACGTCGTCGGAGCCGGAGAAGAGCGTCCCGGTGCCGGAGGTGCCGCGGTTGAGGTTGTACGTCTTGTGCCCGCCGCGCGCGCCGTCGGTGAGGTTGTACGTCGATCCGGACTGCGTGGTCGTGAGGGTGACCGTGCCGGAGTACACCGTGTTGCCGGTGCCGGTCTCGATGGCCTCCCACTCGTACAGCTTCTCGCCCGTGGTGGCGTCGGTGACGACGTGCAGCTCCTGCGGGGTGCCGTCGTGCTGGACGCCGCCGACGACCGTCTCGAACGCCACCTTCGGGGTGCCGTTGGCCGCCCAGATCACCTTGCGGGGCGCACGGTTGACGTCCGCGTCCTTGGCGTCCTCCGCCTTCGCCGCGGCGAGCGCCTGCCGCTCGGCCTTCGCCGCGGACACGGCCGCCTTGGTGGTGGCCGGCTTGATCGCCTTCTTGGTGGCCTTCACGACGGCCGCGGTGGCGTCCGCCTTGGTGCTCTTGACGACGAGGTCGCCGCCGAGGACGGGCAGTCCGTCGTAGGTGCGCTCGTAGCGGGTGTGGATCGTGCCGTTGCCGTCCTTGAGGACGTCACGGACGACCAGCTTCTCCTTGGCGCCGAGGCCGAGTTCTTCGGCGGTCTCCGCCTTGGTGGCGTTGGCCGTGCGGATCAGCTCGGCGCGCTGGGCGGGGGTGAGCTTGACCGACTCGGCGCCCGGGACGACCTTGCCCGCGGCCGACGGTGCCTTCTCCGGGGCTGCGGTGGCGGCGCCCGACTGGACGGCCGCGGCGATCAGGGCGGACACACCGACGAGGGCGACTGCGGCGGCCCGACGGGTGGTGGATCTGTGGGAGGTGCGTCTGTCTGAGGAACTGCTTCTCAAAACTGACTCCTTCTGCGCGGCCGCGGATCGCGCGGCCAGGGGAGACCGTCCGGCGGGTGGGCCGGGCGGGCAGAACTGGCGGTACGCAGAACGACGTGCGGGAGCGACGGCCTGACACAGCGGTGGGAACGTATGGGGTTGCTGTGAAGCGGCCGTGGGAAGCGTGGCAGGAGATCAGCACTCCTGTCAGGGTCGCGTCAGAAAGTTGGCCGGAAATCGTTCGTTGTCCGGGAGTTCATGTTCGTTATACGGACAGTTTGGATCTGCCGCTTGCCTGGATCCACCCCTTTGGGCCTACGCCAGACTGTCCCGCCACGCCCGGTGCAGATCGGCGAACCGGCCGGTCCCCGCGATGAGTTCGGCGGGCGAGCCGTCCTCGACGATCCGTCCGTGCTCCATGACCAGTACCCGGTCCGCGATCTCCACGGTGGACAGCCGGTGCGCGATCACCACCGCCGTACGGCCCTGCAGCACGGTCGCCATCGCGCGCTGCACCGCCCGCTCCCCAGGGATGTCCAGCGAACTGGTCGCCTCGTCGAGGATCAGCACCGCGGGGTCGGCGAGCAACGCCCGTGCGAACGCCACGAGTTGGCGCTGACCCGCGGAGATACGGCCGCCCCGCTTGCGCACGTCGGTGTCGTAGCCGTCGGGCAGGGCGCTGATGAACTCGTGCGCGCCGATCGCCTTCGCGGCCCGCTCGATCTCCTCCCGGGTGGCGTCGGGCCGCCCGATGGCGATGTTCTCGGCGACCGTGCCGGAGAACAGGAACGCCTCCTGGGTCACCATCACCACCCCGCGCCGCAGTTCGGGCACGGACAGCTCGCGCAGATCGACCCCGTCCAGCAGTACCCGGCCGTCGGACGGGTCGTAGAACCGGGCGAGCAGCTTCGCCAGCGTCGACTTGCCGGCGCCGGTCGCACCGACCACCGCGACCGTCTGCCCGGCCGGAAGGGTGAGATCGAAGGTGGGCAGCACCTCGCCGCCGGTGCGATAGGCGAACCGCACCCCGTCGAAGACGACCTCGCGGCCGGGGTGCTCGGACTCAAGTGCCGGGAGCTGCCTGGGTGTTGACGGCTCGGGCACGGACGGTGTCTGGGTCAGCAGCCCCGCGATCTTCTCCAGGGAGGCCGCCGCCGACTGGTAGGAGTTCAGGAACATGGCGAGCCGGTCGATCGGGTCGTACAGCCGCCGCAGATACAGCACCGCGGCCGCCAGCACCCCGAGCGCCAGCGTGCCGCCCGCGACCCGGTAGGCGCCCCACAGCACGATCGCCGCGACGGCCGTGTTGGCGACCAGCCGTGAGCCGACGACATACCGGGCCATCTCCAGCAGCGCGTCGCCGTTGGTCCGCTCGTGCCGCTTGTTCAGTACCGCGAAGTCGGCGTCGTTGACGGCCTCGCGGCGGAACGCGCGCACCGGCCGGATGCCGTTCATCGTCTCCACGAACTTCACGATCACCGCGGCGATGGCGGTGGACCGCATCCGGTACACCCGCCCCGCCCGCCGCTGGTAGTTCCGCATCAGCAGATACAGCGGCACGAAGGAGGCCACCGCGACCGCGCCGAGCCCGAGGTCGAGCCAGAGCAGCATCGCCGAGATGTAGACGAACGACAGGATGACGGTGACGAGTTCCTGAAGCCCCTCGCTGAGCAGCTCCCGCAGCGACTCCACGTCCGTGGTGGACCGGGAGATCAGACGGCCGCTCGTATATCGCTCGTGGAAGTCGACGCTCAGCGCCTGCGCGTGCCGGAAGATCCGGCCGCGCAGATCCAGCAGCACATCCTGGTTGACGCGGGCCGAGGCGATGATGAACGCGTACTGGAGGGCGCCGGAGACCGCCGCGCAGAGCAGATAGCCGACGGCCACGGCGATCAGCGGGCCGTGGTCGTCCGCCCGGAACGCCGGTACGGCCTCGTCGATGGCGTACGCCACCAGCAGCGGGCCCGCCTGCACGGCCGCCTGCTGGACCAGCAGCAGCAGGGTGGTGAGCGCGACCCTCGCCTTCATCGGCGTGAGCAGCGAACGCAGCAGCGCGCCGGTGGCGCCCGGGGGAGTGGGCAGGACGTCCCGGTCGAAGGGGTCCCCGGTGTCCTCGCTCTGCGGTCCGCCGCTCTTGGCCGGTGCCGTGGTGGTGGGCGCGGTCATCGGTGGGCCTCCTCGTCCGCTCCCGACATCAGATGGGCGTACTCGGCGTTCGTGCGCAGCAGTTCGTGATGCGTCCCGACCGCGACGATCCGCCCGCCGGAGAGCAGGGCGACCCGGTCGGCGAGCAGCACGGTGGACGGCCGGTGCGCCACGATCAGCGCGGTGGTCTCCGCGAGAACGTCCCGCAAGGCGGCCTCCACGGCGGCTTCGGTATGCACATCGAGGGCGGACAGCGGATCGTCGAGCACGAGGAACCGCGGCCGTCCTACGACTGCCCGCGCGAGTGCCAGCCGCTGCCGCTGGCCTCCGGAGAGGCTGAGCCCCTGCTCGCCGACCTGGGTGTCGGTGCCCTGCGGAAGGGCGTGCGCGAAGTCGGCCTGAGCGACGGAGAGCGCACGGTCGAGCTCGGGCGTTCCGGCGGTGTCGTCGGCCCCCATGAGGACGTTCTCCCCGACGGAGGCGGAGAACAGGGTGGGCTCCTCGAAGGCGACGGCGACTGTGGAGCGCAGCTCTTCCCGGGACATGGCCATGATGTCCGCGCCGTCGAGAGTGATCCGCCCGGACGTCACTTCATGCAGGCGGGGGACGAGCGCGGTGAGGGTGGTCTTGCCACTGCCGGTGGCCCCGACGAGGGCCATGGATTCGCCGGGGAGGATGTGGAGATCGATGCGGTCGAGGATGGGTGGGGAGTCGGGTGGGGCGTCGGGGTAGCGGAAGGAGACGCCGTCGAAGAGAAGTCCGCGCTGATCAGCCCGCGTAGCTGCGGGCAGATGTGCCGCCCCCTCCTCCGGCACCTCGTCCAGAACCTCGAAGTACCGCTCCGTAGCGGTGGCCGCCTCCTGACTCATCGCCAGCAGGAACCCGATCGACTCCACGGGCCACCGCAGAGCAAGCGCCGTAGACAGAAAGGCGACCAACGTGCCCGCGGACAGCTGACCGTCCGCGACCTGCACACACCCCACCACCAACGCCGCCCCGACAGCCACCTCGGGCAACGTCACGATCACCGCCCAGATGGCGGCCAGCAGCCGAGCCTTCCGCAGCTCCGTCCCCCGCAGCGTCCACGACAGCTCCCGGAACGCACGGGCCTGACTCCGATGCCGCCCGAACCCCTTGATGATCCGGATCCCGAGCACGCTCTCCTCGACCACGGTCGTCAGATCCCCGACCTGGTCCTGCGCACGCCGCGCCACCTCGGCGTACCGCTTCTCGAAGACCACGCACATCACGATCACCGGCACGGCGGGCCCGAGGATCACAAGACCCAGCGTCCAGTCCTGAAGCAGCATGATGATCACGCCGACCAGAATGGTGACGCCGTTGACCAGCAGGAAGGTCAGCGGAAACGCGAGGAACATCCGCAGCAGCATCAGATCGGTGGTCCCCCGGGACAGCAACTGCCCCGACGCCCACCGGTCATGGAAGGCGACGGGCAGTCGCTGGAGATGCCGGTAAAGACCCGCCCGCATCTCCGCCTCGACATGCGACAGCGGCCGGGCCACCAGCCAGCGCCGCAGCCCGAACAGCAACGCCTCCGCGAGCCCGAGCAGCAGCAGATACAGCGCCCCGAGCCATACCCCGGCCGGATCCCGCTCGGAGACCGGCCCGTCCACCATCCACTTCAGCACGAGCGGGATCACAAGCCCCACGCACGAGGCGAGGATCGCCACGAACGCGGCGGTGAACAGCCGCGCCCGCACCGGCCGGACGTACGGCCACAGGCGCAGCAGGGTCCTGACGGCGGAGCGTTCCTTGGTGGTTACAGGTGTCGTGGGCATCAGCAGCGAGCCTACGGATCGCCACTGACAACGCCCACCGAGTTTTGGCCGACGGCAGCCCCGCTACTCCACCGCGCTCCCGGCCTTCCACGTCTCCCAGTCCATGTTCCATCCGCCGAGGCCGTTGTCCGGAGCGACCTGCTTGTCCTTGCTGTTGACGACCTCGACGACGTCCCCGATCAGACTGCGGTCGAAGAACCAGCCCGCCGGGGTGTCCGAACCGCCGCCCTGGACGTCCCTGAGCCCCACGCAGCCATGGCTGACATTGGCCTTCCCGAAGGCGTCCGGCGCCCAGTAGTTGCCGTGCAGGAAGGTGCCGGAATCGGTCAGCCGCATGGCGTGCGGGACATCCGGGATGTCGTACTCGCCCTTGCCGTCGTTGTCGGTGAAGCCGACCGTCGCGCCGTTCATCCGGGTCACTTCGAGCATCTCGGTGACGACCATCTTGCCGTTGTAGGTGGTGGTCTTGGGGGCGCCGGCCGTGATCGGGACGGTGGCGAGGAGTTCGCCGTCGCGCCGGACGTCCATGGTGTGCTCGGCCGCGTCGACGGTGGAGACCTGGTGGCGGCCGACGGTGAAGGAGAACGTCTTGTACTGCAGGCCGTAGACCCCGGGCGCGCCCTCCACGTCGCGGAGTTGGAGGGAGACGGTGACCTGGGTGCCGGGCTTCCAGTACCGCTCGGGGCGGAAGTCGAGGCGGCCCTTGCCGAACCAGTGCGGGCGGATCTCGACGGCCGGGCGGGCGGTGACGTGCACGGCCCGCTCGACGGCGGCGCGGTTCTCGATCTCCCGGTTGAACTCCAGGGAGACGATCATTCCGGTGCCGACGGTGGAGCGGTTCTCCGGGGAGACGTACCCGATGAACCGTTCCTCGGGGACGTAGGTGGTGAAGGTGGTGTGCCGGGCGGAGCGGCGGCCGTGGCCGTCGAGGGCCACCACGTCGACGGTGTAGCGGGCGGCCAGCGCCAGCTGTCGGTCGTCGGGTTCCCAGCGCAGTCCGTCGTCGGAGATGCGCCCGGGGACCGGGGTTTCCTGCGCGTCCTGCGACTTGACGACCTTCACCGACTCCAGGCGCCCGCTGGGCACCCCTACCCGCAACGGCTTCTCGGGGCTCACCCCCCGGCTGCCGTCGTCCGGGGAGACGCGAATCACCTCCTCGGGTGCCCGGGATCTGCCGAGCCCGCCGGTGGCGTCCGAAGTGCAGCCGGCGGCCCCGGCCAGCAGTCC
This sequence comes from Streptomyces cupreus, assembly GCF_014257025.1. Lineage (GTDB taxonomy): Bacteria > Actinomycetota > Actinomycetes > Streptomycetales > Streptomycetaceae > Streptomyces > Streptomyces cupreus. The sequence goes on from NZ_JACMSF010000079.1 coordinate 14,254, forward strand.
TGCCCATGTCAGTACGGCGGCCAGCGCGGCCCCCGCGCGCCGCGCGCGCCCTTGTACGTGCCTCACAAGGATCCCAACGACCGGGCACGCTCCGGGGAAACGTGAGTGCGAGCCAAGCGCTGGGCAGAACAGTGGGGAGGACGACGCGACGGGGAGCCACGGCTGTGAGCCGAAGGGGCGCGCCGGTGTCGGGAGGGCGAGCGCGCGCAGGCCCGAAGGGTTGAGCACGGTCGCCCTCCCGACACCGGCAGAAGCGCACCGGAGGCGAACAGCCCTAAAAGAGTGGCCGGGGTCTTGGCATGCCCGTTTCCGCGTTGTTCAAGCGAGCCGTGGGAGGCCGAAGGTGTCCAGCAGCGCAGCCGAGCGTGAGGCGGTGGCTCAGGAGCGGGCCGCCGAAGGCGCCGTCCTCAACGGAACCCCGCGCCGGACGCCGGGCGCGCCCGTGTGGCCGGGTGCGCCGACGCCGCTGGGCGCCCGCTTCCGAGTGGGCCCGGACGGGGTGGCCGGTACCAACTTCGCGCTGTGGGCGGGCGGCGCCGAGGCGGTCGAGCTGTGTCTGTTCGACGATGCGGGCAAGGAGACCCGGGCCAAGCTGACCGAGCTGACGCACGAGATCTGGCACGGCTTCGTGCCCGGTGTGATGCCGGGCCAGCGTTACGGCTTCCGGGTGCACGGCCGCTGGGATCCCTGGACCGGCGCCCGCTGGAACCCGGCGAAGCTGCTGCTCGACCCGTACGCCCGCGCGGTGGACGGCGACTTCGGGCTGCCGCCGGAGGTGTACGGCCATGTCCGGGACTGGCCGCAGCAGCAGGTCGCGGACACCGTCCGGGACGACCGGGACTCGGCGCCGTACGTCCCCAAGGGCGTCGTCGTGCACGATGACGACGACTGGACGGACGACCGCCGGCCGAAGACGCCGTGGGCGGACTCGGTCATCTACGAGGTGCATGTACGCGGCTTCACCAAGCTGCACCCGGGCATCCCCGAAGAACTGCGCGGGACGTACGCGGGTCTCGCGCACCCGGCCGCGATCGAGCACCTGGTCAAGCTGGGCGTGACGGCCGTGGAGCTGCTGCCGGTCCATCAGTTCGCGCACGAGGACCATCTGCTGCGGCGCGGCCTGAAGAACTACTGGGGCTACAACTCCATCGGCTACTTCGCCCCGCATGCCGGGTACGCGGCCTCCGGGACGACCGGTCAGCAGGTCGGCGAGTTCAAGCGGATGGTGCGCGCGCTGCACGAGGCCGGGATCGAGGTCATCCTCGACGTCGTCTACAACCACACGGCGGAGGCGGGCGAGCTGGGCCCGACGCTGTCCCTGAAGGGCATCGACAACCGGGGCTACTACCGCCTGCAGTCGGACGCACGCAGGTACGCCGACTACACGGGCTGCGGCAACACCCTCCATGTCGTCCAGCCCCATGTCCTGCGGCTGATCACCGACTCCCTGCGCTACTGGGTCACCGAGATGGGCGTCGACGGCTTCCGCTTCGACCTCGCCGCCGCGCTGGCCCGCTCCATGCACGACGTCGACATGCTCTCGCCGTTCCTCGCCGTCATCGCCCAGGACCCGGTGCTGCGCCGGGTGAAACTGATAGCCGAGCCATGGGACGTGGGCTCCGGCGGCTATCAGGTGGGCGCGTTCCCCCCGCTGTGGACGGAGTGGAACGACCGCTATCGCAACGCCGTACGGGACTTCTGGCGGGGCGCGCTGCCGGACGTACGGGATCTGGGCTACCGGCTGTCGGGGTCGAGCGACCTGTACGCGTGGGGCGGCAGGCGGCCGTACGCCTCGGTCAACTTCGTGACGGCGCACGACGGTTTCACGCTCCGCGATCTCGTGTCCTACGAGCACAAGCACAACGAGGCGAACGGCGAGGGCAACCGGGACGGCACGGACGACAACCGCGCGTGGAACTGCGGCGCGGAGGGCGAGACGGACGAGGAGCGCGTACGGGCGCTCAGGCGGCGGCAGTTGCGGAACCTGCTGACCACCCTGTTGCTGTCCACGGGTGTGCCGATGCTGGTCGCGGGCGACGAGCTGGGGCGCACCCAGCGCGGCAACAACAACGCCTACTGCCAGGACAACGAGATCAGCTGGCTGGACTGGGGGCTGCTGGAGGACCCGGGTTGGAAGGCGCTGTTCGAGCTGACCTCCCGGCTGATCGAGCTGCGCCACCGGCATCCCGTGCTGCGCCGCCGGGCCTTCTTCTCCGGGCGCGCGCACTCGGCGGACGGGCTGCGGGATCTGGCCTGGTTCACCGCGCGGGGCACGGAGATGACGGAACGGGACTGGTACGCGCCCGCCGCCACGCTCGGCATGTATCTCTCCGGGCGGGACATCCCGGGCCGGGACGAACGGGGCGCCCCGATCGTCGACGACAGCTTCCTGGCCGTCCTGCACGCCGGGGACCGCCCGGTGAGCTTCGTGCTGCCGGCGCCGCCATGGGCGGAGGAGTACGAGGTGGTCGTCGACACCGCGCGGGAGGAGCAGGGCGAGTCACCGGGGGCGGTGCATCGGGCGGGGACGGCGATCACGGTTCCGGCGCGGGCGGTGCTGCTGCTGAAAGTGGTGGGCTGAGGGGGGCTGCTGGGGCGGCGTCGCAGGTCGATGGAGTCCGGGGCGGATTCCCGGCTTCTGCGTCGGAGGGGCCGAACTCGGTACGGAACGGTGACAATCGTGGGGCGTCGCGCCGGATGACCTTGTGGTTAATATGCGCCGAGCACGTGGCTGACGTGTGGGGGCGGGGGCCTGACCAGGCCCGGCGAGGGGAGAGAAGGACTTGAACGTGCGACCGATATCGGGGGCGTCGGTTGACGCACGCGCGAGCGAGGCGGAGCCCCGGGGGCGAACGAATCAAACGAGGGGCAGGCGCGGGCGGCGGAGGATGACGGCGGTGCTGGCAGGCGGGTTGCTGCTGGCGGTCACCGCGTGCGGTGGGGGCTCGGACTCGGGTTCCGGCGACGGCAAGGGCAAGGCCGACGACTCCGGCACCGCCGAGAGCAAGCAGTCGCAGGCCGTGGTCTCCATAGCCCCGAAGGACGGCGCCAAGTCCGTCGACACCAGCGGCGCCCTCAAGGTCAGCGCCGCCAAGGGCAAGTTGTCCGAGGTCGTCGTCAAGGACGCCAAGGGCGAGGCGATACCCGGGAAGATCACCGACGGGGGTGCGAGCTGGACGCCGTCCACCCACCTTGCCGCGTCCACCAAGTACACCGTGCACGCGGTCGCCAAGGACTCCGAGGGCCGTGCGGCCGCCGAGGACTCCAGCTTCACCACACTGACGCCCGAGAACACCTTCATCGGCAGCTTCACCCCCGAGGACGGCTCGAAGGTCGGCGTCGGAATGTCCTTCTCCCTCCGCTTCGACCGGGGCATCACCAACCCGGACGACGTCGAGAAGGCCGTGCGGATCAAGACCGAACCGGCCGTGGACGTCCAGGGCCACTGGTTCGGCAACGACCGCCTCGACTTCCGCCCAGAGAAGTACTGGAAGGAAGGCACCAAGGTCACCGTCGACCTCAACCTCGACGGCGTCGAGGGCCGCGACGGCGTCTACGGCGAGCAGAAGAAGACCGTCTCCTTCACCATCGGCCGTAACCAGGTCTCCGTCGTCGACGTGAAGACCAAGCACATGAAGGTCATGCAGGACGGCAAGGTCGTCAAGACCATCCCGGTCACCACCGGCAAGCCCGGGTACGACACCTGGAACGGCCAGATGGTCATCACCGAGAAGTTCGTAGAGACCCGGATGAACGGCGACACGGTCGGCTACGACGGCGAGTACGACATCGACGACGTCCCGCACGCCATGCGCCTGACCCAGTCCGGCACCTTCATCCACGGCAACTACTGGGGCGGCGACGCTTTCGGCAACTACAACGCCAGCCACGGCTGCGTGGGCCTGCGCGACGTCAAGGGCGCCTACGACAGCGGCGTCCCGGCCGCGTGGTTCTACAACCACTCCATGATCGGCGACGTGGTGGTCGTGAAGAACTCCAACGACCAGACGGTCGCCCCGGACAACGGCCTCAACGGCTGGAACATGTCCTGGGAGGAGTGGACGAAGTAAGAGCCTGTGTCACATCCCCGGCCGGGCGCGCGACGTCTGGCACGCACTCCCCAGAGGGGGACCCCCAGCCGCGTTGCCGAACCGCCCACGTGGTTCCTCCCCCGTCGAGGGCGCTCCGGCGCCTTGCGATCGCACGCTCCCCCACGCTCGAACGGCTTCGCCGACTCGCGCGGGGGCACCCCCATCGCCGCCTCGCGCCGATCCGGCCGAGGATGTGACGCAGGCTCTACGGGGCCGCCCTTCTGCGCGGGCGTTAGTCACCGTTAACCTGCGGAGCATGACCGTGAATCTCGAAGTCGCCGAGGGCGTGGGCACGCTCCGCCTGGACCGCCCCCCGATGAACGCGCTGGACATCGCCACCCAGGACCGCCTCAAGGAACTCGCCGAGGAGGCGACCCGCCGCGAGGACGTGCGCGCCGTGGTGATCTACGGCGGCGAGAAGGTGTTCGCGGCCGGCGCGGACATCAAGGAGATGCAGGCCATGGACCACACGGCCATGGTCCTGCGCGCCCGCGCCCTGCAGGACTCCTTCACCGCCGTGGCCCGTATCCCCAAGCCGGTGGTCGCGGCGGTCACCGGCTACGCCCTCGGCGGCGGCTGCGAGTTGGCCCTGTGCGCGGACTTCCGTATCGCCGCGGAGAACGCCAAGCTGGGCCAGCCGGAGATCCTGCTCGGCCTGATCCCGGGCGCGGGCGGCACCCAGCGGCTGTCCCGTCTTGTCGGCCCGTCCAAGGCGAAGGACCTCATCTTCACCGGCCGGATGGTCAAGGCGGACGAGGCATTGACGCTGGGTCTGGTGGACCGTGTGGTCCCCGCCCAGGAGGTGTACGCTGCCGCGCACGCCTGGGCCGCGAAGCTCGCGCAGGGCCCGGCGATCGCGCTGCGCGCCGCGAAGGAGTCCATCGACACCGGCCTTGAGACGGACATCGAGACCGGCCTCGCGGTGGAACGCAACTGGTTCGCGGGCCTGTTCGCCACGGCGGACCGCGAGACCGGGATGCGCAGCTTCGTGGAGGACGGCCCGGGCAAGGCCAAGTTCCTCTGATTCACTCCGTCGAATCCCGCGGAACCCCTTGCAATTGACGCGATGTCTGATCCGGGTCCCTCGATGGGACGGTTTATGGGAGCCTTAAGGCGGCCTTAAGCCTGTCTTGTCGAGGAGGCCCGTCGATTGCCATCAGCAGAGCCTCCGCCGCAGGCCACAAGGTGTACGACGGACTCTGAATTGCCCCTGTCATATGCCAACCGACGCTCGCGGAATGGTGGATTCCGGGGGGCGTATTCCGCAGGAACGGCCCCGGAGGGCGCTCTGGGCGGCCATGATGGGGGCATGGCGGGGCTGGAGGGTATCGAACAGCCGCGGGGACACGGCCGTGCGACCGCGGCGCGCTGGTCGCCGACGGTCGAGGACGAACACGCCGTGAAGGCACTGGAGTTGTTCGGCAATCCCACGGAGGCGGAGGTTCCGCTCCCTTCCCGCCCCGAATCCGCGGCCACCGCCCGCCGTCTGGCTCAGGTGGTCGTCCTGCGTCAGTGGGGCCTGACGGCGAAGATGACGGAAGACGCGGTCTTACTGGTCTCGGAACTGGTAGGGAACGCGGTCCGCCACACCGGGGCCCGGGTCTTCGGCCTCCGAATGCGCCGCCGCCGCGGCTGGATCCGTATCGAGGTCCGCGATCCGTCGAGGGGCCTGCCGTGTCTGATGCCGGTTCAGGAGATGGACGTCAGCGGCAGGGGCCTGTTCCTGGTGGACAAGCTGGCGGACCGCTGGGGAGTGGATCTGCTGCCGAGGGGCAAGACGACATGGTTCGAGATGAGGGTGGCGGACCGCTGACGTAAGGCCGCAGGGGTGAAAATCCCCCGAATTGCTCCTTGATCGCCCTTAAATAGGGCACGTGACCCAGACCGACCGCCGGACGGTTCTCAAAGCAACCGCCGGACTAGTCACCGCAACGGCCCTCACCGCCGCCTGCACCACCACCGGCGCCGCCGCCCACCACATCGCGCCCAGACACCGCACCCCCCGCCGTATCCCGGGCCACCCCACCCACCTCACCCACGGCCCGAGCGACACCCACCGCGTCGCCCTCACCTTCCACGGCAACGGCGACCCCAGCACCGCCGAAGCGGTCCTCCGAGAAGCCGAACGGCACGCCGCCCACATCACGGTCCTGGCCGTGGGCACCTGGCTGGACGAGAACCCCGCACTCGCCCACCGCATCCTCGACGCCGGCCACGACCTCGGCAACCACACCCAGAACCACCTCGACATCAACACGATGCGAGAGGCGCAGGCCCAGGCCGAGATCATCGGCTGCGCCGAGCGCCTACGACGCCTCACCGGCTCCATCGGCACCTGGTTCCGCCCGTCCCGCGCGGCCCGGGCCTCCCCCCTGGTCGCCCGCCTGGCCCGCGACGCCGGCTACCCGCACGTCCTGTCCTACGACGTCGACTCCCTCGACTTCACACGACCCGGCCCCGCCGAGATCACCCGCACCCTCGCCGCCGAGATCAGTCCCGGCTCGATCGTGAGCCTGCACTTCGGCTACGAGGACACGGTCGCCGCCCTCCCCGCCGTACTCGAAGACCTCGACCGCCGCGGACTGACCGCCGTCACCACCACGGAGCTGTTCAGTTGATGCACCGCCACCCCACCCCGCGCAACCTCGCCAGAACGACCCTCCTCGCGGTCGCCGCCCTCGCCGCCATCGCCGCCTGTGGCACGGAGTCCAGGGAGAAGACCAGGGAGGCCCGCGGCACCAAGGCCGCCGCAGTCCCCGCCCCGCCGAAGAAGAAACCGGTCCACGGACTGCCCGGTATGCCCCCGGTGCTGGACCCGGAGGACGTCTACGCCGCCGACCGCCCGAACAAGCTCTCCCCGGTGGTCAAGGACTTCCCGAGCCGGGTCTACGTCCCCAACACCGAGTCCGACACGGTCTCGGTCATCGACCCGAAGACGTACGAGATCGTCGACACGATCCCGGTCGGCCGCCAGCCCCAACACGTCGTCCCCTCCTGGGACATGAAGACGCTCTGGGTCAACAACAACCGGGGCCACACGCTCACCCCCATCGACCCGAAGACCGGCAAGGCGGGCAAGGAGGTCGAGGTCCACGACCCGTACAACCTCTACTTCACGCCCAACGGCAAGTACGCCGTCGTGATGGCCTCCCTCGACCGCGAGCTCGTCTTCCGCGACCCGCACACCATGAAGCGGATCAAGACGGAGCCGGTCACCTGCTACGGCGTCAACCACGCCGACTTCTCGCTGGACGGCAAGTACTTCATCGTCTCCTGCGAGTTCAGCGGTGAACTGCTCAAGGTCGACACCCAGAAGATGAAGGTGGTCGGGCAGCAGAAGCTCCCCTTCGACGAAGCGATGCCGCAGGACGTCAAGATCTCCCCGGACGGCAAGAAGTTCTACATCGCCGACATGATGGCCCACGGCATGTGGGTCCTGGACGGCGACAAGTTCGACGAGCCGAAGCTGCTGCCCACCGGCAAGGGCTGCCACGGCCTGTACGTCAGCCGCGACTCCCGCGAGATGTACGTCTCCAACCGGGGCGAGGGCTCGGTGTCCGTCTTCGACTTCACCCAGAACAAGCTCACCAAGAAGTGGCATCTCCCCGACGGCGGCAGTCCCGACATGGGCGGGGTCTCGGCCGACGGCAAGGTCCTGTGGCTGTCGGGCCGTTACGACGGCGAGGTGTACGCCATCGACACCCGCACCGGCACCCAGCTGGCCCGTATCCCGGTCGGCAGCGGCCCGCACGGCCTCGCGGTGTATCCGCAGCCGGGCCGCTACTCGCTCGGCCACACCGGCATCTTCCGCTGACGTGACGTTGACACGCCGCCGGACGAGTGAACATCCCCAACGCGCCGCCGCGGAACCGGAATTGTGCTCTCCATGACCACAGCCCCTCTGCGGCGGCGCGCCGCTGCCGTCGTCCTGTCCCTGGCCGCAGTCTTCGCCACGACGGCGGCCACCGCGCCGGCGAAGGCCCCCGTTCCCGCCGACTGTTCCGTCCAGTACGACGACCCGGTCAAGGCCGCCGCCGACCGCCGTGTCGACGTCGGCCGGATCACCCCCGAGCCGGTCTGGCGCAAGACCTGCGGCACCCTCTACCGCGCCGACGGCCGCGGCCCCTCGATCGTCTTCGAGGAGGGCTTCAAACCCAAGGACGTGGTGAACGGTCAGTACGACCTGGAGCAGTACGTGCTGGTCAACCAGCCCTCCCCGTACGTCTCCACGACCTACGACCACGACCTGTACAAGACGTGGTGGAAGTCCGGCTGGAACTACTACATCGACGCCCCCGGCGGCATCGACGTCAACAAGACCATCGGTGACACGCACAAGTGGGCCGACCAGGTCGAGGTGGCCTTCCCGGGCGGCATCGACCGCAAATACATCATCGGCGTGTGCCCGGTGAACAAGTCCACCAAGGTCGAGATCATGAGCGGCTGCGAGAGCAACCCGCACTACGAGGCCTGGCACTGACCCCTACCGGGGAACGAACAGCGCCTCCGAGCCCACGGGCCGGTAACCGGCCGCCTGGAACGCCCGCAGACTGCGGGCGTTCCCCGCCGAGACCTGGGCCCACACCGGCTCCCCGACGAGCTGCCGCGCGGCGGTGACCAGCTCCCGCCCCAGCCCCCGCTGCCGTACCTCCTCCGCCACCTCCACGGCGACCTCAAGACGCCCGCCGATCCCGCGCCCGAGGACGAGCACCGCGCCCGGCGCCGCCCACACGCGGACGTCGTCCCGCCGCCTGCGCGAGGACATCACCCGCGGATGCCCGGGATCGTCGATCCCCGTCAGCTCCAGGGCGGGTCGTCCCGGCAGGGGAGCGCCGACCATCATCACGTCGATCGTGTCCGTCGTACGGCCGGTCCGTGCCATGAAGGCGGCCAGGAAACGGGCGTTCATGGTGGCGGCCAGCGCGTCGCAGTCCAGCGCGCGGAGGGTGTCGTACACCCACTGTGGATCCTCGTCCGTGAAGACGACGGAGTGCGCCGTGAAGGCGAGGACGCCCGCGTCCCGGGGCGAGTGCTGGGGCACGACGGTCGTACCGCCGTCGGCGGGCGGGAACACGCCGCGCGCCGCGGAGTCGAGAATGTCCGGCAGGCTCTCCATCGCGCTCGCTCCTTGAGTCTCCACCCACTGGAAGGCCCAGACTCCCAGACGTGATCGACGACGGCACCGCACTCTTCACGATCGGCGAACTGGCCAGGACGACCGGACTGACGGTCCGCACCATCCGCTACTGGTCCGACGAGGGCGTCCTGCCCCCGGTGACCCGTTCCAGCGGCGGCTACCGGCTCTACGACGCCGAGTCCGCCGCCCGCCTGGAGCTGATCCGGACGCTGCGCGAACTGGGCCTCGGCCTGGACGACGTCCGCAAGGTACTGGCCGGGGAGACGACCGTGGCGGAGGTCGCGGCGGCCCATGTGCGGGCGCTGGACGCGCAGATCCGGTCGCTGAAAGTGACCCGTGCGGTGCTGTCGTCCGTGGCGCGACGCGGTTCGACCGCGGAGGAGATGACCCTGATGAACAAGCTGGCACGGCTGTCGGCCGCCGAGCGAAGGCGGATCATGGAGGAGTTCGTGGCGGAGGTGTTCCACGGGCTCGACGGAGTGGACCCCGACATCAACCACCGGATGCGGCACGTCACCGTCGATCTGCCGGACGACCCGACCCCGCGACAGGTGGACGCGTGGGTGGAGCTGGCGGAGCTGGTCCAGGACCCCGAGTTCCGGGCGCGGATGCGGCAGATGGTGGAGTTCAACGCCCGCGACCGGGGGGCGGACACCCCGCCCGGTGCCTCGATGTGGTTCTTCAAGCGGTTGGTGGAGCTGGCCGGCCGGGCTCGCGCGCAGGGCATCGCCCCGGACGCGCCGGAAGCGGAACCGGTCCTTGCCGAACTGCTCGGCCCGGACGCCGACCGGGCCGCCGTACTGGACCGGCTGGAGGCCGGGTTCCACGCGCAGGCCAATCGCTACCGCCAGTTGATCGCCCTCGTGAACGGCCGGGAGCCGGACATCGAGCACGCGGAGGAGTTCGCGTGGGTGGTCGCTGCGCTGCGTGCGCGGACGGACGGTTAATCTGACCTTCGCAATCACGGCAGTAGGCATGACGAAGGGGCGGATCGGTGGCGGACATCGACGAGGCACGCAAGCAGTTCGAGCGGATCGACACGGACGGTGACGGCTTCATCACCGCGGCCGAGTTCAAGAGCGCCCTGGCCCAGGGCGGCGACTGGAACGTCACCGAGGCCGTCGCGGAGGCGATCATCGCCAGCCGCGACCTCAACGGCGACAAGGTGCTGTCGTTCGACGAGTTCTGGGCCCAGCTGAACAAGTGACGCGTGCGGAAAGGGCGCCTGTCCGGGTGGACGGGCGCCCTTTCCCTCGCGTGGCCGGGTGCCGCTTCACGACGCCCGGCGCCGGTACTGACCCGGGGCCACGCCGTACTCCCGCTTGAAGGCCTTGGCGAAGGCGAACTCCGAGGTGTAGCCGGTGCGTTGGGCGATCTGGCGCAGAGGTGAGTCGTCCTCGCGCAGCAACCGGCCGGCCGTCGTCATGCGCCACCAGGTCAGATACGTCAGCGGCGGCGCCCCGACCAGTGCGGTGAACCGGCGGGCGAAGGCCGCGCGGGACAGTCCGCCGTGGGCGCCGAGTTCCTCCACCGTCCAGGAGCGGGACGGGTCGTCGTGGATGGCATGCAGCGCCGCCGCGACGGCGGGGTCGGCGAGCGCGGCCGCCCACCCCGTGGGGTGCCCGCCGGTCCGCGCCTCCCCCTGCCACCAGGCACGCAGGATGTACAGCAGCAGGGTGTCCAGCAGCGAGGTCACGATGGTGTCCGAGCCCGGCCGCGGCTCCGCCAGCTCCGCGCCCAGCAGCTCCACCGCCGCCCACAGCGAACGGTGCGTGCCGACCCGGGCGGGCAAATGCACCACCTCCGGCAGCTCGGTCAGCAGGGGGTGGGCGCGGGAGCGGTCCAGAAGATAGGCGCCGCACAGCATGACCGTGGTCGGCGGGCCCGACCGCACGGGATCGGGCGGCAGTTCGGGCCAGGTGCCGTCGTCCTTGAGCCGCACCTCCTCCATCGGTACGTCCAGACCGCTGGCCACCCCGTGTCCGCACCCGCTCGCCAGGAACACCACGTCCCCCGGCCCGAGTTCGACCGGCTCGCTCCGCGCGGGGACCAGCCAGGCGGACCCCCTCAGCAGCACATGGAAACCGGCGCCGGCCGAGGCCTCGAAGCGCATGCCCCAGGGCCCGTACATGTCGTTGCGCGAGGAGTGCGGTCGTCCGGTGCGCATGGCGGCGACCGCGTCGCTGAGGACATCCATGTCCGTACGATAGTCAGCCGGTCAAGGAGGAAGACGAACGGACATGAACGGAGGACCGGCAGACATGGATCGTCTCCGAAGCCGCCCATACCGTCGATGTCATGCCAACGACCGCACGCACCGTGCTCTTTCACGACCTCGGCGGACCCGACGTACTGACGATCGAGGACGCGGTGGTCCCCGAGCCCGGCCCCGGTGAAGTCGCCCTCCGCGTGGAGGCGCTGGGCCTCAACCGCGCCGAGGCCCTCTTCCGCGCCGGGACTTACTACTACCAGCCCACGCTCCCCGCCTCCCGCCTCGGCTACGAGGCCTCCGCCGTCGTCGAGGCGGTCGGCGAGGGCGTCACCGAACTCGCTGTCGGAGACCCGGTGATGACCGGCCCCGGCATCGAGATGAGCGCCCAGGGCGTGTACGCCGAGCGCCTCGTCCTGCCCGAGCCATGCGTCGTGCGCCGCCCCGCCTCCGTGGACGCGGTGACCGGGGCCGCCGCCTGGCTGACCTACAGCACCGCCTACGGTGCCCTGCTGGAGACCGCCGGACTCAAGCCCGGCGACCATGTGCTCGTCACCGGCGCGTCCAGCGGTGTCGGCACCGCGGCCATCCAGGTGGCCCGTCGCATCGGCGCGATCCCGATCGCCACGACCCGGACCGAGGTCAAGCGGAAGCAGCTGCTCGAGGTGGGGGCGGCCGAGGTGATCGTCACCGGGGAGGCCGAAGGGGACACGGTCGCCAAGGAGGTCAAGCGGATCACCGGCGGGCGGGGCGTCGAGGTGATCTTCGACGGGATCGGCGGCCCGGGCTTCGGGACCCTGGCCGAAGGGCTCACGGCCGGCGGATCCGTCGTGCTCTACGGCTGGCTGGACGGCCGCCCCGCCGAGATCCCCTTCAACTGGCCGTTCACGATCCACACGTACGCCAACATGGCCCTCACGGACACGAGCGGCGGCCGCCGCCGCGCCACCGCGTTCGTCAACGCCGGTCTCGCCGACGGTGGCTTCCGGCCGGTCGTCGCGGAGGTCTTCGAGGGGCTCGACAGCATCCAGGACGCCCATCGCCTGATGGAGTCCAACCGACACACGGGCAAGATCGTCGTACGGCTCTGAGGGCGGCGGTGGGCGGGGACCGGAATAGCCCGCATCGCTGCGGGGTTGACGCACGGCAAGCAGACGTATGTACATGCATCAATTCCGGAAGGCTGTGTCATGAAGATCGGCATCATCGGAGCGGGCCAGATCGGCGGCAACCTCACCCGGCGACTGACCGCCCTCGGCCACGACGTCTCCGTCGCCAACTCGCGCGGACCGCACACGCTCACGGAGCTGGCGGCGGAGACCGGGGCGACCCCCGTGCCGGTGGAGGAGGCCGCGCGCGGCGCCGAGATCGTCGTGATCACCATTCCCCTCAAGGCCGTACCGGATCTCCCGGCAGGTGTCCTGGACGGGGTGGCGGAGGGCGTCGCGGTCATCGACACCGGCAACTACTACCCGAAGCAGCGGGACGGGAAGATCGCCGGGATCGAGGACGAGGGCCTGACCGAGAGCCGCTGGACGGAACGGCAGGTCGGCCACCCCGTCATCAAGGCCTTCAACGGCACCTACGCCCAGGACCTCCTCGACCGTCACCGCCCGGCCGACGCCCCCGACCGCATCGCTCTCCCGGTGGCCGGCGACGACGAGCCGGCGAAGTCCAAGGTCCGCTCCCTGATCGACGAACTCGGCTACGACACGGTCGACGCGGGCGGCCTCGACGACTCCTGGCGCCAGCAGCCGGACACGCCGGTGTACGGCCTGCGGGCCGGCGTCGAGGAGGTCACGAAGGCCCTGGCGGAGGCGTCCCCGGACCGCAAGCCGGAGTTCAGGGCCTGATCCCGCCGGTTCAGACGATCTCCAGGGGCCGGTGCGGCCCGTCCGGCAACTCGACCTTGACGCTGTCGCCGGGCCGCACGACACCCCCCACGAGCACGATGCTCATCACCCCGGCCTTGAACCGCACGGGCCCGTCCTCCCCCCGCCCGACGACCTGCTTCATGAGCCCCTTCTGGAACCCGTCGATCTGCGCACAGGGATTCCGCAGCCCGGTGACCTCCACGACGGCCTGCGCCCCGAGCAACAGCCGAGCCCCGACAGGCAACCCCAGCAGATCAATCCCCCGGGTCGTCACGTTCTCCCCGAGTTGCCCGGCCGCGACCTCGAACCCGGCCTCCCGCACCTCGTCGAACAACTCCTCGTGCATCAGATGCACCTGCCGCAGATTCGGCTGGGACGGATCCTTCTCCATCCGAAACCGATGCTTCACGGTCACCCCCGCATGCACGTCCCCCTCCACCCCGAGCCCCGCGATCAGCCGGACGCTGTCGCGGTTGGGCTTGCTGAACGAGTACGTGCCATTACTGCTCACCGCGGTGACGGTCCCACCCATGCCGAGAATCTCCCCTTATCAGCTGTTCGCAGCCCACTCCCGCAGAGCGGCCTTGCTGGCGAAATCCGCCACGTTCCTGTCCAGCGGATCGTCCGTGTACTGGTGGAAGCGCCACTTGGCCCGGATGCGGGGCTTGCCCGCGGTGACGTAGTCGGCGATCCAGAGGCCGTCGCCGGCGTATGACGTCCTGTCTACGTTGAGCCAGTAATTCCGGTTTGCGTACAGAATGACCGGATTGTTCGGTCGCTTCTCCTTCACCTTCCGGATGAAGAGATCCTTCTCCGCATTACTCGCATGCGTCCCCTCGCTTGTCGTCTCCCAGTCGACGGCGAGGAGGTCGCCCGCCTTTTCCGGGGCGTGCTTCACGAAGTACTCCGCCTGGGCCGTGAGGTTGCCCGGCCAGAGGAAGTGGTAGAAGCCGACCACCAGACCGGCTTCGCGGGCCCGCTTGGTCTGGGCCGAGAGTTTGGGGTTGACGTACGAACGGCCCTCCGTCGCCTTGATGAAGACGAAGGAGAGGCCGTCCGTGTCGTAGGCCGAGGACTGGTACGCGCTCACGTCAATGCCGCGCAGCATCGTGGGGGGCTCCCTGAAGTATGTGCGGGGGGACGGGAGTTGTTGATGCCCCGGTTGCGCCCGGCGGGAACGTTCAGCACTCGATGATGTTCACCGCCAACCCACCTCGCGCCGTCTCCTTGTACTTCACGCTCATGTCGGCGCCGGTGTCCTTCATCGTCTTGATGACCTTGTCCAGGGACACCTTGTGCGAGCCGTCGCCGCGCATTGCCATCTTCGCTGCCGTGACCGCCTTCACCGCGGCCATGCCGTTGCGCTCGATGCACGGGATCTGGACCAGGCCGCCGACCGGGTCGCAGGTCAGGCCGAGGTTGTGCTCCATGCCGATCTCGGCCGCGTTCTCCACCTGCTCGGGGGAGCCGCCGAGCACCTCCGCCAGCGCGCCCGCCGCCATCGAGCACGCCGAGCCCACCTCGCCCTGGCAGCCGACCTCGGCGCCGGAGATGGACGCGTTCTCCTTGAACAGCATGCCGATCGCGCCCGCGGCGAGCAGGAAGCGGACCACCCCGTCCTCGTCCGCGCCCGGCACGAAGTTGATGTAGTAGTGCAGGACCGCCGGGATGATGCCCGCCGCGCCGTTCGTCGGTGCGGTCACCACGCGGCCGCCCGCCGCGTTCTCCTCGTTCACCGCCATCGCGTAGAGCGTGATCCACTCCATCGCGTGTGCCAACGGGTCGCCCTCAGCCCGCAGTTGGCGCGCCGACACCGAGGCCCTACGGCGAACACGCAGCCCGCCAGGCAGGATGCCCTCGCGCGACATGCCGCGCGACACGCACGCCTGCATCACCCGCCAGATCTCCAGCAGACCGGCCCGGATCTCCTCCTCCGTCCGCCAGGCCCGCTCGTTCTCCAGCATCAGGGAGGAGATCGAGAGCCCCGTCTCCTTCGTCAGGCGCAGTAGTTCGTCACCGGTGCGGAAGGGGTACTTCAGCACCGTGTCGTCGAGCTTGATCCGGTCCGCGCCCACCGCGTCCTCGTCCACCACGAAGCCGCCGCCGACCGAGTAGTACGTCTTCGACAGGAGCTCCGCGCCCGAGGCGTCGTACGCCCAGATCGTCATGCCGTTCGCGTGGTACGGCAGCGCCTTGCGCCGGTGCAGGATCAGATCGTCGTCGAAGGAGAACGCGATCTCGTGCTCACCCAGCAGCGAAAGACGTTCCGTGGACTTGATCGACTCGACCCGGTCGTCGGCCGTCTCCACGTCCACCGTGCGCGGCGAGGCCCCCTCAAGACCGAGCAGTACCGCCTTGGGCGTGCCATGGCCGTGTCCGGTCGCGCCCAGGGAGCCGTAGAGCTCGGAGCGGACCGAGGAAACGGAGGGCAGCAGGCCCTCGTTGCGCAGTCGGCGGACGAACATGCGAGCCGCACGCATCGGGCCGACCGTGTGGGAGCTCGACGGGCCGATGCCGATCGAGAACAGGTCAAAGACCGAGATGGCCACGGGAACTCCTCAAAACAGGGTGGGGGCACACATCGTCGGGCGCCCCCACCAGGGAACTGCTACTTGCTCAGGCCGGGGTACAGCGGGTGCTTGTCGGCCAGCGCCTTCACACGGGCCTTGAGTGCTTCGGCGTTGTAT
>NZ_JACMSF010000008.1 GCF_014257025.1 Streptomyces cupreus
TCCATGCGCTGCACGGCCCTCCCGGACTCGGCCAAGAGATCGTCGGGAGGGCCTTCGCACGCCCTCCTCATCAGCAAGGTGCCGCCGCCGACGAACACACCAGTCTCGCGGGCATGCAGCCAAATCCGTCGGCACACAGCATGCCCTCAACCCACCGCCCACATAGGCATCTTGAGTGTCGTTGAACAGGCGCCTGCGCAACGAGCGTGATCCCGAGGGCAAGAGGCGAGCCGACTGACCCGGCCGTACCCGACGAAAGCGGTCACCCCCGATACGGGGGTGACCGCCTCCTCCTTGTCCGAGTCTCGGTCAGATTCCTTGCTGCTCGCACTGCCACCTGACCGGAGGGCCATCGCAGTGGGCGCAGGCCCCGTGCGCGCGGCAGTCGGTCCACCCGGCATGCAGCAGGGCAACGTCAGGGCAGTCCTGCCCGAGCGAGCAGGACGTGCTGCCGTCTTCGTGATCGAGCTTGAGGCCGGAGCAACCGCCGTCCATGGTGGTGAGGACGCCGGCGAGGCCGCTGAGGTCCGGCGGGCCCATCTCCCTGGACATGGCGACCAGGTCTTTGAAGACGAAGTGGTCAGCCTGGTCGGGTCGGTCTGCCTGGAGCGCGGCGCACATTTCCTCGGTGACTCGGTGTCCGTTGATGAGCGGCCAGCCGTCGTAGTCGGCCTGCAGACAGAGCGTGTCCATGCCCATGACGTCCGGCCGCCAGTCCCCGGCCTGGACGGCGGAAGCATCACCGAGAGGGCGGCACGTAGGTCGTCAGGAGCGCCTACTTCGTGGACGGTGACCGACACAGCCGCACGGGACGCGTCACGGACGCGTCTGTCCCGTCGAGCCTGCTTGGCGCGCTGGGCATGTCGTCCCATCCCGGCCTCCACGTCGGTGCGGCTGTTTTGTGCCCTGCGAACGACGCACCGGCGGAGCCGGTAGCCAGGGGTCCCCCGGACGTACGCGCTGCAGCATCGAGGGGGCCCGGACCGAAGGCCGGCCCCCGTGGCAGGGTGCTCCTTGGGACCCCGCGCCTCTCGGCAACGAGTTGATCGGGCGCGCAGCGTGGGATGTCGCACAGTTGGGAAGCTCTTGGCCCTCGCGATACACCCCTGTGGCGCGGCCCACGTCCGTGGTGTGGACGATGGGCGACGGCAACTCGGTGACATGTAAAGGGGCCGGGACACCGTACGGGTCGAGCACAAGCCCCAAGAGCCCGTCCCCGGACTGCGGTTACACCTACCGCACCTCCTCCGCGGGCCAGCTGGACAGCGCCTACGCGGTCTCAGCGACGGTGCACTGGACGGTCACCTGGGCCGGTGCCGGTCAGACCGGCGTCTTCCCCGACATGACGACCACATCGAATGCGGACTTCCGTGTCGCGGAGAGCCAGGCGCTGAACAACGGCGCCTGACGCGGCAACTCGTCTCCACATCGTCAACAGGCGGCGCGGGAGCGACAAACCTACATCTGATCTTGCTCGCCGCGTCGATGGCGCGGCGGGGAGCATGTCCTCTGCCGGGAGGTGCCAGTTGGTGAATACTCGTGTGCCCACGCACCCGGACCCGCCCAGCCCGGGCAACGCGCCTGCTGCGGGCTCGGTGCGGCGCCGTAACGCGCGGCCGCCGGCACGGATGGCCAGTGCGCCGAGACCGCGTCGGCTGCCCTATCTGCTGGTGGGAGTGCTGCTGGTCCTGGGCTGTGCTGCGGGCGGAGTGGTGGTGTCGACAAGCGTTGGTCATCAGGAGCCGGTGCTGGTGTTGGCCCGTTCGGTCTCGGTCGGGCAGGTGCTGTCCGACCGAGACCTGCGGGAGGAGAGCGTGTCTGCCGACAGCGCCCTGGCGTTCCTACCGGTGCGGTCGCGGGCCGAGGTGGAGGGACGACCCGTCGCCTACAGCCTGCCGGCGGGGACTCCGTTGACCAAGAACTTGCTGGGGGCGGCGCACATCCCGCCGGCCGGGCAGGCGGTGGCCGCGGTGGGGCTCAAGGCAGGTCAGTTCCCACCGGGTGTGCAGCCCGGCAACCGCGTGACGGTGGTGGTGGCGCCGACCAGCGGGAGCGCTACCGGCTCGACGTCGTCGTCGCAGGTGTCGGCGTGGGACGCCTCGGTGACCGACGTACGGAGCGACGGCACCGATCAGATCACGCTGATCTCGCTGCAGATGGCGCGGGAGGATGCCCGCCAGCTGGCCGCTGCACCGACGGACCAGTTCAGTGTAGTGATGGTGCATGGAGGCGGACAGTGACGCTGGTGGCGCTGTGCAGCCTGAAGGGATCCCCGGGCGTGACCACGGCCGCCTTGGGGCTGGCGGCCGGGTGGCCGTCCGCGGAGCAGCCGGTGGTCGTCGAGTGCGATCCGGCTGGCGGCGACCTGCTGGGCCGCTACCGGCTGGAGACGGCTCCGGGGCTGATGAGCTTGGCCGCGGCCGCCCGGCACAGGGCAGAGCCGGGACTCGTCTGGCAGCACACGCAGCGGCTGCCCGGCGGGCTGCCGGTGGTGGTCGGTCCGGCGGGTGCGGATCAGGCTCGTGCGTCGCTTGCCCAGCTTGCCCCGAGTGGAACCGGGGTCGGGGTGCTGCGGCGGGCCGCGGACCGCGCCGGGACCGTGGTGATGGCCGACTGTGGGCGCATCGACCGGGACTCCCCGGCGCTGCAGGTGGTCCACGAGGCCGACGTCATGCTGCTGCTGGCCCGCGCTCGCGACGACGCCCTGGCCCATGTGGCCACGCAATGGGACACCGCGGCGTGCTGGTCGCGACGTCCCTGCTTCGTGCTGGTCGGCGACGGCTATCCGACTGGCGAGGTCGCGCGGGAGCTGGCGGTCGACGTGATGGCCCGCATCCCGGAGGACCCGAAGGGCGCCGGAGCACTGGGCGGACGCCCCGGGCGTCGCTCGGCACCGGCCCGTTCACCCCTCGGCCGCGCCCTGGCCCAGATTGCCGAGCTGGCCGCCTCCCGTGTCCTCGATCCTCCCGGCCGGGTGCTGGAACGAACCACGAACTCAGCCCCGGTGCGAGTCTCGTCGGCCGTTCGGTCAGTCAGGCCGGCGATCCGAGCCAGCCATGGAGTGAGTTACGGCGATGACCGAACCGAAGAAGACATACACAGCCCTGCCGTACGAAGGAGCCGTCCCACCACCGGAGGGAGACGGACAGCCACCCACCCGCTCCGCCCTGGTGAACGGTCTCAGCAACCGCCGGACGCAGATCGGTCCGCCGGCCGAGCGGCTGCGCCTCCACCTGCGACAGCAACTCTCGGAGCGGATGGCGCAACAGATCCGTGACGACGAGGCCGCAGGCCGCCCGCCGATGACCGACGCCGTCCGCCTGGCCCTGGCGGAGAAGATCCTCGCGGACGCCGCCGAGGAGTACGCCCACAAGTCGCTCACTGGCGGACAGACGGTAGTGGTGCCTGATGTCGAGCAGATGGTCATCACGACCGTGCTGAACGAGGTGTTCGGGCTGGCCGGGCTGGAGCCGCTGCTGAAGGACCCGCTGATCGAGAACATCAATGTCACCGGCGACCGGGTCTTCGTGCGCTTTGCCGACGGCCGCCGCGAACGCCTGCCACCGGTGGTCGGCTCCGACGTAGAGCTGGTGCAGCTCGTCCGCGACTTGGCAGCCCGCAGCGGGCTGGAGGAACGCCGCTTCGACCGAGGAAGTCCCGGAGTGAGCTTCCAACTTCCCGGCGGAGAGCGGGCATTCGCAGTGATGGCGGTCACCACCCGCCCGTCGCTGTCCATCAGACGGCACCGCTTCCAGCGCGCCACCCTCGCTCAACTGCGCGAGAACGGCACCCTCGACCCGAGCTTGCAGTCCCTGCTCGCCGCGATGGTCCGCGCGCGCAAGAACATCCTGATCACCGGCGGGACGGCAATCGGCAAGACGACCATGCTGCGCGCCCTCGCCGCCGAGATCCCGCCGTGGGAGCGGCTGGTCACCGTTGAGGACGTCTTCGAACTCGGCCTGGACGTCGACGAGCAGGCGCACCCGGACGTGGTGGCGATGCAGGCGCGCGAGGCGAACATTGAGGGCCAGGGCGAGGTCAGCCAGGCCGAGTTGGTGCGGTGGGCGCTGCGCATGTCCCCGGACCGGGTGATCGTCGGAGAGGTCCGCGGGCCTGAGGTCATCCCGATGTGCAACGCGATGTCCCAGGGCAACGACGGCTCCATGGGCACGCTCCACGCCTCCACGAGCCGAGGAGCGTTCACCAAGCTGGCCGCTTACGCCGTCCAGGGCCCCGAGCGGCTGCCGCTGGAGGCCACCAACCTCCTGGTCGCCAGCGCGCTCGACTTCGTCGTCCACCTGGACAAACCCCGCGGCCACGAGGACCAGCGCGTGGTGTCCTCCATCCGGGAGATCGTCGACGCCGACGACAAGCAGATCGTCTCCAACGAAGTCTTCCGCCCCGGACCGGACCTGCGCGCGGTACCCGGCGTGCCGCTGCGCACAGAAACCATGGAGGACCTGGTTGCGGCCGGCTTCAAACCGGAGGCGATCGACCACCCCGAGTGGATGTGGCCCCAGCCATGACCGGATACGTGTCCGTGATGGGACTCCTGGGCCTCGGCGCAGGGTGCGGGCTGGTGCTCCTGATACGCGCGTGGCGGGCCCCCGCCTACGTGGCTGGTCCGGTTCGCCGCCCGTGGCGGCGCGAGTCGCGCCGCCATGTCCGGCGCTGGCTGGCGGTCGCGGTCGGGGCGGGGCTGCTGGTTGGGGCCATGACCGGGTGGGTTGTCGGCGGACTGCTGGCGGCGATGGGCGGCTGGAGCCTGCCGCGGATCCTCGGCTCCGGCACGGCCGATCGAGAGCAGACCGCCCGGATCGAAGGCATCGCCGGATGGACGGAGATGCTGCGCGACACCCTCGCCGCTGCAGTCGGCCTGGAACAGACGATCCTGGCCACCGCCCCCGCCGCGCCGGAGGCCATCCGCCCCCAAGTAGCTGATCTAGTCGCCCGGTTGGAGCGCGGCGAGCGCCTGAACACCTCATTGCGGCACCTGGCGGACGACCTGGCCGACCCGACCGCCGACCTGGTGATCGCCGCCCTGATCCTCTCCTCGGAGCACCAGGCCCGGCAACTCGCCCCGCTGCTGGGCGAACTCGCCGCCACCGCCCGTGCGCAGGTGGAGATGCGCCACCGGGTTGAGGCCAGCCGCACTCGCACCCGGACCACCATGCGCGTCGTGGTGATCACCACGCTGGCCTTCGCGGGCGCCCTGATCCTGTTCAACCCGCAATTCCTCACTCCTTACGACTCCGTGGCCGGGCAACTGATCCTG
This sequence comes from Streptomyces cupreus, assembly GCF_014257025.1. Taxonomy (GTDB): domain Bacteria; phylum Actinomycetota; class Actinomycetes; order Streptomycetales; family Streptomycetaceae; genus Streptomyces; species Streptomyces cupreus. The sequence goes on from NZ_JACMSF010000008.1 coordinate 5,276, forward strand.
CTCCTGATCGGGGCACTGTTCACGGTCGCCTTCGTGTGGCTGCGTCGCATGGCCCGCATCGAGGAACCGGAACGCTTCTTCACCGGGCTGGAGAACGTCGGCCGGACACCCGAGGCCGCGGCGACCATGCATCAGGAGGTGACCTGAATGATTGCCCTGGTGCTGCTGGGCGCCGGGGCCGGCCTGGGCCTGTGGGCGCTGGTGGTGTGGCTGATCCCGCCCCGCCCGCCCCTGGCCGCGCTGATCTCCCGGCTGAACGCCACTCCCGCGCGGCCGCCGATCCTCACCACCGAGACGGGCGGCTGGGCCGTACGACTCGGCAGCCCGTTCAGCGGCCTGCTGCGCGCGCTCGGCCTGCCCGGCCGCACGGTCAGTCAGGACCTCGCCATCGCCGAACGGTCACCCGAAACCCACCTGGCGGAGAAGGCCGCGCTGGCACTGACCGGGCTGCTGCTGCCCGCCACGGTCGGTGTGCTGCTGACTCTGGCGGGCCGCCCGTTGCCCTGGCCCGTGCCGCTGGGCGGCTCGCTGGCCCTGGCGGTCGCCGGTTTCCTCCTGCCGGATGCGACGGTGCGGGCAGAGGCCGAACGGCGCCGACAGGCCTTCCGTCACGCGCTGGGCGCCTACCTGAACCTGATCCACGTCCTGCTCGCCGGAGGCGCCGGTGTCGACGGTGCCCTCATCGACGCGGCTGGCATCGGGCAGGGCTGGTCGTTCCGGCAGCTGCGGCGCGCGCTGAACACCGCCCGCCTTACCCGTACGTCCCCCTAGGTGGCCCTGGGGCAGCTCGGCGAGGAACTCCAGGTCAGCGAGCTGACTGAACTCGCCGCAGCGCTCTCCCTGGCGGGTACGGAGGGCGCCAAGGTCCGGGCCTCGCTCGCCGCCAAGGCTGCCGCCATGCGACAACGCAGCGGCGCCGAAGCCGAAGGCAAAGCCAACGCCGCCACGGAACGGATGGCCCTGCCCGGCATTCTCATGGCCTTCGGCTTCATCATCTTCGTCTTCTATCCCGCTCTGACTCAGATCACGAACTCCCTGTGAAAGGCGTCGACGCCAGAAGGAATTGCCCTGATGTCTCTGCTGAATTCGATTGCGACCCGAGCCCGGTCCTTGATCGCCAGTCTCGCCCACGACGATCGCGGGGTCACCACGGAGCACGTCATCTGGATCGCGGGTCTCGCGGCCCTCGCCCTCACTATCGTCGGCATCTTCGGCCCGGAGATCACCGCCGCGGCCAAGAGCGTCGTGTTCAAGTAGGCGTGCCGACATGACACTTACCGCGGTCGGACAGCAACATCGCACATGGCGCCCCGACCACACCGGCACCCGCCTGCGCACTGGCCTGCTGCGGGACGAGCGGGGGGCGGTCACCACCGAGATGGTGATCATCATGCCGGTGCTGCTCACCATGGTGCTGTTACTCGCGCAGGCCGCCGTCTGGTGGCACGCCGTCCACATCGCGCAGGCCACCTCCGCCCATGCCCTGGCGGTCGCCCGCGTCCAGGACGGCACCGTCTCCGGCGGCCAGAAGGAGGCCCAGCGGATTCTCGACCAACTCGGCCGCGGACCACTGCGCAGTGCGCACGTCACCGTCACCCGCACCGCCGACCGCACCGAGGTTCACGTCACCGGTACGGCCACCAGCGTCGTCCCCTTCCTGCACCTGCCAGTGCGCACCCATGCGTCCGGCCCTGTCGAACAGTTCCGCCCGAACCCCCGTGGGTTCGCGAATTCCGAAGCCGGTGCGGGTGGGAACCCACGTGTGGGTGGCCCGTGATGTGGGGGCCTGGGGGCTTGAGTTCGCCAACCCGCGGTGGGTGCATGGGGTCAGTCCTTGCTCGCGGCATTTCAGGTGGACGTACAGGCGCCGCGATGAGACGGCTCCCGTGCAGCGCCGATCCCTGCCCAGCCGAGGGCCGGTGCGCCGGTTGTCTACTTGCCCTGCTGCGGCACGATGCGCGCGGATCGGTGACGGTCGAGCTGGTGATGACCATCCCCATCCTGATCCTGATGCTGTGGTTCCTGGTTTACAGCGGGCGGCTGTCCGACGCCCGGCTGCAGATCGAGGACGCCACCCACCAGGCCGCCCGCGCCGCCACCTTGGAGCGCAGCCGGTCAGCCGCCGCGGCCGACGCCCGCTCCACCGCGGCATCCGTCCTCGGTAACGCCGGCGTCACCTGCCGGACCCTGTCCGTCACCGTCCGCGGCACTCTGCAAGCCGGATCCACTGTCAGAGTCGCCGTCTCCTGCACCGTCGGCCTGCACGACCTGGCCCTGCTCCAGGTACCGGGGACGACCACCCTCACCGCCCAGTTCGCCTCACCGGTCGACGTCTACCGCTCAGGACCTCGCGGGTTCGAGGATTCTGAAGCCCGGCTGCCCCCGAACCGAAGTGTGGGTAGCGACTCGTGACTGTGTATGCGTGCTTGGGTTCATGCTCCCGGGGCGGAGCGTGTTCTTGCTCGCGCCAAACATGCAGCGCGAGCTGCGGTCCACACGGACTCGAACTCTGCGGCCGTCAGCTCTTGTGGATCGTGCTCTTCCCACTCGCCGACCGGATTTTCGGCCGTCCGGCCAAACACCGTCTCGTACTGGCCGACGGCTCCGGCCCGCTGGGCTGCGTCCCACTCGGCCAGCGCAGCGGCCGCAATGGGCTTCTCCAGCGGTCCTTGCAGCTCGACCTGGCGTGTGATCAAGCCGCCGGAGTCCGCCTCGAAGTAGAACCAGATGTCTTCTTCGAGCCAGTAGCTGCGGAACCAGCGCGTCATCTCTCCATCTCTCGACAGCCGTTGAACGGTTTGGATTCGCGCACCTTTTACTGGCTATACGACGGTCTTGCAGAACACGCCGTGCCCCTGGTTATGGGCACGGCGGGCCAAGGTGCGGAACGAGACCACGGTGTCTTGGGCGTCGCTGAAATCGGCAAAGTCGACCTCGGGGACGTCGAACCACTGCAAGGCGAGCAGCGGCAGGTGCTCGTCTTCGATCGCGGCGAGCGTTGCCACCCAGTTGTCCGGCAGTTGATGCAGCAGCATCCCGGTGTCCCAGGGAGACTCCTGGCCTGGCTCTTCTTCCCTGGGTGGCCAGGACCTCTCGTCGGGCCAGATCAGCACGGGTCCGACATCACGGGGATCGAATGGGGCAGCGGCTGCGAAGGCCAGCAACTGCCCCAGCACGACGTGCGGATCGAGGCCCTTGCCATCGAACCAATCGGCAGCGTGATCATCCAGGCTGGTACCGGAGTGCTGATGCCAGTCCCCGTTGGGGCCGACGGCCCAGTCGATTGCGACCGAGCCTGCCGGCGCCCGGAAGTAGTCGTGCAGTATGCCCATGGCCTGCAGCGTATCCATCGCTCATCCCTCGACCGCGCTGCAGTTGAACTCCACCGTGCGTTCCTGGCCGAAGTCCTCGGCAACCGCCAGCCTCGGGGCCCGCGTCAATGCCCGATTCCGCACGGCCACCAGCGTCATGACCGCTCCAGTTCGCCGCAACTGAACCAACGACTCTTGCGGCACGACGACCACTACTGGAGGTGACACCGTGAGAACATCGCACCGACTCCCCACCCGCCTGGGCAACCTCGCCAGTGACCAAAGGGGCCAGGTCACCCCGTTCGTCGTCATCCTCGCGGTCGCCGTCGTGATGTTCGCCGGCCTCGTTGTGGACGGCGGCCTGGCACTGGCTGCCAAGGTCCGCGCCATCGGGGAAGCCCAGGAAGCCGGTCGCGCCGGCGCCCAGGCCCTGGACCTGGCCGCGTACCGCGACTCCGGCACCGTACGCCTCGTCCCCGACGGGGCACGCACGCTGGCCCAGAACTACCTCGCCTCCACCAGCGACTCCGGCACCGTCACCGTTATCGACGACACGGTCACGGTGACCGTCACCGCCCGCCAGCACACCCAACTCCTCGGTCTGCTCGGCCTTGACTCCCTGACCGTGATCGGCAGCGGCTCCGCCCATCCCGCCCGGGGCATCACCGCCGAAGACCGTGAGTTCGCGAATTCCGAAGGGGTGTCTGGTGCGAACCCGAGGGTGGTGGGCTCTGGTGGGTGAGCGCTGGCCCTGGGGTTCGCGGACCGATGGGCCGGCTGGAGTGGGGCGCGGGTGCGGGGGCGGTCTACGGGAGTTGGGGTGGTTGGTGCTGGAGGTGGGCGATCGCCGGGTGGTCCAGGGTGTGGGTGTAGCGCTGGGCCCCTTCGACGCTGAGGCCGAACAGGTCGCACAGGACCAGCCCGGCATCAACCTGCCCACCGGAGCGTTCGTCGGCATCGGCCTCGCCGCCCTGCTCACCGCCGCCCTGCTCACCGTGCGACGCCGCCGCCGCGTGCGCTACCGCCCCGGCAGCGGCGAACGCGACGACCTGACCATCGCCCCCGGCATACACGCCCTACGCCGTGCCTACGACGACGCCACCCGCAGCGACGGACCTGAGGACCCCGACAGCGACCACCCGCAAACAGAAGCCCGCCAAGCCCGTCCAGAGGCCCTTCAGCCGACTGACGAAGACAGCGACGCGCCCACATCCCCATCGACAGACGGACGGGTCATCGGCGTCAAGGACGGCCAATCTCTCGCCTGGCACCTGGCCCGCGCTCAGGGACTCGGTCTCGTCGGCCCAGGAGCCCTCGGCGCCATCCGCGCCCTGCTGGTCGCCTTGCTCGGTGAACCCCGCCAACCCACCACCGCCCCCACCGAGATCCTCATTCCGGCCTCCGACGCCCGGATGCTGATCGGCGAGCGCGCCGGCCACCTGACCCGGCTGCGCATCGTCGATGACATCGACGCAGCGCTGGATGCCATGGAGACGGAACTCCTCACCCGCGCCCGGACCCACACCGACCCTGACACGGCACCGGACGCCGACGACCCGCACCACGGCGACCTGGTGCTCGTCGCCACCTCCGCCCCGCACGCCGACCGCCGTCTCGACGCCATCCGCGAGCCCCTGGTCCGTCCCGAGGCGCTGGCCGAAGGCATCGTCATCGGCGGCTCCCGCAAGGGCCGCCGTGCGGGCATCGATGTGACCGCACGGCGACGCGGTCAAAGTGTCTACGGAGTCGCCAAGTACACGGAGAGCACAGCCTTCTTAGCTCACCCACCGGGGGAGGGGTTGCGGCCCACCGGGTTTCGGCACACCTCTGGCCACGCCAAGGGCCGGAACCCCGGCGATGTCTGGTCGATGTCCCCCCGGCCGCTGCGCGCCGCTCACTTCGCGGCATTCCCCATTGATCTGCCCTTGCGCTGCATTGGCGCCGGCTGTCCGCCCCGTGGCACCGTGCTCGATCCGTTCAGTGGCGCAGCCACGACCGCTCTTGCGGCTCGCCAACTGGAACGCCGGTACATCGGTATCGACCTGCGCCGCGACTTTCACGACATCGGATTGGACCGGCTTGGCCTGCCTCGGCCGCGAGGTGAGGAGACGGCGTGAGCGCACCCAGCGGGGCGAAGCACCACTCGTACGAGCTCTTGACCGGAGACGCCTCAGAAGTCCTGCGAACGCTTCCTGCCGCCTCCGTTGATTGCGTGGTCACGTCTCCGCCGTACTGGCGGATGCGGGACTACGCCACGGGCCGCTGGAACGGTGGCAAAGCCGACTGCCTCCACGCCGCAGACGCCCCTGCCCATCCGACGCCGCGCGTGTGCGCACGCTGCGGAGCATCCTGGACAGACGCCCAGCACGGTCTTGAACCCACACCGACTGCCTACGTCGAGCACCTGCGACAGGTCTTCTACGAGCTGCGACGGCTGCTGTCGCCGACCGGCACGCTCTGGCTGAACCTCGGCGACAACTACTCCACCAACAGCGACGGGTACCGGTGCGCCCAGCCGCTGCGTTATCGAGAGTCAGAGGTCGATCGCTATATCGAATCCCCTCCGCGCGCCGCCTGAGGCCCACCAAGATCCCATCAGGAGGAGAGTGCGTTGGCGAACGAGGAAGTTTACGACCGCTGGCACAAGGCACGCCCGGAGGACGGAGAACCAGAATGCCCGGAACACCCAGGCTTGGTCCCGAGTGCTGACCACGGATGCGAGAAACGTTGGCAGGCGCGCTGGAGGGACAGGAACGGCCGTCAGAGGTCCAAGAACTTTCCAAAAAACCGGAAGACGGCTGCCAAGTCCTATCAGCGTAGCCAGCGTGCGGCAGTGGAGGAGGGACGGGATCCACTGCCCCACCGCGGCCACCGGGACAAGGGGATACCGACTATCGAACAGTACGTGGAGACTTTCCTGTCGCGGCACGAGGGCCGCCCCGGCACCATTGATGCCTACTCGTCCCGTCTGAGGGTTCAGGTCATCCCGGTCTTGGGCCAACGCTTGGTCGGCGATGTGAAGCGTGGGGAGTATCGCGACTTCTTCGCTGCACTCAAGAAGAACGGAATGCCCGACACCACTCGGAACGCGGTGAAGCAGGCGCTGTCGGTCATGCTCTCCATGGCGGTGGAGGACGGATACCTGGAAGGCAACCCCGTTGCCGGTATCCGTCTTCCGCAGGGAAGCTGCCGAAGCACGCGGTTGACGTGGCAGTACGTGGTTGCCTTGGCGGAGGAGATTTACCCCAGGTATGAGCTGCTCGTCTGGTACGGAGCACTCCAGGCACTGCGCCCCATGGAAGCAGTCGCTGTGCGGCGTGAGGACATGGAAGCGGTACCTGGCTGGCAAGCGGTGGTGGAGCAGAGACGGCTTGGGGAGCCAGCGCCTTTGAAAACGGCTGCCAGCAAGGCGTCGATTCCGGTTGGCTCCTTCCTCTGGGGCAAGTACGAAGATCACATGACGCGCTGGCGGGCTCCTCTGACAGAGGCAGCGCTGCGTAAGCGCGAGCGACGTGGCTCGCCGCCCATCCCCACCGAATACGCTCACTTGGTCACCGTGACCAAGCTCTGGAAGCCGGTGGGCAGCACGTTGAACTATGCCTTCAACCGCGCGAAGGAGAAGGTCAGGGCGCGGGGGATCGCGATCCCCGAGGACGCTACGTTCAGGGACCTGCGGCACTTCGTCGACGCGGTGCTCATATCCTCGGGGGTGGAGCCACGCAAGGTCCAGGCCCGCATGCGGCACGCTCACCTGTCCGAGACGCTCGACACCTACGGCTACCTGGTCTGGCAGGTGGACTGGGAGAACGCTCCGGCGTCGTTCGAGGAGCTGTACGGCATCCCGGCGCCGCCTGGACTGCCGGAGGCCGCCCTGGTGCCACGCGCCGAGCGACCGCGGAGCACCGGAAAATCCTGAGTGCGCAGCGGGGGATTCGCTGTAGTTTGGGCGGGCGCGCCGACGAAGAGGTGCTCCCGTGGCCGGCTGACCGTAGCGCAGTTTCGCTACAGGGTTAGGAAGGGGTCAGGAGCCGTGACCATTGAGGCGCGATCATCATTTGCCATGCTCCATCAGAGGTCTGCGAGTGTGCACCCGTTGTGCACCGCAGTACAGGGCACGGCGAGTATCCGCAGTTCAGAACCCATTTCGAGGTTTCCTCACGATGTTCCTGACGATCACCACCACCGGCACCCCGGAACGCCCCGCCACCGACCTCGGCTTCCTGCTGCACAAGCATCCCGAGAAGGCGCAGGCGTTCTCCACGTCCTACGGCACGGCCCACGTCCTCTATCCCGAGGCGGACGCCGAGCGCTGCACGGCGGCGCTGCTGCTGGAGGTCGACGCGGTGTCACTTGTCAGGCGCGGCAAGGGCAAGGGCCGCGGCGGCGCCGCCGACGCGGCGCTCGCGCAGTACGTCAACGACCGCCCCTACGCGGCCTCGTCGCTGCTCGCGGTGGCACTGAGCGCCGTGTTCTCCAGCGCGATGCGGGGCGTGTGCAACGCCCGCCCGGAGCGCGCCGCCGAGCCGCTGCCCCTGCGCATCGAGGTGCCCGCGCTGCCCGCCCGCGGCGGCCCGGATCTCGTACGGCGCTTGTTCGAGCCGCTCGGCTGGGCGGTGACCGTCGAACCGGTGGCCCTCGACGAGCAGTTCCCCGAGTGGGGCGATTCGCGCTACGTCCGGCTCGTCCTGGAGTCCGAGGCGCTCACCCTCGCCGAGGCACTGCGCCACCTGTACGTCCTGCTGCCCGTCCTGGACGACGCCAAGCACTACTGGGTCGCCCCCGACGAGGTCGACAAGCTGCTGCGCGCCGGTGAGGGCTGGCTTCCGGACCACCCCGAGCAGAAGCTGATCACCAGCCGCTATCTCTCCCGCCGCTGGTCGCTGACCCGCCAGGCCATGGAGCGGCTTGAGCTGGTGCGGCTCGCCGAGGCCGACGACAGCGAGGTCGAGGACATCGACAACGCCGTCGAGGCCGAGGCGGAGGAAGAGGAGCGCCCCACCCCGCTCGCCGTACAGCGCCGGGACGCGATCCTCGCCGCGCTGCGGGAGTCCGGTGCCGCCCGGGTCCTCGACCTCGGCTGCGGCCAGGGCCAGTTGGTGCAGGCGCTGCTCAAGGACGTGCGCTTCACCGAGATCGTCGGCACCGACGTCTCGATGCGGGCGCTCACCATCGCCTCCCGCCGGCTCAAGCTGGACCGCATGGGCGAGCGGCAGGCGTCCCGGGTCAAGCTCTTCCAGGGCTCGCTCGCCTACACCGACAACCGCCTCAAGGGCTACGACGCCGCCGTGCTCAGCGAGGTCATCGAGCACCTCGACCTGCCCCGGCTGCCCGCCCTGGAGTACGCGGTGTTCGGCGCCGCCCGCCCCCGCACGGTCCTGGTGACCACCCCGAACGTCGAGTACAACGTCCGCTGGGAGTCCCTCCCGGCCGGACACGTCCGGCACGGCGACCACCGCTTCGAGTGGACCCGCGAGGAGTTCCGTACCTGGGCGGCGAAGGTCGCCGAACGGCACGGGTACGGCGTGGAGTTCGTCCCCGTCGGACCCGACGACCCCGAGGTCGGGCCGCCCACCCAGATGGCCGTGTTCAAGCGTGACGACAAGGAGGAGAAGGCCGCATGACCGAGAACAAGGGGCGCACCCTGCCCGTCACCGACCTCTCCCTCGTGGTGCTCGTCGGCGCCTCCGGCTCCGGCAAGTCCACCTTCGCGCGCAAGCACTTCAAGCCCACCGAGGTGATCTCCTCCGACTTCTGCCGCGGCCTGGTCGCCGACGACGAGAACGACCAGAGCGCCTCCCGGGACGCCTTCGACGTTCTGCACTACATCGCGGGCAAGCGCCTCGCGGGGGGCCGTCGTACGGTCGTCGACGCCACCAGCGTCCAGCAGGACTCCCGGCGCCGGCTGATCGAGCTGGCGAGGAAGTACGACGTCCTGCCCATAGCCATCGTGCTGGACATGCCGGAGGAGGTGTGCGCCGAGCGCAACGCGGGCCGCACCGACCGCGCCGACATGCCCCGCCGGGTCATCCAGCGGCACATCCGCGAACTGCGCCGGTCCATCAGGCACTTGGAGCGCGAGGGCTTCCGCAAGGTGCACATCCTGCGCGGCGTGGAGGACGTCGAGAACGCCACCGTCGTCACCGAGAAGCGCTTCAACGACCTGACCCACCTCACCGGCCCGTTCGACATCATCGGCGACATCCACGGCTGCTCCGCCGAACTGGAGTCGCTGCTCGGCAAGCTGGGCTACCTCGACGGCGTCCACCCGGACGGCCGTACCGCCGTCTTCGTCGGCGACCTCGTCGACCGCGGCCCGGACAGCCCGGGTGTGCTGCGCCGGGTGATGTCGATGGTGAAGTCGGGCCACGCGCTGTGCGTGCCGGGCAACCACGAGAACAAGTACGGTCGCCACCTCAAGGGCCGCAAGGTCCAGCACACGCACGGCCTCGCCGAGACCATCGAGCAGATGGAGCACGAGAGCGAGGAGTTCCGCGCGGAGGTACGGGAGTTCATCGACGGACTGGTCAGCCACTACGTCCTCGACGGCGGCCGCCTTGTCGTCTGCCACGCCGGTCTGCCGGAGAAGTACCACGGCCGTACGTCGGGACGGGTCCGCTCGCACGCGCTGTACGGCGACACGACGGGGGAGACGGACGAGTTCGGGCTGCCGGTGCGCTACCCGTGGGCGGAGGACTACCGAGGCCGGGCGGCTGTGGTGTACGGCCACACCCCCGTCCCCGAGGCCACATGGCTCAACAACACCATCTGCCTGGACACCGGCGCCGTCTTCGGCGGCAAGCTGACCGCGCTGCGCTGGCCGGAGCGGGAGCTGGTCGACGTACCGGCGGAGCAGGTCTGGTACGAGCCGGCGAAGCCGCTGCGCACCGAGGCGCCCGGCGGACATGACGGACGTCCGCTGGACCTGGCGGACGTGCACGGGCGCCGCGTCGTGGAGACGCGGCACTCGGGACGCGTCGCGGTCCGCGAGGAGAACGCGGCGGCGGCCCTGGAGGTCATGAGCCGTTTCGCGGTGGACCCGCGGCTGCTGCCGTACCTTCCCCCGACCATGGCTCCGACGGCGACCTCGCAGGTGGAGGGCTATCTGGAGCACCCGGAGGAGGCGTTCGCGCAGTACCGGGAGGACGGGGTCGCGCGGGTCGTGTGCGAGGAGAAGCACATGGGTTCGCGGGCGGTCGCGCTGGTGTGCCGGGACGCGGTGGCCGCGCGACGGCGGTTCGGGGTCGACGGACCGACGGGCTCCCTCTACACCCGCACCGGCCGACCCTTCTTCGACGACGAGTCGGTGACGGAGGCGATCCTCGACCGCGTGCGCACGGCCGTCGGCGAGGCCGAGCTCTGGGACGAACTCGGCACGGACTGGCTGCTGTTGGACGCCGAGCTGATGCCGTGGTCGCTGAAGGCGTCCGGGCTGCTGCGCTCGCAGTACGCGGCCGTGGGCGCCGCCTCGGGGGCGGTGTTCCCGGGTGCGCTCACCGCGCTGGAGGGCGCCTCGGCGCGCGGAGTCGATGTGGCGGACCTGTTGGCGCGGCAGCGCGAACGGGCCTCGGACGCCTCGGCGTTCACCGAGGCCTACCGCCGCTACTGCTGGACCACCGAGGGCCTGGACGGCGTCCGCCTGGCGCCGTTCCAGATCCTGGCGGTCCAGGGCCGCAGCCTCGCCGGCATTCCGCACGACGAACAGCTCGCCCTGATCGACCGGCTCGTCGAGCACGACGGCACCGGCCTGCTCCGGACGACCCGTCGCCTGTACGTCGACACCGCGGACCCGGAGTCGGTGCGGGCGGGCGTCGACTGGTGGCTGGAGATGACCGGGCGCGGCGGCGAGGGCATGGTCGTCAAGCCGGTCGGCGCGCTGGTGCGCAGCACGGAGGGCCGTCCGGTGCAGCCCGGGATCAAGTGCCGCGGCCGCGAGTACCTGAGGATCATCTACGGCCCCGAGTACACGCGCCCGGACAACCTCACCCGGCTGCGCCGCCGCTACCTCAACCACAAGCGCTCGCTCGCGATCCGCGAGTACGCGCTCGGCCTGGAGGCACTGGACCGGCTGGCCGAGGGCGAGCCGCTGTGGCGGGTCCACGAGGCGGTGTTCGGCGTACTGGCCCTGGAGTCGGAGCCGGTCGACCCGAGGCTGTGACGGCACCACCACAGAGCTGTTCGTCGTAGGGGTGGAACTCGACCTGGGCGACGGTCCTGGTGGGCGAGACGTTCCAGCACTCTCCCGTGTCCTGCGTCCATGCCTTGTAGGTCGGGTCAGGGGTCGTGGGTCCGTTTGCCGGGAACCGGTCGTCAGACGGCTCCTCGGCCCCTTCAGCATCGGCGGGGAGAGATCCATGGGGTACCTGCAACGTTTCAGGTTGCGACAAGAACGCGCGGAAGTGGGGTGAAGACGGCCATCGGTGGTCAGGATGGAGTCATGGCATTCCATGTCGACTCCGAGGCCGGGCGGCTCAGCCGCGTCATCCTGCACCGGCCGGATCTGGAGCTCAAAAGGCTCACCCCCAGCAACAAGGACGCGCTGCTCTTCGACGATGTGCTCTGGGTGCGCCGGGCGCGCGCCGAGCACGACGGATTCGCCGACGTCCTGCGCGACCGCGGCGTCACCGTCCACCTCTTCGGCGACCTGCTCACCGAGGCCCTGGCGATCCCGGCGGCCCGCAGCCTCGTCCTGGACCGCGTCTTCGACGAGAAGGAGTACGGCGTCCTCGCCACCGACCATCTGCGCGCCGCCTTCGAGAACCTGCCCGCGCCCGAGCTGGCCGAGGCCCTGGTCGGCGGTATGACCAAGCGGGAGTTCCTGGACGCGCACCCGGAGCCGACCTCCGTGCGCTTCCACGCCATGGAGCTCGACGACTTCCTCCTCGCGCCCCTGCCCAACCACATCTTCACCCGTGACACCTCCGCCTGGATCTACGACGGCGTCTCCGTCAACGCCATGCGCTGGCCGGCCCGCCAGCGCGAGACCGTGCACTTCGAGGCGATCTACCGGCACCATCCGCTGTTCCGTGACGAGACGTTCCATGTCTGGTCCGAGGGGCAGGCCGACTACCCGTCCACCATCGAGGGCGGTGACGTCCTGGTGATCGGCAACGGCGCCGTGCTGATCGGCATGAGCGAGAGAACCACGCCCCAGGCCGTGGAGATGCTGGCGTACAAGCTGTTCGCCGCGGGCTCCGCCGAGTCGATCGTGGCGCTCGACATGCCCAAGCGGCGCGCCTTCATGCACCTCGACACCGTGATGACGATGGTCGACGGCGACACCTTCACCCAGTACGCCGGGCTCGGCATGCTCCGCTCGTACACCATCGAACCCGGCGTCGACGGCAAGGAGCTGAAGGTCACCGACCATCCGCCGGAGCACATGCACCGCGCCATCGCCGCCGCCCTCGGGCTGAGCGAGATCCGGGTCCTGACCGCGACACAGGACGTCCACGCGGCCGAGCGGGAGCAGTGGGACGACGGCTGCAACGTCCTCGCGGTCGAGCCCGGCGTCGTCGTGGCCTACGAACGGAACTCCACCACCAACACCCATCTGCGCAAGCAGGGCATCGAGGTCATCGAGATCCCGGGCAGCGAGCTGGGCCGGGGGAGGGGCGGCCCGCGCTGTATGAGCTGCCCGGTCGAACGTGGGCCTGTATAGAGAAGCCTTCCTGTATGGAAAGCCCTCCTGTATAGAAATGTGGAACATCGTATAGACTTCCAGGGTCATAGTTCACGTATCTCTGGAGCGCCCCCATGGCGACAGTCCCGACCGCCCTCGCCGGCCGCCACTTCCTCAAGGAGCTGGACTTCACCGAGGAGGAGTTCCGCGGTCTGATCGAGCTGGCCGCCGAGCTGAAGGCCGCGAAGAAGGCCGGGACCGAGCCGCAGTACCTGCGCGGCAAGAACATCGCGCTGATCTTCGAGAAGACGTCCACCCGTACCCGCTGCGCCTTCGAGGTCGCCGCCGCCGACCAGGGCGCCTCGACGACGTACCTGGACCCTGCCGGCTCGCAGATCGGGCACAAGGAGTCGGTCAAGGACACCGCGCGCGTGCTCGGGCGGATGTTCGACGCCATCGAGTACCGCGGGGACAGCCAGGAGAAGGTCGAGGAGCTGGCCGCGTACGCCGGCGTGCCCGTCTACAACGGCCTCACCGACGACTGGCACCCCACCCAGATGCTCGCCGACGTCCTCACCATGCTGGAGCACACCCCCAAGACCCTGGACGACGGCATCGTCCTCGCCTACCTCGGCGACGCCCGCTTCAACATGGGCAACTCCTACCTGGTCACCGGCGCGCTGCTCGGCCTGGACGTGCGGATCGTCGCGCCCAAGGCGTACTGGCCGAGCGAGGAGGTCGTCGCCGAGGCGCACAGGCTCGCCGAGGACAGCGGCGCCGCGATCACCCTCACCGAGTCCGTGGCGGAGGGCGTCCTGGACGCCGACTTCGTCGCCACCGACGTCTGGGTCTCCATGGGAGAGCCCAAGGAGGTCTGGGACGAGCGGATCAAGGCCCTCGGTCCGTACGCGGTCACGATGGACGTCCTGCGCGCCACCGGAAAGCCGGACGTGAAGTTCCTCCACTGCCTTCCGGCCTTCCACGACCTGGGCACGAAGGTGGGCCGCGAGATCTTCGAGACCCACGGCCTGGACTCCCTTGAGGTGACCGACGAGGTCTTCGAGTCGCGGCACTCGGTGGTCTTCGACGAGGCGGAGAACCGTATGCACACGATCAAGGCCGTGCTGGTCGCGACCCTCGGCTGAGGGAGGCTACGAGGGCCGCCGCTGCGGGGGTATCGCCGGCAGCCTGAACCACACGGCCTTCCCCGACGACGTCGGCCGGTGACCGCAGGACGAGCTCAGCGCGCGGATCAGCAGCAGGCCCCGGCCATGCTCCTGCCAGGGGTCCGGCTCGCCGTCGACCGGGTGGGTGAGGTTCCCCGGCGGCGCAGGGTCCGGGTCGTGCACCTCGACCTGGCAGCCGCTCGGCAGCAGCTCCACCACCAGCTCTATCGGCCCCTCGCCCGCCGTGTGCTCCACGGCGTTCGCCACCAGCTCCGCGGTCAGCAGCTCCGCGGTGTCGCTGTCGGCGGTGTGTTCGAGCTCGGCCAGGGCCGTACGGATCAGGGCACGAGCGACCGGCACCGCCGCGGTGGTGTGCGGCAGTGCGATGCGCCAGGAGGCGGGGGTGGGGAGGCGATCGTGCACGGCGGGTCCGTTCATCAAGCAGGCCGTCGTCCTGCTTTCAACGTTATGAATGGTACGGCGCCGCCCGGCAGAGGCGTCCGGCGGGCACCGCCCGGGACTTTCGGCCCGGTAGCCAGCGGCTTACCCATACGAACGGTCCGCCTCGCGCCGTTGATCCCGTCGTTACGGCCGCGTCGACGAGCCGTGACACCCCGGTCGCGTCCGTGACGTATCGCGGCATCATGACGACAGTCACGGATGGGTGATAACTTCGAGGGGTAGACCTCAGTGAGACAGCGCCGCTCGCAGTCCGCCCGAGGAGGCCGCCCGCCATGAGTCCCTTCACCGGCTCCGCCGCCCGCACCGACCGCTGGCGGCATCTGCGAGTGGACCTCTCCGACGGCGTCGCCACGGTCACCCTCGAACGCCCCGAGAAGCTCAACGCGCTCACCTTCGGCGCCTACGCCGACCTGCGCGACCTCCTGGCCGAGCTGTCCCGGGAGCGGGCGGTACGGGCCCTGGTGCTGGCCGGCGAGGGCCGCGGCTTCTGCTCGGGCGGCGACGTGGACGAGATCATCGGCGCGACGCTGTCCATGGACACGGCCCAGCTGCTGGACTTCAACCGGATGACGGGCCAGGTGGTACGGGCGATCCGCGAATGCCCCTTCCCGGTGATCGCGGCGATCCACGGCGTGGCGGCGGGCGCGGGCGCCGTCCTCGCCCTGGCGTCCGACTTCCGCGTCGCCGACCCCTCGGCCCGCTTCGCCTTCCTGTTCACCAGGGTCGGCCTGTCGGGCGGCGACATGGGAGCGGCGTACCTGCTGCCGAGGGTCGTCGGCCTCGGGCACGCGACCCGCCTGCTCATGCTGGGCGATCCGGTGCGGGCCCAGGAGGCCGAGCGCATCGGCCTGATCAGCGAGCTGACGGAAGAGGGCAAGGCGGACGAAGCGGCCCAGGCGCTGGCCCACCGCCTGTCCGAGGGCCCGGCTCTGGCGTACGCCCAGACGAAGGCACTGCTGACGGCGGAGCTGGACATGCCCCTGGGCCCGGCGGTGGAACTGGACGCCTCGACCCAGGCCCTGCTGATGACGGGCGAGGACTACGCGGAGTTCCACAAGGCCTTCACTCAAAAGCGTCCCCCGAAGTGGAAGGGGCGTTGAGCAATGCCTCCGCTACGCGTGGCGATCATCGGCGGCGGCCCCGGAGGCCTGTACGCGGCCGCCCTTCTCAAACGCCTGGACCCCACCCGGGACATCACCGTCTGGGAACGCAACGCCCCCGACGACACCTTCGGCTTCGGAGTCGTCCTCTCCGACGAAACCCTCGGCGGCATCGAGCACGCGGACCCCGAGGTCTACACGGCCCTGCAACGGGACTTCGTCCGCTGGGACGACATCGACATCGTCCACCGCGAAACCCGCCACACCTCCGGCGGCCATGGCTTCGCCGCCCTCGGCCGCAGGCGCCTGCTGGAGATCCTGCACACCCGCTGCCGGAACCTCGGCGTGGAGCTCCGCTTCGACTCCGAGGCCCCGTACCCCGCCTGGCTGGCCGAGACCTACGACCTGGTCATCGCCGCCGACGGTGTGCACAGCACCACCCGCGAGGCCTACGCCCATGTGTTCCGCCCCCATGTGGCCACCCACCACTGCCGCTATATCTGGCTGGCCACCGACTTCGCCTTCGACGCCTTCCGCTTCGAGATCGCCGAGACCGAACACGGCGTGATGCAACTGCACGGCTACCCCTATGCCCCCGACGCCTCGACCGTCATCGTCGAGATGCGCGAGGAGGTATGGCGGGCGGCCGGCTTCGAGGAACTCGACCCGCAGGAGTCGATCGAGAGCTGCGCCAAGATCTTCGCGGAAGCCCTGCGCGGGCATCCCCTGCGCTCCAACAAATCCGCCTGGACGACCTTCCGCACGGTCGTCAACGAACGCTGGTCCCACGAGAACATCGTGCTGCTGGGCGACGCCGCCCACACCGCCCACTTCTCCATCGGCTCCGGCACGAAGCTGGCCGTGGAGGACGCCCTCGCGCTCGCCGCCTGTCTTGAGGAGCACCCCGACATCCCCGGCGCGCTGAGGGCGTACGAGGAGGAACGCAAACCCGTCGTCGCCTCCACCCAGCGCGCCGCCCGCGCCAGCCTGGAGTGGTTCGAGAACATCGCCCTCTACCTCGGCCAGCCCCCGCGCCAGTTCGCCTTCAACCTCCTCACCCGCAGCCGCCGCGTCACCCACGACAACCTCCGCCTGCGCGACGCCGGTTTCACGGAATCGGTGGAGCGCGCCTTCGGCTGCCCGCCGGGTACGCCGCCCATGTTCACCCCGTTCCGGCTGCGCGGTCTGACCCTGCGCAACCGGGTCGTCGTCTCGCCGATGGACATGTACTCGGCCGTGGACGGACTGCCCGGCGACTTCCATCTGGTCCACCTGGGCGCCCGTGCGCTCGGGGGCGCGGGCCTGGTGATGACCGAGATGGTGTGTGTCAGCCCCGAGGGCCGGATCACCCCCGGCTGTACGGGCCTCTACAACGGCAAGCAGGCCGAGGCCTGGCGTCGGATCACCGACTTCGTGCACACACAGGCGCCCGGTACGGCGATCGGTGTGCAGCTCGGGCACAGCGGGCGCAAGGGCTCGACCAAGCTGATGTGGGAAGGCATCGACGAGCCGCTCCCCGACGGCAACTGGCCGCTCGTGGCCGCGTCCCCGATCCCGTACACACCCGAGAACCAGACCCCGCGCGAACTCTCCCGCGCCCAACTCACCGACCTGCGCGAGCAGTTCACGGCGGCGGCCTGGCGTGCGGCCCGGGCGGGCTTCGATCTCCTCGAACTCCACTGCGCGCACGGCTATCTGCTCTCCGGCTTCCTCTCCCCGCTGACCAACCGCCGCACCGACGCCTACGGTGGCTCCCTGGAGAAGCGGCTGCGCTTCCCGCTGGAGGTCTTCGACGCGATACGGGGCGTATGGCCGGAGGAACGGCCCATGACCGTCCGTATCTCCGCCACGGACTGGGCCGAGGGCGGTACCTGTGCCGAGGACGCCGTCGAGATCGCCCGAGCCTTCGCCGCGCACGGCGCCGACGCGATCGACGTGTCAACAGGGCAGGTCGTGGCCGAGGAGCAACCGGAGTACGGGCGCTCGTACCAGACGCCGTACGCCGACCGCATCCGCAACAGCACCGGCATCCCGGTGATAGCGGTGGGCGCGATCTCGTCGTGGGACGACGTCAACTCCCTGCTTCTGGCGGGCCGTACCGACCTGTGTGCCCTGGCCCGCCCGCACCTCTACGACCCGCACTGGACCCTGCACGCGGCGGCGGAACAGTCGTACGAGGGCCCGGGAGTGCTCTGGCCGGCCCCCTACCGAGCAGGCAGCCGCCGCCCCCGGACAGGCAGAACAGACGCCCCCAAGCCCCGCCTGACGCTCGGGACTTGAGGGCGTCCGCCCGCGGTACGCCGAGTTACAGCTCGACCATCCCCGCGGTAAGCGTCGCCCCGTCCGCCGGGTCGATCACAATGAACGCTCCCGTTCGCCGGGAGACCCCATAGTCGTCCACCGCCAGCGGCTCCGCGGTGCGCAGCACGATGCGGCCCAGGTCGTTCGCCGTGAGCTCCGTCGCGCCCCCGAGATCCTGGACGATCGCCTTCACGGTCCGTGTCGTGTGCCGGACCAGGACCCGGTCGCCCACCCTGAGCGGACGGTCAGCCAGATGGCACACCGCCGCCCGGACCTCCCGCGTCAGCGCCGGCACCGCCACCCCCGCCGTGATCATGTCGCCGCGCGACACGTCCCGCTGATCGGCCAGCCGTACGCTGATCGACTGCGGCGCGTACGCCACGTCCTGGGCGGAGCCGAGCACATCGATGCCCGTGATCTGCGAGGTCTCTCCGGAGGGGTGCACCGTGACCCGGTCACCGACACGCAGCGCGCCGGACACCAACTGGCCCGCGCAGTACCGGGCTTCGCCGTCCCGGATGACGTACTGCACCGGGAAGCGGGCCGGGGCGTCCGCCGCCTCGACGCCGACGGGGACCTCCTCCAGGAACTCCAGCAGGGACGGACCCAGGTACCAGTCCATGTGCGCCGAGCGCTCCACCACGTTGTCGCCGACGAGCGCCGACACCGGGATCGGAGTGAACCCGGGCAGCCCCAACTCGGCGGCGTGGCCCGCGAAGTCCTCGACGATCCGTTCGAACACCTGCTCCTCGTACCCGACGAGGTCCATCTTGTTGACGGCGAGCACGACATGCGGGACCCGCAACAGCCCGGCCACGGCGGCATGCCGACGCGTCTGCTCGACGACCCCGTTCCGGGCGTCCACGAGGATGATCGCCAGCTCGGCCGTGGAGGCGCCCGTGACCATGTTCCGCGTGTACTGCACATGGCCGGGGGTGTCGGCGAGGATGAACCGCCTGCGCGGGGTGGCGAAGTAGCGGTAGGCGACATCGATGGTGATGCCCTGCTCCCGCTCGGCGCGCAGACCGTCGGTCAGCAGCGCCAGGTCAGGGGCGTCCTGACCACGGTTGCGGGACGCGTGCTCCACCGCCTCCAACTGGTCGGCCAGCACCGACTTGGAGTCGTGCAACAGCCGCCCCACGAGCGTGGACTTGCCGTCGTCGACGGAACCGGCCGTGGCGAAACGCAGGGTGTCGATGGTCGTGCTCATGCTTAGAAGTACCCCTCGCGCTTACGGTCTTCCATCGCGGCCTCGGACAGCTTGTCGTCCGCGCGGGTGGCGCCCCGCTCGGTGAGCCGGGACGCGGCGATCTCGGCGATCACCTTCTCGATGGTGTCGGCATCGGAGTCCACCGCGCCGGTGCAGGACATGTCGCCGACCGTGCGATAGCGCACCTGACGCTTCTCGACGGTCTCACCGGCCCTGGGCCCGCCCCACTCACCGGCGGTCAGCCACATGCCGCCCCGCGCGAACACCTCACGGTGATGGGCGTAGTAGATCTCGGGCAGCTCGATCCCCTCCCGGGCGATGTACTGCCAGACGTCCAGCTCGGTCCAGTTGGACAGCGGGAACACCCGCACATGCTCGCCGGGAGCGTGCCGCCCGTTGTACAGATTCCACAGCTCCGGCCGCTGCCGACGCGGGTCCCACTGCGAGAACTCGTCCCGCAGCGAGAACACCCGCTCCTTGGCCCGCGCCTTCTCCTCGTCGCGCCGCCCACCGCCGAACACCGCGTCGAAGCGCTCGGACTGGATCTTCTCCGTCAACGGCAGGGTCTGGAGTGGATTCCGCGTCCCGTCGGCACGTTCGCGCAGCACACCCCGGTCGATGTAGTCCTGTACGGAGGCCACATGGAGCCGCAGCCCATGTGCCGTCACCACACGGTCCCGGTAGTCGAGCACCTCGGGGAAGTTGTGCCCGGTGTCCACATGCAGCAGCGAGAACGGCACCGGCGCCGGCGCGAACGCCTTCAGCGCCAGATACAGCATGACGATCGAGTCCTTGCCGCCGGAGAAAAGGATCACCGGCCGCTCGAACTCGCCCGCCACCTCGCGGAAGATGTGGACCGCCTCGGACTCCAGGGCGTCCAGGTGAGAAAGGCCGAAGGAACTCACACCAGCCCCCGCTCCACCAGCACCGCGTACACGGCGTCCGCGGATTCGCCTGGGCTCTGCTCCTGCGTCCGCAACACCAGCGCCGGGTCCACCGGCGGCTCGTAGGGATCGTCGACGCCGGTGAGACCGGACAGCTCGCCCGAGGCCTGCTTGGCGTAGAGCCCCTTCACGTCCCGCTCGCTGCACACCTCGACCGGAGTGGCGACATGGACCTCGATGTACGGCGTCCCGCTCGCCTCATGACGTCGGCGCACCGCCTCGCGGCTGTCGGTGTAGGGGGCGATCACGGGGACGACGGAGAGCACGCCGTTGCGGGCCAGCACCTCGGAGACCAGGCCGATCCGCTGCACATTGGTGTTGCGGTCCTCCTTGGAGAAGCCCAGGCCCGCGGAGAGGAAGCGGCGTATCTCGTCGCCGTCGAGGACCTCCACGCGATGTCCCTCGGCCTTCAGCCGGTCGCCCAGCAGACGGGCGACCGTCGTCTTGCCCGAGCTCGGCAGCCCGGTGAGCCAGATCGTGGCTCCCTGAGCCCTTGCCGTGGTGGTCATACGCAACAGTCCTCTTTTTCTTACCTGGCATGCGACTCGATGCACGCTAGGTGAGAAATCTGAGAAGAGGAACGGAGGAGCCTGAGGGTTCTCTAAGTGACCGAAGTTGTGGCTGGGATCACAACAGGGATCAGGCGTCGCCCAGCCCGGCGAAGACGGCCCCCGCGTCCCTGAGCCGCGTGTGCAGCGCCCGGAACACCGCCGCCGACCGCACCCCCGGCCAGTCCTCGGGCAGCAGCCGGGCGGGCAGCCCCGGATCGACGTACGGCAGATGGCGCCAGGAGTCCAGGGCGAGGAGGTAGTCGCGGTAGGCCTCCTCGGGCGGGGTGTCCGACCGCTGCTCCCAGGCATGCAGCACGCGCGCGTGGCGGTCGAGGAACGCCTCGTGCTCCTTGGCGACGGCCGCCAGGTCCCACCAGCGGGTGACGGCCTCGACGGTCGGCGCGAAGCCGAGATGCTCCCCGCGGAAGAAGTCGACGTACGCCTCCAGGCGCAGCCGGGCCAGGGTGTGCCGGGTCTCCTCGTACAGCCGCGCGGGCGCGATCCACACGCCGGGCGCGGCGG
This sequence comes from Streptomyces cupreus, assembly GCF_014257025.1. Classification (GTDB taxonomy): domain Bacteria; phylum Actinomycetota; class Actinomycetes; order Streptomycetales; family Streptomycetaceae; genus Streptomyces; species Streptomyces cupreus. The sequence goes on from NZ_JACMSF010000008.1 coordinate 26,462, forward strand.
TGCCGAAGCCGAGGCCCGCCAGCCGGGAGCGCAGGACGTGCCGCTTCTGCCGCTCCGACTCCGGTACGGAGAACACCGCCAGCACCCAGCCCTCCTCGTCGGGCGGCGTGGTCGCGTAGATGCGCCGGTCGCCGTCGTCGAGCAACTGGCGGGCGTCCGGGGAGAGTTCGTAGCCGGCCGCGCCCTCGGCGGTACGGGCCGGCACGAGCAGCCCGCGCCGTTTGAGCCGGGACACCGACGAGCGCACCGAGGGAGCGTCCACGCCCACCGCGGCCAGCAGCCGGATGAGTTCGGCGACGGGCACCGGGCCGGGCACGAAGCGGCCGTAGGCGCCGTAGAGCGTGACGATCAGGGACCGTGGTGCATGCTGGTCGGACACGTTGATCATCTTAGGTCGTCGGCATCACTGCCGGTCACCCGCGGCGTCGGCCGCGAGACGCAGCTTGAACCGCTGGAGCTTACCGGTCGCCGTGCGCGGCAGGGCGTCGAGGAACACGATCTCGCGTGGGCACTTGTACGGCGCGAGTTCCGCCTTGACGAAGGCGCGCAGTGCCTCCGCGTCCCGGCGTGCGCCCGGCCTGAGCACGGCGAACGCCATCACGACCTGTCCGCGCGCCGCGTCGGGTCGGCCCACGACCGCCGTCTCCAGCACATCCGGGTGGCGCAGCAGCGCCTCCTCGACCTCGGGGCCCGCGATGTTGTACCCGGCCGAGATGATCATGTCGTCCGCGCGGGCGACGTAGCGGAAGTAGCCGTCACTTTCCCGGACGTAGGTGTCGCCGGTGATGTTCCAGCCGTGGCGCACGTACTCGCGCTGCCGGGGGTCGGCGAGATAGCGGCAGCCGACCGGTCCGCGCACCGCGAGCAGCCCGGGCTCCCCGTCGGGCTTCTCCCGGCCGTCGGTGTCGACCACGCGCGCGTGCCAGCCGGGGACCGGCACCCCGGTCGTACCGGGCCTGATGTGCTCGTCGGCGGCGGAGACGAAGATGTGCAGCAGCTCGGTGGCGCCGATGCCGTTGATGATGCGCAGCCCGGTCCGCTCGTGCCAGGCCCGCCAGGTGGCGGCGGGCAGGTTCTCGCCGGCCGAGACACAGCGGCGCAGCGAGGAGACGTCGTGCCCGTCGAGGTCGGCGAGCATCGCGCGATAGGCGGTCGGCGCGGTGAACAGCACCGTCACCCGGTGCTCGGCGATGGCGGGCAGCAACTGCCGGGGACCGGCCTGTTCGAGCAGGAGCGCGCTCGCCCCGGCCCGTAGCGGGAAGACCACGAGCCCGCCGAGCCCGAAGGTGAAGCCGAGCGGGGGACTGCCGGTGAAGACATCGCCCATATGGGGCTGGAGCACATATTTGGAGAAGGTGTCCGCTATCGCCAACACATCCCGGTGGAAGTGCATACAGCCCTTGGGCCGTCCGGTGGTGCCCGAGGTGAAGGCGATCAGCGCCACGTCGTCGCAGGCGGTGTCCACGGCGGTGTACGGCGTGCTCGGCGCCGCCCGGTTCAGCAAGTCGTCCGGGGCGTCACCGCCGTAGGTGGCGATCCGCAGCCCGGGTACCTCCGCCTTGGCGAGATCGTCGACGGCCCGGATGTCGCACAGCGCGTGGCTGACCTCGGCCATGTCGCACATCGTGCGCAGCTCGTGCGGGCGCTGCTGGGCCAGCACCGTCACGGCGACCGCGCCCGCCTTCAGCACCGCAAGCCAGCAGGCCGCGAGCCACGGGGTGGTGGGGCCGCGCAGCAGCACCCGGTTGCCGGGGACGACCCCGAGGTCGTCGGTCAGCAGATGCGCGAGCCGGTCGACACGGGCGCGCAGCTCGCCGTAGGTCCAGCTGCGGCTGGAGGCGGTGTGGAAGGCCGGGCGGTCGTCCGGGGGACCGTGCAGCAGCTCGGCGGCGCAGTTCAGCCGTTCGGGGTAACGCAGCTCCGGCAGATCGAAGCTGAGCTCGGGCCATTGGTCGGACGGCGGGAGATGGTCCCGCGCGAAGGTGTCGAGATGCGCCGAGACGTTCATGGCGGTGCGCCCCCTTGCCTGGTGGGCTCCCTGGTGGGCTCGCTCGATGAGCGTATCGTGTTGGTGACGGCAGTCAACTGTGCGCGATACCGTCGAGGGAGTGGCTCTGCGGTCCCGTCGACAGCCGCGGGGAGAGAGGACGGCGATGCCCGCATTCTCACTCGAACCGGAACAGACCGCCTGGTGTGCCGAACTGCGCCTGCTGGCCGCCGAGCGACTGCGCCCGCTCGCCGAGAAGGGTGAGCCCGGCCAGGTCAACCGCCCGCTGATCGCCGAACTGGGCCAACTGGGGCTCCTGCCACGCCTGTTCACCTCCGGCGCCCTGGACCTCTGCCTGATGCGCGAGTCCCTGGCCTACGCCTGTACGGAGGCGGAGACCGCGCTCGCCCTCCAGGGCCTCGGCGCCCACCCGGTCCACGCCCACGGCACCCCGGCCCAGCGCGCGCACTGGCTGCCGAGGGTCGGCGAGGGCACGGCGGTGGCCGCGTTCGCGCTCAGCGAGCCGGGAGCGGGCTCGGACGCGGCGGCGCTGTCCCTCGCCGCCGCCTCCGACGGCCCGTCCGCCTGGCGCCTCACCGGCGAGAAGTGCTGGATCTCCAACGCCCCCGACGCCGACTTCTACACCGTCTTCGCCCGTACGACCCCGGGCGCCGGATCCCGGGGAGTGACCGCGTTCCTGGTGCCGGCCGACCGCCCCGGCCTCACCGGCACCCCCCTCGACATGCTCTCCCCGCACGCCATCGGCACCCTGGCCTTCGACGCGGTCCCGGTGACGGCCGACGACGTCCTGGGCGAGCCCGACCGGGGGTTCCGAGTGGCGATGGGCACCCTGAACCTGTTCCGTCCCAGCGTCGGAGCCTTCGCGGTCGGCATGGCACAAGCGGCCCTGGACGCGGCCCTGACCCATTCCACCCGACGGGACGCGTTCGGCGGCAAGTTGAGGGACCTTCAGACGGTCGCCCACCAGGTCGCCGAGATGGCCCTGCGCACCGAGGCGGCCCGACTGATGGTGTACGCGGCGGCGACGGCGTACGACGAAGGCGCCCCGGACGTCCCGAAGCGCGCCGCGATGGCGAAACTGCTCGCGACCGAGACGGCGCAGTACGTCGTGGACAAGGCCGTCCAGCTGCACGGCGCCCGAGCCCTGCGCCGGGGCCACCTCCTGGAGCATCTGTACCGGGAGGTCCGTGCCCCACGGATCTACGAGGGCGCGAGCGAGGTCCAACGGGGCATCATCGCCAAGGAGTTGTACGCCGACCTGGAGGCCCGTCAATGACAGCGGACCGAATCAACCCGCCCGAGCTGTCCCCGCCCACGGGCTTCTCCCACGCGGTGGTGGCCACGGGCACCCGGCTGGTGTTCCTGGCGGGCCAGACGGCCCTGGACACCGACGGCAAGATCGAGGGCGACACGCTCCCGGACCAGTTCGAGAAGGCGCTGGGCAATCTGCTGGCGGCCCTGCGGGCGGCGGGCGGCACCCCGGCGGACCTGGCACGGGTCACGGTGTACGCGACGGACATCGAGGAGTACCGCGCGCACGCCCCTGAACTGGGCGGTATCTGGCGGCGGCTGGCGGGACGGGACTACCCGGCGATGGCGGTGGTGGAGGTCGTACGACTGTGGGACGACCAGGCGATGGTAGAGCTGGACGGCTTCGCGGTGCTGCCGTAGGGCACGTGATCCGGCTTACAGGGGCGCGGGGCCGTATCGATATGCGGCTCCGCCGCGGCGGGGACAACTCCCGGACGGGTCCACGACGGTCGGCGCGGACTCGCCACCGAAGGAGTGACGATCACCCGCCTGGGCGCGCGCGCCCGGTACTGGTGGAGGCCCCCGAGTACCGCTCACCCGGAAGGTCTCCCCATGCCCGTACGCACCGCCCTCGGCGCAGCCGCCGCTTCCGCCCTGCTGATGCTCGTCGCCCCCGACGCCCCGGCCGACCCGTACGAGACGGTGACCGTCGACCCGACTGCCACCCTCGCCGCCGACGGCACGGTCACCCTCTCCGGCACCTACCGCTGCGGCGTCGGCACGGGCCCGGTGTTCGTCAGCTCCTCGGTGGGCAAGCCCTCGTCGAGTCTGCGCCACGGCATCGGCGGCACCCACGCGATCTGCGACGGCATGGAGCACCGCTGGGAGAACACCGGCAAGCCGTCCCCGGGTTCCCTCGAACCGGGCCCGGCCCATGTGGAGGCGACGCTCATGGAACTGGACTCCAGCGGCGGCCTGCCGTTGCCCCGCTTCCACGCCTCGCAGCAGCAGGACGTGACCTTCGTCGAGAGCTGACCCCACCGGGCCCGGGGGGCGTCAGTGCACGTGCGGCCCCCGGTCATCTGCGGCTTCCCGCGCGGTACGAGGCAGCGCCGTCGTGACGAACTGGAGCTGGACCGGCTGGACGATCGCCGGCGTCCTGACGGTCGTACTTCTCAAGGCCGCGCTTGTGGGCGGCTTCGCCCTACGTCGGAGGAGCCGGTGAGCCCGTCCGGGCTCCGCGCGCGTGCGAGAACGCGACGGAGCCCGGACTACCGCCCTACGAGAGCCGGTCGACGATGGCCTGAAGCTGCTCGACCTCCGCGGACTGGCCCTTGACGATGGTGTCGGCCATCTTCTTGGCGTCGGCGTACTCGCCGTCCTTCTGCTCGTCCTCGGCCATGCTGATCGCGCCGTTGTGGTGCTCGATCATCAGCTCGGCGAAGGCCTTGTCGAACGCGGTGCCCTTGAGGGCCTTGAGCCCTGCCATGTCCGTGTCGGACATCATGCCGTCACCGCCGTGGCCCGAGCCGTGGTCCATCCCCGGCATCGAGTCCGCCGCCGTCGGCCGCTTCCAGGACTCCAGCCAGCCCTTCATCGTCCTGATCTCGGGGTCCTGGGCCCGCTCGATCTGCCCGGCGAGCTCCTTGACCTCCGCGTCGGAGGCCCGTCCGTCGGCCAGCTGCGCCATCTCCAGGGCCTGTTCGTGGTGCGGGATCATCATCTGGGCGAAGGCGACGTCCGCGTCGTTGAAGGCATCGGCCTCGGCTTCGGCTTGGTCCTCGGCCGACTTCGACGCCGAGCTGCCGTGCTCCGTGCCGTCCGTGTGGTCGTCCCCGCAGGCCGCGAGGAACAGGGCGCCGACGGCGGCGAGGCTCGCGGCGGCGAGGCCGCGCTTGATTGCAGTCATGGGTGATCTCACCTTGTGTGTCGTTCCGTTCTTGGGCATGCCGAGTCACGGGCTCACGCCCGTGGAGGATTCGGCCTATTGCCGCAGAACCGACAGTCGGTTGAGATCGGGCCCGCGCGGCGGGGGATTGGGCCGCCCGACAGCGGCGACCTGGGCGAGCAGCCGGGCCAGCCAGTCCCGGTGCCGGGTGAACGCCGACTTCAGCAGCGCGGCGAGCACCCAGGCGCCGAAGAGCACGGCCACGCACAGCGAGGCCATGTCCATCGGCATGGCGGGCTCATGGGTGGACGAGCCGTCCGCCGGGTGGTCCATGGGCGCCGCGTGGGACGCGGTCCGCATCCCGGAATGGGAGGAGTCCTCGGGATGCCCCACGGTATGCATCACGAACACCCCGAGCGCGAGCACGACGACGAGCAGAAACTGCCCGAGGGCACCTCCTGCTCGTACGTACCTGCTTGCTCGCATGGTCCGACACTACCGAATGCGGACCCGGACCTCAGATGTCCCGGAAGATCTCGATCTGCGCGCCGATCGAGTTGAGACGCTCCGCCAGATCCTCGTAGCCGCGGTTGATGACATAGACGTTGCGGAGCACGGACGTGCCCTCCGCCGCCATCATCGCCAGCAGGACGACCACCGCGGGGCGCAGGGCCGGCGGGCACATCATCTCGGCGGCGCGCCAGCGGGTGGGGCCCTCGACCAGGACGCGGTGCGGGTCCAGCAACTGGAGGCGGCCGCCGAGTCGGTTGAGGTCGGTCAGGTAGATCGCGCGGTTGTCGTAGACCCAGTCGTGGATCAGCGTCTTGCCGGACGCCACGGCGGCGATGGCCGCGAAGAACGGGACGTTGTCGATGTTCAGACCGGGGAACGGCATCGGGTGGATCTTGTCTATCGGCGCCTCCAGCTTGGAGGGCCGGACGGTCAGGTCCACCAGGCGCGTGCGGCCGTTGTCCGCGAAGTACTCGGGCGTACGGTCATGGTCGAGGCCCATCTCCTCCAGGACCGCGAGCTCGATCTCCAGGAACTCGATGGGCACCCGGCGCACCGTCAGCTCCGACTCCGTCACCACCGCGGCCGCCAGCAGGCTCATCGCCTCGACCGGGTCCTCGGAGGGGGAGTAGTCGACGTCGACGTCGATGGTCGGCACGCCGTGCACGGTGAGCGTGGTGGTGCCGACGCCCTCGACCTTGACGCCGAGCGCCTCCAGGAAGAAGCACAGGTCCTGGACCATGTAGTTGGAGGAGGCGTTGCGGATCGTCGTCACGCCGTCGTGGCGGGCGGCCGCCAAAAGCGCGTTCTCGGTGACCGTGTCCCCGCGCTCGGTCAGCACGATCGGGTGGTCCGGGGAGATCGACCGGTCAACCTGGGCGTGGTAAAGGCCCTCGGTGGCCGCGATGTCAAGCCCGAACCGGCGCAGCGCGATCATGTGCGGCTCGATGGTGCGCGTACCGAGGTCGCAGCCGCCGGCGTAGGGCAGCTTGAAGGCGTCCATACGGTGCAGCAGCGGGCCGAGGAACATGATGATGGAGCGGGTGCGGACGGCGGCCTCGGCGTCTATGGCGCCCATGTCCAGCTCGGCCGGGGGCACCAGTTCCAGGTCGACGCCGTCGTTGATCCAGCGCGTGCGCACGCCGATGGACTGGAGCACCTCCAGCAGACGGTAGACCTCCTCGATGCGGGCGACCCGGCGCAGCACCGTGCGCCCCTTGTTGAGCAGTGAGGCGCACAGCAGGGCCACGCACGCGTTCTTGCTCGTCTTCACATCGATCGCGCCGGACAGCCGACGGCCGCCCACCACCCTCAGATGCATCGGGCCCGCGTAGCCCAGGGAGACGATTTCGCTGTCCAGGGCTTCACCGATTCGGGCTATCATCTCAAGGCTGATGTTCTGGTTGCCGCGCTCGATCCGATTGACAGCGCTCTGACTGGTGCCGAGCGCCTCGGCCAGCTGCGTCTGTGTCCAGCCACGGTGTTGCCGGGCGTCACGGATGAGCTTGCCGATGCGTACGAGGTAGTCGTCTGCCATGAGGTTGAGGCTATCTCAGATATGAGATGGCGCCTCCCGGGGGGTCCATTCGGGTGACGGGGTGTCAACGCCGCCTGGCGGTACGGGTTCGACGCCACCCGAAAGGTCCGGGCAAATCCACCGATGTCGTACGACGTCCGGTGCTGCTGTGCGTGCGCCGCGGCCCGTGCCTGCCACCGGTGGTGAGGGACCAGGAGCGCCGGTTGATGTTCAGCCGAACCCCGGGCAGGATTCGGAAACTCTTGCGAAAAGTGAGGGGCATGGGTGCCTCCCGTAGCAGGTCGTCCGGTTACCTTTCGGCTACCCCGACCTGGCGAACTGATGGCAGAACTCCACCGGTTCGTCGAAGGTGACGGCGGCTATGGGGGCGCCGGTGACGACGTACGAGTGCCGTGACACCCTGCCGTCCTCCGTCCGCAACTCCAACAGTCCTGATTCCGGGCACCGCCAGGTCAGCCGCGTGATGCACTCGCCGAGGGCGTTCGTCAGATTGGTCCACCCCTGGCCGTTGGCGCGCAACTCGAACTCCGAGCACTCCATCACGCCGTAGTCGAAGGGGATGCTGCTCCAGTACCCGATGAGCGCCTCGTCCAGGCCGGTGCGCGGATCGGTGGCGTCCTCCTCCGCGATCCGGCGCTGGGTGGCGATCTCGGGCCCGCCCAGGTCCACCACGCGGGTGCCGTGCAGGGCGACGCCCAGATCGCGGAACTCGACGCCGACGTAGGGGATGCCGTCCCGGGTGACCGGGTGGATGTGGACGGCGCGCACGTCGAGTCCCTCGGGGAAGCCCTCGTAGTGCGCGCACACCGCGTGCCGGAGTGCGGTGAACAGGTCGGGGAGGTGGGTGGCCGTCCAGACGGCGCGTGCCAGGTCGGCGTCGGTCAGCAGGGGGCAGCGCAGCGGGGCGCGCCCGGGACGCAGACGCGTCCATGTGGTCGACGGCAGCGGTACCCATTTTGTCCAGCCGCCCGCATGCCGGTGGAAATCGCCTCGCTTCATGGTTGAAGAAGAACATCACAGGGAGGCCGGGCATGACCATCCCGGCCCCATGTACTAGAGTTATCTCGACATCGAGATATCTGCCGAGGCGTACCGCAGCCGCCATCTAGTAAGGGTTACCTAACTTAGCCTGACCTTAGCGGATCGGCCAAGTCGTCATGGCGGCAGGATGCGGTGGGAACGCGCACATCAAAGAAGGAGACTGTCGTGTCGGCGAACAGCTTCGACGCCCGCAGCACGCTGCAGGTGGGCGACGAGTCGTACGAGATCTTCCGGCTGGACAAGGTGGAAGGCTCGGCCCGCCTTCCGTACAGCCTCAAGGTCCTGCTGGAGAACCTGCTCCGCACGGAGGACGGCGCGAACATCACCGCCGACCACATCCGCGCCCTCGGCAACTGGGACTCCCAGGCCCAGCCGTCCCAGGAGATCCAGTTCACGCCCGCCCGCGTGATCATGCAGGACTTCACCGGTGTTCCGTGTGTCGTGGACCTCGCCACCATGCGTGAGGCCGTCAAGGAGCTCGGCGGCGACCCGGCGAAGATCAACCCGCTGGCCCCGGCCGAGCTGGTCATCGACCACTCCGTCATCGCCGACAAGTTCGGTACGCCGGACGCCTTCGGCCAGAACGTCGAGCTGGAGTACGGCCGCAACAAGGAGCGCTACCAGTTCCTGCGCTGGGGCCAGACCGCCTTCGACGAGTTCAAGGTCGTCCCGCCCGGCACCGGCATCGTCCACCAGGTGAACATCGAGCACCTCGCTCGTACCGTCATGGTCCGTAACGGCCAGGCCTACCCCGACACCCTGGTCGGCACCGACTCGCACACCACCATGGTCAACGGCCTCGGCGTGCTCGGCTGGGGCGTCGGCGGTATCGAGGCCGAGGCCGCGATGCTCGGCCAGCCGGTCTCGATGCTCATCCCGCGTGTCGTCGGCTTCAAGCTGACCGGTGAGCTCACCCCCGGCACCACCGCCACCGACCTGGTGCTGACCATCACCGAGATGCTCCGCAAGCACGGCGTGGTCGGCAAGTTCGTCGAGTTCTACGGCGAGGGCGTGGCCGCCACCTCGCTCGCCAACCGCGCCACCATCGGCAACATGTCCCCGGAGTTCGGCTCCACCGCCGCGATCTTCCCGATCGACGACGAGACCCTGAACTACCTCAAGCTCACCGGCCGCTCCGAGCAGCAGGTCGCGCTCGTCGAGGCGTACGCCAAGCAGCAGGGCCTGTGGCTGGACCCGAAGGCCGAGCCGGACTTCTCCGAGAAGCTGGAGCTGGACCTCTCCACGGTCGTCCCCTCCATCGCCGGTCCGAAGCGCCCGCAGGACCGTATCGTCCTGGCCAACGCCGCCCAGCAGTTCACGCAGGACGTCCGCAACTACGTCGAGGACGACGACGAGGCGGGCAAGGAGTCCTTCCCGGCGTCCGACGCGCCCGCCGAGCACAACGGCGTCCCGACCCGCCCGACCCTGGTCACCGCCCCCGACGGCTCGACGTACGAGATCGACCACGGCGCCGTGACGGTCGCCGCGATCACCTCCTGCACCAACACCTCCAACCCGTACGTCATGGTCGCCGCCGCGCTGGTGGCCAAGAAGGCCGTGGAGAAGGGCCTGACCCGCAAGCCGTGGGTCAAGACCACCCTCGCCCCGGGTTCGAAGGTCGTCACCGACTACTTCGACAAGGCGGGCCTGACCCCGTACCTCGACAAGGTCGGCTTCAACCTGGTCGGTTACGGCTGCACCACCTGCATCGGCAACTCCGGCCCGCTGCCGGAGGAGGTCTCCAAGGCCGTCAACGACCACGACCTCGCGGTGACCTCGGTCCTCTCCGGCAACCGGAACTTCGAGGGCCGTATCAACCCCGACGTCAAGATGAACTACCTGGCCTCCCCGCCGCTGGTCGTCGCGTACGCCCTCGCGGGTTCCATGAAGGTGGACATCACCAAGGACGCCCTGGGCATCGACCAGGACGGCAACCCGGTCTACCTGACGGACATCTGGCCGACCGAGGCCGAGGTCAACGACGTCGTGGCCAACGCCATCGGCGAGGACATGTTCAACAAGTCCTACTCCGACGTCTTCGCGGGCGACGCCCAGTGGCAGGCGCTGCCGATCCCGACCGGCAACACCTTCGAGTGGGACCCGCAGTCGACCTACGTCCGCAAGCCCCCGTACTTCGAGGGCATGGGCATGGACCCGGAGCCGGTCTCCGACATCTCCGGCGCCCGTGTCCTGGCCAAGCTGGGCGACTCGGTCACTACCGACCACATCTCCCCGGCCGGCGCCATCAAGGCCGACACCCCGGCCGGCAAGTACCTCACCGAGCACGGTGTGGAGCGTCGTGACTTCAACTCCTACGGCTCCCGCCGAGGCAACCACGAGGTCATGATCCGCGGCACGTTCGCCAACATCCGCCTGCGCAACCAGATCGCGCCGGGCACCGAGGGCGGCTACACCCGTGACTTCACCGTCGAGGGCGCGCCGGTGTCGTTCATCTACGACGCCTCCCGCAACTACATCGAGCAGGGCATCCCGCTGGTCGTCCTGGCCGGCAAGGAGTACGGCTCCGGCTCGTCCCGCGACTGGGCCGCCAAGGGCACCGCGCTGCTCGGCGTGAAGGCCGTCATCGCCGAGTCCTACGAGCGCATCCACCGCTCGAACCTCATCGGCATGGGCGTCCTGCCGCTGCAGTTCCCGGAGGGCGCCTCGGCCGAGTCCCTCGGTCTGACCGGCGAGGAGACCTTCTCCTTCACCGGTGTCGAGGAGCTCAACAACGGCACCACCCCGCGCACGGTCAAGGTCACCACCGACACGGGCGTCGAGTTCGACGCGGTCGTCCGCATCGACACCCCTGGTGAGGCCGACTACTACCGCAACGGCGGCATCATGCAGTACGTGCTGCGCAGCCTGATCCGCAAGTAAGCGGTACGGCACGGCGGTTGAGGGCCGCATCCCCGTCGACGGGGGTGCGGCCCTTCGCCGATTCCGGAGCCGGACCCTCCCAGGTCATCACCCACCCTCAGGTGAAACACAGGATTCCCTCAGCGGGCGGGGACAGGATCGAGACATGTCTGGCATCTGGGGGTCCCGCACCGGCCGGGTCCGTGTGCTCATCGTCGACGACGAGCCCGGACTCACCGAGCTGTTGTCCGTCGCGGTCACCGAGGCGGGCTGGCAGCCCTACCCCGCGCTGGACGGGCACAGCGCGCTCGGGCTGGCCCGCGCCTGCGCCCCGCACGCCGTGGTGCTCGACGGCATGCTGCCCGACCTCGACGGCCTCCAGGTGCTCAGGAGGCTGCTCGCGGAACAGCCCGACCTGCCCGTGCTGATGCTCACCGCCCGCGACGCGCTCGAACACCGCCTGGACGGCCTCGAAGCCGGCGCCGACGACTACGTCACCAAACCCTTCTCCCTGGAGGAGGTCGTCCTCAGGCTGCGCGGACTCCTGCGCCGCGCCGGAGGCGAACACGCCCGCTCCGAGGACTCCGTACGCGTCCTCGGCGACCTGGTGTTGACCCGGGAGACCCGCGAGGTGCATCGGGCCGGCACGCCCGTCCGGCTCACCGCCAAGGAGTTCGAGCTGCTCGGCCTGTTCCTCGACCACCCCCGCCAGGTGCTGAGCAAGGCCCAGATCCTCGACCGCGTGTGGAGCGGCTCCTTCGACGGCGGCGGCAACCTCGTGGAGGTCTATGTCTCCAGCCTGCGCCACAAGATCGACAAGGGCCGGGCGCCGATGATCCACACCGTGCGAGGGCTCGGCTATGCCATCAGGTCAGGGGAGGACGGCAGATGACCCGCCGCCCGCGCGCCCGCTCCATCCGCGCCCGCCTGCTGCTCTTCATCAGCGCCACCCTCGTCGTCGTGTGCACCGCGATGGCCCTGACCACGGCCCTTGTGCAACGGGCGGCCCTGCTCGGCAACCTCGACGGCCGGGTCACCGACGCCGCCGAACGCAGCCTCGGCGGAGCCCGGCTCCACCCGGAGCTCACCGACGACCTCGGCTTCCTCAACGAGAACGGCCACCCCGCGGGACTGCTCGCCGCCCGCCTCGACGAGGACGGCGACATCCTCTCCGCGGCCGTCGTCAGCCAGGACGCCGCCCCCAAGGACCTGACCGCCGCCCAGCGAACCGCCCTTGAGGGCATTACGGCCAACGGCTCCCGGCACACCCGGACCGTCCCCAGGCTCGGCACCTACCGGATCGCCGTGCTCGACAGCGACGGGGTGCGGGTACTCACCGGGCTGCCGATGGAGGACGTCCAGCGGATGATCGGCGGCATGGTCGTCGCCGGGGCCGCCGTCGCCGCCGCCGGTCTGGTCGTCGCGGGCTGCGCCTGCGCGGTGGTGATACGGCGTCAACTGCGCCCGCTCGGACGGGTCGCCGCGACGGCCGTCGAGGTCTCCCGCGCCCCGCTGAACCGCGGCGAGGTCACCGCCCTCATCCGGGTCCCCGAGCGCGACACCGACCCCGGCAGCGAGGCCGGCCAGGTGGGCGCCGCCCTCAACCGCATGATCGAGCACATCGAGTCCTCGCTCACCGAACGCCGCCGCACCGAGGAACGCATGCGCCGCTTCCTCGCCGACGCCAGCCACGAACTGCGCACCCCGCTCGCCTCCATCGCCGGCTACGCCGAGCTGATGAACCGCGGCACGGACCGGATCGAGCCGGTACTGGCCTGGCGCCGCGTCCTGGCCGAGTCCGGCCGGATGACGGGCCTGGTCGAGGATCTCCTGCTGCTGGCCCGCCTGGACGAGGGGCGTCCGCTGCAGTCCGCCGAGGTGGATCTCGCGGCACTGGTCGCCGAGGCGGTGTGGGATGCGCGGGCCGCGGGCGACGGGCACGACTGGCAGCTCGGCCTGCACATCGACACTCCGGCGCTGGTCATGGGTGACGAGGCCAGACTCCACCAGGTGGTCGCCAACCTCCTGGCCAACGCGCGCGTGCACACCCCCGCGGGCACCAGGGTCGTCGCCACGGTGGAGACACACGGCGCCGACTGCGCCGTACGCGTCACCGACGACGGCCCCGGCATCCCGCCCGCCCTCCTCCCCACGGTCTTCGAACGCTTCACCCGGGCCGACGCCTCCCGCACCCGCGCCCCCGGCCTGGGCGGCGGCTCCGGCCTCGGCCTCGCCATCGTCGCGGCGATCACGACGGCCCACGGCGGCCGGATCGACGTACAGAGCGAGCCGGGGCGAACGGAGTTCACGGTACGGCTGCCGCTCGCGGGGGCGGTTCCTCCGCAGCCGGTGTGCGCAGGGTCCGAAGCGGCGACAGGAAGGTCGCAGGGGAGCTGAGCGTCTCCTCGGCGAGCCGAGCCCGAGACGGCAGCCGCGCTCCAACCTCCCAGCAGGAACATGGAGGGCGGTCAGAAGCCGAGGAGGGCGTCGAGGTCGATCTCTACGTGGAAAGGCAGCTCGGTGATGAGCTTGTCCTGGTGCACCGGGTGCATGGGCGCGGGGATGTACGAGCGAGTGTCAGCGTTGAGCCAGTACTCGTGCACCGTGAGTTTCCGGTCGTGGTCGAGTTCGACGCGCCAATAGCACGGGACCTTGGTCGCGGCGAAAAGCGCGGGCTTGCGCACCCGGTCGTCCTGGCGGGAGCCGGGGGAGACGACTTCCACGACGAGGGCGAGCTTTTCCACCGGGATGCACTCGGCTTCGAAGAGGTTCAGATTCCGAGGGTCATAGACGATCACACCGGGCTTGGGGGTGTTCTGGTCGTCCACCATCACGCACTGCTCGTTCAGTACCCGATAGGGCGAAACGCGTGCAGCCTTGAGCGCGTCGGCGATGCCGTCTCGCACTTCGTTGTGCCACAAATTGGTCTGCCCTCGAACCACGATCCACCCGTCCACGAGTTCCCAGTCGAAGGGCAGCTCCAAGTGCTTGACCTGGTCGAAGGTCCAGCCGTCGGCCGGGGGGAACATCCAGGTGTCCTCGGTGGCCGGTCCCTGCTGGGGTGTGGTCATCACTGCTCCCATGGCCGCCAGTCTGGACGCCTACACGCGGCGTGATCGTACGTACGAAGGTACCGCCACCCGAACCGGCGATGCCACGGCACACGCTTGACCCCCGTGCGCCCCCCGTTTACAACCGCCCCCCACAGCGCTACTTTCCGATTCAAGTGAGGTGGGAGCGCTCCCATACTCGGTGGACCGGAACCCGCCCCAGGGTCGCTCCCACCCCACGCATCCGCACACACGCATCCGCATGGCCCGTACCTGAAGGAACGGACTCTTCTGTCATGATCCTGACAACAGCGAATTCGGCACCCGACAGACCCCCACGCCGATTAGCGCTCACCCTCCGCACCAAGGCCCTCTTCCTCGTCCTGGTCTCGCTGCTCGCCACGATTCCGGCCCTCGCGCTCGTGATGTCGGCCGGCGGTGCGGCGGAGGCCCACGGCACGCCCATGAAGCCCGGTAGCCGTACCTTCCTGTGCTGGCAGGACGGGCTGACCGACACCGGTGAGATCAAGCCGGTCAACCCGGCCTGCAAGGCGGCACAGCAGGTGAGCGGGACGACCCCGTTCTACAACTGGTTCTCCGTGCTCCGCTCGGACGGTGCCGGCCGCACCCGCGGCTTCGTGCCGGACGGCGAGCTGTGCAGCGGCGGCAACACCAACTTCACCGGCTTCAACGCCCCACGCAACGACTGGCCGCTCACCCATCTCACCTCGGGTGCGACCGTCGACTTCTCCTACAACGCCTGGGCCGCGCACCCGGGTTGGTTCTACGTCTACATCACCAAGGACGGCTTCGACCCGACCCAGACCCTCACCTGGGACGACATGGAGGAGCAGCCCTTCCTGAGCGTGGACCACCCGCCGCTCAACGGCTCCCCGGGCACGGTCGAGGCCAACTACTCCTGGACCGGGCAGCTTCCGGCGAACAAGTCGGGCCGCCACATCATCTACATGGTCTGGCAGCGCTCGGACAGCGCCGAGACCTTCTACTCCTGCTCCGACATCGTCTTCGACGGCGGCAACGGCGAGGTGACGGGCATCAAGGAGCCCGGCGACCCGACGGACCCGGTCCCCGGCGAGTGCACCGCCACCCGCCGCACCACGGGCAGTTGGAACGGCGGCTACCAGTCCGAGGTGACCGTCACCAACTCCGGCGACGTCCCGATGCTCGGCTGGATGGTCGACTGGACGCTCCCGAGCGGCCAGAAGATCGACAGCCTGTGGAACGGCACGCCGACGTACAACGGCCAGGCGGTGATGGTCCACAACGCCAACTGGAACGGCTCGCTCGATCCCGGCGAGAGCACGACGTTCGGCTACGTCGTCACCGGCAGTGGAGGTGATACGGCGACCACCCTGCCTTGCCGGGTCGGTTGACCGAGCCCCTTCGGGCGGTCCCGGTGGGCGCAGCGCCGTTGTCACCGGGACCGTGCCGTTCCCCGCCATTCCCTGCGGGGAATTGTCGGTCGTGGCGGCTCATCGCAGGATCTCCTCCGAAGCGCCGCCGTCGGCAAGGAGACACAGATGACCGAGATCGACCCGCAGGATCTGGTCCGCGACTACATCGCCCAGTGGAACACGGCGGACACCGCCGAACGCCGTGCCGCCATCGAGCGGCTCTGGTCCGAGGACGGCACCCACTGCTACGCGGGCACCCCGGCCGTCACCCGGCACCACTACGGCGAGGGTGAGGCCTGGTACGTGGCGACCGCCCTCGACCAGCCCGGCGTGGACCGTGTGATCCGCCGGATCCTCGACCGCCACGACCTGCTCGGCCCGTACGCCGACCTCCCCGACGTGGAGACCGCGACCCGAGTCGCCCCCGACGGCACACGTCTCCTCTTCGTCCTCAACCATGCTGTCGAAGCCGCCCAGTTGACCGCACCGGCCGCCGCCACCGACCTGCTGACCGGCAAACGGATCGAGGAACACGACCCGTTCACCCTCGACCCGCTCGGCGTGGCGGTCCTGCGACTTCAGCCGATGGTGACGACACGTGCCCAGGACGGCGGGGTGCCCGGCACGTAGTCCGGGTTGTTCTCGTTCACGGCACGGGCCGGACGCGGGAAGAGCCCCACGACGGTGCGGCAGGGCGGCTGCGCGGAGGGCCACGGTGTCTGACCGTCCGTCAGGGCGACGATCACGTCCGGGCGGGGCCGGGAGCGGAGTGCCAGGGCGAAACCGGAGCGCAGATCCGTACCCCCGCCGCCGATCAGCTCGATGTCCTCGGCGAGGCAGATGGGCCCGGCGATCCCGGCCGCCGCGTCGCAGGAGATCACCGAGACCAGGTCGCGCCGCCCGCCCACCGCCCGTGCGATCGCCGCCACCTCCAGCAATGCGCTGCCCAGCTCGGCGTCGCTCACCGACCCGGAGGTGTCGATCACGACGCAGACCCGCGGCGGGGTACGGCGCAGGCTCGGCAGCAGCACCCCGGGGACGGCGGCCGAGCGCCGGGACGGACGCCGGTAGCTGTGGTTCTCGCCCGCCCCCGGCGCACCCGCCGCGGAGCGTATCGCCGCGCCCAGCAACTGCCGCCACGGCTGCGGGGGATGGAACGCCTCGTCCGCCCATCGGCGCCACCCCTCCGGAGCGTCGCCCGGCCGGCCCTTGATCCCCTCGGCGACCCGGAAACGCACCGCGTCCCGCTGCTGCCTGCTCAAACCATGCGCCCCGTCGGGTGCCAGCTCCCACGGCCGCTCCTGCCCGTCGGCACCGCTTCCGCAGTCCAGCCAGGCCAGGTCGGCGGCGAGCCCGGACAGCGACGCCCTGCGCAGGTACTCCTCCATCAGCAGCCCGTCGGGCAGCTGCAACAGAGACGGCAGCACCGCTCCGGCGGGCCGGGGCAGACCGTCGCCGTAGATGTCGTCGTTGATCTCGAAGTCGGCGGCGATGTTGCGCCGTAGCCGCTCGCCGGGCCCGTACTCCTCGTTCTCCCGCGCATAGCGCTCGCCCCGCGCGTGGTGGTCCCGGAGCAGATGGGAGACCTCGTGCACCCAGACGCCCGCCAGCTCCTCCACCGGGGTGCGCGCCACGAAGCCGGGGGAGACGTAGCAGCGCCAGTGTGCGTCGACGGCCATCGTCGGCACCGAAGGGTCCTCCACCACCTGGAGCGCGAAGAGCGCGACGGCCAGATAGGGGCGGACCTCGACCGCGTGCAGCCGGGCGGCCAACAACTTCTCCATGTCCAGCGGGAGTCCGGGCGGGTTGTCCGGCCGACCGGGACCGACCGGCGCGGCCGGGACGTTCACCCGCACCGGACGCGGCGGGGGAGGCGGGGCCATCGGGCGCGGCAGTGGGCGACGCACGGTCCCGGTCATCGGCGTACCTCCGGGGTTCGTGCGGCCTTCACCGACCGGTCCGCGCGCTCGGACAGACCGACGATCGCGGCCAGCCGCTCCACCGCCTCCGGCACCTCCCAGTCGTCGCGCCGCACGGCAGCCAGTGCCTTGGCCGGGGCGACCAGCAGGTCCGGGGCGCCGGTCTCCAGGGCGTGGACCAGCACCGCCCAGCCCGCCTCCCAGCGCTCCCGTTCCGGCCGTGCCCCGACGGCGGCCACCACCGCCTCCAGCGCGGCCTGACGCAGATCGCCCCGCTCCGGCAGCTCGGCGGAGGCGGGATCGGCCAGGAGCGACTCCGGGTCAGGCAGGTCCATCCGGTCCAGATGAGCGAGGAGTTCGAGGCCCGGTCCGTCTCCCACCGCGCCGCGCACGAGCAGCGCCAGTACCTCCCGGGAGACGGAGGCGGCCGTGCCGAAGGCCAGCAGGGTCAGCGCGGCCTCCCAGCTCCGGGGCGAGGGCCAGGCCCCGCCGCGCCGTGTCTCGGTGCTCGGCAGCCGGTGGATCAGCGTCGGCCGGGCCTTCAGGAACCCGCAGACCGCGCGCCGGGCGAAGGACACGGCCTCCGGCAGCCGCTCCGGGGCCAGGTGTGGCAGCTCGGCCCGGGGCCAGACCCCGCCGAGACCGCGCACCACCACGTCCTTGTCGTGCACCCAGTACAGGTGCACGAACCGGTTGGCCAGCGGCGGGCTCAGTTCCCACCCGTCCGCCGCCGACGCGCGCGGATTGGCGGCGGCCACGATCCGTACCCCGGGCGGCAGTTGCAGGGCACCTACCCTCCGTTCCAGCACGACCCGGAGCAGCGCGGCCTGGACGGCCGGGGTGGCGGTGGAGAGTTCGTCCAGGAAGAGCAGTCCCCGCCCGGCTCGTACGAGTTCCACGGCCCACTGCGGTGGCGCCATCGGCACGCCCCGCACCGCAGGGTCGTCGCCCACGATGGGCAGTCCGGAGAAGTCGGTCGGCTCGTGGACGCTGGCGATCACGGTGGTCAGCGGCAGGTCGAGGGAGTCGGCGAGTTGGGTCAGGGCCGCGGTCTTGCCGATGCCGGGCTCGCCCCAGAGCAGCACCGGCAGATCTGCCGCGACGGCCAGGGTGAGCGCTTCGAGCTGCTCGTCGGGGCGCGGTTCGGTGGTGGTCGTCCGCAGGAGTGCCAGGAGGCCGTCGGCGAGGGCGAGTTGGGGATCGGCGGGCAGAAGCGTGCTGGAAGTCATGGGCATCACCAGGTGGGGTGTAGAGAACGGGACAGCCGCGAGGGCCGAAGACGAAGGGGACGAGGCCGTCCGGTCAGGCGGCCATGCCGGTACGGGGCCGGGCCCGGTTGACGCGCTTGCTGCGCCACATGAGGGGCGTACGTCGGTCGAGGCGGGGGCGCTGCGCGTCGACCCCGCCACCGGCGGCGGGGTGCACGGCGACAAGACCCGAGCGGAAGAGCCCGTGCTCGATACGGCGCGCCGCCGCCGACTGCAGTTCCTCCCGGAGCGGCCCGTCGCGCAGCATCGCACCGGGACCGAGCAGCCCTTCGACCACGGCCAGCGCCCCGGCGACATCACCGTGGCCGAGCCGCTCCCGGACCGCGGGCAGCGCCTCCGGGCTGCGGTGCACCGCGTCGATGGCCCGCAGACAGGGCAGCGGCGGCCCGCCGAGCGCCACCAGCAGTTCCTCCCGGCGCAGTTCGGCCGGGTCATGGTCGACCGCCGTCAGCACTCCGTCCCGCAGCGCGATCCGATGGATCTCGCCCCGGCATTCCACCCGGTGCGGATCGCCGGGTTCGGGAACCGGGCAGGTCACCGGTGCCGAGCCGTACTCCGCCAGTGCGGCGGCGATGAGCGGATGCAGCCGGTCGGCCGAGACCAGCCCGGCCCGCAGCAGTTCCAGATCCGGAAGGGTTCGGGCCGCCGCCTCCGGCAGTACCGGAAGCGCCGCGGCCTCCTGCGGCGGCAGCGCCTCGCGCAGCGACCGGAACGTCGGGGCATGGCTGTCGTCGGGGGCGACGAGTTCGAGCACGGCACGGCTGCGCGCACCGAGTCGCACGGTGAAGGCCCCCCGAGGACGGCCCTCCGCCCGCAGGAGCAACTCCGCCTCGGCGGCCCAACGATCCTTTGCCCAAGCGGAGTTGTGTTCACCGGGCGGTGCCCCGCCCGCATCGCATCGTCGCGCCAGTTCCCCGCTCCGCCCGGAGTCCCAGAGGTGTCGGTGCAGGTCGAGCCGGAAACGCCGTTCGGGATACGGGTGCGGATGGTGCCCGGGGTCGCTGTCGCCGGACTCCTCCCACAGGGACAGTGCCATGCGCTGTCCGGCGTCCGCCCAGGCCGGCGGCGTACGCACCACCAGATGCAGCGAACCCGGGTAACGGGCCAGGGAGAGGGTGAGGCCGGGCCTCAGCCGCCCGTCGGGGGCGATCCGGGGCATGTGCCAGCGCAGCAGATCGGGCGCCAGCCGGCGCAGATCCGTACGGAGGCGGGTGACGAGGTCGGTGCCGTGGCGATTGCGCACGGCGCGCAGATCGAGATCGACGTCGATCCGGGCGGCGGCACAGGCCCCGGCCCAGTCGCCGGCCGCACGGCGGGCGGTCGCGGTCTCGATCATGGACAGTGGCACGGCGTACTCGCGCACGCGCTGCCACATCAACAGGCGGGTCGGAATCTCGTTCACGAAGTGATGCGCCATCAGCACTCACCTTGCGCGAACGAGTCCCCCAATCCGTACGAGGAGAAGTTCTTCATCGTCGGCATCATAAGCACCGCGATCACGATCTGTCAGTAGAGGGTCCGCCCCCGCTCGTCCCCCATCCCCGACTTGCGGAAGAAACGCAGGCCTCAGCCACCTCACCGTGCACCGTGTCCACCAGCGGACCCGATCCGTGGATCAGGGTCCGCCGGCCGCCGAGTGCCCGGAAGGCACCGGGCGGCAGCCAGGCCGGGTCGACACCCTCGGGCAGCACGGGCACGGGAAGCGGCATCAGACTCCAACTCTCCTCATCCGGCGAGGAGTTCGACCTCCGAAACGGTCGCCTCGCCGTCCAGCACCAGGCGGTACCTCTCGTAGTTACCCGGTGACCCCACCGAGAACGCCCGGGTCTGTCTGTCCCATGCGAAGGACTCACCGGTACGCCGGTCCAGGGTCGTCCACTCGGTCCCGTCCGACGAACCCTGCAGGGTCCAGCCGGTCGGCGCCTTCGTGCGGTCCGACGAGGTCAGCGTGTACTGGACGGCCTCGGCGGCATCCGGCACCGGCAGGTCCACGGAGGTCACGGTCGCCCGAGTGGCGGAGGTGTCGTCGAACAGGGCACCCTCACCCTTCAGCACGTCCGCCCGGGGCGTGGGCACCTTGTCGTCCTGGGTGATCGACACGGGCGCCGCGTTCTTGCCCGTGCCCCAGGACGAGGGCCGCGGGCCCATGTCGAACTCCAGGACCCCGCCCTTCGCGAGCAGCTTGTGCGGCAGCGAAGTCGACGTCCATGTCCTGCCGTTGACCTTCAGGCCCCGCACATAGACATTGCGGGCGCTGTTCCCCGGCGCCTTGACGACCAGGTCCTCACCGTTCTCCAGATGCACGGTCGCCTTGGTGAACAGCGGGGAGCCGACGGCGTATTCGCCGCTGCCCATCACCAGCGGGTAGAAGCCGAGCGCGGAGAACAGGAACCAGGCCGACTGCTCGCCGTTGTCCTCGTCGCCGTGGTAGCCCTGGCCGATCTCGCTGCCGGTGTAGAGGCGGGAGAGCACCTCGCGGACGTTCTTCTGCGCCTTCCACGGCTGCCCGGCCGCGTCGTACATGTAGACGGCGTGGTGGGCGACCTGGTTGGAGTGCCCGTACATGCCCATCCGCACGTCCCGTGCCTCGGTCATCTCATGGATGACACCGCCGTAGGAGCCGACGAAGTCGGGGGAGGCGGTCTCCGGGGTGGAGAAGTACTCGTCGAGCTTGTCGGCGAGCTTGCTCCGGCCGCCGTAGAGGTTGGCGAGACCGCGGGAGTCCTGCGGGGCGGTGAAGGCGTAGCCCCAACCGTTGGTCTCGGTGTAGTCGTAACCCCACACACGTGGGTCGTACTTCGACGACTCGACCCGCCAGTCGCCCTTGGCGTCACGGCCCTGGAAGAAACCGGCCTGGGAATCGAAGAGGTTCACATAGTCCTGGGCGCGGTTCAGGAAGTACTCGGACTCCTCCTTGTAGCGCTTCTCGCCGGTCTTCTTGTAGAGCTCCTGGCCCATCCGCCCGATGCCGTAGTCGTTGAGGTAGCCCTCCAGCGCCCAGGACAGGCCCTCGTGGGTGTCGGTGCTGGTGTAGCCGAGGAACGGCGAGGTCGCCATGCCCTTGCGGCCCACGCCAGAGGAGGGCGGCACGACGGTGGCGTTCTTCACGGCCGCGTCGTACGCCGACCTGGCGTCGAAGCCGACGCCCTTGACGTACGCGTCCGCGAAGGCGACGTCGGAGGAGGTGCCGGTCATCAGGTCCGCGTACCCCGGCGAGGACCAGCGCGAGGTCCAGCCGCCGTCCTTGTACTGCTGCACGAACCCGTCGACCATCTCGCCCGCCTGAGAGGGCGTCAGCAGTGAATACGCCGGCCAGGTGGTCCGGTAGGTGTCCCAGAAGCCGTTGTTGACGTACACCTTGCCGTCCACGATCTTCGCGCCGGTGTGCGTCGGGGTGTCCGGATTCGGCATCGGCGAGAAGGGAGAGGCGTACTGGTACTTCGAACCGACCTTCTCGAAGCCGGAGTTGGGGTACAGGTACAGCCGGTACAGGCTGGAGTACAGCGTGGTCAGCTGGTCCGGGGTCGCACCCTCGACCTCCACCTTGCCGAGGATGCGGTCCCACTGGCGCTGGGCGTGGTTCTTGACGGCGTCGAAGGAGGTGCCGTCCGGGATCTCCTGGCGCAGATTGGCCTTGGCCTGGTCGACGCTGATGAGGGAGGTCGCGATCCGAAGCGTGACGGTCCGATCGTCGGCCTTGAAGCGCAGATACCCCTTGACCCCGCTGGAGTCGCCCTCGGACACCGGCTTGTCGAACTCGCCGTACACGAAGAGCCGGGTGGCCCCCGTCGACAGCCCGGACTTCACGTCCGAGTACCCGGTGAAGGTCCCGCTGTCCTTGTCGAGGGTCAGGCCCGCCTGGTCGGTGACGTTGTCGAACAGCACGCTCGCGTCGTCGCCGGGGTAGGTGAAGCGCAGGACGGCCGCGTGGTCGGTCGGCGTCATCTCCGCCTTGAGCCCGTTCTCGAACCGCACCCCGTAGTAGTACGGCCGCGCCGTCTCGTTCTCGTGCCGGAAGGCCAGCTCACGGGCGTCCCGGCCGGTCTCCGGGGTGCCGGAGGCGGCGGACGGCATCACCTGGAAGGTCTGCCGGTCGCCCATCCAGGGGCTCGGCTCATGGCTGGCGCTGAACGCCTGGATCGTCGGCAGATTGTCCGCGTTGTTCGCGCGTGCGTAGTCGTACAGCCAGCTCAGCGAGCCCGCGTTGGTCACCGGCGTCCAGAAGTTGAAGCCGTGCGGCACGGCCGTCGCCGGGAAGTTGTTGCCGCGCGAGAAACCGCCGCTGGAGTTGGTGCCCCGGGTGGTCACCGCGTAGTCCGACAGATGGGCCTTGGGCCGTTCCCGCGGCACGTTCTTCAGCGCCACGTCGTCGATCCAGCCACGGAACTTCGCCGGGCCCTTGGGGGAGTCGTAGGCGAGAAGGATCCGGTCCACCGTCCTGCCCGCCGCGACCGACCCGATCCGCGAGACGACGTTGTTCCACTGGTTGACGTAGAGGACCTTGGAGGCCCCCTGCCCCTGCGGCGTCAGCGCGAACCCGTGCTGGTCGGTGGCCTTCAGGTCGCTGAGATACGTGCCGTCCGTGAAGGCGAGGTCCACGGAGACGTTCGTGGCGTCGTAGTCGAGATCGCCGTCGGCCATCGACGGGAAGATCCGGTACGACAGCCGGGTGTCCCGGCCGACCGCCACGTCCACGTCGAAGACCTTGTTGTACGAGTACGCCCGTCCGTCCGCCGTGTGCCGCCCCGCGTACCGCAGCGCCCGCTTGCCGGTGAAGCCGGCGCCCGCCTTCGCCGTCGGCGAGCCGCTCGGGCCCCTGTCGACCAGCGAGAGCATGTCCTGCGGCACCGGCCCTTCGCCGCCGCCCGTGGAGAACTGGACGTCGGCGAGCTGGAGTATGCCGGAGGCGCCGTTGTTCCTGGTGATCTCCAGACGGAAGTGCTGGTACTCGGCCGGCTCGGCGATGTCGTACGTCTTCGTCTGGAACCGCTCGGCGAAGCTCTCATCGGAGCGGGTGTCGAGGGTCGTCCAGTTCGTGCCGTCCGCGGAGCCCTTCAGAGTCCAGTCCCTTGGGTCGCGCTCGGCGAAGTCATTGGCCGAAGTGAGCGCGTATTTCGCCACTCTCACCGGTTTGTCCAGGTCGAACTCGACCCACCCGGTGGGCTGGAAGACCAGCCACTTGCTGCTCGGCTCACCGTCGACGAGGTTCTCCTTCACCTCGCCGGCACCGGAGTTCTCGCCGTTCGCCCGTACGTCCGTGACATGGTCGGTCACATTGCCCGGAATGCCGGAACTGTGCCCACCGTCCACGCCCGAGGACCGCTTCGAGCCGTCCGGCGCCTCATCAACCGTATTGAGCCAGTCCGGAGCGGGGTCGCCGCTCTCGAAGGAGGAGTCGAACTCCCGGTCGATGGTGGGGGCCTCGGGCAGGGCCACCGCCACGCCCGGTGAGCCCACCGCCAAAGCGAAGGCGGCCGTCCATGCGACCGCCGTGCCACGTCTGTGCCTCATGGGCAAGCACTCTCCCTGCGCTCTGGACAACGTTGTCAACTTGGTGCGCAAGGATTAGTTGTGGCTCAAGTCGCCTGTTGTGTCAAGGGCGTTGGCCGTGGCATTCGGGGGTGATGGCGGGGATTTTTCCGCCGGGCGGCGCACAGCCCGCTCATATTTCCGAGAGGTCTCAACTCGGAAAAGACCCATGGCCAACCTTGCATTCGATCTTGCTCAGCTGGCGGGAAGTGGACTATACCTGTCGGCGTCCGCGTAGTCGTTTGCCGATGGCGGGTGGTGTGGGCAACGGATGGTTTGCCGTGCCTGAACGCACCAACCACCGTGTTCTGTCTGATCCGGTCCCATCACGTACGAAGCAGTTCCCGCCCGACCTGTACGTCCTAGCTTGGCCGAACTGCGGTGCCGGAGAGGTTCCGGTTCACCGCCTGAGTCCTGAAGGCGAGGACTTGAGCGTGACTCCGCCCACTGCTGGAACAGCGAACTTCCTGTGCCGTCGCCGACTAGGCGGCGGCGCAGAGGGCCAGCCCGGCCCTGTTGAGGACGTTCAATGCGCCGACATGGTCCGCGTTGGCGGCGAAGCCGCATGCTCGGCACTCGAACTTCGCTTGGCTGGTGCGGTTCTCCTTGGCGACGTGCCCACACTCGGGGCAGGTGCGGGAGGTGTTGTGGGCGTCCACTGGGATCACGCGGCGACCGGCGCTCTCAGCCTTGTTCGCCAGGATTCCGAGGAACATCCCCCAACCCGCATCCAGGATGCTGCGGTTCAGACCGGCTTTGGCGGCGGCCCTGTTCGGAAGGAAGACACCGTTGCGATTGGGGTCGGGCTTGGGCGCCGGCGTCTTGGTCATGCCCGCCATGTTCAGTTTCTCGTGGCCGATCACGTCGTGCTTTCGCACGAGTGCGTTCGCCGTCTTGTGGTGATGGTCGAGTCGCTGCCGCCGGACCCTCGCATGCAACTTGGCGACCTTCCGAGCCGCAGCCCGGTGCTTCTTGGTCCGGCGTTTCGTGTGCTTGGGGAAGGTGTCCAAAAGTCGCTGTGCCTCCGCCAGCTCTTGGGCGGACTTCTCCAGAAAGCGTGGGTTGGCGACGTGAATGCCGCTCGAGTCGGTGAAGAAATGCACCGTGCCCATGTCGATGCCGACGATCGATCCTGTGGCTGGAAGCGGCTCGGCGGGCACGTCGTCACAGGCGAGGATCACGTACCAGCGACGGCCTTCACGCTTGACGCTCACCGTTTTCACCCGACCCAGTACAGGTCGGTGCTGATGGACCCGGACATGTCCGACGCCTTGCAGGCGTACACGAGTCTGCACGTCGTGTGGGGCGGAATCCCAGCGGCAGCCGTCGCCGTTCTTCGGGAACTCAACCGTATCGAAGTGTCCAACGCCCTTGAACCTTGGGTATCCGGCCTTCTCGCCTTTCTTGATACGACTGAAGAACGCGGCGAACGCTTTGTTCAGCCGGCGAAGTGTTGCCTGCTGGGAGGAGAACGACCAGCGCGCCTGGTCGGGATCGGAGGCGCGGATCTCCGAGAGCTGGGCCGATTGCTGCCCGTAGCTGATGCTCGTCTTCGACGGGTGCCGGTAGGCGTCGCGCCGTTCCTGGAGAGCGGCGTTGTACAGGGTGCAGTGCCCTCGGAGCATGTCCCGGAGCGCCTGTTCCTGACGCAGGGTGGGGCGGAGAAGGAATTTGTAGGCACGCCTCAAGGGATCGCCTCCTGGTCCTCCTTGAGGGGGCGTTCCCACTGCGTATCGATGTACTGCTGCACTGTCTTCGCCGAGACGGCGCCGACCGAGGCGGCGAAGTACGACGACGACCACAGTGTGGGCAAGCGGCTCTTGAGGTGCGGGAATTCTTCCCGTAGCACGCGGGAGGTGAGGCCTTTGAACTGGTTGGCCACATGTAAGGCCGACGCCTTCGGATCGTGCTTGACGAACAGATGGACATGGTCAGGCAACACATCGAGCGCCATGATTTGCCACCCCCGTTCGTCGGCCTTCTGCTCGATCAGTTCTCGAAGACGTTCCGCGACCCGGCCGTCGAGGACTGGTCTGCGGTACTTCGAGCACCACACCACATGCAGCCCGAGGTCGTACACGCCGCCAGAGAACCGGCGAGCCTTCTTGGGTGCAGACACGTGATCAATATACACATGCCGCAGGTCTACTGCGGGTCATCTCCGGGAACATTGCCGGAGTGATGTTGCGGCGCTTCGCACCGCACGGCCAGGATTCGATTCCACTGCCGGCCCAAGTCGGCGGTCTCCTTGAAAGCAGGTCTGATGGAATCCACTTCCGACGTCCGCAGCAGCTCAGAAGATGTAGGCCGCCGCGATGTGATCAAGCGCTCTGCCGCACTCGGCCTGATCTCCGTGCCGACGATGAGCTTCCTGTCCGCGTGCGCCAGCAGCGGGGGAGGCGACGAGGACAAGGCCGAAACGGGCAAGAAGACCGCGAAGAACCCGCTCGGCGTCAATGACACCGCGCAGATGGAATTCGTGCTGTTCGACGGCGGCTTCGGCAAGGAGTATGCCGAGGACGCCGTGAAGATCTACGAGACGAACTTCCCCAAGGCCAAGGTGAAATTCTCCGCGACGCAGAAGATCCAGTCCACGCTCCAGCCCCGCTTCAACCAGGGCACCCCGCCGGACCTCATCGACAACTCCGGTGCCGAGCAGATGGATATGGGCGTCCTCTCCAGCAAGAACCAGCTCGCCGACCTCACGCCGCTGCTGGACGCCCCGTCGTACGACGACCCGAACAAGAAGGTCCGCGACACGCTGCGCCCCGGCATCGTGGAGATGGGCCAGCTGGACGGCGACCCGGTCTGGATCATGTACTACGCCTACACGGTGTACGGCGTCTGGTACTCCCAGAAGGCCCTGGACTCGCTCGACGAGCAGTACCCCGAGACCTGGGACCAGATGCTCGCGGTCTGCGAGAAGGCCAAGAAGAAGGGCATAGCGGGCTGGACGTATGCGGGCAAATACCCGTACTACCTCCCCTTCTCGCTCTACCCGATGATCGGCAAGGTCGGCGGTGTCGAGGTCCTCGACGCCATCGACAACCTGGAGCCGAACGCCTGGAAGCACCCGGCGGTCAAGGCGTGCTTCGACGCCTATTACGAGCTCTATCAGAAGGGCTACGTCCTCAAGGGCACCCCGGGTCTGGACCACATCCAGTCGCAGACCGCATGGGCCCAGGGCAAGGCGCTGTTCATCCCGAACGGCTCCTGGGTGGAGAACGAGTCGGCGAATGTCATCCCGGACGACTTCGACCTCGCAGTCTCCGCTCCCACCGGCATCGACAGCTCCGACAAGCTGCCCTTCGGCACCATCTGGGCGTCCGGCGGTGAGCCGTTCATCGTCCCGGCCAAGGCGAAGAACGGCGCGGGCGGCATGGAGCAGCTGCGCATAATGCTGAGCGAGGCGTCCTCGAAAAACTTCACGTCCAAGGTCAAGTCGCTCACCGCCTACAACGGCGGCACCGACGGCATCACCCTCACCCCGGGCCTCAAGTCCGGGGTCGCCGCGCTGGAGAAGGCCGGCGAGAACGTCGTGAATCCACGTATGCAGGACTGGTATGTGCAACTGCAGAAGGAGCAGATTGGTGTGGCTGGCCTTGGCGAGATGATGGCCGGCCGGCTCACGCCGGCGGAGGCCATCAAGAAGATCCAGGACTTCGCCGACGCGACCGCCAAGGACTCGTCGATCAAGCACTACAAGCATCAGTAGGTCAGGTGAGGATCCGTCACCAGCGGCGGCACCCGCGCACAGAACGGGGTCGATAGCAATGCAGCACGGCAAGTACCGGTTCATCGTGGGGTTCCTGGCGGTACCCCTGGGGCTGTACACGCTTTTCGTCGTCTGGCCGTTCATCCAGTCCATCTACTACTCGTTCACGGACTGGACGGGGCTGAGCCCCGACTTCAAGATGGTCGGCTTCGACAACTACGAAAGGATGCTGGACGACGACATCTTCTGGAAGTCGTTGCAGCACAGCCTGTTGTTCGCGTTGCTGCTGCCGCTGGTGACGATCAGCCTGGCGCTGTTCTTCGCCTTCATGATCAACGTGGGCGGGCGGAAGAGGAGGGGCGGCCCGGTGATCACCGGTGTCCGCGGCTCCTCGTTCTACAAGATCGTCTATTTCTTCCCGCAGGTGCTGTCGATCGCGATCGTCGCCCTCTTGTTCGCCTTCGCATATAACCCGGACAGCGGCGCGATCAACTCGATCCTGCGCGGGATCGGCCTCGACAGCGTCCAGCCGCTCTGGCTCGGCGACCCGAACCTCGCGCTGTGGGCCGTGATGGCGGTGCTGGTGTGGTCCACGGTCGGCTTCTTCGTGGTCCTCTTCTCCGCGGGCATGGCCTCGATCCCGGCGGATCTGTACGAGGCCGCGCTGCTCGACGGCGCCAACCGGAGCACCACGTTCTTCCGGATCACGCTGCCGCTGCTCTGGGATACCGTGCAGTCCGGCTGGGTCTACATGGGCATTCTCGCCCTGGGCGCCGAGTCGTTCGCGGTCGTACAGATCATGACGACCGGGCCCGGCGGTCCCGACTACTCGACCACCGTCATGGTCCTTTACGTGTACCAGAAGGCGTTCCGTGACGGGCAGGCCGCCTACGCCACGACCATCGGCGTCGCCCTGCTCATCGTCACGCTGGCGTTCGCCGCCGTCGTGATGCGGCTGGGTCGGCGCGAGCGGCTGGAGTACTGACCAGATGAAGACGACCGAGACCTCCGCCCCGGCCGAGTCCGGTGTGCCCGTCGGCAAGACCGGTGATCCGGCCGGTGCGCCCTCCAAGGAGAAGAAGGAAGGCACCGTCCTCAACGTCTTCTCCCACGGCGTCCTGATCATCTGGGCGTTCATGGTGGTCATGCCGCTGCTGTGGGCAGTCATGACGTCCTTCAAGGACGACGCCTCCATCTTCAGCTCACCCTGGTCGCTGCCGGACAAGCTGCGCTTCGACAACTGGTCGCGGGCCTGGACCGAGGCCAACATGAGCGACTACTTCCTCAACACCGTCCTGGTGGTGGGGGGTTCGCTCATCGGTACGCTGGTGCTGGGCTCGATGGCGGCCTATGCGCTGGCCCGCTTCGACTTCCCGGGAAACCGGTTCATCTACTACCTGTTCATCGGCGGCATGAGCTTCCCGATCATGCTGGCGCTGGTTCCGCTGTTCTACGTCGTGAACAACATGGGCCTGCTGAACACGATCCACGGGCTGATCCTGGTCTACATCGCCTACTCGCTCCCGTTCACGGTCTTCTTCCTGACCGCTTTCTTCCGCACCCTGCCGACCTCGGTGGCGGAGGCGGCCTTCGTGGACGGGGCGTCGCACTCCAGGACGTTCTTCCAGATCATGCTGCCGATGGCCAAGCCTGGCCTGGTCAGCGTGGGCATCTTCAACTTCCTGGGCCAGTGGAACCAGTACATGCTGCCGACGGTCCTCAACACCGACCCGGACAAGCGCGTCCTCACCCAGGGCCTGGTCCAGCTCGCGGTCAGCCAGGGCTACAAGGGCGACTGGTCGGGCCTGTTCGCGGGCCTGGTGATGGCGATGCTGCCGGTGCTCGCCGCGTACATCGTCTTCCAGCGACAGGTGGTGCAGGGGCTGACGGCGGGCGCCCTGAAGTAACGCTCCGAAACCAGTTGTGAGCGCGCCGCCCCCGGTCCTCGGGGGTGGCGGCCCGGTGTGTGCAGATCCTCGGATCCGGTTCAACCTCTTGACGGGAGGCGACCCGAACGGCTCAGCTTAGGGTTCACTAGTTGGACATAGACGGGGCCTCACTGAAGCGGTCCCGTGCGCAGGAGGTCGTCGTGGAGACTCCGGGGTCGCAGTCGTCGCTGCACCGAGCCAACCTGGAGCGTGTCGTCCGGGCCGTGCGGCTGGCGGGTTCGCTCACCCAGGCGGAGATCGCCAGGACGACGGGCCTGTCGGCGGCGACGGTCTCGAACATCGTCCGGGAGCTGAAGGACGGCGGAACCGTCGAGGTCACGCCCACATCGGCGGGCGGCCGCCGGGCCCGCAGCGTCAGCCTGAGCGGGGACGCCGGCATCGTCATCGGCGTCGACTTCGGGCACACCCATCTGCGCGTCGCGGTCGGCAACCTCGCCCATCAGGTGCTGGCCGAGGAGTCCGAGCCGCTGGATGTGGACGCCTCCTCGACACAGGGCTTCGACCGGGCGGAAGAGCTGGTCAACCGCCTGATCGCGGCGACCGGAGTGGACCGTTCGAAGATCGCGGGGGTGGGCCTCGGCGTGCCCGGCCCGATCGACGTGGAGTCCGGGACCCTGGGTTCGACCGCCATCCTGCCGGGCTGGACCGGCACCAAACCCGCCGAGGAGCTGCGCGGACGGCTCGGCGTGCCGGTGCACGTGGACAACGACGCCAACCTCGGCGCGCTCGGCGAGCTGGTCTGGGGGAGCGGCCGGGGGGTGCGCGATCTGGCGTACATCAAGGTCGCGAGCGGTGTGGGCGCGGGTTTGGTGATCAACGGCAAGATCTACCGAGGTCCCGGCGGCACAGCCGGAGAAATCGGACATATTACACTTGATGAGTCCGGCCCGGTCTGCCGCTGTGGAAACCGCGGCTGTCTGGAGACCTTCGCGGCCGCCCGCTATGTGCTCCCGCTCCTCCAGTCCAGTCACGGCACGGATCTGACCATGGAGGGCGTCGTGCGGCTGGCCAGGGACGGAGATCCGGGCTGCCGTCGGGTGATCGCCGACGTCGGCCGCCACATCGGCAGTGGAGTCGCCAATCTCTGCAATCTCCTGAACCCGAGCCGGGTGGTCCTCGGCGGCGATCTCGCCGAGGCCGGCGAGCTGGTTCTCGGCCCCATCAGGGAGTCCGTGAGCCGGTACGCGATCCCCAGCGCAGCACGTCAACTCTCCGTTCTCCCAGGGGCCCTTGGGGGCCGCGCGGAGGTGCTCGGAGCGCTCGCACTCGCGCTCAGCGAGATGGGCGATTCGACACTTTTGGACGGCACCCTGCACGCAGCGGCACCCGCCTTCACTTAGAGAACGGATGGCACCGTTGCCAACCCGTTAAGGATTTACTTCTTGACGTCGCACGCGTGGCCGAGTTGACTTCCAGCCACCTCGGCCGCAACGACGCGGCCTCGTCAGGGAGGTTTCTGAAGTGAACACGCGTATGCGTCGTGCCGCCGTTGCCGTTGCCGCAGGTGCGATGGCCATCTCGCTCGCCGCCTGTGGCAGCGCCGATGAAGCGGGCGACAACGACTCCACCACGTCGGGCGCCAAGAAGGGCGACGACATCAAGGTCGGTCTCCTCCTTCCGGAGAACCAGACCGCGCGTTACGAGAAGTTCGACCGCCCGCTCATCGAGAAGAAGATCGACGAGCTGACGAACGGCAAGGGCGAGGTCGTCTACGCCAACGCCAAGCAGGATGCCAGCCAGCAGGCCCAGCAGGTCGAGTCGATGATCACCAACAAGGTGGACGTGATCATCCTGGACGCGGTGGACTCCGCGGCCATCAAGAGCTCGGTCCAGAAGGCCAAGGACGCGAACATCCCGGTCGTCGCCTACGACCGTCTGGCGCAGGGCCCGATCGACGCCTACACCTCGTTCGACAACGTGACGGTGGGCAAGACCCAGGGCGAGGCCCTCCTGGAGGCCCTTGGCGACAAGGCCAAGGACGGCCAGATCGTCATGATGAACGGTTCCTCCACCGACCCGAACGCCGCCCAGTTCAAGGAGGGCGCGCACTCCGTCCTCGACGGCAAGGTGAACGTCGGCAAGGAGTACGACACCAAGGAGTGGAAGCCGGAGAACGCCAACGCCAACATGGAGGGCGCGATCTCGGCGATCGGCAAGGACAAGATCATCGGCGTCTACTCCGCCAATGACGGCATGGCCGGCGGCATCATCACCGCCCTGAAGGCCGCCGGCATCGACGACGTCCCGGTGACCGGTCAGGACGCCGAGCTCGCCGGTGTGCAGCGCATCGTCACGGGTGAGCAGTACATGAGCGTCTACAAGCCGTACGCCCCCGAGGCCGACGCCGCCGCCGAGATGGCCGTCGCGCTCGCCCAGGGCAAGTCGCTCGACTCCGTCGCCAAGGACAAGGTCGACAGCCCCACCAACAAGGGCATCCCGTCCGTCCTGGTCGACGTCACCTCGCTGACCCAGGACAACATCAAGGACACCGTCATCAAGGACGGCGTCTACACGGTCGCGGAGATCTGCACCGCCAAGTACAAGGCGGCCTGCGAGAAGATCGGCCTCGAGTAAACAGCTCAAGTCCCCTTTTCAAGTACCGGAATTCGCTCTTGAATTCCGGTACGGGACTGGAAGCTCCAGGCTCCTTCCGGTGCCCCGCGCACTCGACAGCCCCGCAAGCTCGGCGCGGGGCGCCGGACGGAACTCCCCCTAAGTCTTCTGCACAACCTCCCGCCGGGTCAGGCGGCGAAGGAGATGGTTCACGTGTCCGCTACGCCCGTGCTGGCGTTGCGCGGGGTCTCCAAGCGGTTCGGTGCCGTTCAGGCGCTCACCGACGTAGAGCTTGAGGTCCACGCCGGTGAGGTGGTCGCCCTGGTCGGCGACAACGGCGCCGGAAAGTCCACGCTGGTCAAGACGATCGCCGGCGTGCACCCCATCGATGACGGCGTCATCGAGTGGGATGGCAAGCCCGTATCGATCAACCGGCCGCACGACGCCCAGAACCTGGGCATCGCGACGGTCTACCAGGACCTCGCGCTGTGCGACAACATCGATGTCGTCGGCAACCTCTACCTGGGCCGGGAAGTGCGCAAGCGCGGCGTCCTGGACGAGGTGGAGATGGAGCGCCGCTCCCGCGAGTTGCTGGACACGCTGTCGATCCGCATCCCCAGCGTCCGTATCCCGATCGCCTCGCTCTCCGGCGGTCAGCGTCAGACGGTCGCCATCGCCCGCTCGATGCTGGGCGAGCCCAAGCTGGTCATCCTCGACGAGCCCACCGCCGCCCTCGGCGTCGAGCAGACCGCCCAGGTCCTCGACCTCGTGGAGCGACTGCGCGAGCGCGGGCACGCCGTCATCCTCATCAGCCACAACATGGCGGATGTGAAGGCGGTGGCCGACAAGGTCGCCGTCCTGCGCCTCGGGCGCAACAACGGCGTCTTCGAGGTCAAGTCGACCTCGCAGGAAGAGATCATCTCCGCCATCACCGGCGCCACGGACAACGCCGTGACCCGTCGTGCGGCGCGCACCAATGGGGAGATCAAGAAGTGAGCAGCATCGACAAGACCTCCACTCCGCCCGAGGACCACGTGGTGGAGAACCCCGAGGCGGCGGCCGCGGCCGTCACCGCCGTCGACCCCCGTCTGCTGGTGCGCGAGCAGGGCCTCGCGGGCTACATCTCCGAGTTCAAGCGCAAGATGAAGGCCGGCGACCTGGGTTCCATCCCGGTCGTCATCGGTCTGGCGATCATCTGGATCATCTTCCAGAGCCTGAACTCGAACTTCCTGACCGCCGGCAACCTCTCCGACATCTCCGTCGCCATGGTCGGCACGGGCATGATCGCCGTCGGTATCGTGTTCGTCCTGCTGCTCGGCGAGATCGACCTGTCGGTCGGCTCGGTCTCCGGTGTCGCCGGCGCCTCCTTCGCGGTGCTGAACGTCACCAACGGCATGAGCGAGTGGCTCGCCTTCGTGCTCGCCATCCTCACCGGCACGGCCGCCGGTGCCATCCACGGCTTCTTCTTCGCGAAGATCGGCGTCCCCGCCTTCGCCGTGACCCTGGCCGGTCTGCTGTTCTGGAACGGCTTCATGCTCAAGATCCTGGGCGACAACGGCACCATCAACCTGGACAGCGATGGCCTCGTCGCCAAGCTGACCAGCTACTACTTCTCCGATGTGGCCGCCGCCTACGGTCTCGCCATCGCCGCGACCGCGCTGTTCTTCCTCAGCTCCTTCTACGGCAACCGCCGCCGCGAGGCCGCGGGCGTGCCGTCCCGGCCGCTGAGCGACACCATCCTGCGCACCGTGCTGCTGGCGATCGTCTCCTTCGCCGTGGCCATGGTCTACAACTCGTACAAGGGCCTGCCGCTGGCCGTGGTGCTGTTCATCGCGGTCCTGCTGCTCACGGACTTCGTCCTGCGCCGCACCGCCTACGGCCGCAAGGTCTTCGCGCTCGGCGGCAGCGTCGAGGCGTCCCGCCGTGCGGGTATCAACGTGGAGATGATCCGGATCTCGGTCTTCGCGATCTCCGGCACCTTCGCGGCCATCGGCGGTCTGTTCATCGCCTCCAAGATCGCCTCGGCGAACCAGGGCGCCGGCGCCGGTGACCTGCTGATGAACGCCATCGCGGCGGCCGTCATCGGTGGCACCTCGCTGTTCGGCGGCCGCGGCCGCACCTGGAACGCCCTGCTCGGTGTCCTCGTGATCGTCTCGATCCAGTACGGCCTGGCCCTGGAGGGCATCGCCTCCCCGGTCCAGTACATGATCACCGGTGGCGTGCTGCTGGCGACCGTCGTCATCGACGCGGTCACCCGCAAGACACAGAAGACCGCCGGTCGCGCGTAAGCGTCCGCCCAGCGCGTCCCGTAATACCTGTTGCCCGGTGCCAATGGCGGTACCGGGCAACAGTCATGTCGTAGGAACGCCGCATTGTGGGTACAGCCGCTTCCGTGACGTACGACGCACCGCCCGCGCGTCAGCCGCGGAGGCGGAACATTAGACTCGACGAGCCCGGCAACAGCTCGAACAGCTCTACTGCAAGGAGGCACGGGTGCCGCTGCTGACCCGCATCAGGGGACCGCGCGATCTGGACCGGCTCAGCCTGGAGCAGCTGGACCAGCTGGCAGAGGAGATCCGGACCTTCCTCGTCGACGCCGTCTCCAAGACCGGCGGCCACCTCGGCCCCAACCTCGGTGTGGTGGAGCTGACCATCGCCCTGCACCGGGTCTTCGAGTCCCCCAAGGACAAGGTGCTGTGGGACACCGGCCACCAGTCCTATGTCCACAAGCTGCTCACCGGCCGTCAGGACTTCTCCCGACTGAAGATGAAGGGCGGCCTGTCCGGCTACCCCTCGCAGGCCGAGTCCGAGCACGACGTCATCGAGAACAGCCACGCCTCGACGGTCCTCGGCTGGGCCGACGGCCTGGCGAAGGCCAACCAGATCCTGAAACGCGACGACCACGTCGTCGCCGTGATCGGTGACGGCGCCCTCACCGGCGGTATGGCCTGGGAGGCGCTGAACAACATTGCCGAGGCCAAGGGCCGTCCGCTCGTCATCGTCGTCAACGACAACGAGCGGTCCTACGCCCCGACCATCGGCGGTCTCGCCAACCACCTGGCGACCCTGCGGACGACCGACGGGTACGAGCGCTTCCTGACCCGCACGAAGGAGATCCTCGACCGCACGCCGGTCGTCGGAAAGCCGCTCTACGAGACCCTCCACGGCGCCAAGAAGGGCCTGAAGGACTTCATCGCCCCGCAGGGCATGTTCGAGGACCTCGGCCTGAAGTACGTCGGCCCCATCGACGGCCACGACATCGAGGCCCTGGAGTCGGCCCTCGCCCGCGCCAAGCGCTTCGGCGGCCCCGTCATCGTGCACTGCCTCACCGAGAAGGGCCGCGGCTACCAGCCCGCCCTCCAGGACGAGGCCGACCGCTTCCACGGCATCGGCCCCATCCACCCCGACACCGGCCTGCCGATCAAGGCCTCGGGCGCCGACTGGACGTCCGTCTTCGGCGACGAGATGGTCAAGCTCGGCAAGGAGCGCGAGGACATCGTGGCGATCACCGCGGCGATGCTCCAGCCGGTCGGCCTGAAGAAGTTCGCGGACACCTTCCCGGACCGGATCTACGACGTCGGCATCGCCGAGCAGCACGGCGCCGTGTCCGCCGCCGGCCTGGCGACGGGCGGCCTGCACCCTGTCTTCGCCGTCTACGCCACCTTCCTCAACCGCGCCTTCGACCAGGTCCTGATGGACGTGGCCCTGCACAAGTGCGGGGTGACCTTCGTCCTGGACCGGGCCGGGGTCACCGGCACCGACGGCGCCTCCCACAACGGCATGTGGGACATGTCGATCCTCCAGGTCGTCCCCGGCCTCAGGCTCGCCGCCCCGCGCGACGCCGACCAGGTCCGCGCCCAGCTCCGCGAGGCCGTCGAGGTCAAGGACGCGCCGACCGTGGTCCGCTTCTCCAAGGGCGCCGTCGGCCCCGCCGTACCGGCCGTGGGCCGCGTCGGCGGCATGGACGTGCTGCGCGAGCCGGGCACCGACCGGCCCGACGTGCTGCTCGTCTCGGTGGGCGCCCTCGCCCCGATGTGCCTGGAGATCGCCGACCTGCTCGACAAGCAGGGCATCTCCGCCACCGTCGTCGACCCGCGCTGGGTCAAGCCCGTCGACGAGGCCATGGCTCCGCTCGCCGAACGGCACCGCGTGGTCGTCACCGTCGAGGACAACTCCCGCGTCGGCGGCGTCGGCTCGGCCGTCGCCCAGGCGCTGCGCGACGCCGGGGTCGATGTCCCGCTGCGTGACTTCGGCATCCCGCCGCGCTTCCTCGACCACGCCTCGCGCGCCGAGGTCATGGCCGAGATCGGCCTGACGGCCCCGGACATCGCCCGCCAGGTCACCGGCCTGGTCTCCAAGCTCGACGGCGGGTACGACCGCTCGCCCGCCGAGGTCGACTCGGTGGAGCCCGCGCGCGACTGAGTACCGCCGAACGGGCCGGTCCCACCCCCCTTTTGCGGTGGTGGAACCGGCCCGTCCGTGTGACATCGCCCGTGTCAGGGCATACGCACCACGCCCCCTCTCGATCATGTCGAGGACGACAAGCGTGGGAGGTACGCCCGTGAGCAGCACCCTCTTCCGTACGAAGAAGGTCGAGCAGTCCATCCTCGATACCGAGGAACCCGAGCACGCGCTCAAGAAATCCCTGTCCGCGCTCGATCTGACGGTCTTCGGCGTCGGTGTCATCATCGGCACCGGAATCTTCGTGCTGACCGGCACCGTCGCCAAGAACAACGCCGGGCCCGCCGTCGCGCTGGCCTTCGTGGCGGCCGGCGTCGCCTGCGCGCTCGCCGCGCTCTGTTACGCCGAGTTCGCCTCCACGGTCCCGGTCGCCGGGTCCGCCTACACCTTCTCGTACGCCTCCCTCGGTGAACTGCCCGCCTGGATCATCGGCTGGGACCTGGTTCTGGAGTTCGCGCTCGGCACGGCGGTGGTCGCCGTCGGCTGGTCGGGCTATGTCCAGTCGCTCATGGACAACGCGGGCTGGGAGATGCCCGCGGCCCTGGGCAGCAGAGAGGGCGCGGGCGACTTCGGCTTCGACATCCTCGCCGCCGCGCTGGTCCTCGTCCTCACCTTCATCCTCGTGCTCGGTATGAAGCTGTCCGCACGGATCACGTCGCTCGTCGTCGCCATCAAGGTGACCGTCGTCATGACCGTGATCATCGCTGGCGCGTTCCTGATCGACGGCGACAACTACGACCCCTTCGTCCCGAAGCAGCAGGCCGTGGAGGCCGGGGAGAGTCTCCAGGCCCCGCTGATCCAGTTGATGTTCGGCTGGGCGCCCTCCAACTTCGGCGTGATGGGCATCTTCACCGCCGCCTCGGTCGTCTTCTTCGCCTTCATCGGCTTCGACGTCGTGGCGACCGCCGCCGAGGAGACCAAGAACCCGCAGCGGGACATGCCGCGCGGCATCATCGGTTCCCTCCTGATCTGCACCACGCTGTACGTCGCCGTGTCGATCGTCGTCACGGGCATGCAGCACTACAGCGAGCTGTCCGTGGACGCCCCGCTCGCCGACGCCTTCAAGGCCACCGGGCATCCCTGGTTCGCGGGCTTCATCAGCTTCGGCGCGGCGGTCGGGCTGACGACGGTCTGCATGATCCTGCTGCTCGGCCAGACGCGGGTCTTCTTCGCGATGAGCCGCGACGGACTGCTGCCGCGCTTCTTCTCCCGCGTCCATCCGAGGTTCAAGACCCCGCACCGGCCGACCATCCTGCTCGGCGTGATCATCGCGATCCTCGCCGGCTTCACCCCGCTGACCGAACTGGCCGCCCTGGTGAACATCGGCACACTGTTCGCCTTCGTGGTCGTCGCGATCGGCGTGCTGGTCCTCCGCAGGACCCGCCCCGACCTGCACCGGGCCTTCCGCACCCCGTGGGTGCCGGTCATCCCGATCCTGTCGGTGTGCGCCTCCCTGTGGCTGATGATCAACCTGCCCGCCGAGACCTGGGTCCGGTTCGCCATCTGGATGGCCGCCGGCTTCTTCGTGTACTTCCTGTACGGCCGTTCCCACAGCCGCCTCGGACGCCACGAGGAGACCACGATCGGCCAGATCATGAAGCCGCCGCGGGGTGACGCGGAGTAGCCATTCCGGATTGCCTTCCCGGCCCCGTATGTCCCGCTCAGGCAGGGACTGCGGGGCCGGATAGCGTGCACTTCCATGTACGCCGAGCCCCTCGCCCCGCAACGCTCCGTCACCGCACCGCGAGTCGGCGAAGGCTACTGGCGCCGTCTGCTGCCGATGCTGACGGCCTTGGCCTGCCTCACCCGCGTCCCGTCCTTCGCCCACCCCCTGTGGAACCCCGACGAGGGCTATCTGGCCGTACAGGCACGCCTGCTGGCCCACGGCGGAGAGCTGTACGAGACGGTCGTGGACCGCAAGCCCCCGCTCGTACCGTGGCTCTACCAGGGGGCGTTGGCGCTGGCGGGCTCGGATTCGCTGGTGTCGGTGCGGCTGCTGGCCGTAGGGGCCCATCTGCTGACGGCTGCCCTCCTCGCCTCACTGGCCCGCCGCCGCTGGGGAGATGCGGCGGGCCGTACGGCAGGAGTCCTGTATCTGCTGATCTCCGTCGGCCTGAACCCCGAGGACGCGCAGGCGGCCGGCTTCGAGGTGTTCATGCTGCCGTGCACGGCGGCCGCGATGTGGTGCGCGGACCGAAGGCGCTGGGCCGCGGCGGGCGTGGCCGTCGGGTGCGCGTTCCTCGCCAAGCAGACGGGCGGGGCGGTGCTGTTGCCGGTGCTGTGGCTGTGCGGCGCGTCATGGGGCGGGCTGCTGCGGCTCGGAGTGGGGGCGGTGGCACCCGTGCTCACGGCGGCGGTGCTCACGAACCCGGCGGGCTTCCTGTTCTGGACGGTCACCGGATCGGGCGCGTACGCGTCCTTCACCGGTTCCGAACTCCACGTCCTCACAAGGGCGTTGGCGAACACGGCGATCCTGACGGTGGCCTGCGCGGGCCTGCTCCCGCCGCTGGTCCGGGCCTCGCGGATCGCGCGCACGGCCTCGGCGGACGTGTGGCTGTGGCTCGCGGCATCGGCGGGCGCGGTCGTGCTCGGCTTCCACTTCTTCGGCCACTACTACCTGCAACTGACCGCACCGCTCGCCCTGTTGTCGACAGCGGCGCTGCGGATCCTGCCCAGGGCCCACCGCACGCGCGCGGTCGTGACCTCGGCCTGCTGCTGCACCCTGTTCCTGACCTGGGGGATGCTCGCCCCACGCCCGGAACTGACCCACGCCGAGCGCCTGGCGGACGCGATCGGCCGCCACACCACCCCGGACGACCGCGTCCTTCTGTGGGGCATACACCCGGAGACGTACTGGCTGGCGAACCGCACGCCGGCCACCCGCTATCTGACGGCGGGCCTCCTGACCAACTACAGCGGCGGCCGGGACGGCCCAGAAGTGGGCGAGAAGTACGCGATGCGGGGTGCCTGGACCACGCTCCACCGGGAACTGGCCGCCCACCCGCCCCGGTTGATCGTCGACGACTCCCGGGGCAAGCCCTACGCCCCGGACCGGATCAGGCCCCTACGACGGCTGCTGGAGGGGTACGAGGAGGTGGCGGTGGTCGACGGTGCCGTACTGCACGCCCGGGCGCGGTAGTCACGGCCGTACCGTCCGAGGCCCCGCCACCTCCGCCCCCAGCTCCGTCACCCGCCGCCGCAGTTCCCGGTCCGCCGTCACCACCAGGCACGGGCGCTCGGCCGCCCGCCCCGCGACCAGGCCCACCATGTGGTCGTCCCCGCTGCCCTCCGCGGACTCCACGCGCACCCCCGCCACCGACGAGACCCCCCGAGCCGCCCCCTCCACCACCAGCACGATCTCCACCGGCCCCGACCGCCCCGGCACCCCGTCCGCCGCCAGCCGGTCCCGCAACCGCTCGGCCGCTCCCTTGCGGTCCCGCCACCAGCCATCCGGCACCGACCCGACGACGTTCGCGGCGTCGACGATCACAAGCAAGGCAGACTCCATGGGCCCAGGGTCGCACGCGGTGCCCGGGACGCCCCCGTTTAGAGTGATCCGGTGAACGGCGACTGGCTCATACGCGGTCGAGATGGCCGCCTCAGCGTCTACTGGCACACCCAGGACGCCGTCCTGTGCCGTGCGGAGCAGGTCCCCGGCGGCCCCTGGGCCGCGCCGCGCCGAGTGGGCGGCGAGCAGAAGGTGCGGACGGGCTTCGCCCTGGGCCAGGGCGCGGACGGCTACGCCCATCTCATCGCCTGGCGGCCCACCCGTTCGGGGGAATCGGGCCTGGTGCATTCCACGCACTTCCGTCCGCTCCTCGCCGCCCTTGACTGGCTGCCCATCGGTCACCCCAACAAGCAGGGCGAGCGCACCGGCACCCCGGCGGTCGCCGTCGACGCGGAGGGCCGCGCGTACCTCTTCGTACGCAATCGCGGCAAGGGCGTCCACACCATCAACCAGAAGGAACGCGGCGGCTGGAACGGCTGGCACGATCTGAAGGGCTCCAAGGTGGGCGAGGAACTCGTCGCCGTCACCGCCGAGTCGGGCCTGGTCGGGGTGTACGCCACCAACCCCACCGGCGTCCTGCGCTGGCTCCAGCGGGAACCGGGCGGCCGTCCCGTCGCGGCCGACCCCTTGGCCGTACGGATCGCTCCGGGGACCCTGAGCGCCCTGCCGACCTCGAAGGAGCACACGACCCTCTTCTTCGCGGACCCCGAGGGCGTGCTGTACGCCTGGCG
The DNA here is from genome assembly GCF_014257025.1 of Streptomyces cupreus. GTDB lineage: Bacteria > Actinomycetota > Actinomycetes > Streptomycetales > Streptomycetaceae > Streptomyces > Streptomyces cupreus. Next base: position 67,654 of record NZ_JACMSF010000008.1, read on the forward strand.
TCCGGACGGCGATCCGCTCCCCCTGCTCGCCGCCGCGGGCCCGGGGCCGGTGTCCGCCGTCCGCTGTGTCCTGGACGGCCACGACTGCACCCTGCTCGCCCAGCGCTCGTCCTCCGGCAGGGTGGCGTTCGCCGCGTATCCGACGGAGCAGGAGTCGGCGGGCCTGTGGTGGACGGAGTCGGGACCGACCCTGCCCGCGGGCACCCGGGTCGCCGTGGCGGAGGACGCCGAGGGCCGCGTGGTGGCGGCGACCCTCACCCCGGACGGCGTCCTGCGCCTGGCCCGCCAGAAGGACGAGCCTGGCCTGGCGTTGGCGGCGTGGCGGACTATTTAGCCCGTCCGGCGTTTGAGGACGAGGCCGTTCAGGCCGATACGGGGGTCTGGGGGCGCAGCCCCCCAGGAGCGAGAACGCCGGTGCCTCGCACACCAACTGGCATGCGAGGCACCGGCGTTCACAGCGGAGCGCCTAAGCGGGAACCGAAGCAACCCCCGGCGCCAGGAACTTCCTTCCGTTCACGCGCTCCGAGACACCCTCGCGGTCCAGGTACGGCGTGATGCCGCCCAGGTGGAAGGGCCAGCCGGCGCCCGTGATCAGGCACAGGTCGATGTCCTGGGCCTCGGCGACGACACCCTCGGCGAGCATGAGCCCGATCTCCTGGGCGACGGCGTCGAGAACGCGCGCCCGCACCTGCTCCTCGGTCAGGACGACATCGCCCTGCTTCAGCAGCGCGGCGACCTCCGGGTCCAGCTCAGGCTTGCCGGAGTCGTAGACGTAGAAGCCGCGCTTGCCCGCCTTGACGACGGCCGCGAGGTTCGGAGAGACCGTGAAGCGGTCCGGGAAGGCCCGGTTGAGGGTCTCCGAGACGTGCAGACCGATCGCGGGACCGACCAGCTCCAGCAGCACCAGCGGGGACATCGGCAGACCGAGCGGCTCGACGGCCTTCTCGGCGACCTCGACCGAGGTGCCCTCGTCGATGACGTTCTGGATCTCGCCCATGAAGCGGGTGAGGATGCGGTTCACGACGAACGCCGGGGCGTCCTTCACCAGGACCGCGGTCTTCTTCAGCTTCTTGGCGACGGCGAAGGCCGTGGCCAGCGAGGCGTCGTCCGTCTGCTCACCGCGGACGATCTCCAGCAGCGGCAGGACCGCGACCGGGTTGAAGAAGTGGAAGCCGACGACCCGCTCGGGGTTCTTCAGCTTCGACGCCATCTCGGTGACCGACAGCGAGGAGGTGTTGGTGGCGAGGATCGCGTGCGCCGGGGCGACCGCCTCGACCTCCGCGAACACCTGCTGCTTGACGCCGATCTCCTCGAAGACGGCCTCGATGATGAAGTCGGCGTCGGCGAAGCCCTCGGCCTTGTCCAGGACACCGGTGACCAGGGCCTTGAGGCGGTTGGCCTTGTCCTGGTTGATACGGCCCTTGCCGAGCAGCTTCTCGATCTCGGCGTGGACGTAGCCCACACCCTTGTCGACGCGCTCCTGGTCGATGTCGGTCAGCACGACCGGCACCTCGAGGCGGCGCAGGAAGAGCAGCGCGAGCTGGGAGGCCATCAGACCGGCGCCGACGACACCGACCTTGGTGACCGGGCGGGCCAGGTTCTTGTCCGGGGCACCGGCCGGGCGCTTGCCGCGCTTCTGCACGAGGTTGAACGCGTAGATACCGGCGCGCAGTTCGCCACCCATGATCAGGTCGGCGAGCGCGACGTCCTCGGCGTCGTAGCCCTGCTGGAGGTCGCCGTTCTTGGCGGCGGCGATGATGTCCAGGGCGCGGTAGGCGGCCGGAGCGGCGCCGTGCACCTTGGAGTCCGCGATGAAGCGGCCCTTGGCGACGGCCTGGTCCCAGGCCTCGCCGCGGTCGATCACCGGACGCTCGACCTCGACATCGCCCTTCAGTACCTGGGCGGTCCAGATCAGCGACTGCTCAAGGAAGTCGGCGCCCTCGAAGATGGCGTCGGCGATGCCCAGGTCGAAGACCTGCTGGCCCCCCAGCTGCTTGTTCTGGTTGAGGCTGTTCTCGATGATCACCGAGACGGCCTTGTCGGCACCGATCAGGTTCGGCAGGATCGTGCAGCCGCCCCAGCCCGGGACCAGACCGAGGAAGACCTCGGGAAGCGAGAAGGCAGGGAGCGCCTTGGAGACGGTCCGGTACTTGCAGTGCAGACCGACCTCGACGCCGCCGCCCATCGCGGCACCGTTGTAGTACGCGAAGGTCGGCACGGCCAGGCCCGCGAGGCGCTTGAAGACCTCGTGGCCGCCCTTGCCGATGGCCAGCGCGTCCTTGTGCTCCTTCAGCAGCTCGACGCCCTTGAGGTCGGCGCCGACGGCGAAGATGAACGGCTTGCCGGTGATGCCGACGCCGACGATGTCGCCGTCCGCGGCCTCCTTCTCGACCTGGTCGATGGCGGTGTTGAGGTTCGCCAGCGAGGCCGGGCCGAAGGTGGTCGGCTTGGTGTGGTCGAAGCCGTTGTCCAGCGTGATCAGGGCGAAGCGCCCGGCGCCGAACGGCAGGTCGAGATGGCGTACGTGCGCGGACGTCACGACCTCGTCCGGGAACAGCTCGGCCGCGCCCTTCAGGAGCTCAGCGGTGGTGCTCACTTGTTGCCTCCGGCGTCCTTGTGGTGCGGGTTCTCCCAGATCACCGTGGCGCCCATGCCGAAGCCGACGCACATGGTGGTGAGGCCGTAACGGACCTCCGGCTGCTCCTCGAACTGGCGGGCCAGCTGCGTCATCAGACGCACGCCGGAGGAGGCCAGCGGGTGACCGTAGGCGATGGCGCCGCCGTACTGGTTGACGCGTGCGTCGTCGTCGGCGATGCCGTAGTGCTCCAGGAAGGCGAGCACCTGGACGGCGAAGGCCTCGTTGATCTCGAAGAGGTTGATGTCCTCGATCGACAGGCCGGCCTTGGCGAGGGCCTTCTCCGTCGCCGGGATCGGGCCGTAGCCCATGACCTCCGGCTCCACGCCCGCGAAGGCGTAGGAGACGAGGCGCATCTTCACCGGGAGGTTGTTCTCGCGGGCGAAGTCCTCGGAGGCGATGATCGAGGCGGTGGCGCCGTCGTTCAGACCGGCCGCGTTACCGGCGGTGACCCGGCCGTGGACGCGGAACGGGGTCTTCAGACCGGCCAGGTTCTCCAGCGTGGTGCCCGGGCGCATCGGCTCGTCGGCGGTGACCAGGCCCCAGCCCGTCTCGCCCGCCTCCGGGTTGGTGCGGCGCACCGAGATCGGCACCAGGTCCTGCTGGATCTTGCCGTTGGCGTAAGCCTTGGCGGCCTTCTCCTGCGAACGCACCGCGTACTCGTCGGCGCGCTGCTTGGTGATCGTCGGGTAGCGGTCGTGCAGGTTCTCGGCGGTCATGCCCATGAACAGCGCCGACTCGTCGACCAGCTTCTCGCTGACGAACCGCGGGTTCGGGTCGACGCCCTCGCCCATCGGGTGGCGGCCCATGTGCTCGACACCACCGGCGATGACGGCGTCGTAGGCGCCGAAGGCGATGGAACCGGCCGTGGTGGTGACGGCGGTCAGGGCGCCGGCGCACATACGGTCGATCGAGTAGCCGGGCACCGACTGCGGCAGCCCGGCGAGGATGCCGGCCGTGCGGCCGATGGTGAGGCCCTGGTCACCGATCTGCGTGGTCGCGGCGATGGCGACCTCGTCGATCTTCTTCGGGTCGAGGCCGGGGTTGCGGCGCAGCAGCTCCCGGATCGCCTTCACGACAAGGTCGTCGGCACGGGTCTCGTGGTAGATGCCCTTCGGGCCCGCCTTGCCGAACGGGGTGCGGACGCCGTCGACGAAGACGACGTCCCTGACGGTACGAGGCACGATGGCTCTCCTCCAGGGTGCGGGACTGCACTGCTGCGGCACGCATGCACTGAGCGCGCGCTTACGACCATGCTACTTATGAGTAACGTAGCTGCACAGTCCCGCAGGACCAAGCGGTGAAGGTCACACCATCGGGGGTGCCGTCGACCCTCGCGGGGTGAGGACCGGTGTCGGTACGGGATGCGACCCCGGCCCCTCCCCGGTGATCACCCCGAACAGGGTCCGGGCCACATCCGCCCCGAACCCGTGCACGTCATGACTCATCGCGGACAACGTCGGATGCGTGAGCCGGCACAGCTGGGAGTCGTCCCAGGCCAGCAGGGACACGTCGGCGGGGACCCGTAGCCCCATCTCCGCCGCCACCGACAGCCCCGCCACCGCCATGATGTCGTTGTCGTACACGATCGCCGTAGGCCGATCAGCCGCCGCGGCCATCAGCAGCGAGCGCGTCGCCCGAGCCCCCGCGTCCCCGGAGAAGTCCGTCGCCACCTGCCAGGCCCCGGCCAGCTCCAGCACCCGCGCCGCCTCGTCGAACGCGGCCGTACGGATCGACGTGTGCCCGAGCGCCGCCGCCCCGCCCACCCGGGCGATCCGCCGATGCCCGAGCGCCGCCAGATACCGCACGGCCTCCGTCACGGCCGTGGCGTCGTCGGTCCACACCGAGGGCAGCCCACCGGTCAGCGACGGATGTCCCACGGCGACGACCGGCATCCCCAGCCGCTCCATCGCCGCCACCCTCGGGTCGTCGGCCCGGAAGTCGACCAGGATCGAGCCCCCGATCTGCCGCCCCCGCCACCACGACTCCTGGATCCCGACCTCCTCCTGCACATTCCGCACCAGCCGCAGCAGCAACGAGCAGGACCGCTCGGTCAGCACGCTCTCCACACCCGAGACGAACTCCATGTAGAAGGGTTCGAGCCCGAGCAGCCTCGCCGGCCGGCAGATCGCGAGCCCGACGACGTCCACCCGCGACCCCGCCAGCGACCGCGCGGTGAGGTTGGGCGCCCAGCCCAGCTCACGGGCGGCCCGGAAGATCCGGTCGCGGGTCGCCTCGGACAGCCCCGGCTTGTGGTTGAAGGCGAGGGACACGGCACCCTTGGACACCCCGGCGCGAGCGGCGACGTCCTTGATGGTGACGCGAGTAGCGGTCATCGGGAGGGCTCCACGCAGTACAGGGCCGAACGGGCGGTCTCCGGGTCCGGAGTCTCCCAGCCCCGCACACCGATGGTCACCTGTTCACCGGGCAGCAGCGTGACCAGCCCTCGATCCGCCCGCGCCGCCGGATCCAGCCGATCGGCCTGGAGCAGCAGATCCCGTACGAGCGTCCCGGCCGTCACTCGCACTCCGCCCGGCACGATCTCCACCTCGAACTCCGGCCGAGGATAAGGGATTTCCCGGTCAGGGGCGGGAAAGTGCAGCGCCCGAAGCCCGTCGGCGTCGGCGACCAGGAACTCCTTGGGGCCGGCCGGCTCCAGCTCCCGGGGCACGCCGACGAGCGCCACGGACCGCCTCTCGGCCAGCACGGAAGCGCTCGTCTCGCCGATGACGACCCCCTCGACGGACATACGACGCAACCGCACCGCCCCCGCCCACACCTCCGCCGCCTGATTGACGGCCGCCAACACGAGCCCCGGCTCCCGCACTTGCAGCGTCAGCAGCCGATCCGCGTACAGCCTGCGCAGCTCGTGACAGAGCGGCTTCTCCCGGCCGTCCCCGTCGATCGCGGCCCAAGAGGTCACCGGCCAGCAGTCGTTGAGCTGCCAGAGCACCGTGCCCGCGCACACGGGCCAGTGCGACCGCCAGTGCTCGATTCCGGTGGCCACCGCACGTGCCTGGTTGACCTGCGTGAGGTAGTGCCAGCGGTCGAAGTCGCCCTCGGGGAAGGCGAAGTGCCGCTCCAGGCCCCGCCTCAGCTTGCCGTTGCCGTCGTCGGCCTTCTGGTGGTGCAGCATGCCGGGGGAGTCGGCCGCGAGCTCCTCATCCGGCAGCGCCCGCCGCAGCGTCGCGTACGCGGGCGGCGCCTGCCAGCCGAACTCGGCCATGAAGCGCGGCACGTTCGCCCGGTACTCCGCGTAGTCCTCCCGGTTCCACACCTCCCAGGAGTGGTGCGTCCCGTGCGCCGGATCGTTCGGATGCCGCTCCCAGCCTCCGGACCACGGACTGCCCGCCGTGTAGGGCCGTGTCGGATCCAACTCCGCCACCACACGCGGCAGTACGCCCAGGTAGTACCCCTCGCCCCACGACTCCCCGGCGAGCCGCCCCTCCCAGTCCCAGTCCCGGAAGCCCCACAGGTTCTCGTTGTTGCCGTTCCACAGCACCAGCGAGGGATGCGGCATCAGCCGGACGACGTTCTCGCGGGCCTCGGCCTCGACCTCCCCGCGCAGCGGCTGTTCCTCGGGGTAGGCGGCGCAGGCGAACGGGAAGTCCTGCCAGACCAGCAGCCCCAGCTCGTCGCAGGCGTCGTAGAAGTCCTCGCTCTCATAGATCCCGCCGCCCCAGACCCGGACCAGGTCCACGCCCGCGTCGGCCGCCTGCCCGAGGCGCTCCCGGTACCGCGCACGCGTCACCCGGGACGGGAAGACGTCGTCCGGGATCCAGTTCACGCCCCGCGCGAAGAGCCGCTCGCCGTTGACGACGAGGGTGAAGCCGGTGCCGTGGGCGTCGGCCGACCGGTCCAGCTCCACGCTCCGGAAGCCGATCCGCCGACGCCACACGTCGAGCGGCTCGTCCCCGTGCAGCAGCGTCAACTCCACGTCGTGCAGCGGCTGTTCCTCGTATCCGCGCGGCCACCACAGCCGGGGGGAGGGCACCTCGAGCCGTACGACTGCCTGGGTGCCGTCGAGCGAGGCGCGCGCCCGCACTCCGCCGACCGTCGCCTCGACCGCCAGCGGCGCCTCGACCCGGGTCCGCTCGACGTCGACGGCCAACTCCACGCGTCCCAGGCCCTCTTCGACGGTCACCAGTGGACGCACCCGGGCGATCCTGGCCGTCGACCAGTGCTCCAGGCGCACGGGCCGCCAGATCCCCGCCGTCACCAGGGTCGGCCCCCAGTCCCAGCCGAAGGAGCAGGCCATCTTGCGCACGTACTGGAAGGGCTCGGCGTAGGCCGCGGGCCGCTCGCCCAGCTTGCCGCGGATCGCCTCGGCCTCGGCGTACGCGGAGACGAACCGCACGGTAAGGCGTCCGCTCAGGCCGGTCACGTCGAAGCGGTGCGAGCGGTGCATATTGCGGACCCGGCCCAACGGCCGTCCGTCCAGCATGACTTCGGCGACCGTGTCGAGGCCGTCGAAGACCAGGTCGGTCTGCTCATGTCCGGAGGGCACGCTCAGGTCCCGCTCGTAGGTCCAGTCCCGCCGGCCGACCCAGGCGACCTCGGTCTCGTTCCGCCCGAGAAAGGGGTCCGGGATGACCCCGGCCGCCATCAGATCGGTGTGCACGCACCCCGGCACCTCGGCCGGAAGCGCCGCCGCAGTGCTTCCCGGGGTCCGCAGGATCCATCCCTCGCCCAGCGGTGTGGCCTCCAGCATGCGCACTCCTAAACCGGTCAACCCCAGTGCGGGGCAAGTTTTCTGCGTCGTTGGCGGGATAGGGACTTTACCGGTCGAGAAAGCGCTGTCAGAGTTCCGAACCAGCCAACCCGCGAGTGCTCGTCCGTCACGTGATGAACGGAGCTGATGCACATGTACCGCCGTACAGTCCTCGCCATGGTCACGGGTGCCGCCCTGCTGCTCTCGGCGTGCACCGGCACCGGAGGTTCGTCGAAGGGGGCGGACGCGAAGGCGCCCACCGACCCGGCCAAGGTCAGCGGAACCATCAAGGTCCTCACCGTGCGCACGGACCTCGTGCAGGACGGCACGATGGACAAGTACGCCGCCGAGTTCAACAAGACCTATCCGAAGGTCAAGGTCGAGTTCGAGGCGCTCACCAACTACGAGTCCGAAGTCAAGATCCGGATGAACACGGAGAACTACGGCGACGTCCTCCTGATCCCCGCAGTGATCAAGAAGGCCGACTACCCCAAGTTCTTCGCCTCGCTGGGCACCGTGGAGGAGCGCGGCGAGAAGTACCGCTTCACCGATTTCACCACCGTCGACGGCAAGGTCTACGGCCAGAGCCCGGTCGGGGTGACCCCCGGCTTCATCTACAACAAGAGGGTCTGGCGGGAGGCCGGCGTGACCGAATGGCCCACCACGTCGGCCGAGTTCCTCACCGCGCTGAAGGCCATCAAGTCCAAGACCGACGCGGTGCCGTACTACACCAACTTCGCCGCCGGCTGGACGCTGACCTCCTGGACGTACGTCAACGGCTCGGTCCACTGCGACCCGCAGGCCACCACCAAACTCGCCGAGGGCGACCCCTGGGCCGAGAACGCCGACCTTCGCGTCGGTGACACCCTGCTGCACGACATCGTGAAGCAGGGCCTGGCCGAGAAGGACCCGACGACCACCAACTGGGAGGAGTCCAAGCCCCGTACGGCCAAGGGTGAGATCGCCACGCAGTGGCTCGGCACCTGGGCCATCGTCCAGTTCCAGGACGCCGCGAAGAAGGCCGGGGTGAACCCCGACGACATCGGCTTCATGCCCTTCCCGGCTCAGACGGACGGCAAGTTCTGCGCCGCGGTCGCCCCGACTACAACCAGGCCGTCAACGTCCACTCCCAGCACAAGGACGCCGCCCGCGCCTGGATCGACTGGTTCACGGACAAGTCCGGTTACGACAAGGACAATCTGGCGATCTCCCCGCTCAAGAACGCCCCGCTGCCCGAGGTGTTGCAGCCTTACGAGGACGCGGGCGTGAAGTTCATCGAGGTGGACGACTCCAGGGGTGCCGACGTCAAGCAGATCGACAATCAGTCGGAGACCGGCATCTACGCCCCCGAGTACCGCCAGAAGCTGGTGGACCTGGCCCGGGGCGCCACGAAGGGCGGTCTCGACGACTTCTTCGCCGATCTCAGCGAGCGGTGGACCGAGGCGCAGGGCTGATGGCAGCCACCGCGCAGCAGACGGTCGAGAAGACGAGCGCGGGGGCGGAGATCGCCGCCCCCGCCCGCGGACGCCGGTGGCGGGGGGTGACGCCCTGGCTGTTCCTGATCGCCCCGCTCACGCTGCTGATCGTCTTCACCTATGCGCCGATCGCCAACATGGTCGCGTACAGCTTCACCGACTGGGACGGCGTGAGCCCCGAACTGCACTACACGGGCGCCGACAACTACACGGAGATCTTCACCCGCGAGGATCTCTTCCGGGTCTTCTTCGTCAGCGGCTACTACCTCGCGGCCTCCGCGGTCCAGATCGCCGCCGCCCTCTACTTCGCGACGATCCTGAGCTTCAACGTTCGCTTCCGGAACTTCTTCAAGGGGGTGCTCTTCTTCCCGTATCTGATCAACGGGGTCGCGATCGGCTTCGTGTTCCTCTATTTCTTCCAGGACGGCGGCACCCTCGACTCGGTGCTCAGCCTGTTCGGCGTGCACACCGACCACGCCTGGCTCGGCACCTCGACCTCCGCCAACACCTCGCTCGCCGGCGTCTCGGTCTGGCGCTATCTGGGCCTGAACTTCGTGCTGTTCCTCGGCGCCATCCAGTCGATCCCGGGGGAGTTGTACGAGGCGGCCGAACTGGACGGAGCCAACCGCTGGCACCAGTTCCGCTACATCATCGCGCCGGGCATCAAGCCGGTGCTGAGCCTGACGGTCATCCTGTCGATCTCCGGCTCGCTGTCGGTCTTCGAGATCCCGTACATCATGACCGGCGGGGCGACCGGCACCGAGACCTTCGTCATCCAGACCGTGAACCTGGCCTTCCGTTTCAACAAGACGGGGCTCGCCTCGGCGGCCGCGGTCGTGCTGCTGCTGATCATCCTGCTGGTGACCTGGGTCCAGCGGCGCATGGTCCCCGACGACAAGGTGGACCTCGTATGACGCGGCGAGCCGTAGCCCGTACGTTCGTCTGTCTGTCGCTGGTCGGGGCGACCGTGGTGGTCCTGCTCCCGCTGGTCGTGGTCCTGCTGACGTCACTGAAGACCGAGCAGGAGATGGCGGAGGCCGACGGAGCGCTCTCGCTCCCGGGGAATCCGCTGAACTTCGACAACTACGTGACCGCGTTCCAGGACGGCCGGATGCTCTCGGCGTTCGGGAACACGGCCCTCATCCTGGTGGTCGCGATCGGCGGCACGGTCCTGATCGGCTCGATGACGGCGTACGCGATCGACCGCTTCACCTTCCGTTTCAAGAAGCTGGTGGTCGCGCTCTTCCTGGTCGCCGCGCTGGTCCCCGGGGTCACCACACAGGTGGCGACCTTCCAGATCGTCAACAGCCTCGGCATGTTCGACACCCTCTGGGCGCCGATCGTGCTCTACATGGGCACGGACATCGTGTCGATCTACATCTTCCTGCAGTTCGTCCGGTCCATCCCGATCTCCCTGGACGAATCGGCCCGCCTGGAGGGCGCCAACGCCTTCACGATCTACCGAAAGATCATCTTCCCGCTGCTGAAACCGGCGATCGCGACGGTGGTGATCGTGAAGGGGATCACCGTCTACAACGACTTCTACATCCCGTTCCTGTACATGCCGTCCGAAGACCTTGGCGTGATCTCGACGTCGTTGTTCCGCTTCCGCGGGCCGTACGCGGCCCACTGGGAGACGATCTCGGCAGGAGCGGTGCTGGTGATCCTGCCGACGCTGATCGTCTTCCTCTTCCTCCAGCGGTTCATCTACAACGGCTTCATGAGGGGGGCGACCAGGTGAGATCTAGCCGGACAGCGCCGCCACCAACAAGGGCGTGACCTGCTCGATCTGCCAGGGACGGGCGCCGTGCCCCGCCAGGGCGGCCCCGACCGACTCCGCGTCCACGTCCTTCGGCGGCTCCCAGCACACCCGGCGCACGGTGTCCGGGGTGATCAGGTTCTCCTGGGGCATGTTGAGCCGCTCCGCCAGCGCGGAGACCCCGGCGCGGGCCGCCGAAAGACGCGCCGCGGCCGCGGGGTCCTTGTCGGCCCACGCGCGCGGCGGCGGAGGCCCGGTCACCGGCTGCCCGGGCTGCGGCAACTGCGACTCGCCGAGCGCCTTGGCCCGTTCGACGGCCGCCTGCCACTGCTCAAGCTGGCGCCGCCCCATCCGATGCCCGAAACCGTTCAACGCGGCCAGCGCATGTGTGTTGGCGGGCAGAGCGAGCGCGGCCTCCACGATCGCCGCGTCCGACAGCACCTTGCCCGGCGACACATCCCGTCGCCGCGCGATCCGGTCCCGCGTCTCCCACAGCTCGCGCACGACGCCGAGCTGCCGGCGCCGCCGCACCTTGTGCATCCCGGAGGTGCGGCGCCAGGGGTCCTTGCGCGGCTCGGCCGGCGGCGCGGACGCGATCGCGTCGAACTCCTGCCGGGCCCACTCCAGCTTGCCCTGCCGGTCCAGCTCCTTCTCCAGCGCGTCGCGCAGATCCACCAGGAGCTCCACGTCCAGCGCGGCGTAGCGCAGCCACGGCTCGGGCAGCGGGCGGGTGGACCAGTCGACGGCGGAGTGCCCCTTCTCCAGGACGAAGCCGAGAACGCTCTCGACCATCGCGCCGAGCCCGACCCGCGGGAACCCGGCGAGCCGCCCGGCCAGCTCGGTGTCGAACAGCTGATCGGGCACCATGCCTATCTCTCTCAGGCACGGCAGGTCCTGGGTCGCGGCGTGCAGTACCCACTCCGTACCGGAGAGCGCCTCGCCGAGACCGGACAGGTCGGGACAGGCCACGGGGTCGATCAACGCGGTGCCCGCGCCCTGGCGGCGCAGCTGTACGAGGTAGGCGCGCTGTCCGTAGCGGTAGCCGGAGGCGCGCTCGGCGTCGACGGCGACGGGTCCCGATCCGGCGGCGAACGCGGCGATGACGCGGACGAGGCACTCCTCGTCGGCGATCACGGGCGGAATGCCTTCGCGCGGTTCCAGCAAAGGGGTCGGTTCAGGGTTCGGTGCCCCGGCCGGCGCCCCCGTGACAGAAGATCCGCCGTCGTCCGGAGGGGCGCCTCCGGTGGTTCGCAGTGAGCTGTCTGCTGCGGTCTCTTGGGCGTCGGTCACCTGTCAAGGGTATCTGTGTATGGACAGCGCCCGTCGACGGAACGTTCCGTCGACGGGCGCCTGGGGGTCGTAAACCAGTCAGGTCGGTGATTCATCCGGTCCACGACGGGGGGCCACGGGTGGGGCGGGCCGGCGGCGGATCCGTTCACGTCCGTGAATGGCGGGTGGGAGGGGGTCAGTGGATGATGCCGGTGCGCAGGGCGACGGCGACCATGCCGGCGCGGTCGCCCGTGCCGAGCTTGCGGGCGATACGGGCGAGGTGGCTCTTGACGGTCAGCGCGGACAGGCCCATCGAGACGCCGATGGCCTTGTTCGACTGGCCCTCCGCCACCAGTCGCAGCACCTCGACCTCACGGCCGGACAGTTCGCGGTAGCCGCCCGGGTGGCTCGGGGCACCCGGGGGGCGGCGGTGCATACGGGCGGCGGCACCGATGGGGGCGGCACCGGGTCGGGTGGGGAGCCCGACGTTGGTGCGGGTGCCGGTGACGACGTAGCCCTTCACGCCTCCGGCCAGTGCGTTGCGGACGGCGCCGATGTCGTCGGCGGCGGACAGGGCGAGGCCGTTGGGCCAGCCCGCGGCGCGGGTCTCCGACAGTAGGGTCAGGCCGGAGCCGTCGGGCAGGTGGACGTCGGCGATACAGATGTCGCGGGGGTTGCCGATGCGGGGACGAGCCTCCGCGACGGACGAGGCCTCGATGACGTCGCGCACACCGAGCGCCCACAGGTGGCGGGTGACGGTGGAACGGACGCGGGGGTCGGCCACGACCACCATGGCGGTCGGCTTGTTCGGGCGGTAGGCGACCAGGCTTGCGGGCTGCTCAAGGAGAACGGACACCAGGCCTCCTGGGGTGCGGGACGGCTTTGAAGGTCACAGTCGTCTTCGGCACCAAACCTGAAGTTCTTTAGGGAATGATCACGATCTAGTGAGTAACAATTGGTGCAATTCGGACATGCGGTCGATCGTTCGGTGAACGAATCGGTTCGTTCGAGTAACGCTCATGACTGAAAGTGGCCGTATCGACAAAGTGATGCTTATCGCGACTGCGGTCCGCGCCGCTGTGGCAGCGTCACCACCGCCGCGTCACCGGGCCCGGCCGGCGGCAGCCCCGCGACCTGCGCGAGCAGATCCGCCCAGGACGCCAGATGCGCCGCGGTGTCCGGGACGCCGCCGAGGCCCTCGCGCGGGGTCCAGGACGCGCGGATCTCGATCTGCGAGGCCGACGGACGTTCGGAAAGACCGCCGAAGTAGTGCGAACTCGCGCGGGTGACGGTGCCGCTCGGCTCGCCTTGCGTCAGCCCGCGCGCCTGGAGCGCACCGGTCAGCCACGACCAGCACACCTCCGGCAGCAGCGGATCCGCCGCCATCTCCGGCTCCAGCTCCGCCCGCACCAGCGTCACCAGGCGGAACGTGCCCCGCCAGGCGTCGTGCCCGGCCGGGTCGTGCAACAGCACCAGACGCCCGTCGGCCAGATCCTGGTCGCCGTCGACGACGGTCGCCTCCAGCGCGTACGCGTGCGGGGCGAGCCGCTGCGGCGCGCGCGTGGACTCCACCTCGATCTGCGGCCTCAGCCGAGCGCCGCGCAAGGCCTCCACCGCGGCTCGGAAGACCGGCGGCGCTCCACTGCTCGCATGCCCGTCCGCCTCCCCGGTGTCCTTCGCGTCATCCATTCCACCCGACCGTCGTCCCTGAGCCGCAGCCATGCGGGAAGATTAAGGGGAATCGGCGCCCGGTGCGGGTCTAGACACCCGGTCGACCTCCTGGCCTGCGGGCAGGACGCCACCGCCCCCGTGCGAGACTGACCACCGTGAGTGCCAACGACACGCAGCCGACAGCGACGTACGACTCCGCCTTCCTCAAGGCGTGCAGGCGCGAGCCCGTGCCGCACACCCCGGTGTGGTTCATGCGGCAGGCCGGCCGCTCCCTGCCGGAGTACCGCAAGGTCCGCGAGGGCATTCCGATGCTCGAATCCTGCATGCGCCCGGAGCTGGTCACCGAGATCACCCTCCAGCCCGTGCGCCGGCACAACGTGGACGCGGCGATCTACTTCAGCGACATCGTCGTCCCGCTCAAGGCCATCGGCGTCGACCTCGACATCAAGCCCGGCGTCGGCCCGGTCGTCGAGAACCCGATCCGCACCCGCGCCGACCTGGCCCAACTACGCGATCTGACCCCCGAGGACATCTCCTACGTCACCGAGGCCATCGGTCTGCTCACCCGCGAGCTCGGGTCCACCCCGCTCATCGGTTTCGCGGGCGCGCCTTTCACCCTCGCGAGTTACCTCGTCGAGGGCGGTCCGTCGCGTACGTACGAGAACGCCAAGGCGATGATGTACGGCGACCCGGAGCTCTGGGCCGATCTGCTCGACCGTCTCGCGGACATCACGGCCGCCTTCCTGAAGGTCCAGATCGAGGCCGGCGCCTCCGCGGTCCAGCTCTTCGACTCCTGGGTCGGGGCGCTCGCCCCCGCCGACTACCGCCGCTCGGTGATGCCCGCCTCGGCCAAGGTCTTCCAGGCGGTCGCCGGTTACGGCGTCCCGCGCATCCACTTCGGCGTCGGCACCGGCGAACTGCTCGGGCTGATGGGCGAGGCCGGCGCGGATGTCGTCGGCGTCGACTGGCGTGTCCCGCTGGACGAGGCCGCCCGCCGGGTCGGCCCCGGCAAGGCGCTCCAGGGCAACCTCGACCCGACCGTGCTGTTCTCCACCACCGAGGCCGTCGAGACCAAGACGCAGGAAGTCCTCGACGCCGCGGCGGGCCTGGAGGGACACGTCTTCAACCTCGGCCACGGCGTCATGCCGAACACCGACCCGGACACGCTGACCCGGCTCGTGGAGTACGTCCACACGCACCCCGCGCGCTGATTCACCACGTCTCCCGGGGCCGCGCCCTCCTGCCGAACAGCAGGCCGCGCGGTTCCGGCGGCGGTGGTGTGCCGGGTTTGAGGGGCCAGGCGAGGAGCATGCCCGCGACGAAGCCGACGACATGGGCCGCGTACGCGACGGTCCCGGCGTCGGAGACGCCCTCGCCGGACGAGTACACCGCCTGGAGCGCGAACCAGAAGCCCAGCACCAGCCAGGCCGGCAGTCTGAGCGGCAGGAAGATCAGGAACGGCACCAGCACCCAGACCCTGGCCTTCGGATACAGCACCAGATAGGCGCCCAGCACCCCGGCGACGGCTCCCGAGGCGCCGATCAGGGGGTCGCCGGAGTCGTCGTTGAGGAGCGCGAAGCCGTAACCGGCCGCATAGCCGCAGACGACGTAGAACAGCAGGTACCGCACATGGCCCATGCGGTCCTCGATGTTGTTGCCGAAGATCAGCAGGAAGAGCATGTTGCCCAGCAGGTGCAGCCAGCCGCCGTGCAGGAACATCGCCGTGAAGACCGACAGCACCGGTGACTTGTCATAGCCCGGCTCGCCGATCACGCAGCCGGGGCCCTGCGGGCCCACCGCCACATCGCCGGTCGGGACCAGCCGGGGCAGCTGATCGTGGATCAACTCCCGTGGCACCGCCGCGTAGTGGTCCAGGAACGCGTGCAACTCGCACGTCTGGGCCAGGCGGCTCTGCCCGGGCACGCCGACGGTGCCGGGCATGGCGAGGAAGACGAGGACGTTCGCGGCGATCAGGCCGTACGTCACCCACGGGGTGGTGCGTGCGGGGTTCACGTCATGGACGGGGATGACCACGAGTTTCTTCTTCCCTGGATGCGGTCCGGGAATCGGTGAACGCCGGTGTCTTTGCGTGCGTATGGCTTGTCAACCGGGTCTACGTGAGGACAGGCGATGAACGATCGAGTTGCTCCTTCGATGCACGCGCTGCCGGACGGTGAGGCGGAGCTCTCCGTGGTGGTGCGGCTTCCCTGGGAGGACGTCGCGCGGCTGGGCCAGGAGGCCGGGCGGCTCGCCGCGCAGATGGGGCGGCCGGTGACGCTGGACGAAGCGGTGAGCCATCGGCTGCGGTCGGTGCGGGCGTCGGCCGCGCACGCCAAGCCGGGGGAGCAGCCGGTGGCCGCTCCCTCCAGCGCGTCGGTGGCGTCCCTGCCGAGGATCAGCGGGACGGCCTAGGAGCCTGCCGGCACCGCCTTCGTCGCCTTGCGGGCCGCGACCAGTACCGGGTCCCACACCGGGCTGAACGGCGGGGCGTAGCCGAGGTCCAGGGCCGTCATCTGCTCCACCGTCATCCCCGCGGTCAGGGCCACCGCCGCGATGTCCACGCGCTTGGCCGCGCCCTCCCTGCCGACGATCTGAACGCCCAGCAGGCGGCCGGTACGGCGCTCGGCGAGGATCTTGACCGTCATGAGGTCGGCGCCGGGGTAGTAACCGGCCCGGCTGGTCGACTCGATGGTGGCGGTGACGTACTGGAGTCCCGCCCTGCGCGCGTCCTTCTCGCGCAGGCCCGTGCGGGCGATCTCCAGGTCGCAGACCTTGCTGACCGCGGTGCCGACCACACCGGGGAAGGTGGCGTAGCCGCCGCCGACGTTGGTGCCGATGACCTGGCCGTGCTTGTTGGCGTGGGTGCCGAGGGCGATATGGCGTTCCTGGCCCGAGACCAGGTCGAGGACCTCCACGCAGTCGCCGCCCGCCCAGATGTTCTCGTGTCCGCGCACGCGCATCGCGAGATCGGTGAGCAGGCCCTGGTGGTGGCCGAGGGGCAGGCCCGCCACGCGGGCGAGCGTCGTCTCCGGGCGGACGCCGATGCCGAGGACGACGACGTCCGCCGGGTACTCGGCGTCCTCGGTGGCCACCGCGCGGACGTGGCCGTCGTCGCCGGTGAGGATCTTGGTGACCTCGGCGTCGTCGACCATCGTGATGCCGAGGCCCGTCATCGCCTCGTGCACCAGGCGGCCCATGTCGGGGTCGAGCGTGGACATCGGCTCCTTGCCGCGGTTGACGACCGTCACCTCGTAACCGCGGTTGATCAGCGCCTCGGCCATCTCCACACCGATGTAACCGGCGCCGACCACGACCGCGCGCCGGCCACGCGTGCGTGCCAGCGTGTCCAGCAGCGCCTGCCCGTCGTCCAGGGTCTGCACCCCGTGCACCCCCGGCGCGTCGGAGCCCGGCATGTCGGGACGGATCGGACGGGCGCCGGTCGCGATCACGAGTTTGTCGTACGACGTCCAGGACTCGGCCCCGGAATCGACGTCACGCGCGCGTACCCGCTGTCCGGCCACGTCGATCTCCATGACCTCGGTGCGCAGGCGCAGATCGATGTCCCGCGCGCGGTGCTCCTCGGGCGTACGGGCGATCAGCGCGTCGCGCTCGGCGACGTCGCCGCCGACCCAGTACGGGATTCCGCACGCCGAGTACGAGGAGAAGTGGCCGCGTTCGAAGGCCACGATCTCCAGTTCGTCGACGCCCTTCATGCGCCGTGCCTGCGACGCCGCGGACATCCCCGCGGCGTCGCCGCCGATCACGACCAGCCGTTCCTTCGTACCCCGCCCAAGGCTCATGTTCATGCGAACACGCTACGGGCGCCGATCATTTCGGGCTTGTGGTCAGTCCCTGTCGGGGCCGGGCGCGGGACGTGCCGTGGGAAGCGGGCCGAGCGCGGTCGTCGCGGGGGCGGGCTCGGAGCGGCGGCCCAGGCGGGGCTGGATCAGCCGCAGCCAGAGCACGACGAGCAGGGCCGCCCCCGCGGCGAACGGCAGCACCGCCGCGACGGCCATGACGATCCACCGCAGCATCGTCACGAAGGCGTCCCAGCCGCCCGTCAGCGCGTCCATGACGCCCGGGTCGTCGTCCTCGGCCGCCGCCTTCTTCACCGGAGTCTCGGACAGCGACAGGGTGATGGTGGCGAGGCTCGTGCGGTCCTTCAGGGAGGCCTGCCGGGCCAGCAGCGACTCCAGGTCCGCCTGGCGGGTGCTCAGTTCGCCCTCCAGCGTCACCACGTCGCTCAGCTTGGTGGCCTGGTCCATCAGCTCACGGATCCGGGCCACGCTGGCCCGCTGCGACGTGATGCGGCTCTCCACGTCGACGACCTGGTCGGTGACGTCCTGCGCCTTGGCGGTGCGGTCGAGCAACTTGCCCGTGCCCTCCAGGTCGGCGAGGACGTCCGCGTAGGAGTCGACGGGCACGCGCAGGACGACCCGGGTGCGCTCCCTGCCCTTCTCGTCGCGGGTGGTCGTCTCGTTGCCGACGTAGCCGCCCGCGTTCTCGGTGGTCGTACGGGCCTCGTCGAGAGCCTTCGGTACGTCCTTGACCTGCACGGTCAGCGAGGCGGTACGGATGATGCGGCTCGCGGTGATCTTGGGCGGGGCGTCCGCCTTCTCGGCGCCGGAGTCCCCGGCCGCGGGGCCCGCGGCGCTGTCCGCCTGGGACTTGGCGGCCTCGTTGCTGCCGCCGGAGTCGCTGGAGTCGGCTCCGGCGCTGCAACCGGTCAGCGCCAGGGCCGCGGCCAGCAGGAGGCCGGCTAGGGCCTGAACAGGTCGTACGGAACGTCGTGCGCGCATGGTGGCGTTACCCCCCGAGGGTCGTGACGACTGATGCTTCTTCGACGCCGGAGCGGGTACGGACGTTGGCCCGCGACGGTTCCGATGCGGTCACGGTCGGGACTCGGGCCGGGCACGCGGCGGTCCGGCGGTGAAGGGCCGAACGGCCCTGGCGGGAGTGTCAGTGGTGTTTGAGAGAGTGGGATCATGCACGCAGCGGACACTCCGGCGGAACACGGGCAGGTCGTCGTCATCGGAGCCGGGATCGCCGGCCTT
This sequence comes from Streptomyces cupreus, assembly GCF_014257025.1. Classification (GTDB taxonomy): domain Bacteria; phylum Actinomycetota; class Actinomycetes; order Streptomycetales; family Streptomycetaceae; genus Streptomyces; species Streptomyces cupreus. The sequence goes on from NZ_JACMSF010000008.1 coordinate 86,228, forward strand.
GCGGCGGCCCACCGGCTGCTGGCCGAGGGCAGACATGTGACGGTGCTGGAGGCCTCGGACCGGATCGGCGGCAAGCTGCTGCCCGGCGAGATCGCGGGCGTTCGCGTGGACCTCGGCGCCGAGTCGATGCTGGCGCGCCGCCCCGAGGCCGTCGCTCTGGCCCGCGAGGTCGGCCTCGACGGGCGCCTCCAGCCGCCGGCCACCGCCACCGCCTCCCTGTGGACCCGCGGCGCCCTGCGCCCCATGCCCAAGGGCCATGTCATGGGCGTGCCCGGCACCGCCTCCGCCCTGGCCGGCGTCCTGTCCGACGAGGGCCTCGCCCGGATCGGGCGCGACGCCGAACTGCCCCGCACCGAGGTCGGTGACGACGTGGCGGTCGGGGCGTATGTGGCGCAGCGCCTGGGCCGCGAGGTCGTCGACCGGCTGGTCGAGCCGCTGCTGGGCGGGGTGTACGCGGGCGACGCCTACCGCATCTCGATGCGCTCGGCCGTCCCCCAGCTCTTCCAGGCCGCGCAGACCCATGACTCCCTGACCGAGGCGGTCCGCGAGATCCAGGCCAAGGCGGCCGCGAATCAGCAGACCGGCCCGGTGTTCATGGGCATCGAGGGCGGAATCGGCACCCTTCCGCTCTCCGTCGCGGAGTCGGTGCGGGCCAGGGGCGGCGAGATCGTCACCGGGGCTCCGGTGACCGAACTGCGCCGCGATGCGGACGGCTGGCGGGTCGTCACCGGCGACCGGACGCTGCGCGCGGACGCCGTCGTCGTCGCCGTACCCGCGCGTGCCGCCGCCGAGCTGCTGCGCGCCGAGGCCCCGGCCGCCGCGAGCGAGCTGGCCGCCGTCGAGTACGCCTCCATGGCCCTGGTCACCCTCGCCTACCGCCGCGCCGACACCGCCCTCCCCGAAGGCAGCGGCTTCCTCGTCCCGCCCGTCGACGGCCACACCATCAAGGCCTCGACCTTCGCCTCCCAGAAGTGGGGCTGGATCCACGAGGAGGACCCGGACGTGCTGGTGCTGCGCACCTCCGTCGGGCGGTACGGCGAGACGGAGATCCTCCAGCGGGAGGACGCCGACCTCGTCGAGGTCTCCCGGCACGACCTCAAGGCGGCGACCGGCCTGGACGCCACCCCGGTCGCCACCCGCGTCACCCGCTGGACCGACGGCCTGCCCCAGTACCCCGTCGGCCACCACGCGCGCGTGGCCCGCATCCGCGAGCACCTCGGCAAGGTCCCGGGCCTTGCCGTGTGCGGCGCGGCCTACGACGGCGTGGGCATCCCGGCGTGCATCGCGAGCGCGTACGCGGCCGTCGACCAGATCCACGGTGACCTGCGCGCTGTGCAGGAGCTCACCGCCCACCCGGTGCAGAGTCTGCACGGAGGAGCAGGAGAATAGGGACCATGAGTGACGACGCCCCCACCACCGAGGCCGGCCGGATCCCGAACAAGGGCAAGCTGGCCAAGGACCTCAACGAGGTCATCCGCTACACCCTCTGGTCCGTCTTCAAGCTGAAGGACGTGCTCCCCGAGGACCGTACGGGCTACGCCGACGAGGTCCAGGAGCTGTTCGACCAGCTCGCCGCCAAGGACGTGACGATCCGCGGCACCTACGACGTGTCCGGGCTGCGCGCGGACGCCGACGTCATGATCTGGTGGCACGCCGAGACCAGCGACCAGCTCCAGGAGGCGTACAACCTCTTCCGCCGCACCAAGCTGGGCCGCGCCCTGGAGCCGGTGTGGTCGAACATGGCGCTGCACCGCCCCGCCGAGTTCAACCGCTCGCACATCCCGGCGTTCCTCGCCGACGAGACGCCCCGCGACTACGTCAGCGTCTACCCCTTCGTGCGCAGCTACGACTGGTACCTGCTGCCCGACGAGGACCGCCGCCGCATGCTCGCCGACCACGGCAAGATGGCCCGCGGCTACCCGGACGTCCGCGCCAACACCGTCGCCTCCTTCTCGCTCGGGGACTACGAGTGGATCCTCGCCTTCGAAGCGGACGAGCTGTACCGCATCGTCGACCTGATGCGCCACCTGCGCGCGTCGGAGGCCCGTATGCACGTCCGCGAGGAGGTCCCGTTCTACACGGGCCGCAGGAAGTCCGTGAGCGACTTGGTCGCGGGGCTCGCCTAGGACTTGTCGGGGCGCGGCTCCGGATGCGGCGCGCATGTCGCGCGCCGCACCGGAAGCCGCCCCTCCAGCAGATACGCGTCCACATGCGCGTTGACGCAAGGGTTCGGCCCACCGGCGATCCCGTGCGTCCCCGCGTCCCGCTCGGTCACCAGCACCGACCCCCACAACCGCTGATGCAGCTCCAGCGCCCCCTCATAAGGCGCGGCGGCATCCCGCTCGGCGGCCAGGATCAGCGTCGGCGGCAACTCACCGGGCCCCGTCCGCACATCGAGCGGCTGCTGACGCGGCGCGGGCCAGAACGCGCAGGGCAGATTCATCCACACGTTGTCCCACGTCTCGAACGGCGCCACCCGGGCAAGCCGCGTGTTGTCCCGGTCCCACACACTCCACTCCGTGGGCCAGGCCGCGTCGTTGCACTCGACGGCCGTGTAGACCGCCCTGCCGTTCTCCGCCTCGGCGGCCGCCTCCGTCACCGGAGCGGCGATCTCGATCAGCGGCTGCGGATCGCCCTTGAGATACGCCGACAGCGCCCGCGCCCGGTGCGGCCAGTAGTCGTCGTAGTACCCGGCCTGGAGGAACGACCCCTGCAACTGGCCGGGACCCACCTTCCCGCCCGCCGGTTCGGCGGCGAGCCGCGCCATCGCCTTCTCGTAGCTGCGCAGCACCTGCGCCGACGTCCTGCCGAGCCCGTACACCTTGTGGTGCTTGGCGATCCACTCCCGCAGGTCCGCCCAGCGGCCCTCGAACGCCGCCGACTGGTCGAGGTTGTTGCGGTACCAGATCTGCTCCGGGTCCGGATTCACCGCCGCGTCGAAGACCATCCGCCGCACCCGCGAGGGGAAGAGCGTCGCGTACAGCGCGCCGTAGTACGTGCCGTACGACGCGCCCATGAACGTCAGCTTCTCCTCGCCCAGCGCGGCCCGCAGGACGTCGAGGTCGCGGGCGTTGTTGAGGGAGTGATAGTGCTTCAGCGCGCTGCCGGACCGCTTGGCGCAGCCGCGCGCGTACGCCTTGGCCTGCGCGACACGTTCCCGCTTGTACGACTCGGAGGGGTGCGTGGGCGCCTGTGACGGTCCCTTGAAGAAGTGCTTGGGGTCCTGGCAGGACAGGGGAGCGCTGCGGCCCACGCCGCGCGGGGCGTAGCCGACGAGGTCGTAGGCCGCCGCGAGGCGCTTCCACTCGGGCATCTGACCGATCAGCGGGAAGTACATGCCCGAGGCGCCGGGGCCGCCCGGGTTGAAGACCAGGGCGCCCTGCCGCGGCACCAGGCGCTTGCTGTTGTGCGGGTCCTTGTGGGTGGCCCGCACCCGGCTGACCGTCAGCCTGATCTGCTTGCCCTTCGGATACGCGTAGTCCAGCGGGACGCTGACGGTGCCGCACTGGAGACTGCCCGGCATGTCCTGCTCCTTGGAGCAGGAGCCGAAGTCGATGCCGTCCGCCTTCGCGCGCGCGGCGGCCACCGCGGTGCCACGCAGCTCGGCCAGGCCCGGGACGGCCTCCGCGCCGCCGGCCGGGGCGGCGGCGAGGGTGGTCAGGAGCAACGACCCGGCGGCCGTGTAGAGGGCGGGGGCTCTCATCGCGTATCCCTTCGGTGCACGGACGCAACAAAAGGGATGTTTCGTTCGGCTGTTGGCGAAGGCAAGCACCGTCCGGCCGGTGTCGGCGCCAATGCCCCGTGTGCGCCCCCTTCTGTGTCAGTCGCGCCAGAGCGGCTCGCGCTGCTCGAAGGCCGCCCGCAGGTCCGGCTCACCGATCGCCCGGACCCCGCGTACGGCGACCGTGGTGAGGTACGTACGGTCGTCACCGCCGCCGGTGTGCCGGGCCAGGGCGCCCAGCAGCCGCTGTCCGGCCGGGGAGGCCCAGGGCGAGTACGGGTGGACCTCGACGCGCGCGATGGCCAGACAGCTCAGGGTGAGCGCCAGCGGCAGCCCGAACCAGAGCGCGACCAGATGGCGGGGCATGTCGGCCGAGCCGGGCATGAGCAGCGCGGTCGCGCCCAGCGCCAGGACGGCCGCCACGGCGAGCTGCACCTGGCGGACCGCGGCCGCTATGCCGGTGCGGGCTCCGTCGGGCACGGCGAGACCGGCCCGGACGAGGCGTTCGGCGAGGCTGCCCACCGCCTCCGCGTCGGCCGCGGCATCCCGTACCGGAGCGATACGGGACTGGCCCTCGGGCCCGATGGCGCCTATGACGGAGCGTTCGATGTCGTCCCGGCCGCGCGGGTCGACGACCGTCGCCCAGCCCGTGCGGGCGAGCAGCAGCCGGCGCTGGCGGGCCATGGAGACCAGGGTCAGATCGGCGACCCGGCGGGGGCCGCCCGACAGGAACGCGGCCTCGTACAGCGTCAGATCGTGCTCTCGGCCCGCGTTCACGTCCACGGCCGCCGCGTGTACGGCGGCCAGGCACAGCCGGGTGCACGCGGTGCCGGCGACGGCCCAGGCCAGCAGCAGGAGAAGGACCCAGAACATGCCCCCATCTTGCGGCTGAACCGCCGCCGCTCTCGCGGACTTGGTTGCTCGCCGTGGGGGTTCCTCGATTTATGGTTGCGGTTTTGGGTCGTTTATCAGGACTTGCCGGCATTGGTGGGTGGGCGGCTCGTGGCGGCCGGCGGCAGCGTGTACGTCGGCGTCGGCACCGGGGACGGGGTGACCGGGATCACGGGGGAGGGGTCGGTCACCGGGCCGGGCGGCGCCGGGGAGCGGGTGAGCGGGGGAGTGCTGTGGGCGGCCATGTCCCGGGCCAGGGCGTCGAAGTCGACGTACCCGGTGGCCTCCAGGACCTTGATGTGGTCCAGCACCGTGGTGTTGGCGTCCTCGGCGAGTTGGCGCACCAGGGTGTTGCGGGTGCTCGCGCGGACCTGGGCGACGACCGAGAACACCTTGCCGTGCGCCACGCGCAGGATGTTGGCGAACTGCCAGTCGTACTCGGTGCCCTGGGCCGAGGTCAGGGTGGCGAGCCACCCTCGCTGCTGCTCGTTCGGTTCGTTGGGCAGGGTGAGCGAGAGCTTCGCGGCGACGTCACGGACGCGCTCGTCCAGGAAGGCGTGCCCCTCGACGAGATGTTCGCCCGCCGTCTTCACGGCCGGTGTGGTGCCCTTCTGCTGGGCCTGCTGACCGGCGGGCAGCTCCCAGAGCCCTGCCAGCCGGACCTTGGTGAGGAACTCGCGGTCCAGACCCGACAGGGGGCCGTACCGCGTCGAGACGGTCTCGGCGTTGAGCACGTCGAGACCGGTGCCCGACCGGTCGGCGTACGACCAGATCGGGACGATCAGCGCCACGAGGGTCGCCGTCAGGCCCGTGATGATGAGCCCGGTACCGCTGAGGATGCCCCGGCCGGGGACAGGGGGTCGCGGTCGCATGGTGCCTCCAGTTGCGGCACCGCACGTCAGTGCGCTTCGAGGGGTGGGATGGGCATATTAACTATTAATCGGGGCCCCTCGTTACCGGCGGGTCAATGTCCGCCGTATCCGCGCCGGCCACGAGTGCGAGCGCGGGGCCGGGCCCGAGCGCTCCAGCCACCACTCCCGCAGGTCCCTTCGGGCGGCAGTGTCCAACGCCCCCTCGCCGTCCAGCAGTTGACCGGCGAATTCGAGCGCGTCGCGCCGATAGCCGCTGGTCATCGGGTTGCGCTGGGCGTAGGAGAGGAAGGCGGGACGGTACCGCGGGCCGAGGATCGCGGGCAGTTCCGGTGCGACTTTCGCCACGACGTCCGCCCGCTTCCCGGCGAGCGCCCGCGCCTGTACGCCCAGACGCGTCCGGTCGAACCCCTCGGGCACGGGCGTCCCGGCGACGAGCGCGGACAGCAGCGCGGCCTGGGCGAGGGCGAGGCGCTCGCGGGCGGCGGAAGAGGCCGGTGCCGGAGTGTTGCCCGGCGTGCTGCTCGGGGTCCGCGGCTCCTGGCCGCCCTTCTCGACGGCCGCGCGGATCTGCGCCAACTCCCGCTCCAGTTCGGCCGTTTCGGGGAAGTTCTCGTCGCGCTCCAGCAGGACTCCGGGCGGTGCGACCCGGGAGGCGAGGTCGGTGAGGATGTCGAGCACCGGTCGCGGGACCGGGTGGGCGTGGCTGTCGTGCCAGACGCCGTCCCGCTCGAAGCCGCCCGCGACATGGACGTACGCGATGGCCTCCAGCGGGAGTTCGGCGAGTGCCTCGGCCGGGTCCTCGCCCCGGTTGACGTGGTTGGTGTGCAGGTTCGCCACGTCGATGAGCAGCCGCACTCCGGTGCGGTCGGCCAGCTCGTACAGGAACTGACCCTCGGTCAGCTCCTCGCCGGGCCAGGAGATCAGCGCGGCGATGTTCTCGACGGCGAGCGGCACGGGGAGGGCGTCCTGGGCGATCCGGATGTTCTCGCACAGCACGTCGAGGGCGTCCCGGGTGCGCGGGACGGGCAGCAGGTGTCCGGCCTCAAGGCGCGGGGACGCGGTGAGCGGGCCGCCCGCCCGGACGAACGCGATGTGCTCGGTGACCAGCGGCGAGCCCAGCGCCCCGGCCCGCTCGGCGAGGGCGGTCAGCCGTGTCTCGTCGGGCCGGTCGGCGCCGCCGAGGCCGAGCGAGACACCGTGCGGGATCACCGTGACCCCGCGCTCGCGCAGCCGCAGCAGCGACTTCGGGAGATGTCCCGGACACACGTTCTCGGCGACGACCTCGGCCCAGTCGATGCCCGGTATGCGTTCCACGGCGTCCGCGATCTCCGGTCGCCATCCGATCCCCGTACCCAGTCGCTCCATCCTCGTCCCCCTCCTTCACGTGCGTGGAGGGGGTATGGCCCGGGTGCGGGGAGGTGAATCCCCTGGGCCGGGGCTTCAGAGCAACATTTGAGGTTGGGACCCCGGCCGTCGGCTATCGCAGAGCCGGGTGGTCCGCGATCACCGTCGCCGAGCCCGGGGCGATCTCCGTGAAGCCCGCGTCCCGTACGACCGGCAGGCCGCTCGTGGTGAGGTCCTGCCAACGCTCGCGGGCAGCCAGGCGCACGGCGAGCGGGAAGCCCGCCTCGCGCCAGGCCGTGCGCTCCTCGTCGGAGAGCTCCCACCAGGCGAGCTGGGCGCCGTGCCCGGCCTGGGCCATCGCCTTGCCGGCCGACATGTCGAGGTCGGGGTTGAGCCACAGCATCGGCGCCGACGGATCCGCCGCCACCGGGGGCTCCGGGTCGTCGAGGTCGGTGCCGGAGACCTGGAGCCTCGCCAGATCCTTGGGCCAGCCGTCGAGGGGGACGGGCGGGAACACCCGTACCTCGGCCGCCTTGCCGGTCACGGTGATCCCCGGCAGAGCCTCGGCGCGCCGCCACTCGGCGCCACGAGCCCGCCGTACGACCTTGCGGATCCGCGCGTCCTGCCAGTCCCGCACGGCCTCGGCCCACTCCCCGTCCCCGACTGCCCGCTCGTCCGCGAGCAGCACCAGCACCGCACGGGCGGCGGTCTCCAGGGCGTCGGTACGGGCCGGGGGAGCGCCACGCTCGATGCGGACCACCAGGGGCAGGACGAACTGCGGGGCCTGGTCGCGGGCGGTCGGCTCGGAACGGAAGGGACTGTCACCGGCAGGCTGGTATGTGTGGCTCACGGCTTCCAGTGTGCCAGTCGGAAGATCGTGTCCGGTGGGGTCGGCGGGCAGGAGAAGATGGCCGTATGCAACGCGATCTTCGTCTGGACAACGTGGGCCGCCGCTACGGCCTGCGCGGCCCCTGGGTCTTACGCGCGGTCAACCTGGCGATAGCGCCCGGCACCCTGACCCGGGTCGAGGGCGCCAACGGCACGGGCAAGTCCACCCTCCTGCGGCTGCTCGCCGGCATCGACGCCCCGACCGAGGGCAGGATCACCGGCCGCCCCCGCACGGCCTACGTCCCCGAACGCTTCCCGTCGGCGCTGCCCTTCACCGCCGTCGGCTACCTCACCCACCTCGGCACCGTGCACGGCCTGTCCCGCGCGTCGGCCACCCGCGCCGCCCACGCCTGCCTTGAGCGCTTCGGCGCCGCCGCCTACGCCCGGACACCCATGGCGCAGCTCTCCAAGGGCAGCAGTCAGAAGGTCGCCGTCGCCCAGGCCCTGCTCGCCGAACCCGAATTCCTCGTCCTGGACGAGGCCTGGACCGGCCTCGACGAGGACGCCCGGGCCGAACTGGAACGCGCGGTGGCGGAACGCACCGCCGTCGGCGCCTCGGTGGTCTTCGTCGACCACGACCCGAGCCGTCTGGCCGGAGTGCCGGACGTGATCTGCACGGTCCGGGACGGAGGCGTCAACCGCCGTACGGAACACCCCACTTCACCGGCCGCGGGCCCGAGGACCGTGGTGGTGGCCCAGGGCCCGCGAGGCGGCGCACTCCCCGCCGAGACCGCCGGACTCCCCCTCACCACCCTCGAAGAGACGACCGCGGGCACCTACCGCATCACCGTCCCCGCGTCCCACTCCGACGTCCTGCTCCGAGCGCTGCTGATGTCCCGCCCGCCGTGGCACGTGGTGGCCGTGGGCAGTGAGGAGACCCCATGACGGCACTGTTCCGTTACCAGACCGACCTGCTCGTCCGCTCCCAGCGCTGGCTGCCGCCGTTCATCCTCTACGCGGTGTTCCTGGCCGTGGGTGTCCAGAGCGGCCAGCCGATACTCGACTCGCTCGGCTACACGGCGGCCGCCCTGCTCCCGGTCGCCGCCTGGCTCGTACGGATCTGCGTCACCAACGAGCCCGCCGCCGCCCGAGGTTGCGTCTCCGCGGCCGTAGGACCGGGACGGGCGCACCTGGCACCCCTGCTCGTGGCGCTGACGGCGGCGGCGACCCTGGGCGCGCTGGCGACCGTCCTGGTGACGCTGATCAGCGACCCGACGAGCGCGGACCGTCAGACCGCCGTGCCCCGACTGCCGGCCGGCGCCTCCGGCCTGCTCGCCGCCCTGGTCTGCGCCCTGCTCGGCACGGCCGTGGGCGCGCTGACGACCTGGCCGCTGCTGCGCTCGACCGGCCGCGCGATCCCCGCGATGCTGCTGACGGCCCTGCTGTCCGTGGTGGTGACCGGGTCCCCGGCGCGGGCGGCGGTCAGCGGACTGGTCACCGGCTCCCGCTCGGGCACGGTTCCGCTGCCCTTGCTGCCACTGGCCGGGGCAGCCCTGTTCACTGCCGCGGCGACCGCCCTGGCCTGCGCGCTCAGCTCCCGAAGATCACCCTGAGCAGGCGGTCCGCTCGGCCTCGCGCCACTCGCACACCGGGCACAGCGTGAGGCCCTTGTACGACTCCGGGTACTCCGTCGGCTCCCGGCACAGCACACACTCCGCGTACGGCGGCCCGTCGGCCTTGGGCGGCTTGGTCGCGTCGGCGATCGTGCAGTAGTCGGCCTCGCTCATGCCTCCAGCGTAGAACGCTCACCGCCGGTCGCGGGCGGCCCCGATCAGCTCGGACACCTTCACGAAGCGGAACCCCTGGCGCCGCAGCTCGGGCACGATCGTGCGGACGGCGCGCTCGGTGGTGGGGGCGGCGCTGCGGGTGCAGTGCATGACGACGACCGATCCCGGCCGCACCCCGTCCAGCACCTGCCGGGCCACGGCGTCGGCGTCGGTGGCGAAGGCGTCCCCGCTCACCACGTCCCACTGCACGGCGGTCACCCCGGCCGGGGTCAGCGCCTTGAGCGCCCGCCGGTCGTGGCACCCACCGGGGAACCGGAAGTACGGCATCGCATCCGGCACCCCGGCCTTCCGGAAGGCAGCGTACGCCCGCTCCACATCCGCCCGCATCCGGTCCTCGGAGACGGTCGGCAGTCCGTAGCAGTCAGCGGTGAAGGCGTAGTGGCTGTAGGAGTGATTGGCGACCTCGAAGAGCGGATCCCGCCCGATGCCCCGAGCCTGCCCGGGGTACTCCTCGGCCCACCGCCCGGTCATGAACACAGTCGCGGGTACGTCGAGCTCGCGGAGCGCGGCGATGAGCCCCGGATTGTCGAACCGCTCACCGGCCGCGGCCCTCGGCCCCTGGTCGGCGGTCATGTCGGCATCGAAGGTGAGAGCGACGGTCTTGTCCTCGCCCCTGGGCCCGTTCATGAACACGGGCGTCACCCCGGCGGGCCCCGGCGCGAGCGTCGGCGGCTTCGACGGGGCCACGGAGGTCGCGGAAGGGGCCGGACGGGCGGGGCGTGGGGTCTGGGGGGCGCCGCAGGCGGCGAGTGCGGCGCCCAGGACACAGACGGCGGTGATGCTGCGTACACGAGTGATCACCGTATGAGAATTACGGTGATATGCCCCTTATCTGATTACGGGAGCCGCCGACACGGTGCCGTGTCACCCGGTCAGAGGCCGGTTCATCCGCGCCAGGGCCCGGTCACCGCGAACGTCGTCCCCGGGGTGTAGCAGTTGACGTACATCGTCTCGCCGTCGGGGGAGAAGGTGACGCCGGCGAACTCGCCCCACTCCGGGGCTTCCGGGGTGCCCAGGTTCTGGGCGTTGCGGGCCAGCGCGTAGACCTCGCCGCGGCGGGTGACACCGTAGACGTGCTGGGCGCCGTTGCCGTCCTCGCAGACCATGAGGCCCCCGGAGGGGGCCAGGCAGATGTTGTCGGGGGACTCGCCGGGGAGCTGGATGTCCGTGTCGGGGCCGAAGACGATCACCAGGGTCAGACGGCGGCGCTCGGGGTCGTAGCGCCAGATCTGGCCGTAGTGGTCAGCCGCCGAGCCCTCGGCGCTGCGGGCGAACGACGACACGAAGTAGACCGAGCGGCCACCCCAGTAGCAGCCCTCCAGCTTCTGGGCATGGGTGATGCCCCGGCGGCCGAAGTCCTGGAGGCGGATGGGGGTTTCGGTGGCCAGGGGGTCCGGTACGTCCACCCACTCGATGTTCTCGAAGGCCGCGCCGGTGTCCTGGATCGACGACAGATCCGGTACGCCCGGGACGCGCATCGCCTGGAGCCGGCCGCCCGCTCGCAGGGAACCTCCGCCGCCCAGGGGCTCGTCGGGGAGGAAGCGGTAGAACAGGCCGAAGGGTTTCTGGAAGGCGTCCTCGGTCTCGTAGACGATGCCGCGCCTCGGGTCCACCGCCACCGCCTCGTGCTGGAAGCGGCCCATCGCCGTCAGCGGTACCGCGCCGCTGCGGTGCGGGTCCGCCGGGTCCACCTCGAAGATGAAGCCGTGGTCCTTGGTGTAACCGTTGGTGCCCGCCTTGTCCTCGGTCTCCTCACAGGTCAGCCAGGTGCCCCAAGGTGTGGGCCCGCCCGCGCAGTTGACGGCCGTACCGGCGATGGCGACCCGTTCGGAGAGGACCTTGCCGCGGGCGTCCAGGGTCAGCGTCGTACAGCCGCCCCTGCCCTCCGGGTCGTACGTCAGGCCCTCGACCGTCGGGACGGGGAGCCTCGCGGTCTTGCGGTTCTCGTGGTTGCGGACCAGGTGGACTCTGCCGTGGCGGCCGGGCAGGGCGGTCATGCCGTCGTGGTTGGAGGGGACCTTGCCCTCTCCCGAGCGCAGGGAGTCGCCCTCTCGGGACAGGACCCGATAGCGGAAACCTTCCGGCAGGTCGAGAAGGCCGTTCGGGTCGGGGACGAGGGGGCCGTAGCCTGTATGGCCCAGGTTCTGCGCGGCCGCTGTGCCCGCGAAGAGTTCGGTGAGGTTTCCGGCGAAGGCGATCGAGACGCCCAGGGCGCCGGTGCGGGCGAGCATCTGACGGCGGCTCTGGATGCCGTGTTCGGGCATGGTGGAACCTTCCTGCTGGCGGACAGGACTGTGTCGACGCCGTGTCTATCATCTGGTTCCGGCCAGGTGAACCACGCGCGTAGAGCATGTTCACTTTCTGTCGGAGCGGTCCGGCTGCTGCTGGGCCTTCTCCAGGAAGCGCAGCAGTTCCACGGGGAACGGCAGTACCAGCGTCGAGTTCTTCTCGGCCGCGACCGCCACCACGGTCTGGAGCAGGCGCAGCTGGAGCGCGGCCGGGGTGTCCTCCATCTGCTGTGCCGCCTCGGCGAGCTTCTTCGACGCCTGGAGTTCGGCGTCGGCGTTGATGATCCGGGCCCGCCGCTCCCGGTCGGCCTCCGCCTGGCGGGCCATGGAGCGCTTCATCGTGTCCGGCAGGGAGACGTCCTTGATCTCGACGCGGTCGATCTGCACACCCCAGCCGATGGCGGGGCTGTCGATCATCAGCTCCAGGCCCTGGTTGAGCTTCTCCCGGTTGGACAGCAGATCGTCCAGATCGCTCTTGCCGATGATCGACCGCAGCGAGGTCTGCGCCATCTGCGAGACCGCGAAGCGGTAGTCCTCGACGTTGACGACCGCCGCGGCCGCGTCCACGACCTTGAAGTACACGACCGCGTCGACGCGGACCGTGACGTTGTCCCGGGTGATGCCCTCCTGGGCCGGCACCGGCATGGTCACGATCTGCATGTTCACGTGGCGCAGCCGGTCCACGCCCGGCACGATCAGGGCGAGCCCCGGCTGGCGCACGGCGCCGCGCAGCCGCCCCAGCCGGAAGACGACCCCACGCTCGTACTGCTTGACGATCCGTGCCGCGGCGGCGAGATAGACCAGCCCGGCGGCCCCGGCGGTAGCGGCCGCGGCCAGCAGCTCCTCGACCATGACGACCTCCCTGTCAGAGGTCCGGTGTATTCGCTTATTAGACGATATGCCCAGGTTCTGTGTGGCGGTATGCCTCGGTCCGTCCGGTTGGGTCAGGGGGCCTCGGTGAGGCCCTTCGCGTCCCGGGCCAGCGCGGTGAGGCGGGAGATCGCGCGGAAGTACTTCTTGCGGTAACCGCCCTTCAGCATCTCCTCGCTGAACAGTTGATCGAACGGCAGTCCCGAGGCAAGCACCGGCACTTCACGGTCGTAGAGCCGGTCAGCGAGCACCACGAGCCGCAGTGCCGTCGACTGGTCCGGAACCGGCCGTACATCGGTCAGGCACACCGCCGTCACACCGTCGGTCAGCGCGCCGTACCGGCTGGGGTGGACCCTCGCCAGATGCTCCAGCAGATGCGGGAAGTCGTCGAGCGAGGCGCCCTCGGTGGCGTACGCCGCCTTCGTCACCTGCTCGTCGCCGAACGGCGCCGGCGCCTCGGGCAGACCGCGATGGCGGTAGTCCTCGCCGTCGATGCGCAGTGGGCGGAAGTGCGCCGACAGGCCCTGGATCTCCCGCAGGAAGTCGGCCGCCGCGAAGCGGCCCTCGCCGAGCTTGCCGGGCAGGGTGTTGGAGGTGGCGGCGAGGGCGACACCGGCGTCGACGAGCTTGCCGAGCAGGGTGGAGACGAGGACGGTGTCGCCGGGGTCGTCGAGCTCGAACTCGTCGATGCAGAGGAGGCGGTGCCCGGAGAGGGTCTGCACCGTCTTCTGGAAGCCCAGGGCGCCGACGAGGTTGGTCAGCTCCACGAAGGTGCCGAACGCCTTGAGCGACGGTTCGGCGGGGGTGGCGTGCCAGAGGGAGGCGAGGAGGTGGGTCTTGCCCACGCCGTAGCCGCCGTCCAGATAGACGCCGCGGGGGCCCGGCGGGGTCTTGGGGGCCTTGGGCCTGCCGAGGCCGAAGAAGCCGCGCTTGCCGCCGCCCACCGCGTGTGCTCCGCCGAGTCCCGCCGCGAAGGTTTCCAGGACCTGGACCGCCTCCGTCTGGCTCGGCTGGTTCGGGTCCGGGATGTAGGTGCCGAAGCGGACCGAGTCGAAGCGGGGCGGGGGGACCATCTCGGCCACCAGGCGGTCCGCGGGGACGTGCGGCTCGCGGGAGCAGAGGGAGAGGGGGGTCGCTTCGGCTATGGGGGTATCGCCGGCGGTGGTGGAGGAGGACACGTCTCCCGATTTTAGGGGGTGGGCGGGAGCGGCCTCGCAGGCCCAGGTTCTGAGTGGGTACGTCCTCACCCGCGCGTGGAACACTGCCCGCATGCGACGCCTGTTCCCCGTGACCGATCAGACGGACGACCGTGAGTGGACGCTCGACGAGCTGGCCGAGGTCTATGCCTATCCCGACTCCGCCGAACCCTGGCTGCGCGCCAACATGGTCTCCACGCTCGACGGGGCCGCCCAGCACGACGGGAAGTCGCAGCCGATCTCCAGCGCGGCCGACATGCGGATCTTCGGCACCTTGCGCGCGCTGGCGGATGTGGTGGTCGTCGGTGCGCAAACGGTACGCCAGGAGGGGTACCGCCCCGCACGCGCGCGTGCGGACTTCGCGCCGCGGCGCGAGGCGGCCGGGCAGGCACCCGCGCCCGCCATCGCGGTCGTCAGCGCCGGCCTCGACCTGGACTTCTCCCTTCCCCTGTTCACCTCCCCACTGGTACCGACCGTCCTGCTGACCGGCGCCGCCGCGGCCCCCGACCGCATCGCCGCGGCGGAGAAGGCGGGCGCGCGGGTGCTGTTCGCCGGTGACGGCGCGGGTGTGGAGCCCGCCCGTGCCGTACGGGCCCTCGCCGAGCTCGGGTACCGGCGGCTGCTGACCGAGGGCGGGCCGCGGCTGCTCGGTCAGCTCGTGGCCGCCGGGGTACTCGACGAGATCTGCCTGACCGTCTCCCCGATGCTCACGGCGGGGGACGCGCAGCGGATCGCCGACGGGCCCGCGGTGGAGGTGCCTCGGAAATTCGCACTGGTGTCCCTGCTGGAGGAGGAGGGCTTTCTCTTCACCCGGTACGGGCGGGTCTGACGGGAGGCGCGGGGGAAACGGCGGAATCAGCCGTTCCGTTTAGCTTCCGGCGGGCACACTAAAACTCGCAGTCCCCGTGCGATCACGGGGCAGGATGGTTTCCGCAGGGCCTCGCAGGGCCTGCAGGAGAAGGGGCGCCTGGTGTTCAGAAGCGTATTGATGATCGAGAAGGCTCTGACGTCCGCAGACGTGGAGTTCGTCACCACGCTGCACGGGGACGAGTCGGTCTCCTTCCATGTGCTGCTCCAGCCGCGCGGCGACCAGGCGGATCGTCTGCTGCGGGCCATCGACGACGTCGCGCTCGGGGAACTGGACGAGGCGGCGCGGGAGCGGGAGACGCCGGAAGGTGAGGAGGCGAAGGGTTTCGGGGAGCGGGCGCTCGACGTGTCCCTTCAGGCGTTGCGGGCGTCCGGGAACGAGGCCGAAGGACGGTTGATCGAGGATCATCCGCTGGACGCGCTGAAGTCCCTGGTGGACGAGATCGGGGCGGACGAGGTCATCGTGCTCACCGATCCGCACTACGTGGAGGAGTTCTTCCACCGGGACTGGGCCTCCCGGGCCCGGCACAAGGTGGGCGTGCCGGTGCTGAAGCTGTTCTCGCACAGCAAGGCGTAGTTCTTCGGGCAGTCGCCGCACACCATAGGCTGGGGGCACCTTCGTCGTACCGGATCTTGGGAGATATGCGCATGGCACCCGGCCTTCCCTCCGCCATGGAGCGACCGCACTTCATCGGCATCGGCGGTGCGGGGATGTCCGGCATCGCGAAGATCCTGGCGCAGCGCGGGGCCGTCGTGGCCGGTAGCGACGCCAAGGAGTCCGCCACCGCCGAGGCCCTGCGCGCGCTGGGCGTGACCGTGCATATCGGGCATGCGGCCGAGCACCTCGCCGACGACGCGAGCTGTGTCGTCGTGTCCTCGGCGATCAGGGCCGACAACCCCGAGCTGGAACGCGCGGCCGAACTCGGCATTCCGGTGGTGCACCGGTCCGACGCCCTCGCCGCCCTCATGGACGGGCTGCGGCCCATCGCCGTCGCCGGTACGCACGGCAAGACGACCACCACCTCGATGCTGGCCGTGTCGCTGAGCGCGCTCGGGCTTGAGCCGTCGTACGCGATCGGCGGTGACCTGGACGCGCCGGGGTCCAACGCGCTGCACGGTGACGGGGAGATCTTCGTCGCCGAGGCCGACGAATCGGACCGCAGCTTCCACAAGTACGCGCCCGAGGTGGCGATCGTGCTCAATGTGGAGCTGGACCATCACGCGAACTACGCGTCGATGGACGAGATCTACGAGTCCTTCGAGACCTTCGCGGGCAGGATCGTGCCCGGTGGCACGCTGGTGATCTCCGCCGATCACGAGGGCGCGCGCGAGCTGACGCGGCGCCTCGACGGTGTGCGGGTGGTGACGTACGGAGAGTCGCAGGACGCCGATGTGCGGGTGCTGTCCGTCATCGCTCAGGGGTTGAAGAGCGAGGTGACCGTGGTGCTGGACGGCCAGGAGCTCACCTTCACGGTCTCCGTCCCGGGTCGGCACTACGCCCACAACGCCGTGGCCGCGCTGGCGGCGGGCGTGGCGCTCGGCATTCCGGCCGTCGAGCTCGCCCCGGCCCTCGCCGCCTACACCGGCGTCAAGCGGCGCCTCCAGCTCAAGGGCGAGGCCGCCGGGGTCCAGGTCATCGACTCCTACGCACACCACCCGACGGAGATGACGGCGGACCTGGAGGCCATGCGCGCGGCCGCCGGAGACGCCCGCATCCTGGTGGTCTTCCAGCCGCACCTGTTCTCCCGCACCCAGGAGCTGGGCAAGGAGATGGGCCAGTCGCTGGCCCTGGCCGACGCCTCCCTGGTCCTCGACATCTACCCGGCCCGTGAGGACCCGATCCCCGGTGTCACCAGCGAGCTGATCATCGAGGCGGCCCGGGTCGCGGGCGCCGATGTGACGCCTGTGCACGACAAGGGCGAGGTGGCTTCCGTCATGGCGGGAATGGCGAAGCCGGGTGATCTCGTTCTCACCATGGGCGCGGGCGACGTGACGGACCTCGGCCCGCAGATCCTGGACCGCCTGTCGAAGTGAGGGGCTGAGGCTCATGTCGTACGACGTCGAGAAGCCGGACGAGCAGTGGCGCGCGGAACTGACCCCGGCCGAGTTCGCCGTACTGCGGCAGGCCGGTACCGAGCCGGCGTTCACCGGTGAGTACACGGACACCAAGACCAAGGGCGTCTACTCCTGTCGCGCCTGCGGTGCCGAACTGTTCACCTCGGACACCAAGTTCGAGTCGCATTGTGGGTGGCCGAGCTTCTTCGATCCGAAGGACTCGGACGCGGTGGAGCTGCTTTCGGACACCTCGCACGGGATGGTGCGGACGGAGGTGCGGTGTGCTCGGTGCGGTTCGCACCTGGGCCATGTCTTCGAGGGTGAGGGGTATCCCACGCCCACTGATCAGCGGTACTGCATCAACAGCATCTCTCTGCGGCTGACGCCCGACGAGGGCTGAGTCCGGCTTGCGGAAGGGCCGGATCTAGGTCAACCCCCCTTTGCGGCGCGGGATACTTGGGCTTTCTCGTGATGTGGCGACCAGGGGAGTGGATCGGTGAACTCTGCCGGAGAGACGGGCCGCCCGGGTGGGCGGCATGCGGTCGTCGTGGGCGGGAGCCTCGCGGGGCTCCTCGCGGCGCATGTCCTGGCCGGGCATGCCGATCGGGTGACCGTCGTCGAGCGCGACCGCTTCCCGGAGGGCAGTGAGGCACGGCCCGGTGTGCCGCAGGGGCGGCATCCGCATGTGCTGCTCCAGGGCGGTCAGGTGGCGTTGGAGTCGCTGTTGCCGGGGTTCCTGGCCCAGTTGCGGAAGGCGGGGGCGCCTTGGGTGGGCTTGCCGTCCGACCTGGTGCTGTGGCAGAGCGGCCGTTGGCTGCGCCGGGTGCCCCCGACGACCCACATCTACACCGGTTCCCGTGCCCAGTTGGAGGCGCTGGTGCGCTCGCGGGTCCTCGCGGACCCGAGGATCAGCGTGGTGGAGGGGGCCGAAGTCGTCGGGCTCCTCGGGGACGCCTCGCGGGTGCGGGGCGTGCTGCTGCGGGACCGCTCCGGGGACGCCCGCGGGGAGCAACGGGCCCTGGAGGCCGACCTGGTGGTCGATGCCTCCGGCAGCGGTACCAAGGCTCCGCAGTGGCTCGCGGCGATCGGTGCCGAGGGGCCGCACGAGGAGACCATCGACACCGGGCTCGCCTACGCCTCCCGCGTCTACCGGGGCAAGGACGGCGTCCTCGACGGCGAGACCCTCGGCTACTACGTCTATCCCGGCCCCGAACAGCTCCACGGCGGCGGTGCGCTGCCGCTGGAGGACGGCAGCCATCTGGTCATCGTCTCGGGGCTGCGCGGCGACGAACCGCCCACGGGCGACGACGAGTTCGTGACGTACACCAAGAGGCTGGGGCATCCGCTCCTGGACCGGTGGCTGGACGACGCCGAACCGCTGTCGCCGGCGTTCGGGTACCGGCGGACCGCGAACATCCGCCGCCGCTACGACCTGCCCGGCCGCCGCCCGGCCGGGTTCCTCGCCACCGGCGACGCCCTGTGCGCCTTCAACCCGATCTACGGGCAGGGCATGGCCGTCGCCGCCATGAGCGCGGTCGCCCTGCGTGACGCGCTGGCCGACCGGCGTAGGACGCCCACGACGCGCCGCGTGCAGCGGGCGCTGCTCGCGGCGTCCCGGCAGGCGTGGGACATCTCCGCCGGGGCGGACCGCTCGATGCCGGGCGCGGTCGGCACCGCGACCGACAGCGGGGCCGCGGACCGGGTGGCCGGCTGGTATCTGCGCCGCGTCCAGGAGCGGTCTCCCGGCGACCCTGTCGTGGGGCGCGCCTTCCGCGCGGTCCTGACCCTCTCCGAGCCCGTCGCCGCCCTGTTCGCCCCGCCCGTGGCCCGGGCCGTCCTCTTCGGCCCGCCCGCGCCGTCGCCCACCGAGCCGCCGGCGACACCGGAGCGCACCGGGGACTGAGGGCGGCTCGCGAGAAGCCATCGGCCGAGTGGTCTAGACCTCACCTGCTCCGTCGGGCATGATCGGGTCATGGAGAAAGCGCACCTGCCGACCACCGAGGCCGCTGTCGTCGCGATCCGTGACCTCGCGATGGAGTTCGAACTGACCATGTCGGTCACCGACGACATCGGCGCGGACCAGACCTCGCGGCGCACCTCGGCCGAGCTCTTCACGGTGTTCGACCCCGACGGCTCGCTGCCGCACGAGGCGTTCGTGGAGCTGGCGGGATCACCGGCCGTGAGCGTCCGGCTCTTCCCCGAGGACGACGCGAGGATCACCGTCGACGGGGTCGAGTTCCACGACGTTCCCCGGGACTCCGTCCCCGCGTTCCTCCGGTCCGTCTACAGCGGGCTCGCCCGGACGAAGGGGCGGCTGTTTCCCCCCGGCCAGTGGCTGATCGTGCCGCTGCCCGGGGACGAGACGTACAAGGAACTGATCGTGGACGCCAACCTGACGCCCTGGCTGGCCCGCATGGCGCGCGGCTAGGTGACGGCTCGCTCGGCCGCCTCCGTACGTACGTAACGGGTGATGAGGCGGTCGAGGTAGGCGGGGCCGAAGCCGAAGTGCTCGGATTCGGGGACGTGGACCCGCATCCGGTGGTTGGAGATCCGGAGGGATTCCGGTGGCACCTCGCGCGGGATCCGGTGCGCGCGCTGTCCCAGCGCCGCCTCTACGGCCGTCACGATCTCCTCGGCCGCGAAGGAGACTCCGGCGGCCACGTTGACGACCCTGCCGTGTACGCCGAGGGTGAGCAGCCGGTCCAGGACCGTGCGGAAGTGGCGGACGTCCAGCAGGTCCCGGCGTGCTCCGTGATGGATCACGACCGTGCCGGACCGGACTTGGCGCACGAGCGCCGGTATGAGCTGTGCCGGGTTCTGGCCCGGGCCGACGAGGTGGCTGAGCCGTAGCGTGAGCCAGGGGGCGCCGGAGTCGGAGACGATCCGCTCCATGGCGAGCTTGTGCCTGCCGTAGGGGGTCACGGGAGCGATCCGCGCGTCCTCGCGGCCCTCGCCCTGTCTGCCGTAGAGACCGCCGGCGGCCGTGGACAGGAAGACCATCAGGCGTCGTTGCTCGCGGCAGCGGCGGGCCGTTTCGGTCACCAGGGCCGCCTCGCGTGCGAAGGGTTCGGGTGCGGTTTCCGACGTTCTTGAGACTCCCGCGGCCAGCACCGTCACCGGCCGGTTCAGCGGCAGGTGTTGGCGGACGTACCGGGCTATGAAGCCGTCGCCGATCACCTCGCCGGTCATACGGAGGTGAGCCGTCGTACGACGGCATCCGCGGCCGCCCGGGCTCCTCCTGCGCGGCGGATCTCCTCGCGCATAGCACTGACCCGCTGTTGTACGCCTTCGTGGGCGTGCAGGTGGAGGACGGCGGTGCGCAGGGCGGTGGGGGTGACGGAGCGGAAGGGGATCGCCGCGCCGAGCCCCAGCTCCCGTACGCGTCTGGCGTTGCCGGTCTGTTCCGGGAGGCGGGGAACCACGAGGGACGGTACGCCGTGGTGCAGGGCTTCCATCGTGGTGGCCATACCTCCGTGGTGGATGGCCAGTTGGGCGTGGCGGAGGACGGCCGTGTTCGGTACCCAGGGGTGCGCTTCGACGTTGGGGGGCAGCGGGGGCGGCTCGCAGCGGTCGCCGACCGCCATCACCACGTGCCAGGGGAGGCCGGTGAACGCCTCGGCCACCGTGGTGAAGAACTCCGGGTGGGCGTGGTCGATGGAGCCCAGGGAGACCAGAGCGACGGGGTCCTTGCCCTCCGGCGGGGTCCAGGCCGGTGGTCGGGGCTCGGGGGCGGGGGCAGGCCCGGTGAACGTGTACTCCTCGCCGAAGGTGTCGCCGTCCGGCTGGAAGGAGCGGGGGATCAGGACCAGTCCGCCTGCCAGGCCCGTGTTCAGGTGGTCCCGCGCCGTCGTCGTCAGGCCCTCCTGGGTCAGGAACTCGCCGAGCCGGGACAGGAATTCGGCGGCCACAGGGTTCGCGGTGCCCGTTCCCGGTTCGGTGAGGGACCAGTGGCGGGCCGCCGCCAGATACGTCCAGACCTGCATCGACGGGATGCCCCACCTCGCGGCGAGGACGCTTCCGGCGCCGGCCGGGTCCTCGGTGAGGACGAGATCGGGGCGGTCATGGGTGAAGGACGCCGCCAACTCCGGCAGCGTGGCGCGGGCGTCGTCGAGGTAGAGGAGCGGGAGGCGGCGGGTGTCCGTGGGCCAGGCGGCCGGGTCCGACGGGAGTGAGGAGCGGAAGACCACGGCCGTGGCTCCCGCGGCTTCGACCAGCGGCGCGAATGCGCGTGTGGTGGCGTAGCTGACCTTCAGGCCGCGCCGTACGAGTTCGGCGACCGTGCCCAGCAGCGGGTTGATGTGGCTGAACGCGGCCGCGGTGAAGACCGCCACATGCCCGCCCTCAGCGGGCACCGTTCACCGCTTCCTGGGGCTGTCGGGCCCGGCGTAGGTCCTCAAGGCTTCCGAGGAGGTTGGGGAGGGTGTCCGGCTGGTTGCCGTCATGGCGGCCGGTGGTCATGCTCAGCCCCATGACCGGCGGCTGGAGCACGACATTGGCGCGCTGTGCGAGCCGGGCCCGGTGGTCGCTCATGGCGGCGCTCTCCCAGCCGCCCGGCGGCAGCGCGGCGGCCAGTGCGATCGGGGCCTCGGTGCACTGCAGCGCCATCGTCACCGGGGTGTCCGCGAGGCCCTGCGCGAGCCGTGCGATGAAGTGCAGCCCCGCCGGATAAACGGCGATCGCGTCCGGCCAGCTCGCCAGTTCCACATGGAGTTTGCGGACCTGCGGTTCCTCGGACCAGGAATCCTCGAAGACCATTCTGTTGGTGAGAACGGAAAGGCCCTCCCTGGTCACAAAACGCTGAGCGGAACGAGTGAGGACGATGCGCAATTCGATCTGCGGATAACTGACCTGGAACCAGTTGACCCACAGGGGAAGAAAAGCCGCGTTGGACGATCCGGTACCGACCAGGAGAAGCCGTTTCACCCCGAGGGGAGGAACCGGAATGGGGGGCATTCCCCAGTTCTCTTCACTTGTCATCTCTCACTCCGACCTCCTCGCGCCCCCCGGGAGGCAGAGCCTCCCGGGAGACGTGCATCAGGAACCGATACTCAGCAGCCGCACCACGAGCAGCAGCAGGAGCACAGGATGGCCTGCGCCTCGTTGTCGTCCGCCTCGACCGTGAGGAGCTCGTCCTCGGTCAGGGCGTCCAGCTCCAGCAGGTCGTCGGCGAGCAGATCGGCGATCGGCATGGTTGCCTCCTTCGACAATGGATATTCCGGCGGATGGGGAATGCATCCGCGGGACTGCCCGTGGGTCGGACAGTCGTCGCCATGCTGTCCGGGGAGCATCCCGAATTCTTCCGCCGCCTCGCTGGTTTCTCGCTCCCCGCGCGAGTATGAACCGAACCGGCCGTCTCCCACCCGGGTGCGAGACGCGGACTCACCTTTCTGATTACTGTTGCGACGGAACTCGTAAGCGCATAACGAACGGGCAGGATCCTTTGCTACGTTGCCGGTCCGATGTCAGTTCTGCCCGCCCGGAAAACAGGTGGTTCGATGTCCCATATCGCCTTCTTCAACATTCCTGGAACCGGTCACGTCAATCCCACGGCGGGGATCGTCGCGGAACTCGTGGCGCGCGGTCATCGCGTCAGCTACGCGGTGACCGCACGCCAGGGCGCGGAGGTCGAGGAGGCCGGCGCCACGCTGGTGCCGTACGAGACGACGATGCGGCAGACCCGGAACGCGATGAACGACCTGGAGAGCGTCGACCGGTTCACCACGGGCGACTTCGTGCAGGTGCTGCGGGGCCTGGTGACGGAGACCGAGGCGGTGTACCCGGCGCTCGACCGGGCCTTCGCCGACGGCCGTCCGGACGTACTGATCCACGACGGACTGTCCGGCTGGACGGGCCGGCTGCTCGCGCACAGCTGGGGCATACCGTCCGTGCGCAGCATCCCGACGCTGGCCGCGAACGAGCACTGGTCGCTCGGCACGGACGGGGAGTACGCCACGTTCGAGCCGGAGCACGCCGGACTGAACGCCGTGTACGGGGAGATCGCCGCCATGCTGGACAGGCTCGGGGTGGGCCTCAGCGCCCAGGAGTTCTTCGGGGCCAGCGAGTCGGGGCCCGCGCTGGTGTTCATCCCGCGCGAGTTCCAGTTCAAGGGCGAGACCTTCGGCGAGGACTTCCATTTCGTCGGGCCGTGCTGGTCGGAGCGCCGGTTCGACGGGGAGTGGAGCGGGTCGGGTGAACGGCCGTTGGTGTTGGTGTCGTTGGGGACGATCCATAACGACGATCTGGGGTTCTTCCAGACGTGTGTGGATGCGTTCGCGGGTCTTGCGTGGGATGTGGTGATGGCGGTGGGGGACCGGGTCGATCCCGGCCGGCTGTCGGGGGTGCCCGGGCATGTGGAGGTGCGGGCTCATGTGCCGCAGCTTCAAGTGCTTCGGGAGGCCGATCTGTTTGTGACGCATGCGGGGATGGGCAGTGTGATGGAGTCGCTGTCCTTCGGGGTGCCGATGGTGGCGATTCCGCAGATGAGTGAGCAGCGGGCGAATGCCGACCGGTTGGCCGAGCTCGGGCTCGGGGTGATGCTGCACCGCACCGAGGTCACCGTGGAGAGCCTGCGGGAGGCGGTTGTCACCGTGCTGGGCGAGCCGTCCTACGCTCAGCGTGTCCAGGCGATGCGCGAGCACATCCGGCAGGCGGGCGGGGCCCCCGCCGCGGCCGACGTGATCGAATCCCTCCTGGTGCGCGCCGGGGTGGGACGGTGAGCGAGGTCCCCCCGGCGCATGTCGCGTTCTTCGCCCTGCCCGGACACGGGCACATGAACCCGGCCCTCGGCGTCGCGGAGGAGCTGACGCGGCGCGGTCACCGGGTGAGCTTCGCCACGACCGACCGGTTCGCCGCCGCCGTGGCCGAGACGGGTGCGGTGCCCCTGCGGTACGAGTCCACCATGGACGGGCTGCCGGCCGACGACAGTGCCTCCGACCGCCCGGACCGCTTCGGCAGCGACGACCTCGCGAAGGTGCTGCGCGATCTGCTGCGCGAAACCCTGGCCGTACTCGCCCCGCTGGACCGGGCGTTCGCGCGGGACCGGCCCGATCTGGTGGTCTACGACGACCCGTCGGGATGGGCGGCCCGGCTGATCGCGGCGCGGCGGGGCATTCCGGCGCTGCCCTACCGGACCACCTTCGCCGCGAACGCCGACTGGTCGCTCGCCGGGGAGCGCACCGATGTCGACCCGCTGCACCCGGAGATCATGCGGGTGTTCCACGGCATCGCCAAGCTGTTGGAACGGGTGAAGGTCCCCTTCGGGCCCAAGGAGTTGATGACCGGGAGCGAAGCCGGTCCCGCGCTGGTGTTCCTGCCGCGCGAGTTCCAGTTCCGGGGCGAGACCTTCGGCGACGATGTCCACTTCGTCGGGCCCTGCCTCGGGCGGCGGGCGTCGGACGGGGAATGGAGCCGGTCGGGTGAACAGCCGCTGGCCTTCGTCTCGTTGGGGACGATTCACAACGACGATCTGGGGTTCTTCCAGACGTGTGTGGATGCGTTCGCGGGTCTTGCGTGGGATGTGGTGATGGCGGTGGGGGACCGGGTCGACCCCGCCAAGTTGTCGGGGGTGCCCGGGCATGTGGAGGTGCGGGCTCATGTGCCGCAGCTTCAAGTGCTTCGGGAGGCCGATCTGTTTGTGACGCATGCGGGGATGGGCAGTGTGATGGAGTCGCTGTCCTTCGGGGTGCCGATGGTGGCGATTCCGCAGATGAGTGAGCAGCGGGCGAATGCCGACCGGTTGGCCGAGCTCGGGCTCGGGGTGATGCTGCACCGCACCGAGGTCACCGTGGAGAGCCTGCGGGAGGCGGTTGTCACCGTGCTGGGCGAGCCGTCCTACGCTGAGCGTGTCCAGGCGATGCGCGAGCACATCCGGCAGGCGGGCGGGGCCCCCGCCGCGGCCGACGTGATCGAATCCCTCCTGGACTCCCGGTGAGCCGGCCGACCGGGATCGACACCTCGGCCTTCTTCGCCGATCAACACGGCTACTACGTCGAGTTGAGGCGGACCCCGGGCCCGCGACTCGTCCGCAACCCGCAGGGCCTCGCCTACTGGCTGATCACCCGGCATGCGGAGGCCAAGGCGGTCCTGCTCGACCCCCGGTTCTCCAAGGACCCCCGGCTCGCCGAACAGGCGCTGAGCTCCGCCGGGTACGGAGTCACGGGCGCGGACAGCTTCTTTCTGCCCCTGGTCAACAGCGACCCCCCGGACCACACGCGGCTACGGCGGCTGGTCTCCGGGGCGTTCACCCCGCGCCGTGTGGAGGAGCTCAGGCCGCGGGTGGAAAAGCTCACCCATGAACTTCTCGACGCCGTCCCGGACGAGAACGACGTCGACCTCATGACGGCACTGGCCTTCCCGCTGCCGGTCCTGGTGATCAGCGAGCTGCTGGGCGTGCCGTACGGCAGCCGGGGCGCGCTGCTGAACTGGGCCACCCGGATGCTCACCATCTCCGGGAGCGGGTCCGGTCCCGCGGAGCGCACGCGCAGACTGCACCGCTGGTTCGCCTCCCTCGTGGCCGCGAAACGCCCCTACGTCCGTGCCGACCTGCCCCAGGACGAGCAACCCGACCTGCTCGCCGCCCTCGTGGTGGCGCACGACCAGGGGCAGCGGCTCAGCGACGAGGAACTGGTCGGCCTGCTCGTGCTGTTGCTCGTCGCGGGCCACGAGACGACGACGGGGATGATCGGCAACGCCGTCGACGCCCTGCTGCGCCATCCGGACCAGCTCGCCCTGCTGCGCCGCCGCCCGGAACTGGTGCCCTCGGCCGTGGACGAACTGCTTCGCTACGAGGCGTCGTTGGCCCGCACCACGCTGCGCGTGGCACGGGAGGACGTGGAGGTCGCTGGCACCGTCATCCCGGCGGGCAGTGTGGTCAGCGTCGCCCTGTCGGCCGCCAACCGGGACCCGGACGTCTTCGCCGAGCCCGACCGGCTCGACATCACCCGCGCCCGCGGCCCCCATCTCTCCTTCGGCCACGGCATCCACTTCTGCCTGGGCGCGCCGCTGGCCCGGCTCCAGACGGAGACCGTGCTCGCCGTACTGCTCCACCGTTGTCCTGACCTTGCCTTGGCCGATCCTCAGGCGCCGCAGTCGTGGCGGCCCGTCGGGGACATGCGCGGGCTGCTGACGCTGCCCGTACGGCTGCGGCCCGCCGTCTGACCGTTGTGCACCGCCCCCTTCATGGAGGAGAACCCGTGCCCCCACCCCCTCTCGACGCCGCCGCGATCGAGGTACGCGGTCTGCGTAAACGGTTCGGGCCGATCTCCGCGCTGGGCGGGGTCGACCTCACCGTCGAGCCCGGCACCGTCTGCGGTCTGCTCGGGCCCAATGGAGCGGGGAAGACCACGCTGGTCCGGATCCTGGCCACCCTGTCGCTGCCGGACGGCGGTGTCGCCCGCGTCGCCGGACACGATGTCGTCCAGCACCCCGCCCGGGTGCGCGGAAGCATCGCGCTGACCGGACAGTACGCCTCGGTGGACGAGGTGATCAGCGGCCGCGACAACCTGGAGATGTTCGCCCGCCTCTACCGCATGCGGGGGCCCGCCGTACGGCGCAGGGCCGAGGAGCTGCTGGAGCGGTTCGGCCTGGAGGACGCGGCCCACCGGCCGGTGCGGACGTACTCCGGGGGCATGCGCCGACGACTCGATCTCGCGGTCGGACTTGTCGTCCCGCCCGGTGTGATCTTCCTCGACGAGCCGACGACGGGGCTCGATCCGCAGAGCCGCGGCGGGCTCTGGGAGAGCGTGCGGGAGCTGGTGAGGGCCGGAACCACCGTGCTGCTCACCACGCAGTACCTGGACGAGGCCGACCAGCTCGCGGACCGGATCGCCGTGCTGGCCGATCCGGAGGGCACCGGAGGCCGGGTCGTCGCCGAGGGCACGCCGTTCGAGCTGAAGTCCGCGCTCGGCGGCGAGTCCATCGACCTCACGGTGCGCCACGCCGAACAGCTAGGTCCTGCCACCGAGATCCTGGCCCGCGCGGGCGGCCGACTCCCCACGACCGGTGACGACCCACGCCGGGTGACCCTGGCCGTCGGCGCCGAGGCGGAACCCGGTACGGCCGTGCTCGCCGCCGCGCTGCGCGAACTGGACGCCGCCGGGATCGCCGTAGAAGATCTCGCTCTGCGGCGCCCGACGTTGGACGAGGTCTTCCTCAACCTCATGAACCGGCAGCGGGAGGCCGTGTGAACACGCCCTTGCCCCCGACCGCCTGGACCACGTCCGACGAACCCCCGCTCGCACGGCTGCGCTGGGCCGCCGGTGACGCGGTGACCGTCGCCCGGCGCTATCTGATCCATCTGCGCAGCGCCCCGGAACGGGCCGCCATGGCGCTGGTGATCCCGCTGCTCTTCACCATGCTGTTCGTCTATGTGCTCGGCAGCAACATGCGGCCGCCGGGCGGTGGTTCGTACGTCGACTTCCTGGTGCCGGGCATGCTGGCGCAGATGGCGGTGTTCGGCATCGCGGCGAGCGCGGCCGTGGTTGCCGAGGACAAGGACCGGGGGGTCACCGACCGCTTCCACTCGCTGCCCATGAGCCGTACCGGCGTGCCCGTCGGGCAGTCGCTGGCCGAGTGCCTGGGCGGGGTCATCACCCTTGTGGTGATGGCTGGTTGTGGGCTCCTGGTCGGCTGGCGTCCGACGGGAGTCGTCGCGGGGCTCGCTCTGCTGCTCCTCGTCCGCTACGCGTTCAGCTGGCTGGGGATGTGGATCGGCCTGGTCATGCCCTCGCGGTCAGCCACGGACTTCGTCGGGATGCTGATGTTCCCGCTGACCATGATCTCCAACATCTTCGTCCCCACCGAAGGACTGCCGGCCGGGCTGCGCCTTGCCGCCGACTGGAATCCGGTGAGCGCGGTGGTGGCGGCCGTACGGGAGCTGTTCGGCAACCCCGTCGCCGTGCCCGCGGACGCCGCCTGGCCGATCGCGCACCCGGTCGTCGCCACCCTCGGCTGGTGCCTGCTGCTGCTCGTGGTCTTCGGCCCGCTGACGGTGGCCGCGTTCCGTGCGCCGAAGCACTGACATCGAAAGGAGCCTTGTGAAAGCCCTCGTGCTGGCGGGCGGCGCGGGCACCCGACTGCGCCCGATCACCCACACCTCCGCCAAACAGCTCGTCCCCATCGCCAACAAGCCCGTCCTCTTCTACGGCCTCGAAGCCATCGCCGACGCCGGGATCAAGGACGTCGGAGTGGTCGTCGGCGACACCGCCGACGAGATCCGGCGTGCCGTCGGCGACGGCTCCGACTTCGGGCTGCGGGTGACCTATCTGCCGCAGCCCCGGCCGCTGGGGCTCGCGCATGCCGTCGTGATCGCCCGCGAATTCCTCGGCGACGACGACTTCCTGATGTATCTCGGCGACAACTTCATTGTCGGGGGCATCACTTCGCTGCTCGACGAGTTCCGCACCCAACGCCCCGACGCTCAGCTGATGTTGACCCGGGTTCCGAACCCGAGCGCGTTCGGCGTCGCCACGCTGTCCGCCGACGGCCGGGTCAGGGACCTGGCGGAGAAACCGGAGCTGCCCGCGAGCGATCTGGCCATCGTCGGCGCCTATCTGTTCACCCCCGCGGTGCACGCGGCCGTTCGCGCCATCGCCCCCTCCGACCGGGGGGAACTGGAGATCACCGACGCGCTGCGCCTGATGCTCGCCCAGGGCCGGGAGATCCGACCGACCGTGATCACCGGGTACTGGAAGGACACCGGCACCGTCGACGACATGCTGGAGGCGAACCGCAGTGTCCTGGAGGTGCTCGAACCCGCGGTCGAGGGCACCGTCAGCGCCGACAGCGAACTCGTCGGACGGGTGCGGGTGTGCGCGGGCGCGGTCGTGCGCGGTTCCCGGATCGTCGGTCCCGCGCTGATCGGCGCGGGGTCGGTCGTCGTCAACTCCTATGTGGGGCCCTCCACTTCGATCGCCGAGAACTGCCGGGTCGAGGACAGCGAGATCGAATTCTCCATCGTGCTGAACGACGCGTCCATCAGCGGAGTCCGCCGTATCGACGCCTCCCTCATCGGCTGCCATGTCCAGGTGGCGCCCGCGCCCCGCGTTCCCAGCTCCCACCGCCTGGTCCTGGGCGACCACAGCACGGTCCGGATCGCCTCATGACGCACTTCCTCGTCACCGGAGCGGCCGGGTTCATCGGCTCCCACTTTGTCCGCGAACTCCTCGCAGGACCTGAGGACATCGAGGTCACCGTCCTGGACGCGCTGACCTATGCCGGGAACCCGGCGAACCTCGCGCCGGTGCTGGGCGATCCGAGACTGCGGTTCGTGCACGGGGACATCGCAGACGCGCCACTCGTCGAGAAGCTGCTGCCGCCCGGCTCGGTGGTGGTCAACTTCGCCGCCGAGAGCCATGTCGACCGCTCCATCGCCGCCGCCGACGCCTTCGTACGCACCAATGTCCTGGGCACGCGGGTCCTGCTCGACGCGGCGCTGGCCGCCGGCGCCCGGTGTTTTCTGCAGGTGTCGACGGACGAGGTGTACGGCTCCATCGAGGAGGGCTCCTGGACCGAGGAGGCCCCCGTCCGGCCGAACTCCCCGTACGCCGCCACAAAGGCCGCCGCCGACCTGCTGGCCCTCTCCTACGCCCGCACCCACGGGCTCGACGTGCGGATCACCCGATGCAGCAACAACTACGGCTCGGGGCAGCACCCGGAGAAGCTGATCCCGCGGTTCGTGACGCTGCTGCTCGCCGGTGAAACGGTGCCGCTGTACGGCGACGGCGGCAACGTCCGGGACTGGCTGCATGTCTCCGACCACTGCCGGGCCCTCCGGCTCGTCCTCGAACGCGGGACGCCCGGCGAGGTCTACAACGTGGGCGGCGGCACCCAGTTGACCAACCGGGACCTGACCGGGCTGCTGCTCGACGCCTGCGGTGCCGACTGGGACGCGGTGCGCCCGGTCGCCGACCGCAAGGGGCACGACCGCCGTTACCGCGTGGACGACGGCAAGCTGCGGCGCCTCGGGCACCGGCCCGAAGTCCCCTTCGCGCAGGGGCTCGCGGACACCGTCGACTGGTACCGCCTGTCCATCGACCACCCTTCGACAAGGAAGTAGCCGGCCGTGCGTGTCCTGTTCGCCGTCTTTCCCGTCGCGGACCATGCCTTCCCCGTGGTCCCGCTCGCCTGGGCGCTCCAGAACGCGGGCCACGAGGTGCGGATCGCCACCCACCCCGACCTGGTGGGCGCGGTGACCGGGGCGGGGCTCGCCGCCGTCCCCGTGGGCCGGGGCGAAGACCTCGCCGCGCTTACGGACCTCAGCCGGAACCCCGCCCTGTCCGGCCACCCCGGAGGCGGTCTGGACGTCGGCCCGGGCGACTGCCCCGACTGGGGGGCGAAGTGGTTCCGCACGACCCGGGTGTTCGCGGCGCAGCGGCCCCTGCTGGAGGAGCTCACCGGCGTCGTCGTGCGCCGGCGCCCCGACCTCGTCCTGTGGGACCCCTTCTGCCTCCCGGCCGCCGTCGCCGCCCGGGTCGGCGGAGCGGCCCACGCCCGGCTGCTGTGGGGACGGGACAACATCGCCTGGCTGCGTGGGCGTTCCGCGCGCTACCGGGATCGGGCGGCCCCCGGCGGCGGCTGGCCTGAGCCGCTGGAGGAGACGATGCAGCAGCTCCTCGAACCGTACGGACTGCCCTACGAGGAGGAACTGGTCCTCGGCCAGTGGACGGTTGACCCGATGCCACCCGGGATGCGCCTGCCGGCACCGGGCGTGCGGTACGAGAACGTGCGCTGGGTGCCGTACAGCGGAGGCGTGAGCGTGCCGGAGTGGCTGCACAGGCGGCCCCTTCGGCCACGGGTCTGGGCGACGCCGGGCACGACGGGCATGATCGGTTCCCTGGCGGAGTCGGAGATCGAGCTGGTGTCCGCCGGGGACTCGGAGCCGCAGGTCCCCCTTGCTCACCTGCTCCCCAGCTGCTCCGCTGTCGTCCACCACGGCGGAGCAGAGCTGTTCGCCTCCGCCGCCGCGGCGGGTGTACCCCAGCTGATCGTGCCGAAGCCGACCTGGGACGAGGAGGCCTCGGCGGCGCAACTCGTCCGCAAGGGCGCCGGAATCGCCGTCAGCGGCGGCGAGTTCGGCCCGGATTCGCTACGGACACTCCTTCAGGAACCCTCATTCCACGAGCGGGCCACCGCCTGGCGCGATGAGCTCGCCCGGCTTCCCGGGCCCGCGGAACTCGTGCCGGTGCTGGAGAGACTGACCAGCCATCACCAGCGGATCTGAGAAGCGGTCCCCCACACCAGTGGGAGACCGGGCCCGCCCGCGGCTTCACGGCGGAGGCAGGAATGCAGACTGCCGACGGACGACGGGGGGCGGCCCCGCTGACACGATCGACATCACGACTCGCCCGGGGCATGCACGCCCGACCAGCCGAACGCGGAGTCCTCCACCATGCAGAGCACCATCGCGGCCATGCGCCCGCGCATGAGAACCGGCGTCTTCTTCGCCCCGACCCCGGAAGGGGACGGCGTCCTGCTGACCAAGGGCAGCGACATCGTCACCTTCCAGGGCGCCTCGACCTACGCGTGGCTGGAGAAGCTCTCCCCGCATCTCGACGGCCGCCACAGCGTCGGCGACCTCACCGCGAGCATGCGGCCCGCGACGCGCGCGATGGTCGAGCGGCTTGTCGGGGCGCTGCACGACGCCGGTCTGGTGCGGGATGTCGCCGAGGACGAGGAGCACTCCCTGACGGAGCGTGAACTGGAGGAGTACGGCGCCGAGATCGCGTTCGTGGAGGCGTTCCGGGCGTCACCCGCGCTGCGGTTCCAGCGGTACCGCCGGACGCGGTTGCTGGTGGTGGGGTCGGGATCGGTGCTCGCCGCCGCGGTGGAGGGCACGCTGCTCACCGGTGTGGCTCAAGTGCAGAGCCTGGACGCGGGGTCGCTGGACGCGTCGCAGCTGCAACGGGCGGTGGAGGCCGCCGACTTGGTGCTGTACGCGGCCGACCGCGTGGACCCCGGCCTGCTGGCGGCGGTCGACCTTGCGTGCGCGGAGCTCGGGCGGACATTGATCCCCGTGACGCTCCTGGGCGAGGAGGCGTGGGTCGGGCCGGTGTGCCCGGCGGACCGTCCGGCGCTGCGCTGGGGGAGTCTGTGGCGGAGGCTGGGCAGCCCGGATGCGGCCCGGAGCGAGTTCCTCACCGGGCCCGTCCCCGGCATCGTCGCCAACCACCTGGTGTTCCGCGCCTTTGAGCACGTCACCGGGGTCGCGGAGGAGGACACCTCGTCGGCGGGTGTCGTCCGTATCGACTTGGAGACATTGCAGACATCCGTCCATAAGCTCCCTGCGGCGCCGTCGGAATCAGGGGAACT
Source organism: Streptomyces cupreus (assembly GCF_014257025.1). Classification (GTDB taxonomy): domain Bacteria; phylum Actinomycetota; class Actinomycetes; order Streptomycetales; family Streptomycetaceae; genus Streptomyces; species Streptomyces cupreus. The sequence continues at coordinate 118,313 of NZ_JACMSF010000008.1, forward strand.
CGCCGAGCGAGTGGGTGCGTTGACCGACGAACGGCTCGGTGTGCTGGGCCCGGTGTCCGAGGGGCACTACGAGCAGTTCCCGCTGCGGGTCGTACGGGTTGCCGTCTCCGACCCCGTGAGTCCCGGGGCGTCCTTCCCGGTGTGGGGTGCGGGCGCCGACTTCGCGCAGGCCCAGGACGCCGCCCTGCGGCACGGGCTCGCGGCGTACGCCGTGCGCTCGGGTACGGGCGAGGCGCTTCCCGTCGGTACGGCCGCCGGGGCGACGAGGGACGCCGCCGTCGAGGGGGCGTTGCTCGACCTCTGTCTGCGCAGGCTGCTCGGCGCCGCCGTACCGGAGGAGGAGAGCCCACTGGCGCTCGACGACCTCGAACTGACCGTCGGCGCGGGCAGGTTCCGGGATCTGCTGCTGACCACGGGGGAGGAGCTGTCGGCGTACGCCCTCCGGGCCCCGGCCGGGGTGACCGCGTACGCCTTCCGCCTCGGTGACGCGGAGACGGGGCTGGTCGAGCGGGGTGTCGGCTTCGCGCCCGGCGAGGCCGCCGAATCGGGCCTCGGGCGGCTGCTGCTGGCCCACCAGGCCCACAGCCACGGCCAGACCGAGTACGTGCCGTCGCCCGCGGTCGCCCTGTGGACCTCCGCCGAGGCGGACGCCGCCCCGGAACGGTACGGCCCGCTCGTCGAGGCCCTGCGTGCCGACGGCCTCGACCCCGTGGTCGTACCGCTCGACCAGGACCCGGCCGTGCATGCCGTACTGCCGCACATCGTCCGGGTGGTGCTGCGCGATGCCTGAGAGGACATCCTGCGCCCCGGCCCGTCCGGTCGCCGTGATCGGCGACGGCGGTCTGCTCGACCGTGCCACGGCCGCGGTAGTGGCCCGCACCTACCCGCTGATACGCCCGGACATCGGCGCGCTCGACGGCTGCGCGGCCGTGTTGGTGCCCTCGGACAGCGCTCTCCACGCCGAGGTCCGCAAGGCCGCTGAGGCGGCCGGCATCCCCTGGCTTCCGCTGCGCACCGAGGCGGACGCCATCCAGGTGGGGCCCGTGGCCGGCGGCCCCGGCGACGCCTGTCCGACCTGCGCCGACTGGCGTCGTCGCCTCGCCCGCGACAAGGCGCAGCACCACGAGACCCTGCGCGCCCGGCACGGTACCGCCCTCGCCGCGCACCGCTCGCCGCTGCTCACCCGGGCTGCGGCGGCCGTGGCGGCCGAACTCGCCGTGGACCTGCTCGACGCGGCGCTCTCCGGCAGACCCGTGCCCGAGGACACCGCCGAGGGCCGCCGCCCCGGCGACCGGTTCCTCCAGGTCGACCTGGCCTCGCTCGCCGTCAGCTCCCACCGCTGTCTGCCGTACTCGCTCTGCGAGGACTGCGGCGGCCTGCCGCCCGACGGCCCCGAAGCGGCGCGGATCACCCCGGTCTCCCGTCCCAAGCCCGCGCCTGATGTCTTCCGGGTGCAGAACGTCGTAGCGCGCGAGCAGGAGCTGTACGACATCTACGTCGACAGCGCCGCCGGTGTCGTGCCCTGCGTGGACGACGAACGCGGCGGACCGCTGCCCCGCGCGGTGGCGCCGCTCAGCTCGCTGCGCGGCAACAGCTCCCAGCACGGCTGGGGTCGTACCACCGACTACCGCACCTCACGGATCACCGCCGTGCTCGAAGCGCTGGAGCGGTTCGGCGGGGAGCAGCCCCGGGGCCGGCGGACCACGGTCACGGCGAGCCGGCGGGAACTGGGGGAGCGGGCCCTGGACCCGCATGTCCTCGGGCTCTACCCGGACGAGCGGTACGACCTGCCCGGGTTCCCCTACCTCCGGTACCACGAGGACCTGGTGATGCCCTGGGTGTGGGGCTACTCCTTCGCCCGCGGCGAGCCCGTGCTCGTACCGGAGCGGTACGCCTACTACGCCGCGCACAGCCACGACGATCCGCGCTTCGTCTACGAGATCTCCAACGGCTGCGCCATGGGCGGCTGTCTGGAGGAGGCCATCCTGTGCGGTCTGCTGGAGGTGGCCGAGCGGGACGCCTTCCTGATGACCTGGTACGGGCGGATGCCGATCCCGCGCGTCGACCCGGGCTCCGCGCGGGACCGTTCCATCCCGATGATGATCGAGCACTTGCGCCATCGGACCGGGTACGAGGTCCAGCTCTACTCGGCCACCCTGGAACAGGGCGTGCCCTGCTTCTGGGCAGTGGGCCTGGACGCGCTCGACGACCCGGGCAGGCCACGCGTGCTGTGCGCGGGCGGCTCCGCGCTGCTGGCCGAGAAGGCCGTGGTGAACGTCCTGCACGAGATGGCGCATCTGCTGGAGCACGCCAAGATCTACGACGCCGAGGAACGAGCGCGGGCAGCCGCCATGGTCCGGGACCCCTCCCTGGTCAAGGTGATGGGCGACCACTCCGTGCTCTACAGCCACGAGGACGCCTTCGACCGGTTCGACTTCCTGCTGGGGGAGCGCGAGGCACGGCCGTTCGCGAGCTTCGAGGAGCAGTGGCGGTGGCCCGCGCACACCGATCTGCGGGCGGATCTGGAGGAGATGCTCCACCGCTATCTGGACCGGGGCATGGATGTCGTCGTCGTGGACCAGACGACCCCGGAGCACCGGGCGGGCAGTTTCGCCTGCGTCAAGGTCATGGTGCCCGGCACGCTGCCGATGACCTTCGGACACCAGAACCGGCGGGTCGACGGACTGCCCCGGCTGCTCCGGGTGCCGTACGAACTTGGTTATCGGGAGCGCGAGTTGACGCCCGAGGACATCAACCCCCACCCCCACCCCTTCCCGTGAGGACGACAGCGCGGATGACCGCCATCGAACGGCCCGTCCGGGCCCCCGAGTCGCCCGGCGCACGGTACTGGCACCGGTCCCTGCACGACTACGCCGACCTGATCGGGCAGGGACCGGGCGGCCGGGAGGGCGGAGCGGAGGAACCGGAGCGGTTCACCCGCTTCGGCGGACTGCCCCGGTACCCGCTGCCCGCACCGCCCGGGACGCTCGGCCCGCTGGCCCGGTGCTTCGGCCCGCCGGGTGCCGGACACGCGACGACGGTCTCCGCACCGACCGCCGCCTTCCACTCGGCGCTGCTCCACTACACCTGCGGTGTGCTGCGCACGGAGTTGGGGCCCACGGCCCGCTGGCCGTACCACCGGGCCGTCCCCTCCGCCCGGTGCTTCGCGCCGGTCGAGACATATCTGTGGACGCCCGGGCACGAGGAACTCCCGGCGGGCGTCTACGCCTACGACCCCGCCCACCACACCCTGGTCCTGCTGCGGGCCGGGGACTTCCGGGCCCTGCTCGGCGCGGCGCTCGGAGCGGACCTCGGCGACGCCGTCGGGGTGCTGCTGCTGTCCACCGTCTTCTGGCGTACGGCCTTCCGGTACGGCGCCTACGCGTACCGACTGTGCGCGCAGGAGACGGGTCTGGTGGCCGGCAACGCCCTGATGGTCGCGGGTGCCCTCGGTGTACGGGGGCATCTGCACCATCAGTTCCTCGACGGGGTGCTGGAGCGGCTGACGGGCGCATCGCGTCCCGACGAGAGCATAGCGGCGGTGCTGCCCCTGTACGGCAGCGACGTCGACCGGCCGATCCTGCGTTCCACGGCGCGGCACACCGAGGCCGAACTGTGCGCCGGGATCGGGGAAGTCGGCCGCCCCGCATCCGCGGCCACCGGCATCCGCGCCCTCGCGGACCTCGTCGAGGTGGACAGCGCCGCCCGTCTCACCGATACGGCGTCCTTCGCCCGGTTGGCCCCTTCGGTGTCCCCGCCCAGTGCTGTCGTCGCCCCGGCCGGGGAGCTCGGCCACTGCCTGCGCCAACGCACCTCCGGCGCCCCGGCGTTCCACCCGAAGCGGCGGCCGGTGCCGCTGGAGACGATCCTGAGGGCCGTACGGCCCGCCTTCGCGCCGTTCGTGTCCGACGCCGTGCCGCACGGCACCGCACCGCCCGTCACCGCGCACGTGTGGGCGGTCGACGTCACCGGGGCCGAGGGCGGCGTACATGAGATGACCGTGCGGGGCCTGCGGTATGTGGAGCCCGCCCGGGCCGCAGACCTCGGTCTGGAGGCGGCCAACATCAACTACCGCACGGTGAACGCCGTGGTGTTCCTGTCGGTGCCCGCGCGGGATGGCCAAGTGGCCTTCGACGACCGGGGGTTCAGGGTGCTGCATCACGAGGCGGGGGCCGTGGCGCAGCGCGTGTGCGTGCTGAGTGCCGTGTCCGGGCTCGCCGCGCGGATCCACAACGGCTACCCGGCCGGGAGGCTGGCACGCGCCCTCCGACTCCCGCCGGGGCACGAGCCGGTGTTCCAGATCGCGCTCGGCACACCGGGCGCCGACGAACGCTATCTGATGCCCCTCCCCACGCCCTGGAAGGCGGTGCCGGCCGCATGACCACGTACGCCACTTCGGCAGCCCTGGACTATCTTGCCTCGGGCCACCAGCCGCCGGACGCACTCCCCGCCGCCGACCCGCTCCGGCTCCCGCCCGTCCACAAGCGTTACCCGTCGGCGGCCCGCCAGGTCCTGCCGCCGCCCCCCGACGACCCACGGCACGACGAGCTGCTGCCGTGTCTGTCCTGGCTGCTGCACCGGACCAACGGCCTGACCAGGATGCGCTGGATGAGCGGCATCATGCCGCTCGGCCTCGGCGCCCCCGCCGCCCGACGGGTCCTGCTGTCACCGGGCCGCACGGGAGCGGCCTCGGGTTCCCGCTACCCCGTCGAGGTCTACGTCGCCCACCCGGACCATGACGGTCTGCCCGCCGGACTCTCGCACTACGACCCGGTGCACCACGTCCTGGAACGCCTGCGAGAGGGCGACGGACGCGCCCTGCTCACGCCGTTGCTCGCCGAACCACCGGCCCAGGAGCCGGAGTTCGTCCTTCTGCTGAGCAGCGTGCTGTGGCGCAACGCGGCCAAGTACGGCGTGTTCGGCTACCGCCTGCTGAGCCTCGACGCCGGTGTCGCGGTCGCGCAGGCGGTAGCCGCGGCCGAGGCGACCGGGCTGACCGCACGGGTCCATCCGCGGTACGACGACGCCGCGTTGGACGAGACGCTGGGCCTGTCCCCTTTCGCGGAGAGCGTGTTCGCGGTGGTCACCCTGCACCGGCCGGACAGCCCGCGAACGTCGGCCACGCCGGCGACCTGGCGCGGCCAGATACCTTCCGCCAAGCCCGACCCGGTGCCCATCACCAAGATCCCCGCCCTGGCGGAGGTGGCCGCCCTGCACGCCGCCGTCCGCCGCGCCGCGCCGGAAGGCTCCGCCACCCTCCCGCCCCTCCCCGACGCGCCCCGGCACGCACTGCCCCCGGCCTCCCTCGATGTGGCGGACGGCTTCGCGGGCAGGCGCACCGTCTACGGCTATCGCCCGGGGCCGGTTCCGCAGCAGACGCTCGCCGCGCTGCTCGCCGCGGCCGCGGAACCGGTCGTCGACGGAACGCCGGTCCAACTGGCCGGAGCCGTACAGCGGGTCCCCGGAGTGGAGACCGGCGCCCACCTGTACGACGCGGCCGGACACGCCCTTGTCGCCACCCGGGGGGCGGACGCCGTGACTGCGGTCATCACCGCCGCCAAGAGCCCCATGCTGGCCGACGAGTGCCGTACCGCCACCGCGGTCCTCGCGCCCTGCGGCGATCTGCGGACCGGCATCGAGCGCTTCGGTGACCGCTGGTACCGCGCGCAGAACATCGCGGCCGGTGCGGCGGCCCAGCGGATCGCCCTGGCCGCCGCGGCCGCGGGACTTGAGAGCCATGTGCACTGCGACTTCGACCCGGAAGGCGTGCGGTCCGCCCTCGGCCTGAGCGCGGGCCCGCTCCAGCCGCTGGTGCTGGTCACCGTGGGACCCCGTGCACCGCACCGCACGGATCCACAACTGCCCCTGCGGGCGGAAGGGGGCGTCAACTGATGGAGTCCTACGACGTGGTGGTCGTCGGCGCGCGGAGCGCCGGCGCCTCGACCGCCCTGCTGTTCGCCCGGGCCGGGTACCGGGTCCTGCTGGTGGACCGAGCGCAGTTCCCCAGCGACACCCTCTCCACCCAGCACATCCACCGTCCCGGACTGCGGCTGCTGAAGCGGTGGGGACTGCTGGAGCGGCTCGCGGCGACCGGATGCCCGCCGGTGCGCCGGATCTCCTACACCCTCCAGGACGTCCGGCTCGACGGTCCGGTGCCTGTGGAGGAGGGCATCGACGCGGTGTACGCGCCGCGCCGGTACGTCCTGGACAGCCTGCTGATCGACGCGGCGGCCGAGGCCGGGGCCGAGTTCCTCCAGGGCTGCACCGTCACCGGCGTCACGACCGAGGGCGGCCGGGTCACCGGAGTGCGCTGCCGGATCGGCCGGGGCACGGCCGAGGTGCGGGCACGGCTGGTGGTCGGCGCGGACGGGATGCGCTCGACCCTGGCCGGGCTGGTCGGGGCCACGACGGAGCGTGAGGACATCCCGCGCACCTGTGTGTACTACGGCTACTGGGAGGGGCTGCCCGCACAGTTCGAGGTGTACGAGCGGACCGGACGGCTCATCGGCGTGGTCGGCACCCATGACGAACTGACCCTGGTGGCCGCCTACTTCCCCCAGGCGGAGTTCCAGGACGTACGACGGGACGCCGACGCCGCGTATGTGGAGGCGATCCGGACGACCGCTCCCGGCCTCGCCGAGCGCGCCCTGTCGGCCCGGCGCGTGGAGCGCCTGCGGGGCACAGGCCGTCAGCTCAACTTCTTCCGTACGGTCAAGGGTCCTGGCTGGGTCCTGGTCGGGGACGCCGGTTGCCACAAGGACTCCATCACCGGGACCGGCATCAGCGACGCCTTCGAACAGGCCGCGCTGCTGGCCGAGTCGGTCGGCGCCGGGCTGCACGACGACCGGGAGCCGGGGGCCGCGCTGGAGCGCTACGCCACAGGTCACCGGCGGCTGATGGAATCGCGCTACCGGATGGCACTGGACACCGCGCGGCTCGAAGTGACCGAGGAACGGCTGGAGTTCACACGGTGGATCGCGAGCGATCCGGCGTCCGCCGGCGCCTTCCTCTCGGTGGCGGTCAGTCATGTCGAGGCGGCCGAGCTGATTCCGGCCACGGGCTGAGGGAGGTTCCGGCGGTGGTCGGGCGCCGGAACCTCCCTCAGCCGTGCGATCAGGCCGCGCAGGGTCTGACCAGCCCCGTCTCGTACGCGAGGATCACCGCCTGGGTGCGGTCGCGCAGACCGAGCTTCTGGCACAGGTGATAGAGGTGGGATTTGACCGTGGCTTCGCTCAGCGACAGCATCTTGGCGATCACCAGGTTGGAGTGGCCGTTCGCGACCAGTGACAGCACATCACGCTCCCGGCTGGTGAGCAGCGACAGCTGCCCGGAGCCGACGGAGGCGACCTCGGGTGAACGGCTGAGCAGTCTGCCGATCAGCTGGACGGCGTTGGGTGACTTCAGGACCATCGCGCCGCCCGCGATGTCGCGGATGGCGGCGGGCAGCGTACGGGGGTCGCAGTTGCCCGGCAATAATCCGCGCACCCCGCCCTTCAGGGCCGACAGCAGCTCCGCCTGCTCCGTCCGGGAGCTGAGCATGAGCACGCCCGGCGCGGTGTCCGGGGACATTCTCCGCAGGCTCCGCGCCATGGCGATGCCGTCCACGGCGTCCGCGTCGTGATTGATGAGTGCGACATGCGGGCGCAGGCTCTGTACGGCGGCGATCATCTCCCGGCCGTCGAGTGCCTCGCCCACCACGCTGATGTCCGGTTCTCGCTCCAGGACGCTGACCAGCCCCGCTCGCATCAGATGGCGTGGGTCGCAGATCAGGACCCGTATACAGTCAGCCCCAGTTTTGTTCGTCATGCTGTGAAATAACCCCCATGAGTGCATGAATCCCGAAGACGGACATACGGGAAACCGGTCACGACCGATGGTCTGGACCACTCGTCTCGTCTGCAGACTACTGACATCGCACGGCAAAGATCTAGCGACATCCGAGCCCGGCTCAGTAACCCCAGGTGACGCGCGGTGGAGAGGTGCCCGAGGCTTCAACCCCCAGTCTGAGAAGCAAATCCGGACCACGGACGGACGACACCATCCGGCCACGGTGCGAAGGTGATCCGGTCGGTCGGCTCAGGGGGAACAGGTGCACACTCAGCCGGATCTCGATCCATTGCTCGGCTTCAGCCCGTACCGGCTGCTCACCGAACCGGACACGGTCCACCAGCGGATGCGCGAGGAACCGCCGGTCCGCCTCGTACGGGAGGAGAGCGGCTTCACCTACTGGCTGATCTCCCGGTACGCCGAGGCCCGCCAGGCGCTGCGCGACCCCGGGCTCTCCAACGACCCGCGGCGACTCGGCCACGCGGTGGACACGGACAACGCCTACTCGCCGATGGCCAACAACGACCCGCCGCACCACACCCGGCTGCGCCGGCTGGTCTCCCACGGCTTCACCCGGCGCCGGATCACCGCCCTCGCGCCCCGGGCCGAGGCGATCACCGACGGCCTCCTCGACACGATCGCGCCCGCCGGGCGTGCTGATGTGATCGCCGACCTCGCCTTCCCGCTGCCGGTGCTGGTCATCTGCGAGCTGCTGGGGGTGCCGACGCAGGACCGGGAAGCCTTCCGCGCCTGGGCCGGGCGCACCCTCTCCACCACCGCCGGGCCCCGCACCCGCGAGGAGCGCTCACGCCGGCTGCGCGCGTACTTCACCCGGCTCGTCGCCGTCAAACGGGCATCCGTACGGCCCGACCTGGCGCCGGACGAGCAGCCCGATCTGCTCAGCGCCCTCATCGTGGCGCAGGAGCAGCGCAGCAGCCTCGACGACGACGAACTCATCGGCCTCGCCGTGCTGTTGCTGGTCGCCGGGCACGAGACGACGACCAACCTCATCGGCAACGGACTGCTGACCCTGCTGCTCCGCCCCGGCCAGTTGCGGCTGCTCAGGGACGACGCGTCCCTGCTGCCGTCCGCGGTGGAGGAACTGCTGCGCTACGAGGGGTCCGCAGGGCAGTCCGCCCTGCGGGTCGCGGTCGACGACGTTGTCATCGGCGGGACCCCGATCCCCCGGGGCTCGGTCGTCAACATCGGTCTGTCCCTGGCCAACCGGGACCCCGAAGCCTTCCGGGACTCCGACAGCCTGGACGTCCGGCGCGACCCCAACCCCCATCTGGCCTTCGGACACGGCATCCACTACTGCCTCGGCGCCCCCCTCGCGCGGATGCTCGCGGCGACAGCGCTCGGAGCGCTGCTCAGCAGGTTCTCCGGCCTCCAACTGGCCGTAGCGACCGAGGAGTTGCGCTGGCGTCAGATCAGCATCCTGTGCGGGCTGACCGCACTCCCCGTCTTCTTCGATCCCGTTCGTCCGGAAACGAGTGGCACGTGACCATGATCGACCCGATGGCGGCAGCCAACCTCTACCGCCTCGCCTTCGGATTCATCCCCGCACAGATGATCCACGCCGCGGCCCGGCTGCGGCTGCCCGACCTGCTCGCGGAACAGACCCTGACCGCCGAGGAGTTGGCGGCACGCACCGACACCCGGGCCCCCGCACTGCGGCGGCTGCTGCGCGGCCTCGCCGCCATCGGCCTGGTGGAGGAGCAGGGCGAGAACGGCTTCCGGCTGGCGCCGGCGGGCCAACTGCTCCGCTCGGACGTCGAAGGCTCCGTCCGCCCGATGCTGCTGCCGTACTTCGGCGAGGCCGTCTGGGCCTCCTGGGGACGGTTCACCGACTGCCTGCGCACCGGACGCCCGGCCGTGGAGTCGGTCACCGGAGGCTCGGTGTTCGACCTGTTCGCGGCCGACCCGGAGCTGGGCGCGGAGTTCCACGCCGCGATGGCGGTCAGCGGCGGGGCGGAGGCCCAGGCGCTGGCACGGTCGTACGACTTCGACGACGTGAAGACGGTCGTGGATGTCGGCGGCGGCAACGGCGCCCTGCTCGCCGGGGTCCTCGGGCACCACCCCCACCTGCGCGGAATCCTCGTCGACACCCCGGTGGGCGTGGCCGGAGCCCCGGACACCCTCGCCGCCGCCGGGGTCGCGGACCGCTGCGAGATCCGGGCCCGGGACTTCTTCGCCTCCGTGCCCGAGGGCGGCGACCGGTATGTGATCAAGAGCGTCCTGCACGACTGGGACGACGAGAGTTGCGTGACGATCCTGAGCAACTGCCGCCGGGCCATGCCGGACACGGCCCGGGTACTGATCGTCGAGGTCGTCGCACCGCCCGTCGTGGACACCACGACCGACCCCTTCCTCACCGTCAGCGACCTCAACCTGATGGTGCTCACCCACGGCCGGGAGCGGACCGAGGAGGAGTTCACGCACCTCCTCCAAGCGGCCGGTCTGGAGCTGACAGGCATCGGCGCTCCGCTCGGCTTCAGCGGTTACCGGGTCGTCGAGGCCCGCACCGGCGCCGGAGTTGCCGAGTGACGCGGCACGACAACGGAGGAACGCAAGCGTTGGGAACCATCGAGGAATCCACCGGCCACGTCGGCCCGTCCACGCTCCGCCGGCTCGCGACGGCCTGGCCCCGGCGGGCCACGGTCCGCACCGACATGGACAAGGTCACCGGCGCGGGGGAGTACGACCCCGAACTGCTCGATTACCCGGTCACGTTGATGCCGTTCGGTGAGCACCCCGACTTCCAGGACGCGCCCGAGGACAAGCGGCGTCTGGTGAACACCCTGGGCTGGCTCGCGTACAACGAACGCGTCGTGGCCGCCGAGGAGTTCGTCGTCAACCCCACCTTCGAGAAGCTCGGTCACGCCGTCTACCCCGGAGTGGACCGCTTCGAGGTGAAGGAGATCGTGCGGCAGTCCCACATCGACGAGGTGTGGCACACGTACATGCACATGCTGGGCATGCACCGCACCCGGGAGGCCAGAGGGATCACCGCCGAACCCGACTGCGGCCACCCGGTGACGAACCGCCTGCTGTACGAGGCACAGGCCGCCTCCGGCGAGCGCTGGGAGGCCGACCTGCTCCATCTGCTGTGGACCACGGTCGGCGAGGTCAGTGTCAACGCCTTCCTCGATCTGATGGCTCGGGACACGACCGTGCAGCCGCTGCACTCGACGATCGCCCGGCTGCACGCCCGCGACGAGTCGGCGCACGGCCCGGTCATGGTCGAGGTGATGAAGGACGTCTTCGTCAATCTCAGCGCGCGGCAACAGGACTTCTTCGTGGCGTCCCTGCCCGCCGGCATCAACGCCTTCTGCGCCGAGGACTTCGACTGGTGGCTGAAGGTCCTGGAATTCGCCGGGATCCCGAAGGCCAGGGACATCATCGGGGACTCCCGGGGCGGAGGGCTCGCGGAGCTGCTCGTCACCGACTTCTCCGGGATCCTGCGCATGATCCGCGAACTCGGCGTGGAGAACCGGGTGGACTTCGACTTCGCGGGGGCGGCCGCATGATCCTCACCGGTCCCGAGATCACCGAGGCCGCGGGCGACGGACGGATCGTCATCTCCCCGTTCAACCCGGCCCAGGTGAACCCCAACAGCTACAACGTCTGTCTCGGGGACAGGCTGCTGACGTACACCGACGACGTCATCGACCCCTACCGCCCCAACGCCACCCGGGAGATCACCATCGGGGAGGACGGCTACGTCCTGCGGCCCGACCAGCTCTATCTCGGGCACACCGTGGAACAGGTCGGCTCCGACCAGTACGTGCCGCTGCTCTTCGGGCGGTCCTCGGTCGGGCGGCTCGGGCTCTTCGTGGAGATCACCGCGCCCATCGGGGACATCGGCTTCCACGGCCAGTGGACGCTGATGCTGGCACCGGTGAGGCCGCTGCGGGTGTATCCGGGGATGAAGATCGGCCAGATCATGTTCTTCGTGTCGCTCGGCGAGGTCGACCTCTACCGCGGCAAGTACCAGTCCTCGGCGGGCCCCCAGGAGTCCCGCTACTGGAAGGACGTGGCGGTGCCGACGACATGATCCTCACCCGCGAAGCCATCGCCACCGCCGTGCGGCGCGGTGACATCGTCATCGAGCCCTTCGACGCCGGCCGGATCTCCCCCAACGCCTACGACTGGCGCCTCGGGGACCGGATCCGGGTCTGCGAGGGCGACGAACTGGACGCCGCGGCCGCCACCCGCGTCACCGAGCACGTCATCCCCGCCGAGGGCATGGTGCTGCGGCCGGGACAGCTCTACCTCGGCGTCACCCACGAGCGCACCCACTCCGAGCGCTACGCCCAGATGATCAACGGCGACCGCAGCCTCGGCGCGCTGGGCATCTGGGTCCATGTCTCCGCCCCGCTCGGGCACGTCGGCCACGCCATCCACTGGACCCTGGAGATCCGGGTGGCGCGGCCGGTCCGGGTCTATCCGCTGATGCCGTTCGGGAAGATCGTCTTCCTGGTCGCCGCCGGAGCGGTCTCCAGCTACCAGGACCTGGGCCGCAAGTACACCCGGACCAGCGGGATCGACATCTCGCGGCTGTACGAGGAGCTGCGGTGAGCGGGCCCCGGGTGCTGACCGGCCTCGATCTGCCGTGGGGCAGCCCGGGCGGCAGCGTCGAACTGCTCAAGGGCCTGTATCTGGATCCGTCCGGTCCGCTGGCGGCGACAAGCACCTTCATGCTCGCCCCGGACGGCTCCCCGCCCCCGACCGAGGGTGCCCCCGCCCTGCTGGACGTCCCGGGCAAACAGCTCACCGGCGACGGCTTCTGGGCCTACGTCGACCGGCTCACGGACGCGGTCACCGCCCGCTTTCCGCACGCCGAGCAGGACGTCGTCCACCTCCAGCACCTCGCCTTCGGCGCCACCCCCGCGCTGCTGCGGGGCTATCCCAAGCAGCCCGCCATCGGCCTGGTGCACGGCACGGACCTGCTGTTCGCCGCGGAGTACGAGACGCAGGGCGAGGTGCTGCGGGAAGCGGTGGCGGCCGCGCGCTCTTTGGTGGTGCCGACCGCCGGAATGGCCGACCAACTGCGGCGCCTTGCCCCGGAGGTGGACAGCGCCCGTATCGTCCACATCCCCTGGGGGATTCCCGATGCGCTGCTGGCCGAGCCGCCCGCGCGGACCCGCCGGGACGACGGAGAGCTCCGGGTGCTGTACGCCGGCCGCCTCACCGCGGAGAAGGGAGCCGCCGCACTGGTCGCCGCCCTGTCCGGCGTACCGGGACTGCGGCTGAGCATGGCCTCACCGATGGCCGAGTTCCGGCGTCTCGCCGCCGAGCGGGACCTGTCGGCCGTACACCATCTGGGCTGGCTGACCCGGCGGGAGCTGTGGGCGGCGTTCGCCGAGCACGATCTGCTGGTGGTGCCGTCCGCGAAGCTGGAGGCGTTCGGTCTGGTGGCGGTGGAGGCCCAGGCGTGCGGGCTTCCGGTGGCCTACCAGCCGGTGCCGGGGCTGCGGGACGCGCTGGGCGACTCGGCCCTGCCTCTCGATCTGCTCGCCGAGCCGCGGCAGGCCCTGGCCGAGCTCACCGGGCTGCGCGACGACCCCGGGGCGCTGGACGGGCTGCGCCGGTCCGGATTCCGCAACGCGGCACGCTTCCCGCTCTCCAGGACCGCCCGCGAACTGGCCGCCCTCTCCAACCAGGTGCAGTGAGCCCCCGACCGTCCGAAGGAACACGACATGTACACCGCCGCGCTGTTCGATCTCGACGGCACCCTGATCGACACCGAGCCCCGCAGCCATGAGGCGTGGTCGCGGCTCTTCCGCAACCACGGGGTCCCCTACGACGAGGCCACCATCAAGGGCTTCGCCGGCCGGCCCGGCAGGGAGGCGCTCCTCGACCACCTCCCGCGCTTTGCCGGGCACACCGTGGACGAACTCTTCGCGGAGGCCCTCGGCTACACGGCGCTTCCCGACATGCCGCCCGTCAAAGCCGTGCCCGGCGCGCTCGAACTGCTGGTGCGGCTGCGGGCGTTGGGGGTGCCGCTCGGGCTGGTCACCTCGGGCACGCGGGAGTACGCCCGGCACGAGCTCGGTGCGGTGGGGGCGTTGGGCTTCTTCGACGCTCTGGTCACCTCGGACGACGTGAGCCGGGGCAAGCCGGACCCGGAAGGGTGCCTCAAGTGCTGTGCGGCGCTGGGCGTCGAGCCCGCCACGGTCGTGGTGTTCGAGGACGCTCCGGCCGGGGTGGCGGCGGCGAAGAGCGCGGGCGCCGACTGCGTGGCGATCACCTCGACGAAGTCGCCACAGGCGCTGGTCGCGGCGGATCTGATCGTCCCGGATCTCACCGGTATGTCCTGGCCGCCGGTCATCGCGTCTGATTCGGAGGTCTGAGCCATGGCGATTGTGGAAGTGGTCGTCACCTGTGCCGAGGAGGCCCTCGCGGCGGTCGCGGGCGGCGCCGACCGGCTGGAGCTGGCGGCGGACATGGACGCCGACGGCATGACCCCCTCGCTCGCGGAGTTCGTCCGTACGCGGGAGGCCGTCAGCGTTCCGCTGCGCGTCATGCTGCGCGACAAGGGCGGCTTCCAGCTCGCCGACCTCGACGAACTCCGCGCCACCGCTTCGGCGTTGAGGGCGGCGGGCGCCGAGGAGTTCGTGCTCGGGTTCCTCACCGCCGACGGCAGGTTGGACCTGCCCGCGGTCCGCGCCGTGCTCGACGCGGCTGCGGGCTGCCGCTGGACATTCCACCGGGCCGTGGACCACGCGGCCGACCGGACCGCGGTCCGGCGGGCCATCGAGGGGCTGCCCGGCCTCGACACCGTCCTGTCCGCGGGCAGCGTCACCGGAGTCGCGGCGGGCCTGGAGACGCTGCTGGCGGAGGCGGACCGCCTGGGCGAGCCGGGTTGCACGATCCCCATCATGGCCGGCGGAGGACTTCTCACGGAGCATGTCCCCGTACTGCGCGCCCGGGGCGTCGACGCCTTCCACGTCGGTACGTCGGTCCGGTACGGGGGCTGGGACAGCCCGGTCGACCCGGCCGCCGTACGCCGGTGGTGCCGCGTCGTCGAGGCGGCGCGCAAGGACGCGGGCTGACATGGCGGCCGAGTGCGTGTTCTGCGACATCGTGGCGGGCCGCCTGCACGCGGAGATCCTCTTCGAGGACGAGCGGACCGTCGCCTTCCTCGACAACACCGCGGTGATGGAGGGCCACACCCTCGTCATCCCCAAGCACCACGCGGCCGACATCTGGGCCGTCTCCGAGGACGACGCGGCGGCCGTGATGCGTACGGTCCACCGCATGGCCGCGGTCCTCGACGGCGTCCTGAAGCCGGACGGCATGACGCTGTTTCAGGCGAACCGGCCCGCAGGCTGGCAGGACGTGTTCCATCTGCATGTCCATCTGGTGCCCCGGCTGGACTCCGACCGTCTGAACCGTCCCTGGTACGTGGACCGCGCCGACCCGGCGGCCCTGGCGAGGACGCGCCGACGCATCATCCGACATCCGGCCGCTGGGCCGGAGAAGAACCGAGCGAAGAACCGAGCCTGGAGTACCCGCCATGCCCACCACACCTGACCAGCAGCACCTCCACCGAGCGGCATCGAGCCGCCCCTATTTCAGCGCGGACGGCGAGACCTACCTCGCGCAGACCCCGCTCCGCAGGATCGAGAAGTCAAGGCCGCTGCGCGTGCTGTCGGACGAGGACTTCGCCTTCTGGCGGACGTACGGCTATGTCGTCGTCCGCGAGGCGATATCCCCGGGGGCCGCGCAGAGCCTGCTGGAGTTCGCCTGGGACTTCCAGGGACTGGACCCCGAACGCCCCGAAACCTGGTACGAGGAGCGGGAGTTCCGCTCCGACCTCGACCGCGACCTGTTCGTCTACGGCTTTGTCGAGGCGTACCACCACCAGCTCATCTGGGACAGCCGTCAGACCCGGCGGGTCTACGACGCGTTCGTCGACGTATGGGACTGCGAGGAGCTGTGGGTCACGCTGGACCGGCTCAATCTCAACCCGCCCAACATCAAGAACCGTTCGCGCTCCCTGATCGAACCCACCGACGAGGGCTTCGACATCGAGCTGCACTGGGACGTGGACACCACCCTCGAAGTGCTGCCGCAGCGCGTCCAGGGCATCATCGCGCTGGGCGACACAGCGCCCGAACTGGGCGGCTTCCAGTGCGCGCCGGAGCTGTTCCGGCGGTTCGACGAGTGGCGGGTCGCCCAGCCCGCGGACCGCGATCCCATCCGGCCCGCGATCGACCGCAGGGAGTTCCCCCTGGTGCGGCCCGACCTCCGCGCCGGTGATCTGCTGATCTTCAACGGGCTGCTTGCGCACGGCGTGGCGCCCAACTCCGGCAGCGGGGTCCGCGCGGTCCAGTACCTGTCGATGATGCCCGCGCTGGAGGAACACGAGGAGCTCAGGCGCTCGCGCGTCGACTCCTGGCACACCCTCAGCACACCGGACTGGAACGGCACGTTGCTCGGCGACGCGGTGCGGCACGAATCCCTCCGGTACGGCGCCGCGAGTCTGAACAGCCTGGGCAGGAAAGTACTGGGCCTGGACTCCTGGGGCGCACGGTGAACCCGCGCGGTGTCTGCCTGGTCCTCCCCACCAACCGGGCGTGTTCCCCCATGATCTCCGCCATCGGCCAGGAGGCGGCCTACGCGGCCCGCCACTTCGACGTCGAAGTCCATCTGCTGATCCTCGACTCCTGCGACGAGCGGACCCACGCCGAGCACGCCCGCGTCGTGGCCGGACTCGACCCGGCGCCGAAGGTGACCGTCCACCATCTCGACGAGGCCCGCCAGCGGGACTTCCTGCGGACCGTGATCGACCGAGCCCGAGTCCAGAAACCGGACCTGATGCTCGACCTGATGCTTCCGGCCGACGTCTCCTACGGCGCCTGCACCAACCGCGCCTTCCTGATCGCCGCCGCGCTCGGCTGCCGCTCGGCGCACCGCCGGGACTCCGACGCCAACTACCAGTTCTGGAACGGCAGTCAGGTCTTCCCGGTCCACCCTGAGCTGACCTCGCTGGGCAAGCGCGCCGCCGAGGCGTCGGCCGGGGTGTCGGAGACGGCCCTCGATCCCGCGTACGCCGATCGCCCGGTCTCGATGGTGGGGAGCTCCTTCATCGGTGAACTGTCCGTGGACATCGGCGAGATGCGGCGGCTCGACGCGGCCGTGTACGACGACGTCGTCAGCCTGTGGGCGCCCGGTGACTGGTCGGACGAACACAAGCGCCAACTCGTCGAGGAGTCCTTCACCGGAGCAGGCACCGCCCCGTACACCGGGGACCGCTCGACGCTCACCCTGGTCGACCCCATGCGGGTGGACATGTGCAACATCGCCTTCGACAGCGGGGTGTACGAGCGGATGCCGCTGCCGCCCGCGCGGGACACCATCGGCAGCGACTACTTCCTCATCCACCTGGTCCACGACGCCACCCTCCCCGGCGTCCTGCACAACCGCCACATCGAGAACTTCCACACCCCGGAACGCCGCACGGACGCCGGGTTCATGGCCTACCAGACCCGGTTCGTGAAGTTCCTGCTGTCGATGCTCTACTTCCACTTCGTCTACGACCGGATGGCCACGGCCGGGGCCTCGCTCCTCGACGACCGGCAACAGGTCCGTGCCGACGCCGTCGCCGAACTCCTGCGGGAGAGCGCCGGGTTGGACCGCGCCGAGAACGAGTGGCGGCTGGACCGCGTGGACAGCTCGTACCGCAAACTGGGCGGCAGATACGCGCGGTTCGCCGAGACGCTCGCGCCGCGTCGTGGGCGGCTGCTCGACGAGGCCCGGCAGGACATCGAGGACTTCGCGCTGCTGGCCGAGACGTGGGGTCCGCTGGTGCGGGCGAGCCGGGACACCGGAGTGGTCACATGAGTGGGCCGCTGAGTCCGCCGCTGCGCGCGGCGCTGGCCGCCGCGGCGGAGGACGGCATCGTGTTCGACCTCGACGGCATCGCCGCCCAATATGACGAACTGGTACGGGAGTTGCCCGGCCTCGACGTCCGCTTCGCCGTCAAGTCCTGCCCGCTCGACGAGGTGCTGACCCGCCTCGCGGACCGGGGCGCCGGCTTCGACGCGGCGAGCCCCGGCGAGATCGCACTGGCGCTGCGGACCGGGGTGCCGGTGCGGCGGATCCACTACGGCAACACCGTCAAGTCCGACACCGACATCGCCGAGGCCCACCGGCTCGGCGTCCCGGACTTCGCGACCGACAGCGTCGAGGACGTCGCCGCGATCGCCGCCCACGCGCCCGGTTCCCGGGTGTTCTGCCGACTCGCCACCAGCGGAGAAGGGGCACTGTGGGGGCTGAGCCGGAAGTTCGGCTGCTCGGGGGACGACGCCGTACGGGTGCTGGAGGCGGCCCGGGCGGCGGGCCTGACCCCGGCCGGTCTGTCCCTCCATGTCGGCTCCCAGCAAATGACCACCGAAGCCTGGCGGCAGGCCTTCGACTCCCTGGCCGAGGTGCTGGAGGCGCTCCACCGGCGCGGAATCGTGCCGGACCACGTCAATCTCGGTGGTGGCCTGCCCGCGCTCGGCTATGTCGACCGGCGGGGCAGAAGGCTCGAACCCCCGCTGGACAAGATCTTCGTGGTGATCCGCGAGGGCATCGAACGGCTGAGGGACCTCTCTCCGGCCCCCCTCGACCTCCGCATGGAGCCCGGACGTCACCTGGTCGCCGACCACGGCGCGATCAGGGCCCATGTCTCCCGGCTGACCGAACGACGGCAGCCGGACGGTGCGCGCGAGCGCTGGCTGTACCTGAGCTGCGGGAAGTTCAACGGCCTTTACGAGATGGACGAGTTGCGGTACCGGCTCGTCTTTCCCACCCACCCCGGCAAGGAGTACGTGCCCGCGGTCGTCGCCGGTCCCACCTGCGACAGTGACGACGCCTACCCTCCGGATCACCCGGTGCGCGTGCCCAGGGCCGCAGCGTCGGGCGACCCGGTCTGGGTGCTGTCCGCCGGTGCGTACGCCACCAGCTATATGACGCAGGGCTTCAACGGCTTCCGCCCGCTTCCGTACACCTGGGCCGATGGCCATGGAAGGTCCTGAGCATGCGCATACGGACCCTCTCCGAGGCCGACTGGCCGGGCGTGGCGGCGCTCGAAGCCGACGCGTACGGGGGCAGCTCGCTGCTGGAGGGACGGGCCGCGCTGGAGTCGCGGGGCCGGGCCTCGCCGAGCACCTGTTTCGTGCTGGACCTCGACGACCGGATCGCGGGCTATGTGCTGGCGTTGCCCTATCCGGCCTTCCGCTACCCGGATCTGAGCCGGTCGGAGCGGAACGTCTTCCGTTCGCACAATCTCCATCTGCATGACCTCGTCGTCGCCGAGCACCTGCGCGGCAGGGGCTGGGGCCGCGCCCTTCTGCGCCGACTCACCGCCACAGCGAGGTCGCAGAGATACCGGCGGATCTCCCTCATCGCGGTCGGGGGAATGGAGACCTTCTGGGCCGCACACGGCTATCTGACCCACCGCGAGGTCCAACTGCCCCCGAGCTATGGCCAGAACGCGGTCTACATGTCGACGGCACTGCAGGGGGCCGAAGCAACGACTCGCAGAAAGCAGGCTGATGTTGTCCGTGTTCCGCGTCCCTAGCGAGTTCCACCGCGCGCGATTCGCGATCGCGGGGCTCTTCTGTTTCCTCGGCTTCCAGTACGCCACCTGGGCCGCCCGGCTCCCCGCGCTCAAGACCCGGCTCGACATGACGGAGGAGGAGCTGGGCCTGCTGCTCATGGCCTGCGGTGCCGGTGCCGCCGCCTCGTTCCCGCTGGTCGCGGTGCTGATGAGACGGCTCGGCTCCCGGCGGCTGGCCTTCGTCTCCGCCCTGTGCCTCGCCGCGCTCCTGCTCGCGCTGTCCGCGGCCCCGAACTACCCGGTCGCCTTGCTGATCATCTGCCTGGACGGGGTCGCTGTCGGCTGCCTCAACGTCGCCATGAACGCGCAGGGCGCCGCCCTGGAGGCCCGCTACCAGCGGACGGCCATGGCGCAACTGCACGCCACGTTCAGCGCCGGATCCCTCGGCGCCGCACTCCTGGCATCCGGCATCAACGTCCTGACCTCGGCCGTCACGGCACACTTCGCGGTCGCCGCCGCCATCCTGGCCCTGCTGCTTGCCTATGCCCAGCCCCGCCTGCTGACCGACGAGCGGCAACAGCCCGAGGAAGAGAAGAAGACCCGGCGCGGAGGACTCACCCTGCCGTCCGCGCTGACGCTGTGGATGGGGTGCGCCATGGCCTTCGGCACCGTGACCGAAGGCGCCATGAACGACTGGTCGGCGCTCTACATGGAGGACGTCGTCAAGGCGTCGGAGCACCTGGTGCCGATGGGCATCGCCGTCGTCTCGGTCGTGATGGTGCTGGCCCGCCTCATGGCCGACAGCTGGCGCAGCCGCTGGGGCGACGCCCGTATCGTCCGGCTCGGCAGCGCCCTGGCGGGCACCGGACTGGCCCTCGCCCTCCTGGCCGGCGGGGTGGTGCCCACCCTGATCGGATTCGCCTGCGTCGGGCTGGGTGTGGCGGCGGTCACACCGTGCATCTACGTCGCCGCAGCCGCCCGGGGCCCGGAGGCCCTGGCCCTGGTCGCGGCGATGGGCACCACGGGGCTGCTGGCGGGCCCGGCGCTGATCGGCTTCGTCGCCGGTGCCACCAGCCTGGTCTGGGGCATGGCCCTCGTCGCGGCCTCGGCCCTGGCGGTGTCCCTGTGCGCGACCCGGATCTCCTGGAACGCGCCCGCCGCCGAACCCGTGGAGGCGGCGAAGTAGGACTCCGCGCCCGGCCCCGGGCAGCGCGGACGGCAGCCACCCGAGCGAATCGTTACAGTCGGACATGGCGCAGGTGCGACGTACAGGTGTTCGAAGTGAAAAAACCTGGTCGTTACCTGTCTGGTTCAGCGTGCTTTTAGGGTGGTAGTTGTGGCGCGATCGTTCGAGTCGTTTCAGAGTCCGGCGACGGCTGAGCCGGCCGATTCCGCCGGCTCACCCCCGTGGGGTGCCGGCGGCTCCAGGCTGAGCGCGCTGCGCTCGGCAGCCGCCCGCATCGGCACCACCCTCGACGAGGACACCACCTGCGCGGAGCTGACCCAGGAAGTCGCCGGTCAGGTGGGAGCAGCGGTGGCGGTCCTGCGCGAGCGGGGCGAGGCCGACGCGCGGTACGAGGCCGTCAGCGGGAACCCGGCCGTGCTGCCCGACGCCCGCTGGGCCGGGGAGGTGGCCGGCAGGACGGGCGAGAACGGCTCCGTACGCCTGACCTCCGGCGGCTCCCGGCCCGCCCTCTGTATCCCCCTCGCCGCCGGCGGCCACCGCTACGGCGTGCTGGTCTGCGCCCGTGAGGGGGCGCCCTTCACCCACGAGGAAGAGGAAGTGGTCGCCTTCCTGGCCGAGCGCGCCGCCTCCAACATCCGGCACGTGCGCGAGCACGACGCCGTGACCGGCATCGTCGGCAAGCTCCAGCGGGCCCTGCTCGCCGAACCCGGCCGCCCGCATCCCAACCTCGACGTCGCCATCCGCTATCTGCCCGTCGGACAGCGCGCCCTGGTCGGCGGCGACTGGTGCGAGACCGTACGGCTGCACTTCGGCCGTACGCTGCTCGTCGTCGGCGACGTCATGGGGCACGGCCTGGACGCTGCCGTCGACATGACCGCATACCGCTCGGCCCTGCGCTACATAGCCTCCGCCGACCTGCCGCCGCACCGGGTGCTGCGCCAGCTCGACGACATCGCCTCCGCGGAGCCCGAGCGCCGCCCCGCCACCTGTCTCATCGCGCGCGTGGACCCCGTCCGCGGACTGGTCACGCTGGCCAGCGCCGGCCATCTGCCCCCGGCCGTGATCGACGGAGACGGCAAGGTCTCCCTGCTCCCGGTGCCGGTCGGCCCGCCCCTGGGCACCGGACTCGGCGGCTACGAGCCGGCCACCTACCGGCTCGACCCCTCCCAGGCGCTCATGCTGTTCACCGACGGCCTCGTCGAGCGCCGCGGCGAGGACATCGACCAGTCCCTGGACCGGCTGGCCCGGGTCAGCTTCTCGTCCGCCACCGGCGTCCAGGACGTCCTCGACACGGTCCTCGCCTGCCTCGACGCCCGGCACGCCGAGGACGACGTGGCGGTCCTCGCCGCCCGCCTCCAGCACCGCTCCGGGCCCTCCTCCGACACTCAGTGGCCGTAGGGCGGCGACATACAGCCCGTCTCCAGGTACGGCCCGTTGGCCTGGTCCCGGCTCCGTTCCGCGTGGGGCGGCCGGACGGATGAGTACGTGTACTCAGAGCACCTTGCGATGGACCAGCGCGGAGAGCATGAGCACGCCCGGCACCAGCGGCAGCCACACCGTCAGCACGCGGTAGCCGATCACGGTCGCCGTGGCCGGTGCCAGGGCGGCGCCGAAGGCGACCATCGTGAACACCAGCGCCGCGTCCACCGGACCGATACCGCCCGGCGCGGGCACCGCCCCGACGGCCGTACTGGCGGCGAGGAACGCGAACACCATCTGCGCCCACGACAGCGGCAACCCGAGCGAGGCCCCCACCGAGGCGACCACGCCCGCCTGCAGCAGCGGGGTGACGGCCGCCCCGCCCCACAGCGCGAGCACCCGGCCCGGCATGGTGTGCAGCAGCTTGGCATCGGT
Organism: Streptomyces cupreus; assembly: GCF_014257025.1. Taxonomy (GTDB): domain Bacteria; phylum Actinomycetota; class Actinomycetes; order Streptomycetales; family Streptomycetaceae; genus Streptomyces; species Streptomyces cupreus. Next base: position 140,734 of record NZ_JACMSF010000008.1, read on the forward strand.
CAGCGCGGTGCGCACAAACCCGAGGATCCCGTGGCGCAGCGGCCGTACGGTCGCCAGGAGCAGGGCCAGCGTGGCGAGTACGGTCGCCAGGCCCACGCCGACCATCAGCAGGGTTCCGCCATCCGGGACGAGTCCCTCAAGACGGATCAGCTCCGGGGCGGCCAGCAGCAGGGCGAGCAGCACGAACGTCTTCGCGACCGGCTTGACCAGGGAGTACAGGGCGAGTGAGGCCGCCGCCCGGGGCAAGGGGATGCCCTGGCCCTGGAGGAAGCGCAGGGTGACGGCATGGGCACCGATGCTCGCCGGGAGCACATGGTTCGCGGCGCCCGCGGCGAACTGCGAGGCGAGCAGCAGCAGGGGCGGCAGCCGCTCGGGGATCGCGCCCTGCCGGACACAGGCGGCGGCCACCCAGGTCAGGCAGGTGAATCCGACCCCGGCCAGCAGCCACCAGGGGTCGGCGGAGGTCAGCCGGGAGGCTCCGGCGTACAGGCCGCGCCAGTCGGCCGCCATCCAGACGCCGATCAGCACGAGCGGCAGGAGGGCCAGCACATGGCGGGCGAGTCGGGAGGGGGAGGGGGAGTACCAGGGGGCGGGGGCGGCTGCCGCGGTGGGGACCGGGGCGGCCGGAGCGGGGGCGGGGAGCGGGAGAAGGGACATGGCGCACGTCGTCCTTCCGCGTCACGCCCACGCGGCGCAGGGCGGACGGATCACAAGGCGAAGCAGTGGGGACGAGCGAAAGGTGCCCGCCGGATGTGACGCGGCGGAGTCCGGAAACCGACGGCCCACCGAAGAATCGGGTCAGGGCGTGCGAGTTGTGGGTGCCTGCGGTGCGGACGGTGACGATGAGCTGGATTTCGGGTCGAGTGTCATGGGGCGTCGTACGCTGAACCGCGTATGCGTAACGCACCCATGAGGCTACGGACTGTGATCTCGGCGGGGCCTGTTCCGTGACGGCGTACGACGGGGAGTGGGGCGATTGGGTACGGGACTGGGGTGGCCCTTACTGATGGACGGGCCGGAGCCGCCCGGCGACAGCGGGGTACGGAGTTCGAGTTCCGGGTGGTGAAGGAGGCCGCCTCCGCGGGGCTGCTCAAGGAGCTGGCGGGAGCCGTTCTGCGGCTGTGGAACGGCCCCCCTCAGCAGTGAGCGTGGCTTACGCCTTGCGGCCCACCGCGCAGTAGGCGTCGACGGCGACCTTCTGAGCCCCCGGTCCGGTCTCGTCCGGGCGCCACTCGGTGACCTGGACGACGCCCGGCTCCACCAGCTCCAGACCGTCGAAGAAGGCGGCGATCTCCTCGATGCTGCGCACGTAGTACGGCACCGCGCCGCTGGAGTTGTAGGCCTCCGACGCGGCGATCATGCCCTCGCTGGTGGCCGTGCTGTCGCTGATCACCAGGTAGCTGCCCGACGGGAGGCCCGCCATCAGCCGCTGCACCAGGTCACGGGCCTGCGCGTGGTCGGCGACATGGCCCAGGGTGTTGAGGATCATCAGGGCGACCGGCCGGGACAGGTCCAGGGTCTCCGAAGCGGCCTCCAGGACGGTCTTCGGGTCGTACAGGTCCGCGTCCAGATAGGCCGTCCTGCCCTCGGGGGTGCTGGTGAGCAGGGCGTTGGCGTGGGCCAGGACGATGGGGTCGTTGTCGACGTAGACGATGCGCGCGTCCGGGGCGACGCGCTGGGCGACCTCATGGGTGTTGTCGGCGGTGGGCAGTCCGGTGCCGATGTCCAGGAACTGGCGGATGCCCTGCTCCCCGGCCAGATGGCGCACGGCACGGCCCAGGAAGTGCCGGCTGGTGACCGCGACATCGACCAGGCCGGGGAAGATCTCCTTGATCTGGTCGCCGATCTCCCGGTCGACCTCGTAGTTGTCCTTGCCGCCGACGAAGTAGTTCCAGAAGCGCGCGGAGTGCGGCTTCGTCGTGTCGATGCGGGCGCGTATCTCCATCGACGCGCGAATCTGGGGATCGACGTCCGACACGGTGCGGCCTCCTGCGGTGGCTTCATTGATCAGGTGGTGCCCAACTTAGGCGAACTCACTTTCGCCGTATGCGGCTTGGACACCGAGAGCCCCGCGGACAGTCGTTTTCCGGCCATTGATTGAACTGTTGACGAAGGCGGGCAGGGGACCACCCGGCGCGGTACCCGCCCGACAGGCGCACACTGGAGGTGTGCTGTCGGTGCTCTCCAGGGGGTGTCGGCCGATGGCTGAGACACGGTGCGAGCGCGTACGGATGTGGCGGTGGCGGCGCAGCCCGCTGAGGCGGCGCTGCGATCTCGTCGAGGCCTGGGTGGTGCTCGGCGGCTGGGTGCTGGCCCTGGTGGGCGGGGTCCTGGCGGGCTTCGTCGCGGTCGGCGCGGTGGAGCGGGCCGCCGAGGAGCAGCGGGCGCGGAGCCGGCAGGTGTCGGCGGTGCTGGTGGAGGACGCGGACGACAAGGTGCCCGCCCGGGTCCCGGCCGACTACCGGGTGTGGGCCAAGGTGAGCTGGACCGGCCCCGACGGCACCACCCACACCGACGAAGCGCGCGTGTCGCCCAAGACCAAGGCCGGCGCCAAGATCCCCGTCTGGACCGACGGCAAGGACCGGATCACCGCCGAGCCCCTGAACAACGGCGAGATCAGACTGCACGCCGTCTCCGGCGGCACGCTGGCCGCCCTGTGCACGGCAGGGGTCGTCCTCGGCACCGTCTGGGGCGTCCGGCAGCTGATGGAGCGCCGTCGCCTCGAACAATGGGCCCTGGAATGGGAGCGCATCGACACCCGCAACGGCTGGAAGACCGGCTGACCGCCCGCGCGGTGCCGGGGACCCACCTGTCTGCGTGCGGCCCCGCACAGTCCCCTGCGCTGGAAAGCCGTCAAAAAACGACGTAGAAAACGGTGTCAGCACGACACACGACACACGACACAGCGGAGAGCGGGGGAGCGCGCATGGTGGGGCCGGAGGCGTTCGCGGAGTATCTGACCGGCTACCGCGGCATCCTCGCCGACGCCTCGGCCACCGGCCGTCGGCTCACCCGCGCGGAGCTCGACTCCCGCCGTGATCTGGGCGAGCGGGCCGCCGAGGCCGGGCTCGGACTGCGCGCCATGGTCGCCGCGCACATGGCCGAGACCCGTGCCAACTGGCCGACCGGCAGCGGCACTTCCGTGGACGCCGTCCTGGCCGCCGCCGCCCAGGCCCTGGACGCCTTCGCCGAGGGCTACGAACGCGCCCAGCGGGACGCCGTGCGCCAGGAGGAGGCCGCCCGCCGGGAGTTCGTGGACGATCTGCTCTACGGCCGCAGCGACCTCGGCCTGCTGGCGGAGCGCGCGGAGCGCTACGGGCTGCGGCTGTCGCACGCGCACGCCGTCGCCGTGGCCCGCGGCCGGGCCGCCTATGACGACGGCGACCCGGTGCCCCGCGAGGTGGAGCGGGCGCTCATCGGCCGGTTCGGGGACCGCAGCATCCTGCTCACCACCAAGGACGGCCGGATGGTCTGCATCGCTCCCGGCAACCACGGCGACGTCCTCACCCACTTCGCCAAGCTCGCCCACGCCGCGACCGACGGCGGCCAGGTCGCGATCGGCCGCGCGCACGCGGGACCGGCCGGCGTCGTCCAGTCGTACGAGGAGGCCCTGAACGCCCTCGACCTCGCCGAACGCCTGGAGCTCACCGAGCCGGTGCTGCACGCCGCCGACCTGCTCGTCTACCCCGTGCTCACCCGGGACCGGCAGGCCATGGCCGATCTGGTGGCCAGTGTGCTCGGCCCGCTGCGCCAGGCCCGCGGCGGCGCCCGCCCGCTGCTGGACACCCTCACCGCCTACTTCGACTCCGGCTGTGTGGCGGCGGAGGCGGCCCGCCGGCTGTCGCTCAGCGTGCGCGCCCTGACCTACCGCCTGGACCGCGTCCGCCAGCTGACCGGCGCGGACCCGGCCGATCCGGTGCAGCGGTACACCCTCCAGACCGCGGTGATCGGGGCACGCCTGCTGGACTGGCCGACCAACCCGGTGTGAGCGGGGCTCAGCCGACCGTCCCGCTCGGACTCGGCTGGGGGGAGGCTGTGTTGATGTTCAGGTCCGGGCGGGGCTTGAGGACGAGGACCGGGGAGCCGGGCTGGGGCGGGGGCGGGGTGAGCTGGTCGTTGGGCAGCTTCGGGGGGGAGGTCTGCTGGAAGTTGACCTGTTCGTAGTTGACCAGGCCGGTCTTCTCCAGCACGGTGATGTGGTCCAGGACCGTGTCGTTGGTCAGGTCCGCCAGCTGCCGCACCAGCGTGTTCTGCGTGTTGGCCCGGATGCTGGCGACGGTCGGGAAGATCCGGCCGTGGGCCACCCGCATGATGGTGACCGCGGTGGAGTCGAACTCCTTGCCGCTCTTGGAGTCCGCGGTCGCCACGAACTGCTGCTGCTGCGGGCTCGGCTGGTTCGGCAGTGTGATGCCGAGATCGGGCGCGATCTTGCGGCACAGCGCGTCGAGCCCCGAGTGCCCGACGAGCAGATGCTTGCCCACTTCCTTCATCTCCGCGGTGGTGCCGCGCTCCAGCGCCATCTCTCCCAGCGGGTACTCCCACAGCCCCGCCGCCCGCACCTTCACCACGAAGTCCCGGTCCGCCTCGGTGAGCGGTCCCCATTGGGTGTTGGCGATGATGCGGGACGTGTCGGACGAGGTGTTCTCCACCCCGAGCATCGCGGGGTACGCGAGAGCGGAGAGGGTGAGCACCAGGGCGCCGCCGACGAAGACGGTTCCCGCCGTGCTGCGCGAGATGCGCATCTGACCTCCTGAGGCGAACGGCTCGGACATCAGGAGATACGAGCGTGCGGCCCGGAACAATCATCGCTGCGGGTAAAACTTCCCGGCCCCCAGGGGTGTCCTGCGTCACACCAGCGGCTCCGCGCTCTCTTCACGGATCGTTGTGATGGGGGTCACATAGGGTCTAGGGTGAAATCGCCTGAGGGAAGTGAGCCTCGTGTCCGTCGCCTGGGACGACATCGGCGGGCTCGTCGATGCCCATGAACGCTTCCTCCGCGGCGCCCGCGTCGACTCGGACGTCCGGGACCCCGTGCTGGCCTCCTGGAAGCGATGCAGGTCGGCCGGGCTCGAACCGGACCGGCTGAGCATCCGGTACGAGGCCGACGTGATGCTCGACGAGCGGTTCATGCTCGCCGCCGAGCCCGTCCTCGGGCAACTGGCCGGGTCCCTCGCCGACCTGGGCACGACCATCGCGCTGTGCGACGGGCACGGCCGGATGGTCCAACGGCTCGGCGGTGGGCGCGTGCTGCTCGACCAGCTCGACGCGGTGAGCTTCGCGCCCGGCTTCGACGCCTCCGAACAGGCCGTGGGCACCAATGGAGTGGGCACCGCGCTGGCCGAGCGCGGGCCCGTCCAGGTCGTAGGCCGGGAACACTTCGCCGACTGCCTTCAGCCGTTCGCCTGCGTCGGTGCCCCGATCCGCGACCCGCTCAGCGGGCGGATCGAGGCCGTCCTGGATCTGACCTGTCTGCGCGACCACGGCGACCCGATCATGCTCCGGCTGGTACGGGAGGCCGCCCAGGCCATCGAAGGGCGGCTGCTGGACCAGGCCACCCAGCGGGAGCGGGCACTGCTCGCGGCCTACCGGCGCGCCACCCACGAGGCCCGCCCGGAGCCGGACGGCGCCCGGCTCGGCCGTATCGACCTGGCCCTCCTGCGCGAGAAGGCCGAGGCGCTGCTCGCCTCGCCCCATCGCACCCTCGACGAGGTGAACCTGACCGGCGGCCGGACCGCCGCCCTGCTGCGCCGCCCGGTCGTCGGCGCCGCCGGGGAGACCGGCGTGGTCGTCGAGGCCCGCGTCCTCGGCCACCCCCGCCCGGTCACCCTCACCCCGCCGACGCCCCCTCCCACGGCGACCGCGGCCGGCGTCATCGCCACCCCCGTCGACACCGGCGACGGAGCCGACGGGAGGCTGGTGCTCGTCGGGGAGCCCGGGGTCGGACGGCTGGCCCTCCTCGCGCGCAGACGGCTGGAGTTGCTGCACGAGGCCGGGGCGCGGATCGGCGCCACCCTCGACGTCACCCGTACCGCTGAGGAGCTCGCCGAGGTCGTCGTCCCCCGCTTCGCCGACTTCGCCGCCGTCGATCTGCCCGACGCCGTGCTGAACGGCGAGGAGCCCGCCTCGCTCGGGGCGGACGCCCTGCTGCGCCGGGTCGCCCTGCGCAGCCGGAACGACGAACCACGGCTGTACCACGTCGGTGACGGCTTCGCGTATGTCGGCTCCACCCCGCAGGCCCGCAGCCTGGAGAGCGGCAGGGCGGTGCTGGAGCCGGTGCTGTCCGAGGCGGGCGGCTGGTTCGCGCAGGACCCGGTACGTCTTGAGCGGGTGCTGGCGGCCGGGACGCACTCCCTGATCACCGTGCCGCTCAGGGCCCGCGGCGCGACCCTCGGCGTGGTCAGCTTCTACCGCTGCGGCAACCCGGCCCCCTTCGAGGACGACGACCTCTCCCTCGCCCAGGAGCTGGGCGGACGGGCCGCGATGTGCATAGACAACGCCCGCCGCTACACGCGCGAGCACAACACGGCGCTCGCCCTCCAGCGCAGTCTGCTGCCCCGGGGGCGGCCCGAGCAGCGCGCTGTCGAGGCCGCCTACCGGTATCTGCCCGCGCAGGCCGACGTGGGCGGCGACTGGTTCGACGTGATCCCGCTCTCCGGCGCGCGGGTGGCCCTGGTCGTCGGCGATGTCGTCGGGCACGGTCTGCACGCCGCGGCCACGATGGGCCGGCTGCGCACCGCTGTGCACAACTTCTGCTCCCTGGACCTTCCGCCGGACGATCTCCTCACCCACCTCGACGACCTGGTCGGGCGTCTTGACCGGGGCGAGGGCTGGGCGGTGGAGGGCGGCGCCGACGAGAGCGGTGGCATCGGCGCCACCTGTCTGATCGCGGTCTACGATCCGGTGTCCCGGAGCTGCACCCTCACCCGCGCCGGGCACCCCCTGCCCGCGGTCGTCCATCCCGACGGCTCGGTGGACTTCGTCGATCTGCCGTCCGCTCCGCCGCTCGGCCTGGGCGGAATGCCCTTCGAGACCGCCGAGCTCGAACTCGCCGAGGGCAGCCAGCTCGTGCTTTACACCGACGGTCTGGTCGAGGACCGCCACCAGGACATCGACACCGGCCTCGACCGGCTGCGCGAGGTGCTCACCCACGTCGGGCGCGCCCCCGAGGACACCTGCGAGGCCGTCCTGGACGCGCTGCTCCCGGCCCGCCCGAGCGACGACGTGGCACTGCTGGTCGCCCGCACTCATGTCCTCGGGCCCGACCGGGTCGCCCAGTGGGACCTGCCGAGCGATCCGGCGGTCGTCTCCCGGTCCCGCGCCGCGGTCACCGAGCAGCTCGCCGCCTGGGGCCTTGACGACCTGGCGTTCACCACCGAACTCGTGGCCAGCGAGCTGGTCACCAACGCCATCCGGCACGCCACCGGCCCCGTCCAGCTCCGGCTGCTCCGCGACCGCGCCCTGATCTGCGAGGTCTCCGACGGCAGCGGCACCTCACCGAGACTGCGCCGGGCCCGGACCGAGGACGAGGGCGGCCGCGGGCTCTTCCTCGTCGCCCAGCTCACCGAGCGCTGGGGCACCCGCTACACCCCGCACGGCAAGGTCATCTGGGCCGAACAGCCCCTGCCGTGATCACCAGCCCGTCCACAGCAGGTGGTTGACGAGCAGCGCGAGCACGGCCTGTACGGCGAGCCAGCCGCGCGGCCCGGGCAGGAACGCGCACGACGGCAGCAGCCACAGCGCGAACGGCAGCCAGATCCGCTCCGTCTCCGCCTTGCTCATCCCGGACAGATCGGCGACGAGCAGCGCGAGAAGCGCGGCGCCCACCAGCACCGCGAGCCGGAAACCGGCCGTGCTCTCCCGTCGCAGTACCGCCACCCCGGTCCGCCGCAGCCCCGCCGCCGTCGCGAGGCCCACCACGAGCACCTGGCAGGCGAGGTTGGCCCACACCCAGTAGGCCTGCGGCCGGGTGCCTCCGGCGCCCTGGTTGTAGCGGGTGACCAGCAGGTCGTAGGCCTCCCACCAGGAGAAGCCCAGCGCCGTGAACACGATCGGGACCACGAGGAATCCGGCCACCGCGAACAACAGTGGCCGCAGGCGCTCGGAGCCCAGGAACAGGACGGCCGCCGCGATCACGACGTACAGGGTCAGGCCGTACGACAGGTACACCGTCAGGCCGAACAGGAGGCCGGAGGCGAGGCCCGTCCAGCGTGGCCGGTGGCCCGTCACCGCGAGGGCCAGCAGCGCCACCGCCCAGGCGGCCACCGCCGCGAACCAGCCGTCGGCCGACGTGCCCAGCCACACCGCGCCCGGGGCCAGCACCAGGAAGGGCGCCGCGCGGCGGGCGAGTTTCTCGTCGGCCAGGGCGCGGACGGTGACGAGGATCGCGAGGGCGGCCGTGGCGCCGACGACGATGCACCACACGCCCGCCCAGGCGCCGCCGCCCAGGCCGATCCGGTCCAGGTAGACGAAGGTGAGCGTGGCCGCAGGGGGGTGGCCCGCGATATGCGCGGGCCAGTGGTCGGGCGAGCCGATCAGGATGTGGTTCGTGAAGTCCCGCAGGGTGGCCGGGATGTCCTGGAAGCGGTCGATGACCTGGAGGTACTCGTACCGGGTCGTCAGGCGGCGGGCGATGCCGCGGTGCCAGCCGTCGACCAGGGCCAGCGAGAACGTCCACGCCATGCCCACGCCCCACACGGCGAGCATCAGTCCGCGCCAGGGCAGACGGGCGGCCAGGGGCGGGCCGTACGCCACGACGGCGACGGCCACGACGATCGCGGCCGCGGTGCCGGGTCCTGTGTGCGGGCCCCAGTCCGCGAGCAGCGGCGGCCAGTTGACGAAGAGGGTGCCGTCACGGTGCTCGATCGCGGTGCCGACCAGGGCGGCGGTCGCGAAGAGCAGCGCGGCGGCCGTGGCGGCGTACAGGTCGCGGCGCAGGTCGCGGGAGGGATGGCGGGTCACGTCTGCACGCTAGGACGGCGGGCCTCGACCGGACGGCTGACAGGCGTGGACGTCAGAGATTCGTCATGGTTCGTGAGCGCTTTCCGCGGGTGTACCCGGCCTACGGTCGGGGCATGAAACGGTCTCCATTCGCACCCGGCTTCTGGCGCAGCCCGCTGCGCGGCCCCTGGCTCACCTCGGTGCTGGGCGTGGTGCTGCTCGGCGGGATCACGGTGCTGTTCGTGACGGGTCTGGTGTCGTACGCGGCCTACAACCCGGACCTGTCCCCAGTGAACGACAAGACCCCGGACAAGGGGATCCTCGGCTTCTATCTCTTCTCCTGGCCGACCGATCCGCACTGGCTGTACCGGCTCAACCAGGGCGTCCATGTCACCCTCGGCATCACGCTGATCCCGGTTCTGCTGGCCAAGCTCTGGTCGGTCGTACCGCGGCTGTTCACGCTGCCGCCCGCCCGCTCGCTGGCCCACGCCCTGGAGCGGATCTCGCTGCTGCTCCTGGTCGGCGGCGCGCTGTTCGAGTTCGTGACCGGAGTGCTCAACGTCCAGCTGGACTACATCTTCCCGGGCTCCTTCTACCCGCTGCACTTCTACGGGGCGTGGGTGTTCTTCGCCGCGTTCCTCGCGCATGTCGCGCTCAAGACGCCCATGGCGCTGCGCAATCTGCGGCATATGAGGGAGTCGCGGGAGGAGAAGGACGACCTCGTCTCCCCGGACCCGGCCGAGCCCACCGTCTCCCGGCGCGGCGCCCTCTGGTTCGTCGGGGGCGGCTCGCTGCTGCTGTTCGCCACGAGCGTCGGGCAGAACTTCGACGGACTGCGCTGGACGGCCCTGCTCGCCCCGCACGGCCCCGCCGACCCGGGCGACGGCCCCAACGGCTTCCAGATCAACAAGACGGCCGCGTACGCCGGAATCCGCCCCGCGGACACGACCGACGAGGCCTGGCGGCTGGTCGTCACCGGCCGCACCGGCACCGTCCGGCTCAGCCGCGCCGAACTGCTTCAACTCCCGCTGCACAGCGCCGCGTTGCCCATCGCCTGCGTCGAGGGCTGGTCGACCTCCGACCAGTGGTGGCGGGGCGTACGGCTGCGGGACCTCGCCGCGCTCGTCGGGTACGACGATTCGCCGGACGTCCTCGTGGAGTCGCTGCAACAACGCGGCGCGTTCCGCAGGGCCGCCCTGCGCGCCAACCAGGTCGCCGACCCCCGCTCGCTGCTCGCCCTGTTCGTCAACGGCGAGGAGCTGTCCCCCGACCACGGCCACCCGGCGCGGGTCATCGTGCCCGCGGCACCCGGAGTGCTCAACACCAAGTGGGTGGCCCGGATGACGTTCGGAGACCTGTGATGCGACTGAGGCCTCCCCTCGGCAGCCCGCTGCAAATCCTGCTGCTCGCCTGCTCGTTCGCGCTCGCCGGATACGCGGGCGTGCGACTGCTGGACGGGGACTGGTTCGAGATCGCGCTGTGGTTCGTGGGCGCGGCCGTGCTCCACGACCTCGTCCTGCTGCCGCTGTACGCGGCGGCGGACCGGGCGCTCGGGGCGGCGGCGGGACGGCATGTGAGGTACGTCCGGGTGCCCGCCGGCCTTTCCGCGCTGCTGTTCCTCGTGTGGTTCCCGCTGATCACCGGCCGGGTGGAGGAGCGCTACAGCTCCGGCACCGGCCTTTCCCCGGACGGCTTCCTGGCGCGCTGGCTGCTCATCACGGCCGTGCTGTTCGGCGCTTCGGCGGCGCTGTTCGTGCTGCGGCTGCGCAGGGCGGCGAAGGAACGCCCGCCGACCGTCCACTGACCGACGGCACACCAGCCGGCCCGCTCCGCGAGCCGCAGCAGGGCCGGCGTGCCGAGGCGGGCCCACGGGAACGGCGTCCCTGCGGCGCCCCGCGCGTCGGTGACATGCACCAGGACCCGCTCGTCGAGATCGAGCCCCGGCACCGTCTCCACGATCAACAGCCCGCCGGGGCACAGAAGTCGGGCCACCCGGTCGAGGAGTGCGCCGGGGTCGCCGCCGATGCCGACGTTGCCGTCGATCAGCAGGGCGGTGCCCCAACGGCCCTCCGCGGGCAGCGGATCGAAGACCGAGCGGCGCAGGGCCTGCCCGCCGAGCCGCACCGTGCGCGCCACGGCGGCCTCGCTCACATCGATGCCGAGCGCCCGCCGCCCCTGCGCCCCCAGCGCCGCCACCAGCCGCCCCGGCCCGCAGCCGACGTCCAGCACGGCGCCCTCACAGCGCCGCAGCACCTCCAGATCCGCCGCGTCGGCCTCCGCGCACCAGCGCTCCACGTCCAGCGGCAGCAGCCAGCCGTCGGTCCGGCGCAGGAACAGCGGACCGCGCCCGGTGCGCAGGGCGTCGGTGTAGGGGTCGGCGGACCAGGGAGCGGCCACGCCGCGCTGCCGGGCGATCCGTACCGTGCTCATCGGTGCCCCGCCGCGGTCAGCGCGGTCAGCCGGGCCGCGAACCGCCCCCCGGGCACGGCCTCGGCGACGGCCCTGGCGTCGGACGCCGTGTCCACGTCCCGCAGCACCGGCAGGTCCCGCACCCGCAGCCCCGTGAGCCGGGCCCGCTGGGCGGCGCCCGTGTGCGGGGTCGACATCGGGACGCCCCGCAGCAGCGACGGCTCCGGTTCGGCCAGGCCCAGCGCCCAGAAGCCGCCGTCCTCGGCGGCACCGAAGTACGCGTCGCAGCCGGCGAAGTCGACGGTCAGCAGTTCCGGTGTCACCTGCGGGGTGTCCATGCCGATGAGCAGGGCCGGACCCGTGCAGTGCCCGAAGGCGTCGGCCAGCCGTTCGTCGAGGCCGCCCGCGCACTGCGGTACGACCTCGAACCCCGGCGGCAGCCAGGGCCCCGGCGTCCCGTCCAGCACCAGCACCCGGCGCCGCGCGGGCGTCCGGGCCACCGCGTCCAGCGTGTCCGCGAGCGCGGCCTCGGCCAGCGCCGCCGCCTCCTCGGGGGTGAAGGGCGGGGACAGCCGGGTCTTCACGCGCCCGGGCCGGGGCTCCTTGGCGATGACGAGAAGCGTGGTCATGCGTGCGCCTCCTCGCGCTCCGACAGAACCCGGCTCATGTCCCGCACGGCCTGCCAGGTCCCGCGCCAGGTGCCGGTCACCTTGGAGGCACCCGTGCGCGGCCGGTACGGGACGTCGTACTCGGCGATCCGCCAGCCCGCGTCGGCGGCGCGGACCACCATCTGCAGCGGATAGCCGCTGCGCCGGTCGGTGAGACCGAGGGCGAGCAGCGGCTCACGGCGGGCGGCGCGCAGCGGGCCGAGGTCGTGCAGCCGCAGACCGGTACGGCGGCGCAGCAGGCGGGAGAGCGCCAGGTTTCCGGCACGGGCGTGCGCCGGCCAGGCACCCCGGCCCCGCGGACGGCGCCGGCCGAGCACCAGATCGGCCTCGCCGGACCGGACCCGGTCCACGAACGGCACCAGGTCGGACGGGTCGAGGGAGGCGTCGCAGTCGCAGAAGCACACCACCTCGGCGGTGGCGGCGGTCAGGCCCGCGTGGCAGGCGGCGCCGAATCCGCGCCGCTCCTCACGCACGACCGTCGCGCCGAGCGCGCGGGCCACGGCGGCCGAGCCGTCCGTGGAGCCGTTGTCGACGACGAGCGCCCGCCAGCCCTGCGGGATGCGCTCCAGCACCCACGGCAGCGCCTCGGCCTCGTCGAGACAGGGAAGTACGACGTCGACCGGAGCCGGGTCCGGTCCGGAAGCGGAAGAGGAGGTCACACCGCTCACCCTACGAGCGCAAAAAGGGCGTATCGGGCATCGGCTTCTTACGAAACAAGGACGTCAGCAGGGGACGGGCGCACACGCGCGCGCAGGGTGCGAGGCTGGCGGCATGGAACAGCAGCAGCCCCGGGTCCTCGTCGTCGACGACGACCCGACCGTCGCCGAGGTGGTCTCCGGCTACCTCGACCGCGCCGGATACCTCGTCGACCGCGCCGGCGACGGCCCGGACGCCCTCGCCCGGGCCGCCGAGCACTGGCCGGACCTCGTCGTCCTGGACCTGATGCTGCCCGGCATGGACGGCCTGGAGGTGTGCCGCCGGATGCGCGGACACGGGCCCGTCCCGGTCATCATGCTCACCGCGCGCGGCGACGAGGACGACCGCATCCTCGGCCTTGAGGTCGGCGCCGACGACTACGTCACCAAGCCCTTCAGCCCCCGCGAACTCGTCCTGCGCGTCGAGTCCGTACTGCGCCGGGTCCGCCCGGCGCAGTCCACGGGACTGCTGCGCGCCGCGGGCCTCTCGGTCGACCCAGCCGCCCGCCGTGCGGTGAAGGAGGGCACCGAACTCGCCCTCACCATCCGCGAGTTCGACCTGCTCACCTTCTTCCTTCGGCACCCGGGGAAGGTGTTCAGCCGTGAGGACCTGATGCACGAGGTGTGGGGCTGGGACTTCGGCGACCTGTCGACCGTCACCGTCCATGTGCGCCGGCTGCGCGGCAAGGTCGAGGACGATCCGGCCCGCCCCCGGCTGATCCAGACGGTGTGGGGCGTCGGCTACCGGTTCGAGGGGGTCTGACCGTGCGGGACACGCTTCTCATCGCCCTCTTCGCCTTCCTCGGCGCGGCGGCCGCCGGGGTGCTCGGCGCGGGCGTCCTACGGCTGATCCGGCGCCGCTCGCTCGCCGTGCACCTCACGGTGGTCACCGCCGTCGCCGTCACCGCGATGCTCGCGGGCACCCTCGCGGTCGCGCAGGCGATGTTCCTGTCCGAGCACGACCTGAAGGTGGTCACCCTGGTCGTCGCCATGGCCGCCGTGGTCTCCCTGGCCACCGCCGTGCTGCTGGGCCGCTGGGTCGTCGCCCGCAGCCGCGCCCTCGCCCTCGCCGCCCGTTCCTTCGGCGACGGCGGCGCCTTCACCTCGCCCGACGGCCCCGCCACCGCCGAACTCGCCGCCCTGAGCCGCGAGTTGGAGACCACCAGCGCCCGCCTCGCCGAGTCCCGCGAGCGGGAACGCGCCCTGGAGTCCTCCCGCCGGGAACTCGTCGCCTGGATCTCCCACGACCTGCGCACCCCGCTGGCCGGACTGCGCGCGATGTCCGAGGCACTGGAGGACGGCGTCGCCGCCGACCCCGACCGCTATCTCAAGCAGATCCGCACCGAGGTCGAACGCCTCAACACCATGGTCGGCGACCTCTTCGAACTCTCCCGTATCCACGCCGGCGCCCTCGCCCTGACTCCCACCAGGGTCTCCCTGTACGACCTGGTCGGCGACGCCCTCGCGGGCGCGGACCCCCTCGCCCGCGAGCACGGGGTACGGCTCGTCGGCGACCGGGTCGAACCGGTGCCGGTGCAGGTGGACGGCAAGGAGATGAGCCGCGTCCTCGGCAACCTCCTGGTCAACGCGATCCGGCGCACCCCGTCCGACGGCACGGTCGCGATCGCCGCCGAGCGCATTCCCGACGGCGTGCTGCTGTCCGTGACCGACGGCTGCGGAGGCATTCCCGAGGAGGACCTGCCGCGCGTCTTCGACACCGGCTGGCGCGGCACCGACGCCCGCACACCTCCGGCGGGAGCGGGCCTCGGCCTCGCGATCGTCCGCGGCATCGTCGAGGCCCACCAGGGCCGGGCCACCGTACGGAACATCCCCGGCGGCTGCCGCTTCGAGGTGACGCTGCCGACCGCCGAGGTCTGAGACCTCACTCGGCCCTCGCGAACTCCCGCATCCCGTCCTCGAACCCGACCTCCGCCTTCCACCCCGACTCGGCCCGCAGCCGCGAGGAGTCGGCGGTGATGTGCCGTACGTCCCCCAGCCGGTACTCCCCGGTCACCACCGGCTCGGGTCCGCCGTACGCGGCCGCCAGGGCGTGCGCCATCTCCCCGACGGTGTGCGGATCACCGCTGCCGGTGTTGTAGGCGACGAGCGCCCCGGTGGGCGAACCCGCCTCCAGCGCCGCCAGATTGGCCGCCGCCACATCCCGTACGTGCACGAAGTCCCGTCGCTGGCAGCCGTCCTCGAAGACCCGCGGGGCCTCGCCGCGGGCGAGCGCGGAGCGGAAGAAGGAGGCGACTCCCGCGTACGGGGTGTTCCTTGGCATGCCCGGTCCGTACACGTTGTGATAGCGCAGCGACACCGCCTCACCGTCCGTCACCCGTGCCCAGGCCGCCGCCAGATGCTCCTGGGCGAGCTTGGTGGTGGCGTAGACATTCCGCGGGTCCACCGGCGCGTCCTCCGCGACAAGGCCGGGCGACAGCTCGGCCCCGCACTCCGGGCAGCGCGGCTCGAAGCGCCCGGCGTCCAGATCGGCCACGGCACGCGGTCCCGGACGGACGACACCGTGCCGGGCACAGGTGTAGCGGCCTTCGCCGTAGACCACCATCGACCCGGCGAGCACCAGCCGCCGTACGCCCGCGTCCGCCATGGCGGTGAGCAGGACGGCGGTGCCGAGGTCGTTGCGGGAGACGTACTCCGGCGCGTCGGCGAAGCCGGTGCCGAGGCCGACCATCGCGGCCTGGTGGCAGACCGCGTCCACGCCGGCGAGGGCGCGACCGACGGCGGCGGCATCCCGTACATCGCAGGCCGGGTCGTCGTGGATGTCGTAGACGACGGGCTCGTGCCCGCGCTCTTCCAGGGCCGTCACGATGTGGGACCCGATGAATCCGGCACCGCCGGTGACCAGTACGCGCATGCGCTCACGCTAGGGCCGGGAGCCGCCCGGACCGGCGGGCCGCTCCCGTCACGTCATGGCTTCGTAAGACTCAGCGAGACCGTGAACACCGTCCGGCCGGGCTCGCTGGTCAGCTCGATCGTGCCGCCGTGCGCCTGGATCAGCGAGCCGGCCACGGCCAGTCCCAGACCGCTGCCGCCGCGGTCACGGCTGCGGGCCTTGTCGACCCGGTAGAAGCGGTCGAAGACGCGTTCACGGTCGGCGGGCGGGATGCCGGGACCCGCGTCGGCGACCCGGATCCGGGCCAGTCCGCCCGAGACCGACAGCGCCACCGAGACCTTCGTACCGGGCGGGGTGTGCATCGCCGCGTTGGTGAGGAGGTTGTCCAGGACCTGACGGATCCGCTGCGGGTCCACATGGGCGGGCAGCGCCGAGGGGCCCGGCGCCACCGTCAGCGGATGGTCCGCGTGGCTCGCCCGGAAGGCGTCCGCGGCCTCCTGCACCAGCTCCACCAGATCGGTCTCCCGGGGGCGCAGCGGGGTCTCCACCTCCGCCGCGTCGAGCCGGGCGAGCAGCAGCAGGTCGTCCAGGAGGAAGCCCATCCGGGCCGCCTCGGCGCGCAGCCGGGCCAGATGCCTGTCGCGTTCCTCGGGGGCGTTGGCGGCCGCGTACTGGAAGAGGTCCGCGTAGCCGCGTACCGACATCAGCGGCGTCCGCAGCTCGTGCGAGGCGTCCGCGACGAAGCGGCGCAGCCGCTGCTCGGCCTCCGTGCGCACCGCGAGGGACTCGTCGATGTGCTCCAGCATCGTGTTGAACGCGGTGCGCAGCTCCTCGACCTCGGGGCCGCCGCTGCGCCCGTCGTGCCGCACCGGCAGCCGGGCCGAGTCCGTCAGATCGTGCGAGGTGATGCCATGGGCGGTGCGCGCCATGTCGCTCAGCGGCTTCAGACCGCGCCGCAGCAGCGCCCGCCCGGCCACCACCAGCGCCAGCAGCGCGAGACCGAAGGTGACGGCCTGGACGGTGATCAGCTGCCCCACGGTGTCGTCGATGTCCTCCATCGGCGCGGCACTGACCAGCACCACCCCGGGCTCCACCTCGCAGGCGCGCAGCCGGTACTCGCCCGCGCCCTTGAGGTGCTCGGTGCGCAGGACCTCCGTGGACGACGCGGTCTGCGCTTCGGCCACGGCGGTGAAGTCGTCGACGTCCTCCGGCAGGTCGCCGGGGTCCTCGGGTTTGCGCAGCACAGGCGTGCCGTCCGTCACGTCGTACACGGCGTAGAACCAGCTGTAGTACTTCTTGCCCGAGAGCGTGCCGTGTTCCTCGATGCTCTTGGACTGGGCGACCTGGCCCTGCGCGAGCTGGGTGTCCAGCTGGGCCGAGAGATAGTCGCGCATGTACGTCGTCAGCGCGGTGCCGACGACGCCGAACACGACCAGCGCCAGCGCCCCCAGCCCCAGCGCCAGCCGGGTGCCGAGACGTGTTCCGCCGTACGCCCGCCGCAGCCGCCCGATCACTCCGCGGCCTGCCGGACGACGTACCCGAAGCCCCGCACGGTGTGGATCATCGCCGGTCCTGTGTCGTCGAGCTTGCGGCGCAGCCGGCTGACGACCAGCTCGACGACGTTGGAGCGGCCGCCGAAGCCGTACTCCCACACATGGTCCAGGATCTGCGCCTTGGTCTGCACGGTCGGCGACTTGCGCATCAGATAGCGCAGCACCTCGTACTCGGTCGGGGTGAGCGTGAGCAGCTTCTCGCCGCGGCGCACCTCGCGGGTGTCCTCGTCCATCGTCAGATCGCCGACCCGCAGCACCGAGCGCTGGAAGCCGGGCCCGGCGCTGCGCCGCAGCACGGTCCGCAGCCGGGCCATCAGCTCCTCCACCGCGAACGGCTTGACCAGGTAGTCGTCGCCGCCCCGGGTCAGCCCCGCCACCCGGTCGGCGACGCCGTCGCGGGCGGTGAGGAACACCACGGGCACCATCGTCCCGGAGCGGCGCAGCCGGTCCAGCACGCCGAAACCGTCCAGGTCTGGCAACATCAGGTCAAGCACGACGATGTCCGGACGGAACTCGGCGGCGCGGCGCAGCGCCTCCTCACCGGAGTTCGCGGTGACCGCTTCCCAGCCCTCGTACCGGGCGACCGTCGCGACGAGGTCGGCGATCGGCGGGTCGTCGTCCACGACGAGGAGTCGTACTTTTTCCACCCGCTCATAGTGCTTCACCCGGCGCTCGTCACCACAGGGGGACGGCCGTCGCTGTCACATCGATAACCACTTGAAAGATGTACGACAGGTGATCGACAGCTTCGACCGGACAAGCTCGGTACCCCGGCCCCGGACCCCAGCGAGGAGCTGCCACCCGTGACGACCGTCCAATCGCCCCCTGCGCCCCCCACGGCGATACGCCCCAGGGTGGTGGCCCGCACCGGCCTGTACGCCGTGCTGGCCGCGAACGCGGCCGTGGTGACCTACTTCTTCCTCGACGCGGGCTTCGGCGCCTCCAACGCCCTGCTCGTCCTCGGCCGCCTCGCCGGACTCTACGGCGCCCTGCTGATGGCGTTCCAGCTGCTGCTGGTGGCCCGGCTGCCCTGGCTGGACCGCCGGATCGGCATGGACCGGCTGACCTCCTGGCACCGCTGGACCGGCTTCGGCATCCTGTGGACGCTGCTCGCGCACGCCGTCTTCATCACCTTCGGCTACGCCGACTCCTCCGGCCTCGACCCGGTCAGCCAGCTGGTCGACCTCGCCGAGACCGTCGAGGGCGTGCTGCGCGCCGTCGCCGCCCTGGTGATCATCCTCGTGGTCGGCGCGGTCTCCGGACGCTACGCCCGCCGCCGGCTGGCGTACGAGACCTGGCACTTCATCCACCTGTACACCTATCTCGCCGTGGTGCTGGCCTTCACCCACCAGGTCGCGGTCGGTACGACCTTCACGTCGTCGTCGGCCGCCACGGCCTACTGGTACGGCCTGTGGACCGTCGCCCTCGGCTCGGTGCTCGTGGGCCGGCTGGTCCTGCCGCTGTGGCGGAACTGGCGCCACCAGCTGCGCGTCTCGGCGGTCGTCCCCGAGTCCGACAACGTGGTCTCCGTCTACATCACCGGCCGCGACCTGGACCGGCTGCCCGCCCGCGCCGGGCAGTTCTTCCTGTGGCGGTTCCTGACGAAGGACCGCTGGTGGCAGGCGAACCCGTTCTCCCTGTCGGCGGCTCCCGACGGCCGCACGCTCCGGCTCACCGTCAAGGCGGCCGGCGACGGCAGCGCGGGCCTGCGCCACATCGAGCCCGGCACCCGCGTCTTCGCCGAGGGCCCCTACGGCGCCTTCACCGCCCTGCACCGCACCCGCCCCGAGGCCGTCCTCATCGCCGGCGGCGTCGGCGTCACCCCCATCCGGGCGCTGCTGGAGGAGCTGCACGGGCACGCGGTCGTCGTCTACCGCGTCGCCACCGACCGGGACGCGGTCCTCTACGAGGAGCTGCGCGAGCTGGCCCTCGCCAAGGGCGCCGAGCTGCATCTGGTGACCGGTCCTGTCAGCCCCGACAAGCTGGCGCCGGCCGAGCTGACCCGGATGGTCCCGGACATCGCCGACCGGGACGTCTTCCTGTGCGGGCCGCCCCCGATGATGAACGCGGTCCTGGGCAGCCTGCGCGAGCTGGGCGTGCCCAAGCCGCAGATCCACTTCGAGCGTTTCAGCCTGGCGGGATGAGAGGGACACCGTGAAGCGAGCCATACCCGTCCTGGTCCTGACCGCCGTCGGTCTGGTCCCGCTGTGGCGCTACGAGCCGTCGACGGACACGACATCCACGACGGAGGCTGTCGCACCGGCCCCGTCCGCGACCTCCTCGTCGGGCAGCTCCGCCCTGGTGATCGAGGGCTCGGTGGTGAACACCGAGAAGGGCCCCGTCCAGGTCGAAGTGACCTTCGACGGGGACAAGATCGCCTCCGTGCGGATGCTCCAGCAGCCGGACCATCCGCAGACGACGGCGGCGGTCCCCAAGCTGATCGAGGAGACGCTCGAGGCGCAGAGCGCGGACATCGACACGGTGTCCGGGGCGACGATCACGAGTGAGGGCTACAAGGAGTCCCTCCAGGCCGCCCTCGACGAGCAAGGGACCGCTGCTTCGGCGTCCCCGTCACCTTCCTCCGAGGTCGTCGCCGGGTCCACGGTGAACACCGAGAAGGGCGCCGTGCAGGTGGAGGTGACCTTCGAGGGCGACAAGATCGCCTCCGTGCGGATGCTCCAGCAGCCGGACCATCCGCAGACGACGGCCGCGGTCCCGAAGCTGATCGAGGAGACGCTCGCGGCGCAGAGCGCGGACATCGACACGGTGTCCGGGGCGACGATCACCAGCGACGGCTACAAGGAGTCCCTCCAGGCCGCCCTCGACGCGAAGGGTGCCTGAGGTGCGGCGCGTCGAGCATGTGATGGGGTTCCCGGTCTCGCTGCGGGTGGACGACGAGCACGTCCCCGGCGCGGCCGTGGACGCCGTCTTCGCCTGGCTGCGCGCGGTCGACGAGCGGTTCAGCCCGTTCAGGCCCGACAGCGAGGTGTCCCGGCTCGACCGGGGCGAGATCGGCCTCGACGAGGTCAGCGCCGACCTCGCCGGGGTCCTCGACCTGTGCGAGCAGTACCGGGCCGCCACCGGCGGCGCCTTCGACGTACGGCTGCCCGGACGGGGCCTCGACCCCTGCGCGGTGGTCAAGGGCTGGTCGGTGCAGCGGGCGGCGGAGCTGTTGAAGGCGGCCGGGGTGGAGCGGTTCTGTCTCAACGCCGGGGGTGACGTGGTCGCCGCGGGCGGGCCCTGGCGGGTGGGGGTACGCCATCCCGAGCAGGCCGACAAGCTCTGCATGGTGCTGGAGATCACCGACGGGGCGGTCGCGACCTCCGCGCTCTACGAGCGGGGCGCACACATCCTCGACGGCCGGACCGGGCGCCCGGCGACCGGGCTGCTCAGCATCACGATCGTCGCGGACTCGCTGACGGAGGCCGACAGCACGGCCACGGCTGCGTTCGCGATGGGAGCGGAGGGCATCGCGTGGGCGTCCTCCCGGCCGGGCTGCGAGGTGTTCGCGGTGGACGCGGGGCGCCGGGTGGTACGGACGCGGGGGCTGCCGGTGGCGGTCGCCGTCACGGCTTGATCCCGCTCACCGACCAGGCCCGGGCCGACAGTTCGATGGAACCGTCCGGATCCCGGGGGAGCGTCTCGGCGAGCGCGTCCCGCAGCCGGTCCCGGTCGTCGGGCGGCAGGGCGGCGACGTAGCCCGGGGCGGGGCCCTGGCCCGCGAGGAAGGGGGACCACAGGTCGGCGAGGTCGGTGAAGCCGGTCCGGATGACGATCGGGGTGACCCACACGTCCTCCAGACCGGCATCCCGCCACAGCGCGTGCAGGGGGTCCGGTCCGCACATCGGGAACCGGCGCCCCTCGTCCAGCTCGGCCGCCGCCGGATCCAGCGCCGTGGCCGTGTCCCAGAACCGGCGCAGCAGTTCCATGCCCTCCGCGTAGTCCCAGACGTACGCGGCGACCTGGCCACCGGGCCGGACCGCCCGGACCATCTCGGCGACGCCCTCGGCGGGCTCGGGAAGGAAGTTCAGCGTGAGCCCGCTGACGGCGGCGTCGCACGAACCGTCCCGCACCGGCAGTGCCCTCGCGTCCGCCACCACGAACCGCACCGGCCCGTACGCCGCCTCCCGCGCGCCGGCCACCAGCTCCGCGGACCGGTCGCAGCCCAGCACCAGCGCGGGCCGGCACCGGGCGGACAGCACCGCCGACAGCGCCCCGGTCCCGCATCCCACGTCCAGCCAGCGCAGCCCGTCCCGGTGGCCGGCCAGGGCGGTGAACCGCTCGGCGACCTTCCGGCTCCACCGGCCCATGTACCGCTCGTAGGCGGCCGATGCCTGCCACACGTCGAACCGCTGCTGCTCGCTCATGACTCCACCTTGAGGGACGCGGACGACTTCGGCCGACATCCGGGACCCCACCGGAAAACGGGTCGTTCCGACAGCACCCACCATGGTGAACCGCGGCCACGAGTCCGAGGGCGTCCTGGTCCTGGCGGGGCCCGAGAGCCGGCGCACCCTCGTCTGGCTCGCCACGCTCACCTGCGGTCTAGACTCTCCCCGCAACGGCCTGCTCAACCCCGGCCGGAAGCGGGCGACTTCTGCCAGACCCGAAGGGTATTCGGCGTTTTGATACGGATAGATTCAGTCACCAAGCGGTACCCCGACGGCACGGTGGCGGTCGACCGGCTGTCGCTGGAGATACCCGACCGCTCGATCACCGTCCTCGTCGGACCCTCGGGCTGCGGGAAGACGACCACCCTGCGCATGATCAACCGGATGGTCGAGCCCAGCGAGGGCACCATCCTCCTCGACGGCAAGGACATCCAGCAGCAGCCCGTCAACACCCTGCGCCGGTCCATGGGTTACGTCATCCAGAACGCCGGTCTCTTCCAGCACCGCACGATCCTGGACAACATCGCCACCGTGCCCCGCCTGCTCGGCTGGGGCAAGGAGAAGTCCCGGGCCCGCGCGCGCGAGCTGATGGAGCGGGTCGGTCTCGACGGCGCCCTCGCCAAGCGCTACCCGTACCAGCTCTCCGGCGGACAGCAGCAGCGCGTCGGCGTGGCCCGGGCGCTCGCCGCCGATCCTCCGGTGCTGCTCATGGACGAGCCGTTCTCCGCCGTCGACCCGGTCGTCCGCAAGGGGCTCCAGGACGAACTCCTGCGCATCCAGGAGGAGCTGGGCAAGACCATCGTCTTCGTCACGCACGACATCGACGAGGCCGTCAAGCTCGGCACGATGGTCGCCGTGATGCGCACCGGCGGCCGGCTCGCCCAGTTCGCGCCGCCCGCCGAACTGCTGACCGACCCCGCCGACTCCTTCGTCGAGGACTTCCTCGGCACGGACCGGGGCATCCGGCGGCTGTCCTTCTTCCCCTCCGCGGGGCTGGAGTTGCTGACGGCCCCGATCGTCGCGAGCGACACGACCGACGAGCAGATCGCCGCCCGGGACTTGACCGACGCCCCCTATCTCCTCGTAACGGATCTGGACGGCAAGCCCCTTGGCTGGGCCGAGCGGGACACAGAGATCGACACGGCTCGACTGCTGCCCTACGGACGCCCGTTCGTGGTCGCTACGGACTCCCTGCGGGCCGCACTCGACTGCGCCGTACTCTCACCGACCGGCTGGGCCGTCGCCGTGGACGGTGAGGGCCGCGCGGCCGGAGTGGTCTCGCAGCAGACCATCGGCGAGGCGATCCGGGGCGCCCACGCCAAGAGCGCGACGACGCAGAAGGCCGCGCGATGAGCGAGCTCTTCGACATGCCGAGCGACCTCCAGAACAGCTACCTCGGCCTGGTCGCCCTCCATCTGCGCGAGGCCCTGCTCCCGGTGCTGGCCGGACTGCTGGCGTCCCTGCCGATCGCCCAACTCTGCGTCCGGCTGCGCTGGTTGTACCCGCCGGTGCTGTGGGTGACGACGGTGCTGTACGCCATCCCGTCGCTGGCCTTCTTCGTGATCCTCATCGACTACACGGGCCTGTCCGAACTCACCGTGATGATCCCGCTGGCCGTCTACAGCCTGGTGGTGCTGGTCCCGGCGATCGTCGACGGCGTCCGATCGGTCCCGCAGGAGACGCTGGCCGCCGCCACGGCCATGGGCTTCGGCCCCGTACGCCGCTATTTCCAGGTCCAGTTGCCCATCGCCGCGCCCGCGATCATCGCAGGGCTCCGGATCGCCTCGGTGTCGAGCATCTCCTTGGTCAGCGTGGGCATGCTGATCGGCAACCAGGGCGCCCTTGGCAACCTCCTCAACAGCGGCATGATCTACAACCAGCCCCGCCTGATATGGCTTTCGGTCGTGGGCACGGCGGTCCTGGCGATCCTGGTCGACGCGGCGCTGATCGTCGTACGCGTGCTGCTGACCCCCTGGATGCCCCGCAGCACCAGCGCGCGTCGGCTCACCGCGAAGGAGGCCACCCGGTGAACATCCTCAACTACATCGACGCCTTCTTCAGCGACAACGCCCACTGGCAGGGCTACGACGGCATACCGACCCGGGTGGCCGAACACATCGGCTACACCCTGATGGCGCTCGGCACAGCCGCCGCCATAGGCCTGCCGATCGGCCTGCTCACCGGCCACACGGGCCGCGGCGGCAACACCCTGGCCCTCATCGCCACGGCGGGCCGGGCCCTGCCCAGCTTCGGCCTGATGGTCCTGATGTTCGTCCTGCTGGGCCTCGGTATGGCACCGGTCATGATCCCGCTGGTGGTTCTGGCGATCCCCCCGATCCTGGTCACCACCTACGAGGCCATGCGCTCCGTGGACCCCGCCCCGGTGGACGCCGCGCGGGGCATGGGCATGGCCGAGACGGAGGTCCTCTTCCGCGTCGAACTCCCCGTGGCCCTCCCCCTGATCCTCAGCGGCCTGCGCTCAGCGGCGATCCAGATCGTCTCAACGGCGACGATCGCGGCGTACGTCAGCTTCGGCGGCCTGGGCCGCTACATCGTGGACGGCTTGTACCAGCGGGACTACGAGAAGGTGGTGGGCGGGGCGACGCTGGTGGCGGCGATGGCGCTGGCGACGCTGGGGTTGTTCTGGGGGGTAGGCCGACTCACGGTGTCTCAAGGAGTGCGGCGGGGGAGTGCCGGCTAGTCAGGCTTCGGTGCGGGCGAGGGCCTGTTCCAGGACGACCAACAGGGCGTCCCGTACCGAGCCGCGCTCCCGCGCGTCGAACACGACGACTGGTACCCCTGCGCTCACGTCGAGCGCCCAGCGCACGTCGTCCAGCTCGTGCTCCACCTTCCCGTCAAACGCGTTCACAGCCACCGCGAACGGGATCTCCCGGTGCTCGAAGTAGTCGACGGCCGCATAACAGTCATCGAGCCGCCGCGTATCCACAATGACAAGACCACCCACCGCCCCCTCCACGATGTCGTCCCACATGAACCCGAACCGCTCCTGCCCGGGCGTACCGAACAGATAGAGCTTCAACGTCGGGTCGATGGTGATGCACCCGAAGTCCATGGCAACGGTGGTGGTGGTCTTGCGCGGAGTGTGGGTGAGGTCGTCAACTCCGGCCGCGACCTCGGTGATCGCGGCCTCCGTCGTCAGCGGCTCGATCTCGGAGATGGACCCGACCGCCGTCGTCTTGCCCACCCCGAATCCCCCCGCGATCACCATCTTGACCGGCAGCGGCGGTCGTACGGCGGCGGCCGGTTCAGTCGGTGTCACGGAGTACCCCCCGGGAGTCGGGGATGGCGCGCAGGCCATCGATCACTCTTCGCAGTACGGATGAATCGTGGACGGCATCGGAGTTCGGCACATGCACCGTCAGCCGCCCCTCGGCCCGCAGGTCCTCGGCGAGGACGCGGACCACGTTCAGATGCAGCCGCAGCCGCGCCGCGATCTCCGCGATGGACTGCGGCTGCCGGCACGCGGCCACGATGTCGTGCTGCTCGAAGGAGAGCAGGGACAGCGCGTCGAGCCCCGAGGCGGTGGCCACCACCTGGGTCTCGACGGGCATCGTCCGGCCGGAGGCGCTGGGCGCCACCCGGCCGGCGGTGACCAGGAACGGCCGTACGGCGGGGGCGGGGCCGACCGGGTCGTCGCCCGGGGGTTGGGTGCCGTCCGCCATCAGGTCGTCCTCAGCGAGCCGACGCGGCGCCGACGCTGTTCTTCAGCTCCAGCACCAGCTGTGGGCTGAGCGCGGCACCGGCGCGGTTGGCGAACAGCGTCATCTCGTAGGCGATGTTGCCGAGCTTGGCCTCCTTGTCGGTGACCACGCCGAGCAGGGCGCCGCTGCCGATCGCGGAGACCAGCACATGGCCGCCCTCCAGATCGATGATGACCTTGTTGAGGCCGCCGAGGCCGTAGTTGCCGGAGGCTCCGGCGGCGAGGCTGGTGATGCCGGAGACGATCGCGGCGAGCCGCTCGGAGTCGGCGTGCTCCCGCAGTTCCGAGACCGCGATCAGCAGCCCGTCGGAGGAGACGGCGATGGCGTCGACGACGCCCGCGGTCTCCGTGGCGAAGCGATTCAGCAGCCAGGTGAAGTCGGCTGCGGCGGCCTGGAGTTCGGCCGGCGTGGTGCCTCCTGTGGACGTACTCACTGCTCCGCTCCTTCCGGGAGGTGGTTCGAGTCCTGCTTGGCGGGGATGGGTGTCTCGTCGGTGGTGTCGCTGTCGCGGTGCGCCCGTTCCACGGCCGCCTCGAACTCCTCCAGCGCGGACCGTACGGCGTCCGCGTCGGCGGGGCGGGAGGCCTGGCGCAGGATCTGGTGGGCGCCGGTGTCCTCGGAGGTGCGCAGGGTGGCACCGCGGACGCGGCGGCGCAGCGGGCGGGGCCCGTCGGCGTGGGCCCTGGTGGACGCGTCCGGCTGGTCGGCCCTCGCGTGATCGGCGGGAGGTACGTCCGGGGCGGCGCCCTCGCGCCGGGGGACCCTGCGCGGGAGGGGGGCGGAGTCGTCCTCCGTGGCGGCCGAGGGGAGCGGTCCGGATGCCGTGGCCGCGGGCACCTCGGCCGGGGCCGGCACCGGCTCCGCGGGCTCCGGGAGCAGCAGCGTCGTCGGCAGGCTCACCTCCGCCGTGACACCGCCGCCCGGCGTCCGGGTCAGCGTCACGCCGATCTCCCAGCGGCGCGCCAGCGTGCCGACCACGAACAGGCCCAGCACCTTCGTCGGCACCAGGTCGAGTCGCTCGCGGCGGATCAGCCGGGCGTTCTCCTCGGCGAGGCGCTCGGCGCTCATACCGAGACCGTGGTCGGCGATCACGATCGACGCCGTGTCGTCCTCGGCGGTCGCCACCGTCACCTCGACGGGGCTGCCGGCGGGCGAGAACGACACGGCGTTCTCCAGCAGTTCGGCCACCATCAGCGTGAGGTCGCCGATGACGTCCGGCTCCACCGCGGCCTCGGAGCGCGCGGTCAGCCGTACCCGCTGGAAGCCCTCGATCTGGCCGAGCGCGGCACGGACGACATTGGTGAGCGCGAGCGGACCGGAGCCGAGGCCCGACTCGCGGATGCCGGCGAGCAGCATCAGGCTGTCGGCGTTACGGCGCAGCCGGACCGCGATGTGGTCGATGCTGTACAGCCGTTCCAGCAACTCCGGGTCGGTCTCGCCGCGCTCCACCGCGTCGATCTGGGCGAGCTGGCGGGTGGTGAGGTTGCTGACCCGGCGGCCGACGTTGCCGAACATCTCGGCGACGTTGCGGCGGCTGAGCACCTGGCGCTCCAGGAGCGCGGCCGCGGTGGTCTGCACGCGGTTGAACGCGTCGGCGAGGTCGCCGATCTCGTCGCGTGCGGTGACCGGCACCTCGCGCAGCCGGGGCGGGCCGTCGTCCTCGGCGTCGTCGTCGGCGACCCGGGCCAGCTCCCGGTCCGCGACCTCGGCGACCTCCCGGGCGGCGCCGGTGAGGGCCTGCACCGGGCGCACCACCGAGCGGCGGACCGCGACCGAGAGGGCGAGCCAGAGGGCGAAGCCGAACAGGGCGAGCGTGAGCAGCAGTCCCGCGCGCCAGGCGGCGTCGCCGGAGGCCTCGTCGGCGCGGTCGGCGATCTGGTCGATGAGGGAGGCGGTGACCCCGAGCCGGATCTCTGCCTGCTCGCGGTAGGCGGGGTAGGAGTCGAGCGAGGCCTGGAACGCCTGCCGGATCTCGGCGGGGGAGTCGGCCTGGAGCGAGCCGGGGTCGATCTGCAGCTCGGCGTACTGGCGGCGGATGGTGGCCTGCGGGGAGCTGTGCTCGATGCCGCTGAGCTCCTCGGCCTGCTCGGCGTCGGCGAACCGGGCGAAGCGGTCGGCCTGGTAGGTGTACACCTCGTAGGAGCCGACCGCGCCGATGAACTCGATGAGCGCGTTGGAGTCACCGGTCGTCGCGGAGAACACCCCGGTCTCGAAGGCGCTGTGGGCGGCGTCGGCGCGCAGCAGCGAGTCGAGGAGGTTGCCGGTGAAGGTGGCCGCGAGGGAGGCGTTGCGGTCCAGGCCGAGGCCGTCGATGACGCCCTTGGCCGCGTTCGCGTACGCCGGGTCGATGTTGTCGGCGGGCAGATGGCCCTGCTCGATGGTGTCACGGAGGCCGCCCAGGGCGCCGATCTCCCTGAGGGCCCGCGCCTCGGTGTCCGGGAGCCGGTCACCGAAGGTCTCGCGGACCTTGATGACCTGGGCGTCCACCGCGGCCTGCGCCTTGTCGTACGCGTCCGTGGCGGGCGGGGCGTCGCCGTCGGCGGCGGCCTCGTGCCGTACGGAGAGCAGGATCGCCTGCTGGTGTTCGGCCTCCACCCGGTCCACGAGGGTGGCGACCTCGGCGCTGTCCCGGACCAGCCGGGCCGCGTCGGAGGCGGAGAAGGACTGACGGGCCTGAACGGTGGTGAGGTAGGCGAGCAGGGCGGCCACGACGGCGAGCGGCACGCCGACCAGGAGGTTGAGCTTGCGCCGGAAGGGCCAGCGGTCGGTGAGTCGCCGTATGCCGAGCGGGAAGCCTTGTGTCGCGGTGGACGCGTCCACCTCTTTCGTGGACACCTTTCCTCCTCAGCGCCCGGCGTCAACTGCGGGGGAGACTATCGCCTCTTGAGTCGTTCGTCTTCACATGCGATCACAACTGACTACTCATCGAGGCCAATCGGTTACCCGGATTCCCTTGACTGATCAAGAAGCGGCTGGATTGGATCGGTTCACGTACTGAAGAACTGCCGTCCCCCAACATCTGAGTCCGGATCGGGAATCGTGACTTCTACCGCCTCACGCAGCAGGTCCATCGTCGCGCTCGCCGCCACCGCGGCCCTGCTCGCGGGATGTGGCTCCTCCGACGACGAGAACGACAACCCCCTGGCGGAGGACAAGGCGAGCGGCGACACCGTCGTCGTCGGCTCCAACAACTTCGCCGAGTCCATCCTGCTCGCCGACATCTACGGCGAGGCCCTGAAGGCCAAGGGCATCAAGGTCACCTACAAGCCCAATATCGGCAGTCGCGAGACCACTTACGGCCTGCTGAAGAACGGCTCCATCACCGTGCTGCCGGAGTACAACGGCTCACTTTTGGCGTACCTGGACCCGAAGGCGGCGCAGAAGTCCGCCGACGAGGTGAACGCGACGGTGAAGACCAAGCTGGACAAGAAGCTGACCCTGCTGGAGTCCTCGCCCGCCGAGGACAAGGACTCCGTCAGCATCAACGCGGCGACCGCCAAGAAGTACAGCCTCACCGGCGAGTCCACCCTCGCGGACCTCAAGGACATCGCCCCCGAACTGGTCATCGGCGGTTCCCCGGAGTTCCAGACCCGGCAGCAGGGCCTGGTGGGCCTCAAGGACGTCTACGGCCTGGAGTTCAAGTCCTTCAAGGCGCTCGACGCCGGCGGCCCGCTGACCCAGGCGGCGCTGACGAAGAACACCGTGCAGGCCGCGGACATCTTCACCACGGACCCGACGATCACCAAGGAGAAGTTCGTCGTTCTCCAGGACCCGGAGAACCTCTTCGGCTTCGCCAACGTGACCCCGCTGGTCTACAAGTCGGGCCTGCCGCAGGAGGGCGTCGACGCCCTCAACGCGGTCTCCGCCAAGCTCGACACCAAGACCCTGCTCGACCTGGACTCCCAGGTCCAGCTGGAGAACAAGGACCCGCTCGATGTCGCCAAGGCCTGGCTGGAGTCGGCGGGTCTGGGCTGACGCCTCTTCCGGCGGGGCCGTGACACCCACGACCCCGCCGCGGGGCTCCTAGTAGCCCACCTGGAACGTCGCGTCCTGCCGCTCGGTCGCCGTCGAGATCGGGTCGATGCGCAGGGCATAGCTGTAATGCCGTATGTAGCGCGTCGGGTTGTTGTACGACCGGAACGACGACCAGGACGCGTCGGCGAGCCCCGCCGTACGGTAGAAGGTCGCGTCCCCGGCGAACGTGGACGTGCCGTCGTTCACGTCCAGTTGGAGCGCGTAGTTGTAGTGCCGCAGATAGCGGGTCGGGTAGTTGACCGACTGGAAGGACACCCCGGAGGAGTCCGCGAGGCCCGGCACCAGCTTCCACTGGGAGTCGGGGAACGGGTCGAAGGGGTACTCGTCGATCCGGCCCACGAAACCGCTGTGCCGGACGTAACGGGCCGGGAAGTTGTACGACTTGAGCCGGTTCCAGGAGGGCGCGCCCCACTTCGCGAGCAGGTTGGTGTACTCGGTCGAGGTGATCGGGTGGATGCCGCAGTGCTTGGAGTTGAGGGGCTGCGTGTACAGCTTCTGGTCGACCGGCGTCCAGGTGCCGGACGCGAGGTCGGTCGTCTGCCAGGCGTAGAAGACGCCGTTCGGTGTGTAGGTGTCGCCCCACAGGTACCAGGTGTTGGACGTCAGTGACTTCACCACCGTCGGCGCCTCGGTGCCGCCGTGCGAGACCGGGGTGCTGAACGGGGTGAAGCTGCCCGGGGTCAGCGAGGTCGACCGTGCTCCGACGAGGGTCTGGTTCCTCTTGTAGTAGAGGTAGTTGACGCCGTTCACACCGATGGTGAGGTTGCCGTCGATGATGTCGTAGCCGGGGTCGAAGAAGACCTGGGGGCTGGTCGTCGTCCGGAAGTCGGTCGTGTAGCTCACCATGATCACGTTGTGGCCGCTGCTGTTCACCGACGAGTAGAGAATGCCGTACTGCCCGCGCCCGGCGTCCCAGTAGGCCTCCGGCGCCCAGCTGTGGGTGTTGGTCATGTCGTGCAGCTTCAGCAGCCGGTAGCCGGTGAAGGTCCGCAGGTCCACCGAGTCCCAGACATGGATGTGGACGCTGGTGCGGCTCCAGTCGGTGCCGCTCAGATCCGTCGCCAGGACCACGAAGGTGCCGTCCTGCTTGCGCAGCACGAACGGGTCGCGCAGTCCGCCGGCCCCCTGGGTCGGGGTGACCACGGGGGCGTTCTGGTTGAGCGGGGTCCAGCGCAGGCCGTCGGTGCTGACGGCGAGGTGCAGGCCGTAGTTGGCCTCCAGCATGGTGGTGGACTCGGTGAAGTAGGCCATGACGTACGCCGAGTCGGCGGCGTGCGCGGTTCCGCTGCCGAGCGTCAGCGCGCCGGTCGCGGCGAGCGGGGCGGTCGCCGCGAGGCGGAGGAGCGTTCTGCGGGACGGGTGCGGGTGCGGGTGGTCGGTCATCTGGACTCCAGGGGGACGGCCGATGCGGGGCGACGCCAGTCGAGATATCGAACAGAGTTCGACAGGGCGATCAGAAGTTAGGGGTGTGGCGCGTGCGCGTCAATGAGATGGACGGCCTTGGCCGATTTCCGATCTGCTGCGGTGCCCCCGGTGGGGGAGCCCGGTTCAGGCGGGCTCCCCCACCTCCTGCTCCCTCGCCCGCCGCCGCTGCCGACGGCTCCGGCGCGGTTCCTGGTCGGGGAGCCAGCCGAAGGCGAGGCAACTCCCCACGGCGCCCAGGAGCAGACCGAGGAAGAAGCCGCTCATCAGCGTCGGCAGGAGATAGCCGGCCAGGCCCTGCATCCCGATGTGCAGGACGACTTTCAGTGACGCCTTCTCCGTGAACAGGATCTCCGCGCCGCCCAGGGCGAGCAGCAGTCCGCCCCAGAACGGCCGTTCGCCCCGCCAGCGACGAAAGCTCTCCCTCGACATCAGCAACCCGAGTCGCTGAAGCGGAGCTTGAGGCCCGGCAGTTTGAACACGCCTGCGGTCGTGGCGTAGTTGGTCTGCCGCAGATTGGCGATGCGTACGGTGTCCGCCTGCTGGCTGAACACGCCCTTCGGGCCCTGTACGCCGCCCTTGGTGAGGGTGCCGGCGTCGTTGCCGATCTCGATGTTGGAGAAGGCGGCGTCGCCGGACAACTCGGTGGAGTCCGTGGTCAGATCGCTCGCGGTGACCTTCTCCGCGCCGCTGCCCGCCGTGATCAGCAGATTGGTGCCCCCGAGGTCGACGCTCTGGCACAGCTGCCAAGTACGCCCCGGTGACCGACGGCGGCGCACTCGTCTACGTCAACTGACCGCCGTACAGGCCGAGTTCACCTGCGTCGAAGTCGTACGGCCAGGGCGGCGCCCCCGGTGAGCACCAGCACCGCGGCGGCGCCGCCCGCGAACATCGGGGCCGACGGGCCCGAGTCCGCTGTGGAGGCCACCGGTGTCGCATCCGCCGGTGAAGGCGTCGTACGGCGCCGCTCGACCGGAGTCGGGGAGTTCTCCTTCGCCGGGAACTCCACGTCCGAGCACGAGTAGTAGGTATCCGGCGTACTGCTGTTCTGCCACACCGTGTACAGCACATGCCGCCCCGTCCGGTCCGCCGGCAGGGTCGCCCGGATCCGGTACGCGCCGTCCGTCAGCGCCGGGTCCCGTACCTCGGCGAACGGCCGCTCCGGCAGATCGGACCAGGTGAGCGGCCGGGTCGGGTCGTAGCCGGGCTCGGTGAGGTAGAGGCGGAACGTGCCGGTGTGCGGGATCGTCGAGACGTATCGCATGGTCAGGGTGGCGCCCGGGTTCAGCCGGGTCGACGGCCAGTCGGTGCGGGCGAGGTCGAGGCCCCGGTACTCGGGCAGTCCGCCGCTGCACAGCTCTCCGTCGGGGACGATTCGCCGGTCTCGGCCGTTCACGTTCGCGATGCGCAGGTTGTCCCAGGCCGTGAACGGTGTGCCGTTCGCGGCGACCGCAGCCCGGCAGGCCGCCGACCGCGTGGCGCTGCCGCCCTCGGGGGAGCAGGCCATCACCCGGCTGACCGGATCCGTGGGCGCGCCGTGCGCGGCGGCCGGGGTCGCGGACCACAGCGCGAGCAGCACAGGGGCCGCCGCTGCCACGATCGCGCGCCGAGCGCGGGTCCGGGTCATGTGAAGGGTCTCCTCGGCCGGTGCGGGACGGACTGCTTCCGTCCAGTACGGGCCGGGGGCCCGGCGCGTTCAGCGGGGAGCGAGCCCTTGCAAAAGGGGACACAGGCGGTCAACCGGCCGACGGCGAGGGTTCGTTTCCGGCCGGATCGAGGGTTTCCCCTGTATCCCTATGACCTTTTGTTTGCCTATCGTTCCAGCACAGCCGCCCCATAGGTAACCCCGGACGGGTCGGCCCCCCACCGCGCCTGGCCGGCCACCGCGCACGCTTTTCGGTTTTCGGTTCACCCCCCATCGCTTCGAGGACGAAGCGCATCGACCGCCGCTCCGCGCTGCCCGGAGTACGGCCACGAAAGGCAAAAGCCCTTGCGTACCTCTCCCTCCGTAAGACGGAAGCTGATATCCGTCGCCGCCGTCTCCGCCGCGCTGTTCACGGCCGCTACCGCCTCGGTCGCCGTCGCCCAGGAGTCCGCGGCTCCCCAGGAAGCCCCCGCCGCCCGCACCGAGGCCGCACCCGGCGCCCCGGCCGAACGGCTCATCGTCGGCTACAAGTCCGGTGCCGCCGAGGCGAAGTCGAACAAGGCCGCCGACGCGGATGCCGCCGCCAAGGGCAAGGAGGCCGGCGAGAAGCTGGACTTCCAGCGCCGGCTCGGCACCGGTGCCGCCCTCGTCGACCTCGGCGAGGACCTCACCAAGGCGGATGTCGCCGATGTCGTCGCCGAGTACCAGGCCGACCCGCAGGTCGCCTATGTCGTACCGGACCGGCTGAACAAGCCGCTGGCCACGCCGAACGACACCGAGTACAGCAAGCAGTGGGACCTGTTCGAGGCCACCGCGGGCATGAACGTGCCGGGTGCCTGGGACGTCGCCACCGGCACCGGGGTGACCGTCGCCGTGATCGACACCGGCTATGTGACCCACTCCGACCTCGCGGCGAACATCGTCGGCGGCTACGACTTCATCTCCGACGCCACCGTCGCGGGCGACGGCGGCGGCCGGGACAGCAACCCGGCCGACCCGGGCGACTGGACCGCCGCGAACCAATGCGCGTCCGGTGACCCGGCCTACGACTCCTCCTGGCACGGCACCCACGTCGCCGGCACCATCGCCGCGGTGACCAACAACAGCAAGGGCGTTGCCGGCATCGCCTACGGCGCCAAGGTCTCCCCGCTGCGTGTGCTCGGCAAGTGCGGCGGCTACGACTCCGACATCATCGACGCCATCACCTGGGCGTCCGGTGGCACGGTCTCCGGTGTCCCGGCCAACACCAATGTCGCCAAGGTCATCAACATGAGCCTCGGCGGCAGCGGCGCCTGCACCACCGCGACCCAGAACGCGATCAACGCCGCCGTCAACCGCGGCACCACGGTCGTCGTCGCGGCGGGCAACAGCAACGCGAACGCGGCCAACTACTCGCCGGCCAGCTGCAGCAACGTCATCAGCGTCGCCGCCGCCGACCGTCAGGGCAACCGCTCCTACTACTCCAACTACGGCACGGTCGTCGACATCGCCGCCCCGGGCGGCGAGACCAACTCCGTCACCGCGAACGGCATCCTGTCCACGCTGAACGCCGGCGCGCAGGGCCCGGGCGCCGAGTCCTACGAGTACTACCAGGGCACCAGCATGGCCGCCCCGCACATCGCGGGCCTCGCCGCGCTGATGAAGTCGGCGAACTCCGCGCTGACCCCGGCCCAGATCGAGTCCGCGATCAAGACCAACTCGCGTGCCCTGGCCGGTACTTGCTCCGGCGGCTGCGGCGCGGGGCTCGCGGACGCGGCCAAGACGGTGCAGGCGGTGAGCGGCGGCTCCACGGGGGGCACCACCTTCACCAGCACCTCGGCCGTCGCGATCCCGGACAGCAGCACCGTGGAGTCCCCGATCGCCGTCTCCGGCCGTACCGGTAACGCGCCCTCGGCGCTTCAGGTCGGCGTGGACATCACCCACACCTACCGCGGTGACCTGGTCATCGACCTCGTGGCGCCGGATGGCACGAGCTACCGTCTGAAGTCCGCCAGCTCCTCGGACTCCGCGGACAATGTCGTCGCCACCTACACGGTGAACGCCTCCAGCGAGGTCGCGAACGGCACTTGGAAGCTGCGGGTGCAGGACACGGCGGCGCAGGACACGGGCACGCTCAACAGCTGGAAGCTGACCTTCTGAGCGAGCCTTCACCAGAGCGGACGGGTCGGCCGGTGCGGATGGGGCATCGGCCGGCCCGTCGTCATGTCCCCTCGCCGTGGAACGCGGCCAGATGATCGAGCGCCCACCGCCGATAGCTCCCGGCGGACCGCCCCAGCAGCTCGGCGACGGTGGAGTCCACCTCCGACTTCGCCCCGGCCCGCCCCCGGGCCGCGCTCTGTGCGAGCGCCTCGGCGATCGGCGCCGGATAGCGTACGAGCAGCCGCCGCCGCGCCTCCTCTTCGGTCAACTCCTCGAACAGCAGCGGCCGTTCCAGCAGATCGCCGAGGATCTTCGTCTGCTCCACGGCGCTGATGGCCTCCGGACCGGTGAGCGGGTACGCCCGTCCGGCGTGCGCGTCGGGCTCCAGCAGCGTCAGCGCGGCCACGTCGGCGATGTCCCGGGGATCGATGGTGGCGTTCACCGCGCTCCCGCACGCCGCCCGTACGACACCCTCCGCGCGGATCGAGATGGCCCAGCCGAGCGTGTTGGACATGAACGCGCGCGGACGCAGCAGGGTCCACGACAGGCCCGAGTCACCGAGGAGCCGCTCGTTGTCGCGCTGCCAGGTCGTGATCAGGTCGGTGGCGTCGGGGTCGGTGACCGCGAGCGCGGACAGCTTCACGACATGCCGTACGCCGGACTCGAGCGCGGCTGCCAGGAAATGCTCGTCATGGGCCTGGGTCAGCGGATTCGCGGTGACCAGCAGGGCGGAGGTCACACCGGTCAGTGCTCGCCGTAGGCTCGACGCATCGTCGAAGTCACCGCCCACGACCTCGACTTGGGGTCCCGCAAGGTCCGCGGCACGGTCCGGGCGGCGGGTCAGCAGCCGAAGGGGAGTGGCACCGCGCAGACGGCGCGCGACCAGTCCGCCGACGGTGCCGGTCGCTCCGGTGAGCAGGATCACGGCTCGGCCCTCTGCATCAGCTCCTCGTCCTCTTCGAGCATGGCGAGGATCCGAGCGCCCCGGTCCGGCGCGGTGTCGAGCCGGCCCAGCAGCCCCGGCACCGCGATGCTCGGCAGGACATGCGCCCACAGCACCGAGAGCCGGTGCCCGAGATCCTCCCGCCCGGTGAGCGCCCGGGACATCAGCTGAATACCGGCGAAGGACCCGACCAGCAGCTCCACCGTCTCCCTCGGCACGACCGTGGGCAGCAACTCACCCTGCTTCTCGGCCTCTTCCAGCAACTCGACCACATGGTCCGCCCACTGCCGGAACGGTCCGGAGTGATCGACACCGGGCGGCGTGGCCTGGTCCACGGTCAGTCGCACACTGCCCTGCAACAGCGGGTTGCTCATCAGCCGCCGACCGTAGACGAAGCTCATGTCCACGATCTCCTGGAGCTTGCACGGATGCGGCGGCACCGCGCCGAACGGGACCTGCTCGTCCAGTACGGCCTGGGCGAGGGACTCCTTGGACGGGAAGTGGAAGTACAGGGCGCCCTTGGTGACTTCGGCCCGCTCCAGCACCATGGAGATCGTCGTCGAGGCGTAGCCGTGCTCGTCGAACACCGCGCCCGCGGCTTCCAGGATCGCTCTGCGCGTCCTGATGGCGCGCTCCTGCTTCGCCATAAGCGCCCCTTCGATGCGCCGAGTTGACCGGATGGCCCACAGTACGACGGCCCGGACGCGAGCCGATCCTGGTCACCCTGGTCTCATTGAAAACAAACCGGTCGGCTCGTACTCTAGCGCTCACGGCACGGGCACCTCGCCGTCTGTCACCATGTCGGGGGAGCCAGGGAGAGAGCATGCCTGAATTGCCGCAACTCGCCGATTTCCCGAAAGTGTCCGAGGCCCTCACGGCCACCGTGCCCCGCCAGTTGGTGCACCGCGCGGCTGTCGCCGAGACCCTCCTCACCGGCTGGCACCGGATCGGAACCGACCGGTTCAGGGTAGTCGCGCAGTGGCCGCGAGCCCACCAGTTGCACGTGTCGAGCGACCGTACCGCATACGAGCCGCTGCTCGTCACCGAAACCGTCCGCCAGGCCGGAACACTCCTCGCCCACACCGAGTACGACGTTCCCCTCGGCCACCGGTTCGTGCTCCAGGAGTTGCGCGTCAGCACCCGTCCCGAGCACCTCGCCGTGGGCTCCCTGCCCGCCGAACCGGCCATCGACGTCGAGATCTTCGACGTCCGCCACCGCGCGGGACGCGTGGCCGCGTTCAACCTCACCGCGGCCGTGACCATAGAGGACACGCAGGTCGCGAGCGCGTACTTCGCCGCATCCTGGACCAGCGAGTCCGTCTACCGCAGGCTGCGCGGCGGCCGTACGCCCGCCACCGTCACCGCGCTCGCCCCGCGGCCCGGACTGCCGCCCGCGGTGGTGGACCGCACGGTCCCCGCCGATGTCGTGCTGGCCCGGCCGGAGCGTCCAGGGCGCTGGCAGTTGCGAGTAGATACCGCGCATCCCGTTTTCTTTGACCATCCGCTCGACCATGTCCCCGGCATGCTGCTCCTGGAGGCGGCCGGCCAGGCCGCCCGGGCGGTGTTCGGCGGACGGTGTGTCCCGGTGTCGTTCCACGCGACCTTCGACCGTTACGCCGAACTGGACCGACCCACATGGATCGAGGCGGATCCCGGTCCCGACGGTCGGATCCAAGTCCTCGGCGTCCAAGGGGACTCGGCAGTCTTCGAATGCCGTGTGGGTACGGCCGCGCGGTGAGTTATCGTGTCCGGGGAGTAAAAAACAAACGGCATGACCCGTTCTTTTCCCCAGGAGTGTCCAGGCGATGCCGAGGCAGTTACGCGCTGAACAGACCCGCGCGACGATCATCACCGCTGCCGCTGACCTGTTCGATCGTCGCGGCTACGAATCGACCAGTCTGAGCGACATCGTCCAGCACGCCCAAGTCACCAAGGGCGCCCTGTACTTCCACTTCGCGGCGAAGGAGGACCTGGCGCACGCGATCATGGAGTTGCAGTCCCAGGCCTCCCGGAAGATCGCCGGGGAGATGGACGCCCGCGGCTACTCCTCCCTGGAAGCGCTGATGCGCACCACCTTCGGCGTCACCCGGCTGTCGGTCGAGGGCCCGATACCCCGGGCCGGGCTCCGGCTGGCCACCGGGGGAGTGGCCGTGAAGGCGCCCCTGCGGCACCCCTTCACGGAGTGGCTGGACATCGCCTCCCGCAAACTCCTGGGCGCGGTCAAGGAGTCGGACGTCCATCCGGACGTCGACGTGGACGCCGCGGCCCACTCCCTCGTCTGCTTCTTCGTCGGCACCCGGGTCGTCGGCCGCTCCATCGAACCGGTAGCCCGCCAGCCCCGCCGGGTCGCCGAGATGTGGCACCTCCTGATCCGCGGCATGGTCCCGGTGCCCCGCCGCCCCCGCTACCTCACCCTCGCCACCCAACTTGAGCGGGAGACCAGAGGCGGCTGAAACCGGCCCGTCGCGCGATACGGTCGGCCGCATGCAAGACACCCCGCCCGTGATCCTCGGCGACGAACCCGGCTCCTTCCCGTACAGCGTCCTCACCGAGCGGCATCCCGCGATCATCCGCCAGGTGAGCGAGGCCTTCCCGTACGGCCCCGAGCGGCGGGCCGCGCTCGACGCGCTCCTCGACGACTGCACCAAGGGCGTGATCGAACCCCTCCCCGCCGACGCCCACGACCGGGACCGGTGGCGGGAGTGGGGCGCCGCCGCCTACGCGGGCCGCCCCTGGACCGACGTACCGTGGCTGTGGGCGGAGAGTTACTTCTACCGCCGACTCCTCGCCGCCGTCGGCTACTTCACCCCCGGCACCTGGCAGGGCGTCGACCCCTTCCGGCCCGCCAAGCTGGCCGAGCTGGACTCCGAGGAGACGGACGAGGAACTGGCCGCGCTGGACGACCTGGCCGACTTGTCCGAGCCCGAGCAGGACCGGGCCCTGCTGCACGGCTCCCTGTGGGGCAACCGCGCGGACCTCGGGTTCCGGCTGTCCGCCGCCGACGGTACGACGCCGGGCGGGACCCCGCCCCTGGTCGCCGACGACAGCGCGGCCCTGTGGTCCCTGCTCCGGCCCACCGGGACGGCTGAGTTGCTCTGCCTGGTCGCCGACAACGCGGGCCGCGAACTCATCCCCGACCTGCTACTGATCGCCCACCTCCTGACCCGGGGGCGCGTCCAGCGGGCCGTCCTGCACGTCAAGTCGTATCCGTACTTCGTCTCCGACGCCACCCCGGCCGACGTACTCGACGCCCTGCGCCGGCTTCGGTCGGCACAGGGCGAGGCGCGGGCGTACGGCGACGCGCTGTGGGCGGCGCTGACCGACGGACGGCTCGCGGTCCGCGCCCACCCGTTCTCCTGCGCGCCCCTGCCGTACGAGCGGATGCCCGACGACTTCCGCGGCGAGTTCGCCCCGGCCACGGTGACCGTGCTCAAGGGCGACCTCAACTACCGGCGCCTGGTGGGCGACCGCAAGTGGCCGCCGACCACCTCCTTCGCCGACGTCACTGCCTACTTCCCCGGCCCGGTCGCCGCCGTGCGCACCTTGAAGTCCGAGGTGATCACCGGCCTGGACGCCGGGACGGAGGCCGCCCTGACCGCCGCCGAGGATCAGCGCTGGCGCACCAGCGGCACGCACGCCCTGATCCAGGTGCGCCGCTGACTCAAGTCACCCACGCCGGCAGCGACTTGATCCCGTTGATGAAGTTCGACACCAGCCGCCCGGCCGGACCCGCGGTGCGCAGCACCGGCAGCGTCCTCATCGCCTCCCGGTACAGCACCCGCAGTTGCAGCCGGGCGAAGTGCGCGCCCAGGCAGACGTGCGGGCCGTCGCCGAAGGAGACGTGCGGATTCGGCGTACGCGTCAGGTCCAGCCGGTCCGGGTCCGCGAAGACCCGTTCGTCACGGTTGGCGGAGGCATGGAAGACGACGACCTTGTCACCGGCGCGGATCCGCCGCCCGGCGAGCTCGGTGTCGTGTTCGGCGGTACGGCGGAAGGTCAGCACCGGCGGATGCCAGCGCAGCAACTCATCGACAGCGGGCGCGAGTTCGATCCCTCCGGCGCGCAGTCGGTCGTAGGACTCCGGATGCTCGGCGAGTGCCAGCAGGCCGCCCGGTGCCGCGCCGCGCACGGTGTCGTTCCCGGCGATGGTGAGCAGGAAGAAGAACATCTCCAGCTCGGCGGCGGTGAGTTCGGCGTCGTGCGCGAGGATGGTGAGCACGTCGTCCGCCGGGTACCGCCTTTTGTACGCGGCCAGTTGGCCGGCGTAGTCGAACATGTCCCGCAGCATCGCCGGGGAGCGTGGATTGACCGGCTTGCCCGAGGCGTCCAGCACCGGCGGGCCGGCCTCGTCGGGGTCCTGGTAGCCGATGACCCGCTGGGTCCAGTGCAGCAGCAGCCCGCGGTCCGGCTCCGGGACGCCGAGCAGGTCGGCCAGGTTGAGCAGGGCGTAGTCGTCGGTGACGGCGGCGACGAGATCGACGGTGCCGTCCGCCTCGCGGGCCGTCTCCAGGGCCCGCGCGAACAGGTCCTGGGCGCGCTTCTCGGCGACCGCCGTGAAACGGTCGACGCGTCCCGGGGTGAACGCCCGGCTCACCAGCCTCCTCAACCTGCCGTGTCCCGGCGGATCCTGATTGAGCATCATGCGCCGGATGAACGGCAGATCCTCCGGGTCCGGGTCCCGGATCTGGGTGGCGCCCAGATGGGAGGAGTACGTCAGCGGTTCCTTGAGCACCCGGACGACGTCCGCGTGCCGGGTGACCGCCCAGAACCCGGGACCGGCCGGCCAGCCCAGCACCTCGGGCTCGTCCTGCCAGGCCACCGGGTGATGGTCGCGCAGGACGCGATAGGCGGCGTAGGGGACGCCGGTGGCGTACCGGCGGGGATCGAAGACGTCGGGGACGGGTGGGGACGGGCGGCAGGTCACGCCTCCTCGCCCTCCGCCGTCGCGCCGGTCTCCTCCGCCTCGGCTGCCCCGGCTGTCTCGTCTTCGTCTTCGTCATCGGCGTCGAGGAAGGCCTCCACCACCTGGATCAGCTCCAGCGGGGTCTCGTCCATGGCGTAGTGCCCGGCGCCGGACAGCTCCCGTACCTCGCCGTACGGATACCAGCGCCGCCAGGTCTCCCGCAGCAGCGCGGCCGACAGCGCCGGGTCCAGACGGCCCGTGACGGCCAGTGCGGGCACCCGGACGCCGGCCACCTCGGCATGGAAGTCCTCCCCGGCCCAGGAGTCCAGCCAGGCCCGGAACGCCTTCGGGTCGCTGACCGCGAGCGAGCGGCTGACCATCCGCTCCAGCCAGGCGGCGGGGCGGACGCCGCCCGTGGTGAAGTCGATGATCGTACGGCGGTTCTCCGGCAGATGCGCCGAGTCCGCGAAGAGCTCCCACTGGTCGGCAGGGAGCGGCAGCCCCGAGGCGGGCACCGGCGAGACGCCCACGATCCGCCGCAGCCGCCCCGGCGCCAGCGCCAGCAGCCGCTGGGCCACCGCCCCGCCCATCGAGTGGCCCACCACGGAGAACCGCTCCCAGCCGAGCCGGTCGGCCAGCTCCAGGAGGTCCTGCGCCGCCTCGGCCGTCGAGTACACGCCGACGGCGTCCTTCGCCTCGCCGTAGCCGCGCAGATCGACCAGCGCGTAGGTGAAGGACGTGACGTCGAGGTCGGGCAGGACGCTCGCGTACGCGGACCGGTCGGCGAACCAGCCGTGCACCGCGAACACCTTGTGGGCGCCGTCGCCGTGCAGCTCATGTGGGAGCGAGAAGGAGGTCATGCGATTACGTTGGCGCCCCGGCCCCTGCTCGGCAAGAGCGCGCGGCTCAGTGGACGTACACGTCCTGCCACACCAGTCGGTGGTCCGACGTGGGGACGTTCGTGCCGCCGCCGACCAGTCGGTACAGGGGATCGTCGGACGTCGGCCAGAACACGCCGTTCGCGCCCGGAGCCAGACCACGGGAGGGCAGGACGTAGTCGACGCGCAGATTGCCCGGGGCGGTGTCGTTGAAGTCCGCGGTGTCGTACGCCGGATCGCCGGTGTGCGCGGTGTTGGCGCCGCCCTGGAGCTGCGCCGCCTCGACGGCGCCCTTGCTGGACGGCGGGGTGGCGGGCGGGCGGACCGCCGGGTGGTCCAGCAGCAGTCGGATGGCGTGATCGTAGCTGTCGCCGTCGAACGGGTCGGCGTTCTGGTCGCCGGCCAGCACGAACCGCGCCCCCGGCCGCAGCCCGCCGCGCACGCCCCGGTCGTCGTACAGATAGGCGCCGCGCCCGGGCCCGCCGATGTAGTCGGCCCACAGCCGTATCTCGTCGTGGTTGCGGCGGCCGTTGCGGTCCTCGGGGCCGTCGAAGGTGGGCGGGGTGGGGTGGGACACCAGGAAGTGCACGGCTTCCCGGCCGATCCGCACCGGCACGTCCCAG
Organism: Streptomyces cupreus; assembly: GCF_014257025.1. Classification (GTDB taxonomy): domain Bacteria; phylum Actinomycetota; class Actinomycetes; order Streptomycetales; family Streptomycetaceae; genus Streptomyces; species Streptomyces cupreus. The sequence goes on from NZ_JACMSF010000008.1 coordinate 182,548, forward strand.
TGGCTCTTGGAGGACAGCCGGAAGATCGCCGTCGCCTCGGCGCCGTAGTAGCCCGGGGGCATGAGGTGGCCGGGCATGTCCTTCCACAGGAACCGCTGGAAGCTGCGCACCGCGCGCGTGGCGATCGGGTACTTGGACAGCACCACCATGCCGTACTGCCCCGGGAACCAGCCGTACCCGAAGGCGTCCTGCCCGTAGGCGTCCGAACCGGGCGTCGTCACCGCGCCGCCTCGGCCGTCGAGGTCGACGCCGGAAGCGACACCCGTGTTGACCGGCGCGGTGAAGTGGTACGGGTAGCGCACCGGCTCGGCACCGCGCTGGCCCACGGCCAGGTAGTTGTCCAGGAAGAGGCGGACCGCGGTGCCGCCCGCCACGTGGTCGAACTCGTTGATCAACAGCACATCGGGGTCGACCCGTTGGATCGTCTCCGCGACATTGCGCGCCTGGACGTTGTCCGGCGTGGACAGATCGGTGACGAGCGCGCCCTCGGCGGAGCGGTTGAGGGAGGCGTTGAAGGTGGCGAACCGGACCGCGCGGCCGTGGCGTTCGGCCGCCGAGGCGGGCCATGCGGCGGTGCCGGCCAGCGCCGCACCGGCGAGCGAGGCGAGGGCGGTACGGCGGGAAAGGGCTCTGGGCTGGTTCATCGGGACTCCGGTGAGGAGAGGGACACTCCGGTGAGGAGGGGACACGAGAACCTCCGTAGTCTGCGCGCGTAGAGGTGAACGCCACAAGGGTCCTTGGGAATTCGGGGGTTCATCCCGGATTCACGCGATGGTGTGGTCATGTCCCGGCCCGAGGATGGCCGTCAGGGGCGCCGGGTAGTGCCCGGCCATGACGCAGCCCTTCGAACTCCCGCACTTCTACATGCCGTATCCCGCGCGGCTCAATCCACATGTCGACGAGGCCCGCGCCCACTCGACCGCGTGGGCGCGCGAGATGGGCATGCTGGAGGGATCCGGGATCTGGGAGCAGTCCGACCTCGAAGCGCACGACTACGGACTGCTCTGCGCCTACACCCACCCCGAATGCGACGCCCCCGCCCTCTCCCTGATCACCGACTGGTACGTGTGGGTCTTCTTCTTCGACGACCACTTCCTCGACATGTACAAGCGCACCCAGGACCGCGCCGCCGGCAAGGCCCACCTCGACCGGCTCGCGCTGTTCATGCCGATGGACCTGGCCACGCCGATGCCCGAGCCGGAGAACCCGGTGGAGGCCGGCCTCGCCGACCTCTGGACCCGCACGGTTCCCGCGATGTCCGCCGGCTGGCGCCGCCGCTTCGCCGTCGCCACCGAGCATCTGCTCAACGAGTCGATGTGGGAGCTGTCCAACATCAACGAGGGGCGGATCGCCAACCCCGTCGAGTACATCGAGATGCGCCGCAAGGTGGGCGGCGCCCCCTGGTCCGCGGGTCTGGTGGAGTACGCCCGCGCCGAGGTCCCCGCCGCCGTCGCCGGGACGAGGCCCATGCGGGTGCTGATGGAGACCTTCTCCGACGCCGTGCACCTGCGCAACGACCTGTTCTCCTACCAGCGCGAGGTCGGGGACGAGGGCGAACTCAGCAACGGCGTCCTGGTGCTGGAGACCTTCTTCGGCTGTACGACCCAGGAGGCCGCCGACACCGTCAACGACGTCCTCACCTCCCGACTCCACCAGTTCGAGCACACCGCCCTCACCGAAGTCCCCGCACTGGCCCTGGAACGGGGCCTCACTCCGGACGAGGTCGCCGATGTCGCCGCCTACACCCAGGGACTCCAGGACTGGCAGTCCGGCGGCCACGAATGGCACATGCGCTCCAGCCGGTACATGAACGAGAACGCCCGCTCCACCAACCCCTGGCACGGCCTCACCGGACCCGGCACCACCGCCGCCGACGTCGGCGCCCTGCTCGCCTCGGCCGGCGCCGAACGTCTGCGCGCCTACACGCATGTGCCGTACCAAAAGGTCGGACCCTCCCTGATCCCCGACCTCTACATGCCCTTCCAGGTGGAGCTCTGCCCGCACCTGCCGGGCGCCCGGCGGCGGCTCGTCGACTGGACGCACCGCACGGGCATCCTGGAGGAGGGCGTCTGGGACGAGGACAAGCTCGCCGCCGCCGACCTGGCCCTGTGCTCGGCGGGCCTGGACCCGGACGCGACCCCGGAGGCGCTCGACCTCAGCGCCGCCTGGCTCGCCTGGGGCACCTACGGCGACGACTACTACCCCCTCGTCTTCGGCCACCGTCGCGACCTGGCCGCCGCCCGCCTCACCACCCAGCGCCTGGCGGCCTGCATGCCCGTCGACGGCGAGGAGGTCCCCGTCGTCCCCGCCAACGCCATGGAACGCGCACTCGTCGACCTGTGGGCCCGTACGACCGCGGAGATGACGCCCGACCAACGGCGCACCCTCAAGGACGCGGTGAACGTCATGACCGAGAGCTGGGTGTGGGAGCTGTCCAACCAGCTCCAGAACCGCATCCCCGACCCGGTCGACTACCTGGAGATGCGCCGCGCCACCTTCGGCTCCGACCTCACCATGGCCCTGTGCCGGATGGGCCACGGCCCCTCGGTGCCGCCCGAGGTGTACCGCAGTGGCCCCGTGAGCGCGCTGGAGAACGCCGCCGTCGACTATGCCTGCCTCCTCAACGATGTCTTCTCGTACCAGAAGGAGATCGAGTACGAGGGCGAGATCCACAACTCGATCCTCGTCGTGCAGAACTTCTTCGGCTGCGACTACCCGACCGCGCTCGGCGTGGTGCACGACCTGATGACCCAGCGCATGCGGCAGTTCGAACATGTCGTCGCGCGTGAACTGCCGGTCGTGTACGACGACTTCGACCTGTCCGACGAGGCGCGCGGGGCCATGCGGACCTATGTGTCCGACCTGCAGAACTGGATGGCCGGCATCCTGAACTGGCACAGCGAGGTCGACCGCTACAAGTCCGCCTATCTGGCCCGCCGCGCCCATGGCTTCCTGCCGGACCGGCCGCCCGCCCTGCCCGTCAGCTGAGGCCCCTGAAGTCCCGCAACCGCTCGGCGGTCTCCTCGGCGAGTTCCCGGACGCCCTTCGCGGCGTTCCCCGAGAGCTCGCCGAGTATCGCGTCGGCCGCGGTGAGAAGGGTGCGGGCCTCCTGCAGATGGTCGCCGTCGGCGAGGGCTCGGGTCAGGGCGTAGTGCTCCTCGGCTATGAAGCGGCCGAAGTTCACGTGGGCCCAGTGCCGGAGGGAGTCGTCGCGCGGGTCGGCCAGGAGGTCGCGTATCGATGCCAAGCTGCCTTCGGCCTGGGGGAGTTGCCCGCAGGCACGCTCCAGCCGGGCCTGGGCCAGCCGGCCCGAGATCCGGTCCCACGCCGTTTCCTGGAGCGTGGCGTGAAGGCGCTGGGCGCGCAGTGCCTGGGGGAGGTCGCCGGCCCGCTCCAGCTCATCGGCGAGCCAGCTGATCCGTGACGTCTCCAGCCGGGCCGGATCGCCGGGCCGCCGCAGGGTGCTCTGGTCCAGGAAGATCTCGTCGAGCGCGCGGATCAGCGCCGCCCGGGCCAGTTCGGTCATCCCCTGGTCCAGGGCGAGTTCGGTCCAGGTGGCGAGCGGCTCGTCGGCGGGGTCGGTGCCGAACATCGATTCGTCCAGTTCCTCGGCCCAGCGCAGCAACTCGGCGGCGTCCGCGCCCGGTTCGGGGATCTCGCTGAGCCCGCAGTGCGTGTCGAAGTCCGTCTCCCGCACCTCGTACAGCAGCGGCAGATCGGTGACGTCTCCGTGCAGCCCCACGAGGACGGCGGCGAGCCGGAGTTCGTCCGTCATCGACGACTCCGTCTCGCGCCGCAGCAGATGCCGGAGCAGATCCAGGTCGCCGTCTTCCCGGTCGAACTGCGCGGCCCGCAGGGCGAGTCGACGCCGTACGGGATCGTCGGCCACCGAGTGCCACGCGGCGCGGTCACCCTCCCGCAACAGGGCCAGATCCGCGCGCCCTTGGGCGAGCACCGGCTCCCACAGGGGTGGACGTGGGTGCTCGTCGAGGAGTCGGTAGGCGAACCCCTCCTCCTCGGTGAGCAGCAGGAAGTCGGGTTCCGTGCGCAGGAGCGCGGTGTGCAGCAGGGTGACCAGCTCGACCGGGGAAAGCTCGGGGAGGCCCAGGGCGGCGCGGAGTTCGGCCCGGGCCTCGTCGATGCCGTAGTCCTCGCGGAGTTCCTCCTCCGCCTCCGCGACGCGCGCAAGGATCGCCTCCTCGCCGTCCTGTGGGGACAGATCCACGTAGTCGAACCAGCAGGGCAGGCCGATCACGACCGCGAGTGCCTCGTCGACGGTGGAGCCGATGATCCCGGCCCCGCCCTCGGAGTCGGCGTACAGCATCGAACCGTCCGCGCACACGAAGTACGTACCGCCCGCGCCGGTGCCCGCGACGACCTCTATCGGTCCGCCCGAGGCGAGACGGACCGGCTCGACATGGCCGTGGCCGGCGCGGCTCAGGTCGAAGTCGAAGGGGAACGCGGCCAGTTCGGCCAGGCGCGAGTCCTGCCGCAGCTTTCGCAGTGCGTGATCGGTCATGTCACAGAACGTAACAGCCGCCACTGACAACGGGACCCGCCGCCCGGCTCACACGGGCTGATGTGCGTGTTCCACGGCGGCCCTGGCCCAGGCCGTGACCATCGGGTGCGGTCGCGAGCCGTCGCCGGACAGCTCCGGCTGGAAGAGCGAGGCCAGGAAGAAGGGGTGGCCGGGCAGTTCGGCGATCCGGACCTGGCCACCCTCGTCGCGCCCGGAGAAGCGCAGGCCGTGCGCGGTGAGGGTGTCGAGGTGGCGGGAGGGGCCATATGCGCAGAAGTAGCGCTCGACCGTCCGCTCCGAGCCGATCACGGACCGCGCGAGCGAGTCCGGCTCGACGACGACCAGGGCCTCGTGGCCCACCAGCGAACAGGCCAGCGGCTCGATGATCAGGTCCTCGGCGGACGGGTCGTTCTCCGCGTGCGCCACGCCGGTCAGTCCGCAGACATGGCGGGCGTACTCCAGCACGGCGTGCTGGAACCCGGCGCACGTCCCCAGGAACGGGATGCCCTGCTCGCGCGCCGTGCGGATCGCCGCGATCACCCCGGCCTCGCTGCGGTACGGGCTGCCCGGCACCACCCACACCGCGTCGAACCCGTCCACCGCGCCCGGCTCGCCGGCCTCCTCGGTCGGGATCCAGTAGGCGTCCAGGACCAGCCGCTCGCGGGCGGCGAGGGCGTCGAGCAGCAGGGGGATCCGGGTGTGCGACACGACATTGGGGGAGCGGTCGCCGACCAGGGCGATCCGCGCGAAGGTCTCGGTCATGTCCTTCATCCTGGGCGCGCCCCCGAGTTCACGTCCAACGATGATCCCTGCATCCTCGATAAGCAGAGCTGATGCCATCCTGATGGTCATGGACCCGCATCTGCTGCGCACCTACGTCACGGTCGCCCGTCTCTCCTCCTTCTCCGAGGCCGCGCGTGACCTCGGCTACACCCAATCGGCGGTGTCCCAGCACATCGCGGCCCTCGAACAGGACCTCGGCACCCCGCTGCTCACCCGCAGGCCCGTCGCCCCCACGGCCGCCGGCGAACGGCTGCTGGAGCACGCGGGCCCCCTGCTGCTGCGCCTGGACGCGGCCCGCGCGGACGTCGTACGGATGGCCGCCGCGCCCGCCCATGGGCTGACCCTGGCCGCCGCACCCACCGCCCTCGGACCCCGAGTCCTCGCCGCGCTTCCTACCGCCGGGGTGACCCTCAAGGTGCCGCCCCGGGACGAGATCCCGGCGGCCGTCGCCACCGGCACCGCCGACCTGGGCCTGGTCGACGGCCTGGCCGCCCCCAGCGACCCGCTGCGGCTGTCCGACGTGGCACCGCTGACCACGCGCGGCGCGGGCGAGGAGCCGGTGTGCGTGCTGCTGCCGGACGCGCATCCCCTCGCCCGGCGCCCCGGACTGCGCCTGGGCGACCTCGCCGACGCCCGCTGGCTGGACGCCCCCGACGCGGGCCTGCCGCTCGCCCAACTCCGCGCGGCGGGCGGCGGCCACGGCTTCCGCCCCTCCCTGCGGTACGAGGGCACCGACGTACGTGCCCTCACCGCGCTGGCCGCCGCCGGGCACGGTCTGACCCTGCTGCCCCGCTCGGCGGCGACGGGGGTGCCGGGCGCCGTCGGCGTACCGGTCACCGCGCCACGGCTCGTGCACCGCACGGAACTGGTGTACGCCGGCTCGCTCCAGGGGGCGGCGCGGGAGCTGGCGGTCGCACTCACATCCCGTGACCAGGGAGACTTCCGCTTCTGACCACCGCTCAGTCTCACTCGTTCGTGGCACGTCGTGCGCCGGCGCCCCGGGTAGTCCTCCTGCCGGAGGCGATCCGTAGCCTCCAGCCGGAGGCGAGCCATGGAACAGACCGCGTTGCGTCCCAAGCCGATGCCCGGCCAACAGCCCGGCGGCGGCACGAGGCCGGCCCCCGTCCGGCGCCCGCACGCCGCGCGCCGGCGCGGACGCCGGCTCACGACCTTGCTGTTCGCGCTGTTCGTCGGCGCGGTCCTGGTCCTGTCCGGCGTCGGACTCGGCACGGTCGGCGCCACGGTGATCGGCATGAGCAAGCTGGCCGAGCTCCAGAAGGCGGGGCCGGGCCCGCGGAGCGCTCTTCCGGCATCGGTGCAGCCGCGTCCCACCCCGTCCGCGACGCCGAGTCCGACCCCCACGGCCACCCTCGGCGTGGAGGCCGTGGACGCCGAGAAGGCGGGCGCCCGGGTCGTCGGCGTCCATGTGCCGGGACCCGGCTACTCGGCGGGCCTGGTCCGCGGCGATGTCGTCCTGGTCCTCGGCACGACCCGCATCGACAACGCCGCCGACCTCGCCCGCGCGGTCGCCCGGGTCCGCCCGGGCACCGAGGTCACCCTGACGGTGCGTCATGAGAGCGGGGGCTATCAGCAGCTGACCGCCGTCCCCGGCGTCGTCACCTGACGGGAGTCGGAAAACCACTGTCCCCAGGACCGCGTCCCGGCCACCATGACCCCATGCTGACCACTCTTGTCGCCTTCCTGGGGGCCTGCACCCTGGTGGCCGCCTCGCCGGGGCCCAGCACGGTCCTGATCATCCGGCAGTCGCTGCACAGCCGCCGCTCCGGCTTTCTGACCGTGCTCGGCAACGAGACCGGCGTCTTCGTCTGGGGCGTCATCGCCGCCTTCGGCCTCACCGCCCTGCTGACGGCCTCGGAGGTGGCGTACGACGTGATGCGCGTCGTCGGCGCGGTCGTCCTCGTCGGCTTCGGCGTCCAGACGCTGCGGGCGGCGCGCCGCTCCAAGGGGGAGCAGGAGAGCGAGGCACAGGCGGACGGCGGCCGGTCCGGCCGGGCGTCCTACCGCGCGGGGCTGCTGCTCAACCTCGCCAACCCCAAAGCGGCCGTCTTCGCCCTGTCCTTCCTGCCGCAGTTCGTGCCCGACGGCGCCCCGCACCTGCCCACCATGGTGGGCCTCGCCGCGCTGTGGGCGGTCTACGAGATCGGCTACTACGGCCTGTACGTCTGGTTCGTCGGCCGGATGAGGAGCCTGCTGTCCCGCGCGGGAGTGCGCAGGCGACTGGAACAGGTCTCCGGAGGCGTACTGCTGCTCCTCGGGGTCCGCATGGCCCTCGAAGGATGAGACCAGGTCCGCCGACCGGCTCGCGCCGCCACCGCCGTCCGGGCAGGATGCTGCCCGTAGTCACCTTCACCCGCCCAGGGAGGCCCGGATGACCGCCCGTACGCCCGCTCCCTTCACCGCCGACGACTACCGCGCCCGTATGGAGCGCGCCGCGCGGGCGGCCGCCGACGCCGGACTCGCCGGGCTGCTCGTGGCCCCCGGCCCCGACCTGGTGTGGCTCACCGGCTACGCACCCACCGCCGTCACCGAACGGCTCACCCTGCTGGTCCTCGTCCCCGGCCAGGACCCCGCGCTGATCGTCCCCGCGCTTGAGGCCCCCGACGCCGCGAAGGCGACCGGCGCCCCCGCGCTGACCCTGCGCGACTGGACCGACGGCAAGGACCCCTACGCCGTCACGGCGGCCCTGCTTGAGACGGACGGCCGGTTCGGCATCAGCGACAACGCCTGGGCCATGCATCTGCTGGGCCTGGCCAAGACCCTGCCCGACTCCTCCTACGCCTCCCTCACCGAGGCGCTGCCGATGCTCCGGGCCGTCAAGGACGAGGCGGAACTGGAGCGGTTGGCAGCCGCGGGCGCGGCTGCGGACGCAACGTACGAGGAGATCCGGAAGGTTCCCTTCGCCGGCCGCAAGGAGTCCGAGGTCGCCGCGGACCTGGCCCGGCTGCTGCGGGAGCACGGACACGAGACGGTCGACTTCACCATCGTCGCCTCCGGACCGAACGGTGCCAACCCGCACCACGAGGCCGGGGACCGCGTCATCGAACGCGGCGACATGGTCGTCCTCGACTTCGGCGGCCTCCTCGGCGGCTACGGCTCCGACACCTCCCGCACGGTCCATGTGGGCGAGCCCACGGACGAGGAGCGCCGGATCCACGACATCGTGCGCGAGGCCCAGGAGGCGGGCTTCCGGGCCGTACGGCCCGGCGTCCCCTGCCAGGAGGTGGACCGGGCCGCCCGCGCGGTCATCACGGACGCCGGGTACGGCGCGTACTTCATCCACCGCACCGGCCACGGCATCGGCGTCACCACGCACGAGCCGCCGTACATGATCGAGGGCGAGGAACAGCCCCTCGTGCCCGGGATGTGCTTCTCCGTGGAGCCCGGCATCTACCTGCCGGGCCGGTTCGGGGTGCGCATCGAGGACATCGTCACGGTCACCGAGGACGGCGGCCGGCGCCTCAACGAAACGACCCGCGAGATGGTCATAGTGGACTGAAACGGCCCCAGGAGTCCCGGCACCCTTCCACCGACATACGGCGCGACCCATGACCCAGGCACCGACACCCACCGCGGACATCGTCCGCCGACTGGTCCGTTCCCTGCTCAAGGACGGTGCGGACGACACCGCAGGACCCGAGGTCCGGCCCGTCGCCGAGGGCGGCGAGCCCGCCACCTGGTGGGTCGGCACCCGCCATGTTCTGCGCCTCGCGCCCGACCGCGAGACCGCCTCCCGGCAGCGCCGCGAGCTGCGGCTGCGTGATCTCGTCCGCCCGCACGTCCCGGTCGCCGTCCCGACGAGCGTCGCGCACGGCGAGTGGGCGCCGGGGCTGACCTACACGCTGGACACCAAGATGCCCGGCGGCTCGGCCGAGGTGTACGACGTGTCCGCCCTCGGGGAGGCCGACCTGGCCGGGCTGCTCACCGGGCTGCGCGAGGTCCCCGTGCGGCAGGCCGAGGCGCTCGGCGTGCCGCGCACCGGCCCGCGCTCCCTTGAGGGGCTGCGCCGCTTCGCCGAACGCGCCGCAGGGCGCCTCGCCGCGGCCGACGAGTCCGGACCTGTCCGGCTGCACCAACTCTCCCCAGCGGCCGCGGTGCAGCTCGCCGCCCAGCCCGGCAGCGCCGTCCTCGTCCACCACGGCCTGACCGGCGAGCACCTGGTGGTCAGCGCCGACGGCCGGGTGCGCGGCGTCCTCGGCTGGACCGACACGGTGGTCGGCGACCCCGCCGAGGACATCGCCGGGCTCGCCCGCGCGGTCGGTTCCCCGGCCGCCGTCCGCGCCGCCACCCTCGCCGGCTACGGCGCCCGACCCTGTCTGCGCGGCCTGTGGCTGGCCCGCTGCGACACCGTCGTCCAGCTCGCCGAGGCCCTCGACGGCACGGGCGGCGCCTCCCTGCCGCTGCTGCGTCAGCAACTGGAGCTCGCGTGGGAGGCGATCCTGCTGGAGCGGGTGACCGAACTGAGGGGGGACGACACCAAGGACGGCGGCGAGTCATGAGGCCGGCTCACTCCTGGAGCAGCACCACGCACGACTCCCCGGGCAGATGCAGCACCCCGTCCTTGCCGGGCCCCTCCACGGGCTCCCAGGCAGCCAGTACGCGCGCGTGACGGGGGCCCAGCGGGATCTGAGCCGGTTCCTTGGCGAGGTTGACGGCAACGCGTACGTCCCCGCGCCGGAAGGCGAGCCAGCGCTGCTGCTCGTCGTAGGCCACCTTGATGTCGGCGAGGTCGGGGTCGGTGAGGTCCGGTTGCTCGTGCCGCAGGGCGATGAGCCGGCGGTACCAGGCCAGCACGCGTGCGTGGGGCTCGCGGTCGGGCTCGGACCAGTCCAGGCAGGAGCGGTCGCGGGTCGCCGGGTCCTGCGGGTCGGGTACGTCCTCCTCGGCCCAGCCGTGCGCGGCGAACTCCCGGCGTCTGCCCCGCCGTACCGCCTCGGCGAGGTCGCGGTCGGTGTGGTCGGTGAAGAACTGCCAGGGCGTGCCCGCCGCCCACTCCTCGCCCATGAACAGCATCGGCGTGAACGGCGCGGTCAGGGTCAGTGTGGCCGCGCAGGCCAGCAGGCCGGGGGAGAGGGTGGCGGCGAGCCGGTCGCCCTGGGCGCGGTTGCCGACCTGGTCGTGGGTCTGGCTGTAGCCCAGCAGCCGGTGTCCGGCCACCCGCGAGCGGTCCAGCGCCCGCCCGTGGTGCCGGCCCCGGAAGCTGGAGTACGTGCCGTCGTGGAAGTACCCGCCGGTGAGCGTCTTGGCGACGGCCGTGAGGGGGGAGCGCCCGAAGTCGGCGTAGTAGCCCTGGGACTCGCCGGTCAGCGCGGAGTGCAGGGCGTGGTGGAAGTCGTCGCTCCACTGCGCCTGGAGCCCCAACCCGCCCTCCGCGCGCGGGGTGACGATCCGGGGGTCGTTCAGGTCGGACTCGGCGATCAGGAACAGCGGCCGGTCCAGATCGGCCGACAGGGAGTCCACGGCCGTCGACAGCTCCTCCAGGAAGTGGCACGCGCGTGTGTCGCGCAGCGCGTGCACCGCGTCCAGGCGGAGTCCGTCGACGCGGTAGTCGCGCAGCCACGCCAGCGCGCTTCCCACGAGGTAGTCGCGCACCTCGTCGGAGCCGGGCGCGTCCAGGTTGACGGCGGCGCCCCAGGGCGTGTGGTGAGTCTCGGTGAAGTACGGCCCGAAGGCGGGCAGGTAGTTGCCCGACGGGCCGAGGTGGTTGTGCACCACGTCGAGCACGACACCGAGGCCGAGTTCATGCGCCCGGTCGACAAACCGTTTCAGCGCCGCGGGCCCGCCGTACGGCTCGTGCACCGCCCACAGCGAGACCCCCTCGTACCCCCAGCCGTGCCGGCCCGGGAAGGGGCAGACCGGCATCAACTCGACGTGGGTGACGCCCAGTTCGACGAGATGCCCGAGCCGCTCGGCGGCCGCGTCCAGGGTGCCCTCACGCGTGTACGTGCCCACGTGCAGCTCGTACAGGACCGCGCCCGGCAGCGGGCGTCCCGCCCATTCGGTGCGCCAGGTGTAGCGCCCGTGGTCCACGACCGCGCTCTGTCCGTCCGGCCCGTCGGGCTGGCGGCGCGAGCGCGGGTCGGGCAGCACCGGACCGTCGTCCAGCGCGTAGCCGTACCGGGTGCCGTCCTCGGCGTCCGCCTCCCCCTGCCACCAGCCCTCTCGCTCCGGATCGCGCTCCAACGCGCGCGTGGCGTTCCCGCAATGGAGCGTCACACGGTCGGCCTGCGGTGCCCACACCTCGAACTGCACGGACGGTTCCCCTTCGTCTGCTCACCGTGATGTAGCCCGTCCATGGTGCTTCAAACGAGATCAATCCGCTTTTGAATCTTCCCTTTTGCGGCAGGTGTCTTCGGGTACGCACGCGTGCCGGGTGTTTACTCGTTTTCTGGACACTCCGGCCCACCTGACCGACAATCACGAGCGTGACGTCGTCTTTCGAGTTCAACACGTACCCCGCGCGGCTCTCCGACGCGGAGCGCGACAAGGCGCTGAAGGTGCTCCGTGACGGCGTTGCCATGGGCCGTCTCTCGCACGACACGTTCATCCGGCGCATGGAGCTGGCATTCGCCGCCCGCCGCGTCGACGAGCTCGTCGCCCTGACCGCCGACCTGCCTCAGGAGAACCGCTTCTCCCGCATGATCTTCGGCACCGTCGAGGCGGTCTCCGGTTTCGGGGTACGGCTGCGCAGGGCCTGGCAGGCCGAGCGGCTGCCCAAGCTGCTGCTGCCCCACCCCGGCGGCGGCCATCCGCTGCGCATAGGTCGGGACCCCGCCAACGGTCTGCGGCTGACCCACGAGACGGTCTCCCGGGTGCATGCCGAACTGACCCGCCAGGGTGGCATGTGGGTGCTGCGCGACCTCGGCTCGACCAACGGCACGACGGTGAACGGCCGACGGGTCATCGGGGTGGCCGTCGTCCGCGAGGGCGACCAGGTCGGGTTCGGGCAGCTGTCCTTCCGGCTCGCCGTGAACTGAGCCGTACCTTAGCTCTGGCCTTGGCTTTACGGGGTGCAGTGGGTGAAATCCCTTTCGATGCGCGGGTGTTGACGTACCCGCAATAGTCGTGACTGACTGTGCGTACTCCATGCACACCAGGTGAATCGACGGCACCGGCTCGCGGAGGTGCGCCCTGCTGCCACTCCTCCGCTACCCGACCGCCGACGAGCTCGGCGCCCGGGCGGCCGCGTTCGTCACCCGCCATCCCTCGGACGCACGGCTGCGCCGTGTCGGGACCTCCCGCGGGGGAAGTCCTCTGTGGCTGCTGTCCGTCGGCCACGGCAGCCGCCAGGCCCTCGTCGTCGCCGGACCGCACGCCAACGAACCCGTGGGCGGCGCCACCGCCCTCCGCCTCGCCGAACGGGTCCTCGCCGACCCCCGCCGCCACGAGGACGCCGACGCCACCTGGAACCTCCTGCTCTGCCTCGACCCCGACGGCCTGCGCCGCAACGAGGGCTGGCTGCAGGGCCCGTACACCCTCGGCCGCTACTTCCGGAACTTCTTCCGTCCCGGCTTCCTGGAGCAGCCCGAGTGGCTGCCCGACGGCGCAGACCGTGCCACGCTGCCCGAGACCCGCGCCCTGCTCGCCCTCCAGGATGAACTGCGGCCCTTCCTCCAGTGCTCGCTGCACGGCGTCGACGTCGGCGGCGGCTTCGTCGAGCTGACCCACGACCTGCCCGGCTTCCCGCGCCGCCTCGCGCACACCGCGGCCCGCCTCCGCATCCCCCGTGAACTCGGCCCGTACGACACCCTGTACTGGCCGCGTCTTGGGCCCGCCGTCTACCGGATCCCGCCGCCGCGCCGGGGCGACCTCGCCGCGGCCATCACCGAGGCCGCCGTGGAGTCGACATGGTTCCACCCCTACCGATACGGCACGGTGACGGCGGTGGTCGAGGCACCCATGTGGGGCGTGGCCGCTGTGGAGGACGACACCACCCCCGCCGACGCGTCCGCCGTCCTGCGCACGGTCAGCCGCGCCCTGCGCCACGACTCCCGGCTGCTGGCACGACTCCTCGCCCGGATCCGGCACCACCTGCCCGCCACCGCGGACACCGAGCGACTGCTCGCCCCGGTCGACGACTATTTACTGGTCTGCCCAGGGCTCGCCGACGCGTGGGACCCCGACATCGTCACCGCCGACGCCCATCCGCTGCCCCCGCTCAGCACCGCCCATCTGGCCACCCTGCGCATCGCCGGGCGGCGGCTGGCGCTGCGCACGGCGGGCCTGCTGCACCAGCTGGTGACCGGTGCCGGGCGCGACCCGGCCGGTGCGCTGCCGGAGCTGGACCGGCTCATCGACCTGTGGTGTGCCGACTACCGCGACGGCTGCGGGGCGCGATGGATACCGGTGGCGCGCCAGGTCGAATACCAGTCCCGTGTGGTGCTCGCCGCGTTCGACCTGGCCTCGCGCCACGCGCGCGCGGATTCCCGTTCGGGTGAGCAGGGGTGGGGTTCCGAGGCCGCCGTGCCGATGCATCGGGAATGACACACTCCACCACAGTGAAGGCGGGACGGGCCGGTGCCCGGGGCGTCCTGCTCGCGGTTGCCTCCCTCCTCGTCCTCGCGGCGGTTCCGGCGCACTCCGCCGAGCGGGAGACCTTCCCGGGCAACTGGCTCTACCTCACGCTCACCACGGGCAACGCACGGTCCGGCGACACCCGCGGCACGCTGCTGATGTGCAACCCGCCCCTCGGCCACGCGAGCGCCGCCGAGGCCTGCGCGGAACTGGCGGCGGTCGAGGGCGACATCGACCGCATGACGCAGAAGGACACGCTCTGCCCGATGATCTACGCCCCGGTTTCCGTCAAGGCGAGGGGCCATTGGAACGGCCGTCCGGTCGAGTACCGGCGGACCTTCGACAGCGCGTGCCGGATGGAGGCGTGGACGGGGGTGGTGTTCGCACTGGACGACTGAGGGGCCGACGGTGACGCCTTCGCACGCGCGCGTGGCGTGACGGCTCTCATGCCGCCCGGTCGCGCGCGTGCCGGGCCGCCGCGACGACCGTGCGGGACTGGTGCTCGATCTGGTGTTCCAAGGGCACCCAGCGGGCGCGGAACCGGCGCTCGAAGGAACCGCTCCAGGACGCCACGAGCCGTTCCAGACCCGGCGCCGCACGGTCGTCGGTCTCCTGCAGCACCCGCAGCAGCATGGCCGCCGCCCGCAGCGGCAGACGGCGCGCGAAGGCGTCCACACTGCCGATGTACGCGCGCGTGTGGTCCGCGGGCACCATGTGCGTCCAGTCCGCGGCCAGCCCCGGCACCAGCTCCAGCGCCCACCGCGCCGCCCGCAACAGCGGCCCGTCGACGCCGTTGAGGCGGGGCAGCACCTCGGTGAGCACCCGCTCCACCTCCAGCGCGTCCCGCACCAGCCGGCCTGCGAGCCGCCGCATCGCCGCCGCCGGTGCCGGATGCGGTGCGGGGTCGTCCACCAGGTCGCTCGCCCACATCGGCACCTCCACGACCGCCGTCAGACCGCCGTACCGGTGGATGTGGTGCCAGGTGCTGTGCCGCGCGTCGTCCGGCATGCTCGGGTACGCCGCATCCGCCCCCGGCGCCGGCATCACATGCACGCCCGGCCCGGACGCGGGCCAGCCCGCGGCGTCCGAGGCGCCCGTCTCCACCGGGATGTTCAGCTCCGCCGCCGACTTGGCGAACGGCTCGGCCAGCCCGGGCAGGTCCTTCGTCAACTGCACCCAGCTGCCGCCCAGATCGGTCCCGTGCAGGGTCGCCTGGAGGTAGGGGCGCAGCTCGTCGATGACTCCGGTCAGGGCGCGCGTCTCCGGCGGCAGCCGGTCCGGCGGGAGTACGGCGGGCGACCATTCGGGCTGCTCGGGGCCCGCAGGCCGGAAGAAGCCGAGGTGGTAGTCGAACAGGCTGCGCGGCGCCGGGGTGACGTGCAGGCTCGCCCCGTCGGGATCGGCGCACAGCAGGAAGTGCCAGGAGGTGCCGGCCCGCAACGCCCGCTCGTGCAGGACCCGTTCGGCGAGCGCGAGGAGGGTGTGGCCGCCGGTCGGCTCGTTGGCGTGGGCGCCCGCGACCACCAGCACGGCGGGCCTCGCACGGCCCACGGACAGCAGGTGGAGGGGACGGCCCGCTCGCGAGACACCCACCTGCCTCAGGGTGCACAGGCCCGGGCGTTGTGCCGCCAACGCCCGGGCCGCCGAGACGACTTCGGTCACCGTGGGGTAGCGCAGCTCCGGCAGGAGACTCACCCCCGTCACATCCGCCCGGCTTCGCAATCCGCAGTACCCCACGGTCGCAGTGCACTGTCAAGGACACACCGGGGAGGCTCCAGGGGGCGCCCGAGCGCATTCACCGTCGGCAGACAGGGCGGTTGGTGCCAGTGGGAGCCGTGGGAGAGGGATGGGGCCGGGAGCCCGGGTACGGACGCGAGCGGAGGCGTTCGCCACCATGCGCCGGTCGGTGGGGACGAGCCCCGGGAGCACACGCGGGCACGAGCCGCCGGCAGGACCGAACCGCGGCGCACGGCGGGCGCGGGGGCGCCCTCAGAGGCGCTCCAGCAGCACCACGGGAAGCGGCCCGAAAAGCTCCTCCACGCGTGCGTGCCCCGTGAACTGACGCTCCGGCGCCAAGACGTCGGCCCACAGGCCCGGCGGCAGATCCAAGCGTGTCTCCCGCCAGCCGCCCGCCTCGGCCAGCCGCAGCGACAGCCGGGTCACCGCGGTGACCACCTCCTCCGAGCGCGCGAACGCCACACAGTGCGCCGCCGCCGGACCCTCGGCGGACAGCGGGGTGTACGTCGCCGCCTCACCGAAGGCGGCCTGCCGACGTGTGCGCAGCCGCAGCGCCGCCGCGGTCAGCGCGTTCTTCTCGCCTGCGTCCGAGGGCGGGAAGCGCACGGGCCGCCGGTTGTCCGGGTCCACCAGGGCCCGGTACTCGCCCTCCGTGCCCTGGTACACGTCCGGCACACCCGGCATCGTCAGCTGGACCAGGGCGGTGCCCAGCATGTTCGCCCGGATGTGCGGCTCAAGACGGTCACGCAGGGCGGCCACATGGGCGCCGGGCGAGCCGCAGGGGCCCGCCGCGACGAAGGCCGCCACCGCCTCCTCGTACGGCGGTTCCTGCTCCGTCCAGCTCGTGTACAGGCCGGCCTCCCGCACATGCTTCAGCAGGGCCCTGCGTACCCGCTCCGGGTCCGCGGGACCGAGCCCGAACACCGTCTGCCAGGCGGCCCAGGCCAGTTGCGCGTCCGGCACGCCCTCGCCGGTCCGGGTCACCTCGGCCAGCACGTCCGCCCACCACTGCGGGCACTCGGTGAGCACCGCGAGCGCGGCCCGTACGTCCGCGCTGCGCTTGGTGTCGTGCGTCGACACGGCGATCCCCGTCGCCGGCCAGTCGCGCTGCACGCGCGCGCAGTAGGCGTGGAAGTCCTCCCGGGACATCGCGGGACTGCCCGGGTTCCCGCCCACCTCGGTCGCCGACAGCAGCGGCACATAGCGGTAGAACGCCGTGTCCTCCACGGACTTGGCCCGCAGCGCCGACGCCGTCTGCGCGAACCGGGCACGGAACTCGGCCTGGTCGGGACCGTCCCCGGCCCGCCCGAGCACCAGATCGCGTACGACGTCGACCGCACCGGCCTCCTCGGGGACGACGAAGGCGTGCCGCGCCTCGGCCGCCGCCTGCTCGGTGACGACGGCGGCCGGGTCGCCGGAGGTGTAGGGCCGGTAGACCTCCATGCGGACGAGGAGCTCCTGGAGCGCGGTGCGCAGCGCCCAGGGCGCGCGGTCGCGCAGCGCGGGCTCCGACGAGGTGGCGCACACCCGGTCGGCCACCCGGGTCAGCCGCTCGGTCTCCGCGGCCAGCTCGTGCGTGAGGACCTTGTACGCGGCCCGCCGCACCGTCGCCTCCCACTGCCCGCCCCGGTCCGTCTGCGGGGCCGCGAACCGCCGGTACTGGCCGAGGAGTTCCCCGAACCCCGCCGGGTCGGTGAAGAGGCCGTCGATGTGCCGCAGCGCGTCGTAGCCGGTGGTGCCGGCGACGGGCCAGGAGGCGGGCAGGTGCTCCCCGTCCGACAGGATCTTCTCCACGACCGTCCAGCGGCCCCCGGTCGCCTCGTGCAGCCGCCGCAGATAGGCGTCGGGGTCGGCGAGCCCGTCGGGATGGTCGATCCGCAGCCCGTCGATCACGCCCTCGTGCAGCAGCGCGAGGATCTTGTCGTGCGTGGCCTCGAAGACCTCCGGGTCCTCCACCCGCACCCCGATGAGCTCCGAGATGCTGAAGAACCGGCGGTAGTTCAGCTCGGTCCGGGCCAGCCGCCACCACGCGAGCCGGTACCACTGGGCGTCCAGGAGCTGGGGGAGCGGCAGTTCCTCGGTGCCCTCGCGCAGCGGGAACGTCTGGTCGTAGTAGCGCAGTACGTCGCCGTCGACCTCCAGGCGGCCGAGCTCCTGCCCGAGCGGGCCGCCGAGCACCGGCAGCAGCACCTGCCCGCTCTGCGCCTCCCAGTCGATGTCGAACCAGCGCGCGTACGGCGACTTGGGGCCCTCGCGCAGCACCTCCCACAGGGCGCGGTTGTGGCGCGGTGCCATGGCCATGTGGTTGGGCACGATGTCCACGATCAGGCCGAGCCCGTGCTCCCGCGCGGTGCGGGCCAGCGCGCGCAGCCCTTCCTCGCCGCCCAGTTCCTCGCGTACGCGCGCGTGGTCGACGACGTCGTAGCCGTGCGTCGAGCCGGGCACCGCCTCCAGCACCGGGGACAGATGCACATGCGAGACGCCGAGCGAGGCCAGATACGGCACCGCCCCGGCCGCGGCGGCGAACGGGAACTCGGGCTGGAGCTGCAGCCGGTAGGTGGCCGTGGGCGCCACCGGGTCAGGTCGCTCAGGTGTCATGGAAACGTACGTACCCGCCCTGCCGCGCTTCGTGTCATCGTCCCCTCCACGTGGACCCGCGCGCGTGGCTGGCTTCGAGCGATGGGATCTCTCGGACGCGGCGGCACGCTGGACACATACCGCGAGGTGATCGGCCTGACCGGGCCGCTGCTGCCGGGTGTGTCGTTCCTCGGGCGGCTGCCGACGGCCACCATCCAGTTCGGCAGTGTGCTGCTGGTCGCCCGCACGAGCGGCTCCCTCGCCGCCGCCGGGTCGACCGGCGGCGCGCTGGCGATCGGGCAGGTGGTCTGCGGACCGCTGGTGGGCCGGCTCGCGGACCGGCACGGGCAGCGCGTTGTCGTGCTCGCCTTCTCCCTCGCCAACGCCCTCGCGATCACCGCGCTCGTGGCCGGGGCGCTCGCCGGGCTCCCCACGCCCTGGCTCGCGCTCCTCGGCGCGTGCGCGGGCGCGAGTGTGCCGCTGATCGGCCCCCTGGTCCGCGCCCGCCTGGTCGCCCTGGCCCGACGGAAAACGGCACCCGAGCCGGTGGTCGGCGCCGCGCTCTCCTTCGAGAGCACCCTGGACGAGATCTCCTTCGTCCTCGGCCCCGCCCTGGTGGGCCTCGCCGCGGTCCTGGCCCACCCCGCCCACGCCCTCCTCGCCGCCGCGCTCCTGGTGGCCCTGTGCGGCGGCGCCTTCGCCCTCCACCCGACGGCCCGGTCGGCCGCAGTGACCCGGTCGGCGGCCGTGGCCCGCACCAAGGCGTACGGGCGCATGCCTCGCGCCGTCCATTCGCTGCGCGCCGCCCTGGCCCTCCAAGGGGCCATGTTCGGCGCCTGCCAGGCGGGCATCACCGCGCTCACGGAACGGCTCGGGCGGCCGGAGCAGGCCGGTCTCGTGTACGCCGCCATGGGGGTCATGAGCGCCGTCGCGGGGCTCGCCATGGCCGCCGTACCCGCGCGCGTGGGGCTCATGGCACGGTGGCGGGCGGCCACGGCGGCGGCGTTCGCGCTGTCGCTGCCCCTGCTGTGGACGGGCAGCCTGGCCGGTCTGTACGCGGTGGTCACCGTCCTCGGGGTGGCCTACGCGCCGCATCTGATCACGGTGTTCGGGCTCACCGAGCGGGTGGTGCCGCCGGCCCGGCTCGCCGAGGCGATGGCCGTAGCGACCAGCGCCCTGGTCGGCGGCCAGGCCCTGGCGGTCGCCGTCACCGGCCGCCTCGCCGAGACCTACGGCCCCACCGCGGCCTTCGGGGCGGCGAGCCTGGCCGCCGCCCTCGCCTGCGCCCTGGCGCTGACGGCGCGCCCGGCGTCGTACCACTCATCAGCCCACAGCGGCCACACGCGCGTGCACACCCGCCCCTAGACCGGCCGCTGGAGCACCACCAGGCTGCGGTCCACCAGGGTCAGCCGGTCGCCGGCCTGCACCTTGGGGCCCGTGCCGGGCGGAACGCCGTCCACGCGCGCGGTGTCCACGACCACCTGCCACTGGCGGCCGTGATTGACCGGCACGACGAAGTCGAGGGTCTTCGGCGTGGCGTTGAACATCAGCAGGAACGAGTCGTCGGTGATGCGCTCCCCGCGGGTGCCCGGCTCGGAGATGGCGTTGCCGTTGAGGAACACCGCCAGTGCGGAGGCCTGCGCCGAGTTCCAGTCCCGCTGGGTCATCTCCTTGCCCCCCGGAGTGAACCAGGCGATGTCCGACAGATCGTCGTGCGTGCCCTCCACCGGTCGCCCGTGGAAGAAGCGGCGCCGTCGGAAGACGGGATGGTCCCGGCGCAGCCACACCATCGCGCGCGTGAAGTCGAGCAGCCCGGTGTCCGCCTCCTCCCCGTCCGGCCACTTCAGCCAGGCCAGCTCGCTGTCCTGGCAGTAGGCGTTGTTGTTGCCCCGCTGGGTGCGCGCGAACTCGTCGCCGTGACTGATCATCGGCACGCCCTGGGAGAGCATCAGCGTCGCGATGAAGTTACGGATCTGGCGGGCTCGCAGCTCCAGCACGGCCGGGTCGTCGGTCTCGCCCTCCGCCCCGCAGTTCCAGGACCGGTTGTGACTCTCGCCGTCGCGGTTGTCCTCGCCGTTGGCCTGGTTGTGCTTGTGGTTGTACGAGACCAGGTCGTGCAGGGTGAAGCCGTCGTGGCAGGTGACGAAGTTGATGGAGGCCAGCGGGCGCCGCCCGTCGTCCTGGTACAGGTCCGAGGAGCCCGTCAGCCGGGACGCGAACTCGGCGAGCGTGCGCGGCTCACCGCGCCACATGTCCCGTACGGTGTCGCGGTACTTGCCGTTCCACTCGGTCCACAGCGGCGGGAAGTTGCCCACCTGGTAGCCGCCCTCGCCGACGTCCCAGGGCTCGGCGATCAGTTTCACCTGGGAGACCACCGGGTCCTGCTGCACCAGGTCGAAGAACGACGACAGCCGGTCCACCTCGTGGAACTGCCGGGCGAGGGTGGCCGCGAGGTCGAAGCGGAAGCCGTCGACGTGCATCTCGGTGACCCAGTACCGCAGCGAGTCCATGATCAGCTGAAGGACGTGCGGGGACCGCATGAGCAGGGAGTTCCCGGTGCCCGTGGTGTCCATGTAGTAGCGGCGGTCGTCGGTGAGCCGGTAGTAGGAGAGGTTGTCCAGGCCCCGGAAGGACAGGGTCGGGCCCAGGTGGTTGCCCTCGGCCGTGTGGTTGTAGACGACGTCCAGGATCACCTCGATGCCGGCCTCGTGCAGCGCCTTCACCGCCGACTTGAACTCCAGGACCTGCTGGCCGCGGTCGCCCCAGGAGGCGTAGGCGTTGTGCGGGGCGAAGAAGCCGATCGTGTTGTAGCCCCAGTAGTTGTTCAGGCCCATGTCGACCAGACGGTGGTCGTTCACGAACTGGTGTACGGGCATCAGCTCCAGCGCCGTCACGCCCAGTTCGGTCAGGTGCTCGATGACCGCGGGGTGCGCGAGCGCCGCGTAGGTGCCGCGCAGCTCCTCCGGGAGCCCCGGGTGGCGCATGGTGAGGCCCTTGACATGGGCCTCGTAGATCACCGTGTGGTGGTACTCGGTGCGCGGGCGCCGGTCGTCGCCCCAGTCGAAGTACGGGTTGACCACGACCGACGACATGGTGTGCGGCGCCGAGTCCAGGTCGTTGCGCCTGTCGGGCGCGTCGAAGTGGTAGCCGTACACCTCCTCGCCCCAGCGGATCGAGCCACTGATCGCCTTCGCGTACGGATCGAGGAGCAGCTTGGCGGAGTTGCAGCGCAGACCGCGCTCGGGGACGTACGGCCCGTGCACCCGGAATCCGTACCGCTGTCCCGGCATGACGCCCGGCACGTACGCGTGCCGTACGAACGCGTCGCTCTCCCGCAGTTCCACCGCCGTCTCCGAGCCGTCGTCATGCAGCAGACACAGCTCTACTCGGTTCGCGGACTCCGTGAAGACCGCGAAATTGGTGCCGGCGCCGTCGTAGGTGGCACCGAGTGGATACGCCTCTCCAGGCCAGACCTGCATGCACACGACTCTTTCAGGTGGAGTGCGCCGTGGGGGCGCCTTGGCTTCGAGTCTCCCCGAAAGTGATGGAACCACCTACGACTTACGTCCCTCTTATCGATCGACCAGGCATACCCGGTATGCCGAACCAGTGGGGCAATCACATACTCCCGGGGACCCAGGGGGAGTAGGGGGAAAGACGTGCGCAAGACAGTGCACCGCCATCTGGGCAAGGTGGTGGCCGGTGCGGCCATAGCGCTGGCCGGGACCGCGGCCATGGTCGCGGTCACCCTGCCGGGCACGGCGGGGGCCGACGACACGGGAGGCAAGAACACAGGCGCCCAGCAGGCCGCCGACGGACAGGCGCAGGGAAGCGGCCAGGACCAGGCCGTCGAGCCCGGTGTCGTCCAGCAGGCCCCCGCCGAGGGCGACAAGGGGACCGGGCGCGACCCGCTCACCGACGACGAGCTGGCCCGGGTCGAACAGATCGCACTGAACCAGCAGCTGTTCCGGTCCAGCGAGGACGTCGACGGGGACCGCGGCCCGCAGCGCCTCGGCATCGACCTGGCCGAGCCGGAGGCCGACGAGCTCGACGACCCGTCCGCGCCCCGGCGCGCCGACGTGACGTTCTACGACTACAAGGACGACACGCTGGTCATCAAGACGGTCAACCTCGACACCGGCAAGGTCGAGCAGACCGGCACCGAGCGGGGCGTCCAGCCGCCCCTCGGCCGCTCCGAGAACACCGAGGCCGTGAAGATCCTGCTGGCCAGTCCGCTCAGCGCGGGACTGAAGGCGGACTACAAGGACGCCACCGGCAAGGAGCTGACCTCCCCGGACCAGCTGGAGGTCGACAGCATGGTCTTCCGGGCCACTCCGGGCGCCCAGCCCGCCGTGCTCGACAAGTGCGGCGAGCACCGCTGTGCCCGGTTGTTCCCGAAGGCCCTCAACGGGCCGTGGATCGACATGCGACACCTGGTGATCGACCTGAGCGCCCGCAAGGTCGCCGAACTCGACCGCTGATCAGTTCACTTTTCCACTTCACTCCTTATGCAAGGGAGTCACTTCTTCATGCGCGTCAACAGAGTGAGCCGTGCCCGCACGCGGACGGCCCTGGCCGCTCTCGCCGTGGCCGGACTGACGGCGGGCGCGGCCGCGGGCGCCGGACCGGCCACCGCCCAGCCCAAGGCGGCGCCCGCCGCCGCCCCCGACTGCAGCGCGGCCTACCGCATCGAGCAGAAGCTCTCCAACGGCACGACCTGGCGCATGTGCTGGCGCCACGAGGCCATGTCCGGAATGATCCTGGAGGACATCACCTACCAGCCGCCCGGCGAGAGCAAGCCGATCAAGGTCCTCAACAGCTCCAAGCTCGCCCAGATCCACGTGCCGTACGACGACGGCTCGGAGGAGTACGACGACATCACGAGCTACTACTTCGGCGACGGTCTGGAGAACCTGGCCCCGGGCGAGTGCCCGGGCGGCACCATCAGGACCGTCAAGGTCCGCGCGCCCGAGTCCACCGACACCCGCAACGTCAAGGGCCTGTGCACCACGACACGCGCGCGTGGGCACGCGTACCGCATGCTGAACCAGCCGATCCAGGGCGGCCAGAAGCTCTACCAGAAGCAGGGCAAGGACCTGCTCGTCTACGCCGTCAACAAGGTCAGCTGGTACGAGTACATCACCGAGTGGCGCTTCGCGGACGACGGCACCATCCATCTGAACGTCGGCGCCACCGGCAGCCTCGCGCCGCAGGACTACGACGCCGGGGACGGCCAGGGCTGGCCGATAGGCAAGGGTCCGAAGGCAAGGGCCCTCAGCCACAGCCACAACGTCTTCTGGAAGCTCAACTTCGGTCTGGACGGCTCCTCCAAGGGCCGTATCGAGCAGTACGACTCCAAGGTCAGCCCGCAGGCCCCGGGGGACCGCGCGCCGACCAACAAGACCACCCGCACCAAGATCACCAAGGAAAGCGCGGGCGACGCCAAGAACATGCGCTGGTGGCGCGTGGTCAGCGCGACCGGCAAGAACAAGGACGGCCACCCGCGCTCCTACGAACTCGTCGCCGGTCCCAACGCCAAGTACACCGGCCGCGGGTTCACCAAGCACGACGTGTACTTCACGCAGTACAACAAGTGCGAGCAGTACGCCAGCAACAACAAGGGCAACTGCCCCACCGGGCACCCCAAGTCGGTCGACAAGTGGGTGAACGGCCAGACCCTGACCAACCCCGTGATGTGGGTGAACGTGGGCTTCCACCACATCGCCCGGGACGAGGACCAGCAGCCGATGCCGGTCCACTGGCAGGGCGTCTCGCTCGCCCCGCGCGACGTCACCGCTATGAATCCGCTCACTCCGGCCGAGCTGGCCGGGGAGAACGGGCGCCTCGACTGAGGCAGTTGAGAAACGACCCTGTCCATCCGGCTGCACCGCCGACCGGTCCCGGAGTACCCTTCCTTGATCGTTGACACAGGGAGTGCTCGGGGGAGCGGAAGGCGGTGCGCGGGTGGGCTCGGGAGGGCTGGAGCTGCCCCCTGGTGACGAGGGTCACGAGGGGAACTCCACAGACGTCCCGCCCGGCACGGTGTCCCTGGCGCGACCCATGGACGCCGGCGCCATCGGACCGGAGCTGGACTGGGACGCCGACGCCTGGCACGAGGTACGGACCCGCGCTCAGCGGGCCGGCCGGGCCTACATCTGGCTGAACCTCGTCGAACAGCGGCTGCGCGCGGTCGTGGCCGCTGTTCTGCGTCCCATCTACGAACCCGTCCACGGCGACGACTGGGTGGTGGCCGCGGCCGGACCCGCCGGGCAGGAGTGGGTGCAGCGCGCGGTCGCCGTACGCGAAGTCAGCCGCCGCAAGGGTTACTTGCTCGACCCGGCCGATGACAACGTCCTCAGCTTCCTGACACTGCCGCAGCTGCGCGAGCTGATGGTGCAGCACTGGCCGTGCTTCGAGCCCTACGTCGACGAGCGCCGGGACGTGGAACTCGCCCTGGACGAGCTGGAGGTGACCCGCAACGTCGTCTCCCGCAACCGGGCGCTGTCCGAGGCGGTGCTCGGTCAGGCCGAGCGGGCCTCGGCGCGGCTGCTGGAGGTCCTCGGCGCGGGCGGCGACGTACCGTCCGCGCGCCGGCTGCCCGTCGACGCGGTCGAGGACCTGGTCGGCGACCGGTACGGCGATGTGGTGGCCGTGCACTCCGATCGGGTGCGGCTGCTGCGGCAGTTCCCGGCCGAGGACATCTTCGGCGGGGCCCGCCGGCTCGACGCCATCGGCATCGGCCTCAATCTGCTCGTGCAGAACTTCTCCGGCCGCCGTCTGGTGCGGCTCGCCGAGTCGGGCTGCCGGGTGCGGCTGCTGTTCCTGAACCCGGCCTCCAGCGCGGTGAAGCGCCGCGAGCGGGAACTGGGCATCAAGCGTGGAGAATTGAGCCGCTCGGTCGAGATGAACATCCTGCACATGCGCCGGGTCCGCTCCCGGCTGCGCGATCCCGGGGCCTTCGAGATCCAGGTCTACGACGAGACGCCGCGCTTCACGGCGTACCTGGTCGACGGGGACGGCTCGGACGGCATCGCGGTCCTTCAGTCCTATCTGCGCCGGGCGCGGGGCATGGAGGCGCCGGTGCTGGTGCTGCGGGGCGGGAACCGCGTGGTCAAGTCGGGCGATGTGGACGACAGCGGGCTCTTTCCGACATACCGCGAGGAGTTCGAGGTGGCGTGGGCGGATTCGCGGCCGGTGTCCTGAGCCGCGTGGGTGATTCGGTGCTGTCTGCCCGAAGTGCCCGAGCGGCTAAGCGGAACGCGCTCCTCTGATTGTCAGTGGCTCATGGGAAGGTGGAGACCACTGGGGGAAAGCACCACCAAGAAGGGGGACCGCCCATGGGCTGGCACCGTGAGCTGCTGATCGGATTCGACCTGGAGACGACCGGGACGGATCCGAATGAAGCGCGCATCGTCACAGGGGCCGTGATCGAGGTCAGGGGCGGACAGCCGCTGGGGCGCCGGGAGTGGCTGGCGGACCCGGGCGTGGAGATCCCGGCGGACGCGGTGGCGGTGCACGGGATCAGCAATGAACGCGCGGCCACCGAGGGCCGGCCCGCCGACCAGGTGGCGGATGCCATCGCGGAGGTCCTGGCGGGCTACTGGAAGACGGGCGTTCCGGTCGTCGCCTACAACGCCGCGTTCGACCTGAGCCTGCTCTCCGCCGAACTGCGGCGCTACGGCCTGCCGTCGCTGCGGGACCGGCTGGGCGGGGTGGAGCCCGCGCCCGTCGTCGACCCGTACACCATCGACCGCTGGGTCGACCGCTACCGCCGCGGCAAGCGCAACCTGGAGGCGGTCTGCGCGGAGTACGGCGTCCCGCTCGACTCCGCCCACGACGCCTCGGCCGACGCCCTTGCCGCGGCCCGGCTCGCCTGCGCGATAGCCGACCGCCACCCCAAGATCGCGTCCCTCGGCCCGGCGGAACTCCACCGCCGCCAGATCGAGTGGTACGCCGAGTGGGCGGCGGACTTCCAGAACTTCCTGCGCCGCAAGGGCGATGCGGCGGCGGTGGTGGACGGCACCTGGCCGCTGCGGGAGCCCGCGGGCGAGACGGTCTAGCACCGGGCGCCCGTCGTGGCGCCGGCGTGGCATCGGCGCGGCACCGGCGAGTGACGCGTGCGTGGCGGGGCGGGCTCGCGGTGCGGCGGTTCTGGGTCCGGCCGCGCTCCCTTCAGACCGTCGCCGGCCCCGCGATCCGCTCCACGCGTGGCTTGGCCAGCCGTTCGTAGTCGGTGCCCGACATCAGCAGGGACCGGTCCAGTCGGGCCGCGTTGAAGTACAGCTTCGGCTGGGCCACCACCTCCGGGTCGGCGACGACTTCGAGGTCGGGGTCGAAGCTGAAGGGGAGGACCGTGCCGGGGATCGAGCGGGCCAGACGTTCGGCGGTCTCCGGGTCGCTGAAGCCCACATAGCGCGCCGTGTACAGGTCCCGGACGGCGTCCAGGTCCACCCGGCGGTCGCCGGGGACGACCGCGAGGACGTGCCGGGTGGTGCGGCGGTCCACCTTGACCCGCAGCACGATGCACTTCGCGGCCTGGGACGCCGGGTGGCCGCGCAGTGCGCAGACGGCCTCGGTGGCGCCCTCGGGTTCGTGGTCGAGGAGTTGGTAGTCGACGGAGGAGGTGTCGAGAAGGGAGATCAGGCGCCGGTAAGTGTCGTGCTCGGGCATGCGGGGTCCTTGGCGGGGTGGTGATCCGGTGTGCGGTCGGCGGGGGCCGTGCGGTGGGCGCGTTCCACGGCCTGCCCCCAGTAGGTGCCGGTGAGCATCAGGGCGGCGCCGAGGCCCGTCAGTACGGTCAGGTGCTCGCCGCCCAGGGCGATGCCCACCGCCACCGCCCACAGCGGCTCGGTGCCCAGCAGCAGACTGGCCCGGCTCGCCGATGTCCGCTGCACGGCCCAGGTCTGCGCCAGGAACGCGAACACGCTGCAGAACAGGGCCAGATACACCAGCTGCGTCCAGGCTGCCGAGTCGGCGCGGGCCAGCGTCGGCAACCCGGATCCGGCGACCGCGGGCAGGAACAGCACCGTGCCGACGAGGGTCTGCACCGTCGTCAGATGCAGCGGACGGATCGCCCGCCCGACGGTGAGTCGTCCGACCAGGACGACATGCCCGGCCCGGATCAGCGCCGCGCCGAGCATCAGCAGGTCGCCGAGGCGGGGCGCGTGAAAGCCGTTGCCGGACATCAGCAGGGCGACGGCGAGGACACAGACGCCGGTGGCGGCGTAGAAGGCGGCCGGCAGTCCGCCGGAGCGCCCCGCGCGGTCGAGGAGCGGGGTGAGCACGATCGTCAGGCTGATGATGAGCCCGGCGTTGGCGGCGGTGGTGTGGGCGACGCCGTACGTCTCCACGATCAGCACCGCTGCCTGTGTCAGGCCCAGCGGCACCCCGGCGCGCAGCTCGTCGCGGGTCCACCGGCGCGAGCCCCGTCGGCAGAGGACGAGGCCGAGACAGGGGAGCGCGGACAGGGCGTAGCGGGCGAACAGCACCAGCAGGACGGGCAGGGCGGCGGTGGCCGTCTGGGCGGAGAGATAGCTGGATCCCCAGACGATCGCGACAAGGAGGAGTACCGCATCGGTACGGCGGACGTCGGACACGTGGCTACGGTGCCCCGAATCGTCTCTGAAGCCCAGTATCAGTCTCTTAAGTGATCTTTTAGTGCTCCTACACTGAGAGGATGGACGAACGGCAGCTGCGGATCCTGCGTGAGCTGGGTGAACTGGGCAGTGTCACGGCGGTCGCCGAGGCGCTGCTGGTGACGCCGTCGGCGATCTCCCAGCAGCTCAGGCTGCTCCAGCGGGCGATCCCGGTACCGCTGACCGAGCGGCAGGGCAGACGGCTGGTGCTGACCGACGCCGGGCAGGCGCTGGCGGGTGCCGCCGTGGAGGTGGAGACGGCGCTGGCGCGGGCCCGGGGCAGTGTCGAGGAGTTCGTGGGGCGCCCGGACGGGGAGGTGTCGGTGGCGGCGTTCCACAGTGCGGGCGGCTCGTTCTTCCCGCTCCTGCTGCGCGCTCTCGCCGGTCCCGGCAAGCCGGTGCCGAGGCTCGCCGACGAGGACGTACCGCAGGAGGAATTCCCCCGCCTGACCAGGGAGTACGACATCGTGCTCGCTCACCGTCTGGACCACGCCCCACCCTGGCCGGACACGGTCACGGTGACCACACTCCTGCGCGAACCCCTGGACGTGGCCATGCCCAAGGACCACCCCCTGGCCGAGAAGCGCCGCGTCACCCCGCGAGACGTGGCCGACGAACCCTGGATCACCGTCCACGACGGCTTCCCGGTGATGGCGACGATCGACGCGATCGCAGCCGCCGCCGGCCGCCGCCTCCACCTGGCCCACCGCATCAACGAGTTCGCGGTGGTGGCGGAGGCCGTGGCGGCCGGAGGAGGCATCGCCCTGATGCCCCGCTGGACGATGCGCCCCCACCCGGCACTGACCCTCAGACCCCTGAGCGGAGTCCAGGCGAGGCGCACCATCGACGCCCTCTACCGCCCGGAGCGGACGGCACGAAAGGCGGTCCGCACGGTACTGAAGGAGCTGCGCAATGCGGCTCGGTCGATCCAAGTTCCCCAGGGGCACGGGGCTGTATAGATGTGCGGCTCCGCCGCGTGGGCGCGCCCAGCCACGAGAAACCCGCAGTCCCCCGACAGCAGAACCGCCCCATCAACAGGCGCTCAGAACGAGTACCACCGCACCGTCTCGTCCCCGTCCCGCAGCGAAGCCACCCGGCGTCGGAACTCCTCCAGCGCCTTCGGATTGCTCGGCGCGTGCTGGGAGACCCACGCGCAACTGGCCGTCTCGCGAGCCCCCCGCAGCACCGAGCACCCCTCCCACTCCCGTACATCCCAGCCGTACACCGAGACGAACGACTCATAAGCCGCCGCGGGCAACCCGTACCGGTCGCGGGACAGGGCCATGACGACCAGGTCGTGCTCGCGGAAATCGGAGGAGAAGGTTTCCAGGTCGACCAGTACGGGGCCGTCCGGGCCGACGTGGACGTTCCGGGGCAGGGCGTCCCCGTGGATCGGGCCCGCCGGCAGATGCGGAGTCAGCCGGGCCGCAGCCTCCGCGAAACCGTCCCGTCGCTCACGCAGGTACGCCGCGTCCGCCGGATCGATCGCGTCCCCCGCGAGCCGCAGCCAGCGTTCCACCCCGCCCAGCAGGTCACGCGGTGGCAGGGCGAAGGAGAAGGAGGGTGACGGGAGGGCGTGTACGACCCGTAGGAGTTCGGCCAAATCTCGCGGTTCCGCCGGTCGTATCGGATCGGGCAGCCGGTGCCACACCGTCACCGGGTGTCCCTCGATCAGCAGTGGCTCGGGCTCGGCCGCCCGGACCGCCGGGACGCCCGACTTCGCCAGCCACACCGCGATGTCCAGTTCACGCCGGGCCCGGTCCAGCAGTTCGGCGTCGCGGCCCACCTTGACGACCAGGTCACCGGCGGCGAACACGGCGTTCTCGCCCAGGGCGAGGAGAGCCGCGTCCCGTGCCGGGGCGGGCAGTACCCCCGCCGCGGCCAGTACCTCCCGGGCCCGCGTCTCGTCCATCGTCCGCCTCCAGGTTGCCCTCGGTGAGTGGGTCATCCGTCGGCCAGTCTCGCATTCGCACAGGTCGGAACGTGTGCGCGGTGTCTTGACGGTGCACACACTTGTCACGACCATGACCAAATCCCGTCCGAGATCGTCACGAGCCCCACGAGGAGCCGATCACGTGACCTTGGTGACCGCGACGTGGCGGTCGGCGCGGAAGGTGCCGCTCGACCGCGGGGCCTGGTTCCTCGTGCTGCCCGCGCTGATCCCGATCCTGCTGCTCAGCGTCGGGCCGCTGCTGTACGGGATCCTGCTGGCCTTCACCGATTCGCAGTCGGGGCGCACCGAGCCCACCCAGTGGATCGGCGGTCTCAACTTCCGGGATCTGCTGCAGGACACCCTGTTCTGGGAGTCGTTCCGGATCGGCCTGGTCTGGGCCGTCGGCGTCACCGTCCCGCAGTTCCTGCTGGCGCTCGGGCTCGCCCTCCTGCTCAACCAGGACCTCAAGCTGCGCTGGCTGGCCCGCGCCCTCGCGATCATCCCCTGGGCCATGCCGGAGGTCGTGGTCGGGGTGATGTGGCGGCTGGTCTACAACCCGGACGCGGGCATCCTCAACGAGACCCTGCGCGACCTTGGCCTCGGCGACGGACGCGACTGGCTCAGCGGGCTCGCCACCGCCCTGCCCGCCGTCATCGTGGTCGGCGTCTGGGCGGGGATGCCGACCACCACCGTCGCCCTGCTCGCCGGCCTCCAGAACACCCCGCGCGAACTGCACGAGGCCGCCGCCATGGACGGCGCCGGCGCCTGGCGCCGCTTCTGGACCGTCACCTGGCCCGCGCTCCGGCCGGTCGCCCTCGCGATCACGGCGCTCAACCTCATCTGGAACTTCAACTCGTTCGCCCTGGTCTACGTCCTGACCAGTGGCGGCCCCGGCGGCCGCACCCGGCTGCCGATGCTCTTCGCCTACGAAGAGGCCTTCCGCTACGGGCAGTTCGGCTACGCCGCCGCGATGGGATGTGTCATGGTCGCCCTGATCTCGGTCCTGCTCGCCCTCTTCCTCGTCGGCCGCCTGAGGGGAGGGGACGAGTCGTGAGGACCGGCATCCCGGCCCGCGTCGGCCAGTACGCCGCCCTGCTCGCCTATCTGGCCTTCCTCGCCTTCCCCTTCCTGTGGCTGATCTCCACCGCCTTCAAACCGCCCCGCGAACTCGGCAGCCTGCACCCCACCTGGATCCCCGAGAACCCCACCCTGGACAACTTCCGCCAGGCCTTCGACGAACAGCCGCTCCTGGACGCCGCGTCGAACTCCCTGATCGCCGCGCTCTCGGCCGCGCTGATCGCCGTACTGATCGCGACTCCCATGGCCTACGTCATGGCCCGGCGCCGCACCCGGCTCGCGCGCGCCGCGACCGGCTGGGTGGTCGTCAGCCAGGCGTTCCCGCTGGTGCTGGTGATCATCCCGCTGTTCCTGGTGCTGAAGAACCTGCGGCTGATCGACTCGCTGTTCGGCCTGATCCTGGTGTACGTCGTGTGGGCGCTGCCGTTCGCGTTGTGGATGCTCGTCGGATACGTCAGGGCCGTGCCGAGCGAGCTGGAGGAGGCGGCCGCCGTCGACGGCGCCGGACGGCTGCGCACGCTGGTCTCGGTGACCGCGCCGCTGCTCGCGCCGGGCATCGTGGCGACAGGGCTGTTCGCCTTCGTCACCGCGTGGAACGAGTTCTTCTTCGCGCTGGTCCTGCTGAAGACCCCGGAGAAACAGACCCTGCCGGTGATCCTCACCCATTTCATCGGCGCGGAGGGCGTCGCCGACCTCGGCCCGCTGGCGGCGGCCGCCTTCCTCGCGACCCTTCCCTCGCTGGTCGTCTTCGCGATCGTCCAACGCCGGATCACGGGCGGCATGCTCGCCGGGGCGGTGAAGAACTGATGCGCCCACACAGGCTCATGCGCGCACGCCGGCTTCTCGTACTGCTTCTGCTCCTCGCCGGCTGCACCAGCGGCGGTGGGTCGGAGGACGGCCGTATCACCCTCCGCTTCCAGTCCCTCGCCTGGCAGGAGGAGTCCGTCGCGGTCAACAAGGAACTCGTGGAGGAGTGGAACGCGCGCCATCCCGACATCAAGGTCGAGTATGTGCAGGGCAGTTGGGACAGCGTCCATGACCAGCTGCTCACCTCCTTTGAGGGCGGAGAGGCGCCGGACATCGTCCACGACGCCTCCGACGACCTCGCCGACTTCGCCTACGGCGGCCATCTCGCCGAACTGACCGACCTGCTGTCCGAACGCCTCAAGTCAGATATTCCGCAACGCAGTTGGCAGACGGCGACCTTCGGGGACGGCATCTACGGCGTGCCGTTCCTCCAGGAACCACGTGTCCTCATCGCCAACGCCACCTGGCTGAAGGAGTCCGGCGTACGGATCCCCACGCCCGAACGGCCCTGGAGCTGGGGAGAGTTCCGGCAGATCACCGAGGAGCTGAGCGGCGACGGCAAGTACGGTGTGGCCTGGCCGCTGAAGGAGCCCGTCTCCGCCACCCTCAACCTCTCCCTGTCGGCCGGCGGACAGCTCTTCCACCGGGACGCCGAGGGCAAGGTCGAGATCCGCTTCGAGGCCGCCGACGAGGTGGTCCCGCAGACGATCCACGACCAGGTCAACTCCGATGCGAGCGCGTCCGGTTCGACCCTGGGCAGCGGCGGCTCGGACACTCTGCCCGGCTTCTTCGGCGGCCGGTACGCGATGGTGCCGCTCGGCTTCTCCTACCGTCAGCAGATCGTGCAGCAGGCCCCGGAGGGGTTCGACTGGCAGGTGCTGCCCGCCCCGGCGGGCGCGGACGGGCTCACCCAGGGTGTCAGTCCGCAGACCCTCTCCATCGCCGAGGACAGCCCGCACAAGGAGGAGGCGGCCGAGTTCATCGACTTCCTGCTCCGGCCGAGGAACATGGTCCGGCTCGCCCTCGGCGACTGGATGCTGCCCACCGGAACCGAGGCCCTCAAGGACCCGGCGCTGCACACGGCCGAGCACGACTGGGCGACCGGCACCGCCCTCGCCGCGCATCTGCGCTCGGCGCCCGCGCAGTCGGTCCGCGGCTACCCGGAGTGGAAGGACAAGGTCGCCACGCCCTCCCTCCAGGAGTACTACAGCGGGGCGATCGGACTCGACGAGCTGCGCGAGCGTCTGGAGGAGGACGGGAACCTGGTCCTCGCCCGTTATCAGAGGTGAGAAAACCTGAGTTGCACGAGACGTCTCGTCTCGCCTAGTCTCTGTCGCATGACCTCACCCGCGCACATCGCCATGTTCTCCATCGCCGCCCACGGCCATGTGAACCCGAGCCTCGAAGTGATCCGTGAGCTCGTCGCGCGCGGGCACCGGGTCACCTACGCGATCCCGCCCGTGTTCGCCGAGAAGGTCGCCGAGACCGGCGCCGAGCCGAAGCTGTGGAACTCCACCCTGCCCGGACCCGACGCCGACCCGGAGGCCTGGGGCAGCACCCTGCTGGACAACGTCGAGCCGTTCCTGGCCGACGCCATCCAGGCGCTGCCCCAGCTCATCGAGGCCTACGACGGCGACGAACCGGACCTCGTCCTGCACGACATCACCTCCTACCCCGCCCGCGTCCTCGCCCACCGCTGGGGCGTGCCCTGCGTCTCGCTCTCGCCGAACCTCGTCGCGTGGGAGGGCTACGAGGAGGAGGTCGCCGAGCCGATGTGGGCGGAGCCGAAGAAGACCGAGCGGGGCAAGGCCTACTACGCCCGCTTCCGGAGCTGGCTGGAGGAGAACGGCGTCACCCTGCATCCGGACCCTTTCGCGGGCCGACCCGACCGCTCCCTCGTACTGATCCCGAAGGCGTTGCAACCGAACGCCGACCGGGTCGACGAGTCGGTGTACTCCTTCGTCGGCGCCTGCCAGGGCGACCGCGGCGCCGAGGGGGAATGGCAGCGGCCCGCAGGTGCCGAGAGGGTCGTGCTCGTCTCGCTCGGGTCCGCCTTCACCAAGCAGCCCGGCTTCTACCGGGAGTGCGTCAGGGCCTTCGGTGAGCTGCCGGGCTGGCATCTGGTGCTCCAGATCGGCAGGCATGTCGACCCGGCCGAGCTGGGGGACGTACCGGCCAACGTCGAAGTGCGGTCGTGGGTACCGCAGTTGGCCGCGCTGAAGCAGGCCGACCTGTTCGTCACCCACGCCGGCGCGGGCGGCAGCCAGGAGGGGATGGCCACCGCCACCCCGATGATCGCCGTACCGCAGGCCGTGGATCAGTTCGGCAACGCGGAGATGCTCCAGGCGCTCGGCGTCGCCCGGAAGTTGCTCACCGAGGAGGCCACCGCCGAGGCGCTGCGCGAGACCGCGCTCGCCCTCGTCGACGACTCCGAGGTGGCCCGGCGACTGAAGGAGATCCAGGCGCAGATGGCCGAGGAGGGCGGTACGCGGCGGGCGGCCGACCTCATCGAGGACGAACTTCCCGCTCGCTGAACACAGTTGAGGGCCCGTCGGTTCCCCCGTGAACCGACGGGCCCTCGTGTCATGCGGTCGGGATCAGACCGGGACGCGCTCCCCCTCGTCGTCCCGCGCCTGGTGGTGGGTGTCCGCCTCCGGCGCCTCGTCGTGCGTGAGGTCCGGCAGTCGGTTCAGCCACTTCGGCAGGTACCAGTTGCGCTCGCCGAGCAGCGCCATCACCGCCGGGAGCAGCACACCCCGGATGACGGTCGCGTCGATGAGCACCGCGGCCGCGAGACCGACGCCCATCTGCTTCATGGACTGCATGGACAGCGTGCCGAAGATCGCGAACACGGCGACCATGATGACCGCGGCACTGGTGACGACACCCGCCGTGGTGACCACCCCGTGCTTGATCGCCTCGTTCGTCGTACGGCCCTTCAGGCGCGCCTCGCGGATCCGCGAGACCACGAACACGTGGTAGTCCATCGACAGGCCGAACAGGATCACGAAGAGGAACAGCGGCAGCCAGCTGATGATGGCGCCGACGCCCTCCGCGCCCACCAGGGACGCACCCCAGCCGTGCTGGAAGACGGCGACCAGGATGCCGTACGCCGCACCCACCGAGAGCAGGTTGAGCGCGATCGAGGTGATCGCGATCGTCAGCGAGCGGAAGGAGAGCAGCATCAGCAGGAAGGCGAAGACCACGACGAACGCGAAGACCGGGACGACCGCTCCGGCCAGCTGGTTGTTGAAGTCATGGCTGCCCGCGACCTGTCCGGTGATCGGCGCCTCGATGCCGTCGACCTTGCCGAGCGTGGCCGGACGGACCTCGTCGCGCAGCTTCTCCAGGTTCTCGCCCGCCTTGTCGAGGTCGGAGCCGCCGACCAGCGGGACGTAGACGAAGGCGAGGTTCTGTGCGTCGTGCAGCTTGATCTCGACCGGGCCGCGCGAGACGCCCGATTCCACGGCTTCCTTCTTGAAGTCGGCGAGAGCGCTCTGCACCTCGGGCGCGTTGATGTCGTCGGCCTTGACGACCACCTCGGCCGGCTCGGAGCCGCCGGGGAAGGCGTCGTTGACCCGGTTGTAGGTCTGCACGATGGGCAGCGAGTCGCCGAACTCCTGGTCCAGCGTGAGGTTCTGGGTCTTCATGCCGATCGCGGGCGCGGTGACCGCGAGCAGCGCACCGGTCGCGACGACCACCGAGACCACCGGCCGCTTCAGCACGGCGCCGAGGACGGCCGTCCACAGGCGGCTGTCCCGGTTGGCCTTGGCGCGGTTGCGGCGCAGCTTGCTCTCCGGGTGCAGGAAGGGGATACGGCCCTTCTCGACCCGGTGGCCCAGCAGCGACAGCAGCGCGGGAAGCACGGTCACCGAGCCGACCATGGCGACGGCCACGACGATCAGCGAGGCCAGGCCCATCGCCTCGAACTCGGCGATCCCGGTGAACAGCATGCCCGCCATCGCCACACACACCGTGACACCCGAGACCACGATCGCCCGGCCACTGGTGGCGGCGGCGATCCGCAGTGCCGTCTGCGGGTCCCGGCCCGCCGCCCGCTCCTCACGCTCGCGGCGCAGATAGAACAGGCAGTAGTCGACGCCGACGGCCAGACCCACCAGCAGCATCACCGAGTTGGCGACCTCGCCCATCGGCATCACATGGCTGACGATGCTCATCAGGCCCATCGTCGCCATGATCGCGGTGATCGCCAGGGCCACCGGCAGCAGCGCCGCGACGAGCGCGCCGAAGGCGATGAGCAGAATGCCGAGCGCCACGGGCACGGCCGAGTACTCGGCCTTCTTGAAGTCGTCCCCGAACGCGTCGTCGAACGTCTTCATCATGCTGGCGCTGCCGATCTGTTCGATCGTCAGCGCCGGATGGTCCTTCTGGACCTTCTCGACGGCGTTCAGCACCGGCTCGACCCGCTCACCCGCGGTCTCGGCCTCCCCGCGCATGTCGAACTGCACGAGCGCGCTGCGGCCGTCCTTCGAGACGGTGTCCGTGTCGTACGGCGAAGAGATGTCGGTGACCTTGCCGGTCGCCTCGACCGCGTCCATCACTTCGGCGACCGCGGCGCGGAACTCGGTGTCGGTCGCCTTCAGGCCGCCGTCCTTCGCCTGGACGAGGACGGTCTCACCGGCCGGCTCCTCGATCCCGGCGTCTTCGATGAGCTGCGCGGCGGTCTTCGTCTCGCCCTTCAGACCCTGGGCCTCGTCCACGTCTACCCGGCCCGCCGCCGACCCGAGCCCCATCGCCAGGACGACGAACAGCACCCAGATTCCGACGGCAGCCCATCGGTGCCGGGCGCTCCAGCCGCCTGCCCGGGCGGCCAGGCCCCGCACCCGTATGTCTCCGTTCCCCATGACGGGCTTGCCCCCTTGTGCGCGGTGGCAGCCCCCTGCCGCCACCTTTCGTTTCGAAGGTATGGGCCGGATAAAGGCATCTCGTCGTGCTGCTCGGTGAACTGAACGAGGTGAGAATCATCCCCCTGGACCCCGCCTTCTCCCCACTGGGGAGGAGGCGGCCCCTTACATCTATTTGGGGCTTCTTTGTCATTACGAAAGCCTGTTGAGTAAGTCACAGCCGCGTGTAGCGGTTGATCGACAGCCTCCGGATCGGCGAGAGTTCAGCGCAGTCCGCATCCGCGGATCCGGCCGTCGTGCCCACCCCCACGGGGCACGACGGCCGCCTTATGGTGTGCGGATGACGACGACGTATGCGGCGCTGCTGCGAGGGATCAACGTGGGCGGCGCCAAGAAGGTCCCGATGGCGGAGCTGCGCACCCTGATGAGCGGGCTCGGCCTCGACGACGTGCGCACCTACCTCCAGAGCGGCCAGGCCGTGTTCTCCGCCGAGCGCGGCGACGAGGACTCCTGGGCCGCGGAGATCACGGGGGCGATCGAGAAGCGGTTCGGGTTCGCGGTCGACGTCATCGTCCGCGACCACGCCTATCTGGCGGCGGTCGTCGAGGCCTGTCCGTTCCCGGCCGCCGAGCTGGAGGGCAAGCAGCTGCACGTCACGTACTTCTCCGAGCCGGTCCTCGCCGAGCGCTTCGCCGAGATCGACCAAGCCGCCTTCCTCCCGGAGGAGTTCCGGCTCGGCGACCGCTGCCTGTACCTCTATGCTCCGAACGGCCTCGGCCGCTCCAAGCTCGCCGAGCAGCTCTCCAGGCCGCGCCTGAACAAGGGCGTGATCGGGACCAGCCGGAACTGGAACACCGTGGTCAAACTCAAGGAGATGACCGCCTGACGGTCAGCTCCGCGCGCCCGGTCCGATGCCGGTGGAAGAGCTGCTCAGGGTCGCGAACTCCCGGACAAATGGACCCTGTTGTCCCTAAAGTGAGAGCCGCTAGACTTCGGCAACAGGGGGGCGGGGCAGCGTGGCGGGCAGAGTCTTACCTTTGTTGCCGCAGTACCGCAAGGACGGTGTGACGCGCCGGATCTGCGCCACCGCCCACCTCCACGACGAGCTCGCCCGGGACATCGACCGCGACCTCACCGGCGACCGGCTCACCGCCATCGGACTCACCCTCGGCATCAACTTCGTGGCGGTCGCCCGGCACGCGCGCGTGGCGGTCCGGCGCAGAAAGGTGCTCGACCGCCAACTGGCCGCGCTCGGCGCCCTGTTCATCGCCTCGCTGCTGATCGCCCTGTGGTCGCTGATCGCCGGACACGGCTCCCTCGTCCTCGTTGCGGTCTACGGCGCCCTGGGCGTCCTCGCCGTCACCTGGGGCCTCGTCCATCACGCGCAGGCGCGGGCCAGGGAGGCGGCGCAGCGGGTGTTCCACGGCGCCGAGAAGCCGGAGACGCTCGCCCCGCCCGTCGAGCAGGACGCCGAGGCACGGCTGAACGAACTCAAGCGCTCCAACGTCCTGCCGTACGCCGACGAGACGGCGCTCGTCAATCCGTTCGTCGGCAGCGGCAAGCGGCTCCAGGAGAGGGAGGTCATCTGGGGGCCCATCGACGTCAGTGAGCCGGCCGAGGGCCCGGGCGGCGCCAAGCTCCCGATCGCCGACTTCGACGCCATCGACCTCCACACCTATGTCGCCCGCCAGATGGAGAGCATCTCAGGACTGGACGGACTGCGCACCAGGAACCGGCTCTACGTCCTCGGCAGCAACGCCTATCTGCTCCCGGAGCTGGTCCCCGACCGGACCCGGCGCCCGAACCCGCACGTACCCAAGCAGCTCGTCCAGGCCGGTCTGCAACAGCCCGGCGCGGGCATGCGCACGCACCTGTGCCTGGAACGGGTCGGCGAGGGCGGACGGCTCATCGTCTCCATGTACCTGCGCGCGATCTTGGCCAAGCCCAGTCTCAGCTGGGAAGTGGCCGCCTACGCCATCCCCCCGCTCGAAGCCCGCTTCCACGAGGTCGACACCCTCCCGCTGGCCCGCTTCGACCGCTGGTGGAGCCTCGTCAAGTACGCCACCGCCCACACCTGGTCCGAACTGAGCGGCGCCCCGGGACGCATGATGGAGCGCTCCCGATGGCTGTACGACAACGAGCGGACCCTGCGCAAACAGCGCCGCAAGATCAAGAACCAGCACATCATCGTCGACTACGGCGCCGCCACCAGCCTGCGCGAGCGGTACGGCGACTGGGACCAGGCGGGTTACGCGGAGCGCATGGACGCGCTGGACTACCTCGTCCGCCTTCAGCAGGGCGTGCTGACCGCGACCGAGCGGTTCCTGAAGGACCACAACGTCGACACGAGCTCCTTCGACAATGCGCAGAAGATCATCACGCAGAACTACCACGTCAACAACGTCAACGGCCCCGCCATCTTCGGCGCCGGCGGCACGCAGCACAACAACGGCCCCCAGGGCGGCGGGCCTCAGGGTTCGGGCGGGGGCGGCGGGACACCGCCGGCGAAGCCCTGACCCGGGAACGGAACAGGAGCCGGTACATGGGCAGCAACTACCACATCAACAACGTCAACGGCCCGGCCATCTTCGGCGACAACGGCCGTATGGAGATCAACAACGGCACCGACGCCGCGACCCTGCTGCGCCTCGCCGACCAACTCGTCGAGCGGATGCGCGTGGAGAGCCCCGCGCTCGTCCCGCAGGCCCAGGTCATCCAGGGCGAGCTGGCACAGGACGGGCGGCCCGCCGACCGGGGCCGGATCCGGGCCGCCCTGGAGACCATCGGCATCGGTGTCGCGGCAGGCAGCGGCGGGCTCGCCCTGGCCCAGGAGATCGGACGCGTCCTGGGCCTTTAGAGACGGCGCGGGCCGCTACTTGGCGCGCACCACCGCCCGTACTCCGCCGCCGAGGTCCAGTTCCAGGCCCGAGCGCAGCGGTACGGTCTGGCCGGGGGCGATCTGCTGGGACGTACCGTCGGAGCGGGTGCCCGTCCAGGTGTCCTTCGAGCGGTTGGCGATGCCGAACCGGCCCGGCTTGGCGGGGTGTTCGACCAGCTCCGCCACCAGGCTCCCGTCCGAGCAGTCGTGCCGTGAAGGCTCCGACAGGAGATGGTGGGCCTGCACCCGGGCCGCCCGGCGCAGCCGGATGTGGTGCTCGGCGCGCGGCGGCGGGGTCGTCACGGTCAGCCGGGGCGGCAGCACCAGCCGCGCCCCGCATCCCCAACAGGCCCTCGGCGGCGGGTTCTCACCCGGCTCGGTCATGTTCTGCCGTCCGCAGGAGGCGCACTCCACCACCGCGTCCAGCACCGCCCGCAGCGCGTTGCGCCACTCCGTCTCGCGCACCCGGGCGGCGGGATCCCGCAGGCCGACGGTGAAGCTGCGGGTGAACAGGGCCTGGAGGGTGCCGACCGCCGCGTCCCAGGTCGCCAGCACGGTCGCGTGCTCCATCGGGTCGGGCGCGTTGGAGTCGTCCGCCGGATCGAACACGAACAGCGGGCTCCTGCCGTACAGCCGCTTCTCCGCCGCCTCGTCGAAGCAGTGGATGCCCAACTCCCGCTTGCCCTCCAGCGGATGATGGTTCATCAGCAGCATGAACAGCAGCACGGCGAGGGAGTGCAGATCGGACTGGGTGCCCGGGCGGGCGCCCGGCTCGGCGCGCACCAGCTCCGGGGCCATGAACTTCATGGTCCCCGAGATCCCGCTCGCGTCGCCCTCCACCACCGCGTTGTCGTTGTCGCAGACCAGCACCTCACCGGTGGCCGGGTCGAAGAAGACGTTCCCCCAGGAGATGTCCCGGTAGGCGATACCGCGCGAGTGCAGTGCCTGATACGCCTCCACGGTGTAGAGGCATGCCGTCAGCAATGCTCTTGTGCTGGTGCGCAGTTGGCGCCGGAACAGATCGGGAAGGCCCTTGAAGCGCTCGGGGCGCAGCTCCATCAGATAGCCGAACGAACCCCGGTGCCGGGACACACACGCCTGCGGCCACAGGAACCGGTCGTCGTCGAAGTCCCGGTCCACCAGCTCCTGGACGATCCCCTCCTGCTCCGGTGTCGCACACGTCGGGTAGTACCACTTCAGGGCCTTGTCCCCGGCCGCCGTCCGCACCCGGTACACCTCGCCCTGGCCACCGGCGCCCAGCATGCCGATGATCTCGGCCTCGTCGCCGTTGTCCACGACCAGCCGCGTCCCGCTGTCGAGCATGCCGCTCATCCGCTCAACTCTCCGTCTTCTGTTCCGTTGCCGACGCCGGACGGACCGGCCGCAGCGCGGCCACCAGCGTCGTGTCGTCCCCCGAGTACTGCGAGGCCTGCCGCAGCCACTCGGGCAGCACGGCCTTCACCCCCGCCGCGCCCTCCCGCGCCAGCCGGCCGTCCAGGCCCTCGACGAACTCCCGGTACCCGTCCGCCGCGGCGAAGCTCTTCGACAGACCGTCCGTCGACAGCACCACCAGACGAGGCCCGCGCGCCTCGTCGAACAGCGGTGCCCAGTGCGTGCGCACCGCACGCCAGGCCTGGGCGCCGCACAGCGACTCCGTCTCGTCGCCCAGGTCCTCCTCGGCGGGGGCCAGCGGCCGGCGCAGCTGACCGTCGTGCTCGACCACCGCGAGATCGCCGTCGCCGATCTGCCATGCCACGAACAGCCACGGCGTCAGCACGGCGCCGATCAGGGTGGTGCCGTAC
The DNA here is from genome assembly GCF_014257025.1 of Streptomyces cupreus. Lineage (GTDB taxonomy): Bacteria > Actinomycetota > Actinomycetes > Streptomycetales > Streptomycetaceae > Streptomyces > Streptomyces cupreus. The sequence goes on from NZ_JACMSF010000008.1 coordinate 223,693, forward strand.
AGCAGCAGCTTGTCGCCCGGCTCCGGCTCGGCCGCGCCGTCGTCGGCGACCGGGCGGTGCCGGTCCCAGTGACCGAGCGCCGCCGACCGCCACTCCTGCACCAGGGCGCGCGGGAAGTCGTCGCGGGCGTATGTCATCAGCCGGGCGAGCCGCCCCGGCTCGTGGCCGTCGCGGGCCGCCCGCCCGAAGGAGCGGGCGAGCCCCAGGAACCGGTCCACGGCGAACCGGGCGCCCAGCTCGCTGCGGGCGTGCACCGCCGAGCCGTGCCCGTCGGCCACCGCCAGCACCAGCGGCTCGTCCCCGGAACCGGTCCCCTCACAGGCCCACCAGTCCTGGTTGCACCGCTTGCCGACGCCCTGGACGCTGTCGCCGAGTGTGTCCCAGCGCCGCACCCCGAGCGTCACCACACGTCGTCGTCATCGTCGTCGTCCAGGACCGGCGGCGCGTACGGCTGCTTCGCCAACGGGTCGGCCGAGGCCGCCACCGGCTGCGAGGCCGCCTTCACGGCCGCCGTGGACGCCCAGCGGATCGCCGCCGCGAGCTGCTTGGGACTGTTGGCGTCCAGCGGCTGGAGCTCGGGATTGCCGAGGAACTCCTGAAGGACCCCACGGTCGGCATCGGCCCCGATCGCGATGGACACCCGCACCGCCTTACGGCCCCACGGCGTCGCGTCGATCGCCTTCAGACCGGCCTTCCAGTCATCGGTGGGCACCCCGTCCGACACCAGCGCCAGCACCGGCTTCAGCGCCCGCTGCGGCATCGGCGGGCTCTGGAGCTCCCGCGAGACCAGGGTCAGCGCCTCGCCGAGGTTGGTCATGCCGTCCACCTGGACGTCCTGCCAGGTGAAGTCGTCGACCGGCACCGGGACTTGGTGGTGCCACTGCGCGGTGGTGGAGAACGTGACGGTGCGCAGCAGGAGTTGGGCGGCCGGGTTGTCGTGCGCCACCGACCGCATCTCCGGGATCGCTTCTCTGATCGCGTAGTTGAGCTGGCCGATCTTCTCGCCCTGCATCGAGTACGAGCAGTCGAGCAGCCAGATGAAGTGGACCGGCCGGTTGGCCATGGCCCCGCCGGGAATGTCGCTCACTCCGTTTCCTTTCCTGTAGTCGTGGCAGTCAGGCCAGCAGCCACTGCGCCAGCCCGACCAGTGCGAGCACCGTCAGCACGACGGAGGCGACGAACACGCCTGCCATGGCCCGCCGCCAGCGCCCGAGGGACGGTGTCACCCGTGTCATGCCGGGGTCCTCTCGCGGTCGCCGTTCCCGCGCAGCCGGATCCTGCGTTCCTTGGATCCTGCGGGTCCCGGTCCCACCAGCGCGCCGGTGCGCAGCCCCGAGGCGGCGAGCAGCCACAGCACCGGCTCGGCCGCCCGGCGCTGCTCGCTCTCCAGCGGACCGGTGCCGGTGGCGGCACGGGCGCTCACCGCCCAGTAGCGGGCCGCCCGGAAGTCGTGGCCGAGAGCCCGGACCAGCGGGCCGAGACCGATCTGCTCCAGCCAGCCGTCGATCTCCGCGCCCGGTACGGCGAGGGTCGTCAGCTGGTCGAGGATGTCCCGCTTGGTGACGACGGTGGCCACGGACAGCCGCCCCCGCCGCCCGGTCAGCGCCGCCAGCTCGCCCGTCAGCCGCTGGTAGGTGTCCCACGGTCCCTGCGGCGAGGGCCGCGCCGCCTTGGCCCGCGCGAGATCGTCCGCGCCGAGCTTTCCGCGGACCTTGGCGTCGGCCAGGACGTCGGCGACGAGCACGACGCCGTCCGCGTGCTGGAGGTAGTGCTGGGTCCGCACCCGGTCGGCCTCGCTGACCGACTCGCCCATCGGGTCGTAGAGATAGAGCAGTCGGCGCCGGCGTCCGCGGGTCACCGTCAGCATCAGGGCGCGCGGCTGGCCGCCGGTGGTGGCGCGGGCCCAACCGGACTGCCGAAGCTCCTGGTTGAGGTCGTTCGCGGTGGTCCGGTCGTCGGCCGAGGCGTACTCGACGGTGAGCTCGCCGCGCCGCGCGAAGGCGTGCAGCCCCTCCACCACGGCCGCCATCAGCATCGTCTTGCCGGAGGAGGTGCCGCCGACCAGCGGCGCGTGGACGACTCGGGTGGTGCCGGTGATCTCGGGCAACCGCCGGTCGCAGTGCGGGCATTGCGTCGTCAGCTGCCCCCGCTTGGCTAACCGGGTCGTCGGCAGCCGGCGCCCGCAGCCGCACCGGTGCCACAGGACGCCGTACCGGCCGGGCCGCAGCGAGCCGTGTCCCGCGTCGCAGCCGGGGCAGCGGTGCACGGCGAGCGGTACGGGCCGATAGCAGCCCGGGTAGGGGCACTTGACGCGCACACCCCGGGCCAGCGCCCATGTCCGCTCCGCGCCCCACAGCACCGGCGCGGCCGTCGCGCAGCCCAGCCAGATCAGGGCCAGCAGCAGCGCGAACACCGCGAGGAACGTGCCGAGCAGCAGCGTGGCCAGGGCGGCACCCACGAGCGCGCCCGCCGCCGTGCCCGGGGCCACGAACACGATCAGCAGTACCGCGGTGGCGGGCGAGTCGGTGCGCGGGCCGGAGGGCAGGCGCCCGCGGAACAGGTTCTTGCCGATCCGCTCCAGCCAGGGGTCGGCCAGCGCGGTCCACACGACCCGCATGCCGTAGCCCGCGGCGGTCACGCCGTCGACCCACATCTGCCGCCACCAGTAGCCGAGATGGGCGGGTTCATCGCTCCCCACGGCGGGGACCCGCTGGTCGGGACGGCCCGTCTGCCACGGCCCGAGCCCCTGCCAGACACCGCGCACCCCGACCCCGAGGAACTCCCACATCACCCGGCCCAGGCCCACGCCGACGGCGACAAGACCGCACCACAGGAAGTAGAACCACACCACCGTCGAGGCGCTCATCGGCGGCCTCTCCGGTACGGCGGCTCCACGTCCCCGGGCCACGGGGCGGCGGACTCACCGCGTCGTCCCCGCCCGGACAGGCGCCCCGCGAGGCGGCCGAGTGTGCCGGGACGGTTCCAGGAGCAGAAGGCGTCGAGCTTGCCGCGGCCGGCGCGGCCGAGCGTTGCCTCCACCTCGTTGACGTCCTCGGCGGGCAGCGCCTTCACGATCGGCCGCAGCACCTTGGTGAGCAGGGCCGAACTGGTCTCGTCCCAGGCGGGATGCGTGCCCGGGAAGGCGCTCCAGGCACAGAAGCAGACGGCGACGTACGACGGCACGACCCGCAGCCGGTCGCCCACGGAGGAGGACCGCGCGACGCGTTCGTAGGCGGCCAGCAGCCGCGGCTCGCCGGACCGGGCCAGGGCGTACAGCTCGCTCTCCGGTACCGAGTCCTCCATCAGCCGCCGGGCGAGCGCGTGGAAGGCCCGGTCCGTCACCGTGTCCGGCACCGGCTCGGCGGCGCCGTCCCGAAGCGACAGCACCCGCTGGACCCATTCCTCGCCCTCACCCGCGGTGCCGAGCAGCCCCGCGTACTCCAGCAGAAGCAGCGCCGCCCGCTGCCCGGACCGCAGCTCGGTGGTGAAGCAGCGCAGCAGGTCCGCGGCGAGGACGGGGATGTCGCGGTCGTCGGCCGGTGCCGCGAGGGCGGCGTCGATCAGCACGTCCCGGGTACCGGCCGCCCGGTGCAGATCAGAGCCGAGCTCGTTCAGCAGCAGACTCGCCTCCTGCCCCGTCGGCAGGTCTCCCTCGGGCCACACCAGCCGCAGCGCGGTCCGCAGTACGGCCGTGTCGGCGTGCGGGGACACCCCGGCGGTGCGCAGCACGCCGTGGAACCGGCCGAGCCGATCGCCCCCGGGCTCCGCGAGCACGCACATCCGCAGCTGCGGGAAGCCGGTCTGCAGGGCGACGGGGAGCCCCGACCCGGCCAACGCCCGTGCGACGCCCGGTGGATCGACCGCGGCCAGCGCGTCCAGCGCTCCGAAGAGCGCGATGCGCAGCGCCGGATGCTCGCGCACGGCATCGAGCACCGCCGGAGTCCTGAGGCGGGGCGCGGGCGCGTCGACGGTCTCCGCGGCCCGCCGAGCCGGGTGCCCGACGGGGTGCTCCTCCCGTACGACCGACCGCTCGTCCGGTGTTACGCCCACCAGGGCGCACGCGAGCCGGCCGGCGAGCTCGGGGAGCAGATCCTGGCAGTCGACGTCGAGCAGATCCGCGACCCGCAGCAGGGCGAGCGGACGTCCGTCGGCGGGCTGTCCGGGGTCCGCGATGCCGGAGCGCAGGGCGGGCGCGAGATCGCGGGCCAGGTCGGCGTGGGCCTGCGGGGTCAGGGAGCCGGGGCGCAGGGCGGGGACCGGGCCGCCGCTGAGCAGGGCGGTCGACAGCACCCGCGCGGCGAGCGGCGCGGACACCGCGGTCGGCACCTGTCCGTCAAGACGCTCCAACAGGGCGGCGAGTGCGGCCGGTTCGTCCTCGTCCTCCCCGCCCCGGCACAACCCGGCGATCAGCGCGCTCAGCGTCGCCGTGGGCAGCACCTGCTCGGCGGCCCATCGAGCCGCGGTCGCCCGCGCGTCCGACCGCAGCGCGACGCCCTCCGCCAGCGCCGCCACCGCGAGCGGCCCCAGAGCGTCCTCCGAGTGACGGAACAGATCGGGCAGGCCCGCGGTCCAGATCCGGGCGCACACCTCCGCCCAGGTGTCGGTGACCGGCTCCGACGGCGGTCGCCCGGTGCAGTCGTGCACCCGGTACCGGTGATCGTGAGCAATCCGCTCCGACGACGGCAGCGCCCCCACGATCTGCTGACGGGCCTGCTGCGGACGGCGTGTGTACGTCGTGAACGTCAGCTGGTGTGCCTGTTCGCGCGGCAGCACCACGCAGGCGAGCGCGATCCACTGGGCCACGTCCGCGCTGTCCTGCTCCACGAGCACGATCTGACCGGCGCCCGGATCCTCGGCGATCGCCCGCAGATCCGCGAAGAACGGCGCGAGCCAGGGGGCCCGGGATGCCGCGAAGGCGACCAGGCCGTCCCGGCGCAGCAGTCCCGACGGCTCCAACCGGTCGACGGGTTCGGGACGTCCGCCCGGGGGAGTGGTGTCGGACCAACGGGGCGACTCCCAGGCCGTGATGGGCAGCGCACCATCCGGCAGCCGGGCCCCGGGTGGCACATGCAGTGCGTGGGCGTGGAAGTTGCCCCACCGCCCGGTGTAGTCGGCACCGGTGTAGACCGATCGGCTCAACAGCCGCCCGCCGTCGGAGAGTTCACTGAAGCTGAACGCCTTCGGGAAGCCCCTCAGCTCCTCCGCGTCCGGTCGCGCCGGAAAATCGCGCGGCGGCTCGTAGCCGATGAGCTGCTCCGCCTCCCGCAGCAGCCCCTGCGGCACCCCCGCGCTGACCGCGGTGAACCGGAAGCCCGAACCGTCCGGGCCAGGCGGCGCGGACGTGTAGTGCAGCTGGGCCAGCGTCACTTGCCCCGCTCCTTCCCCGTCGTACGGTGCACCGGCAGCAGTCCGCGCCGGGCCAGCAGCCACAGCAGCGGATCCTCCACCCGTATCGGCTGCGGACCCGACTTGGGTGCGTCCGCGGGTGCCTCGGCGGGCGGCGGAGCGCCCAGCGCGGACAGCCCGAACAGCGACAACTCTGCGAAGTCCAGCTCAAGTTGCCGTATCAGCGCGCCCGAGTCCCAGTCCGTGAGCAGGGAGCGGATCTCCTCGTGCACCGCGAGCCGGTCGTCCTCGTCGAAGGTGCCGTCCGGGTGCGGGGCGTTGCGCAGGACCGGGGAGTGCGGGTCGAGCAGCGGCCTGAGCATGTCCGTCTTGGTGACGGCCACCGCGATCGGCGTGGCCACCCGGCCCCGGGAGCCGCCCTTGCCGTGGGCGCGCAGTTGGCGGGCGAGGTCGGCGGCGATCTGCTGCGGCGGGGTCTCCACCACGGGCAGCGGAGGGCCGTCGTGGACGGGCAACCGGTCGCGCACGGACCCGAGTTGGAGCGGGTCCACCAGCAGGACGATGCCGTCGGCGGCGCTGAGATAGCGGGTGTAGCGGTCCATCGCCTCGGCGCCCGCGAGATCCTCGCCCGCCGCGTCGAAGAAGACCAGCGCGGTGTGCCGGGTGCCCGAGCCCAGGCGGCTGCGCCGGGGCAGGCTGAGCCGGTACAGCAGCGGGTCGTTGAAGCCGAGGGCGGCCGGTCTGGTGGCGTCCGGCAGCCGCAGCCGCTCGTACAGGTCCTCCGCCATCTCCCGGTCCCGCACCTGGGTGCTCTGCCCCATCGCGGCCAGCGAGGCGTGGTAGGCCTGTCCGACCCGGTGGTTCAACTCGTTGACCAGCACCGAGACATACGTGCTCTTGCCGGAGGCCTTCGCCCCGACCAGGGCGATGATCCGGCTGTCCTGGTCGCAGTAGTCGCTCGGCAGGTCGTTGTGGCAGGACCCGCACACCCGGGTCGTCGTGCCCACCCCGCACCCGGGGCACGGCACGCTGCTGCCCGAGCCGGCGCGCCACCCGGCCTTGCGGGCCGGCGTGAACACGGGCCCGCGCATCCGGGCCCCGGGCGGAACCCCAGGACCCATGAACCCGGCCCACACGTCGTCGCGTTCGGGCCCGCAGGGGCTGCCGCCGCGGACGCCGGTCGGCGTCATCAGACAGCGGTAGGGCAGCTTGGCCGCGGAGGAGCGGGCGAAGCAGTAGGGGCAGATCACGGTCGTCATGGCTCAGCGCACCACCAGGGTCGCGGGGGACGGTTCTTCGAGGCGTACGGCGGCCGCGTGCTCGCCCAGCAGGAAGCCGCGCAGGGTGTACGGGGCCGGGAGCGGCGCGACCGGCAGTTCCTGCTCGACCGTGCCGTGCCGGGTCAGATCGGTACCGGGGATCCGCAGCACGGTCGTTCCGTCGGCGGCGCTGCGCGGCCGGAGTGTCCCGCTGCGGGCGACACACACGAACTCGGGTGGCTCCGGGCCGCCCTCGCCGCCGGGGGAGGAGAGCGTGACCCTCAGCAGCGTACGGCCCTTGCCGAGGAACCGCCGCCGGTCGCACACGAGTTGATAGCCGATGGAGGTGTCAGGCGGCAGCACGGCCTCGGCACCGGGCGCCGTCACGACCACCGCGTCCGGCACATGCGGCACGGCCGTGGCACGGATGCGCACCTCACGCGGACCCACGGGGAGCCGCAGCCCGCCGCGCCGGTAGGCGTGCGCGGTGACGGTCCGCTCACCTTCGCCGTCGGGTCCTTCCCAGCGGACCATGAGGTGGTTCGTGCCGTCGGGCCAGTCCAGGAGGACGGAGACCTCCCCGCCGGGCAGGCGCTGGGCGGTCAGCCCGGTCACCGGCCGGAGCATCTCGACGTCCACCACGGGCCCGGCCAGCGCCCGTTCGCCCAGTACGGCGACGGCGGCGACCCGGGAGTGCCCGACGGGCGGGGCATCGGTGGCGGGCGGCAGGTCCGCGGTGCGCAACTCCGTGCCGGGCGGCGGTACTCGGCCCGGCCAGACCACCAGGCGGACCTCGGCGTCCTGACCTCCGGTCCAGTCGAACCGTACGGTGTCGCCGTCGGGTGTGGCGGTGAGCGTACGGACGGGCCGGGGCCAGGGGTGGACGGTGTGCGTGGCGCGGACGCCGGGGGAGGGGACGAGGCGTCCGTCCGGAGCGCGGTAGTGGCACACGATACGGAGGGTGTGGGGGCCGACCGGCAACCCGGTCGCGGTGAATCCGTCGGCACGGGTGTCCAGCCGTGGCGCCGAATCGAGCTCGACGGTCACCTCCGCGGCGCCCGGCGGCCGTCGCCAGGACCCCACGATCCGCCCCGGACCGTCGGTCAGCTTCAGACCCGTCACCTCAGGGGCGAACAGCACCCGGTGCGACACCAGCGGGGGCCCGGCCACGCGTCCGTCCTCCAGCGGAAGTGCCGCGTACCGGACCGTGGTGCCGAGGGGTACGGCCGCGTCCTGGGCGGTGGGCACCTCGCGCACCCGGGCCTCGCCCTTCTCCGTGCGGTACAGACACAGCAGCCGCCAGTCGGAGCCGGCGCGGTCCCAGTCCAACTCGACACGGTGCAGGGCGAGTTCGGCGCGCAAGGGCGCCTCGGGTCCGGGCCGGTGGACCCGCACCAGCCCCCGCAGCGCCCGCCTGTCGTCGGCCGCCAGGTCCAGTGCGCGCAGATAGTGCTCGCTCGCGGACTCCGGCGCGCCGCCCTCCTCGGCGCGGCGCCCCGCCGAAAGGGCCGCGTCGACCCTCGCCGACCGGGCGGCCAGCGCCGTCCGTAACCGCTCCAGACCCGGGTCGCCCTGCGGCAACCGCTCCACCAGGCCGCGCACCCGGTGCATGCGCCGCCGCTCCCAGGCATCGGCCACGGACTCGGCCGCGTCCCGCTGCCGCCGGTCGAGCGCGGCCCGCAACTCGGCAGCCGCCACCAGACCGGCCGTCTCGTCGGGATGGACGCCCAACTCCTCGACGGGACAGGACTCCTGGAGCAGACAGATCAGCTGGTACAGCACGACCCGGCGCGGCCCCTGCGGATCACGCCGGCACAGCCCCGCCAACAGCTCCACCACCCGGGCGCTCGGGGAGGCGGTGCGGGCCAGGTCGTCCAGCAATGCCGCGTCCACCCGTCGTCGGCCGCGCGGGCCGGAGGGAACGTACAGGCCGTCGAGGACGCGTAAGCCGCCCGCGGGGGCGAGTGCCTCGCCTATGTGCCGTAACCCTGCCGCGTGTTGGGCGGCGGCCAGGTCGCCGTAACCGACGACCAAGGGGCTCAGCGGCAGCCCGGACAGGGCCCGCGGCAGGCCCAGATGGTGCCCGAACTCCCGACCCGCCACGTGAACTGCTCTCCCCCGCTCGCCTTCGAGGGACCATCCCAGCAGATAGCCGGGACAGGGGAGACGCTTTTACCGAATCCGACCAGGTAGGGGACGCGTCAGGCGCCGACGGCCGTCAACACCGGTACCCGGGCCACGTCGTACCGCTCCAGCAACAGCCGCGCCACCTCCGGCGCCGGGCCGAGGACATCGGCGAGGACGTCCGCCTCGGCGGCGCCCCGCGCGATGCGGTCCGGGAGGAAGCCGGGCGCGAGGACGTACGGCGCGACGGCCACCCGCTCGCAGCCGAGGGCGCGCAGTTCGCGGACCGCGTCCTCGGTGCGGGGCAGGGATGCGGAGGCGAACGCGGGCCGCACGGCGCACCAACCGGTGTGCCGCCACTCCCGCGCGATTTCTGCGATCACCGCGCTCGCCTCCGGGTCGGTGGACCCCGCCGAGGCCAGCACGACCCCGGTCGAGGACTTGTCGGCGGGCGTGAGACCCGCCTCGTACAGCCGCCGCTCCAGCGCCGCGAGCAGCAGCGGGGACGGGCCGAGCACCTCCGCCTGCCGGATGCGCAACTGCGGGGGCGCGTCCCGCAGGACCGCGGGGATGTCCGCCTTCGCGTGGAAGGCACGGGTCAGCAGCAGGGGCAGTGCCACGATGTCGCGCACGCCCTCCGCCGCCAGCGATTCCAGCACGCCCTGCACGGAGGGGACGTTGAAGTCCAGGAAGCCGGTCTCCACGCGCAGTCCGGGCCGCGACGAGCGCACGCGCCGTACGAGGGCGTGCACGGTCGCGGCGTGCCGCGGGTCGCGGCTGCCGTGGGCGATGACGAGAAGGACCGGCCGGTGGCGCATGGGACTCAGCTCCTCGCCAGCAGACCGCGGCTGCGCAGCACCCAGCGC
>NZ_JACMSF010000080.1 GCF_014257025.1 Streptomyces cupreus
CTCGCGCAGCGGCACGGGCAGATCCCGGTACGCGGCGGCCGAGTTGGCGATGAGGGTGTTGCCGCCGTAGGGCGGGATCACGATGCCGCGCAGGGTGGACGCCTTCGGCGGCGTGCGCACGAAGGTGACGTCGGTGTGCCATTGGTTGGCGCGGATGCCCTCCTCGCCGTCGACGGGCAGGATGTTCGGCTGCCCGTCGACAGAGGGGACCGTGGGGTGCGCGGTGGTGAGCTCGCCGAAGAGGGAGGCGAAGCGGAGCTGGCCCGCGTCGTCGAGGTGCTGGCCGCGGAAGACGAGCGCCTTGTGTTCCAGGAGCGCGGAGTTGATCTCGGCGACGACGGCGGGGGCGAGCTCGGCGGAGAGGTCGACGCCGAGGATCTCGGCGCCGATCCGGCCGCCGATCCGGCGGATGTCGAAGTCGGTACTGGTGGTCATCGTGCGGGTGTCCTTCCGGTGGGTGATCGGTGAGGGGGCGGGGGTGGTCAGGAGGTGGTGGCCAGGGAGGGGGCCGAGGCAGCCGTGACCAGCCGGTTGGCGGGTCGGGCCAGGCCGTAGTGCTCGCGCAGGGTGCGGCCGGTGTACTCCGTACGGAACAGGCCGCGCCGCTGAAGGATCGGCACGACGTCGTCGACGAAGTCCTCCAGGCCGCCCGGCAGATGGGGCGGCATGATGTTGAAGCCGTCGGCGGCGCCCTGGGTGAACCACTCCTCCAGCTGGTCGGCGAGCTGTTCGGGGGTGCCGGCGAAGACGCGGTGGCCGCGGCCCGCGCCGAGCCGGGCGATCAGTTCGCGCAGGGTGAGGCCGTCGCGACGGGCGAGTTCGGCGACGAGGGTGAAGCGGCTCTTGTTGCCGTTGATGTCCCGCTCCTCGGGCAGGTCGGGCAGCGGCCCGTCCAGGGGCAGCCCGGTCAGATCGGTGCCGAGCATCCCGGACAGTTGGGCGAGCCCGTAATCGGGAACCTGAAGATCCGTCAACTCCTGCTCCAGGGCGCGGGCTTCGGCCTCGGTGGAGCCGATGACGGGGGCGATACCGGGCAGGACCAGCAGCTGGTCCTCGGTGCGGCCGTAGCGGGCGAGCCGGGACTTGAGGTCCTTGTAGAAGGCCTGGGCATCGGCGAGGGTTTGCTGGGCGGTGAAGACGGCCTCGGCGTACTGGGCGGCGAACTCCTTGCCGTCCTCCGAGGAGCCCGCCTGCACGAGGAGCGGGTAGCCCTGCGGGGTGCGCGGCACGTTCAGGGGGCCGCGCACTCCGAAGTAATCGCCACGGTGGTCGATCTCCCGCACTTTGTCGGTGTCGGCGTAGACGCCGCGCTCCCGGTCGAGCAGGATCGCGTCGTCCTCCCAGCTGTCCCACAGCTTGGTGGCGACTTCCAGGAACTCCCGGGCGCGCTCGTAGCGCAGCCGGTGCTCCAGGTGCTCGTCCTGCCCGAAGTTGCGGGCCTCGTTCACGGTGCCGGATGTGACGATGTTCCAGCCGGCCCGGCCCCCGCTGATGTGGTCCAGGGAGGCGAACTTGCGCGCGGTGTGGAACGGCTCGTTGAAGGTGGTGGAAACGGTGGCGATGAGGCCGACACGCTCGGTCACCGCCGCCAGCGCGGACAGCAGGGTCAGCGGTTCGAAGCCGCCGAGCGCGTTGTGCCGGACGTTGCCCCACAGGGCGAGGCCGTCGGCGAGGAACACGGAGTCGAGCAGGCCGCGTTCGGCGGTCTGCGCGAGCTGCTGGAAGTAGCGCAGGTCGGTGACGCGTTCGGGCTGGGTGCGGGGGTGCCGCCAGGCGGCGTCGTGGTGGCCGGCGTTCATCAGGAAGGCGTTCAGATGCAGGGTGCGTGGACCGGTGGAGGGCATGAGGGTTCCTCGGAAGGGGAGTCGGGGCGGGCGTGCGGCGGGGCGCGGTCAGCCGGCGGCGGGCACGCGCCACGAGCTGAGCCGCTGTTCCACGGTCACCAGGAGCTGGTTGAAGGCGACGCCGATGGCGGAGATCGTGATGATGCCCGCGTACATCTGCGGGATCGCGAAGTTGTACTGCGAGGCGTTGATCAGATAGCCGAGACCCGCCTTGGCGCCGATCATCTCGGCGGCGACCAGTACCAGGATGGACACCGCTCCGGCCAGCCGGATGCCGGTGAACATGACCGGCACGGACGCCGGCAGGATGACCTTCTGGAACAGCCGGGGCGCGGACAGGTCCATCGACTTCGCGAGCTTCAGCAGGGTCGGGTCGACGTTGCGGACGGCGCTGATGGTGTTGAGCAGGATCGGCCAGGTGCACGCGTACACCACGATGGAGATCTTCGAGGTCTCGCCGATGCCCAACAGCAGCACGAACACCGGCAGCAGGGCCAGCGCCGCGGTGTTGCGGAACACCTCCAGCAGCGGTCCGAGGAGGTCGGCGACCGGCCGGTACCAGCCGATCATCAGCCCGAGCGGTACGGCGAAGGCCACGGCGAGTCCGAATCCGCTGAACGAGCGCACCAGGCTGGCACGGGCGTTGTCGGCGAGCTGACCGTCGGCCGCCAACTCCCACCAGGCGCGGGCGACCTCGCTGAAGGGAGGCAGGAAGGTCCGGTCGACCAGACCGAGTCGCGGCGCGGTCTCCCAGAGCAGCAGCAGAGCAACGATAGCGGCGGACTTCGTCGCGACGGTCAGCGACAGGCGCCCCAGTCGGCGGACCCGGACCGGGACGGAGGGTGCTCGCCGCACGTCAGGCTTCGGCGCGGCGGGAGGAGCGGGGGAGAGGTCCGGGGCGGGCGCGGCGGCCTCCACCGCGCCGGCCGTCGCGGTCTTGCCGGTGGCGGTGCCGGTCGTCGGACTCATACGGATGCCTCCTCCATCTCCAACTGCTGGGCCCTGGCCACCTCGTCATGCAGCAGCGACCAGATCTCGTGGCGGAAGCGCGCGAACTGGGCACTGGAGCGGAGGTCGTCCGTCGCCGTACGGGAGTCGAAGGCGACCGGCACGATCCGCTTGATGCGGCCCGGCCTCGACGTCATGACGGCGACGCGCTGTCCCAGGTAGACGGCCTCGTCTATGCCGTGGGTGATGAAGACGACGGTCTTGCCGGTGCGCTGCCAGATGCGCAGCAGTTCGTCCTGGAGCGACTCCCGGGTCTGGGCGTCCAGCGCGGCGAACGGCTCGTCCATGAGGAGCACATCGGGGTCGTAGGCGAGGCTGCGGGCGATGGCCACCCGCTGCCGCATCCCGCCCGACAGCTCATGCGGATGGCGGTCCTCGAACCCGGTCAGGCCGACCAGGTCGAGGAACTCCCTGGCACGTGCGGCCCGTTGACGCCAGGGCACGCCGGTGGCCTCCAGACCGAACTCGACGTTGCCCTGCGCCGTGCGCCACGGCAGCAGCGCGTACTGCTGGAACACGATGCCCCGGTCCAGGCCGGGGCCGGTGACGGGTTCGCCGTCCAACAGGATCCGCCCGCCGGTGGGGCGGGTGAGCCCGCCGAGCAGATCCAGCAGAGTGGACTTTCCGCAGCCGCTCGGACCGACGAGGACGACGAACTCGCCTGCCGCTATCTCCAGATGAATGCCGTCGAGGGCGGTGAAACGGGTGCTGTGCCGATCTCCCGCCCGATCTTTGACCGTGAATTCCTTCCGTACGTCTTCGAACACGATCTTGGGACTGGTGGATTGCGTGGTGGATGCCGGCATCGGGTTCAGCTCCCCGCGGTGTTGAATTCGTTGGTGTAGAGGTCCGACAGCTCGACCTGTCCCTTGTCGATGTCGCCGCGTTCGCTCAACCAGTCGATCCACAACTGGAGTTCCTTGCCGGTGATCCGGCCCGCCGTTTCCGCGACTCCATAGGAGCGCCAGTACTTCAGGGGCGCGGTGTCCTCGTTCCGGCCGCGCTTGTTCACGATGTCCGTCATTCGGGCGATGACTTCTTCCCGGGGTGTGGAACGGGCCCACTCGATGGCCTTTCCGACGGCGGTGACGAAGGTTCGCGCGGTGTCGGGGTTCTGCTGGAGGAAGCGGTCCGTCATGACGTAGGTGCCGGCACTGAACGCGCCGAGCAGTTCGAAGTCGGTGAACAGTGGGCGGATGCCCCCGGTCGCCAGGGCCTTGTCGCGCAGCACGCCGCCGAGGACGGCCACGTCGATCTGCTTCTGCCGCAGCGACTGCTCGGTGTTGACCGGCGGCACCACGAGGGGCTCGACCTTGCTGATGTCGGCCCGGGACAGGCCGCCGCGCTCCAGGTAGATGTCGAGCATGGCCTCGGCGTGGGCGCCGAGGGTGTTCATCCCGACCTTCTTGCCGATCAGATCCCGGGCGGAGCGGATGGGGCTGTCCTTGAGGACGTAGTAGCCGCTGTAGGCGTGTTTGTCGGAGCCGTAGTAGCTGATGACCGCCTTGACGGGCGCCTTGTTCGCGGCCAGTTTGACGACCGCGCCGTTGAACGCGCCGCCGAAGTCGATCTGGCCCGTGGCCGCGGACTGGATGTCCTGCGGACCGCTGATCGTGTTGCCGACCCACTCCAGCTTCACGTCCTCCAAGTAGCCGAGGTTCTCGGCCAGTTCCGGCAGCGTGACCTGGCCCGCCCAGCCCTGGTAGCGGAGCGTTCGCGTCTGGCCCTTGCCGGACGCGGCTCCGGACGCGGCCGTGCCACAGCTCACGACCACCGTCGAGAGACCGAGCAGAGTGAGGAACTGACGTCGGGTCGTTGCCGTGCTGGCAGCCATGGAAGGTCCTGTTCGGGAAACCGGTGAAGGAAATGGCAGACGTCGTACGGCGGAAAAGGGGCCTCGGCGGAAATAGCTGCGAGGTGTCCGACGTCTGTGAGAACAGCGGCTCGGGCAAGCCGACTGTGAAAACGGAGCGAAGGGGAACTGAGCCTGTCAGCGGGTGTGACAACCGGCGGCACAGATGGCGCTGGCCTGACGTCGCAGATCGACGTGCAGGCGCGCGGCGAGGTTCTCGTACTTGCTCACGGCAAGAGAGTTGCAGCGAATTCCGGCCAGGTCAATGTCGGTTGAGCCGGCGTCCCATACTCGCAACGGTGCGACATACGCGTGCAGTGCCGCGTTCACAATTCATGACATGAGTGAGCCGGCCGGCGCCCGCGAGCGCCGACCGGCTGCCGGATCCTGTTCGGCCTGGTTCAGGCCCAGGGATCGGTGAACGACCGTCCCGGCACCGGCTTGGTGACCAGGGCGAGGGCGGTGAAGAAGTTGACCTGGCCGATGGCGATGGTCAACGTGGTGAGGGCCTTCTCGTCGTAGTGCTCGCGGACCTCGGTGTACAGCTCGTCGGACACCCGCTCGCCCTCCGCCGAGGGCTGGAGCACCGCCTCCACCAGAGCCAGCGCGGCGCGCTCCGCGCTGGTGAAATACGGCGAGTCCGGCCAGGAGGACACCGAGGTGATGCGCTCCTCGGACTCACCTGCCTGGCGCAGGAACCCCGTGTGCAGAACGGTCAGGTAGGTGCTGCCGACGATCTGGCCGGCGCGCAGGTGGACGAGGCTGATCGTGGACCGCGGTACCGACTGGTTGCCGGTGGCCTTGAACAGCGCGGCCGACACCTCCGCCATCTCGGGCACGAGCGTCGAGGGGTCCTCGGTCATCCGCGGCCGCAGGGGTATCTCTGCAGTGATCGAACGTGCTTCCATCAGCGATTTCCTCTCGGGTATCACGTCGCTTTCACCGCACTGACGGATGCCGGGGGTGGAGTGTGACGGCGGGAGCGGGAGAAATTCCGGACGCCTCGCTCCCGACGCGCGCACCGCGCGGGTCCCTCCTAGGCTCGAAGGAGGCAGCGTGCCCGCATCGACAGGAGCCCGGTGGACATCGACACGGTCGCCGACGAGCTGTACGCGCTGCGGCCGGAGGAATTCACGGCGGCGCGCAACGCGCGCATGGCCGCGGCCCGCACCTCCGGCGACCGCGCCCTCGCGGAGAAGATCGGCAAGCTGCGCCGCCCCAGCCTTCCGGCGTGGGTGAGCAACCTCCTGGTCCGGGAACGCCCGGACGAGGTCGAGGCCCTGCTCCGGCTCGGCGAAGGGCTGAGGCGCGCCCATCACGACCTGGACGGGGCGCAGCTGCGGGAACTCAGCGGGCAGCAACGGACCCTGATCCGCGCGGTCTCGCGGGAGGCCCGACAGCTGGCGGCGGAGGCCGGGCATCCGGTCGGCGAGGACGTGGGGCGCGAGGTGGAGGCGACGCTGCACGCCGTGCTGGCCGACCCGGAGGCGGCCGAGGAATGGGCGAAGGGCCGGTTGGCCAGACCGTTGGAGGCGGCCGTCGGTTTCCCCGACGTCAGCCCGACCGCGGTACGCCGCCCCACCGCCCCGCCCGCACCCCGCCCGACGAAACGCCGCGACGACGAGGCGCTGACCCGGGCCCGCCGGGACGCCGACACGGCCGTACGCGAGCTGCGAGCGCTGGAGGAGGAGGCGGCCGAGGCCGGGCGGGAGGCGGAGGCGGCGCAGGGCAGGACTGCTCAACTGCAGGAGCAGATCAGCGAGTTGAGCGAGGAACTCAGCCGCGTCGAGCAAGACCACCGAAAGGCACGCGAGGCAGAACGCCAGGCACGGGACAAGCTGAAGGCGATCGAACGCCGAGTCCGCGACGCCCGACGCCGTTCGGATACGGCGACTGCCCGACTGGAGCGCCACCAGAAGCGATGATCTCCCCATGAACGAGATCACGCTGATGTCGGACCCCAAGATCGCCGCGATACCGGTCCAGGAATCCGGCGAGCCCCTCGTCGACGTCCGCGCCGACGGCGCCCTCCTAGTCGACCCCCGCAAGGCGGACCCAGCGGGAGCCTTCGCCCACCTCCGCCAAGGAGTCGTCCAAAGGCTCATCACCGCCCAGGACTTGCTGCCAGGCGGCCTGCGTCTGCAGTTCGTCGAGGGATAACGCCCACTCACCCTGCAACGCCACTACTTCGAAGAATACACGGCCGAGTTGCGGACGCTCCACCCCGACTGGCCCGCTGCCCGGATCCACACGGCCGCCAGCCGCTCGTTCCCCGCCCGACATCGCCCCGCACAGCGCCGGAGCAGCGGTCGACCTGACCCTCACCGACGCCGACAACGTCACCACCGAGGCCCGCGAGCACCGCGAGATCCTCAGCACCGCCCTGACCGCCGCAGGTCTGGTGAACTACCCGACGGAGTGGTGTTCCCAGTCAAGTTCTTGTGTTCAGAAGCGGGAGGCCCTTCGAAGAGCTTGCAGGATTGGTGCACCAGGTCGCTTATTCCGTGGCGGCTTATCGCGCCACCTGCAAGCATCCCGCTCATGCTGACCTTCGACGTGCCCGACGGCACCCGCCTCGCCTACCACCGAAAGGGCTCGGGGGGTGACCGACCGCTCGTCTGCATCCCCGGCGGGCCGATGATGCGCTCCGCCTACTTCGGCGACCTCGGTGGGCTGGCCGCGCAGCGGGAGTTGGTACTGCTGGACCTGCGCGGCACGGGGGACTCGGCCAGGCCCGCAGACCTCGCGGGCTTCCGGGTGGACCGGCAGGCCGAGGACATCGAGGCGCTGCGCGTCGCTCTTGGACTGGAGCAGTTGGATCTTCTCGGCCACTCGGCCGCTGGTGATCTCGTACTGGCCTACGCGGCCCGCTACCCGGAGCGGGTGCGCTCGCTCGTGCTGGTCTGCGCGCGGGCGCGCACTGCCGGGATCGACTTCCCCGTCGAACGGCGTCGCGAGGCGCTGGAGCTGCGCCGGGAGGAACCCTGGTACGAGGAGGTCCGGCCGGCCTTCGAGCGGGCGGTGTCCGGGGAGGCGAGCGACGCGGACTTCGCGCTGCTCGACCGCCTGTCCTACGGTCGCTGGGATGCCGCCGCGCAGGCGCACGCCGCCGCGTGCGAGGAGTGGTTCGACGTGGAGGCGGCGGATGCCTACCTGGCCCCGGGCGCCTTCGACGGCGCGGACGCCGCCCGTGCGGTACTGGCTGAACTGGATGTGCCCGTCCTGGTCATCTCCGGCGAGCTGGACGGTTCCCCGCGTCCGGACTCCGCCGCCGAGGTGGCTGGGCTCTTCCCGCGCGGCGAGCACATCGTCCAGGCAGGCGCCGCGCACAGCCCGTGGGTGGACGGTCCGGACGACTTCGTCCAGACCGTCATCAAGTTCCTGGCCAGGGACTACCGGTAACGAGGTGTCCTGGACCTACGGTCGGCAGGGGCGTCTGGCGGTCATCCTTCCTTCGGGTGCAGGCGGACGACATTGTCCGGTGCTTCCTCCGAGCTCTTGTTCAGGTTCTGTCCCTGGCGGGTGAGGACGGCGTTCGCGAGCGCGAGCTGGGTGACTTGGTGCCGGAGTGCCGTGATTTCGGCTTTCTGCGCGGCAACAGTTTCCTTCAGATCGGAGACGGTCTTCCGGAGCCGCTTTCCGATTCGGGGAGTTGCTTCGTCTCCGTGCGGACGCGCTCGTAGCACTCGTTCTTCAGATCTGCGTGGCGTTTCTGGAGGGCCATGCGGTGAACACCGGCCTCGGCCGCGAGAGCGACGACGGTCAGGGCGCCGTCGGAGGCTGTGGGCTGGCCGGTGAGGAGCCGGTCGATGGCGGCACGGATGCGTGCGCGCTCGTCGGTGGATTGCTCGGTCATGACAGGTCCTCGGCAGGTTGGGCGGTGGTGTGGTGAGCATCGGCGGTGGCGCGATGCTGTTCGGCGGCGACTCGAAGGCGCCTGGCCAGCGGTTGAGGGGCGAGGGGCGCGAGTTGGTTGATGCGGTCGGCTTCTTCCAGCAGCTCGTTCGCATGGCTGTCGAGGCGGATGGCGTTCCCGCAGCCGGGCGGCAGTCAAACTGGTTCGGGGCGGTTGCGTTGGCGCCTGGTTCACAGAGCGCGTTGTCGCGCTTGAAGACGCAGATCAGGCACGCGTCTGGGTTGTCGAAGAGGACCAGACCGTCGCGGGCCAGGTAGTCGGCGGCCTGTTTGGCGAACTTCTGGGTGACGGTGCGGCCCTCGAATCGTGGTGACTGGATCGAGGCTGTGAGGGCTCGTCGGGCGGCTGGTCCGGAAATCTTCTCGCCGACGGCGAGGCGGTCTCGCAGCCGTGCTGCGGTGTCAGCGGCGGCCAGGGCGGTCTCGACGTCGAGGACACTGTGGATGCCTCGACGGCTTCGGCTGCCGTAGCCGCTGGACGTCCGGGCGTCGAGGACGGTGCGCATGTGGCCGTACTGGATCGCGAGCGCGACGAGTCCGCCAGGTCTGCGAGCGATGTGCCACGCCAGGGTCCGGCGGAACCGTCCGAGCCCGATGGCGCCGTGAGGGTCTTGGGGAACGCTCTGGTCCTGCAGCCCTTGGGATTCGGATTCCCGGTAGATCCAGGCGATGAAGTCCTCGATTCGCTAGTTCATACTGCTGTTCTTCAAGGCGCCGTCGCGCCGGCGGCCGCGGGCGAAGTCGTGGTGGGCGGAGCTGAAGAGCAGTTCGCCTTCGGGGACCATGCGTTCAAGGACTCGGATCGCGCGGACGACCGGGGTGACGGCAACCCAGGGAACATTCCGTTCCTCACCGGCCGAGACGTGCTGGCCATCGTCGTCGGTGACGTTCTTGTAGTGGTGACTGCGGATGAGATGTCGGCTGCCGTTCTCGGGATCGGGGCAGCAGCCGGACCGCAGACCTTGTACTTCCTGCGGCCGCATGCCGGTGATCAAGGTCGTGACCTCGTTGAAGTCGAGGTGTTCGCGCCAGGGCCTGCCGTTGATCTGCCCGGTTACCGGAACCGTGAGCGGGCAAGGCCCTGGCTGCAGCGTGCTGAGCTGATCCCGTTGTCGAAAGCCACTGACCTGGTTGACGCTGCAGCCGACGGTGGCCGCGATGACTGTGGCAGCCAGGACAGTCCTGCCGCGCCACTCGGTGGTCGGCAGACCCGTGCCCGCGGCGAGTCGGGGCACGAGGTACTCCTCCAGCGCGGCCAGTCCTGCCGGCGAGCTCGGGTTGGTGGCGGCCAACTGCTGCATGCGGCGCCATTCCACCCAGGCAGCCAGGATGTCGTCCGCGAGGTCGCAACGGCAGCGCGCTCTACGGGCCGTGGGACCTCAGTTCCGCGCCGCGGTAGTGACCACCTTGATGTTGAACGTGTGGGCGCCCAGACCGTGCGCGATCCCCATGAACAGCAGGGCGAAGTGCTCCTGGCCGCGGGCGCTCGTGATGCCGCCGATGTCCAGCTGGGACGACGGCGGCCAGCCGAGGTCGGTGAGCAGCTTCCCCGTCGTCCGCTTGGCTTCGGTGTCGTCGCCGGAGAGGAAGACGGTGCTCGGGCCCGCGAGTCCCGCCGGGGCGACCATCGCGGTGGAGTCCATGGTGCACAGCGTCTTGACGACGAGGGTGTCGGGAAAGGCCGCCTGGATCTGTTCGGCCAGGCTGCTGTTGGGGTGCGAGAGCTCGGTGTAGTCGTCGGAGAGGCCGACCCCGACGTCGATCAGCAAGGTGCCGGCCAGGGCGGGCGCGCCGATGGAACGCAGCAGCTCGACGGAGACGTTTCCCGGGGTGGCGTTCACCAGAACCTCCGCGTGGGCGGCGGTCTCGTTCAGTCCTGCCACGGGAAGGCCG
The DNA here is from genome assembly GCF_014257025.1 of Streptomyces cupreus. Lineage (GTDB taxonomy): Bacteria > Actinomycetota > Actinomycetes > Streptomycetales > Streptomycetaceae > Streptomyces > Streptomyces cupreus. Next base: position 10,513 of record NZ_JACMSF010000080.1, read on the forward strand.
AGTTCCTTCCGCTCGTCCGGCCTACGGGAGCCAAGGAGTACGTCGTGTCCCGCGCTGCTCCATCCGTGGGCCAGTGCTCGGGCGACATTGCCGGTGCCAAGGAGTCCTATACGCATGCCGTTGACGCTAACCGCTGCCGCGGCTCGGCCCATCGGGCCGCGGGCCCACGTGGAGCGGCACCAAAGTCGTAGTCCTGTGGGCCGGGGGAGGCAGGCTCCGGTTGTGAGGCCTGTGGGTGCGACAAAGACTTGGTGGAGTACCGCCGCCGGGACGAGGAAGAGAGGCCCCTATGGCAATCGCCCTGAGAATCGACTGGCCCGAGGTCACCCCCGAGGTGTACGAGGCGGCCCGTGACCGCGTGCGCTGGGAAGAGGACGTGCCCGACGGACTCCTGACGCACGCGAGCTGGTTCGACGACGGCGGCTTCCACGTCTTCGACATCTGGGAGTCGGAGGGCCAGTTCGCGCAGTTCATCGCCGGGCGGATCGAACCGGTCCTCAAGGGCGAACTGGGCCTGCAGAGCGACCCCACGGTGACCACGTCCCCGCTGCACCGGCGCTTCGTCGCCCCCGGCGTCAGTGGAGCAGCCTGACAACAGCGGCGTACGCCCTCGCGAGTACATGAGGTTGCTCCCGCCGTCAGACGCCCCGCACGGCGCTGCTCGGCAGGCTGTGCCACGTGAAACTCAGCCGCCCCGCTCGCCGGGCCACCCTCGTCGTCCATGTCGTCGCCTCCGCCTCCTGGCTCGGGCTCACGCTCGGCCTGCTCGCCCTGGGCGGCACCGCCGCAAGCACCGGCTCGCCGGTGACGGTGGAGGCATCGGTGCGGGCCATGAAGCTGTTCGCGGACTGGCTCCTGCTCCCCGTCGCCTTCCTGACCCTCCTCAGCGGCCTGCTGCTCTCCCTCGGCACCGTCTGGGGGCTGGCCAGGCACCGGTGGGTCTGCACCAAGTTCTGGCTGACCCTGGCCACCACCACCGCCACGGCCTTCGCCCTGCGCCCCGGAGTGAACTCCGCGGTCACCGCCGTCGCCGCGGGCGGCCCCCTGCCCGATGCCAGTGAGGTCCTGGCCGGCCCGATCGTGTCCCTGTCCGCCTACGTCTTCATGATGGTCATCTCGGTCCTCAAGCCCTGGGGCCTGACCCGACGAGGCCGCCGCCTGCGCACCCGGGCCACCAAGCCCGAGCGCGTACGCCAGCCGGCCTGACGCGGTCAGTCGTCGAAGCGGTGGCGGGAGGACTCGATATGGCCCATGTGCGTGCGCGTCCAACGGCACAGGCCGTCGATCGTCTCCCGCAGCTCCTGGGCCGGCGCCGTGAGCGTGTACTCGACGCGGGGCGGCACGGTCGGGTAGACCGTCCGCTCGACCAGACCGTTGCGCTCCAGCATCCGCAGGTTCTGGGTGAGCATCTTGTGGCTGATGCCCTCGACCTCCTTGCGCAGCTCGCTGAACCGCAGCGTCCGGTCGCCGAGGAACTCGATGATCAGCAGCGCCCACTTGTTGGCGACGTCGGAGAAGATCTCCCGCGCCAGCGAGTCCGCGCGCGCCAGGTCCGCGTCCTCGGCAGTGCTCCTGACCTGCTTGGTCACCATGAGGTTCCCCCGTCACCGAAAAGTGCGTTCTTCCATGTCAACGCACACTCTCCTACGGTTCCTGAGTAACCACAAGAGAGCACACGAAGGGCACCCACCATGGCCATCACCCTCCTGAACCCCAGCGGACTGCCGGAGATCGACGTCTACCGGCAGGTGTCGGTCGCAAGCGGCTCCAAGCTGGTCTTCGTCGCCGGGCAGGTCGCCTGGGACGACAAGGGCGTCACGGTCGGCGAGGGCGACCTCGCGGCCCAGGTCGAACGCTGCTACCTCAACGTCGCCACCGCCCTGGCCGAGGCCGGCGCCTCCCTGTCCGACCTGGCGAAACTCACCGTCTACGTCGTCGACTGGACCCCCGACAAGATGCCCCAGCTCCTGGAGGGCATCGCCCGGGCCACCGCGGCCCTCGGGGAGACCCCGGTCCCGCCGGCCACACTGATCGGCGTTGCCGCCCTGGACGTACCCGAGCATCTGGTGGAGGTCGAAGCCACCGCGGTCATCGACTGACCCTCGATGAGCGCGTCCAACTGACAGGCCGTGTCCGGATCGAAGTACTTCTCCTGACGGACTCCGGCGCAGGATCCGCTTCGGCTCCTCGGAGCTGGCTTGACCTTGTCGCAACGGCAACGTTTCTACTGGGGCCATGCGAATCGGAGAGCCCGCGGGCGGGATGAAGGTGACGAGGAGGGCGGTGCGGTGGTCGTTCGCGGCCCTGCTGCCGGGAGAGCTCGTGCTCGTTCTGTGCCTGGCCGGGGGAGTGGCCATACCGTCGGCCGCACGGCTGGCCATGGAGCTGGCGGTGCTCGCCGTCATGATCGCGGCGAGCGCCCTGCTCACCCTCGACTACCGGCGCCACCGCCGCGACGGCCTCGACAGGCACCCAGCCCTCCTCGCCGCGCTCGCCGACTCCGTCCCGGCGCCCGTGCGCAAGCTGACCGCGCACGAGGTCTTCCTCTCCACCAGCTTCCTGCGCTGGGTGACCCGCCGCGGCCCGCACGGCGTACGCGACGGCGACCTCGCCGTCCCGTACGCCCCGGGCCAGACGGCGGTCATGTACGGCTTCTTCTTCGTCTGCGTCGTCGAAACCGTGGCCCTGGCCTTCCTGATCCCCTGGCCGGTGGTGCACGCCGTCACCCTGGTCCTCGACATCTGGGGCTGCTACTTCGTCATCGCCCTGCACGCCTCGTGCGTGGTCCGCCCCCATGTGATCGGCCCCGACGGCTCACTGCGCCTGCGCTACGGCGCCCTGCTGGACATCCGTGTCCCGGCCGACCGCATCGCCTCCGTCCGCCAGGACCGCAGGTTCCCGGAGGGCAAGCTGGGAGCCGTGGACGACAACGGAGTCTCCGACCTGGCCGTGGCGGGCCAGACGACGGTCACGGTCGAACTGACCGAGCCCGTCCGCTACGTACGAGCCTGGGGCAAGCCCGCCGAGGCACGGACCTTCCGCTTCTACGCCGAGGACGCGGGCGCCGCGGTGGCCGCGCTGAGGGCGGCCGCAGCGACCGCACGGATGACTGAGCCGCCGTAGCATGATCCGCATGACGGCCGAGGGCGAGGAGCTGGCAGGCGGCTCGGTGAACGCCGGCGCGGTGATCCGGCGGGGCGGGCTGGTCGACCGCCCCGCGCCGCCCAACGCCCGTGCCCTGCACGCCCACTTGCTCGCGCTCGGGAGCCACGGTTTCGACGCGGCCCCGACCCCGGTCGGGCTCACCGACGACGGCCGCGAGCAACTGACCTTCATCCCCGGCGCCGTTGCCCTGCCGCCCTTCCCGGACTGGGCACTGACCGACACCGCCCTGGCATCGGTGGGCCGCCTCCTGCGCCAACTGCACGACGGGAGCGCGGCCGTGGGTGTCGAGGCCGGTGTCGAGTGGCCGGCGGACCTCGCCGATCCGGCCGGCGGCACGATCCTCTGCCACAACGACGTGTGCCCGGACAATGTCGTCTTCCGGGACGGCCGAGCCGCCGCCCTCATCGACTTCGACTTCGCGGCCCCGGGCCGCCCGGTCTGGGACCTCGCCATGACGGCCCGCTACTGGATCCCCATGCTCGACCCGGAATCCGCCGCCGCCCTCTACCCCGCCGAACTCGACGCCCCCGCGCGCCTGCGCCTCCTCGCCGACGCCTACGGCCTACCGCCGTGCGAACGCGCCGAGTTGGCCGAGGTCATCGAGCAGACGACGGAGACCTGCCGGGCCTTCGTCGCCCGCCGGGTCGCCGACGGGAACCCCGTCTACCAGCGCATGCTCGCCGAGCGCGGCGGCTGGGAGCGGTGGGACCGCATCCAGGGCTGGCTGGCAGCCGAGCGCGACGCGTTCACGACCGCTCTGCTGGACTGACCGGCCGAGAATCCCTGCCCACCAGCCGTCGGCTCCGACAACGGTCGCTCAGATACCGCAGGTGGGGGCGGACCAGTAGGGGGAGGGGTCGAGCGCGACGTGGGTGTGGTCGTTGTGGCCGGGGTAGCCCGGGCCGAGGATCTCCGAGAAGCCGTGCGTACGGGCCTGCTGGGCCAGGCGGCACAGGGTCGGGGAGCCGGTCAGGTCGGCGGCGTCGCCGTACAGGTGGCGGCTGGTGGACGAGCCACCGACGGCGCTGTTGCAGGCGTAGGAGCGGAAGCCGCTGGAGACGGTGAGCGGGACATCGCCGAGCGCGTGCCGCATGGCCTCCAGCTTCCACATGGTCTTCAGGGCGTTCGCCTTGGCGGTGGCCGCGGAGACGGCGCCGCCGGACCAGTCGGAGTTGCAGCGGTTGAGCTCGGCGTAGGTGAAGTGGATCGGGGTGCAGTCGGCGTCCTGCAGCGCGTAGAGCTTGCTGAAGGTCGCCGGTCCCGCGACTCCGTCGGCGACGAGCCCGTACGCGGACTGGAACTTCTTGACGGCGGCCGCGGTGCGGGCGCCGTACTGGCCGTCGTAGGAGAGGCGTTCGCCGGAGGTGACCCAGCCCGCGACCCGGATCTGGAGCTGGGTGACATCGCTGCCGGAGGCGCCCTCGGAGAGGGTGCGGCTCCAGGTGTAGCACTCGTCGGCGTGCGCGGTGCCCGCGGTGGCGCTCATGCCCACCACCGCACCGGACGTGATCATGACAAACGCGAGCAGGGAACGTGCCATCCGTCTGAACATCCCGACCTCCGGGTCGTCGACTTCCGGGTACGACAACCGCCCTCACGGCGGCGATCGGTGCCCAGCCTGAGGCCAAGCGCTACGCGCGTCAACGGTGCGGCGGTGGCGGGGTGGTGAACGTCCGCGGGCAGCTGGTCCTGGTGGTCCTCACCGGCAGGCGCGCCGACGAAGTTGCTACGGTCCGATCATGCCGCGACTGGTGGACGTCCCCGGATACCCGCTCTTCTGGACCGCCTCCGCGGTGTCGGCGTTCGGGTCCCAGATCTCGGGGCTTGCCCTGCAGATCCTCACCGTGGTGACACTGAGCGCCTCCGCGACCGAGGTGGGAGTGGTGAACGCCGCCCGCTGGCTGCCGTATCTCCTCTTCGGGCTCGTCGCGGGGGTCCTGGTGGACCGTTGCCGACGTAAGCCCGTGCTGGTCGGCACGGATCTCGCACGGGCGGTCGTGTTGGCCGCGATCCCCCTCCTCTACGCGCTGGACCTGCTCGGCATCGCGACGCTGTGCCTGTGCGTCTTCGCCGTCGGGCTGTTGAGCCTGCTGTTCGAGGCGGCCAGTCTGTCGTACGTGCCGCAGTTGGTCCCCAGGGAACTCCTGAACGCCGGTTACGCGCGGACCGAGCAGGCCAGTGCGGTGGCCGGCTCGACCGGACCTCTGATCGCCGGGGTACTGATCAAGTACCTGGGCGCGCCGCTCGCCGTGCTGCTGGATGCGCTCACCTATCTCGCGTCCGGCCTCCTGCTCATGTCGGTCAACGCCCATGACCCCACCCCCGATCGTGGCAGGCGCCGCAGCCTGGGCAGCGAACTGCGCGAAGGAGTCGCCTGGGTCTACCACCACCGCACCCTGGCGCCCATCGCGCTGACCTCGCACGCGATGCTGCTCTTCAACACCATGGTGAGCACAGTGTTCGTGGTGTTCGCACTGCGCGAGTTGAGGGTCGGCGACTTCGGTCTCGGTGTCACGTACGCGTGCGCGGGGGTCGGGGCGGTGCTCGGCGGGGCGCTGTCCGGGCGGGTCCTTGGACGGTTCGACGTTGGCGTCACGCTGATCGTCTTCCGGGTACTGGCCGCTGTCGGCTGGCTTCCGATTGTCCTTGCGGAGCAGGGGAGTTGGGCGGTACTGGCGGTGTCCATGGCCTTCTTCCTGGTCTCCCTGGCCATCGCGATCGAGAGCCCGGTGGAAATGAGTTATCGGCAGGCGGTCACTCCGGAGGGACTGCGTGGGCGGATGAACGCCACGATTCGGTCGTTCAATTGGGGCATGGTGGCGGTGGGGGCGCCGCTCGGGGGAGTGCTGGCCGATCAGGTCAGCTATCGGTTCGCCTTGTGGGTGGGGTTGTCCGGGGCGGTGCTTCAAGCGGTGGTGCTGGCGATCTCGCGGGTGCGGGAAGCGCGGGGATCGGATATGGAGACTGAGGGGGCTTGAATGGTCGTAGGCCGTGCTCATCGCACAGGGCTGCTCGGGGGAGGCTTCTCCACAGATGACGACGGGGTGCTGGACGACTGGCTGCTGACCCACGCGGGCAAGCGTCGGCCGAAGGTCTGCTTCGTCCCCACGTGGGTGGACCGGCTGCTGCGCGAGGCGTACGACCGCGGAACGCTGCTCTGCGGCATCAGAGCCGGCGCCAACTGCTGGGCCGAGGCCTCACACACGGACTCCTTCGGCCCCCTGACCTGCCTGCCGGACGGGCTGGGTCTGCTGACGGGTTCGGTGTGCCCGCACTACGACAGCGAGCCGGGCCGCCGCGCCGGGTACCGGGAAGCCGTGGCCACAGGCATGCTGCCCGCGGGATGGGCCCTGGAAGACGGGTCGGCGCCCTTTTCACGGACGGGCAGTTCGCGGAGGCGGTGACTCGTAAGGCGACGGCTTGCTTGTACCGGGTCGAGCCCGCGGGGGAGAACGGTGTGGCCGAGCGGGCTCTGGCATGCCGACTGATCGATTAGGCGTCGGCCGGGTGCTTGGAAGGCGCCTGGCCGGGGCGCGTCTGCTGTGCCTCTGACCTGCCCGTACGCGTTGTCCTGACCGGTTGTCAGGGCATTTTCCGGCATTCTCGGGAACGGTCCCACTGGCCCCGACTGCTGCTGGGTGCGTGACGGTCCAGCGAGCGACTCTTCGAACCCGGCTGCACTCGCTGCTGCGAGTTCTGAACTCGCGACCTCTTCGTCCCGAATGAGGATTGGTTAGGGCGTGATCGGCACCTGCCAGTTTGGCATTTTCGCAGGTCAGGGCGTTGGGTTTGGTGGGGCTCGGGTGGTGTGTGGGAGGGCTCGGGGAGCGGGGCGGCTCCCGAACGGCTCCCAACGGCTGGGCTTCCACGGAGTACAGGGTGTCGTTCGTCATCGGAGGGGGCGGTGACCGGTGCGCTGGGACCAGCGGACGGCGATGAGGCCCAGCGCAGCCACAAGGATCACGATGCCGATGATCAGTAGGTAGCCCAGCCCCTCCGCCGCCACTCCGATGATTCCCAGCACGACGGCGACCAGAACGAGAAAGAGCAAGAGGGCCATGACGCGTCCACCTCCCTTGGGTGGCTGAGCGGGCGATCAGCGGCGCGCGAGTTGCCGCTCGCCGCCTGCGCCCGTCTGGTAGGGCATGTCGTAGTGCTGGAAGATCGCTTCCTCTGACTCCGCGGGCAGGATGTCGTCCATGCCGACCGAGGGCGCTTTCTTCACCAGCGTCTTGGTGTAGGAGACCTTGACGTAGTCCGGTCCGAGGGTCGCCTCGTCGAGGGGGACGAAGGCCAGGTGGTGGCGGGTGGGGAGTCCGGTGCGGACCGTGGCCATGGCCGGTTCGTCGGTGGTGGTGTCGACGTAGACCGCTTCGAGTACGCCGATCTTGTGGCCCTTCGGGTCGACGACGCTGCGGTTGCGCCACTCGCGGATATCGGCTGCATGGATCATGGCCTGCCTCCTGAGCCGTTGATCCGGGCCGGTACGAGCCGCCCCCTCGGGCAGTCGCAGCCCGCTGAGCCCGGTAGCCCTTTGTTCTTCCAGGTTATCCGGGAATCTCTGCGTCGCGCCCTCGCGCGGCAAGGGTTCCGAACGTGGTAGTCGACAGGCATGCCGATGAAGCCTTCCGATGCCGCGGACCGTTCATCTCGGTTCGGGCCGCTGCGCCATATGATCAGCCGTTCGCCCGTCGGGCGCGGATGGCGGCGGAGCAGGGAAATTGAGCTGTGGTCGCGCTCGCTGGGCTTTGCCGCGCTGGGGTTTCTCACGCTGGTGCCGCTGCTGATCATTGTCTCCTCTGCCGATCCCGAGCACGGGCGGGGGTTCGCACAGTGGCTGGGGAAAGGGCTTGGCGTGTCGATGGCCTCCACGCGGCAGGTCGAGCAGTTGTTCACCCGGCCCGGCCAGGCCCTGCGGACCACGACCGCGTTCGGTATCGCCGCCCTTGCCGTGTTCGGTCTGAGCTTCGGGGCGGCGGTGCAGACCGGCTATGAGAAGGTCTGGGGCCTGCCGTCGGCCCGCTGGTGGGCGAGATGGCGTCATGTGGTGTGGCTCGGCGTCCTCACCGGATATCTCTACGTCTCCGCCACCACCACGCTGCGGCGTGAACCCCTGGCAGGTGGGGCCGTCGCGTCGCTGAGTGCCGTCCTGTTGCTGTGGTGGTCCCAGCGCCTGCTGCTCGGCGGGAGGATCCGCTGGCGTGCCCTGTTGCCGGGCGCCGTGGCCACCGTGATCGGGCTGATCGGCCTGAGGGTCTTCTCCAGGCTCGTCTTCTCGCCGTTGATCGCATCCAACACCGTCACCTTCGGACCTGTCGGAACTGTCCTGGTCATCCAGTCCTGGCTGGTCGGCGTGGGTGTCGTCGTCTTCGGCGGGGCGCTGGTCGGCCGACTGCTGTACGAGGAACTCCCACGCATGGCACACGCACTGAAACGGCGCAGATGAGATGCGGCCCCCCAACTGGTCATTTCGCTTGGGCCGCGAGTTCGTCATCGCTGCCGGGCCGGGTTCCTCTTCGGATCCGCAGGCCTCTACAAGGTGCGAGGCGGCTCCTGGGTCAACGGCACCGCCCTCCACCACGCTCTGCCCTGACCACGAGGGCTGCTGTGTGCATGCATGCTGCGGTAGCTGCCTCGGTGACGGCTTGCGTGGTGATTCGACGAACTGCTCCTGGATGGCGGCCTACTGTGTCGCGCAGTGCTCGCGGCCTCGGGTGACAGCGGCTGCTCCGTGAGGGAACTGTGCCGCTTGACGCGCTCGCCGAGTCCCTGTTCGGTTGCCCGGACATCGCCGTCGTGACGGGCCGAGGGCACGGGCGCGTCCTTGGCTTTGCCGTCGGCCTGTTTCAGGCTTCCGGAGAGCCGGCCGGTCCCGCGTGTCCACTGGACGGGCTCCCGAGCGTGATCGCCGTACAGGGTCGTTCCCGCGTGGGATGGGCGTGGAGTGGATTACCTGCGGCTGCGGCTGTACCGGCGCCTGCCACGGCTGCCTCCGCGCACTGCGAAGCCGACGATCCAGAGGACCACCAGAAGGAGAAGAATCCAGGGCATGCCGGGCCTCCGGGTAGCGGGGATTTCCTTGATTCCGCGGGGGCCGGGCGAGGCGGGAAGGTGGAGTGCTGCGCCGAATAATCCGGAGTGGCACAGCCCTACGCCGTGCTGCCGTCAATGCCTGGCATCGTCCGTTGTCAACGCAGCGCCGGCCCTGAGGAGTTCTGGGAGCTGGGCAGGAGCCGCCGGGGTGAACGGAGCCTCGGCGGGGGCTTCGGCCGACTCGGTCGGCGGCGTCGGCAGGATGTGGTCCTCCCACCAGGACAGGGCCATCACGGTGGCGAGCAGGACGAAGGGGGTCGAAGCGGGAACGATCAGCGCGTACATGTGTACCGCCTGGTGTGGGATGCGTGCGACGCGCCGGGCGGCAGACCGGAGCCCGCTCGGGGCGCATCGGGGCGCGACCGGGATCGCGTGACGATGGGCGCGTACGGAATGGCCTCGCTCGTGACGCGGCGGGTTCCGGCACCGATGCCGTGCGCCCCCTGGAGAGCGCGCTGGCGGTACGACGCTGCCGGGGGCAGGGGCGGCATGTCGCACGCTAGACCTCGCCGCAGTTCCCGAACAGGTCTCAAGCAGCCATCCATGCCAGGCAGACGCGCTTACGTCGCACGCTATCCGCAACCGTTGGGCAGGACTACGCTGTGGGGTGAGGCCCCAGTCCCCGGTATCGATGCTGTGTCCCGCTCCCGGGGAGGCCCACCGTGTTCGTCCTGCTCCTCATCCTCATCGCGGTCCTGTTCGGCTTCGGCTTCCTCGATCCCATTTGGTGGGTGGCTGCGGCGGTGCTGGTCTATGCCGCCACCCGACGCAGCCGCGATCGTGGCGGCGGCCGGAGCCGCAGCGGCAGTTCCGATCTCGGGGACTACCGGGACTACCAGGAGCGCCGGAATCGCCAGGAACGCTGGGACCGCCGCTACAGCCGTCAGAATCGGGTGCGCTGGCGGCGCGAGGACCGTCGGGAACGCGAACACCGCAGGTGATCCGTGAAGTGGCCGGGGAGCCACGGGTTGCGTTCGGAGGCGGCTGGGGTCCTGGTCGCCGCCTGGGAGGGCAAGTCGCTCCCGGTGCGGATGCAGCGTGCGCTGCGGCGATCACGCGGAGAACCAGGGGGTGACTCACGACCGCCAGGCGTGTCGTTCAGGTAGGGAGAGGTCATGATCCACGCAGCCGACGTCCGAGAATGGCGCAACCGCGATGTCGTCGACACCGAGTCGTACAAGATCGGTGTCCTGGAGGCGGTCTATGTGGACACCACCACCGATGAGCCGGCCATGGCCACGGTACGGACCGGGCTGCCCACCCGGCATCGTCTTGTCTTCGTCCCTCTTGAGGACGCGATCGTCGGGCCGGGCTATCTCAGGGTCGGTTATGTCAGAACGCTGGTGAAGCAGGCCCCCTCGCTCGGCACCGACGATGTGCTGCCCGCCGAGCAGGAGGAAGCGGTCTTCAAGCACTACGGACTGCCCTACAAGCCCGGTGCGGCCGGCGAACGGCAACTGGTGCGCCGCTGATCACCCACGGACGGGATGACTGCCCTGTGAGGTACGGACCATGCACCAAATGACCCCGCCCCGTGAAGAACAGCGGCTGTTGAGGACTGTGCCTTCTGAGGGGGACGCGGCTTTGCTGGCCGAGGTCGTCGAACTGCGCGCCAGGAACGAGCAGTTGGGTCGGGCGCTGGCTAGCCGTGCGGCCATCGACCAGGCACGAGGCATGGTGATGGCCCTGGCCCCGTGTTCCAGCGAGAGGGCCTGGGACCTGCTGGTGGACGTGTCGCAGCACTGCAACGTCAAGCTCCGTGACGTGGCCGCGGCTCTGGTCGCCACGACGAAGGACCGGACGCTCCCGGAACCGATACAGCGGGAGCTTCGCCGAGCACTGAGGCGCCTCCACGCGGCGGACCGGAGATGACGGCGTGCGCACCCAGCGGACGGCAACGGGAGCTGTGAGCTCAACTCTCCGGTGCCTTCGTCCAGGACGGCCGTCGGACGCCTCTGTCGTGTAGCCCGCCTCGTGGATCTCAAACACCGGTCGTGCGGTTCCTCGTCCGTTGTCCGCTCCGCATCGCCTGTAGGCAGCCGCAGTTGCCCCACGGGCGGCGCCGGACCGCCAGGGGGCGGTGTGGGCCGTTCCCTGTTACCGGCGGTGCCCTGAGGACAGGGGTGATGTCGTTTGTCTACATCCACGCAATCGCCTTCGGCGCAGAGCACTAGCGGGCTCCGGCAAGGCAAGGGTCAGGACCCCAGGCCGGTGAGGGGTTCGGAACCGTCGATGAGGGCGCGGGCCACATCGGCCAGGCGCCGGTTGTGGGAGCGGGCGTAGCCGCGCAGCGCGGTGAACGCCTGCTCCATGTCGATGCCCTGGCGTTCGGCGAGCTTCCCCTTGGCCTGTTCGATCAGTACCCGGCTGTTCAGCGCCGTCTGCAGCTGTTCGTTGAGCACCGTGCTGCGCTGAGCGGTGCGCTGTTGCAGCAGGCTGATGGTGGCGACGTCGGCCAGGGCCTGGGCGACGGGTGTGGCGGCTGGGTCGAAGGGGCCGGGGGCGGTGCGGAAGAGGTTCAGGGCGCCGACGATCTCGTCCCGCAAACGCATGGGCAGGGCCTGGACCGCCCCGAACCCGCTGCCCTGGGTCGCCACCGCGAAGCGCGGCCAGCGGGCGGTCACCGTACCGAGGTCGGGGACGATCACCGGTACGCCCGTGCGGAAGCACTCGAGGCAGGGGCCTTCGTCGTTCTGGAGCTGGAAGAGCTCCAGAAGGCGCACCCGTTCGTCGGAGGCGGCCATGACGCGGAGTTTGCCGTCCCGGTCGGCGAGCAGTACCCCGGCGGCGCTCGCGTCGAGCATGCCGACGCAGCGGTCGGTCAGCAGGCGCAGGAAATCGATGAGGTCGAAGTCGGCGACCAGATTGTCGGCCAGCTCGACGAAGGTCTTGGCCAGAAGCTGTTGGTCCATCGTGGGCACCCTCGATTGAGACTAGTCCCTGCCCGAAGAGGCGGGAAGTACGGCACGTTCCTCGGCCGGGACCGAACGTCAGGTTTCCTCCTCGGCCTGATCGGGCTCCGTGTCCGGGGAGAAACGAAGCCGTCGGGCCACCACGTCGGCGGCCACGTCCGCGAGCCGGCGTCCCTGCGCATAGGCGTAGGCGCGGAGCCGCACGAAGGCTTCTTCGATGCCGACTCCGAGCTGAGCCGTGAGCATCCCGCTGGCCTGGTCGATCTCCGCTCGGTATGCGCCCAGGTCCTCAAAGCCGCGGTCCGGCATCGGCCCGTCGGGCGGCGCGCCCGTCTCGTCGATCCTTGTGTCGAGCAGGAGCAGCGTCGCGAGATCGGCGAACGCCAGTGCGTCGGCCAGTTCCTCCGTGTTCAGTACGGTCGGAATGTTGGCGTACAGGTCCAGAACTCCCGGGCTGATCGCTCCCTTCTGCAGGGGGAGCGAGAACACCGCGCGGGCTCCGGCTTCCAGGGCCGCATCGGCGAACACGGTCCAGTGATCCTGAAGTTCAGCGGAGAGCAGATCGGGTGTCAGGACGGCCGAGCCGCGTACAAAGGCGTCCACGCAGGGCCCCTCTCCCAGCGTGAGCTGGAGCTCTTCCAGTTGCTCGCTGATGTCGTCGGTGCTGCACAACGGATGGCTCGCCGCGGTCTTGGACATCGCCGACAGCCCGGCCCCGCCGACCGGCAGCGCGGCCACGGCCGCGGTGCATACGTCCACCACACTCACCCGGGCACCTCGTCGGACCGCCTGCTCGGCCACCAGCATCTGAATGCGGGTCGACCGCCTGTCAGACCCCACTGGGGCCACCGTCTCCGGGCATCATGACAAGGCTCTCCAGTCTCGCCGTGGTGCGTTCCCCGAAGGGAAGTACCAGCGCGCGGAACGTGGTGGCGCCCGCCGGCCGGCGAAGCTCTCCGATGTCCAGCCACCCCCAGGAGTTGAGCGCAGCGAGGGTTGGGTGATCGGCCCGGTCCACCAGGGTGGCGCCGAGCGATGACTGATGGTCGGTCAGCAGCCGCTCCTGCACACGACGGGCGAGTTCCCGGTCCTGGGGGTGCGGCCGGATCAGGATGGCGGCGAACGCGAAGACGTTGCCGGATGTTGTGAGTTGCTCGATGCTGCGCGGCAATGCTCCGTCGAAGCCGAGCCACCAGGAGCCGTCGCCGCCTACCGGGAATCCGAAGGCGCATCCCATCAAGCTGTCCGTCTCGGCGATCACCATGGCGAATCCCGGTCGGCGCATGTCCACGGTGAGACGGTTCAGGAAGTTCTGGCGGCTGGGACGGCGGTATGGATCACCCGGCGGCGTTGCACGGGACTCCACATACAGCCCCGCCAGATCCTCACGCAGGCCATCCACCAGCCAACGGCTCAGCCGACGCAACCGCGCCGGAGCCACGGCGGGCGGCTCGCCGTCCCCCGGCTTCCGTGACTGTCCCCGCCCGGGTTCGGCCGTCATCGCACATCGCCCGAGAGAACAGACGCAAGCGGGACAGACCGGTGCGGCGGGGCCGGACGGGGCGCGGCCGGGGTGTCGCCGACAGGAGGCGGCAGGTGGTCGAACGGAAGGTCGAGAAGCAGGAACCCGCGGCCGGCCAGGTCGAGAATCCGAACCAGCGTCGTCGGCGGATGGTGCAGTCGCAGGGTCCCACCGGCCACGGTGGTCTGCTGCGCAGCGTGGAGGAATGCGTTGAGTCCGCTGCAGTCGCAGAAGGTGACGGGGGTGAGGTCGACGTCGATGGTGCGGATACCGTCCCGCAGGCACCGATCCAGGGACTCGCGCACCAACGGCGCGGATTCGAAGTCGATCTCACCGGACAGGGTGATCAGCGCCTGTTTCCTTTGGTCATGGCGGTAGACGGTGAGCTGTGAGGGCATGACGCCTCGGTTCGGAAGACCATCCGGCAGCGGCACGGTGAGCCGGAGTTCCGGCACCCTGGGTGCACTCCCGGCAGGGAGCGTACTTTCGGCGGAGGCAGAGCCGCGGCCGGTCCGACAGCCTGCGCAGCAGGACAGAGGACCCACCCAGTTCCCTCCAGGGAAGCGCCGGGTGACGGACGAAGAGTCCGCACCCCGCAGCCATCTGTGTTCAGCAACAGCATGCCGCCGGGGTCTGGGACGTCTACACAACAGAGTAGTCCTCGCGTCGTGTGACGTACGGTCCGAAGCAGCCCAATCCCAGGATATGGACAGTGGGTTGTGCGGTTGTCGGCTCACTCCAGGAGCACGAGGTGGTCGGCGGCGCCCCCTCGCCATTCGATCAGGAAGAGGGTCGCGTCGTCGGTGGTGCGGCCGCCCCGTTGCTGCTTCAGGGCGTGGGAGAGTGAGCGCACCACCGCTCGTACTCCCTTCTCTGTGTGTTCGATGCGGTTGACCCAGTGGATGAGTTGTTCTTCGCCGAATTGTTCTTCGCCGGCTTCGTGCTCCTCGATCAGGCCGTCGGTGAAGCACAGCACTCGGTCGCCGCGTTGGAGCCTCTGCCGGCTGATCCGGGGCTCTTCACCGCCGAAGCCGACGGGCAAGGTGGTCGGGCCTCCCAGTTGCCGGACGACCTTGTGGTCACGGATCAGCAGCGGTGCGGGGTGGCCCGCGTTGACCCACTGCAGGTGGCCCGTCGTGATGTTCAGACGCATCATCTGGGCGGTGACGAAGTGGTCGGGCCCGAACTGCTCGGCGATGGCCCGGTCCATGAACGTATAGATCTCGGACAGGCCGATGTCGGCACGTCTGGCGTGCCGGTAGGCCCCGACGGCGACGGTCGCCATCGTGGCGGCGTCCAGGCCGTGGCCCATCGCATCGACCATGGCCACGTGCAGGATGTCCTCGTTGAGGGCGTAGTCGAAGCTGTCGCCTGCGACGTCGTAGGCGGGCTCCAGGATTCCGGCCACCGCGACCTGCGGGACGGACATCGCCAGCGGCGGCAGCAGGGACCACTGGATCTCCGCGGCCACGCTCATCGGTTCGCGGCGCCGCGCGAGGAAGAACTGATCGGTGTAGCTGTGCTTGGTGACCAGCATGTCGGCGACCAGGCCGGCGAGCCTGCGCAGCAGCCGCCGGTCGTCGTCATCGACGGTGTCCAGGGTGAGGGCCATCACACCCACCTGGTCGCTGCCGTCCAGCAACGGCAGGTACATCCGGACGCCGTCGGACTGCGGCACCTCGACAGTGGTCGCGTGCAGAAAGGCTGTGCCGGCGGGAGAGTCACCGATCGGCTCGGGCTCGCCGACCATCAGCAGCCGACCCGGCAACGGCACCAACACCAGCTGGCCGTAGTCCTGCAGCAGGATCGAGACGTCGCGGCCACCGACCCTGGCCACCTCTTCCGCGATCAGCGGGGCGATCAGCTGCGGCGGCATCTCGTGTGCCCTGTCCAGCAGCACCCCCAGCAGCCGCTCACCGAACCCTTCCGACCGGTCCAGCACGCCCTCGTCGGGTCGGCGCTCACCTTCCGCCATAACCGCACTCCCGCACCGGCGTCGTCGAAGCTTCGGCCGCCGTGTCCATGCTCACCTCGTACCGCGAGTCCAGCGCCCGCACCGACACGCGCGGTCCGTCCTGCGGTCACGGCGGATGCGCTCGACCCGCTCACGTGATCTGTACACATGGGCTCCTGACACGACCGCGATCAACCCGCACAGAGTGACGCGGCGGGCCGCGCCGAACAGCCCATTACGCCAGACGCGGCATGTCACACACGGTCGGAACAGA
The DNA here is from genome assembly GCF_014257025.1 of Streptomyces cupreus. GTDB lineage: Bacteria > Actinomycetota > Actinomycetes > Streptomycetales > Streptomycetaceae > Streptomyces > Streptomyces cupreus. Next base: position 26,433 of record NZ_JACMSF010000080.1, read on the forward strand.
TGGCTCTCCGTCCCGTATGCACCACATCTCTCCCGGAGCGGTCACAGGAGCAGAAGATCGGAGCCGCTGTCCGTGAGGAGCCGTGCGGTCTGCGGGGACGGGTGGTGCAGCCGCAGAGACGCGTGGGTCTCGGCGGCGTGCCGCGACGCATCGAGGAAGACGCTCAGGCCGTTGCTGTCGCAGAGGCCGACGGTGGTCAGGTCGACGTCGATGGTGGTGATGCCGTCACTCAGGCACCGCTCCAGAGCGGCGCGCACCTGGGGCGCGGTGGCCGGGCCGATCTCACCGGCCAGGGTGATCAGTGCTCGCCTGCCCCGGTCGTGCCGGTAGATGTTCAGCTGCGGAAGAGTCATGACGCCTCGGTTCATGAGACCCGGCCCGCTCCTCGCACAGTCATAGGCCCGGCGACGTACGGCTGCGGCGGCGGCGCGGCGGGAACCGGCCGCGGCCCCCGTCGCGGTGGTCCCGCCGTTCGCCGGTGGTCGGCGACTCGGACCGGTCCGGTCCCACCGGGGGCTGTGGGGTGCCGCGGCCGCGGCGGCTGGGCAGGGGGGCGCTGTACCGGTGCACGGCGATTCTGTCGGCGTGCTGGATGTTGAGCCGGTGGATCACGTATGCCGCAGCCGCGATGAGGACGACGAAGGCGGCGGCCGTCAGGAAGGCGTTCATGGTGGCCACCTCACATACCGATGATCAGACGACTGGGCCGGCCGGGCGGACCAGTCTGTTCCGGAACCGCCGCGGCCACCGCGGAGACGCCGCTCTCGTACTCCCATGCCTCGTCCGGGTCCAGTGGCTCGTCGGTCGCAGAGACGCCGTGCCGGGCCTCGTCCGCGGCGATGAGCGCGCTCGCAGTCAGTGGCGGGCCGTCGTAGTCGGACGCGGCAGCCATCAGCCGGGCCGCCGACTCCGCCCCGGTCTCGGGCGGGATGACCAGCAGGTCCCAACGGCCGGTGCCGTAGGAGAGCAGCAGCAGCTTGTGCGGGTCGATTTCCGGGGTGAACCAGCCGACCTTGACGATGTGGCCGTCCACGGGAACCTTGTGGGGGATGACCGGCCAGTGCTCCGGGTTGACGGCGATGCGGGTGATGCGGCCCCACAAGGGGTCCAACACGTCGGTCAGCGCGGGCAGTTCACTCAGCAGATCCCGGGAGCGGGGCCACCAGGCACCGTCCAGGAGTCCACGGGAGGTGCCGTCGGTCTTCAGGGCGAGACGCGCGGCCGGGGCTGCGACGGGCTCGGGTTGCGGCAGTGGTGGAAGCAAGGTCGCCGACATGATGCGGACCCGTCTCCGGGCCGCCTCTGCGGCGGCCCGGGTTTCATCTTTCGCCAAGAACGACCCGGCATGGTAGCCGGTGTGCGAAATGCCCTCGGTACTGTCCACACTACTCCGCGCTCCGCCGCGGCGCGGAGTAGTGGCCGCCTAGATGTGGAGCAGTCGCTGGGTGATCTCCCGATACTGCCTCAGCGCGAGCCGCAGTCCGTCGGACTGTGCCTCCGGGTCCCGGTCCTGCCAGCCGGCGCGAAGGAGACGCCGCCGTTCCGCGAGGGCGATCACGAGCTGGGCGGTGGCTTCGTCGTAGGCGCTCTCGGCCTCTTCCAGCGCCTCGCGCGGAGTGTCGGCGAAGGTGTTGAGGGCGTGCCGGAGGGACTGGACGATCTTGTCCTGTTCGTCCGTCGGGAGCAGCGGCTCCGGTCCTGGGGTACGGCGCTCGGCGGGGCCCCGGGTCCGGTCCGCGGGCTGCTGGGCGCGATTCTGGTCGTACATCATCGGGGGTCGCTTCCGTTCCGCCTGAAGGCGCCCTTGGCCTTCTCCGCGGCCTGTTTCAGGCTTCCGGAGACCCGGTCGGTCCTGCCTCGGCGCTGCAGTCGCCTGTTGCGGGTGACCCGGCCGAGCTCTTCCGTGATCCTGCCCTTCATCGTCTGCGCCTGGTTCCTGATGGTCCGTGAAACGGCCATGGCCGGCCTCACTGTTGTCCGGTAGGTGGGTTCCCGCGGGGTCTGGGCGAGGCGGGAAGGCGGAATGCTCGCCGTGTGTTCCGGGGTGGCATGGCCCTGCACCGTGCTGCCAGTCAACGTCCGGCCACGGTCCGTGTCAACGCGATGCCACGCGATCCGGCCGCCTCGTCTCGGAGCGTGCGGGAGTACGGTGGAGAAAGCGAGGCGCTTCGTAGCCGGTGTCCGGCCCCCTCCTCGCGACTCCCATCACATGGGCAGCCCGTGACCCCGGCCGCGCCATCCGCATCCAGGCCGAGGAGCCACGTATGCCACTCAGTCCGAACACCTCCACGACGGTCACACCGTCGCGCCCCGCCCCGCCGCCCCAGGGCTACGACGGGACGTCCCCCTTCCCGCCGGACGGCCCGGCGCCCGCGCGCGACGGCGGTGAGCGGCTGTATGTCACGGTGACGGCGGTGATCGTCGTTCTGCCGTTCGTGGCGATCGGCCTGGCCGGATGGCTGATGTGGGGGAATCTCATCCATCCCGCG
>NZ_JACMSF010000081.1 GCF_014257025.1 Streptomyces cupreus
GAGGGAGCTGACCGGCAGGCCGCACGCGGCGGAGATCATCGAAATGGACGTGGCGGCGTAGCCGTGCCGGGCCATCAGCTCACCGGCGGTGTCAAGTATCGCGTCCCGGGACCGTGCGCCGCGGCCCTGGGCCGGTGCCTCCGTCATGCGGCCGACTCTAGAGGACGCACGGGCGCCGACTCCGACACCGTGCGCGGGCAAGGAGCGATCTTCCGCCGACTCGGTTGGCCCCGGTTCAGTGCCCAGGCGCCACCTTGCGGGTGTCCAGGGGCAGAGATACCTACCCCCTTTTCCGCGTTTGTCTTGCGGGGGTGCTCTGCGTGTTTCGTAGCGATGCGGTCTGCGGTGCGCGACCATACCGACGCCGACCCAGCACAATTTCCAGCAGTAAGCGCGGAGACAGGAAGAAGGACCAGGCATGCCCGGCAGTGAAAGCGAGAACCCAGTAATCCCCTCCCCGAGTCCCACACCGACTCGGCCCAGGACGAACCGGGACTGGTGGCCGCATCAGCTGGACCTTCAGATTCTCCACCAGCACTCGTCCCGCTCCAATCCGATGGACAAGGACTTCGACTACGCGAAGGAATTCGCAACCCTCGACGTCGACGCGCTGAAGCAGGACGTCTTCGAGGTGATGACGACGTCCCAGGACTGGTGGCCCGCCGACTACGGTCACTACGGCCCGCTCTTCATCCGGATGAGCTGGCATGCCGCTGGAACTTATCGCATCGCAGATGGCCGGGGCGGCGGCGGCAGCGGTGCGCAGCGCTTTGCCCCGCTCAACAGCTGGCCGGACAACGCGAGTCTCGACAAGGCACGCCGTTTGCTCTGGCCGGTCAAGGAGAAGTACGGCCAGAAAATCTCCTGGGCCGATCTTCTTGTCTTCGCCGGCAACTGTGCCATGGAATCGATGGGGTTCAAGACGTTCGGATTCGGCTTCGGGCGCGAGGACATCTGGGAGCCCGAGGAGATCTTCTGGGGGCCCGAGGACACATGGCTCGGAGATGAGCGTTACAGCGGCGACAGGGAACTCACCGGTCCTTTCGGTGCCGTGCAGATGGGACTGATCTACGTCAATCCTGAGGGGCCCAACGGCAACCCGGATCCGATGGCCGCCGCCCGGGATATTCGCGAGACGTTCGGGCGAATGGCGATGAATGACGAGGAGACGGTTGCGCTCATCGTCGGCGGCCACACCTTCGGCAAGTGTCATGGTGCGGTCGACGCCGGATACGTCGGCCCGGAGCCCGAGGGTGCCCCGATCGAGCAGCAAGGTCTCGGCTGGCGGAACACGTACGGCAGCGGCGTGGGCGGCGACGCGCTCACCAGTGGGCTTGAGGGAGCGTGGACCTCGGAGCCGGTCAGGTGGGACAACGGGTACCTGGACAACCTGTTCGGGTACGACTGGGAGCTGACGACGAGCCCCGCTGGTGCGAAGCAGTGGACTCCCACGGATCCCTCGGCCCAGGGCACTGTGCCCGATGCCCATGATCCGTCGAAGAGGCACGCTCCCATGATGCTGACGACGGACCTCTCGCTGAAGCTGGATCCGGTCTATGGGCCGATCGCAAAGAGCTTCCACGAGAACCCGGACAGGCTCGCGGACGCGTTCGCCAAGGCGTGGTACAAGCTGCTGCACCGCGACATGGGCCCCGTCTCGCGTTACCTCGGTCCGTGGATTCCCGAGCCGCAGCTGTGGCAGGACCCCGTACCCGAGGTCGACCACGAGCTGGTCGGTGACGAGGACATCGCTGCGCTCAAGGCCGGAATCCTCGACTCGGGACTGTCCATCTCCCAGCTGGTCACCACCGCTTGGGCATCGGCGGCAAGCTTCCGCGGCACCGACAAGCGCGGCGGGGCGAACGGAGCACGGATTCGACTGGCGCCGCAGAAGGACTGGGAGGTCAACGACCTGCCCGAGGTGGCCGAGGTGGTGCGGAGCCTGGCGCGGATCCAGCAGGACTACAACGCCTCGCAGGCCGGCGCAAGGAAGGTTTCGCTCGCTGACCTGATCGTCCTGGGCGGGTGCGCGGCCGTCGAGCAAGCCGCGAGGAACGCCGGGCACGACATCACGGTCCCGTTCGCTCCTGGGCGCACGGACGCGTCCCAGGAGCAGACCGATGTGCAGTCGTTCGCCGTGCTCGAACCCAGGGCGGACGGGTTCCGCAACTACCTCCGGGCGGGAGAGAAGTTGTCGCCGGAGACCCTCCTGCTGGACCGCGCCAACCTGCTCACCCTGACCGCTCCTGAGATGACGGTTCTGATCGGCGGCATGCGGGCCCTGAACACCGGCTTCAAGCAGTCCCGGCACGGAGTCCTCACGGACCGTCCGGAGACGTTGACCAACGGCTTCTTCGTCAACCTGCTCGACATGGGCACGGAGTGGAAGGCGTCGGCCGCGGACGAGAACGTCTTCGAGGGCCGGGATCGCGCCACGGGCGAGGTCAGGTGGACCGCCACCGCCGTCGACCTCATCTTCGGTTCGCACTCCCAGCTCCGAGCCGTCTCGGAGGTCTACGCCTCCAGGGACGCGGAAGAGAAGTTCGTGCGTGACTTCGTGGCGGCGTGGGACAAAGTGATGAACCTCGATCGGTTCGACCTCTCCTGAGCCTGATGTCCCGCCCCGGCCGGGCTCAGGATCGGCCGGGGCGGGTGCTCAGGAGGTGGCGGACTTCACTCGCGGTCCCGCGACGGAGGTATCAGCCAGTACAGGCGCTCGCCGAAGCCGTCCCTGATCACGGCTCCCGTCTCCTCGCCGAGGTGCCGGAGCACGTCGATACCGAGGCCGAGCGGTAGCTCGCGCCCGCACCACGGACCGCGAGCAGACACAGGTCGAGCAGGCAGCCCAGCCGGTAGCGTCGGCCCCGCATCCGCCTGGGACCGGGTAGCCGGTCCCAGGCCTCGCGCAGGGAGTCGTGCCGCGGCTCGAAGGTTCAGTCGTGGCAGAAGCGCAGCCCCCGGCCCAGACCGGACCAGCGCGCGACGACCCACCAGCGGTCACCCCGCTTCCGTCCGGTCCGGGGACAACGGCTCGAACCGCGCGCGCCCGCTCAGCGGGTGGCGAGGAATTCGAGTGTGTCGATCACGCGGTTCGAGAAGCCCCACTCGTTGTCGTACCAGGCGACCACCTTGATATGGCGGCCGTCGACGCGGGTGAGGGCCGAGTCAAAGATCGACGAGGCGGGATTGCCCGTGATGTCGGACGATACGAGCGGGTCGTCCGAGTACTCCAGGATGCCGGCGAGCGGCCCCTGCGCCGCGGTGCGGTACGCCGCCAGCACCTCATCGCGCGTCACGTCGCGGGCGACGGTTGTGTTGAGTTCGACGATCGAACCCACCGGCACCGGTACGCGGATCGAGTCGCCCGACAGCTTGCCGTCGAGGTTGGGCAGTACCAGGCCGATCGCCTTGGCGGCGCCGGTCGTGGTCGGCACGATGTTGACTCCGGCGGCCCGGGCGCGGCGGGCGTCGCGGTGCGGACCGTCCTGCAGGTTCTGCTCCTGCGTGTAGGCGTGCACCGTCGTCATGAACCCGTGCTCGATGCCGGCGAGTTCGTCGAGGACCGCCGCCAGCGGGGCGAGCGCATTGGTGGTGCAGGAGGCGTTCGAAACGATCGTGTGCACGGCCGGGTCGTAGGCGTCGGTGTTGACCCCGAATGCGAGCGTGACGTCGGCGCCGTCCGACGGCGCACTGACGAGCACCTTCTTCGCCCCCGCGTCGAGATGGGCGCGGGCAGCCTTGGCCGAGGTGAAGCGGCCGGTGGCTTCCAGGACGATGTCGACGCCGAGTTCGGCCCACGGCAACTGCGCCGGTTCGCGCTCGGCAAGCACCGTGATCCGGCGGCCGTCGACGACGAGGGCGTCCCCGTCGACGGTCACCGGACGCCCGAGCCGGCCGGCCGTGCTGTCGTAGGCGAGCAGCCGGGCGAGCGTGGCGGGCTCGGTGAGGTCGTTGACGGCGACGATCTCAAGGGTGCTGTCGCGTTCGAGCAAGGCGCGCAGCACATTGCGGCCGATGCGGCCGAATCCGTTGATGGCGATGCGAGTCATAAGTGTCCCTTCCCTTCGCCACCAGGTTCGCCCGCGGCTCGCGCCGCCGACCAGTGGCGGGATCGCCATGGTTCAAAAGGATCCCGCCACGGCGTTATTCGCCCCGGGTGAAAGTGCGCCGGTACTCGCTCGGTGTGGTGCCGAGGATGCGCTGGAAGTGCAGGCGCAGGTTGGCGCCGGTGCCGAGACCGACGTCGGCGGCGATCTGTTCGACGCTGCGCTCAGAGCGCTCGAGCAGTTCGCGGGCCAGGTCGATGCGGGCGCGCATCACCCACTGCATCGGCGTGTAGCCGGTCTCCTCCACAAAGCGCCGGGAAAACGTGCGCGCCGCCACCCCGGCCTGCCGCGCCAGTAGGTCGAGGGTGAGGGGCTCACCGAGCCGGTGCAGCGCCCACTCGCGGGTGGCGCCGAAGCGCTCGCCGCGCGGCTCGGGCACGCTGCGCGGCACGTACTGGGCCTGGCCGCCGCTCCGGTACGGCGCCGCGACCAGACGGCGGGCCGCGTGATTGGAGGCGGCCACCCCGAGGTCGCCGCGCAGGATGTGCAGGCACAGGTCGATGCCGGAGGCGGCGCCGGCCGAGGTGAGCACGCTGCCCTCGTCGACGAACAGCACGTTCTCGTCGACCCAGACCAGCGGATGTCTCGCCGCGAGCGCCCGCGTGTAGTGCCAGTGCGTCGTGGCGCGCCTGCCATCGAGCAGGCCCGTGGCGGCGAGCGCGAAGGCGCCCGTCGAGATCGCGGCGAGCCGCGCGCCCCGCGCGTGGGCGGCGATCAGTGCGTCGACGACGGCCGGCGGCGGGTCGTCGCGGTCCGGGAACCGGTAGCCGGGAACGAAGACGATGTCCGCCCACAAAAGGGCCTCCAGGCCGTGGGCGACGGAGTACGACAGGCCATCGCCGCCGGTCACGAGACCGGGTGCCGCGCCGCACACCCGCACCTCGTACGGCATGCTCGCGCGGGTCGTGAAAACCTGCGCAGGAATGCCGACGTCGAGCGGCTTCGCACCCTCGAGCACAAGGACGGCGACACGATGCAGGCGGGAGGCTGGCATGGCACAGAGGCTACGTGGGCAGTCGGTACCGCCGCGGCCGCGCAGTCCCGTAGTCCTAAGCCGGGTCGGGCAGCGAAAGCAGCCGGGTGCGGAAGTGGTCGAGGACCTGGTCGAGCGCCTGGCGGGTGGGCTGGCCGGGTTCGTCGATCAGATGCTCCGTGAGAACCGAGTGCGGGGGAAGCAGCCCGTCGGGGTGCGCCGCTTCGTCATCGAGTTCTATCCCGATGAACGCCGCGCCGAGCTTTTCTCGTAGCAGTGCGAAGCGTTCGGCGGGCGCGACCCGGTCGCCGCGGAAGCGTAGGCCGAGCACGGTCAGGCCCGCTTCGCAGCGCTGCTGGACGGTGCGCAGGTCGCTCGGGGAGATGTCGAGGGACCGGCGCTTTCGCGCGGTGACGGCGAGAGGGAGAGAGGGCTGGCAGAGCACGGGCGCGAGGAGGCGTTCATCGGTGGCCATGGCGAGGGCGTAGCCGCCGGTGAAACACATGCCGAGCGCGCCGACGCCCGGGCCGCCGCACCGCTCGTGCTCGTGGACCGCGAGTGCCCGCAGCCACGTGACCACGGGTGAGGTGCGGCCCGCTGCGAGCGTGGTGAACTCGCGGCTCACACAGATGTGGGCGACAGCGCGCAGGCCTGTCATCGCGGTTCCGGTCCGCCCGTGGGCCTTTGGATCGGGATCGCGTCCGGCAACGCCGAACAGGTCCGGCAGGACCACGGTGCAGCCGATGTCGCGGACCCGCCGCGCGAACTGGGCGACTTTGGGGGTGATGCCCGGAATCTCGGCCATGACGATCACGGCCGGGCCGGTGCCGGAACGCAGCACGACATGTGACCGGCCTGCGTGCGTGAACGGCTCCCGGGCGAAATCCGTCAGCGTGTCGTCGGTCACGCGTCCTCCTCCTGCTTCCAGGCCGGTGCTGTTTCCTGACAACGGATCAGGAGCCTACTCGCAAGTAGCCATCGGCGCATCAGTCCGTCACCTGCACGCAATCGCGTTCTGCCCGGGAACTCCTCGGTCGTCCATCGGACCGTGCGGGCAATCAGGGAGGGGCGCCCAGCAAGCAGCCTCGGGCACTTGTCACCCGCTGTCGTGCGCTGGCGACGGCGGGGTCGCAGGCGGCCGTGCCGGTTCGGGGCTCAAGGCAGCATCGGTGGGGATGCGCCAGGCCCGGATCAGCCTGGCCAGGCGGCGGGCCGGCGTCTCGCTGGGGATGAACACGACGACCGCGACCAGGACCAGCGCGCACGCTGCCAGTCCCGCGGCCGCCCAAGCGGAGGGGCCTCCCCGCTCCATGGCGGTGGCGAAAGCGGCGGCTGCACCCAGCCCACCCGCGAGGCGTGCCGCCGTGGTCACCATCGCCGGTCCCGGTCGGCAGGTCGGCGCAGCGTCCAGGACAACCGGGGTGCGCTCAGGAGCAGCCGGAAGGCGAAGCGGGTGCGGGCACGGCGGGCGCGGAGGGTGGCCAGCTCGGCGTGCCATTCCTCGCGCCACCGTCCTCGCGTCGGACCCGGAAGCAGCACGGTGAGCACGGCCAGCAGGCGTGTGGTGACGATGGCTGTCGAGGCGGGCTGGAGAACGGCCGTGGAAAGGTCGCGCAGTTCACGGCTGATGTCACTCCAACCCGCCGCACGGGCCAGGGGTTCCAGGATGTCGAGCGTGTCGCGGGCTTTGCGGTGCTGCTTGGCCGGGGCGACGAATTCGATCGTCCGCATGTTGTGGAGCCGGTCGGCCAGGCGGATGACCCAGACAGCCTCCTCATCTGTGGGCCGACATGCCGGCCCTGCGAGTTCGCGGGTGAGGCCCGGCGGCAGAGCCCCGAATTCGGCGGCACGCACAGCCGAGACCAGCCCGGCTATCTCCTGCCCGAAGTGGTCACCCAGCCACCCGGGCGGGCAGGCGGTGTCGCCGACGTCGTGCAGCAGGGCTGCGCAGATCACGGGCGGCGGCATTCCCACATCGGCGACGATGGTCGCGACGGCGAGGCAGTGGGTGAGGACTGGGTCCCCGCTGCGGCGCATCTGCCCCTCATGCCAGACGGCAGCCTCATCGTGCGCCCGCCGGATCAGCGCAGTGTCCGCGCAGGGGTGATGCTTCTGCACGAGCGTCAGGATGCCGTCCAGGGATGCGGGAGCGGCGGTACGGCGCCTGTCCGGCCGGGCCGCTAACCGGCGCCGGGCCCTCATGACACTCCCCCGTCGCTGACCGGGCGGGCTGCCCATCCCGGCAGGGGTTGCTTGCGGGCCCGGTAGGCACGGGCGAGGGCATCGCGCGCCTGCTCGGCACCGTCCTTGGTGATCCGGTAGAAGCGCCGCCGGGGACGGCCGGCTTCCTCGTGCACGGCAGGGTCTTCCCACGTGCTGTCCACCCAGCCGACCTGCTCCAGACGGGCAAGGATCGGATAGATCGTGCCCGACGGCAGTCCCGCCAGCTCGCACAGCTCCAGGCCGTAACGCTGCTTGGCGGGCTCTTCCAGCAACGCCCGCAGCACCAGCTGCGTCTGCAAGGTCATACGCAAACTCGCCATACTCGTACTCTACATAGCCTATATAAAGGCTGTCTAGAGCTGACGGCATATCACAAGACACTCCCCCGACACCCCACCCCCAGAAAGCCGCAGGTACCACGCGGCCCGGACCACACCCCCAACAAGCCGCTGTGCACCGCCCCATGACGGGCAGCCAGCCCACGTCCGACCCGACAGCTCCGCCAGCGGGCGCCCTCAGAGATTGGCGCGCGCATACCTGGGTCCCACCTCGCCGATCCGGGCCGGGCTCGGCCGCCCGAAACGGAGGCTCGCTCCCCTCATCCGTTGTGTATGCGGGAAGCGAACTCCCGTACGCACCAACAGCCATCGCTGGCCATAGCCCGTGGGTTATCGTTCCGCCCGTGGGTGGCGGGGCGCCCGGAGGGGGAGTTGTGGTAGCGAATAGCGAGGGGTCACGGCTGGTCGCCACCGAGGGCGGCCACCGAGTTACACCGGCCGAGCTCTTCTTCGACCTGGTGTTCGTGTATGCGATCACTCAGGTCACAGCGCTGATGGCAGCCGACCCGAGCGGACTGCGGCTGCTCGGCGGGATGGTCGCGCTGGCGCTGCTGTGGTGGTGCTGGTGCTGTTTCGCCTGGCTGGGGAACGTCGTACGGGCCGACTCCGGCGCGATGTTCACCGTGCTCGTCTCCGTCATGGCCGTCGTCCTGATCGTGTCGCTGACCGTGCCCGAGATCTACGACGACGCGCCCGGCGGACTGCCCGCCCCCCTGGTCTTCGTCCTGTGCTACGGCGCCGTCCGCGTCCTGCACCTGGTCACGTACTGGCTCTCCGACCCCACCGATCAGGCACTGCACCGCGCCTTGCGCCGCACCGCCCTGCTCTCGGTGGCCCCGCCCTTCGCCCTGCTCCTCATAGGTGCGGCGTTCACCGGCACGACCCAGATCCTGATCTGGCTCGCCGCCGTGGTCATCGACTACCTGGGCATCTTCCTCACCGGAAAATCGGGCTGGCGGGTCGCCTCACCCGGCCACTTCGCCGAACGCCACGGCCTGATCGTCATCATCGCCCTCGGGGAGTCAATCGTCGCCATCGGCGTCGGCGTCTCCGGCTTCGCGCTGAGCACCCCAGTCGTAGCCGGTGCCGCCCTGGGACTGCTCATTTCCGCAGGGTTGTGGCGCCTGTACTTCCGTCAACTCGCCGACGTGGCCGAGCAGCGGCTGACCGCCGTGACCGGCGACGACCGCACCCGGCTGGCCCGTGACGCGTACACATTCCTCCACCTTCCACTCGTGGCCGGAATCGTCATCACCGCCCTCGGCATGAAGAAGGCCCTCACCCAGATCGCCGATACCGGCCACTACGACCTGGCCGAACCCCTCCACGGTGTCGTGGCCTGGGCCCTGCCCGGCGGCGTCGGTGTGTTCCTCCTCGCCTCGGCCGCCTTGCTCTTCCGCACCACGAACCATCGCTCCCCACTCCTCCTCGCCGGTGGAGCCGTCTGCCTCGTCGCCGGACCCGCTGTCACCTTCGTCCCCTCTCTCGTCGCGCTGACCCTCCTGGCCGCACTCGTGACCGCCCTGTTCCTCGTCCAGGACACCACCGCCCGGCCCCATGTGACCGCCACCAGCTGAGCCCCGTCCGGGCCAACCCCTGCGCGCAGGCCGGGAAGGAAACGCCAGCGCCACCCACAGCATGATCGTAGAAGCCCAGGGAGCATCCCCACGGGCGCAGGGAGCACAGTCTGGGGCGTAGATCGTCTGGCAGGGTGGGTTTGCGGTGCATGTCTCTGGTCGAGAGGTGCGGTGGTGGCCGGCTTCAGCGGTCCTCCCGACTCATACAGGGGTACAGCGCCGATCCCGACGCCCACGGCGTCCTTCAGCTCGCACAGCCCCGCGCCGGTCAGCAGCGGGGATGCCGAAGCACTGCATTGATCACAGCCGCCCAAGAACTCAGTCGTCTCTTCCGGTGTTCTCGCTCGGCAGGAGCGTCTGACGTGCCCAAAGCCCCAGCAGCACCGTCCCGCCGACCAACAGCGGTACCGGGTCGGGGGCAAGAGGAGCCAACGCAAATCCGAGCGCCGTGACGGTACAGACGGTCAGGACAATGAAAGCGGCGGCGCCCTCCATCCCCAGCCGCAGCGTCCTCCCACCAACGCCCAGGACGCTCGCTCCGCCGGGCACCCAGGGGCCGACGGCGACCACCAGCAGGCCCGCGGTGACGCAGGCGTCGGCCAGTCGGGAACACATCACCTCGGGGATATGCCGGCCGACCGTCCACAGTCGCAGGCTGTCGCCGATCAGCATGAGGGACAGCCCGGCGACCGCCACCCACAGCGTGGCCCGCTGGTCGCTGCGGACGAGACGGCGCAGGGCGAACAGAAACCCGAGGAAGACGACTTCCGCAGTCCAAAGGACGCCCACCATTCCCGTCTCCGGCCGCCAGCCTTCACCTGCTCGCGGTAGCAGCAGCCATCCCGTCATGAACACGGACCCGGCTGCGACGACCCCGTCAAGCACGCGCCGTAGCCACATGTGTCGACCTGTACCGGCGTCGGCCGCGACCACCAGACCGGCCATCCCCAGGCCGACCGTCACCGTCACTGCGGTGACCATCAGCAAATCGTGCAACGGTCGCGTGTCCGGTTCCCACGTCGGCGGATGGGCCGACAGCACGTTGACCGCGGCTCTGTATACACACCCGGTCGCCGCCGAACCCGCCAACAGCAGCAGGCGCATCCGTACCCGTCCGCTCACCCCCCACGCACGGAGCATCAAGGACACCGTCAATACGCAGCAGCCGACGGACGGGCCGAAACCCGCCGTCCACGTCGGCAGACGTTCGACCGCCCGCCACTCGGTGGCAGTCAGCACTGCTCCCGCCAGACATGCCACACCGACCGCGCTCCAGTCCCCGCCCTGGTCCAGCGGCAGCGGCCCGCCGGACCCTGGGCACGTCCGGCGAGTCGTCCAAGCCCAACAACAGGTGCGTCCTTCAACCTGCGCCCGCCCGCAGGGCCTCCCCTACAGCCAGCGGATCAATACAGAGACCGTAAGGGACTCACCACCACCACCGAACGGAAAGGTCGACTGATTCACTCGTCCTGTGTACAGGGGAAGAGTCGCCCACCACTCTGGCCGAGCATCTGGTCGACACCCCGCTGGTCCCGCCTGAGCACACTGCCCTGACACGAGAGCCGAGATCTGTGTCGACGTCGTAGGCGGATTCCCCAGGGCCGAAGGTGGGGTGGGCGATGTCGGCCGCCAGGTTGAACGTCGCCCCGTCGATCGCGTCTTCGAGGGAGGACTCCTCGCGCTCGGCTTGGGCCCGGCGGTGATGCTCCGTCAGCCGCTCTACGATGTGAGCATATGAGGGTGACCGCTGTCAGGGTTCATCGTCGCTCCAACGGGTCGCTGTTCTTCTGCCGTCCGGACACGCAGCCTAGGAACCGAGCACGCAGGCGATCGTCCCCCAGTGCCCCACATGTGGGCTGTCAGCGAACAGTGCGATCTCCCGCCGCCGAGGCACTGCGCCATTGCACGGGCGACACGCCATACCGTGCGCGGAAGGTCCGGCTGCAGTGGGAGGGATTGGCGAACCCCCAGCGGCCGCCCACCGCGGCGATCGATCTGTGGGCCGCGCCGGGCTGGGTGAGCTCCTCGCGTGCCGCCTCCAAGCGTCGTGCGCGCACCCAGGCGTTGACCGTGGTGCCGTGCAGCTGGAAGAGGCGGTGCAGGTAGCGCAGCGAGATGCCGTGCTGGTCGGCGATGTCCTGCGGGCTCAGTTCGGGTTCGCCCAGACGCGTCTCGACTGATGTGGTGATCCGCTCCCAAAGTCCCGGTGCTGGCCTGCTGTTGACCTGATCCAGGCCTGCTTTCTGTTGTCGGCGCACGGCGAGGTCAACTGCTCCGGTGGCGCCGCCAGTACCAGAGCGCACCCACCGCGGTGGACGCCGTGGCGAGGACGATGCCGAGGACCGGCCATCGGCTGTCAGCGATGCGCAGGCCTGTCAGGAAGGTCACGGCGGTCAGGGCGAGCGGCACGAGGAGGGAGAGGAGCGCGCGGACTGCGGCCGCCGCTACTCCCGGTTCGAGGCGGGAGATCCGGCGGCGGGGGGCGGGTGCGGTGTCGTCGAAGTAGTAGGCGAGGACACGGTCCGCCAGGCGGGCGTCGGCGCGCTGGTAGGACACCGCCATGTACGGGAGCCAGACGAGGGGGGCTACCAGTCCGACCAGCAAGACCACGCCAAGGAGCAGCCACCGCCACGCCTGGACGGCGAACTGGCGTACGCGTCGGCCTGCGGCCTGGCTCTCGCTGCCCGGCGTGAGCAAGCCCAGGAGATGAGCCATGCGCAGCGTGACGTCCCACAGGATCACCCATCGCCTCCATCGGGTGGGTGCGCCGGGGGTACGTCCCCTTCGGGCGAGCGCCTTCTGCGCCTGCCGGATGTCCTCGTACACGCCCTGCAGGACAAGAAGTTCGCCGGCCCGGGCGCTCGCCGTGGGATCGCGGCCGCTGAGGGCGGCCAGCTCCAGGACCGTACGCACCTGACGGAGCAGCGCCGCACAGAACGCGACGGGAATCAGCACGATGAAGGGCCCGCCCACGAAAGAACCCTCCGATACGACAGCCCGCCGGCCGTGAGAGACCACTACGGCCCGGAGCTCCGCCCCGGTGGCGTTCGGATGGTTCCGCCGAAGCCCGGCGACAGCCTCGGGCACCGCCGGGCCGATGCGGCGGACGGCAAAATCGGCGAGGAGTTCGGGGAGGTGCTCGGGATCCCGGACCAACGACGCCAGCAGCAAGCGTTCCGGGGAGGGCCCCTTACGGGAACCCCCAGTGTTCGGACTCTCCACGTGTGACACACAACGTATCTATCACGAATCACCTGAATTCATGACTATCGGTTAAGAAGGACCCGCTTGCGGAGCCAGCCGGAGTCGTAGCGACCGAACATCTGCCGCTTCAGCGGGCCCAGAAGCCCAGAGCCCCTCGGCGCTGCCGCCCGTCACCGCGTCGACAACCTGGCCCGCGTCGGCATCCGCGACAGGCCCCGGCGACGAGGGGCCAACCGGGCACCGGGAGATCCCCGCTTCCGGCGAAGGCAATGTGGCCGAACCAGGTTGCCCGGAGACCGGGTTGCTCCATACTGGACCGGCTATGTACTGCCAACTCCCCATATGTAACACGGGAGTTCGATGCGTCAGAGGTGTATCGCGTGCAGAGCTGCTCCCACACCGAAGCAACTCGCCTGCTCTGTGCCGGCGCCTACCTCGACGCCGAGTTCCGGCGCCGGGTGATCGAGCAGCTCGTCGAGCACGAGGAGCGCCCCGTGGCACCCTCGCTGGGCATCGACGCCGTCGCGGTGCTGGGCCACGCGCTGCGCGCCCGCGCACAGGAACTCCAGGTCGCGTGCGTGATGCTGCTCGCCTGGGCCGCGTTCTTCGCCCTCGAAGTGGACAGTGGCGGCCTGCACATCGACTTCGACGACGGCACATGGCTCGACATGCCCGTGCTCTGGGCCCCGGCGTATGCGGTGGTGTGCTGTCTGCTGTGGGCCGGGCGGGTGGCCACCGGCCGCAGCATCGCCGTGTACACCCTCGACCGCGGCACGCTGAAGCGGGCGACGCACGGGATCAGGCGGCTCACCATGCTGCTGCCGCAGTTCCCTCGGTTCCTCATGCTGGTCTACTGGGCCACCGTGTTGTTCATCCTCTTCACCCGGGGCCAGAACCTGTACGCGGTGTTTTTCCCGCTGCTGATGGCGGCTGTCGTCTGGCTGCACCGCTCCCGGGTGGTGTGGATCATGTCGCACCAACTGGACCGGGACGTCTTCCCCCTGCTGCCGCCAGCTCGGCTGCCCGGCACCCGTACCTGTCGCCGCATCGCCGAGGCCATGGCCCGCGAGCAGTACGCTGGGCTGGTCCTCCACGACCCCCTCCGCCCCTTCGTAGGTGCTGGCAAGCCCTACGAACCGTGGTCGTTCGCCATCGAGCTCAAGCCGAAGCACGGGGCCGGGTTCACGGGCCGCCCGCTCAGCACTCGCGCCGTCATCGACCTCGTCCGGCCGCGGGTGGAGGCGCTGCGGCAGTCGATGGCCGCCACCAGCCGGGACCGGTTGGGCGACCTGGAGATCGACGAGGTCGTCTATCTGCCCGCCGGTGAGGTGCCGCGCACGCGGGTGTCCTACGACCCCGCCGCTGTCGCCTGGCACATCCGCAACGCCGTCGACGAGGGCGGCGAGGCGCGACGCCACTTCCTGCGCATCCGGATCGGCGCGTGGGAGGAGCAGATCGTGGTGACGGTGCTGGTCCGCGTGCACGCCCAGGGCGGGATGCTGGTGCTGGAAGTGGCCCCCCACGTCCTCACCCCGATCCGGCCGGAGTTCGCGGCGGTCGACGTCATCGCGGCGCGGGCCCGCCTGGTGCTGCGTGACGGTCTGCGGGCCCTGCTCACCAGTCCGACCGCCACCTTCGCCTCCGGCGTGTCCGCGATCGGCACGACGGCGGCCGTGGTGCGGACCTGGCTGGCCGATCCGCAGCGCGCGCTGCCGGACGGGCCCGTCACCTCGGTGCGGGAGCTGGGCAGCGTGGAGGAGATATCGCTGTTCCAGGAGATGGACGTCAGCCGTTATGTGAAGACGGTGCAGGACCGCATCACCAGCGGAGTGCTGGACGCGCTGCGTGCCGAGGGCTATGAGACGGGCGAGTTCGAGCAACAGATCGTCCAGATCAGCGGAGGTGTCTTCATCGGCGCGATGAGCGGCGGCGCGGTCGCCGTCGGCAGCGGGGCGAAGGCGGAGAACACGAACTGAGGGGTTGACGGGGCATGACGACGGGTTCGGACGCCGGCAGTGGACCAGGCGGCCAGGGACACATCTCCATCGGAGTGATGACGGGCGGCGCCGCGGCCGCTGGGCCGGGTGCCCGCGCCGTCGATGCCTCGGCGCGGACGGCGACGGCGCGGCCGAGCGACTCCCTCGACGCACCACCGGAACTGCTGGCCGCCGTACGCACCCTGCGCGAGCACCTGCGCACGCTCACCCCGACCGACGAGACGGCCGAGGTCGACGAGGCACTCGCCGCCCTGGAAGGCGACCTCGACCGCACGGGCCGGGCGGCACGGGGCCAACTGGAGTGGCTGGCAGCGCGCCTGAACGCCGGCGCCACGGCCCTGGCCGGGCTGGCCTCCGCGGCGGCCGTGGCCCAGACCCTCAGCGGGTTGCTGGGGTGAGGTCCAGGGAGGTGGCCGCCATGGCGCAGTGGGACACCGAACGGCAGGGATGGATGCCGGACGCGCACGACCCACCGCCCGGCCTGCGCGGCTCGCGGATCCTGATCCTGGCGATGGTGGCCGCGCTGCTCTGCGCAGGCCTGGGATACGGCGCCTGGACGCTGTTGCGGGACATCGACTGGGGAAGCGACGAGCCCGTCCCTGGCGTCACGCTGAGTCAGGCCCGCCCTGACACTTCCTGAATCCTGAAGGCGGCCAGTCCGAACGCCCAGGTCACGCCCGCCCATCACCCTCGGCTGGCCCACCTGCACCGTGCGCTGGGCAACCTGCGCGGCGTCGTGGACCCGGCCGTGTGGGAGGCGGACCGGGCCGATGCCCATGGTCGGCTCACCGACCTGCGCAACCTGCTCGGGCAAGCGGTCCGGGAAGCAGCGCTCGCCTCGGTTACGGACACCGACCGCCGTGTTGTCGACCAACTACTCGACGCAGACTACGACTTGTGACCGCTCCGCCCGCGGAAATGCCGCTTCACCATTACCGTTGACCAACCGCACCCTGCCTACGACACCGCCATCACGTTCCTTGACCACCCGGACACCGGCCTCCCCGACCTGTACTCGAATGGCCCAACGAGACCTGTGCCTCCACCGCCGCTGCACCGTTCAGGCGTCACTCGAAGGTGGCCGGATAAGGAGATGTACGGCGGGGTCAATCTCGACATGGCCGCCCGACTCGATCTCGCTGCGGCCACGGTGCCCGGCCCCGCGAACCGCGGGCGACGGGACGCCGGTCGGGTGAGCCGCGAAGTGCGCAAGACGCGGCTCACCCGATGTCGGCGCGGCGGGCTCCGCCTACTTCTGGTTGAGGGGGAGGGCGACGTCGAAGACCTGCTGGCCGGAGGGGAAGGCGCCGGCGCTGTCGGCTTCCCCTGTCAGCAGGTTGACCTTGTAGAAGCGATAGGAGCCACCGGTGGCCAGGGCGGCGAAGCCGCGGTTCGTGCCGTCCTTGGGCGAGAAATAGATGTCGAAGCCCGCGCTGGGGCCGGCGTCGACGCCGAGGTTTCCGGTGGGGGCGAGGGTCCCGGCGTTCGCGGGGGACTGCAGGACGACGGTGTTGTTCGTGGTGTCGATGTCGAACAGGCTGGTGGCGGTGGCCGCGTCGAGATCATTGTTGGTGTAGGCGGCGCCGGTCACCCCGAGGGCGGGGGTGGTGGCGGGCGGTGTGGTGAGCGTGCCGTCCACGACGGTGCCGCCGGTCGCGACGTTCACGTCGTGGCGCAGATTCTGCCCGGTGTCGCTGATGATCCGCAATCTGTCGGCGGCCGGGTTGAAGTCGACGCCGAAGGCGGTGCCCTGGAGGGCGACGCTCAGCTGTGACACCTTCGTCGCCACGGCGTTGCTCGTGCCGAGGGTGTAGACGCCGCCGGCGTCACCGACGCCGTAGAGCCGGCCGTCCTGGACGCGGTAGTCGATACCGACCAGCTCAGTGTCGCCGTCAAGACCGGTGACGGTCCCGATCGAGGTGACGTTCTGTGGGCTGCTGGCGCGAAACTGCACCAGACGCTGGCCGTCCGTCAGGCCAGTCACCTTCAGGCCGCGGTGGCCGGCGTCACCCGGGTCGGTGTCGGCGGCCAAGGCGGGAACGCCGGTGGACAAAGCGGCGGCGAGCGCCACCGCGAGAACTGCCTTGTGCATGAGATCTCCACGGAGTCGAGGTGCCTGCACGTCCAGACACCACCCATACGAGGACAACATCAGCACACGAATCGGGCACGCCGACCGCTGCCATGTGGGGTACGCGCGGCAGTCAGGACCCGAGATGACGCGCAATTACATCCGGGAGAAGACCCTCGAAGGCCAGGTCACCGCCGCATCCAAGGGCAACGACGGCGGACGGCCGAAGGTCATCGACGACGACATGCACACCCTCGCCCAAGCGCTGCAGGACAAGGGCGGGGCCCGCCCCGGTTGCTCGACCTGTCCAGGGTGGGGAAACCGGGGCGGGGGCTGTGGAAGCCGTCCTGCCGAAGGCTCGCGGTCCTCCGGCGGGACGGGCGTCTGGTGTCTGCGGCCCTGTCCGTGGGGTCGCCGTACGGCGCATGCATGCCGGGTCAGTCGGTGCCGGGTCAGGGGATCCGCACGGTGTCGGCGCGCTGCTCGTGAATCCGCCCGGACAAAACAGCGCCTCCCGAGGGGCTGACCTTGCCGTACGGCCGCGACTCCTCGCCCTCCCGGAGGGGCTGATCGCAAGCGAGGCACATACGCACGCTGGTCAGCATCTCGTAACGGGGCATGGGGATCAGGACAACGCCGGAGGAACAACTGAAAGTGTTCGGCGCGCAGTTGTACGAAGTCATCGGGTCCGCCTACCCGCCGACGCGGCGCACCGAGCCGCGGATCGCCGCGAAGGTCTGGGATGCGCTCGGGGACGCACAAACGGTCCTGAACGTCGGGGCCGGCACCGGCTCCTACGCCCCCCGATCGCGACGTCACGGCAGTGGAACCGTCGGCGGTCATGCGGGCACAGCGTCCCGCAGGCGCGGCGTCGTGCGTGGCCGCCAGTGCGGATGCGAACTCGGCGGTCACTACTTCCTGTCGTTTGTTGAGGAACACCCCCCTGAGGTCCCCGGCGAGCGCGATTTGGCCAGGTGACGAGCCACCGGTCAGCAGGGCAGGGCGTCGTTGGTACGCATGCGGGTTGTGTCCTGCGAAGTGCCGTAATGATGTGGAGGGCGCGGCATCGTAGTCACGAGATCCAAAGAGTTGCGCTCCGGCGGAGCATCGCTGTGAGCGCAGGCGTGGCCGACGCCGCGGTACTCGGCTACCCCGCTGAGCGCCTCAGTGTCGCCCTCCACAAGGACGGGCGCCGCGCGCGTTGTCGACGTAGGGCTCGCGTGGGGACCCGCTGTCGCTTCGGAAGTTCAACCCCCGAGAGATGGCAACTGACGTCAACCAGCGACAACCAGGCGCGGTGGCTGACGCTTCCAGCCATCAGCTCTGCTCCGGTCGGCTTTGCACTGATTGCCATCCGGGATGATCTGTCGCAGGCTCCTGCCGGCTGCGGCCAAGTCCCGCTCATGTTCCTGGACATGGTCGCAGCCCGGGCCGTCCGCCAGGCACGATCGTGTGGCGGTGGCGGCTCCGCTCGGCAGCGCGGCGGCCACGGCGGTGGCCAGGCAGGCCGGGCAGTTCGCCCAGGGCGACGCCGGGGCGGGTACGGAGGCCATGGCGCGTAGCCGGATGCCGCGCGAGGGGGTAAGAGGACGGTCCACTTGTACCCTCCGGGTGTCGTCCGGCGCCGTGGCCGCCTGCGCGCGGTCGGTGGAGTGCCGGTCCATCGAGGCGACGGATCAAGATGGCCGTCGCGCCGCTGCGTCGCGGCCTACCGATCAACACGCCTCGCGAGCGATCGCGCTCGCTCGCCCCGGAGGTCACCCGTTGAATCACCACCGCGCCATCCCGGCCCGGCCTGCACGCTGCCGAGGGACTCAGTAGGCTGCTCGAGCACTGCCCGGAACCGAACCGCACCCACGATCTGGTGCGTCAGTTCCCGCCATGCGCGACGCCCGCGACGCCGCCCCGCCGCCGGACTGGCTCGAGCAACTGACGACCGCCCGCCTCCCGGCCCTGGCCGGCCTGCCAAAGCCATCCGCGGGGATCAGCCCGCAGTCGTGGAGGGCATCACCACCCCGTTCAACTCCGGTGTCAACGAAGGCCGCATCACCGATCTGAAGCTCCAGAAGCGGATCACGGCCGGCCGCGCGGGGGTCCCGCTGCTCGGCCACCGCGTCATCCTCATGGCTCTGCTCCGGCGCCGCTACCCCGTGACGGAGCGTCAGCGGCGCACGGTGGCACATTCCAGCTTCACGAAAATCCTGCCAGGGCGACATCAACATGTACGCCGACGGGAAGTTCAACCGCGCGGACCGAGCGCCTGAACCGTGCGCTGAAGAGGGTCATCCGAAAGGGGGCCACGTCGTCCTGCTGGACGGCACCCTGATCCGCGCCCGGCGCCGCACCGGGAAAGACGACTGGCGCAACTACAGCGGGAAACACATGGTCCACGGTGCGGGCGGGATGGGTCTGCTCAATGAAAAGGAGCAAGAGTGCTGAGAGACGAAAACCTTGGGCTCTTGGAGGAGCTTGAGCTGTCGCCCGCCGAGCGAATGCTGTGCCAGGCATATCGCAGCGGCACCGCCTTCGACGGTGGATACGGCGGCCGGACCCCCACGGCAGTGGCGGGAGAGGAGCGGCAGGGGCAGGAGGTGCGGGGGCTTGTGATTTCTTCCTTGCTGGTGGCTCCGCCGCCCGCCCTGCCTGGGAAGGCCGCAGCACTTCGTATGGTCGGGGTCCGAGTGAGCGGGGATGTCAACCTGTCCAACGCCTCCATCGCTGTACCTGTGGAGTTCCGGGACTGCCGCTTCGACCAGCCGATGAGTCTCGTTGACTGCGCAGCACGCGCACTGATCCTGGACGGTTGCCGGCTGCCGCTGGTGGACGGCCGTCGGCTCACGGTCCAGGGCGACCTGATCATCCGTGGCTGCCAGATATCGCACGGCCTTGTACTCCAGCAGGCGTCGATCGGCACCGATCTCACCCTGGACGACAGCACGTTGGGGTGCTCGGCATCCGGTCGGGCCGTCGACGCCGAAGGGCTCGCCGTTGCCCAGGACATGAGCGCAGAGCGACTCCGCTGCGTTGGCGATGTCGCACTGCGCGCAGCGCGGATCGGCGGCAGTGCGAGCCTGGCCGAAAGCACGCTGGAAGGCAGGGGAACCTACGCTCTGGACGCGCCGCGCCTCACTGTGGAAGAGGAGTTCTCGCTGGGGTCGGCGGCCGCACCTGATGCCGCGGCCTCGGCGGTGCCTGATGGCTCCCCCATCCCCTCGGCACCTGGCCCAGGTATCACGGGGGGTATCCGTCTCGACAACGCCGTAGTCGGCGGCACCCTCACCATCGGCACACGGGTCGACCTCGGGGAGGAGGGCGAGCTGGCCCTCCGGCACATACAGGCGGCTGAGCTCTACCTCGCCCCCGCCCTGTCGGGACATGGGAGTGTCGACCTCAGCTACTCAACCGTCACACGCCTGCGCGACAAGAGATCCAGCTGGCCTGGCCGAGGCCGCCTCAGCCTGCGCGGCTTCACGTACCAAGAGCTGCACCCCCTTGAGGTCACCCCGCTGCTCTGGCGCCTGGATTGGGTGGCCAGCGGCCAGAACACCCAAGGCTTCGACCGTGCAGCGTACGACCAGCTCGCTTCCGCGCTCCAGGCCGGCGGTGCGTTCGACGACGCCAACGATGTGCTCCTCGCCAAGCGGCGCCGCGACCGGGAATCACTGATGCTCGGGCCGAAACTGTGGGATTACCTCCTGGACTGGCTGGCCTGCTACGGATACCGGCCTGGGCGGGTAGCTGTGTGGCTGTCCGTCACCTGGGCATGCAGCAGTGTCTACTTCGCCAGCAATCACCCGCAGGCCCTGAACCCTGAGGAGGCACCTCAGTGGAATGCGGCGATCTACACGCTTGATCTCGTCCTGCCCGTGCTGTCACTCGGCCAGGAGACAGCCTGGCGGACAACTGGCCTCTCCCAGTGGGTGGCTGTGGTCTTGTCCCTCGCCGGATGGGCGACCGGGGTGATCCTTTCCGCAGCAGGAGCGGCGGTCATCTTCCGACGCAACTGACGATCTTGACCCCGGACACCAGGGCAGTGACTATTGCGACTTGGCGCCCATCGAGCATCCGTCTGCCGACACCACGGTGGGCCTCGATGTGGGTCAGGGCCTCGATCCAGCGCCCCTTCGGTTGCGAGGATGCCGCGCCAGGCCGGTCCCGCAGTCTGACCGCGAGCCCATCGATCGCATACCGGCGGTGAACGCACGACCTGACGGCGGCCCGCTCCCCACCGGATCATCCGAATCTGCGAGCGCCAGTGCGTTGCGGTGCTCGCCAACCGCGGCTACCTGGGCGCCGGCCCGTGGGTGACCGCACCCGTCAGACTCCCACCAGACGGGGACTTGTCATCGACCCAGCGCACGGTCAACCGCGCGCTCTCAGCGGCGAGGGCACCCGTGGAGCGCGGTGTGGCCCCCCCTGAAGTTCTGGCGGATCTTCCGCAGAGCCCGGTCCAGCCCCAATCAAGCAACAGCGACGCTCCGGGCATCGAGTCCTCGCAGCGGTTGGGCCGCCACCGATGGGTCGTCGAACGGACCGTGTCCTGGCTGGCCGGCTGCCGACGCCTGCGCCGGCGTTACGAACCCAAGGCCGAGCACTTCCTCGCCTTCGTCGGCATCTCCGCGGCCCTCATCGGCTATCGCCGATTGGTCACCTCACTCAGGGCCTGAGCCGGTCCTGCTGCACGTCGAAGCAGTTCAGCCCCATCGAGTCCGCCACGCCTGCCGCGTAGGCCGACGCTTCCTCGGCCCTGCTCCAGCCCATCCCGAAGTAGATGAGCGGACGACTCGCACAGTCGATCAACGGCCCGATCGACCAGGGCGAGGTTTCGTCCTGGTCCTCGGTGATGACCCCGAGCGACGTACCCCTCACGTACCCGCCCGGCTTGTGATTTCTCGGCGGGCGCGGCCCGTCCTCACATCCCGGCCATACCACCGCCGGTGAGACCCGGAGCCAGCGCCGGGACCCAGAAGACGGCGACGGCCAGGACGATCGAGGCGATCCCCACGGCACGGGCCACCAGGCGACCAACCGGAGCGAGTTTCTCGGCGGTGATCACGGCGGCCAGGACCACCATGGCCCACAGGTTCATCACACCGAACGCCGCCAGCAGCACCATCAGCGACCAGCAGCAGCCCAGGCAGAAGGCCCCGTGGTGGGCTCCGGCACGCAGATCGCGCGAGGCCCCCGGGTACGAGGCGTAGCGCAGCATCAGGCCGATCGGCGAACGGCACTTCGCCAGACAACGGTCTTTGAGAGGCGTGAGCTGGTAGACGCCGCTGACCGCGAACACGGCCGCGGCCACTGCTGTCCCCGCCGCCGGGGGGAGGCGCGCCGCCCCGACCGTGAAAACGACCATGCGCGATGCCCGGTGCACGGTGATGGTGCGTGCGTACAAGGCGGCGACGGGTGCCGTGGCGGGCAGCATCATCGCAGTCATCATCAGCGTCCACACGGCCAGGAAAGCGGCTAGGCCCAGGCCCATGGTGCCGGGCATCGCCGGCATGCCGCCCCAGCGCGTCACCATCCAGACCCAGGCGGCGGCCGCCACGACCAGCAGCAGCCCGGCGGGGGCCACCCGGATGCGGACGGTAACCGGCCCACCGGTCATCCGGACCACGTGAAGGGCGCCGAGTGTCCGTTGCGGCCCGTGAAGTCCCAGGACCGGCCGTACACGCCGTCGCCCGTCGCCCGGGTGGACCGGGCGATCGTCAGTGTGCTGTTCACCGGGTGGAACATGCCCGTCAAGCCCATCACCGGACCGTCCTGGCCGAACTGCGGGGCGACCTGGTCCTCGATCTCGATGTCGATGGCATCGCCGACCCGCGCGGCGTGGTGGCGACCGTCGTCGCGGTAGTCGATGGGGACGCGCTCCACGCCGAGGACCTCGCCGATGAGCGGAGCGAGCCCCGCCATCGGCCCGCCCACCTGGCCTGAGAAGACCTTGCCCAGCGCCTCCGCCTGGCCGTCGTCGGCTGAAGCGTCGACGTACAGCGCCACCTGCCAGCCGCCCTCGGCCATCACCCGCGGCCCGTCGATGAAGACGGCCACGCTGCGGTCGGAGACGTCGACGTCGTCCACGTTCCCGCTGTCCACGTGGAACGCGAGGGTCAACTGGCAGCGCTCGTGGTCGGCCGGTGCGGTGAGGCCCGAGGTGGTGCAGGGGCACACCACGTCACAGTTACAGCTCTCCAGGTACGTGCCGTTCAGATTCCAGGGCATGACTATTCCTCCCTGTTTTGCGGCCCCCGGGGTCAAGGGGATCCATCGAGAGGGTCCGCTCCGACCCGGTGCCGCTCTTCTCCAGGCTATTCCTGACGACCCCCATCGCGCAGATCCGCTGTCAGTGCAGCTCACCGGCGACGTCATCTTCATGGCCCGTTCGATCTCCGAGCCGGAGGCCGACGCGCTCGTCACCTCACGAATCGCCTGTACGCGTTGCGACCAGGTGTTCGCACCTGCGCACAGCCAGGATTTATGGGGTGACCTGTCCTACCTTGCAGGCGGACTATGCGCTGTTCTTCCCTGGGCGCAGCACGTCGACAGTCCTGTTCACCCCGACTCGGCATGGGACGCCTTGACGCAGTTGCGCATGTCCTGTGTTCAGGCATAAGCACTCGTCTCGGCAGCGATACGGCCATCAGAAACGGTGTCTTACTCATCTGCATTACGCCCGTACTGCTCCCGTTCGCCGCCCTCGACGTGTGGCTGGTCCTTGCGCTGCCCGTGGCGGCGGCAGCCCAGCCACCCGCCCTCGCGATGGTGTTCAAGCGGGTCGAGCCGCCGACGGGCGATCACCGGCTCCCGCCTGGTCCCCCTGGTCCGCGCAGCCGCACGGTTCGAGAACGGCGTTCTGGGCGAACGTCATGAAGACGAAAGCTGCCTGATCACGCGTCAATCGGTTTGCCACCCAATGGCTCATGGAACAGCGCCAGCGGCCCTACCCTGCTGTGTCATGCCACAGACGCGCCTCGACACTGCCCGGATCCGGGCAGCCCGCCAGGTGATCGACCCTGCCTTTCTCGACACCCCGCTCTACCGCTGCGAGGCGCTGGAACCCGCCCTCGGATGCGCGGTGAGCATCAAGCTCGAAACGGCGAACCCGGTCCGCAGCTTCAAGGCCCGCGGCACCGAGATCGTCGCGAGCCTGCTCGCCGACCACGGCCCCCAAGCCGTGGTGTGCGCCAGCGCGGGCAACCTCGGCCAAGCCCTCGCCTGGTCCGGCCGCCGCCGGGGACTCGACGTCACCGTCGTGGCATCCCGTCACGCGACCGCCGCCAAACTCGACCGCATCCGCGCACTCGACGCCCGCCTGGAGCTCGTCGACGGCGACCACGAGACAGCCCGCAAGCGGGCCGCGGCCATCGCGCGCCGCGACGGCATCCGGCTGCTCGAAGACAGCCTCGACATCCAGACCTGCGAAGGCGCGGCCACCATCGGTCTGGAACTGGCCGACTCCACAACACCGTTCGACACCGTCCTGATCGCTCTCGGCGGTGGGGCACTGGCCACCGGCGTGGGCCACGTGATGAAGGACCTCGCCCCCGAAACTGAGGTGATCTGCGTCCAGCCGCTGGGCGCACCGGCCATGACCCACTCCTGGCACCAGCGGCGCGTGGTCACCACCGACTCGGCGCGCACCATCGCCGACGGCGTCGCCGGCCGGTATCCCATCCCGGCCGTCCTGGACGACCTCCTCCTGGTCGCTGACGACGCCCTCCTCGTCCAGGAGACATCGATCATCGCCGGCATGCGGAAGCTCCACGACCACGCCGGCCTCATCGTCGAACCTTCGGCCGCACTCGGCATCGCAGCGATCCTCGAAAACCGCGACCGCTTCGCCGAACGACATGTGGTCACCATCGTGTGCGGCAGCAACGTCAACATCGACGACTATCACCGCTGGATCGCCACGGCCCCCACCCACACCTCCTGACCACCACTCCCCACTTCGACTTCTCCGCGAGCGGGCCGTCCTCGCAGCGCAAGGCCCGTTCATGATCGCGGTTGTGGTGACCCTGCGTGGCTTCAGCGCGGAAAGTAGTGATCCAGAACCACGCCTCGTGAGCCCACGAGGCAGGCGCTGCCGTCCGCGCGTGGTGCGAGGAGAAGAAGGACGATGCGGTCAGTTCCTCCGCCGCGTCGCGGGCACTTGTCACGACGTCGCCGCGCAGCAGGTCGCGTACCTCGGCGGCGAGACGGGGGCCGCAGCCGCAGCGGGGTCGGTTGGGGAAAGGGCACGACAGGGGCGGGCATCGAGGGCTCCCGGAAGAGGGCAGGGCTCAGCGAGGGCGGGGCGCCGTGCGGTGCCCCGCCCTCGGGCCGGAGGACCGGTGGGTCAGACGGTGGCGGGAAGCGGCTCGGAGGCGGGTGGCGCGGTCAGTCGGCCAGTACGGTGCAGGCCGTAGAGGGCGGCCGCGCACGCCAGGCCGAGCGCGGACAGCGTGATCCAGGGCAGGGCGGGCATGCCGGCCGCTCGGGAGGCGTCGAGCGCGGCGCCGGTGCCCAGGTTCCCGACGGTGATGCCGATGCCGCAGATGGTGTTGTACAGCCCGTAGTGAGTGGCGACGAGGCGGTCGCCGGAGAGCCGGACGATGGTGTCCATCTCGAAGGGGTAGGCGATCATCGTGCCGATGGCCAGCAGCAGCGCGGCGAGCGCCGGTGGCACTGCCGCGAGCAGCCACAACCCGATCCCGGACTCCGGTACGGGCACGGCGGTGGCCAGCAGCAGGGGGACGAAGGCCAGGCCCATGGCCGCCAGTCCCCGGACAAGCGCCTGCCCGGGTTCGTACCGTGCCTTGCACCACGCCGTCACTCGCGTCTGACCGACGATCGTGCTCAGCCCGGAGACGGCGAAGAGCATCGCCACCGCAGTACCGAACTCCCCGTCGCCGCCGAGCCGGCGCACCTCCAGCGGCAGCGCCAGATAGACCTGGAAGGACAGGACGTAC
Source organism: Streptomyces cupreus (assembly GCF_014257025.1). GTDB lineage: Bacteria > Actinomycetota > Actinomycetes > Streptomycetales > Streptomycetaceae > Streptomyces > Streptomyces cupreus. The sequence continues at coordinate 25,438 of NZ_JACMSF010000081.1, forward strand.
GACCCGATCATGGCGACGGAGAACAGCAGGAACGGCCGGTTGGCGAGGATGCCCCGCCACTGGACCAGTACACCGTCCCGGTCCTCCTTCCTGCTCTGGCTGTCGTCGGCCCCGCGGGCGGGCAGCGCCCGGATCTGGACCACGGACAACAGGGCGAAGATCCCGGCCGCGACCAGGCAGGTGACGCGGAAGTCCACCCCGGTCAGCACCATCCCCACCAACGGGCCGAGCAGGATGCCCGCCTGGTAGAACACGTTGAACAAGGCGAACGCCTCGACCCGGCGCTCCCCCGCGTCGGCCGCGAGGTACGCGCGTACGGCCGGGTTGAACAGCGCCCCGGCCAGCCCGGTGGCCGCGGACGCGGCGAGCAGCGCGGGGAGTGAGTCAACCAGTCCGAGGGTCGCGAAGCCGAGGGTGCGCAGCACACACCCGGCGACGATCATCGGCTTGTAGCCGATCCGGTCGGCGAGCGTGCCGCCGACCAGGAACATGCCCTGCTGGCTGAAGTTCCGTACACCGAGGACGAGTCCGACGATCCAGCCGGCCAGCCCGAGGGTGCCGGAGAGGTGGGCGGCCAGGTACGGCATCAGCATGTAGAAGCCGAGGTTGATGGTGAACTGGTTGACCATCAACAGCTGGACGCTGCGTTCGTACGACCGGACCTGGGTGAGCAGCCCCTTCACCGGGTCTCCTCGGGGGAGCCGGAGTCGAGGCCGGGAACGTCCTTGGCGCCGTTCTGTTCCGCGCCTTGAAGGGAGAGGGGATCGACCACGGTGGTGCACCGGGTCCAGCGGGTGACCTCCTTCTCGTCCAGGCGGCCGATCAGCTCCGGGTCGGGCGCCGGTGGGGAGTCGAGCAGGCCGTGGGCGGCGCAGTAGTCGTCGTCGTAGACCGTCCCCAGGTAACGCTGCGGGCCGTCGGGGAAGACGGCGACGATCCGTGCGTCCGCGGGCATCGTCCGGGCCAGCCAGCCGGCCACCAGGGCGACCGCGCCGACACTCCACCCGCCGGTGGCGTAGTGGGAGGCGGCCAGTTGGCGGCATGTCCACACCGCTTCCTGCGGGGCGACCCAGTGGACCTCGGAGAACTGCTCGTAGGCGACATTACGGGGATAGATGCTGGAGCCGAGCCCGCGCATCAGTCGGGGCCGGGCGGGCTGGCCGAAGATCGTCGAGCCGGGGGTGTCCACGCCGACGACGGTCAGTTCTGGGTAGAGCTGACTCAGCACCCGGGAGACACCCGCGGAGTGGCCGCCGGTGCCGACGCTGCACACCAGCACGTCGATGTGGCCCATCTCTGAGGCGAGTTCAAGAGCCAGCGGGGTGTAGGCGACGACGTTGTCGGGGTTGTTGTACTGGTCCGGGCACCACGAGTCCGGGTCCTGCTCCAACAGGCGCTGAACGCGCTCGCGGCGGGCCTGCTGCCAGCCGCCCGTGGGATGAGGCTCCGAGACGACGTTGACCTGGGCGCCGTACGCCGTCAGCAGCCGGGTCATGGACAACTCCAGCCCCGGATCGGTGACCAGGGTGACCGGGTGGCCGTACACCATCCCGGCCAGTGCCAGCCCCAGGCCCAGGGTGCCGCTGGTGGATTCGATGATCCGTCCGCCGGGCCGCAGGTCGCCACGGGCCCGGGCCCGCTCGACCATGTGCAGGCCCGGACGGTCCTTGATACCGCCGGGGTTGAACCCCTCAAGCTTCGCCCAGAAGCCGCGCCCGGCCGGTGCCAGCGGCTCCGACACCCGCAGCAGCGGGGTGTTTCCCACCAGCCCGGACAGGGCGGAATGGCCCGCGTTGACCGCGGCCTTGGTCAATGACTGCATGTCTGTGTGTTCACTCTCGCTCGATGAATGCGGATGAATGCGCGCGGGTTCATCTCGCGTCCCATGGCGTAAGGGCGGACCATGGGTCCGCGTTCAGGGCATGGGCACGCGGCAGCCGACGAGGTCGGTCGGCTGCGAGCGAGTGGTCTAGATCCGCCAGCGCGAGGTACGGGCGAGCGCCACGCGTCCGGTGCGTGCGCTACGACGTCTGCGGAATCCATGCCGTACGAGGGGTCTTTCCGTCACCACTGACACGGCGATGAGTACGACCACGGCCATCGCGCCGAGGGGAAGGTCCTCCACCGACGGCGCCCCCGTACGGACGATCATGTCCGCCACACAGTCCTCGGCCCGGTGAGGAGCGTGAGGAGCGTGGCGCTCGTGATGCTCCCCGCCCGCGACCATCGCCGCAGAAGCGACAGGGACGGACACCGGCCCGTGCGTCTCCTCAGGCAGGCCATGAATGGTGGCGCACAGCATGAGCGCCATCAGCAGGGTGCCGCGGATCACCGAGACGAGCCGGCGCCGGCGCGGTGAGCCGCATGGGGCCCATGGGGCGTGCGTGAGCATACGGAAATGTGTCGACACAGGTCCTCCGCGCTGCTGCCACCGTCTCCGACGAGGACGGAGTGAGGCGCAGGCATGGTGGGGTCAGGACGGCATCGACGAACGTGAAGGCCCGTCATGAGCAGAGGACACGACGCTCGTCGCGCGATTTCAGCCGAACCGGTGACTTACCGGCAGGGCTGGTTGGAGGACTCCGTACTTCTAGACCTGTTGCACCACGGAGGCTGCTCTGAGCGCCGCGGGTGAGGCAGCGGCCATGGGCTTACCAGCGGTAGGCGCTCGTCCGATTGAAGCGTCGTCGGCACTGGTTGATTCGCGAACTGATGCTGCAAAGCAGGGTGATGCCAGCCCGGAGCCCTGTTGGGGCTGCCCGGATGCGCACTGCTCGCCAGGATGGGACGACTCATGACCGCCGTGGTGATCGTCCGGTTCCGCGGCGAACAGCGGCGCAGGACCGACGGCTGGATGGCGAGCGTCGTCACCCGAGAAAGCCGCAGGGGCCATTGCACTGGTGGAGAGGTGTCCTCTGACACTCTCGACATGCACGCCGTGGGTCACGAGGATCCCGAACAGGAGCACGGCCAGGGCCAGTACGCGCAACAAGGGGCCCGCACCAGAGCGGGTCCCGAGCATGCACAAGGGCGACCAAGCCGTAACCATGCCGTGATC
>NZ_JACMSF010000082.1 GCF_014257025.1 Streptomyces cupreus
CAGAGAGCTGACCGGCAGGCGTGCGCCGCGGCCCTCGGCCGGTGCCTGCGTCATGCGGCCGCCTCTAAAGGAAGCGCAGGCCGGCGCGCCCTGTGGGGCGGGGGCGGTCCCCGAGTGTCCGGGCATCGACCAAGGACCGCCCCCGCCCGCTCAGTTGCCGCGGCTCAGTTGCCCGGCGACCCGAATTCCTTGCGGGTGTCCACCGGCTCGCCGAACAGCTGCCAGCGCTCACCCTTGAACCGCATCAGCTGCATCGTCTCGATCGGGAAGGCGTCGTCGGGCCCCGTGGAGAGCGTGACACCGGGCAGCAGCATGTCCACCTTGACGTCCTTCAGGTCGCGCACCGCGTCCCGCAGCCCTTCCCTGGTCGGGCACTTCATGGCGTCCAGGGCCTTGTGCAGGCTGGAGGCGGCGGCCCAGCCGTAGGCGTTGAACTGGTTGGTCGGGTCGGAGTCGGGCGCGTACTTGTCCAGCGCGGCGTTGTACGCCTTGATCTCCGCGTCGTCGGCCCACTGCGGGTCGGCGGGGTCCTTGAAGTAGGTCGCCGAGACCACCCCCTGGACGTTCTTGAAGCCGACAGGCTTGAGCACGGTGGCCGACGAGGACACGTTGTTGACGATGTGCAGCGGGTTCCACTTGGTGTTCTTGGCGTCGGCGGCGAGGGCCTGGCTGCCGAACTTGGGCGTGGTGATGTTGAGCAGGACGTCCGCCTTGGAGCGGGCGAGGCTCGTCATCTGCGCCGACACCGACGGGTCGGTGACCTCGTAGCTCTCCTCGGCGACCACCTCGATGCCGCTGCCGGCGACGGCTTCCTTGAATCCGCCGAGCAGGTCCTTGCCGAAGTCGTCGTTCTGGAAGAGGACCGCGACCTTGGCCTTGGGCTTCTCGTCCTTGAGGTACTTGGCGTACACCCGCGCCTCGGACACGTAGTTGGGCTGCCAGCCGATGGTCCAGGGATGCTTGTCGTCCGTGCCCCAGACGGAGGCTCCCGTGGCGACGAAGGGCTGGGGCACCTTCTGCTGGTTGAGGTAGTCCCACACGGCCGCGGTGGACGGCGTGCCCAGGCTCTGGAACACGGCGAACACCTTCTCCCGCTCGACCAGTCTGCGGGCCTCCTCGACCGCCTTCGGCGGCTGGTAGCCGTCGTCGCGGACGACGAACTCCACCTTGCGGCCGTCTATGCCGCCCTGGTCGTTGACGGCCTTGAAGTAGGTGTCCACGCCCTTGCTGATCGTTCCGTACGCGGAGGCCGGTCCCGACAGCGGATAGATTCCGCCCAGCTTGATGGTCGTGTCGGTGATCCCGGTGGTCTGCTGACCCTTGCACGCGCCATCGGCGGCGGTGCCTTGTTCGTCCTCCCCACGCTGGCTGTTGCAGGCCGTGGCGAGGAGCAGAGCGGCGGACGCGGCCGCGGCCGCCCGCAGAGCGGTCGTCTTGCGCATGTGACTCATTCCTTTTCCGTGCGGGGCGGTGCGCCCACGGGTTCGGCATCGGCAGGTGCGGGATCCGCGGGAGTGGGGGGCGCGGAGGATTCGGACGCGGACGTGGCGTCCGTGTCGGGCGCGGACTCGGGCGTCCGGTCGGGGGCAGGGGTGGTGCGGGTCGGGCGGCGGGCGGCGAGGCTCCGGAGACGGCCCACCAGGCCGGCCAGTCCCGTCGGGGCCACGAACATCACCACGATGATCAGGAGGCCGAACACCACACCGGGCGCGGCGTCGCTGATGTCCTGGGCCCAGCTGGGCACGTACATGACGAACGCCGCCCCCAGCAGCGGTCCGTACAGCGAGGCCAGTCCTCCGACCACCAGCCCGGCCAGCAGCGTGATGGACAGTACGAAGCTGAACGAGTCGGGTGAGACGTAGCCGATGACCCACGTGTACACACAGCCGGAGACCCCGGCGAACAGGGCGCTCCACGCGAAGGCAAGGGTCTTGTGCAGGGACAGCCGTACGCCCATGACCTCCGCGGCGCTCTCGTTGTCGCGTACGGCGAGCAGGGCCCGGCCGGCCCGGGAGCGCAGCAGGTTGCGGGCGAGCAGCAGGGCCACCGCGGCGACGGTGAGGGCCACGAAGTACATCCACTGGTCCTCGGCCAGGCCGCTCCATGCCGGGGGTTGCAGCTTGTCGACGGTCAGGCCCATGGAGCCGCCCGTCACCGGTTCGAGCCGCTTGAGCAGCGGGGGCAGGAACACCGCGAACGAGAGGGTGACCAGGGCCAGGTACAGTCCGCGCAGCCGCAGCGCGGGCACTCCGAATCCGAGGCCGAGCAGGAAGCATCCGGCGGCCGCGACGGGCAGCGTGGCCAGGTGGCCGGTGTCGTAGCGGTCGAGCATGACGGCCGCCGTGTAGGCCCCTGCGGCGAAGAACGCGCCATGGCCGAGGGATATCTGCCCGCCGAATCCGACCAGCAGGTTCAGTCCGGCCAGCGCCACGGCGTACACCAGCACCATGGTCAGCTGGAAGACCTGGAAGGGGGCGAAGTAGAACGGTGCGCCGACGGCGACGGCCACCGCGAGCAGTGCGGTGAGCGCGGCCCGCGGGCGGCGGGCGCGGTCGGTTGCGAGGGTGGCGACGATCGTGCTCATGCGCGTTCCACCGCCGCCCGTCCGAACAGGCCCTGGGGCCGCACCAGCAGCACCGCCAGGATGGTCACCAGGGGTACGCCGACCTTCAGATCGGCGCCGATGACATCCACGTACGCCCCGGCCAGCGTTTCGGCGACGCCCACGAGCAGACCGCCGACCACCGCGCCGACCGGGCTGTCGAAGCCCCCGAGGGTGGCCGCGGCGAACGCGTAGATCAGCACTCCGCCCATCATGTTGGGCTCCAGGAACAGCAGCGGTGCGACCAGCACGCCCGACACCGCGCCGACCGTCGCGGCCAGTCCCCAGCCGAGCATCAGCACCCGGCCGACCCGGATGCCCGACAGCCGGGCGGAGGCGGGGTTGCAGGCGACGGCCCGCATCACCAGGCCGACGGAGGTGTGCTGGAACAGCAGGTACAGCAGGCCCATCACGACGGCCACCACCGCGATGATCCCGAGGGTCGACCAGTCCACACGCACCCCGGCCAGGTCGATGCCTCCGTCGGGGAAGGGCTGCGGGAAGTCCTTCACGGTGAACGACCAGATCAGGCCGGCCATGGCGTTGACGAAGATGAACAGGCCGACCGTGACGATGACCATCGTCAGCTCGGGCGCGTTCTGCACGGGGCGGATGACGAGCCGCTCGATGAGCATGCCGCCGGCGAACGACACCGCGAGGGTGACCGGCAGCGCCAGCCAGAACGACATACCGGAGGCGACGAGTTGCCAGGCCACGTAGGTGGAGATCATGGCGAGCTCGCCCTGCGCGAAGTTGACGATCCCCGTGAACCGGTGGATCAGCACCAGGGCCAGGGCCAGGCTGGCGTACACCGCGCCGGAGCCGACCCCTTCCACCACTTGCTGGAGCAGTTCGGTCACGGTGCTCACCCGCCCGTTCCGGTACGGACGGAGACACCGAGGTACACCTCGGCGACCTGCCCGTCCTCGCGGATCCGGTCGGCCGGTCCGGACAGCACCAGACGGCCGGCCTCCAGTACATGGGCCCGGTGCGCGATGTCCAGCGCGAGCTGGGCGTTCTGCTCGACGACGATCACGGTGGTGCGTTCCTCCTCGTTCACGGCACGGACGATCTCGAACAGCTCGCGCGTGACCAGGGGCGCGAGACCCAGCGACGGCTCGTCCAGGAGCAGCAGCGAGGGCCGCAGCATCAGGGCTCGGCCGATGGCGAGCATCTGCTGCTCGCCGCCGCTGAGGCTGCCGGCGGCCTGGCGGGACCGCTGGCGCAGTTTGGGGAAGTAGCCGTAGATCCGTTCCAGGTCGGCCGCCACGGCCGCGCGCTCGGCGCGGCCCCGCCTCCAGTGGGCGGTGCGCAGATGGGCACCGATGCGCAGGTTCTCCTCGACGGTCAGCTCGTTGAAGGTGCCCCGGCCCTCGGGCACGTGCGCCACGCCGAGGCGGGCGGCCTGCTCGGGCGAGCGGCCCAGCAGCTGCGTACCGTCCAAGGTCACCGAGCCGCGGCCGCGCACCATTCCGCACAGGGCCCGCAGGGTCGTGGTCTTGCCCGCGCCGTTGGGTCCGAGGATCGCGCACACCTCGCCGCGGGCGACGGAGAAGTCCAGGCCCTGGAGCACACGCGCCTGGCCATATCCGGCGTGCAGGTCGGATGCCGTGAGGAAGTCCGGCTCCGTGCTCGCCTCCGCCTCGGCGCTCGCGGTGGTGGGCTCGCTCATGCCGCCACCCCCAGGTACGCCTCGATGACGGCCGGGTCGCGCTGGATCTCTTCCGGCGGGCCCTCAGCGATCTTGCGCCCGAAGTCGAGGCACACCACCTTGTCGCACAGGCCCATCACGAACCCCATGTGGTGCTCGACCACCACCAGGGTCAGGTCGAAGTCCTCGCGCACCGCCCGGACCAGATCCGCGAATTGGCCGACCTCGCCGTGGCTGAGCCCGTTGACGGGTTCGTCGAGCAGCAGCAGCCGGGGCCGTACCGCGAGCGCGCGGGCGAGTTCGACGCGTTTGAGCGTGCCGAACGGCAGCCCGGAGGCGGGGTGGTCGGCGACGTCCGCCAGGCCGAGACGCCGTAGCAAGTCCTCTGCGTGGTCACGCAGTTCCCTCTCCTCCCGCCGGACGCGGGGCAGCCGGAGCGCCGCGGCGAGGTGTCCGGTGCGCCCCCGGCTGTGGGCGCCGATCATGACGTTGTCCCGGACCGTGAGCCGTGGGAACAGCCCCAGGTTCTGGAAGGTGCGGGCGATGCCGCGCCCGGCCACGGAGTGCGGCGGGAGGGCGAGCAGGTCCTCGTCCTCGAAGCGCACCGTCCCCGCATCAGGGGTGCAGCGCCTGGTGAGGCAGTTGAACAACGTGGTCTTGCCGGCTCCGTTCGGTCCGATGAGCCCCACGGCGGTGCCCGGCTCGACCGTGAACGCGACACCGTCCAGTGCCGTGATCCCGCCGAAGCGCACGCTGATACCGTCGACCGCGAGCATGAGTGACGCCCCTTCCGAGGTGCTGGGGGGTTGGGCGAGCGTCACAGTAGGTGGGGGCCTTCCGCGCGCACATTGGGTACGAGCACCCAACTTCGCGGCCCCCGGCTTGTGCGCCGCGCCCAGCTTCCCCGGCTTGTCCCCCCTGAAGCCTGTTGACGGGACACGAGGAGGACGGCGACGATCGGCCCCATGCCTCGCGGACCCGCCTTGGGCACCCCCGCACACTCCGACCCGCTCAGCCGGGAGCGGCACCGGATCCTGCACGCCGTGCAGGACCGGCTGGAGGAGGTGGCGCAGACCACCATCGCGGTGATGCGCTCGGAGATCCCGTCATACGCGCTGCAGGACGAGCGATTCTTCGACGACGTGCGGGACCAGGTCCTCACGCACTACCGGATGCAGCTGGCGGCGCTGGCCGGCGACCGGGACATGGCCCCCGAGGACCTGGTCTTCAGCCGCGCGGCGGCCATGCGCCGAGCACGCGCCGGGTTCGCCCTGGAGGACTGGATCAGCGCCTTCCGGGTCGGCCGGCAGGTGTTGTGGGACGCGCTGCTGGACTGCGCGGGCACCTCCGCCGAGGCCCAGCAGGCCGCGCTGTCCCTCGTCACCCCGCTGATGCGGTATGTCGACTACGCCAGCACCCATGCCGCGCAGGCCTATGTCGAGTACCAGCAGCACGTGGTCGCGGACGCGGACCGGGAGCGCCGCGACCTGCTGGACCAGCTCCTGGCCGGGGCGGCACCGACGCGCGGTCCGCTGCTGGCCGCGGCGCAGGCGTACGGCATCGGGCCGCACTCTCCGATGATGGCGGTCGTGGCGGTGTGCGTCGGCGACACCCGCACCGGCGACTTCACCTCGGCCGAGCACGGCTACGCCGCCAGCGCGTCCATCAGCGTCGCCGGGCCGTGGGCCGGCCGGACCCTGGTCGTCGTACGCCACGGCGAGGTGGTGGCCGTGCCCGTGGTCCGCACGGGCATGGACGCGGAGGACATCTGTGCCCACTTCGAGGCCGTGCAGCGGCGGCTCGCGCGGAAGGGAACCATGCTCTCCATGGGCATCAGCACGGTCGCCCGGGGCGCCTGCGAACTGCCGCGCGCCTACGAGGAGGCACGGGCCGCCCTCGACCTGGTGCCGAGCGAGGGCGGGGTGGCGGCGCTGCCGCGCCTGTCCCCCTTCGAGTATCTGGCGCTGCGCGCCGACGACCTGGCCCGCCAGCTGGTCGATCCCCGCGTGCGTGCACTGCTGGAGGAGGACCGCAGACGTGGCGACATGCTGGCGGCGACCATACGGGCGTTCGCGGAGGCGGATCTCAACCTGCGGCTGGCCGCCGACCGGCTGCGGATACACCACAACACGGCGCACTACCGGTTGCGCCGGATCGAGGAACGCACCGGGCGCAATCCGCGCCGGATCGCCGACCTCCTGGAACTGCTGGTCGCCCTCGCCATCCGCGACGGGGCCGGGGAAGGCGGGGATCGCCAGTGAGCGGCATCGTGGAGTCTGCCGGGACCGGGGCGGCAGGTCAGCTGCCGGACGAGCAGGAGGGCATGGGCCTGCCGGAGGCACCCGCCGGGCAGTACCGAACGGTCCGGAGTGCGCTGCTGGACGCCGCGCTGGAGGTGTTCACCGAGCGCGGTTACACCGACGCCGGTCTCACCGAGATCGCGGCGCGCTGCGGCATCCCGGTGGGCAGCCTCTTCCAGCACTACGGCGGAAAGCGGGGGCTGTACCTCGCCCTTTGGGAGGAGTTCCGGGAGGAACAGGAGCGCCGGACCGCGGCCACGCTGACCGCCGAGCGTGACCGTGGCGTGGCCGATCCCATCGCCCTCTTCGTGGCGGGCGCCAGGGCGTACCTCGAGGGCGTCTGGGACAACCGGCGGTTCGGCAGACTCCTCGCGGAGGACGACGGCCCCGCCGGCTTCGACGCGCTGCGCCGCCAGTGGGACCGCGCCTGGGTACGGCGCAACGCCCGGCTCCTGGAGGTGGACGAGAAGCGACGTGCCGGCCGGGTCCGGGTGAGAGTGCTCACCACCGTGATCGGCGGTGCGGCACGCGAGTTGGCCGACTGCGGGGACGACACGGAGGTCCGGGAGATCGTGGACGAAGTGTGCGGCATCCTGATCCATCTGACGGCGCCGCCTGGCTGAACGCGCGGCGCGGCGAGAGTTCCAGGTCTGGTTGCTTGGTGAGATGGATCAGTGCGGTCGGCACCCGGCCGTGATCAGGTTGTCTCCTCGGGGTGCAGGCGTCCCAGCAGCTCGTAAAGGCTGCGGCGACCCTCCTCGTCCAGACGCGCAAAGGCTGCCGAGGTGGCCCGCATGTCGGCGCGGATGAGGCGGACTGCCTCGCTTCCCTCTTCGGTGGCGACCACGTTCTTGATCCGCCGGTCGGCCGCGTCGGCGTGTCTGGAGACCAGTCCACGTGCCTCCAGCCGGTCGACGAGTCCGGTGATGTTGGAGGCGTCACAGGCGAGCCGCCCTGCGAGGGCGCGCATGGGCAGCGGTTGTTGCCGAAGCAGGATGAGCATCTTGGCCTGCGTCATGGTGAGCCCGTGCATGGCGGCCGCCGCTGTGAGGTCCCGGTAGTAGCCGGCAGCGGCACGTGCCAAGCGCTCCATGAGTGCGTCGTGGGCAGGGTCGCTGTCCTGCGCAGCGGAGCGGTCGACGGGCGGGGCGGGGGTGTGGGCCATGCCTCAAGTGTAGGGGAAGCTCAACGTTTGACGTTCTCAACCTTTGAGGTTTACTGTCTCCGTCATTGCTTGGCTGTATCAAGCATCTAATCCTCGACCCGGTCCCCCGTCGGGTCCCGCCACAACGCCCCGCCCCGCACCGGAGAAGCCACCCGTGTCACAACCCCTTGCTCCGCCGCACGGCAGCCGCCGGGCCGAGACCGCAGTCGTCCTTGCCCTGAGCCTCGCCGCGATGATCGTGTCGATGATGCAGACGCTGGTGGTGCCGATCCTCGGCCTGATCCAGAGCAGCCTCGGCGCCAGCTCCGCCGAGGTCAGCTGGGTCACCACCGCGACCCTGCTCTCGGCAGCCGTCTTCACCCCGCTGCTCGGCCGCTTCGGCGACCAGCACGGCAAGAAGCCGACCCTCATCGGCGTGCTGGCGGTGATGATCGTCGGCTCGGTCCTGGCCGCCACGACCGACTCGTTGCTCTGGCTGATCGTCGGCCGCGTGTTGCAGGGCGCCGCCACCGCGATCTTTCCGCTCGCTCTGTCGGTGCTCCGCGAGGAGGTCCCCGCCCGCCGTCTGCCGGGAGCGATGGCACTGGTCAGCGGCACCCTTGCGTTCGGCAGCGGTTTCGCACTGGTCACCACCGGCCTGCTGACCCGCGGCGAAAGCGCCGACTACCACCGCGTCTTCTGGCTGGCCACCGGCCTCGCAGCGGTCACCCTGATCGCCGTCGTCCTCCTCGTACCGGCGAGCCGCACCAAGACCGGCGGACGCACCGACATACTCGGCGCCCTCACCCTCGGCCTCTTCCTGGTTCTCCTGCTGCTGCCGATCTCCCAGGGGCACGAGTGGGGCTGGACCTCCGCCCGTACGCTGGGCGGCTTCGCCGGAGCGGTCCTCATGGCCGGCGTCTGGAGCTTCACCGAGAGCCGGGTCCGCGAACCCATGGTCGACATGAGGATGTTCCTCCACCGCCCGGTGCTCTTCAGCAACCTCGCGGGCCTCTGCGTGGGATTCGGGATGTTCGCCCAGTTCCTCGGCGTCTCCTACCTGGCGCAGATGCCGCGGGACGTCGCAGGCTACGGCTTCGGCGCCTCCGTTCTCCGCGCCTCCGTCGAGTACCTGCTGCCCAGCACGATCGCGTCCCTCGTCGCCTCCCAGTTCGGTGGCCTGCTGATCCGCAGGATCGGCCCACGCCTCACCCTCGCCCTCAGCGCGACGATGGGCATCGCCGGCTTCGCGTGGCTGGCTGCCGCACACTCCTCGACCCCCTCGGTCATCGGCGCCGCCATGGCTGTCGGAACAGCCATCAGCCTCGGGTACGCCGCGATGCCCGCCCTCATCGTCGCGGGGGTGCCACCCCACCAGACCGGCATCGCCAACGGCATCAATTCCATCTCCCGGTCCGTCGGCAGCTCGATCGGCAGCGCGCTGATCACCTCACTCCTCGCCTCCCGAACCATCGAGAACCTTCCGGCCGGAGTGCCCCCGCTGCCCGCCGAGAGCCAGTTCACCCTGAGCTTCACGCTGGCCGGAGTCGCCTTCGCCTTCGTCCTGGCCCTCTCGCTGGTCGGCCTCAAGCGGGAACAGCAGGCGCCGCGTACGGAACACCTGCCCGCCACGGAGCCGGCCGCTGCCACTACGGCCGCCTGACGAGCCCCACCCCGATCTGCACCACTGCACCACTGCACCAAGGAGTTGCCATCATGAAAGCCATCACCTACCGCACCTACGGCGGCCCGGAGGTCCTGGAGTACGGCGATGCGCCGAACCCGAAGCTCGGTGTCGACACCGTGCTGGTCCGCGTGAAGGCCGCCTCCGTCAACCCGGTCGACTGGAAGATCCAGGCGGGGTACCTGGACGCCGTCATGGACGCCGTGTTCCCCGTCATCCCCGGCTGGGACGTGGCGGGCGTCGTCGAGGAGACCGGCGTCGGGGTCACCGAGTTCGTTCCGGGCGACGAGGTGATCGGCTACGTCCGTGAGGACTTCGTCTCCCGCGGGACCTTCGCCGAGTACGTCGCCGCCCCGGTCCGTACGCTCGCCCGCAAGCCCGCCAACCTCTCCTTCGAGGAGGCCGCCGGCCTCCCGCTGGCCGGCCTCACCGCGTACCAGGCGCTGACACGCTCCCTGCAGGTCCGGGCCGGGGACACCGTGCTGGTGCACGCCGCGGCGGGTGGCGTCGGCTCTCTGGCCGTACAGATCGCCAAGGCGCTCGGCGCCCGGGTCATCGGCACCGCCAGTGAGTACAACCACGCCTACCTGCGAGGGCTGGGAGCGGAGCCGGTCGCCTACGGCGAGGGCCTCACCGACCGTGTCCACGCCCTCGCGCCGCAGGGCGTGGATGCCGTCCTCGACCTCGTCGGCGGAGACGCCCTGAAGGTCTCGCCGGGGCTGCTCGCCGAGGGCGGCCGCCTGGCCTCCGCTGTGGACGGCGCCGTGCTCGGCCTCGGTGGCGGGTACGTCTTCGTGCGGCCCGACGCCCGGGACCTGGAAGCACTCACCGAGCTCGCCGAGCGCGGGGAGCTGCGGGTGGACGTGGCCGCCACGTTTGCGCTCGAGGAAGCCGCCGACGCCCAGCGCCTCAACCGCGAGGGCCACACCCGCGGCAAGATCATCATCGCTGTCGCCTGAGCCACCGCTCGCCCCGCGCGCACTGTGAAGGAGACAGTTGTGACCGCAGTTCTGTTCGTCGTCACCGGCGCCGACCGCTGGACGCTCGCCGACGGCACCCTGCACCCCACCGGCTACTGGGCCGAGGAACTCGCCACACCGCACCGGCTGTTCCGCGAGGCCGGTTTCGACGTCACCATCGCCACACCCGGCGGCGTTGCTCCGACCGTCGACGCCGTCAGCCTCGCCGCCGAGTCCGCCGGCGGCAAGGAGCAGGCCGATGCCATCGCCGCGTACCTGGCTTCCATCCGCGTCGACTTGGAGAATCCGGTCAAGCTCGAGGATGTCGACCTCGACGCGTACGCCGCCGTCCTTTACCCCGGTGGCCATGGCCCCATGGAGGACCTCGCCGTCAACGCCGACTCCGGTCGCCTCCTCACCACCGCACTGGACTCCGGCAAGCCCCTCGCGGTGCTGTGCCACGCCCCCGCGGCCCTGCTCGCCGCCCGGCGCGAGGACGGCAGCTGGCCGTTCGCCGGTTACCGCATGACCGGCTTCACCAACGACGAGGAGGCCGCGGCCGGTTTCGCCGACAAGGCCAAGTGGCTGCTCCAGGACCGCCTGGTGGAACTGGGGGCCGACTTCCAGGCCGCTGCCCCGTTCAGCGAGCACGTCGTGGCGGACCGCAATCTGCACACCGGTCAGAACCCCGCCTCCTCCGAGCAACTCGCCCGGAACGTCATCGGCACCCTGAACCGCGGCTGACCCTTGCCCGACGCCGGCGCCCGGGCCGCCCCGCGGCGCGGCGACAACGCCCCCGTCCATATACCGCACCTGTGAGGGAACCATGAACAACCCCGCCCCCGAGCAGCCCGCCGAGCTCGTCGCCCGGCTGCGCGCCACCTTCCGCGCCGGCAGGACCAAGCCCGTGGCCTGGCGCACCGAGCAGCTGTCCCGGATGCGTACCCTGCTCACCGATCAGGGGGAGACATTCGCCGCGGCGCTCCACGCCGACCTGGGAAAGAGCTCCGCCGAGGCTTACCGCACGGAGATCGACTTCGTCATACGCGAGATCGACCACACCCTGGAGCGTCTCGACGGGTGGCTGCGCCCCGAACCGGCCCCCGTCCCCGCGTTCATCGGCGAGGCGAGTGCCTGGACGCAGTACGACCCCCTGGGCGTCGTGCTGGTCATCGCCCCCTGGAACTACCCGGCGCAGCTGCTGCTGGCCCCGGTGGCCGGTGCGCTGGCCGCGGGCAACGCGGTGGTCGCCAAGCCCAGCGAACTGGCTCCGGCCACGTCCGCCGCCCTGGCCCGCCTCGTGCCGCAGTACCTCGACACCGACGCGGTCGCCGTGGTCGAAGGCGGGGTCCCGGAGACCACTGCCCTGCTCGAGCAGCGCTTCGACCACATCCTCTACACCGGCAACGGCACGGTCGGCCGCATCGTGATGGCCGCGGCCGCCCGGCACCTCACGCCCGTCACCCTCGAACTGGGCGGCAAGTCCCCGGCGTTCGTGGACCGGGGCACCGACCTGGACACCGTCGCCGCCCGCCTCGCGGCCGGGAAGTTCCTCAACGCCGGGCAGACCTGCGTCGCGCCCGACTACGTCCTCACCGACCCGGAGACCGCACGTGCTCTGGAAGCCGCCCTGGCCAAAACCATCGAGGGGCTGTACGGGTCCGATCCCGCCGCCTCCCCGGAGTACGGCCGTATCGTCAACGAACGCCACTTCGACCGGCTGACCGCTCTCCTCGACTCCGGCCGTCAGGTCACCGGCGGCGCGTACGACCGCGAGACGAAGTACATCGCGCCGACCGTCCTGGCCGAGGTGTCGCCGGACGCGCCCGTCATGCAGGAGGAGATCTTCGGCCCGATCCTCCCGATCGTCGAGGTGGCCGGGCTCGACGAGGCCATCGACTTCATCAACGACCGCGACAAGCCGCTGGCTCTGTACGCGTTCACCGAATCGGACACCACGCGGGGGCGGCTCGCCGCCGAAACCTCCTCGGGCGGCCTCGGGTTCGGTCTGCCGCTGGCCCATCTCACCATCTCCGACCTGCCGTTCGGAGGCGTCGGCGAGAGCGGCATGGGCAGCTACCACGGCCGCTACTCCATCGAGACCTTCAGCCACCGCAAGGCCGTCCTCGCCAAGCCCCTCAGCTGATCCACGCCCAGCTACGCCCAGCCGTGCGTGAGCACGGCGGAAAGTGACATTCCCACCATGAGCGCTCTCCCCACCACCAGCCGCGAATGGCATCTGGTCGCCCGCCCGAACGGTGTGCCCCGGCCGCAGGACTTCGCCCTGCGCGAGGTTCCCGTCGCCCAGCCCGGCCCCGGTCAGATCCTCGTACGCAACCTGCACCTGTCGGTCGACCCGTACATGCGCGGCCGGATGAACGACGTGAAGTCCTACGTCCCTCCCTTCCAGCTGAACCAGCCGATGGACGGAGGTGCGGTCGGCGTCGTCGTCGCCGTGGGCGATGACTCCCCCGCCGGCTCTTTCGCCGTGGGTGATCACGTCCTGCACGGGCTCGGCTGGCGGGAGTACGCGCTCCTCGACGCGGCGCACGCAGTGAAGGTCGACGCCGGGAACGCTCCGCTGAGCACGTACCTCGGTGTCCTCGGCATGCCCGGACTGACTGCCTATGCGGGCCTGCTGCGCGTGGCGGAGTTCCACGAGGGCGACACCGTCTTCGTCTCCGGCGCGGCGGGCGCGGTCGGCAGCCAGGTCGGACAGATCGCCCGGCTCAAGGGTGCCAAGCGGGTCATCGGCAGCGCCGGCTCGGACGAGAAGGTCCAACTGCTCCTCGACAAGTACGGCTTCGACGCCGCCTTCAACTACAAGAGCGGGCCCGTGGCCGAGCAGCTCAAGGCAGCGGCCCCGGACGGCATCGACGTCTACTTCGACAACGTCGGCGGCGACCATCTCGAGGCGGCGATCGGTGCCCTCAACGTGCACGGCCGGGCAGCGCTGTGCGGGGCCATCGCCCAGTACAACGCGACCGAGCCCGCCCCCGGACCGCGCAACCTCGCGCTCGCCATCGGCAAGCGCCTCACTCTGCGCGGCCTGCTGGTCTCCGACCACAACGACCTGCAGCAGCAGTTCGTTGAGGAGGTCGGTGGCTGGATCCGCGACGGGAAGCTTCACTACGAGGAGACGGTCGTGGAAGGCATCGAGAACAACGTCGAGGCATTCCTCGGCATGCTCCGTGGCGACAACACCGGCAAGATGGTCGTGACCCTTCCGGCACAGGCCGCGATCGACAACTGACCACCGCGGGCGCACCGCACGGCGGCATCCGCATTCCCTCAGCGCGTGGGCCCGGGGCTCCTGCTACCGGGCCCACGCCGGGCTTTGCATGGTGTCAAGAATCGGACGTCGACGGCGAGGGCCGGGCGTCCCGGGCGGCGGGCCACATCGGCTCGTGTCACGGCCCCCGCGGTCATGTGCGAGGCACCTCGTCAAGGTGCCAGAACACGCTCAACCACCGTCGATCGCCACCTGTTCACAACCCCCATGCGTCGGGCACAGCGCGTCGCACCATGGCGGGATGGAAGTTGAAGAAGGCCGCCTCCACCACACCCGCCGTCACCGCTCCCAGCGGCGCGGCCCGAGCTGCGAAGTAGCCCATCCAAAAACCGAGCAGGCCGACAGCGCGGTTGGCCTCGCGGCTCTCGGGCGCGAAGTACGTGACCGCGTGCAGGGTTCGAGGACTTGCCAGACCGTACGGGCGAATGTTGCCTCCACATGTGCCATCCTCCCTGACCGTGCAACACCGGACCGCACGTGCCGGATCCCACCCCTGCGAGTGGTGCCGTCAGTTGAATGTCCCGGCCTCGGCCAGCCGCGTGAGCAACGGTGCGGGCTCCCAACCGTCATCTCCGTGGAACCGCCTGAGTGCGGAGAGGACTTGGGCGGCACCCACCGTGTCGGCGTAGAACATCGGTCCGCCGCGGTACCTCGGGAAGCCGTACCCCGCGATGTAGACGACGTCGATGTCCGATGCGCGCAGGGCGATGCCTTCGTCGAGGATGCGCGCGCCCTCGTCGACGAGGGCGAACACGAGGCGCTGCACGATCTCGTCCTCCTCGAAGGTACGCGGCTCGGTGCCGTGCCGGGTGTGGAAGGAAGCCAGCAGCTCGTCGACGACGGGGCTCGGGAGCGCCTCGCGACTCCCGGGCTTGTAGTCGTACCAGCCGGCACCGACCTTCTGCCCGAACCTGCCCCTCTCGCACAGGGCATCGGCGATCTCGTCCCGGGGCAGGCCGGGGTCTTCCGCGTAGCGCCGCTTGCGGATCGCCCATCCGATATCGTTGCCCGCCAGGTCGGCGGTCCGGAACGGGCCCATGGCGAAGCCGAAGTTCTCCGCGGCGGAATCGATGTCGGCCGGTGTCGCGCCCGCGCGGAGGAGTTCCATCGCCGCGTCCCGGTACTTGGCCAGCATGCGGTTGCCGATGAAGCCGTCGCACACCCCGGCCACCACGCCGGTCTTGCCGATTCGCTGTCCCACCGCCATGGCTGTGACCAGCACGTCGTCCGCGGTCTTGGCCCCGCGCACGATCTCCAGCAGTTTCATGACGTTCGCGGGGCTGAAGAAGTGCATGCCGAGGACATCCCCGGGGCGCCCGGTGACCGCGGCGATCGCATCGATGTCGAGGGTCGAGGTGTTCGACGCCAGAATCGCGCCGGGTTTCGCCACCTCATCGAGCCGGGTGAACACCGAACGCTTGACGTCCATATCCTCGAAGGCCGCCTCGATGATCAGGTCGCTGTCCGACACGTCCGCGTAGTCGAGGGTCGGTGTCAGGAGCGCCATGCGCTGCTCCAGGCCGTCGGGCGTGAGTTTTCCCTTGTCCACCTGGCGTTGGTAGTTGCCGCGCATGATGCCCAGGCCCCGGTCGAGCGCCTCCTGGCTGCTCTCCAAGACAGTGACTGGAATCCCCGCGTCCAGAAAGGTCATCGCGATGCCGCCGCCCATCGTTCCGGCACCGATGACCGCCACCGTGTCCACCCTCCGGGCCGACGTCCCGGCCGGCACATCGGGGACCTTGCGGGCGGCCCGCTCGGCGAAGAAGGCATGGCGCAGGGCGGCCGACTGCTCGCCGTTCATCAACTCCAGGAACGTCTTCCGCTCCTCGGACAGCCCCTCCTCGAACGGTATGGTCGCCGCTTTCTCGACCAGAGCGAGAGCCGCCGCAGGCGCCAGGAATCCTCGGCTGCGCCGGGCCAGGCGTTCCCGCATCGCGCTCACCGCGGCCGCGTCGCCCGGATCCACACTCAGGTCCCGGACCCGCGGGAGCGGCCGTACCGCGGCCATCTCGGCCGCGAGTTCCAGTGCCGCCGCCATCACGTCGCCGTCCACGACCCGGTCGCAGAGCCGTTGTCCCGGGAGGTCTGCGAGCTCCCGCGCCCTGCGCGGTGCACCGCCGCTGATCATGTCCGCCGCCACGGCGGCTCCCACCAGGCGTGGCAGCCGCTGGGTGCCGCCGGCGCCGGGGACCAGTCCCAGGTTCACCTCGGGGAGCCCGATCCTGCTCGTCGACGTCGCGACCCGGTAATGGGCGCCCAGCGCGAGCTCCAGTCCGCCGCCGAAACATGTGCCGTCGATCGCGGCCACGACGGGCTTGTCCGCGGCCTCCAGCGCCGCGATGACGTCGCCGAGCATCGGCTCCGCGGTGGTCTTGGGCGTCCCGAACTCCGTGATGTCGGCCCCGGCGGAGAAGAATCCCTCGCGGCCGGTGAGCACGACGGCATCGACGTCGCCGGAGTCGAGGGCACGGTGCAGACCCTGCACGATGCCCTGCCGTGTCGTGTGCCCGAGCCCGTTGACCGGCGGGTTGTCGAGGCGGAGGATCGCTGTGCGTCCGATGAGGCTGTACTGGGTGGACATGGGTGGCACCACTTCCTTGACGAATCGGTGGTCAACGGTGGTCAGCGCGGGTCGGGGACAGCTGGGGCGGGGGACGACGGGGACATCTCCCTGGCGCCGCCCTCCGTCGACCGGGGCCGGGCGAAGCGCATGAGTCCCTCCTGCGCGACGGCGGCCACCAGACGCCCGCCCGTGTCGAACAGCCTTCCGCGGGTGAGCGCCCGGCCGTGCTCGGCCGAAGGGGAGACCTGGTCGTACAGCAGCCACTCGTCCGCGCGGAAGGGACGCAGGAACCACAGCGAATGGTCCAACGACGCACCCTGTACGGCGGTTGGGGGATGTGGCAGCCGTGCCGATCCCAGCAGCGCCATGTCGCTGAGATAGGTCAGCGCGCAGGCGTGGACGGCACCGTCGTCCGGCAGCGGACGTCCGTACCGGATCCACACCCGCTGGCAGGCCGGCGCCCCCGGGACGTGGCCGGTCTCGTCGCCGGGCACCCATCGCATCTCCCAGTCGCGCCACTCCGCGGGCCGCGGCATGCCCCAGCCGTTGATGCGGTCGGACTCCGGGATGTCGTCAGGTGACGGCACCGCCGGCATGTCCACCTGGTGGGAGAACCCTTCGTCCCCACGATGGAACGACGCCGTCACCGTGAAGATCGCCTCTCCCGCCTGGACCGCGGTCACCCGGCGGGTGCAGAAGCTGCCGCCGTCGCGAATCCGCTCGACCAGATGGTCGGTCGGCTCGTGCGGAAGGCCGGGCCTCAGGAAGTACCCGTGCAGCGAGTGGGCCGAGTACGACCGGTCGAGGGTCCGCGCCGCAGCCATCAGCGACTGGGCGGCGATCTGGCCACCGAACGTCCGCGCCCACTCAGTGGGGATCGGGCCGGACCGGAACCGGTCCGGCCCGATCTCGTCGAGGGCAAGGACCTGTGGCAGGCCGGCCATGCTTCGGCTCCTCTCGCTCGTCATACGACGTCGCCCCGCGCCCGCGCAGTTCGCGTCGCAGGTTCTTGCCGCCAGCGCTCGCGGCAGTAGGCGGGAACAGTGCGGCGAGGTTCACGACACCACCCCGATCAGCCCCGCCGTGATCACCGTCGGCTCGTGTACCTGGGTGTGGTGGAACGTGGTTCAGATACCTGCCGTGTCCGCGACCTCGTGAGCCTTCGCCACCAGTGCGTCGATGCGCTCAGCGGTCGGAGTCCCGGACGCAGCCTTGTTCCGTGGTTCGTCCATCGCGCGGCGCATCACGCCCTCCCCGATGATCGCGATCTTCCACAGTCCCATCGCATGCCAGTAGCCCAGCGCCGTCAGATCGCGTCCCGACGCCGCCGAGTAGGCCGCCACGAGTTCCTCGCGGGCCGGGAAGCCGTCGAGAGCGGTCGCGACGAAGTCGCCCATGGTGTCCTCACCCTTGGCCGGCCAGTAGGCCAGCAGGCTGCCCAGGTCCGCCAACGGATCCCCCAGCGTCGACAGCTCCCAGTCGAGGACCGCGGTCACCTCCCCGCTGTCGTAGCAGGTGATGAGGTTGCGCAGATGGAAGTCGCCGTGCACGAGCGTCAGTTCGCGCTGCTCCGGCACGGCCGCGCCGAGGCGCCGGGTGAGGTCCTCCAGGGCGGGCAGCTCGCGGGTCCTGGACTTCTCCCACTGGGCCGACCACCGCTTGAGCTGACGCTGCGCGTACGGCTTGTGGCCGGCCAGACCGGTCAGCCCGGTCGCCTCGAGATCGACCGCATGGATCTTCGCCAGCGTCCGCGGCAACGACATCCCGATCGCCCGGCGCCGCTCGGGCGTCAACGACCGCGCGATCGACATCCGGTCGACGACCTGGCCGTCCACGAACTCCATGAGCAGCAGCGGGACGTCGGTCACGGCGGGATCATCGGTCAGCCCGAGCACCCGCGGTGTCGGGACGGCGGTGCGCTCCAGGGCGCTGAGAATCCGAGCCTCGCGGGCCACGTCGTGGGCCGACGCCAGCAGGTGACCCAGAGGTGGGCGCCGCAGCACCCATCTGCGGCCGTCCTGATCCTTTACGAGGTACGTCAGATTCGACTGGCCCAGCCCGATCCGCTCGAAGGCCAGGGGCCCGGCGAAGTCGACGCCGAGGGTGGCGAACCAGCGGCTCACGGCCCCGGCGTCGATTCCGACGATGTACGCGTCAGACACCGATTCCGGCTCCTCGTCTGAACGGGAGTGCGTCACCGAGCAGTTGCCCGCCGTCGATCACCATGGTCTCGCCGGTGATCCAGCTCGCGGCGTCCGAGACGAGGAAGGCGACCGCGGAGGCGATGTCGGCGGGCTCCCCGATGCGGCCCAGCGCCATCGAGGCGGACACCGCCTCCTCGTGCTCCTTCCACAGAGCCTCGGCCAGCTTCGTGCGCACCACACCCGGTGCCACCGCGTTGACGCGGACCTTCGGCGAGAGTTCCAGGGCCAGTTGCTTGGTGAGATGGATCAGTGCGGCCTTCGAGGCGTTGTACAGCCCGATGTTCGCCTCGGAGGCCATGCCGCCCACCGACGCGGTGTTGACGACCGCCCCGCCGTGCTCCCCCATCCAGGTCCGCGTGGCCAGACCCGTCCACAGGACGGGCGCCCACAGGTTCACGTCGAAGGTCTTCGCGAACCGGCCGTGGTCCTGGTCGATGACCGGCCCGAAGGCCGGGTTGGTCCCCGCGTTGTTGACGAGGATGTCCAGGCTGCCGAAGCGCTCCAGCGTCAGCTCCACACAGCGCTGGGCCGCCTCTTCGTCGACCGCGTGCGCACCGACGCCGACCGCTGTGCCCTTGACCTGGGCCGCGGCGGCGTCCGCCGCCTCCTGGGAGCGGGAGGTGAGGACGACGTTTCCGCCGGCCTCCGCGATGGCCTGGGCGATCGCCAGCCCGATGCCGCGCGAGGCCCCGGTGACGACGGCGGTGCGACCGGTGAGATCGAGTCCTGCCATGTCAGCTCACCGCCGCCGTCGCCGTCGCCGCGTTGCGGTACTGCCGCAGTTCCTGCCTGGCGATGGCCCGCTTGTGGACCTCGTCGGGACCGTCCGCCAGCCGCAGTGTCCGCAGACCCGCGTACATCATCGCCAGGGGGAAGTCGTCGGTCACTCCCGCTCCCCCGTGCACCTGAATGGCGCGGTCGACGATCTTCAACGCGATGTTGGGGGCGGCCACCTTGATGGCCGCGATCTCGGTGCGTGCTTCCTTGTTCCCGACCGTGTCCATCAGGTACGCGGCCTTGAGCGTGAGCAGGCGGATCATCTCGATGTCGATGCGCGATTCCGCGATCCAGTCCTGGATGTTGGACCGTTCGGCGACCGGACTGCCGAAGGTCACCCGTGACTGTGCACGTCGGCACATCAGTTCCAGCGCCCGCTCGGCCATCCCGATCGCCCGCATGCAGTGGTGGATACGACCGGGCCCGAGCCGGGCCTGGCTGATCGCGAAACCCTCACCCTCGCCCTTGAGCAGGTCCTTGGCCGGCACCCGGACATTCTCGAAGACGATCTCCGCGTGGCCTTCGCGATCCGCGTACCCGAACACCGGGAGGTTGCGGACCACGGTGACCCCGGGGGCGTCGATCGGGACGACCATCATCGACTGCTGGCGATGCGGTGCCGCCGTGGGGTCGGTCTTGCCCATCACGATGAGCACCTTGCAGTTCTTGTGCATCGCGTTCGAGGCGAACCACTTGCGGCCGTTGAGCACGTACTCGTCGCCGTCGCGCTCCATCCGCAACTCGATGTTGGTGGCGTCGGAGCTGGCGACACGCGGCTCGGTCATCGCGAAGGCCGAGGCCATCGTTCCGTCGAGCAGCGGCCCGAGGTACTTCTCCTTGTGCTCGTCGGTACCGAAGAGGGTGAGCACCTCCATGTTGCCGGTGTCGGGCGCGTTGCAGTTGCACGCCTCGGAGGCGATGTGGCTGCGGCCCATGATCTCAGCCAGCGGCGCGTACTCGAGGTTGGTCAGACCTGGGCCCCACTCCGGGTGCGGGTGGAACAGGTTCCACAGTCCGCGCCTGCGCGCCTCCGCCTTGAGGTCCTCGAGGATCGGCGGGTGGAAGTGCGGGTCACCCGAGGCGCGCATCTGCTCGTGGTACACCTCCTCGGCGGGGTAGATGTGCTCATCCATGAACTCGAGCAGATCCGCCTGGTACTTCTTGGCGCGGTCCGACATCTCAAACAGGGACATCCGAACTCCTGACGGGTAGGGAGGGAAAGGTGGGCGGGCGCTTGTCCAGGTGACTGGCCACGCCTTCGACGACATCGGTCCCGCGGAAGGCCTGGAACATGAGGTCTTCCGCCCGGGTCACGGAATCGGCGTAGGTGCCGTCCGCGTCGTTGCTCAGTTGGCTCTTGATGGTGGCCATGGATGCCGGGGAGCAGCGCCTCGCCAGATCAGCGGCGTACGCGACAGCAGCGTCCACCACGCTGCCGGTGGGGACCAGGTGGTCGAGGAGTCCGATGCGGAAGGCCTCCTCGGCATCCACCATGCGGCTCGACAGCAACAGGTCCGCTGCCCGGCTGTGCCCGACCAGCCGGGGCAACAGCCAGGAGATCCCGTACTCGGCGATCAGCCCGCGTTGCGCGAAGGCCGTGGTGAACCGGGCCGAGGGCGAGCCGAAGCGGATGTCGCAGTAGAGCGCCTCCACCATGCCCAGGCCTGCGGCCACCCCGTTGATCGCTCCGATCAGCGGTTTGCGCAGGGCCCGCGGAAGGTCCCGCGGATGGCGCCGTGCCCTGTCCGCCTCGGAGACCTCGCCGACCGCCTGCAGCTGTTGCAGGTCGGCTCCGGAGCAGAATCCGCGTCCCGCGCCGGTGACCACGACGGCGCGTACGTCCGGGTCGTCCTCGGCGGCGTCGAGCAGCGCGAAATAGCGGTCCTCGAGTTCGTCGGTCCAGGCATTCAGCTTGGCGGGCCGGTTGAACGTGAGCACCAGCACCGGCCCCCGGTGTTCGGCGAGGACGAGCTCGCCCGGCACGCCGGTCATGCCTGCGCCAGCAGGGAGCTCTGGTACCGGCGCATTCCGCGCAGCCACCGGTCGTAGTCCGAGCCCTTGTGCCGGTACATCTCCAGCACGTCCTCGTGCGGCAGGATCAGGAAGCGCTCGTCCTCCATCGCGGCCAGGACGGCGTCGGCGACTTCGGCCGGTTCCAGGACGTCACCCGCGGACGTGACGGCCCGCGTCGCCGCTCTGCCCAGCGCGTCCCCGGAGTCCTCCCCGGAGGTCAGCATCCTGGTGTTCACGCCCATCGGGCACACACAGCTGACCCGGACCCCGCGATTGCCATAGGTGACACTCAGCCACTCGGCGAAGGCGACGGCTGCGTGCTTGGTGACGGCGTACGTGGCGGAGCCGACCTGGGTGAGCAGTCCGGCCGCCGAAGCCGTGCTGACGAAGTAGCCCTCACCGCGCTCGAGCCACCGCGGTATCAGCAGCCTTGCCGCTCGGATGTGGGCTCGCAGGTTGACGTCGATCGAGCGGTCCCAGTCCTGCTCGCTCACGTCGAGGCCGAGCGCGCCGCCGATACCCGCGTTCGCGAAGTAGAGATCGACCGGGCCGAAGGCGCTCTCCGCCAGGTCGACCAGCTGCTGGATCTGCTCGGTGTCCGACACGTCCGCGCCGGCGCTGACGGTGCTTCCCGGATGGTCGGCGTTGACTGTCTCCGACACCGCCCGCGCGGCGTCCGCGTCGAGATCTGCGACAACGACCCGGGCGCCCTCGCGAGCGAGCCGCGCGACCAGCGCGCTGCCGATGCCGCCACCCCCACCGGTGACGATGGCGACTCTTTGTGCAACGTTCACGGCAACCCTCTCCGTTGACGGGGCGTGCGATGCGTCCGACCTGTATAATTGAATCCGACGTCAAGTTCAATAGCTGGCTGCACGGAACCATACGAAGAAAGCCGCCCAGCCCCAGGAGGGATGGACGGCTACGAGGCAGGCGGATCAGCGGTGGCCGGGGAACCGTAGGGCGTTCGCCCAGAGCCGGGTGACCGTGGACACGAGCTCCTCGAAGTCCACCGGCGTACTTTCTTCTTGCCCTTCACTGAGCACGAAGGCGTTGTAAGCCATCACGCTGACCATGCCGGACAACGCACGGGAGGCCATCATGGGATCGACCTCACGGTCTGCGACGCCGCGCGCCTGCAGCTCGGCGATGCCGCGGGCGTTACGGCGGATGAACGCGTCCCCGCGCCGCCTGCGGAACTCACGGAACTCCGGCTCCACTTGGGCGACCTGCTCGAGCAGGCCCATCAGCTTCGCGTTCCGTCTGTACGCCTCGAGATACGCGCGATTGCTTGCCTCGAGTACCGCATAGGGATCGTCGGTACCCTGCACCCGGCCCATGCCGGGGTGCATCATGTCCTCCTGCGCCTCCAGCAGGACGGCGGCGAGCACCTCTTCCTTGTTGGCGAAGTAGGTGTAGAAGGATCCCGCCGCGCACTGAGCCTCTTTGGTGATGTCGGTCAGGCGGGTGTCAAGGTAGCCGTCCCGCTCGAACACCTTCCGCGCGGCCTTCACCAAAGCGGCCCGGGTCCGCGCTCCGCGCTGCGTCGTGGGCGGCTCGCGAAGTTGCGAGAAGGGCGCCATGGGCGGCGCCTGCTCGCCGTCGATCTCCTCGTGCGCAGTGGTCTCCATCCCGGGAACTTTACTTGAATCCGACACCACCATCACAAACCCGAAGGGCGGGGGATCAGTGGCGTCGGGCGGCGGTATCGGCGGGCGCCATGTCGCGGGACAGAGCCGTACGGTCGATGGACCGCTTGAGGATCTTCCCGGTCGGACCCTTGGGCAGCGCGTCGACGAACCGGACGATGCGCGGGATCTTGTAGGCGGACAGCCGCTCCCGTGCCCAGCTCGACACCTCGGCGGCACCGAGCTCCGAACCGGGCCGGGCGGCGATGAGCGCGGCGACCTCCTCGCCGTAGTGCTCGTCGGGAACGCCGATCACGGCTGCCTCGACGATGTCCGGATGCTCGTAGAGCACTTCCTCGACCTCACCGGGGTAGACGTTGTAACCGCCGCGGATGATCAGGTCCTTGACACGGTCGACGATGCGCAGGTCGCCGTCCGTGTCGGTTTCGCCCAGGTCGCCGGTGCGGAACCAGCCGTCGGGCGAGATGGCCGCGGCGGTGTCCGCGGGGCGGTTCCAGTAGCCGCGCATCACCGTGGGTCCCTTGATGTGGACCTCGCCGACGGTACCCGGCGCGCACTCCTTGCCGTCGTCGTCACGCACCTGAACCTGCATCCGCGGCACTGCCCTGCCGGTGTACCCGGTCTTGCCGCCGCGGTCGAGGTCGTTGAAGGTGCCGAACGCGGTGGTCTCGGTGAGACCGTACCCTTCGAGGATGGTGCAGCCGAAGCGGGCCTCGAAGGCCCGGGCGATCTCCCCGGGAAGCGACGCGCCGCCTGAGACGGCGACACGGAGCCCGGCGAAGTCCGCTGGATTCGCATCACCGGCCGCGTGCAGCATCGCGTTCCACATGGTCGGTACGCCGGCCATGATCGTGAGCCGGTCGCGGCGCAGCATCTCCAGCATCGACGCCGGGTCGAATCGGGCCAGCAACGACATCGAGCCGCCCACGGTCAAGGTCGCCATCATGACCGATGCCTGGCCGAACACGTGGAACAGCGGGAGTCCGGTGCCGGTACGGTCGGCGCTCGTTGCTCGGCTGCACTCGGCGCCGATCTCCCCGGCGGACAGCAGGTTCCCGACGCTGAGTTGCGCGCCCTTCGGCCGCCCCGTGGTTCCCGAGGTGTAGAGGATGGCCGCGGTCTCGTCGCGGTCCCGGTCGACCACGTCCGCAGGAGGAGCGGTGACCGACGCGCCGGTGGACAGTGTCCAAGAGGGCACCGAGAGGGCCGCGGCCGCCTCCGCGACAGCGGGGCCGAGGGCGTGCCATGCGATCGCCAATGAGCATCCGGCGTCGCCGAGAACGTACTCGACCTCCGGCCGGGTGGACATCGTGTTGACCGGCACCACGACACAACCCGCGGCCTGAATCCCGAGGTAAGCCACCACGAACTCGGGCACCGACGGCGCCGCGAGCAGCACCCGGTCCCCCGGGGACCGGCCCGCGGCGACCAGGGCGCCCGCGAACCGCATGCTCGCGTCCCGCAGCTGAATGTAGGTCCACTGATCCGTGGCGCCGCGCAATGCGATGGCGTCGGGAGTGGTGGCCGCGTGGCGGCACACAGGATCGAAAACGCTGGTCATGGGCGGTGCCTTCCGGGGTGTGAGCAAGTGATGGAGCCCTCGGGCGGTGTGGCCGGGCAACCGATCTCACTGCGCGGTCGGTCGATCGGTCAGGCGGTGATCCCGAAGCGTTCGGCGAGTTGCCGGCGGGTGTCGGCGGCGCTGGTGTGCAGTACGCCCCCGATTCCGATCCGTGCCGCTCCGTCGAGGTTCTGCTGCAGATCGTCGATCATGACTGCCTCCTCGGGGTCGATGCCGAGGCGTTCACAGGCGATCGCATAGATCCGTCGGGAGGGCTTGCGGATTCCGACCTCGGCGGAGATGACGATCGCATCGGCCACAGCGGCGAGGTCGACGCCGTCGTAGGTTCCGGTTCCGAACGAATTGGACACGAGCGCTACGGGATGGCCCGCGGCTCGAAGATCACCGAGCAGCACGAGCATGTCCTGGTCGATCGACATTCCCGCTTGCATCCGGGCCGTGAGCCCCTCGGCCGACACCTCCGCGCCGTGGGCACGGAGACGTTCGGCGAATCCTCGCTCGAAGGCTTCGGCGTCGATGCGGCCGCACTCGTGGTCGGCCAGGAGGACGCGTGATGGCTGGTCCCGGGCGAGGAGGTCCAGCGGCAGCCGCGGGTCGCCGCCGAGCGAGGCGCCGAAGTCGGTGAAAGCCCGCAGCACACTGGAGGTGATGACACCGCCGAAGTCCACCAGAACCGCGGTTCGCGCCCTGTCCGTCACGCTCGACACCTCAGGCAACCTCGAACAGTCCGGCTGCGCCCATTCCGCCGCCGATGCACATCGAGATCACCACATACCGCACACCCCGGCGCTTGCCCTCGATGAGGGCGTGCCCCACGAGCCGGGCGCCCGTCATTCCGTACGGATGACCGACCGAGATGGCGCCGCCGTTGACGTTGAACCGCTCCGGGTCGATGTGCAGTTCGTCCCGGCAGTACAGCGCCTGGGAAGCGAACGCCTCGTTGAGTTCCCACAGGCCGATGTCGTCGATGGTGAGGTTGTGCTGCTTCAGCAGTTTCGGAATGGCGAACACCGGCCCGATGCCCATCTCGTCCGGCCCGCAACCGGCAACGGTCATACCCCGGTAGACGCCCAGCGGCTGCAGTCCGCGGCGCTCGGCCTCCTTCGTCTCCATCAGCACCGACGCCGAAGCCCCGTCCGACAACTGCGAGGAGTTGCCCGCCGTGACGCTGGAATGCGCGGTCACCTGACCGTCCGGCAGCACCGGCGCCAGCCCGGCCAGGCCGTCGAGCGTGGTCGACGCACGGTTGCCCTCGTCCCGGGTCAGGGTCACGGCCTCGTCCCGCACCTCCCCGGACTGCTTGTCCAGGACCTTCTTGACACTGTCGAGCGCGACGATCTCCTGGTCGAACCGGCCGGCATCCTGCGCCGCCGCGGTGCGCTGCTGCGACACCAGCGCGAACTCGTCCTGGCGTTCCCGGCTCACGCCGTAGCGTTCGGCGACGATCTCCGCCGTGTGCAGCATCGGCAGGTAGATGCTCGGCTTGTGCTCGACCAGCCAGGGATCCGTCATGCGGTGGGTGTTCATGTGGTCGTTCTGCACCAGGGAGATCGACTCGACACCGCCGCCGACAGCGACCTGCATGCCGTCGGTGACGATCTGCTTGGCGGCCGTCGCAATGGCCATCAGGCCCGACGAGCACTGCCGGTCGATCGACATCCCGGACACGGTGTCCGGAAGTCCGGCACGAAGAACGGCCTGCCGCGCGACATTGAAGCCCGAGGAGCCCTGCTGCACGGCACAGCCGAAGACCACATCCTCGACCTCGCCTCCCTCGAGCCCGGCGCGCTGCACCGCATGCGAAAGGGCGTGGGCGGCGAGTTCCTGCGCCTGGGTGTCATTGAACGCGCCGCGGTAAGCCTTTCCGATCGGCGTCCGTGCCGTCGAAACGATGACTGCTTCTCTCATGTCGCCTCACTGTTTCCTGTTGGTGCCCGGCCCTCCGGATCCTGGTTATAGTTGAATCCGGCGTCATGTTCAACCAATCGGCGGTCTTGACAGCGCACTCCCCTACCTAAAGGCTACCGACCAGTCGGTTTGAAGGGGTGGGTCGTGACCGAGCTGAGCATCTCCACCGGTGCAGGCGTGTTCGACGCGATCGCGGCGGGTCCGCCCGAGGGCCGCCCGGTGCTGTTGCTGCACGGCTTCCCGCAGACGGGGCTGGTGTGGCAACGGCAGATCGAGGCGTTGGCGGCGCGCGGCTACCGGGTGGTGGCACCCGACCAGCGCGGGTACTCCCCCGGCGCCCGCCCCCAGCGGCCCGAGGACTATCGCATCGGCCTTCTCGTCGACGACGTGGTCGCCATCAGCGAGGAACTGGGCTGGGCAGCGTTCGATCTGGTCGGTCATGACTGGGGAGGCGCGGTGGCCTGGTGGACCGCGCACGCCCACCCCGGCCGCGTCCGCACCCTGACGGTTGTCTCGACACCGCACCCCGGCGCTCTGGCCACCGCCCTGCGCACCGACCAGGACCAGCGCACACGCTCCCACTACATGATCGACTGGCGCGAAACACCCGCGACCGAGGAGCGCATGCTCGCCGACGACGCCAAGGAGCTTCGGGCCGCTTACGCCGGAAAGGTCCCGCAGGACAGTGCCGAGGCCTACGTACGGCAGCTGTCCCAGCCGGGCGCTCTCACCGCGGCGCTGAACTGGTACCGGGCCGGCAGACCCGACGGCGCGATCGGCGTCATCGACGTGCCCACGCTGTACGTCTGGAGCACGGGGGACAGCGCGTTCGGCCCGGCAGCCGCACAGGAGACCGGACGGTGGGTCAGCGGGCCGTACCGGTTCGAGACCCTCCAGGGCGTCAGCCACTGGATCCCCGAGGAAGCGCCCGAAACGCTGAGCCGCCTGCTGCTCGAACACCTGCGAGCGCACGGCGAGTACTGAACCGGCAGCGCATACGCCGTTCAGCGAATGCCCCGTTCAGCGAGTACCCCGTTCGTCGACTCTCCGAAGAGGTGACCCCCATGAAGGCAGCGCGCGCGGCCTGGCGCCGTCTCGAGCCCGTACATGCCATGATCTACTTCGTCCCCGAGGCAAGGCGACGGTACGCGGATCTCGGCCTGAGGGGACGCGCGGGCTACTTCACGTTCCGCAGCGCCGCGTTCGGCCGGGCATCCGCCGAGCTGGTCATCTCGACCTTCTACAACTTCAACCCCGATGCCGTACGGCAGGCGGTCGACGGAGCCTGGGACGCAACGACGCCGCAGCAGGTGCTGGACGCGCGGTACGCCGCCGCGTGCGAAGCCCTGCGACGGGCGGGAATCCACGAGCTGCCCGGCTTGGACGAGGTGCTGGCGCTGACCCGCCGGGCCGCTGAGGCGGCTTGCGAACACGCGCAGGGCCGACCGCTGTTCGCCGCTCATGCCGCACTGCCCTGGCCGGAGGAGCCGGTGCTGCAACTGTGGCATGCCCAGACACTGCTCCGGGAGTTCCGTGGCGACGGCCATGTCGCGTGCCTGCTGAGCGAGGGCGTCGGGGGCTTGGAGGCCCTGATTCTGCATGCCGCAACCGGTGAGGTTCCCGTCGGTTTCCTCAAGGCGAGCCGTGCATGGCCCGAGGAGGAGTGGGTCGGAGCCCAGGAGCGCCTGCGCGAGCGAGGTCTCCTCGACGGCGACTCCCTCAGCCCGGAAGGTGAACTCCTGCGCCGGCACATCGAGGACCGCACCGACCGTCTGGCCCTTCCCTCCTACGCCGCCCTGGGCGACGCCGACTGTGAGCGTCTCGCCGAACTCGCGAGCCCCTTCGGGCGCGCGGTCGTCGACGCCGGCCTTCTCAGTCTGGGCTGACCGGGGCCCTTGTCCCCTTCGCCTCGTGCGATGTTGAAGTGCCTGTGGAAACACCACCACGGCAACGGAGTTCACCGGGGTGCGTGCCACGGCCGAGCGACGGCATGGCACCCCGCAGA
>NZ_JACMSF010000083.1 GCF_014257025.1 Streptomyces cupreus
GCTGCCCACCCATCCACCCACTCGTACGTATGCCTCTTCGTACGTTCTTCAGTGTTAAATCAAGAATCGAATTCAATTATCAAATTGAAACAAATTAAAAAGAGTTCAAAAAATTAATCTAAATCCATTTCGTTGTTGCTGCTCGATCGGCCGCTGGGCTGAGGCTCGGCCGTTGGGATCGATCCCGCAGTGCGTCGACGAGCGAATGGGGGGAGGGGGTCCCGCTTAACTTAAGCACCTCCCTCCCGACCCGACGTCGCCCGCGTTTTTTCCCGCGCGACGGCAAAATACCCCGCGTGACGTACCCACGACCGAAAGGAGCCGTCCAGTGGCTAACGATTCCGACGCCCTACGCGCACGGCGTTACAGGGCACACAAGCACGGTGACCATCGCCTGTGTTCGCCGGACCGCTGCTTCGGGGTGCGCGCCGACAACGACGACGGTGACCATCCCCCGGCGGCTACGGCCAGGATCTCCGACGCCGTCCGCGACTACGTCGCCGCGCTGCCCGAGGGAACCGACGACGGCGCGCGGGCGGTCCTGGCGCAGGTCGCTGTTCGGCTTGCTGCCGCCATGGACGGCGCACGTCTGGGGCCGGGGCTCGGTGTCCTGTCCCGCGAGCTGAGGGCGGTCGTTGGCGCCCTTGGCGAGGCGGAACAGCCGGATTCCTACGCCGCCCTGGACGACCTCAAGGCAAAGAGAGCCCAGCGGCGGGTGACGTTGCTGCTGGACGCGTTCCCGAACTGACCTTCCCTTTTTGAGGTCGGAAGCTGCTCACCGATCCGGTCGCGGCTTGTCGTCGTCATCGTCTCCGTGGCGGATGGTGGTGAAGATTAGGGAAGTGAGGGCCACCACGACTGTTGCGCTCTGAATGAAAGCGTCAGCACTGGCACCGCGCGCAAGCCAAACAGAAACCAGGGCTGTGAGCGAAGTCAGACTTACTGCTCCATAGGCCAACGGCCTTCTGCGGTTACGCATAGATCTCCACCCCCGCCGCTACTGACGACATCAATACGATCAGTCCGAAGGCGTCTGCACAGACCACGTAGAGCCAGCCCCTGATGACTCCTGAGCCGTTGTAGCAAATCATCCGAACCCCGAACGGCATAACGGTCATGCCCAGAAAGATGGCTCCCAGCGCAACAGCAACCGTGCTGGCCGCAATCGGCTTGTGATCCAAGCTGGCACCGATTAGCGCACCGCAGAGTGCAACCACGGCGGTCACGGTCCAATCGATCCAGAACACAGCGTCGTCAATGGTCAGCGCATGTTTCTTCCCTGGTTGCGGCTCCCGCGAAACCAACTTCAGCCAGGTCTGCGCTACGGCTACAGCGGCTGCGAGCCCGAGCGTGATCAACCAGGCCACTCGTCCCCCTAGAACACGATCGTGAGCAACGCATCATGCCATCCCCGCAGCGCTGGTCGACCATGCCCCTCCACGTAGAAGTTCGCGCAAGTCGCTGGCCTCCACTTGCAGTTGGGCGCAAGATCGGACATGTCGATCGTCACCGAAGGCATCGGAGGCCACCATGGCACTGATCAAACTCGGCAAAGACCCTGAGAGCCCGGACGGCAAATCGCCCACCATCTACCTGGACGATGAGAAGGACACCTACCTCGTACAGGGATGGAAGGTGACCGACCAGGAGCGCCGGTCGCAGATGGATCTCCCCGGCCACGAGGACGTGATAGAGATCCCTCGTCGGATGGTGCAGTTCTTCTTGGAGGTCAACGACGGTGGCGGAACCGACACTTGAGCAGCAGCTCCGGAGCTGTCGGCGCTCGGCCGTTCACTTGGAGATGAGGGACGGCTACATGCGCTCCGATCCCCGCTTCATCGCCTGGCAGAACGGCGTACGCGACGCCCCCGAGGACAACGACCCAGCCCTTCGCCCCTGGCTTGCGCTAACCGCCGAGCTGACCGGCAAAGATGTCGAGATCCGTCGGGCGCGGATCGTCTCCGAACCGGTGAGTGACTACATCGAGTTCGAGCACCACGTCACCGATGCCAACGTCAAGGCCGGTGAGCTAGTCCGCTGGCTGCCGCGTCGGCAGGCGTCGGACATCGCCCTGCCCGGCAACGATTTCTGGCTGCTGGACGATCGCCTAGTCGTGTTCCACCACTTCGACGGTGACGGCGAACTAGCCCCGGACGACGAGACGTTCACCGACGATCCGGCGACGGTGAAGCTGTGCGGCTCCGCCTTCGAAGCGGTGTGGGAGCGGGCCGTGCCGCATGAGCAGTACCGGCCGGCACGTCGACCCTGACGGAGAATCAGCTTTGCCGTCATCGTCCAGCGTCGTCGAAGCACGACGAGCACTCGGTCAGCGTCTGCGCGAGATACGGAAAGAGGCGGGTCTCACCGCGCGGGCGCTGGCCGCGTTGGAAGGCTGGCACGAGTCGAAGTGTTCCCGTATCGAGCATGGGCGAACTCCCCCCTCGGACGCGGACATTCGTGCCTACACGCTGCACTGCGATGCCCAGGACCAGACCGCCGACCTGATCGCCACAGCCCGCGCCGTCGAGGGTATGTACGTCGAGTGGCGTCGCATGGAACGCGCCGGGCTGAAACAGGTGCAGGAGTCGGTGGCCCCGCTCTTCGAGCGCACCCGGCGCTTCCGCACCTACCAATCATGGGTTGTACCAGGGCTGTTGCAGACCGCCGCCTACACCAAAGCCGTACTCGCCACAGTCGCCACCCTTCGCGACGTGCCGGACGACATCGACGCCGCCGTGGCCGTACGGATGGAGCGGCAGCGCATCCTGCATTCTGGTGATCACCGGTTCGCGATGCTGGTCGAAGAGTGGGTACTGCGGACTGTCATCGGAGACGCAGAAGTCATGGCCGGACAGCTCGGCCATCTGATCGCCGTTGCCTCGCTCCCCTCGGTGTCGCTCGGCATCATCCCGATGGGCGTGCTGCGCGGCTCCGGCTGGCCCGTCGAGTCCTTCACCATGTATGACGACGACCAGGTCAACGTGGAGCTTGTCTCCGCCCATCTCACGGTCACACAGCCGCGAGAGGTACAGGAGTACGCCCGCGCCTTCGCAGAGTTGTCGGCTATAGCCGTCCACGGTGCCGCCGCGCGGTCGCTGCTCACAGCCGCCATTGACTCCTGCGGGTGACCTCGTGCAAGTTCGCACACGTTCGTTGTGGCCAACTCCCAGTCATTCCTAGCGTGCTTAACAACACGAGTACAGCCAAGTCGGGGAGCAGCCATGGCAGCAGCAGAGACGGACGCACGGGGCTGGGACTACGTCACCTACGCCCCCTCGGGCGAGACGTGCTCCGCCTGCATGAAGCCGATCAAGACGCTGGAGCAAGTGCATCGGGGCGCGCTTGAGCGACAGTCCGGTGCCCCGGTGGTCGTCTATCGGCATCTCCGGTGCCGCAGGGGGTGACCTGATGGCCCGAAGCATCCTCCGCTATGTGCCGCACCGGATCACTCGGCACCCGGACACCGACATCAACTTCGAGGCCGAATGCCTGAAGTGCGACTGGACGGCAACCCCCTCGATTGACGACGCGGCCGTGGACATCGAGTGCATGCGGCACACCGGCGCGACGCGGCACGAGGGCTTCCGCCGCATCTGCACGTCGTTCGCCCTGGTCGAGCGCGTCGAGTAGGACCGTCCAGCCCTGCTTCCGATGGTGCGGCGGCGCCATGGTCGGCACCGCTGCCGGGCGGCTCGCGCGCTGGGCGTGCGACAAGTGCGGGTTCGTCGTGTGGAGCTGATTGTGGCCCCGGCCTCCCCCGCCCGGCGACACCCCCTGCGTATCTCCGCAGCCGGGCAGGGGCGGCCCCGCTTCGCTACTACTGGCGCGTCTTCCGGATCTTCTCGCAGTCTTCGATGTCCGAGTCGGCGCCGGTCGCGATGACGCGGCATCTTCCAGGTCAGTTGCGCTACTTTCGCATCTTGATGATGAGCCATAGAAGGGCGAAGGCGGCGGCAGGGATCACGAAGATCCCGAGTATCCAGGTGAGCATGCCAACTACCATGTAGTAGAGCAGGTACACGCTGGCGAATGCGCCGACGATAATGAGGAAGGCGCAAGCCACCTTTATTAGTGCTTTTGTCATGGCGTGCCCACCCGATTCCTTACTTGTGCTGTACGTCCAGTGTGCCCCCCGAGGCCGCGAGGTCGCCCCGTCAATGTTGACAGCCAGGACACCAGACAGCGAGAGACGACCGGAAACGACCGACACCATCACCTTCTGTGCTGGTCAGATGCCCTTTCGCCGCATCGACGCAGGTAGTGAGGAACACGGGATAAGTACTGGTCGTACTGCTGCCCTGCGAGCGCGGCGACAGGGCGCTCAGTCCCGGAGATAGGGCCGGTGCCAGTGGCGTTCGCTGAGGACCTTGGTCCACTCGGCGGCGAGCCGCTCCCGTTTGTCGTCGGGAAGCTCGTCCAGCGTGGGGCGGAGTCCCTCGATGATCTTCGCGACCTCCTGCGCGTCGCGGCGGACGGGTAGACCGAGGTGATGGGCGATGGTGCGGAGAGTCATCGTGATCACCTTCTTCGGCGTTGTGATTCCAGTGTGCGCCCCGCTCCGGGCGTCCAGCCGAGGGCACATGTGAGGGCACGTCGGTGCGGGAACCGCCGCGAAACCGTGAGAAGTGCTGAGAGGCGTTTCCGCACGTCAGCGACCCTTTCCCGACATCCGTGCAGCTCACAGAAGTGCCCGAATCAGTTGTGGGCGAACTCACCTGTGGTGTCACCGGTTCGGCTGGCAGTGGGGCGCGGGAGAGGGGGCGCGCGGGTGGGCGTGCGCCGGTAACGTCTTCGTATGGACACGTCCTGGTGGCTGGCGCTCGCGGCGGTGGTGCTGCTGGCGCTGGTCGCCGCGCTCGTGGACGGGTGGGGGCGCAGGCCCGCCGGGCGGGTGAACCGGCGTCGGGTGGTCGTTCGGCCGCGGCCCACGGAGATCTGGTGGGCGAGTGTGCCGTACGAGGACCGGCCCGGCGCGACGGACCGGCCGTGTCTGGTGCTGGCTGTGCACGGGAAGCGGGTGCGCGTCGCGAAGATCACGAGCCGGTATCACGACGAGCGGGCCGGGGTGATTCCGTTGCCCCCGGGTGCGGTGAGCGATGCCGAGGGGCGGGCGAGCTTCCTGGAGACGGACGAGCTGCGCGACGTGCCCGTGTGGGACTTCCGCCGGAAGGCGGGGGTGGTGGACCCGGTCCTGTGGGACCAGGTCCGTCACCTGGCATCGTGAGGGCCTACGCCCAGAGTTGACCCTGAAGGGTCTCGATCGCTTCCTCCGTCGTCGCCGCCGTGTAGACGCCCGTCGACAGGTACTTCCAGCCGCCGTCGGCCACGATGAACACGATGTCGGCGGACTCCCCCGCCTTCAGTGCCTTCTTGCCGACGCCGATCGCGGCGTGCAGGGCCGCGCCCGTGGAGACGCCCGCGAAGATGCCCTCCTGCTGGAGCAGCTCACGGGTGCGGGTGACCGCGTCCGCCGAGCCGACGGAGAAGCGGGTGGTGAGGACGGAGGCGTCGTACAGCTCGGGGACGAAGCCCTCGTCGAGGTTGCGCAGACCGTAGACCAGGTCGTCGTAGCGCGGTTCCGCCGCGACGATCTTCACGTCCGGCTTGTGCTCGCGGAGGAAACGACCGACGCCCATCAATGTCCCCGTCGTCCCCAGGCCCGCCACGAAGTGGGTGATGGAGGGGAGGTCGGCGAGGATCTCGGGGCCCGTGGTCGCGTAGTGGGCGCCCGCGTTGTCCGGGTTGCCGTACTGGTAGAGCATCACCCAGTCGGGGTGCTCGGCCGCGAGCTCCTTGGCCACGCGTACGGCGGTGTTGGAGCCGCCCGCCGCCGGGGAGGAGATGATCTCGGCGCCCCACATGCCGAGCAGGTCCCGGCGCTCCTGGGAGGTGTTCTCGGGCATCACGCAGACCATGCGGTAGCCCTTGAGCTTGGCGGCCATGGCAAGGGAGATGCCGGTGTTGCCGGAGGTGGGCTCCAGGATGGTGCAGCCCGGGGTCAGCCGGCCGTCCTTCTCCGCCTGCTCGATCATGTGCAGGGCCGGGCGGTCCTTGACCGAGCCGGTGGGGTTGCGGTCCTCCAGCTTGGCCCAGATGCGGACGTCGGCGGACGGCGACAGCCGCGGCAGGCGCACCAGGG
This sequence comes from Streptomyces cupreus, assembly GCF_014257025.1. Classification (GTDB taxonomy): domain Bacteria; phylum Actinomycetota; class Actinomycetes; order Streptomycetales; family Streptomycetaceae; genus Streptomyces; species Streptomyces cupreus. The sequence continues at coordinate 6,140 of NZ_JACMSF010000083.1, forward strand.
GGGTGTTGCCTACCGCGGCCAGCGGGGAGTCGTAGCGCATACGGGATCAGACCATGCCGCCGGCCACGGCCGGCAGGATCGTGACGTTGTCGCCGTCGGTGAGCTTGGTGTTGATGCCGTCGAGGAAGCGGACGTCCTCGTCGTTCAGGTAGACGTTGACGAAGCGGCGCAGCTGCTCGCCGTCCACGATGCGGGCGTGGATGCCCGCATGCCGGGTCTCAAGGTCGGTGAACAGGTCGGCGAGGGTGTCACCGCTGCCCTCCACCGCCTTCTGACCGTCGGTGTACTGGCGGAGGATGGTGGGGATGCGGACCTCGATGGCCATGGCAAGGGGCTCCTGTCGGAAAAGTGGTCTGGTCTCAGTGGGCGCGCGTCGAGGGCGCGCCGCGGCAACACGGCCGTACGGCTACAGCGGGACGGTCAACAGATGGCGCTGTTCAGCCTGCACAGGTCGACGTGCAGCCGCGCAACGAGCATCGTGCCCGGCGCCTTGTCGCTCACGTCGAGAAGAACCATGGGCTCATCGTATCGATTCCCGGACCGGCTCCTGGAGTGTGATCTCACCCTTCGGACGGAATTCGTCCAGGATACGAGATACGAGATCAGTACGCCTCCACGATCTTGACCTCCTCCTCCGTCACCTCACCCTCCAGGATCCGGAAGGAGCGGAACTGGAAATCGCCGAGGCCGTCGGTGTCGGCGGTGGAGACCAGGACGTAGTGCGCGCCGGGCTCGTTGGCGTAGGAGATGTCGGTGCGGGAGGGGTAGGCCTCGGTGGCCGTGTGGGAGTGGTAGATGACCACCGGTTCCTCGTCCCGGTCGTCCATCTCGCGGTAGAGCTTGAGCAGGTCGCCCGAGTCGAACTCGTAGAAGGTGGGCGACATGGCCGCGTTCAGCATGGGGACGAAGCGCTCGGGGCGGTCGGTCCCGGCCGGGCCCGCGATGACGCCGCACGCCTCGTCGGGGTGGTCCTTGCGCGCGTGCGCGACGATCTGGTCGACGAGGGCCTGGGTGATGGTCAGCATGCTCGCCAGGATAAGCAGAAGGGCGGCCCCGTACCGAGGAGTGGTACGGGGCCGCCCATATGCCGGACAGCTCGGCTGGGACGGGGTCAGCCGACCTTCTCGAACTCCAGCTCTCGGCGCTGCGTGACCTCGGGGCTGCGCGACTTCAGCACGAGCCAGCCGACGCCGAGGGCGGCGGCCCAGCCGGCCATCACATAGAGGCAGACGCGGGAGTCGGCGTCGTAGGCGATGAGGCCCGTGACGAAGAGCAGGAAGGCGATGGCGACCCAGCTGCACTTCGCGCCGCCCGGGGCCGGGAAGGACGAGGCCGGCAGGCGGCCCGCGTCGACCGCGCGGCGGTACAGGACGTGGCTGATCAGGATCATCAGCCAGGTCCAGATGCCGGCCGCGGTGGCGACCGAGACGACGTAGCCGAAGGCCTTCTCCGGGACGATGTAGTTCAGGACCACGCCGATGCCCATGAAGACGACCGAGACGCTGATGCCGAGCGCGGGCGTCTTGGTGGAGGACAGCTTGCTGAACACCCTCGGGGCCTCGCCGTTGTCGGCCAGGTTGCGCAGCATGCGGCCGGTGGAGTACATGCCCGAGTTGCAGGAGGACAGCGCGGCGGTGAGCACCACGAAGTTGACGATGCCGGCGCCGGCCGGGATGCCGATGACCGCGAAGGCCTTCACGAAGGGGCTGACGCCCTCCGCGAACTCGGTCCACTTGACCACGCACAGGATGACGGTGAGGGCGCCGACGTAGAAGAGCGCGATACGCCAGGGCAGGGTGTTGATCGCCTTGGGGAGGGTCTTCTCCGGGTTCTCGGACTCGCCCGCGGTGACGCCGACGAGCTCGACGGCGAGGTAGGCGAACATGACGCCCTGGAGGGTCATCAGGGAGGAGCCGATGCCCTTGGGGAAGAAGCCGTCGAACTCCCACAGGTTGGAGACCGCGGCGGTGTCACCGGCGTTGCTGAAGCCGAAGGTGAGGACACCCAGGCCGATCACGATCATGCCGATGAGCGCGGTGACCTTGATCATGGAGGCCCAGAACTCGATCTCGCCGAACAGCTTCACCGAGATCAGGTTCGCCACGAAGAGAACGACCAGGAAGACCAGCGCCGTGACCCACTGCGGGATCTCCGGGAACCAGTAGTGGATATAGATCGCGGCGGCCGTCAGCTCGGCCATGCCGGTGACGACCCACATCAGCCAGTAGGTCCAGCCGGTGAAGTAGCCGAAGAACGGGCCGAGGAACTCGCGGGAGTACTCCGCGAAGGAACCCGAGACCGGGCGATAGAGGAGCAGCTCGCCGAGGGCTCGCATGATGAAGAAGATGATCACGCCTGCGAGGGCGTACATCAGGATGAGGCTGGGGCCCGCCTTGGCGATGTTCGCACCGGCGTTGAGGAACAGTCCCACGCCGATGGCGCCGCCGATGGCGATCATCTGGACCTGGCGGCTGCCGAGGCCACGCTCGTAGCCCTCTTCCGGAGCCTTCTCCGTGTCGACCTGAGCGGAGGTCATGTGTTCGTGCGCCTTTCTCCACGCCGACCGGGCCTCTCGTCGGCCTCGGATCGGATCTCGATCCCCCCGGATTGATGGAGCGTTGTGCCTAACCGGCGATCAGCCGGTCGGTGGCGCACCCGGACGGAACATGGGTGGTGTTCGCCGGGCGGTCGTGAAGATTTATCACGACCGCCATATTGATCGTCCGGACGCTCTGTGGCGCATCACACAGGAAGAAGCGGACAAGCGGCGTACAAAAGGGGCACTTTGGGCCGGGAGGGTGACGCGATCGTTATCCGGATTTGAGCGTCCGCTGAGCGAACACATGGACCCGGCACAACCGTCACGATCAGGGCATGAGTGTGGAGACGAGCGTCTCCTGGAGCCCGCCCAGCCAGAGGTAGGCCATCACCATCGGCTTGCGCGGGTCCTCGTCCGGCAGCCGGTAGAGCAGGTCCGTGTCGTCCTCGTCGAGGATGTCCAGGCGTGAGCCGATCGCCAGGCGCAGGTCGTTGAGGGCACTGAGCCACTGGCGGGATTCCGCGGGGGACAGTTTCAGTACCGCCCCGCCCTCGCCCGTGGCGCTGAGCTCGTCCAGGGAGCGGATCACCGCCAGGGCGTTCTCCCGCTTTCCGGCGCGCAGGTCGTTCTCGGTGTAGCGGCGGAACTCGGCGGAGTACGCGCGCTGTTCCTCGGCCTCCCGGGGCCCGGGGGTGCCCTCGGGGTCGCTGTAGGCGTCCGGGAACAGCCGGCGCAGGACGGGATCGGCCGGCGGTTCGCTCGGGCCGTCGGCGAAGAGTTCGGCGAGCGGGTCGTCGGGGGTGTCCGCACCGGGTCCCGGCCCGATCAGCTCCAGGAGCTGGACGGCCAGTGACCGGATGATGGAGATCTCGACGTCGTCGAGGGCGACGGCCGCGCCGCCGCCGGGGAGCGGTTCGAAGGTTCCTGGCATCAGCGCTGGTCGCTACTTCCGGTCCTGCTGGAGGGTGGCCCACAGACCGTATCCGTGCATGGCCTGCACATCGCGTTCCATCTCCTCGCGGGTGCCGCTGGAGACGACCGCACGGCCTTTGTGGTGGACGTCGAGCATGAGCTTGGTGGCCTTGTCCTTGGAGTAACCGAAGTACGTCTGGAAGACGTACGTCACATAGCTCATGAGGTTGACCGGGTCATTGTGGACGATCGTGACCCAGGGGACGTCGGGCTCGGGAACGGCGAAAACCTCTTCCGCCGACTCGGTGCGTTCGATCTCTACGGGAGCGGGTGACGTCACATGGCCCATGCTGCCACGCTCCAGATAAATCGTCACACTGACGCGAAGTGGGGTAGAGTCCTTGCCATGCTGCATACACCGGGGGACAACCCCCGGACCCCCGGCCGGCCTGGGGACACCCGGAGAGTCATAGCTAGGAGAGCTGTCGTGGATGTAGCGGACCTTGGGCTGCCGGTGGATGTTCCCTCGACGGCGCTCTTCACGGACCAGTACGAGCTGACGATGCTTCGGGCCGCCCTGAAAGCGGGCACCGCCGAGCGGCGGAGCGTCTTCGAGGTCTTCACCCGCCGACTGCCGAACGGGCGCCGCTACGGCGTGGTCGCGGGCACCGGGCGGGTGCTGGACGCCGTGGAGAACTTCCGTTTCGACGACGGCGTCCTCGGCTTCCTGCGCGAGCGCGCCATAGTCGACGAGGAGACCCTGGACTGGCTCGCCGGCTACCGCTTCAGCGGCGACATCTGGGGCTACCCCGAGGGCGAGGTGTACTTCCCGGGCTCGCCGATCATGCGTGTGGAGGGCTCCTTCGCCGAGTGCGTGCTGCTGGAGACGGTGATCCTGTCGATCCTCAACCACGACTCGGCCATCGCCGCGGCGGCCTCCCGGATGTCCTCGGCGGCCGGGGAGCGGCCGCTGATCGAGATGGGCGCACGGCGCACCCACGAGCTCGCCGCGGTCGCCGCCGCGCGCGCCGCCTACGTCGGCGGCTTCACCACCACCTCCGACCTGGCGGCCGGCTTCCGCTACGGCATCCCGACCGTCGGCACCTCCGCACACGCCTTCACCCTGCTGCACGACAGCGAGCGGGACGCCTTCCAGGCCCAGGTGAACTCGCTCGGCCGGGCCACGACGCTGCTCGTGGACACCTACGACGTCGCCGAGGCGGTCCGTACGGCCGTGGAGGTGGCCGGGCCCGAGCTGGGCGCGGTCCGTATCGACTCCGGGGACCTGCTGCTGGTCGCGCACCGGGTGCGGCAGCAGCTGGACGAGCTGGGCGCCCGGGACACGAAGATCATCGTCACGTCGGATCTCGACGAGTACGCCATCGCCTCGCTGGCCGCGGCGCCGGTGGACGCGTACGGCGTCGGCACCCAGCTGGTGACCGGCTCCGGGCACCCGACCTGCTCGATGGTCTACAAGCTGGTCGCCCGCGCCGAGTCCACCGACCCGGGGGCCCCGCTGGTGCCGGTGGCGAAGAAGTCGACCGGCGGCAAGACCTCCATCGGCGGCCGCAAGTGGGCGGCGCGGCGGCTCGACGAGTACGGCGTCGCCGAGGCCGAGGTCATAGGCACGGGGGCGGTGCCCGCCGAGCTGGCCGGCCGGCAACTCCTGGTCGAGCTGATCAAGGGCGGTGAGGTCGTGGCCCGCGAGCCGCTGGACGCCGTACGGGACCGCCACATCGCCGCCCTGGCGGTGCTGCCGCTGTCCGCTACACAGCTCTCACGCGGGGAACCCGTCATTCCGACTGAGTACGTCCATCTGCGGTCGGGTAGCTAACCCTGGTGCGCCCTCCCGCAGTGCCGTCGAAGTCTCTAGGCTCGTAGGTTCACTCTTAGTCGAAGGACATCCACCATGCGCCGCGCCTTGATCGTCGTAGACGTGCAGAACGACTTCTGCGAGGGGGGCAGCCTCGCGGTGGCCGGTGGCGCGGATGTCGCCGCCGCCATCACCGAGCTGGTCGGGCAGGCCGCCGGTTCCGGCTACCAGCATGTGGTGGCCACCCGCGACCACCACATCGCGCCAGGCGGCCACTTCGCCGACAATCCGGACTACGTCCACTCCTGGCCGGCGCACTGCGTCGCCGGCACGGAGGGGGTCGGCTTCCACCCGAACTTCGCCCCCGCGGTCGCCTCCGGTGCGATCGACGCCGTGTTCGACAAGGGGGCGTACGCGGCGGCGTACAGCGGGTTCGAGGGCGTCGACGAGAACGGCGTGACGCTCGCCGACTGGCTGCGGGCCCGGGAGGTCTCGGAGGTGGACGTGGTGGGCATCGCCACGGACCACTGTGTACGCGCCACGGCCGTGGACGCGGCCCAGGAGGGCTTCCGTACGCATGTCCTGCTGGACCTGACCGCGGGCGTCGCCGAGGAGAGCACCGGCCGGGCGCTGGAGGAGATGCGCGAGGCCGGGGTGGAACTCACCGGGAAGCCGGTCGTGGCCTGAAGCGTCAGGCCTGAGCCGCCGGTCTTCGCAGGGCTCTGATCGGGCGCCACAGCTCCTGGGCCGGCTCCGGAGCCATGGCGACACCGTTGTCAGGGGCCGTCCGCCATATCAGGCCGTCGGGGTGGTGCAGGACCGCGGTGATCTCGTCCGGGGTCGGCGGGGCCGCGTTGCCGCGCAGGTAGACCGCTCGCAGGCCCAGATTGCGGAGCCTGGTCAAGGCCCGGGCACGGTTCTGGGCGTGCACCAGGAAACGGACCGAGCCCGTTCCGTCGGCGGTGGGTGTGGGCAGGTTCAGCGCCACCACCACGCTGCCGGTCGGCAGCTTGCAGAAACCTCCTGCGGCCATGCGGTCACACCCCCGTGTGCGTCGGTGTCAATAAGAGAGCCACAGGACGCACCTAAACACGGATCGGCGGCAACCCGCCAGGGGTTGCCGCCGATACGCTTCTGACCTGCGGAAACTCTATTTACTTCACCGCAGGGCCGACCTGGACCGAGATCGTCGAGCCATTCTTGGCCTCCTTGACGATCTTGATCTTGGTGTTGGTGTCAGTGACGTTGACACCCGCGAGCGGGGTCGCCGCGTCGTAGTAGGTGTTCGTGTGGTCGTTGAAGACCGACACCCCCTTCGACGACGGGATCTTGGTCGCGACGTCCGCGTTGTGCAGCGTGATGCCGTCCGTGCGGTACAGGCTGAACGGCGAGTCGTAGGCCTGGATCCGGCTGCGCATCAGCGTGCCGTCGGACCACTTCAGCGCCGTCGGGTGCGAGTCGACCGGCAGCACCAGACCGACGCCCGGGTGCTTGCTGGTGTTGTTGTCCGCCTGGGAGGTGTCCCACTTCCAGATCAACAGGCCGTTCTGGTACGGGTAGTGCTCCACCCAGCTCGGACGGGTCGTGGAGAAGCCGAAGTTGTACGGACCGACCTTCAGGGTCTTGTCGTACGACACGTACTGACGGTTCTCGGCGATGTAGTACTGCGCGTAGTCCTCGGTGAACGTCGCGCCCATGCGCTTGAAGCCGCTCTTCGTCCAGGCCGCGTCCTCGGTCTCGGCGTTGTCGGTGAACAGCGCCGTGCCGTCCGCGGTCACCGAGATCCGGTCGGCCGCGAAGCCCTTCTCGGCCACACCGCCGTCGGTGGCGTAGCGGAAGCGCAGGTCGATCTTCTTGCCGGCGTAGGCGTCCAGCGAGAAGGACAGCTTCTTGTACGTCTCCGAGAAGCCGGTCAGCGCGGGCTTGTCCGAGCCGTCACGCGGGATGGCCTGACCGTCCACCGTGCCGTCCAGGGCGGTCCAGTTGGCGCCGCCGTCGGTGGAGACCTCGGTGTAGAGGTAGTCGTAGCCCGACTCGATGGCGTACCAGCCGTCGAAGCCCAGCGTGGCCGAGGACTTGCCGGTCAGGTCCACGGAACGGGTCAGCGTGTTGCGGAGGTTGTCGCCGCTGCCGCTCCACCACTGGCTCGCGCCCTCGGCCGGGGTGACGATCTCCGTCGTGACCGGCTTCTTGGGCAGCTCGACGATGAGCGCCTGCTTGTTCTTGGTGTTGTACTCGGCGACGCCCAGCTTGTGCTTCGACTTGGTCGCGGCCTTGGCCGTGGCGTAGTCGAGCCAGCCCAGCTGGAGCTTGTCCCAGGCGGTCATGTCGCCGGGCAGGTCGCCGATGGCCTCCTTGCCGGTGCCGAGCCAGGAGCCGGAGGACATGAGGGTCCAGAAGCCGGTGGAGTTCTCGCCGCCGCCGGAGGTGTCGTAGTGGTCCGGCAGACCGAGGTCGTGGCCGTACTCATGGGCGAAGACGCCGAGTCCGCCGTTCTCCGGCTGGACCGTGTAGTCGCCGACCCAGATGCCGGTGTCGCCGATCTGCGCGCCGCCGAGCCGGTTGTTGTCGGGGCCGGTGGCGCCGGCGTCGGTGCCGAAGGCGTACCAGCGGTGGGCCCAGATCGCGTCCTCGCCCTGTGCGCCGCCGCCCGCGGACTCGTCCTCACCGGCGTGCACGACCTGGAAGTGGTCGATGTAGCCGTCGGACTCGTTGAAGTCGCCGTCGCCGTCGAAGTCGTAGCGGTCCCACTGGTCGAACTGCTTGACGTCGGCCTGGATCTGCGCGTCGGTCCGCCCCGCTGCCTTCTGCTGGGCGACCCAGGCGGTCACACCGTCGCTGACGATGTTCCACACGCTCGGGCAGTTGGTCTCACCGCACTTGTTGTTGCCGTAACGGGCCTCGTTGTAGGGGACCTTGACCCAGTCGGTGACCTCGCCCTCGATGGAGTAGCGGCCCGAGGACTGCTTCTCGTAGTACTTCTTCATCGACTCGACACGCTTGCCGGTGCCGAAGTAGAGGTCCTCGAAGTGCTTCTGGTTGTAGTCCGCCTGCCAGGCCGTGCTGTTGTCCTGGCTGCGGTCCGGCTCGGCTATCTGGTTGTGCAGCGGGCCGGGGGTGCCGCCGAACTCGCTGTTGGTCTGCTCGCCGAACTCGACCAGGATCGTGAAGATCTTGTCGGTCTTCTCGCGGCCGAGCTCGACGTACTTGCTGTCGCCTTTCTTGCTCTTGAGCTCGACGACCTGGGAGCCCTCGCGCTCCTTCACCTTGGCCTTGCCGGATATGACCTGCTTCAGGGCCTCTTCGCGCTGGGCTTCCTGGGTCTTGCTCAGCGGGCCTTCGAGATCGTGCTCCTGCTCGTTGTGGACCGGCGCCGGGTCGTGCCGGTCGATGGCGCTCTTGGCCGTGTCGTCGGCCTGGGCCATGGTGAACGTCGAGAACGTGGCGGTGGCCGCCGCGAACGCGACAGCCGTCGCGGCCGCTCTGAACGTCCAGGGTCTGCTGGTCACTTGAGATCCTCCCCCGCGTTCGGCGCGCGCGACGGGAGGGTTCCTGGTCATGGAAGATTCGCGCGCGCGTGATCAACGCGTGTAGTCAAGTGACGACATTTGACTAGAGGTTCAGCAGAAAAGACAGACCTTGACTTGAGCAGGTCAACTGCACTATGCGGAGTCGAGGTCCGCTTTACGGACACCTGCGGCCCGCTGGACAGGCGCGCGACACCGTCCACTTGGTGGACGCCATGACTCCGTGCGCCCCCCATGCACCGGTACTGTTGGTTAGGTCACGCTTACTGTTCGTTCCGCTCGGGCATGCACGCGATTAGAGTCGATTGGCGGAACGCCCGGAAACTGGCGGATTGCCAGGCCGACACCCCCGTGCACCCCCGAATCCGAGGACACGATTACCATGCCTCGTCCGACCGCCGCACAGCTCGCCTACGGTTCGTGCACCGTGCTCTTGTCGACCCTCGCCATGCTGCTGCTGTCACAGACGAGTTCGGGTGCGGGGATCGCACTCGTCGCCGTTTCGGCGCTCGCCCTTGGACTGCTGGTCGCGCTGACCGTCCCGACACCCAAGGCGCGTGTGATCGCCATGCGCAAGCCGGCCCCCGCCGCCCTGGAAGACGCGCCCGCCCCGGCGCCGGTTCCCGAGCGCGCCGCCTCCTGACACCCGGCGCGGCACCTCAGCGGGTGCTGACCACCACCGTCTTGGCCGCCTTGTCGTGCAGGCCCTGCTTGTAGGGCTTGTCGAAGAAGCTCCAGCCTCCGCAGATCGCGGTCCAGACGCAGGCGCAGCAGAAGGCGAACGGGATCCACAGCACCGACGAGCGGAGCAGCGAGGTCTGCACGGAGGGCGTGGAGCCGTTGTCCAGGTTGGCCACCCGCATGCCCAGCCACTTCTTGCCGAGCGTCTGCCCGGACTTGGCGATCATGTAGGTGTCGTAGCCGATGTAGAGCACGGCGGCGATCAGGGACTGCGCGAGGGACTTGCCGTAGTCGACGTCGTCGGCGTTCATGTCCAGCTCGTTGACTCGGAACGCCCAGGTGAGCAGCCAGACCACGATGGCCACCATCACCATGTCGATGATCCGCGCCAGCGTGCGCTTGCCGCTGTCGGCGAGCGGGGGCATGCCCGCGAGCGGATCGGCCGGGTAACCACCGCCCCCGTAGGGGTCGCCACCGTAGGGTCCGCCGTACGGCGGGGGCTGGCTGCCGTGACCGCCGGGCGGGGAGTCGTAGGGCGAGCCGGCGCCCGCACCGGTGTCCCCGGACGGGGGCTGCTTCCTGAACGGGTCGTCTTCCGGCGGCTGCTGACCGGAGCCGGGGGGCGGTTCACTGCTCATGGCCCGAGTCGACCGCGAACCCTCCGCCCCCGCATCCGGCGAGCGGCCGTCCGGGGTACGGAATCAACCGGGCAATTCGCCGTACCCCGTCATCCTGCTACGAACGTACCCGCGGCCTTGTCGTGCCAGCACTGGCGCCAGGGCTTGTCGAACAGACACCACAGGATGCCGACGACACCGATGACGAGCAGTCCGGGCACGCTGTAGACGAGCCAGCGGCGCAGGGCCCCGCCGAAGGAGGGCGGCTCGTGCGCCTCGATGTCCCGCACCTCAAGGCCGAGCAGCTTCTTGCCCAGCGTGCGGCCCCACTTGGCGGTGGGCAGCGCCTCGTAGAGCGCGCCGAAGAGCAGCAGAACGGCCAGCACGATGCCGAGATACACGGCTGTCGTGCCGTCGAGCAGCCAGACGGTGACGGTCTCGCCGGAGAGCTTGGCCGCGTCGATCTTCTCGCCGATGTGGTCGATCGCCTTGGTGCCTAGCGGTACGGCGGCCACGCCGGTGACGGCCGCGAGGACGACGGTGTCCAGCAGCCGCGCGGTGAGCCGCTTGCCGAGGGAGGCGGGCCGCGCGGAGGCCTGGCGCCGGGCGGCGGCCTGGAAGACGTCCTCGACCGGCGGCTTCCAGGGCGCGGCGGGCTGGTCCTCGCCGGGCGCTCCGGCGAGCCGGTGCACCTGCTGGGCCCAGGAGGGCTGACCGCCGCCGGGGCCGGTGGTGACCGGCGTCGCGGCTTGGGCGCCGCCCTGTGCGGGGACCTGCGGCGCCGCCTGCGGGCCGGACTGCTGGGGGACCGCCGGGGCCGCGTGAGGCCCGGAGCGGGCTGTGGGAGCGGCGACTTGGGCCTGCTGCGCCTGGGCGGCGGCGGCCTTGCCCGCACCGAAGCCGGGGCCCTGGGGGGCGGAGTTCGCGGGAGCGCCGAAACCGGCGGCACCCCCGGAACCGGCCGAGCCCGCCACGCCCGTACCCCCACCGGACTGCGCACCGAAACCCGGGGCACCGGCTGAACCAGCCGGGGCCGCCGCAGCCGTACCGCCGCCGGACTGCGCACCGAGGCCGGGAGCACCGGAAGAGCCTGCCGCACCGGACTGCGTGCCGAAGGCCGCGGCACCGGCCGAACCGGCCGAGCCCGCCGCAGCCGTACCGCCGCCGGACTGCGTGCCGAGGCCGGGAGCACCGGAAGAGCCTGCCGCGCCGGACTGCGTGCCGAAGGCCGGGCCGTTGCCGGGGACGGGCTCGCCCGCCGTGACTCCGGTACCGCCGACCCCACTTGCTCCCTGTCCGGGAGCCGAGCCCGGTGTGCGCCCCTGCTGTGCCCCGGACGCTCCGTCCTGGCGACCCGTGCGCGGGGACAGCGCGCGGAATGTCATGGTGCCCTCGTCCGCGGCGGGGGCCCCGGAGTCGGGGGTGCCCTGTGCGGCGGGGCCCGGAGTCGGGCGGCGGAAGACGAAGGTGTTGCCGGAGGCCGCGCCCTCGGCCGGAGGGATCGTGGCCGTGCCGTCCGTGCTCTGGGTCATGCCGTCGGCCGGAGCCGGAGCCGGGGTGCGCGGGTCGGGGGTGCCCCAGGAGACACGGCGGTCCTGGTCGCCGCCGAAGCCGGACTGACGGGAGCGGTCGGCGCCCCAGGCCGCGGCGGGCTCGGGGCGGCTGCCGTGCTGGGAGCGGTCCGGGGCGGGTTCGTCGACCGGGTCCTCGTCGAAGAAGTGCGGGCCCGTCTCCTCGACGGGAGCCGGAACCGAGGCAGCCGGGGTCACGCCCGGCGGTGGGGCGAGCGGTTCGCCGTCCGTGGGCGCCGGACGGCTGGTGCCCGGTACCCAGGCGGCACCGTTCCAGTACCGGACATATCCAGGAATGGACGGGTCCGGGTAATACCCTTCGCGGGGCCTGTCGTCACCGGGGGCCGGGGTTGGGGCGCTCATGTCCGTCGTCCCGTATCTGCTCGGGGGTCATTTGGGGGCCTCCACATCTATCAGACGCGGGCAACCCCCACTGCCGGTCCCGCGGTACCCACCCCTTTCCGGGCAACAGAAAAAGAGTTCCCCGAACCCGCGTAATGCTCCTGGCTCCCGCCTCTCTCCCCTCGTACGGGGCCCACCCGAGGGCCCGAACCAGAGAGAGGACACCGGACGTCATGCACCCCACCGTCGTAGAGCGGGAGCTGGAGCTGGAGCTCGTCCTGTCGCCCGAGCGCAGCATCCCGGTCCCGGCCCTGCTGAGCTACCGCAGCGACGACCCCTACGCCGTCCACATCACCTTCCACATCGACTCCGAGCACCCCGTCAACTGGACCTTCGCCCGCGAACTCCTCGTGGAGGGGGTGTTCCGGCCGTGCGGCCACGGGGACGTGCGGGTGTGGCCGACGAAGGTCGAGGGCCGCAGCGTCGTGCTGATGGCGCTGAGTGCACCCGAGGGGGACGCCCTGCTGGAGGCCCCGGCCGCGCAGGTGTCGGCCTGGCTGGAGCGGACGCTTCGGGTCGTCCCGCCGGGCTCCGAGGCCGAGCAGCTCGGCATCGACGACGGCCTGGCCGAACTGCTCGCCCCGACCCCGGCCGACGACCTGTGGCTGCGCGACCCCTGGCCGAGCGATGAGTCGAAGGACGGGGAGTGAGTACGTCAGAAGAGTTTCCCCGGGTTCAGGATGCCGAGCGGGTCGAATACCCGCTTGATCCCCCGCTGCATCTCCACGCCCACCGGGCCGATCTCGCGCGCCAGCCACTCCTTCTTCAGTACGCCGACGCCGTGCTCGCCGGTGATCGTGCCGCCGAGTTCCAGGCCGAGGGCCATGATCTCGTCGAAGGACTCGCGGGCGCGCCGGGACTCGTCGGGGTCCTGCGCGTCGAAGCAGACCGTGGGGTGGGTGTTGCCGTCACCCGCGTGGGCGACGACCCCGATGGTCAACTGGTACTTCTCGGCGATCCGGTCGACCCCTTCGAGCATGTCGCCGAGCCGGGAGCGCGGCACGCACACGTCGTCGATCATCGTCACGCCCCTGACCGCCTCCAGCGCGGTGAGCGACAACCGCCGTGCCTGGAGCAGCAGTTCGGACTCGGCGGCGTCCTCGGCGGGGACGACCTGGGTGGCGCCCGCGGCCTCGCACAGGGCGCCGACCGCGGCGAGGTCGGGGGCCGGGTCCGGGGTGTCGAAGGCGGCGAGGAGGAGGGCCTCGGTGGTCTCCGGCAGTCCCATGTGCGCCAGGTCGTTGACGGCCTTGACAGTCGTACGGTCCATCAGTTCGAGGAGGGACGGGACGTGCCCGCCGGCCATGATCCGGCACACCGCGTCGCAGGCTTCGGCCGCCGACCCGAACTCGGCCGCCAGCACCAACTGCTGCGGCGGCTGCGGCTTCAGCGCCAGGACCGCCCGTACGACGATGCCGAGGGAGCCCTCGGAGCCGACGAACAGGCGGGTCAGGTCGTACCCCGCGACCCCCTTCGCCGTACGGCGACCGGTGGTCATCAGCCGTCCGTCGGCCAGGACGACGTCGAGGCCGAGGACGTACTCGGCCGTCACCCCGTACTTCACACAGCACAGTCCGCCCGACGCCGTGCCGATGTTGCCGCCGATCGTGCACTGCTCCCAGCTGGAGGGGTCCGGCGGGTAGTACAGGCCGTGTTCGCCGACCGCGCGGGACAGGGCGGCGTTGACGACGCCCGGTTCGACGACGGCGATGCGGTCGACCGGGTTGATCTCCAGGATCCGGTCCATCTTGGTCAGCGACAGCACGATGCAGCCGTCCGAGGCGTTGGCCGCGCCGGACAGCCCGGTGCGGGCGCCCTGCGGGACGACCGGCACGCGCAGTTCGGTGGCGGTGCGCATGACGTGCTGCACCTGCTCGACCGTGCGCGGCAGGACGACCACGGCCGGCGCTCCGGCGGGGCAGAAGCTGGCCATGTCGTTGGCGTAGGAGGCCGTGATGTCGGGGTCGGCGAGGACCGCCTCGGCGGGCAGGCCGGTGAGCAGACGGTTGACGAGGTCGTGGCTCATGATCACAGCGTCGCACCGGGGGCCATCGGTGTGAACCCCGCCAGCGAGGGGCTTTCGGTACGGGAATGCGGTCGTCGTACTGACGCACAGTGACGCCATGGAGAACGAACAGGAGGAGCGGCGCCCGCGGATCCGCCGGCGGGTGCTGGTCGGTGCGGTCGCCGGGTGTGCCGTGCTCGGCGGGGTGCTGACGCTGCTGCCGTGGGGGCGGCAGACGGGCGTGCCCGTGTCGGCGCCGGGCGCCCGGGCGATGACCGCGGTCACCACGGGCGTACCGGCCGCGCTGCCCGACCTGGCGGTGCTGATCGGTGAACGGGAGAGCCATCTGCGGGACCATCCGCAGGACGCGGAGTCCTGGGCGGTGCTCGGGGCGGCCTATGTGGAGCAGGGGCGGCGGACCGCGGAACCGGCGTACTACCCGAAGGCCGAGCGGGTGCTGCGGACCTCGCTGAAGGTACGGGCGAAGGGCAATGTGGAGGCGCTCAGCGGGATGGCCGCGCTGGCGGGCGCCCGCCGGGACTTCCCCACCGCGCGGAAGTGGGGCGAGGCCGCGCTGAAGCTGGAACCGAGGCGATGGACGACGTATCCGCTGCTGATCGACGCGTATACGGGCCTCGGCGACCACAAGGCGGCGAAGAAGACCCTGGACCGGCTGCTGGAGCTGCGCTCCGGGCCCGCCGTGATGGCGCGGGCCGGGGCCGTCTACCGGGACCACGGCTGGCGCGAGGACGCGGCGGCCTCCCTCTCCGACGCGGCGGCGGCCGCCGAGGCACCGGCCGAGCGGGCCGCGTACCTGGAGCACGGCGGACAACTGGCCTGGGAGCGCGGCGACCGGGACACGGCCCTGCGTCACTTCCAGGAGGCGGTACGGCTCGACCCCGACCAGCGGGCCGCGCTCGCCGGACAGGGCCGGGCGCTGGCGGCACTGGGCCGGACGACGGAGGCGCTGAACGCCTACCGGGTCGCCCTCGCCAAGCAGCCGCTGCCCCAGTACGCCCTGGAACTGGGCGAGTTGTACGAGTCGCTGGGTCTTGGGCAGGCGGCCCGGGTGCAGTACGACGTCCTGCGCGAGCGGGTGCGCAGCGCCGCCGCGGGCGGGGCCGACGAGGAGCTGGTCCTCGGCCTGTTCGAGGCGGACCACGGGGATCCGCGGTCGGCGGTACGGCGGTTGCGGGCCGAGTGGCGGCGGCAGCCCGGGATCGCGGTGGCGGACGCGCTGGGGTGGGCGCTGCACCGGGCCGGGGCCGACGAGGAGGCGCTGCGGTTCGCGAAGATCGCGACCGACAAGACGAAGGGCGGCGCGGTGCGCAGTGCGCTGTACGCGTACCACCGCGGGATGATCGAGCGGGACCTGGAGCAGTCAGGTCCCGCTCGCCGGCATCTTCAGGAGGCGTTGCGGATCAACCCGTACTTCTCGACGCTGCACGCGCCGCTGGCCCGCCAGGCGCTGGATGCGCTCGGCGAGCCGCCGGACGAGCCGCTGCCCGAGGAGTCCTAGAGGTTGCCGCGCTTGGCCTGCTCGCGCTCGATCGCCTCGAACAGGGCCTTGAAGTTGCCCTTGCCGAAGCCCATCGAGCCATGGCGTTCGATGATCTCGAAGAAGACCGTCGGACGGTCCTGGACCGGCTTGGTGAAGATCTGGAGCAGATAGCCGTCCTCGTCGCGGTCGGCGAGGATCTTCAGCTCACGCAAGGTCTCCACCGGCACCCGGGTGTCGCCGACCCACTCGCCGAGGGTGTCGTAGTAGGAGTCCGGGGTGTCGAGGAACTGGACCCCGGCCGCGCGCATGGTGCGGACCGTCGCGACGATGTCGTTGGTGTTCAGCGCGATGTGCTGGACGCCGGCGCCGCCGTAGAACTCCAGGTACTCGTCGATCTGGGACTTCTTCTTGGCGATGGCGGGCTCGTTGATCGGGAACTTGACCTTGAGCGTGCCGTCGGCCACCACCTTCGACATCAGCGCGCTGTACTCGGTCGCGATGTCGTCGCCCACGAACTCCTTCATGTTCGTGAAGCCCATGACCTTGTTGTAGAAGCCGACCCACTCGTTCATCCGGCCGAGTTCCACATTGCCGACGCAGTGGTCGATCGCCTGGAAGGTGCGCTGCGCGGGCGGCTCGACAAGCGGGTCCGCGGCGACGTAGCCGGGCAGGTACGGGCCGTCGTAGCCGGTGCGCTCGACGAGCGTGTGGCGGGTCTCGCCGTAGGTGGCGATGGCGGCGAGGACGACGGTGCCGTACTCGTCCTTCAGCTCGTACGGCTCGGCCACGGAGCGGGCGCCGTGCTCGATGGCGTAGGCGTAGGCGGCGCGGGCGTCCGGGACCTCGATGGACAGGTCGATGACGCCGTCGCCGTGCTCGGCCACATGCTCGGCGAGGAAGCGGCCCCAGTCGGTGGCGGGCTTGATCACCGAGGTGAGGACGAAGCGGGCGGAGCCGTTCTCCAGGACGTACGAGGCGGTCTCGCGGGTGCCGTTCTCCGGTCCGGAGTAGGCGACCAGCTTCATGCCGAAGGCGGTGGAGTAGTAGTGCGCCGCCTGCTTGGCGTTGCCCACGGCGAAGACGACCGCGTCCATTCCCTTGACCGGGAAGGGGTCGGCCTGCCGGGCGGTGTCGGGAGTGTGGTCTGTGGTCTGCGTCATAGCGGCAGCCTGGCCGCACCTCGCAAGGTGCGCAATAGTTTGCATGCTCGCTGAGCAATGTGCGCAGTGATACGCCCGTGTCGGCGGGCTTTCTGTACAGGATGACCAGTGCCGGGAGGGCCCATGGCGATCGATCATCTGGACGGGCGCATCATCGTGCTGCTCGCGCGGGAGCCGCGGATCGGGGTGCTGGAGATGTCCCGGCGGCTGGGAGTGGCCCGCGGGACCGTGCAGGCGCGCCTCGACCGGCTTCAGTCGAACGGAGTCATCCGCGGATTCGGGCCGCAGGTCGACCCGGCGGCGCTCGGCTATCCGGTCACCGCCTTCGCCACGCTCCAGATCCGGCAGGGCCAAGGGTCCGATGTGCGGGCGCACTTGGCGACGGTTCCGGAGGTGCTGGAGCTGCACACGACCACCGGTAGCGGGGACATGCTGTGCCGGCTCGTGGCCCGCTCGAACGCCGATCTGCAACGGGTCATCGACCGGGTTGTCGGTTTTGATGGGATCGTCCGGGCCTCCACCGCGATCGTGATGGAGAACCCTGTGCCGCTGCGGATCATCCCGCTGGTGGAGCAGGCAGCGGAGGACCGGGAGAGGAGTTAGCCGACTGCTGGGGTGAGCGATGTGAACTTCTGGGAGTACCTGGGCACCCGGCACCAGCAGTTGCTCACCGACGCCTTCCAGCATGCGAGCGCCGTGTTCCAGTGCATGGTCGTCGCGACCGTCCTGGGCGTGTTGATCGGGGTCGTCACCTATCGCAGCGAATGGGCCGGGAACCTCGCGACGACGACCACCTCGACCATCCTGACCATTCCGTCGCTCGCCATGATCGGTCTGCTCATCCCGATCGTGGGCCTGGGCGTACCGCCCACGGTGATCGCACTGACGCTGTACGGGCTGCTGCCGATCGTGCGCAACGCGATCGTCGGTCTGCGCGGGGTCGATGCGACCCTGGTGGACGCCGCCACGGGCATCGGGATGTCCCGGCCGATGCGGCTGGTCCGGATCGAACTGCCGCTGGCCTGGCCGCCGATCCTGACCGGCATCCGGGTCTCGACGCAGATGCTGATGGGCATCGCGGCGATCGCGGCCTACGCCTCCGGACCCGGCCTCGGCAACGAGATCTTCCGCGGCCTCGCCTCGCTGGGCAGCAGGAACGCGCTCAATCAGGTGCTCGCGGGCACGCTCGGGATCATCGTCCTGGCCCTGCTGTTCGACGCCGCGTACGTGCTGATCGGGCGGCTGACCATTCCCAGGGGGATCCGTGCCTGAGTCCAGTACGTCCGGCGCCTCGATCGAGCTGGAGAACCTCACCAAGCGGTATCCGGGCAGCCCGAGCCCGGCCGTCGACAACGTCAACATGGAGATCCAGGCGGGCGAGATCGTCATCTTCGTCGGTCCCTCGGGGTGCGGGAAGTCCACGACGCTCAAGATGATCAACCGGCTGATCGAACCGACCGGTGGCCGGATCCGGATCGGCGGCGAGGACGTCACCGGCATCGACCCGGTGAAGCTGCGCCGCAAGGTCGGATACGCGATCCAGTCGGCCGGACTCTTCCCGCACATGACGGTCGCGCAGAACATCGCCCTCGTACCGAAGATGGTCGGCTGGCCGAAGAGGCGGATCAAGAGCCGGGTGGAGGAGCTGCTGGACCTGGTCGGGCTGGACCCCGGCGAGTTCCACGGCCGCTATCCGCGTCAGCTGTCCGGCGGTCAGCAGCAGCGGGTCGGCGTGGCCCGGGCACTGGCCGCCGATCCCCCGGTGCTGCTGATGGACGAGCCGTTCGGCGCGGTCGACCCGATCACCCGTGACCATCTCCAGGACGAGTTGATCAGGTTGCAGCACGAGCTGCACAAGACGATCGTCTTCGTCACCCATGACTTCGACGAGGCGATCAAGCTCGGTGACCGGATCGCCGTTCTGCGCGAACGCTCGCACATCGCTCAGTTCGACACCCCGGAGGCGATCCTCACCAACCCCGCCGACGACTTCGTCTCGGGGTTCGTCGGCGCCGGGGCGGCGCTGAAGCGGCTGAATCTGACCCGGGTGAGGGATGTGGAGATCCAGGACTACCCGACGGTCACCATCGACGATCCGCTCCAGGAGTTCTTCAACAAACTCCGCTCCAGCGGCACCAACGAGATCCTGCTGCTCGACAAGCGCCGCCGCCCCTACAAGTGGCTGCGCCGCGGCGACCTGATGCGCGCCAAGGGCTCCCTGGCCCGCGCGGGCACGCTGGTGCACGACACGGTCACCCGGGACGCCACCCTGCGCGACGCACTGGAGGCGGTCCTCACCGACAACGCGGGCCGGGTCGCGGTCACCGGGCGGCGCGGCGAGTACGACGGAGTCGTCGACATGGAGACGCTGATGAACTCCGTGCACGAACTCCTGGAGGCGGACCGGCTTGAGGCGATGGAGCACCAGCACGAGCTGGAGGAGGCGCGGGCCACCCAGACGCACGCCGAGCAGGAGGGCGACGGAGGGGAGAAGAAGGCGTGACCACCTCCCCCGAGCAGCGGCGTCCCGAGGGCGAGCACGAGGTCAAGGGGCTCGCCTTCCGGGACGAGGGCGAGGCCGAGCAAGAGGCGCCCCCGCCGCCGGCGGTCGCCGCGCGCCGGGTGACCTGGCAGAAGCTGACCTTCCTGCCGGCGCTGCTGGTGGTGCTGCTGCTGGTGACCTGGCTGTGGTTCCAGCAGGCCGACCTGGACGCGATCTCCGAGAACGCGCTGTCGAACGGCCAGGTGTCCAAGGCGCTGTGGCAGCACGTGGAACTGACCGTGGTCTCCACCTTCTTCGTGCTGATCATCGCGATCCCGCTGGGCGTCCTGCTGACCCGCGAGGCGTTCCGCAGGGCGACCCCGGTCGCGATGACCGTCGCCAACATGGGCCAGGCGACCCCCGCGATCGGTCTGCTCGCCCTGCTGGTGATCTGGCTCGGCACCGGGACGAAGGCGGCCCTGATCGGCATCACCGTCTACGCCGTCCTGCCGGTGCTGGCGAACACGATCGCGGGCCTGAAGGCGAACGATCCCACCTTGCTGGAGGCGGCGCGGGGCATCGGCATGTCACCGCTGGGGGTGCTGTCCCGCGTCGAGATGCCCTTGGCGGTCCCTCTGATCCTGGCCGGTGTCCGTACGGCCCTCGTCCTGAACGTCGGTACGGCGACCCTGGCCGCCTTCGGCGGAGGCGGCGGCCTGGGCGTGCTGATCACCACCGGGAT
>NZ_JACMSF010000084.1 GCF_014257025.1 Streptomyces cupreus
ATGTTGTCCCGGCAGATCAGCCCCTCCTTGCCGGCCCGGGTGATCTCGATGGTCTTGACCGAGATGTCCATCACCTCGGCCTTGTGCAGCACCGGCAGCACGACCTGTCCGGTGAAGGTCACATCGACCTTCCGCATCTTGGACACGATCAGCGCCTTGCCCTGCTCCACCTTGCGGAACAACCGGGCGACGACGAGTACGACGAGCAGGCAGGCGGCGACGAGCACGCCGACGCCCAGAATCATGGCAGTCATGGGTACGTCCTTGAGGCGTAAGGGAGTTGAGGAGCAAGGGGGGCCGAAGGTGAGATCCGCCGGCGTCTGCGGCTCAGGCCGCCTGATGCCCCGAAGGGAGCGTGGTGTCGTGCGAGACGCCCCAGCGGGGATCGTTGCCTTCGGTTTCGAGCGGCCCGGGTTCGTCCGGGAACAGGCTGCGCAGCCGCCGTACGATCAGACAGGTCGTGGGCCAGGCCACGAACAGTGCCCCCACCGGAATGGCCAAGCGCAGAAGCCCGGTGGCCGACCCCGCCGGCGCGACCGTGGTCAGAGCGATCGTGGCCCCGAGGCTCAAGGCCCAGCCGATCACCGTCAGCAGCGAGAATGCGACCGCGACCGGAACTCCGCCCATGCCCCACGCGTCGAGATCCGCGTCGGAGTCGAAGCTGTCGGGCTCGGCGGCGCCTACAGCGACGAGCAGCCAGAAGCACGCGACCACGACGAGGGCGGCTGTGAACAGATGGGCGGGGAAGCCGGTCGTCGCTTCGAGGAACGCCCGCATGCTCAACTCACCCCCGATACCCGTTGCCCGAGACTGCGGGCCGCTGAAGGAGCGTCGGCTCTGGTGCGGGTACACCTGCCGGTGCCCGGCACCGGAACCGTCCGTAGTGCTCCCCGCGGCCCATCCTGCACGCGCACGGGGGAGCTGCGCATTGCCGGATCCCGGCAGTGTTCAACAGGTTCTGCATGCCGGTGCCTGTTAAAGATGTGTCATCGTCCGCGTCAAGACAGGACGAACTGGTCCTACGTCCGGCGTCTGTTGCTGCGTGCACAGAGGTGCGGCCCCTACGCCGTAGGGGTACTCGGGTTTGGTGGGTCGGCCCGCGCTCGGCTTCCTTGCGGGCAGGGACACCCGCGGGCGGGCACACTGGAAGCAGGGCCGTCGGTGCTCTCGACCAAGGGGGTGTGGGCCGATGGCGAGGACACCTGGTACCACGCTGCGGTGGTGGCGATGGCGACACAACGTCCTCAAGCGCCGCATTGATGTTGTCGAAGCCTGGCTCGTGCTCGTCATGTGGCTGTGCGCCGCGAGTGGGGGCGTCCTGGCGGGTTTGGTAGCGGGGACCGCGTCCGCGGAGTCGCTGGAGCGGCAGCGGATCGAGCGGCAGGAGGTGCCCGCCGTCCTCCTGCAGGACGCCGAGCCCCGCGCGAAGGGGCGAATGGGTAGTCCGCCCGTATGGGCCACCGTGCGCTGGACCGGGGCCGACGGTTCGCGCCATACCGGTCAGACGCGGGTCAAGCCCGGCACCGAGGCCGGGACGCGGATCACGGTCTGGGTGGATACGCCCGGTCGACTCACGACACGGCCGCTTTCGATCTCGGCCGGGCCACTTCAGGCGACCGCGACGGGCGCCCTCGCCGCGACCTTCGCGGTCTCGGTCGTCCTGGGTGGCGGCCAGGCCGTTCACTGGCTTCTGGACAGGCGGCGCCTGCGGCAGTGGGACGAAGAATGGAAACGGGCCGACACCCGGTGGGGCGGAACGACTGTTTGACTACCGCTTTCGTGGACCGTTCGGAGCCCGATCGGATCCGGGAGACGACCACGCCTCTCCCGGATACCTCCGGGCCTGCCCAATCCATAGCAGTTGGGACAAAGGGTCGGCACGCCGCAGCAGCGGCTGGACCACGTCACACACGGGATACCCCCCCGTGGCTGGGCGCACACAAGCCGTGGCGGACCGCTCAGGCAACGGTCTGCTCCTGGCGGCGCTCAGGCCGTGACTTCGCGAGCACGCCGCGAGGTGTGAGGCGTCGGGCTCGTGATGACGGGCAGTCATCCCACACACCTCCATGTCGAACGGGCCGGATGTGGTCCCCCTGGGGCACACGGCCCCCACGGAGAAGACAGCTGATCGCGCCCAGGGGTTGTGCGGTGGTGCAGCGCTCTCACCAGCCGAGGGTCTGCCACTCTTGTCCATCGTGCGTTAGGAATATGCCAAGAGTGCGTCAAAAGCAGAGGAGGACGGGTGACCGGGCGCGAGGTACCGGACGAGTATCTGGAGGGGTATGCCCGGATACTGGCCGAAGCGAGCCGGACAGGCCGCCGACTCACCCGGGACGAACTGGAGTCTCTTCGGTTCAGGGGAGAACGCGCCGCCGAGGCCGGCCTCGGGCTACGAGCCCTCGTCCGCCGCTATCTGACCGCGACACGCGAGAGCTGGCCCACCCTCTCCTCCACGGAGGCCGACCGCGTGCTCGCCGTCGTCGAGCAGGCGATCGACGCGTTCGCCGAAGGCCACGAGCGGGCGCAGCGGCTCGCCGTGCGGCAGGAGGAAGCCGTGCGCCGGGAGTTCATCGACGACCTCCTCTACGGCCGCAGCGACCTGGGCCGCCTCGCCGAACGTGCCGAACGCTTCGGGCTGCTTCTCTCCCGCGCGCACGCGGTCGCCGTAGCCCAAGGCAGGCAGCCGGTGGAGGACACACATCCGGCGACCCGTCAGGTGGAGAGCGCCCTCATCAGCAGGTTCGGCGAACGGCGCATTCTGCTCACCACCAAGGACGGACGGCTGATCTGCGTCGCCCCCGGAGAACAGGACGACGTGCTGGCGTTCTTCGCCAAGCAGGCGCACGCGGCCACCGACGGGGGACAGGTCGCCATCGGACGTGCCCACCCCGGTGCCGGCGGAGTCGTCCACTCCTACGAAGAAGCCCTGAACGCCCTCGATCTGGCCGATCGGCTGCACCTCCACGAGCCGGTGCTCCATACGGCCGATCTCCTCGTCTACCCCGTCCTGACCCGTGACCGACAGGCCATGGCCGACCTCGTGCGCAATACCCTGGGCCCGCTGCAAAGCGCCCGAGGCGGAGCACAGCTGTTCGTCGACACACTGACCGCGTACTTCGACTCCGGCTGCATCGCGGCCGAAGCGGCCCGACGGCTGAACCTGAGCGTGCGCGCCTTCACCTACCGCTTGGAGCGCATCCACAAGCTCACCGGCGCCGACCCCGCGGATACCGTCCACCGCTACACCTTGCAGACGTCGGTGATCGGTGCCCGGCTTCTGGGATGGCCGAACGACGAGGTTTGACCGCACCATGGCCGAGCTGCCGCCGATCGCCGGCACGGCGACGCCGCCCGGCTCGGGCGGCCGTTCACGGCCCTCTGATGAGGGTCAGTTACGGGTGGCCATTTCCCGCCACTTATCCGCATGCATCAGAGGGGTCACCACGATGGCCCGAAAACGTGCAGGTTCGCGGAAGGTGATGACCAACTCACCTGGTTTGTCACTGTCGTGAACGCTGTCTATTTGGGATTTCGAGATGCGCCAGCCCTCGGTCTCGACAGTGAGTTCCCAATTCGCCTTGAACCGGAAGACGTCATCCCAGCACTCCACAACGCCCGGAATGCCCGTCCGATCCCGGGATGTCTCATACGCGGTCGCATCGGCGACCAGAGCCCTCCCGGAGTTGACCTCGTCGGCGAGCAAGTCGATCTGGGCGTTGGCCCTGCGATAGCGCCACCACCTGCGGATTCCCACCCTAACTGTCCATCCCTTGGGTACTGGATTGCCGCAGCAGTGTGCCTGCTGCGGCGATCATGGCAACAACATGAGGGTCTGCGGGCACGAGGCGCGCTCCGGCCACTGTGCTGGGCTGTGCGCCCGCTTCGCTGCGGTACCGGACATCGCAGTGGTGAACGCCCGCGGCGCCTGCTGGCGGGTTTCCTTTCCCGCAGATGACGGCGGCTTACACGGACATCGAGCGGCGCCGGGCACTGTTCCGCAGGGGGCCGTACGGGTTTCTCGCCCTCGGCATGATGCTGTCGACGGCCACCACCGAACTGATGCCGAGCACGTCTCAAGGGAACGCGAGCCGCGATGCTGGTGCTCGCCGCGCTCCTGCTTCAGATCTGTTGCGCCCGGGACACAGCCGGGACCCTCGTGGCGCAAGGGTCCCGGCGATTGTTGTGACCTCCTGCTGCGAGGTTTCGTGGGTTACGGGGTGAGTACCTGGCCGAGGTGGGCGCCCGTCGGGGTGCCCAGAGTGCCCCTGGTGTAGTAGGCGTAGCCGCTGGTGCTCACGCCGGAGCTGCCGCTGTCCAGCTGGAGGATGATGCCGTTGTAGCTGTCCTCGCCCTCCGCGCCGATGGCGAGGTCGGCGCGGCCCCAGCCGGAGAGGTCCTGGAGGACCACCGAGGAACCGAGCTTGTCGTTGGACTCGGAGACACCGCCGATGCCGCCGGTGTCCTGGTGGAACGCCTGGCCACCTGAGCCGGTCAGGCCGGACGAGCTGCCCTTGAGGAGCAGGGCCACGCCCGCATTGCTCCGGCTGATGCCGCTACGGGTGAGGTCCTCGCCCACCAGACCGGTCAGCACGTCCGCGTAGCCGTCGTCGTTGTGGTCACCGACGGAGAGGGAGGCGCCCATGGCGTCACCCGACTCGGCCGCGCCCGGGACTCCGCTGGTGTCCTGGTGGATGACGCGCATGCCGGTGGTGGTGAACCCGGTCGACGTGCCCGGAACCATGGTGACCTGACCGCCCCTGTAGGGACTGGACCAGGAGTAGGGCTGGCCGATGACGATGTCGTCGAAGCCGTTGCCGTTGACGTCCCCGGCGGCGATGGACCGGCCGCCCTTGACGGACAGGACGCTCACCTTGACCAGGCCGGACTCGGTGCCCTTGAACCAGGCGACGCGGCCGATGCCGCCGGTGTCCCGGTAGTTGAGGGCGACGTCTGCGTAACCGTCCCGGTTGAAGTCGCCGGTCGCGGAGTCCAGGTAGGAGACCGAACCGGTGGCACTGGTGATCCTGCCGGTCTGGCGGGTCGACGTGCCGGAGAGCCGGACATCCCAGTTGCCTCCGTTGCCGGTGCCGGCCGAGAACACGTCCGCCTTGCCGTCAGCGTCGAAGTCGCCGACGACGACGGTGGACCCGAGCTTGGCGCCGGTCTGGGTGATCCCCGAACTAGAGGTATACCAGAAGCCCTTGGTGAGGGAGGGGCCGTACATCACCGTGACCGCACCACGGTCGGAGTGGCCGCTGGTGTCGTCCTCGCCGGGCGCGCCGATCGCGAGGTCGGCGTAGCCGTCGCCGTTGATGTCGCCCCAGGAGGCCGAGGTGCCGAAGAGGTCACCGGATTCGGAGGTGCCGGGAACGCCTGTGGTGGTCTGGGTGAGCGTGCGCCGCAGGTCTCCGACGGGGCCATCCGTGCCACCTGGCACCACCACGACCCGGTTCCCCCGCGGCACACCGGCGACCAGGTCGTTCACGCCGTCGCGGTTGAAGTCGGCGGTCGGGATGGCGGAGTTGGCGCCGGCGCTCGCGGCGAAGCGGCGGATCTCGCCGAGCTTGGTGTACATGGCGGTGCCGGGGCACTCGGTGGCATAGCCGTCGCGGTGGCCGGAGATGGTGTTGAGGGTGGCTTCCTCGCCCTCGTCCCATACCCCGGTGTTGCCCCCGGCGGTCAGCGTGACCTTGCCGGTCGGGCTGACGCCGTACTGGCCCAGCTTCCAGGCGGCGACGCGGGCCACCGACTCCAGCGTGGCCCGGGTCGGTCGGCCCGGCGGGATGCCCTTGGCGGGGTCGCCCTGGAAGTCGCCGAGGACGGCGATGCCTGCGGAGTAGCTGTTGAAGCCGTAGGTGTGCGCGCCCTGTACGGGCAGATCGGCACCGCCCGCGCGGCCCTCGAAGATCTGGCCGCACTTGTCGACCAGAAAGTTGTAGCCGAGATCGTTCCAGCCGTTGACGTCGATGTGGTACGCCATGATGCCGCGCACCAAGGACGCCGACTGGGCGCAGCTGTAGCTGTTGGAACCGACGGTGTGGTGCACGAACACCGCCTGCACCTTGTCGATGTACGACGGCGGATCGTCCACCGTCGACTCATCCGCGCCCCACTGCGCCCGGCTGGTGATCGGCGGCCAGGTGACGGTGGACGGCAGGGCGGTCGGCACGGTCTCGCTCGGCGACGGAGAGGCGGAGGCCGACGCGGAGGCGGAGTCCGTGGCGCTCGCCGGCGCGGTCTCGGCCGATGCCGTGGCCGGGGCCGGCCCAGTGGGCGAGGTGGACGCGATGTCGGTGCCGCTCGGCTCAGACGCGGACGTCGCGGACGGCGTGGTGACCGGATCGGTCTCAGCGGCGAACGCGGCCGGCTCGATCTCGGTGTCGATGGACATCGTCTCGGCGGAGGTCACCACACCCGGGTCGACCAGATTGACCTCAAGTCCCTTCGGCAGCCCCGCGCTCACGGCGCCGTCCTCGCTCACGACCTGCACCTCGACACCGTCGGACGGGCCGACCCACAGCGGTGCGGACGCCCCGCGCATCCCCGGCTCGACGCCTTCCGGCGGGTCCTCGTCGACCTCCAGCGGCTGCCACGGACTCCACTGTCCCGACTCCAGACCGCGGGTACGCACCTGCGCGATGCCGTCGATCTTCTTCGTGGGCCCGGCCCAGGAGACGCCCAGGATCGAGAACTGCTCGGTGCTGGTGCGGGGCAGCTCCCGCTCCCGGCCGCCGGTGCCCTTCAACGCGAGGTCGTAGACCTTCACCGGCCGCTTGGACCGGCCCGTCGCTCCGGGGTCCTCCGACTGGCCGGCCAGGGCGTACGTCGCCGCACCTCCGCCGCCCAGCACCACCGCACCCAGCGTGAGCCAGGCCCTGCGCTTCAGACTCAGTGGTCTGTACGCCCGTGACGCACGACCATGACGACGATTCAAGACATCCCCCCAAGAAAGGACCCCGGAAGGCCCGGGCAACAGCCGGACAATGGATCAGGCTTCGAATCACACGGGGCACATCCGTCCCACGGAGGGCCCATCACACCCAGCGTCTTGCACTGTGCAAATGTCACGGCGCGGTCGGGTGCAGTGATGAGGATCACTTCACGGGCGGGCATGAATGCCGCGGCGGGTGCGATGCGTCCACCGACTCGCCGACCGGCACCTCGTCGTCTGAGCGGAATGAGCCGAGTCGGCCGATGAGCTGGGAGCCGCGCACGATGGCGTACGGCTGTCCGTCGGGGTCGACTACCAGCAGCGCGGGCAGCTTGTACCCGGTCAGCAGCCGGGCCGCCTCCGTGGCGTCGTCATCGGTGCACACGGAGGCGTAGGGCTCGGCGAGTTCACGCGCCGACGTGGTCGTTCTCCTTGGCGGTACGGGTTGCTGGGGTGCCGTCGTTCACGCCGACGAGGTCCTCGACGTGGAACAGGCGGGCTATCGGCACGTCAGTGGAGCTGTGCGCGATGATCGAGAAGGCGATGCACACGGCGATCAGCGTGAACGCGTCCTGGCCCTGCGGGATCCCGGCCTGGAGCACCAGCAGCCCGTAGACCACGGACGCGAAGCCCTTCGGGCCGAACCAGGCCGCGACCAGTTTCTCCTGCCGGGTGAACCGGGTGCCGATGAGGGACAGCAGCAGCGAGGCGGGGCGGATCAGCACGATGGCGAGGACCACAGCGACGTACCCTCCGAAGGACAGGTCACCGAACAGCGGCGGTGTCAGCAGCGCGCCGAATACCAGCAGTGCCGCGAATTTGGCCAGCTCCGCCAGCGCTTCCCCGAGCGGCTCGAACGCTTCCTTCGCCTCCAGCGAGCGCGCGGTGAGCACCGCGCCCGCGGAGAACGCGGCGAGGTAGGGGTTGGCGTGGGTGAGATGGCACAGCGCGTAAAGGATCACGCCGATCGCCAGCGGCAGCAGCGGCTGGAGCTTGGGCTCGGCGCCCAGCAACCGGAACCGTACGAGCTCGATCACAACAAAGGGGAGAACGACGCCGAAGACAAGGCCGAGAACCAGTTCCAGCGCGATCTTCCCGAGGTCGGACTCGGCGTGCCCGGCGGTCGGGCCGGCCGCGGCGATCAGGATGAGTACCACCGGCAGGGCGAGCCCGTCATTGATGCCGCTTTCCACGTTCAGCAACTGCCGTAGTTTCGCCGGGACTTCCTTGCGGCCGACGATCGCTGAGGCGAACACCGGGTCGGTGGGCGCCAGTACGGCGCCGACGAGGAAGGACGTCGTCCAGTCCAGGCCCACCAGGAAGTGCGTGATGAGCGCCATGCCGACGAACGCGAGCGGCATGCCAAGACCGAGCGCGCGGGCCGGGTTTCTCCAGTTCTCGCGCAGCTTGGGGAAGGAGACGTGCATGCCGTCGGTGAACAGCACCGCGAACAGGGCCAGATCGGCCGTCACGGACACCATCTCGCTGTCGGGCGTGATGTGGATCAGCCCGAGGAAGCCGTCACTGACGAGAGCGCCACCGACGAGGAACAGAAAGGACGTGGACAGGACGGTGCGGGCGGCAAGACCCGACAGCAGCACCGCGACGAGCAGCGCCACCCCGAAAACCACGACGAGCACCATGACCCGGACCCCCGATCGGCAAAGACACTTCTGTCAAAGACCGCCGACCAGACTTCCCGGCACACCGCAGGGAACCCTACACGTTCTTTACACAGCACTGACAGATCCTTGATGCGCAGCCTGGAGGCGCGCATACTGCCGGATCCCAGCAACTACCGCCCAGCACTGGACCGGTGGCTTACGGGATGTCCAGGTCCTCCCCTCGGCGGATGTCGAGCAGTTGAGCCAGGCCCAGTTGGGGTGAGTGTGTGTGGCTGTGCCTCGCGTGCGTCACCACTACACGGGTGGCGTGCGGACGAGCCGCGAGCAGCGCCGCGAAGAAAGCCGCACCGTCGTCGCTGCCAAGGTGGCTCACCTGGCTCAGGTCGACTTCCAGGAGATCGAGGTGGGCGTGCAACACCTCACGCAGGCGGCTTGCGGCGTGCTCGGCGTTTCGGGCGGTGATTGCGCCGGAAAGTCGGACGACGATACGGCTGGTACGGAGTCGGTCTCCTTGTCCGGGCGGCGTCGCACCATGCGCAGGAGGCGGGAGAGGGGATCTGGCATCGGACTCCTTGCACAGGGCAGAACGGCTTGCTGATGATTGCGGCTGACGGGCGAAACGGTTCCGCTCACGGCAGGCGTTGCCCGACGGCCGTGTCGAGCCGTACGAGCGGGATGGCACGTCCCGCCTCGCGGTAGGACGTCTCGTCGTCGATGGGAAAGCCCATGAACGCACACAGGCGGCGGGCCGTTCGCGGGTGCCGTCGGGCGTAGTCGGCCATGATCTCGGCGCCTTCCCCGGGCGTGAGGAAGTGGGCCGTGACGGCGTACGGTCGGTTGCCGATCTGGACGAGTGTCTTCGGCTGCTCGCGCAGGTTCCGGTACCAGTCGGCCTGCGGCCCGAAGCCGGAGGCGACGGTCCAGCTCGCACCGACCGGGTCGTAGGACACCACTTCCAGGACCACCATGCGGTCGAGGCCGCTCACACGACCGGTGTGGTGCAGCAGAAGCAGCCGTTTGCCGAAGAGGGGCCCAAGCCCTGAACGGAAGAGCAGGATCGGCAGCCGCGCGGCCAGGCGCCGCCAGCCGGTGGGGAGTTGGGGACTGCGGGCTGCGGTGTCTCTCTGCGTCATGGTTGCCTTCCGCGAGTCGGGAACTGTCGGCCGTCGGCCTCGATTGGGTAAAGGACCGGGGCTGAGAGCAGCCTCGCGCACGCCACCTTTGCATAGTCTAAAGGTCGGGGGAGGGGCGCCTGCGGGGACGAGGGGCGGCTCTCGAACGCCGTGACACCGCTGGAGTAGGCCATGACCGACGAGAAACCGCCATCGGACTGGACCGTGCTGTCCTCCATGCCGATCGCGGTGATGACGGTGGTCGCGGTGGTGGACGTCGCGGCCGGACCGGGAGTCGGGTTCCTGCCGCTGGTGTCGCTCGGGCCGGCCTTCTCCGGGCTAGTCGGGGGGTGGCGTCGAACGGCGGTGATCGGGCTCGTGGCGCTGGTGCTGTGCGTGAGTCTCGGGCTGTACGACGGGCTGTTCGAGGAACGCAGGGGATATACCGCGATGGCCTCGGTGGCGGGCGTGACGGGCGTCGGCATCGCGGCGGCCGTGATGCGCTCGCGCCGGGAGGGGGAACTGGCCAGCGTGCGGTCGATCGCGGAGGTGGCCCAGCAGGTGCTGCTGCGGCCGGTGCCGCTGACCGCGGGGCCGTTGCAGGCGGCGGTGTCGTACACCTCGGCAGTTGCGGAGGCGCGCATCGGCGGTGATCTGTATGAGGTGGTGGCCTCGCCTCACGGCGTCCGGGTGATCGTGGGTGATGTGCAGGGCAAGGGGCTGGCCGCGGTGGAAACGGCGGCCGTCGTTCTCGGCGCGTTCCGGGAGGCGGCGCACGACGAGCCGGACCTGGTGGGGCTCGGCGAACGCCTGGAGCGGAGCGTGGCCCGGGAACTGGAGGGCGAGAAGTTCGTCACCGCGATCCTCGCCGAGATCGGCGCGGGCCACGAGGCTGTCTTCCTCAACTACGGGCATCCGGCCCCGATGGTCGTACACCGAGGCGGCACCGTCCACTTCCCGAAGCCGCCCGCTTACGCCCTACCGCTCGGCCTGGGCGCACACGGCAGCGACGGTCCGAAGCCCTACCAGGTGGACTTCGGACCGGGCGAGCAGCTCTTGCTGTACACCGACGGCGTCACCGAGGCCCGCGACGAGGACGGCCGTTTCTACCCCCTCGGCGAGCGCGCACACCTACTGAAGGATCCTGACGCACGCCGCGCCCTGGAGGCCCTGCGCGCGGACCTGGCCCAGCATGCGGGCGGGCCGCCCCACGACGACGCCGCGATGCTCCTGCTCCGCTATCACGGTCATGGGAACGGAAAATCTGTTCCCATCACGTGAGTGAGCAGGGACTTCGGCACGGTACAAAGGACACATGCCGGAGCGCGAGACCCCCACGGGGGCGATGGACGATGTTGACGCGGTGACCCGTGCGGTGCTGACCGCCTCGCGGCTGCTGGTGGCGGTCTCCGCCCGATCCCTCGCCGAAGTCGAGGAGCGGCTGACGCTCCCGCAGTTCCGGATGCTCGTGGTGCTCTCCACCCGCGGGGCCACCAAGCTGGTCGCCCTCGCCGACCTGCTCCAGGTCGCACCGTCCACAGCGATGCGGATGGTCGACCGACTCATCGCCGCCGGACTCGCCGACCGGCAGGCCAACCCCGACAACCGCCGCGAGACCCTGCTGCAGCTCACCGACGAGGGCCGGCGCACGGTCGCGGACGTCACGTCCCGGCGGCGCACCGAGATCGCCGCGATCGTCGAACGACTCACCCCAACCCAGCGACTGGCCCTCATCGAGGCACTGACCGCCTTCAACGAGGCCGGAGGAGAGCCCCCGGCTCCCGCACTCGACGACGCCGAGCCCCACCCGCTGGGCTGGGCGATCGACGTCCCGGTGGCCCGCGACGCCTGACCGTGATTCGGGCCGCTCTTCACCGCTCACGGCGTATTTTGCATAATGCAAGACGATCGCGGAGGTGTGGCTGGTTGCCTGATCCCGGCAGTGCACACTGCGTGTGAGCGTCCGGGGGCGGGCAGTGCACACCGCCCGCCCGTGACACCAGGATGTCCCCCAAGGACGCCGGGGAGGGAGACACGCATGCACCGCCGACGCCGCCCCCCGCCTATGCCGGAGCGGTACCTGATGGCGCATCTGCGGAGCACGGTATGGGGGCCGGCCGAGTTCGTGGGCCTGCCGCCGTGGTGGCTGACCGCGGAGGGGATCCTGGCCGGATGCCTGGGAGCGGGTGCCATCGTCGGCAGCGCGGTCGCCGGCGCCTGGTATGGAGTTCCCGGGCTGGGGAACGGCGAGGGCGGCCTCGTATGTGCCGCCGCGCTCGTCGTCTACCTCTGCGTGGTACGGGCCGGACGGGCGCTGGTCGGCATCGCCGCCGTGCTCGCGGGCTGCCTCGCGCTGCAGGCGCCCCAGGCGGCCGTGGGTGTGGTGCTGGCGGAGCGGGGTCGGGTGGAGTCCGCGGTGGTGACCTCGGTCGAGGGCGGACCGGGCGCCGTCTCCAGTACGGGCCGCTACCTCTGTTCGGTGACCGACCGCGACGGCGTACCGCTCAAGGTCCGCATCTGGCGAGGATGTGGGCAGACCACCCGGCCCGGCGACACGCTCGCCGTCGTGTACGACCCGCAAGGCCACGTGTCGCCGCGCGGCGTGGAGGCCGGAGGGTCACGGCCGGAGCCGCTGCGGGACCTGGGCGGCTTGGCCGCCGCGCTCGTCGTGGCGTGTGTGGTCGCGGTCGTACGCTCCTATCGGCTCTCCCACACCGCCTCCCGCCCCGCAGAGCGGGACGAGCCCGTCGACTCACCACCCTCTCGCTGATCACCGCACGGTCGTGCTGGGCGACGGCGTCGGGGAACTGGTATTGACGTCCAGGTCCGGGCGTGGGGTAAGGATGACCAGCGGCGAGCCGGGCTGGGGCGCGGGAGGGGTGAGTTGGTCCTTGGGCAGCTTGGGCGGTGTGGTCTGCTGGAAGTTGACCTGGTCGTAGTTGACCAGGCCGGTGTTCTCCAGGACTGTGATGTGGTCGAGCACGGTGTCGTTGGCCAGGTCGGCGAGCTGGCGGACCAGGGTGTTCTGGGTGCTGGCGCGGATCTTGGCGATCACGGGGAAGATCTGGCCGTGGGTGACCCGCATGATCGTGACCGCGGTGGAGTCGAACTCCTTGCCGCTCTTGGAGTCCACGGTGGCCACGAACTGCTGCTGCTGTGGGCTGGCCTGGTTGGGCAGGGTGATGTTCAGTTCAGGGGCGATCTTGCGGCACAGGGCGTCGAGCCCGGCATGCCCGACGATCAGGTGCTCGCCGGCCTCCTTCATCTCCTTCGTGGTGCCCCGCTCCATCGCCATCTCGCCCAGGGGGTACTCCCACAGCCCGGCCGAGCGGACCTTGACCACGAAGTCGCGGTCCGCCTCGGTGATCGGTCCGAAGCGGGTGTTGGCGATGATGCGGGACGTGTCCGTCGCCGTGTTCTCGATGCCCAGCATGGCGGGGTAGGCGAGCGCAGAAAGGGTGAGGACGAGCGCGCCGCCCACGAAGACGGTGCTGATCGTATTGCGGGAGAGGGGCATGGGTCCTCCTGGCGGAAGCGGGCTGTGCCAGAAGGTACGGGCGCGTCGGCCCGATCAATCATTGCACTGGGTAAATTTTGCACAGTCGTCTCATAGAGGACGTGGACCCAGACGGCGGGGGACGGCACGCCTTGCTCATTGACGGCGATGGCCATGTACCAGCCGGGTGGGACGAGCGAGGCGTCGTCGGGCACACGGCCGGTGAGCTTGCCCTCGGCGCGCCGGGTGATGTCGAGGGCGACGGACCTCTGGTCGAAGTCCGTGACGTGCGTCGCGGATCCGGGTCGGATGAGCCGTACGCGGCTGATGGCTGCCGGGTCGGTGGTGCGCAGGACGACCTCGCCGCCGTGCTCGACGTCGGTTCTGCGGCCGGAGGCAAGGCCGGGGCGGTCGCAGTGGTGGAGGTAGGGCGGGGAGAAGAGCTCGACCCGCTGTTCGAAGTGACCGGGTCGGGTGCTGGCCTTGTCGGCGAAGAGCCGGTCGGATCCGAAGACGGCGACGCGGCCGTCGGGCAGGAGCAGGGCCTCGGTGTGGTAGTTGCGGCCGACCGTCGGAGCGGCGGCAGGTGCGAGGCGTTCTGGGCGGGGTGGCAGATCTGGCCCTTGAGGATGTCGCTGGCGCCCTTGCCGCGGTAGTCGTGGCTGCCGCCGGTGGTGAAGGCGGTGTCGGCCGGGAGGATTACGGCGTTGAGGTAGCGGGTGTTCTCCGGCAGGCGCGGCCCGGTGGTGAACGCAGGGCGTGCGGTGTCGAGGTCGACGATCGCCGTACGGGAGGTGGCGGCGCGCGACTCGCCGACCCCTCCGCGGCCGAGCACCATCACCTTCTTGTCCTGCGCGGGCGGCAGCCGTGCAGATGCGGAGGTCTCCAGGATGTCCGCATCCGTGAGGCCGCCGATGGGGGTGAAGGTGTTGGTCTTCAGGTCCCACAGACCGGGTTTCGGCCCTTGTCGGCGGGCCCGTACCCGGCGTTGGAGCCTGGGTAGAAGACCTGGCGCTTGCCGGTCAGGAAGAAGGACGGGTAGGTCGGGAAGTAGCGGGTCGGGCGGGCGACCAGGTTTTGGTCCACGGGTCGTGGAGCTCGTTCTTGCCGGGCACGACCTGCCCGATGTCGTCCAGCCCGGAGGCCGCCGGGACGCGGCCGTCGGACAGCATGGTGAGCGTCGGGGTGTCGGCGTCCTTGCCCTTCAGGACGGCGATGGCGTATTGCTCGGTGGTGTTGATGATGCCCAGCGGACCCTCGTCGACCGCCTCGACGAAGGCGCGGGCCTCGCTCGCGGTGACCTTGACGTTGCCGTTCTGGAGGGTGGGTGTCTTCTTCGCGGCCGGCACGTGGACACTGAACTGGGAGCGGTACTCCACGCCGGAGGGGGAACGGAAGACGGTGCCCTTGGGGAAGGTGTGGGCGTGGTCCGGGTCCTCGTTCTTCACGAGCATGGCGCCGCCCGCGCGCTTCACGTCGCCCTTGAGTACCTCGTAGCGGGCGGTGCCGCCTGCGACGAGGATCTTGCCGTCGGGGAGTTGGGCGTGGCCGCCGCAGAACAGGTCCGCCGGGGTGTCGATCTTCTCGAAGGTGTCGGTGGCGGGGTCCCAGAGGGTGCTCTTGAAAGCGCCGCCCTCGAACAGCTTGACGTTGTTGCCGGAGCCGGCGATCAGCAGCACCTTGCCGGTGTGCAGGAGGATGGCGTGGATGGAGTTGAGCAGGTACTTCTCCGGGAGCGTGGCAAGGCCCAGTGGCCCGTACCTTGCCTTGTACTCGGGCTGGTTGATCTCCCAGCGGTGATAGGCGTGCCGGGCGAAAGCCGCCATCGCCGGGGCGTTGAGGACTGCGAGGGTGAGCACGGCTGCCGCACTGAGCCAGGTCTTGCGGCTGTTGAGGCGTGAGAGACGCTGGGGAATCGGGAGCCTCCGCGTCGAGGCGGACTGATGGTCAGGCGGTGGCGGCGCCGGTTGCCGGGGCTGGGCCGACCAGTTCGGACAGGACGTCCTCCATGGTCACGAAGCCCAGGACCGCCCCCGATTCGCCGGTGACGCCGGCCAGGTGGCTGCCGTCGGCGCGTAGTGCGGTGAGGGTGTCGTCCAGCGGGGTGTCGATGCGGACCCGGGTGACCGGGTGCAGGGCGGTCCGGGGAAAGGGCCGGTCGCGGTCGGTGATGCCAAGGGTGTCTTTGATGTGGAGGTAGCCGAGCAGGGTGTCGTTCAGGCCGGTGACCGGGAAGCGGGAGTAGCCCGCTTCGGCCGCCGTGCGCTCCAGTTGGGCCGGGGTGACGTTGTGTGCGACGGTGCGCATCTTGTGGGCCGGGACGAGGATCTCTCCCACCGGGCGGGTGCCGAGCTCCAGTGCGTCGCGCAGGCGTTCGCCGTCGGCCGGTGAGAGCAGGCCGGCCTCGCTGGCGTCGAGGACCATGCGGGCGAGCTGGTCGTCGGTGAAGACGGCCTCGACCTCGTTCTTCGGTTCGACGCGCAGCAAGTTCAGCAGCGCGTTGGCGAAGGAGTTGATGCCGAAGACGACCGGCCGCAGTGCGCGGGTGAGCGCGACCAGCGGCGGTCCCAGGAGCAGGGCGGTCGGGACGGGGGCCGCGAGCGCGATGTTCTTCGGGACCATCTCGCCGATCAGCATGTGCAGGTACGTCGCCACGGTGAGCGCGATGACGAACGCGATCGGGTGGACGAGTCCGTGCGGCACGTGGGCCGCCTCGAAGGCGGGCTCCAGCAGGTGCGCGATGGCTGGTTCGGCGACCGCGCCCAGCACCAGCGAGGAGACGGTGATGCCGAGCTGGGCGGTGGCGAGCAGCGCGGAGATGTGCTCCAGGCCCCACAGGGTCATCCGGGCCCGCTTGTTGCCCTCCTTGGCACGCGGTTCGATCTGCGCACGGCGTACGGAGATCAGGGCGAACTCGCCGCCGACGAAGAAGGCGTTGGTGATCAGGGTCAGAGCGCCGATGAAGATCTGCAGCGCGGTCATCGGGTTTCCTCCCCCGCCTGGACCGGCACCGGAACCGGTTCGGTGATGCGGACACGATCGGCGCGGTGGTGGTCGACGTCGAGGACGCTCAGCCGCCAGCCGTCGTCGAGGTCCAGTGCGTCCCCCTTGACCGGGATGCGGGAGAGGCGGGTGGCGATCAGGCCGGCGACGGTCTCGTACGGGCCGTCCGGCGCCGTCAGTCCTATCTCGGCGAGCTGGTCCAGGCGTACGCCGCCGTCGGCCTCCCACACCGCACGGCCGTCCGCCCCGGCCGGGGCGGGCTGGAGGTCGGGGATCTCGACGGGGTCGTGCTCGTCGCGGACCTCGCCGACGACCTCCTCGACGATGTCCTCCATCGTGGCAACGCCCGCCGTGCCGCCGTATTCGTCGATGACCACGGCCATGGTGCGTGTCTCGCGCAGCCGCTCCAGCAGTCGGTCGGCGGGCAGGCTGTCGGGCACCAGCAGGGGTGCGGTGGCCAGTTCCGTCACGGGGGTGCTCGCCCGCCGTTCGGGCTCCAGGGCGAGGACGTCGCGGATGTGGACGGTGCCGATCACCTCGTCCAGGCTGTCTCGGTAGACCGGGAAGCGGGACAGGCCGGTGGCATGGGTGAGGTTGGCAGCGTCCGCGGCGGTGGCGTGCGCCTCCAGGGCCTTGACGTCGACGCGCGGGGTCATCACGTTCTCGGCGGTCAGCTCGCCCAGGTGGAGGGCGCGTACGAACAGCTCGGCGGAGTCCTCTTCCAGGGCGCCTTCGGCGGCGGAGTGCCGGGCGAGCGCCACGAGTTCCTCGGGGCTGCGGGCGGAGGCCAGTTCCTCGGCGGGCTCCAGGCCGAAGCGGCGTACGAAGCGGTTCGCGGTGTTGTTGAGGTGGTGGATGAACGGGCCGAAGGCGGCCGTGAAGCCGCGCTGGGGACCGGCGATCACCTTGGCGACGGCGAGCGGACGGGCGATCGCCCAGTTCTTCGGCACCAGCTCGCCCACCACCATCAGCACGACGGTGGAGACGGCGACCCCCAGCAGGGTCGCCACGGTCGAGGCGGCCCCGCCCAGGCCGGCCGCCTCCAGGGGGCCCCGCAGCAAGGCGGCCAGCGACGGCTCGGCGAGCATGCCGATCACCAGGGAGGTGACGGTGATGCCGAGCTGGGCGCCGGAGAGCTGAACCGTCAGGCGGCGTACGGCCTTCAGCGCTCCCTCGGCACCGTGCTCGCCCGCCTCGGCGGCCCGCTCCAGGTCACCGCGTTCGACGGTGGTCAGGGAGAACTCGGCCGCGACGAACACCGCGCAGGTCAGCGTGAGCAGGAAGGCCAGCAGGAGCAGCAGGACCTCGGTCACCGTGCCACCCCCGATCCCTCGCAAGCCGCAGGTCGTGGTCGGTGGGGTATGGCACGGCTGGTACTGGGAGGCTCGCCCATGGCGGAACCGTGTCTCCTTCGTCGTCGTGGGTGGTGGACGTTCCCATGTTAAAGGGCGAGCAAAAGGCACTGGTCAAGGTCGGGACAGCCCACGAGAGTGACCGTTTTCGGCCCTTTCCGCGCCGAGTGCCCGCACACCGCTTGCGCGGCGCCCCGCAACCCTATGCTTCTACTCGCTTGTAGAGAACGATCCGGTGTACCCGGTTGTTCCCGCGAGCGCGACAAACCACACGCACATGAAGGAGTGGACGCCGCGATGGTGTTCAAACGGCTTCTCGGTTCGCTCGGTGTGGGCGGACCCACTGCGGACACGGTCCTCGACCCGGGTGCGGCCCGGCCGGGTGGCCCCCTGTCGGGTCAGGTCCGTCTCAGGGGTGGCGACGCCGACTTCGACATCGAGCACATCACTGTGGAGCTGGTGGCGCGTGTCGAGGCCGAGCATGACGGCGGGGAGAGCGAGGGCGTCGCCGTCTTCGAGCGGATCACCGTCGGCGGCGGCTTCCGGCTTGCGGCGGGCGAGCAGCGCAGCGTCCCCTTCGGCGTGACGCTGCCGTGGGAGACGCCGATCACCGAGCTGTACGGGCAGGCGCTGGGCATCGTGCTCGGCGTGCGCACCGAGCTGGCGGTGGCCGGCGCCAAGGACAAGGGTGACCTCGACCAGCTCGTGGTGGCCCCGCTGCCCGTCCAGGAGGCGATCCTGGAGGCTCTCGGTCAGCTCGGCTTCGGCTTCAAGTCGGCCGACCTGGAGTACAGCCGCATCGGCGGCACCGGGCAGCAGTTGCCCTTCTACCAGGAGATCGAGCTGACCCCGGCACCGCAGTACGCGCACCAGGTCAACGAGATCGAGGTGACCTTCCTCGCCGGACCGGCCGGAATGGAGGTCGTTCTGGAAGCGGACAAACGCGGCGGCTTCTTCTCCGAGGGGCACGACGCGCTGACCCGCTTCACGGTCTCCCACGGCGAGGCCGAGCACCTGGACTGGAACACGATCGTCGACGGCTGGATCCGGCAACTGGTCGAGCACCGGGCGTCGTACGGCACGCACGCCTCCTACGGCGGACATGGCTCGTACGGGCATGAGAGCCACCACGGTCACCACGACGACCATCACCACGACGGCCACCGCTCCGGCCCCGGGATGGGTACGGCGATCGCGGCGGGCGCGGCAGGTCTCGCCGTTGGAGTCGTCGGCGGCATGGTCGCGGCCGAAGTCGTCGACGAGGTGGGTGACTTCTTCGAGGGCGACGAGGAGGGCGAGGGCGGCGAGGACTGACGTCCCGAGAGGGTGTCGGAACTTCTCCGCCACCCCATCAGTTTCTACATTGCTGTAGATATCAAGCCCGGACCGTATCCCGACCATATGGAGTTCTCATGGCGTTGTGGGACCGCATCAAGGAGTCCGCGTCGACGATGCAGACGCAGCTGGTGGCGAAGAAGAACGACCTCAAGAGCGGCGCCTTCCGCGACGCGAGCATGGCGATGTGCGCCCTGGTCGCGGCTGCCGACGGCACCATCGACCCGTCCGAGCGCCAGCGTGTGGCCCAGCTCATCGCCACCAACGAGGTGTTGCAGAACTTCGACGCCGACGAGCTGCGCCGCCGCTTCGAGGACAACCTGAACAAGCTGACCACCGACTTCGCCTTCGGCAAGGTCAGCGTCATGCAGGAGATCGCCAAGGCGAAGAAGAAGCCCGCCGAGGCCCGTGCCGTCATCCAGATCGGCATCGTCATCGGCGGCGCGGACGGCGACTTCGACAAGACCGAGCAGGCCGTCGTCCGCGAGGCGTGCTACGCCCTCGACCTGCCGCCGCACGAGTTCGACCTCTGAGTAGCCCAGGACGCCGGGCCGGTGCCCGTACGAGCACCGGCCCGGCGTGCTGCCCCTGGGGTCGTCCCGTAGCATCCGGACGCGGACACGTCGGGGACCGTCGGCAGGGGGAACGGCATGGGCAGCGGTGAATACACGCGGGCGCGGCCCGAGGCTCCGGCCCGAGCGTCGGCCTCGGGGGCGTAACCGGCCTGCGAAGGTCAGCGCCTTCTTCGCGCTCGGCGGCGTCACGGCTCTCGGGAACTTCGCCACGGGCATCGCCTGGATCAACCCGGGCATCTTCATCGGCGGCGCGATGGCGTGCGCCCTGATCGCCATCCCAGCGGGGCACGTCGCACGCTTCCGTGGCCGGCGTCTGGACGGGGAGGGGCGCGGACTCGCGCCAGCCGCGATCCTGACCGGCTGGTTGGTGCTCATCGTGTGCGCCTTGGCGATCCTGGCGTTCGTCGGGCTCGTCGCCGGACTGTCGTTGATCGCGGAGAGCGCCTGACCGGCACGCCACCAGGTCAGAGCGGCGTGGCCGCGTACAGGATGGCCATCATCGTCACCGCGGAGTTGGCGGACGACATCGCCGACATGGCCGCTCCGGCAGCGGCCGTCCACGCCGCCATGCCCACCGCGGTGAACACCGGCGGCCAACTGCGCGTCGCGGGAGCGGGCCCCAGCAACGCCGCTACCCGGCGCGGTACCGGCCCCGGGGCCGCGAAGCCCGCGAGCGTGGGCACTGGCGTGTCCCGGGAGACCAGTGCCGCCTTGCCGATCGCCCTCGCGACGGTCCGGCGGTCGCCGAGGACCCGCGCCGCCTCCTCGTCGGCCCACCGCTCCGTCGTGTACGACACGGCGGTGCGCAGCGGGCGCAGGAAGGGGTTGGCTCGCGCCGCCAACTGTGTAACCAACAGGAACCGGTGATGGCGCTCCGCCAGGTGGGCCCGCTCGTGGGCGAACAGTGCACGGCGCTCGGCGGGCCGCAGACAGTCGAGCAGGCCCGTGGTCACCACGATCCGGTCCCGGGAGCGACCGGGCAGGGCGTACGCGTACGGCATCTCGTCGGGCAGCACCGCGACCTCGGTCTCCGGCAGCGCGGTGAGCGCCCGATGGGCACGACGACGAACCCGCCCGTGCCGCCACAGGGTTCGCGCGCACACCGCGGCCACGGCCAGCAGCGCGGGAATCGCCGCCTTCCCCGCCACCTCGTCGTACGGCACGGCCTCGCGCACTTCGGGGTCCGACCAGCCGTCCGGCAGCGGGTTGCCGGGCAGTTGAGCGGTCCCTACGACCATCAGCAGCCCGAGGCACACCGTGCTGCACGCTGCCATCACGCCGGCCACGGCGGTCAGGAGCCGGGTGGCGACGCGCGGATGCAGATGCTGCTCGGCCAGCCGGGCGACCGGCCAGGCCGTGAGCGGCAGAATCAGCGGCAGAAAGACGAACACCCCCATGAAGCTTCAGTCTTCCCCGTCGTCCTTCGCCCGATCCAGCAGCTCCCGCAGGAGGCGCTCGTCATCGGGTTCGAGGGAGGTGATGAAGCTGGCCAGCACGGCCTCCCGGTCACTCTCACCGTCCAGGAGCTTGCGCATCTTGTGCGCGGCGAGCCCGGCCTGGTCCGACACCGGAGTCCAGACGAAGGAGCGCCCGGCGCGCTCCCGGGTCACCACGCCCTTGGCCAGCAGCCGGGTCAGGATCGTGACCACCGTCGTATAGGCGAGGCCCCCGCCGAGCCGCTCCTGCACCCAGCCCGCGGTCGCCGGGCCGTCCGCCTCGCGTAGAGCGGACAGCACTTGCACCTCCAGCTCGCCCTGCCCCCGCCGCCGGGGACGCCGGTGATCCGTCACGCCCTGTCTCCCTTCCGCTGCGCAGCACTTCACGGACTGTCCATCGTAGGGACACCCGGCGCGACTGTCCGGATCCAGCCCCGGTCGCTTCTACAGTGCTGTAGATTCACCGGAGGTGCCTACACATAGGATCTCAACCAGGGGGAGAACAGTGGGAGTTTCCCTGTCCAAAGGCGGCAACGTCTCGCTCACCAAGGAGGCGCCGGGCCTGACGGCCGTCCTGGTCGGCCTCGGCTGGGACGTTCGGACGACCACGGGAAGCGACTACGACCTCGACGCCTCCGCCCCGCTCCTCGACGCCTCGGGCAAGGTCGCCTCCGACCGGCACTTCGTCTTCTACAACAACCTCACCAGCCCCGACGGCTCGGTCGAGCCCACACCGGCGACAACCTCACCGGTGAGGGCGACGACGAGGCGATCAAGGTGAACCTGGCCGTCGTACCCGCCGAGGTCGACCGGACCGTCTTCCCGGTCTCCATCCATGACGCCGAGGCACGGGGGCACAGTTTCGGCCAGGTCCGCAACGCCTTCATCCGCGTCGCCAACCAGACGGCGGCGCCGAGATCGCGCGATACGACCTGAGCGAGGATGCGTCGACCGAAACGGCCATCGTCTTCGGCGAGTTGTATCGTCACGGGCCGGAGTGGAAATTCCGCGCCGTGGGCCAGGGCTACGCCTCCGGCCTGGCCGGGATCGCCTCCGACTTCGGCGTCAACGTCTGAGCTGCGGTCCCCGTGGTGTCGCCACCAGTGCGATCACCTCGATGACCCCGCCGTCCGCACGATCACCCAATCCGGTGCGGACGGCGGGCTCTGTCTGTCCGAGCAGCCTCTCAGGAACGTGCGGAGGGATCGTCCCGCTCAACAACTGCGCCCGGTACGACCCGCCCCTCACCTGACGACGCGCCGGTTGAGCCTTCCTCCTTCAGCGCCTTGGCCTCGCTCTTGAAAATCCGGGCGGCCTTGCCCGCCGAACGTGTCAGCTCGGGCAGCTTCTTGATGCCCACGACCACGATGACGACGACGAGGATCAGGGCCAGTTCGCTCAAGCCGAACATCAAGCTGCTCTCTTCCGGTGGCGGACGGCAACCGGTACGGCGTACCGGCGACATGCTGCAATCTACAGTGCTGTAGAAGTCTCTCCTGGGGTGTGATCGCCCAACAAGCCCGCCTTCCGGCCTCATCGGCCGATACAGGACCGTCGCAGCGCGCGAAGGAGCAGAGACAGCAGGATGCCGGACCACCACGATCCCGGGGCCGACCGGACGGCTCTCTCCGCCCGCCAAGCCCTGGCCCTCC
Source organism: Streptomyces cupreus (assembly GCF_014257025.1). Taxonomy (GTDB): domain Bacteria; phylum Actinomycetota; class Actinomycetes; order Streptomycetales; family Streptomycetaceae; genus Streptomyces; species Streptomyces cupreus. Next base: position 22,518 of record NZ_JACMSF010000084.1, read on the forward strand.
GCTGCCGCTCCCTCACCGAGGCCCGCTGGTTCGCGCTGACCGTCTTCGCTGTCATCCTGGCCAACGCGGCCCTGCTGGGCGTGGAGACCTACAGCGGACTGGCCGGCGACTGGCATCTCTGGTTACGGCTGGCCGAGTATGTCTGCCAGGCCGCTTTCACCGCGGAGATCCTCGTGCGCCTGGCGGCCCACGCCGCCCGCCCGCGGGAGTTCTTCAAGGACCCGTGGAACCTCTTCGACCTCGCCGTGGTCCTGTGCGCCTTCCTGCCCGTCGTACGCGAGAACACCACCGTCCTACGACTGCGGCGCCTGGCCCGCGTCCTGCGCACCGCCCGTTTCCTGCCTCAACTCCGCGTCGTCCTGGTGGACGTGGGCCGAAGCCTGCCCGGCGCACTCAGCTTCCTGCTCGTCGGCGCCCTGCTGCTGTACGTGTACGCGATGCTCGGCTGGGTCTTCTTCAGCCACCGGGATCCCGGGCACTACGGCTCCCTCGGCCGCGCGGTACTCACCCTCGTCCTCCTGATGACCCTGGACGGCATCGGCGACGCCGTGCACGCGGACACGGAAGTCTCCTGGTGGAGCCTGCTTTACTACGTCTCCTACGTCCTGCTCCCCTCCTTCGTCCTGGTCAACGTCCTCATCGGAGTCGTCATCACACGACCTCGAACACGACCTCACCCGGGGCTTCTCAACACCCGACCGAGGTGGGCTGCCAGTAAGAAAGACCAACAGCACCGAGAGCACCTGACCACCACCCCGCACCGACCGCGGACGGACCCTGGCCGACCAGGCGGTACTGGGCTGCCGCCGCGATGCCCGCCGTCAGGCACAGCAGCGCCCCGGTTGCCCGACGGGGAAGGCACACGGACTCGGAGACCATTGCCTCGGCATGCAGACGGTGCAGGTACTGCCGTTCAGTTCCTGAACGTCTGGATGTTCACTGACTGAACGTGCCCTGCCCTGGAACGGCGTGGCCCCGGCATCGCCAACTCCTCAGGTTGTTGAGTCGCCGACGATCGCGGTGCAGGTGCCGCGCATCAGGTACGGCGGGCCCACGGACGCGCTGTCGACCGTCACTCGGAGACGAGGCAGCCGCCGAAGTCCGTATGACCAGCAAAGTCGGGTCCCGGCTGGCAATGCCGTGACCTGGGCGCACGGGGGGTGCCGGCATCGCACAGAGCGAGCAGGGAGCGGATTTCGGCCTGACTCAGTCCCGTGCCCTGGGCCTCACGGATGAACGCCAGCCGCTTCACCGCATGCTGCGGACAGCTGCCCGCAGGGCGGCAGCAGCCCGGCCTGCTCGTGGAAGCGGAGGGGTTTCGTCGTCACCGCGCTGGCAGCGGCCAGGTCACCGACGGGTGTGGCTCCAGGCTGGAGGGCAGCCATGACCCCTCCGGGACGATACGCATTACGGTGCTGACCGTGTCCGACTGCCCGAACGCCCCGCTCATTCGCGAGCGAATGACCGAGGCCGAGACCCTCGAAGGGCAGGCTGTGCTTGTGGAATGGACCGAGGTGCATGACGCGGAGGAGGCTGTCGGGCAGGGAATGACAGGCTCGCCCACCCTCCACTCTGTTGAACGGCGTCGACCCGTTCGCCCCCGATGGCGCCGCACCCGTCCTGTCGGCTCCATCGCCACGCCGACGGCACGGCCGACGGCTCCCCGGCCGTCGCAGAGCTGCGCCGCGCCCTGACAGCTGACGACCCGTCCGAGACCACAGGAGAGTGAGGCATGACCCGTGCCTCTAGACCGCGGCGTCACGGCTCCGCTCAACCCGTTCGCGCAGCGTCTGCGCGAACTCCTCGGCCCGTACCAGCTGGACGCGTAGCTTGGCCACCTGCTCCGCAGCCCCTTGCTCGTATCCGCGGACGCGCTCCAGCAACGCCTCGCGCTCATCCCGCGTCAACTGTTCTGCATCAAGGCGGTCGGTGGCGTCCAGCAGGTCACGCATCTGATCCAGAGTGAAGCCGAGTGGTTTCATCCGGCGGATCACCATGAGGCGGGCGGCGTCGGCCTCGGTGTAGAGGCGGAAGCCGCCCCGGGAGCGGGCGGAAGGGACGACCAGCCCGGTCTCCTCGTAGTGGCGAATGGTACGCAGGGAGAGCTCGGTTCGTGCGGCGACTTCGCCGATCTGCATGCGCTCGCCGTCCACGCCCGTGATCCTCTGGTTCTTCTCGTCGTCGACGTTCTCGGGCCGGGTGGGCACCGCCCTAACGTTAGGGTAGAGTTCCTGGTGATGACGGCGGTGTGCCGCTGCCCCACCGTTGCCGTGCCGGGGCCGATGGCGCTCCCGGCGAAGATCCGATTCCTGCAGGAGAGAAGCGTGCGCGAGCCCATGACGCCCGGCGCCGCGTCCTGCCCGCCGTGATGCCTCGCCCCTGGGCGTGACCGCGCGCGGTCACGCGGGTCTGCTCCGTCCCTTCCCGGTCTTCTGGCTCCGTGCTCATGGGGCCGTATGCGGACTGCCAGCCCGGCCCCGCGTTCTTTCCGCACGCCCCAGCTTGCGCGTGGAGTGTGCCCGAGCACGACAGGTTCCTGTTCTCTTGTCCTCCGCTGCCACCGTTGTGTCCCCGGCCGCGCGACTGCGCGGCCTGAAGCCCGACTGGCTGTCCGATCCGAAGGTCTGGCGCACCGAGATCCTGGCCGGCCTGGTCGTCTCCCTCGCACTGATCCCTGAGGCGATCTCGTTCTCGATCATCGCCGGTGTCGACCCGGCGATCGGCCTGTTCGCCTCCTTCACCATGGCCGTCACCATCGCCATCGTCGGTGGCCGCAGAGCGATGATCTCCGCGGCCACCGGCGCCGTCGCGCTCGTGATCGCACCCCTGAACCGCGAGCACGGCCTGGGCTACCTTGTGGCGGCTGTGATCCTCGCCGGCGTCTTTCAGGTGATCCTGGGTGCTCTCGGGGTCGCCAAGCTGATGCGGTTCATCCCCCGCTCGGTGATGGTGGGCTTCGTCAACTCCCTCGCCATCCTCATCTTCATGGCTCAGTTCCCGGAGATGACCGACGTGCCCTGGCCCGTCTACCCGCTGATCGCGGCCGGGCTGGTGCTCATGGTGTTCTTCCCGAAGATTACGACCGTGATCCCGGCGCCGCTCGTGGCCATCGTCATCCTCACCGTGATCACGATCGCCGCCGGGATCGCCGTTCCGACCGTCGGCGACAAGGGCGACCTGCCCTCTTCCCTGCCTGTACCGGGCCTGCCGGACGTGCCCTTCACTCTGGACACCCTGACCACGATCGCCCCCTACGCGTTCGCGATGGCGCTGGTCGGCCTGATGGAGTCGCTGATGACCGCCAAGCTGGTTGACGACATCACCGACACCCGCTCCTCGAAGACCCGCGAGTCCGTCGGGCAGGGCGTCGCCAACATCGTCC
>NZ_JACMSF010000085.1 GCF_014257025.1 Streptomyces cupreus
TCGCCCCCGGATTCCGGCGGCGTTGTGCGCCTGGACCTGGCCGGGCTGGGCCCCTTGACCTCGGCGGGGCCTCGCTCCCGGAACCGATCGGCGCCGAAAGGGCCTCGTCCTCAAGTGTCGGAGTACGGGGGTGTTCAGGTGTATGCCGACATCAAGCGCCGGGCGGGCTGGGGTTGTCTGGGTCTGGGCCGGGGGTGCCGGCTGCGTGGGGGTTTGCCTGAGTCGTTGCCGTGGTGCGGTGAGGGGCGGGTGGGGTCTCGTTCGTGAACGCCGGGCGGGCTGAAGTTTCGTTTGTTGCGGCCTCGGCGGGCTGACATTGTCCGGGCCGTGCCGCGGGGTGCCGACTCCGATGGTTGCGCGCCTCGTCCATGTCCCGCCGAGGAGCCCGCCCCCTGTGGCCGGGCGGACTCCTCCGTGAGGTTGGGGTTACTGGCCGCCTGCGCGTGTTGCGTAGCGTTCCCTGTGGGCCGCCCATAGGGCCGCCAGGGCGCCTAGTGCGGCTGCTGCCAGGGCCCATGCCCATTGGTGGGTGGGGAAGTTGTCGGCGAACTGGTGCAGGACCGGGTTGTTCCACTCGAAGATGCGGGAGAAGGGCCACCACTCGGCGAAGGAGCGGGCCGCCGGGGGGAGGCCGGGGACGCTGACGAAGCCGCCCGCCGAGAAGAAGGTGGCGATGGCCACCAGGATCAGCAGGGGCTGGATGCTGCGGTGCTGGCGCAGGATCTGGGCCAGCAGGACGCCCGTGCCGGCGCAGGCCAGCATCAGTGGGGTCATGAAGATCAGCACCAGGAGGAGCGCCGACGGGTCCGGTGTCAGGCCGAAGGCCAGCCAGCCGGTCAGGTAGGTCGGGATCGCCGTGAGGAACGCGACGCCCGTTCCGGTGATCATGCAGCTGAATGCCGCCGTGCCCGCGCCGACCGGGGTGAGCAGCATCTCCTTGGTGGTGCGCTGCTCCTGCTCCACGGCGAACAGGTTCGCGGAGATCAGCGCCGCGCCGAAGAACAGCGCGAGCAGCGTCAGGCCGCCGGCGATGAATTCCGATCGCGGAATGTCCTCCGGCTCCACCGTGCGCAGGTCGACGGTGACACCCAGGTTGCCCGCTTCGGCGTCGAACGCGTTCAGCGCGTCCTCGACCCGCAGCCGGAGGTTCTTCGTCGCGTCGCTGTTGATGTTGTACGTGGTGATGTCCACCTGGCGGGTCCGGTCGAAGTCTGGCGGGATCTCGATGACGAGCTGCATCCGGCCCTCGTCGAGCATCTCCTTCGCCTCGGTCGCGTCCGTCTCAGTGATCCGGAAGTAGGGCGTGATGGTCGAGGTGCTCTCCTCGATTGCTTCCACCAGCCCTGCCGACTGCTCCGTCTTCGCATGGTCGGTCACGCCCACCGGCCAGTCGTCCCCGCCCGCGCCGAAGATCAGCGCGCTGAGCAGGAGCATCACGATGGGCATGAGCACCGACTGGGCCAGCAGGTCCGGCCGGCGCCTCAGGAGCCGGAGGTTGCGCTGATTGGTTGCCCGGATGGCACGGATCTTCTCCATGGCGACCTCCTCACTGGCCTTGGCTGAACGACAGTGCCCGGCGCATCCGCACGACCGCGAGCGTGGTGAGCGTCGCAGCGGCGGCGAGGGTCCAGCCCATCGCGGACCAGTCCAGCGAGACGGTCTTCAGACCCGAGACCTCGAAGCGCATCTGGTCGGTGAGCAGCCCCATCGGCGCCCAGTGGGTGGCCTGCCACAGCCCTTCGACCGCGCCGCCGTGGGCGAAACCCCGCAGATACGACTCGTAGCCGCTGACGAAGAAGTGCGTCACCGCCAGCACCACGCAGATCGGGATCATCGGCAGCGACTTGCGCAGGGCCACGCCGATCAGGGCGCCGAACCCGGCGCCGTAGGCGAAGAGCACGATCATGGCGAGCAGGCTGTTCCAGCCGAGGCTGGACACCGGATAGTCCAGCAACCAGGCCAGCCCGAGCAGCACCCCGACCATGCTGACCACCGTCTGCACGGCGGCCGCGAGCCACTTGCCCAGCACGAACGGCGCGTTGCCGACGGGGGAGAGGACCAGTGGCTTGGCCGTGCGTTCCTCCCACTCCCGGGCGACCAGCGTGCCGGTGTTCACCATCGAGGCGTAGAGGATGGCGAACATCAGCAGGCCGGTGCCCAGATAGACGGTGATCCGCATGTCCTCGGAGAAGGCCGAAGTCTCCTTCACCGTGGCCAGCGAGCCGCCCCCGTCCGCGGCGAACTGCCGCACCGCGTGCTCCGCCCGGAGCTGGAAGTTCTTGGTGCCGTCGGAGTTGATGTTGAAGACCTGGAGCGGCACCGCGACCGGCCGGCCGGCCTCGACCCTCTGGTCGAAATCGGCTGGGATCGTCAGCACGGCCCCGATCTCGCCGTCGTCGAACATCCGCCGCGCCTCGTCCGGGTCGGTGGTCCGGATCTCGAAGAACTCCCCGTCGACGCTGGACATGTCCCTGAGGACCTGAACCATCCGCTGGCTGTGCGGGCCGGTGCCCTCCTGGGCGATCGCGACCGGGCTGGTCGCGGACACCTGCACGAGCAGGGCGTACAGGCCGACGAAAATCAGCGGCACCAGGACGGTGATCGCGAGGAACGTGGGGCTGCGCCGGGTGACCGTGAGGTCCTTGCCGGCCAGGGCCCAGATGGATCGCATCTCGTGGCTCCCTTCTGCCTCGGACCCGTCAGTCGCGCAGCGCGCGGCCGGTGAAGTGCAGGAAGACGTCCTGCAGGCTGGGCTCGCTGAAGCGGAAGCCGGTCACGCCGCCCACCGCGTTGATCTCGTCGAGCACCTGGCGCAGGAAGGCGACGGTCTCGACGCCCCGCGGGACCGCGATGCTCAGGGACCCCTCCGAGGGCACGGTGGTGGGGGAGACGGCGTCGAGCACGGCGCGGGCGCGGTCGGCCCGTTCCGGCGCGGCGAATTCGAGCACCACCCGGCTGCCCTGCACCATCGCCTTGAGCTCGGCCTGCGTGCCGTGCGCGACGGTCGCGCCGTGGTCGATGATGTGCACCTCGCGCCCGAGAGCGTCCGCCTCCTCCATGTAGTTGGTGGTCAGCAGGACGGTCTTGCCCTCGTCGGCCAACTGCTCGATGCGCTCCCAGATCGCCTGCCGGGACTGGACGTCCACGCCCAGCGTGGGCTCGTCGAGGAAGAGCACCTCGGGATCGGTGAGCAGGGCGCGTGCCAGCGCAAGGCGCCGCTGCATACCGCCCGAGTAGGTACCGGTGCGGTGGGTGGCCCGGTCGGTCAGTCCGACCAGTTCGAGCACGTGCGCGATACGGTCCCGGACCTCGCGCGGGGCGACGCCGTAGTACTTGGCGTGGAACTCCAGGTTCTCCGCCCCGGTGAGCTCGTTGTAGAGCGCGGTCTCCTGCGGGACCAGGGCGATCCGGCGGAGCAGTTCCCTGCGGTCCCGGGTCGGGTCGAGCCCGCTCACCCTGACGTCCCCGCCGGTCGGCCTGAGCAGGCCGTTCAGCACGTTGATCGTGGTGGTTTTCCCGGACCCGTTGGGGCCTAAGAGGCAGAACACTGTTCCTTGGGGGATGGTGAAGCTGAGGTTCGTGACGGCCTGGTACGGCTCGGAACCTCGCCGGTGGAAGACGACATTGACGCCCTTCACCTCCACAGCGGCGTCCTTGAGAGTGGCCGGCGGCAGTGGGGTGGTCGACACGCTGTTCAAGGATTCCTCCTGAGCCCGTGATGAGCGGTTGTCGGAGCCAACCGCTCATCAATCTAGGGGGGTGCCAGGAGTGGATCTAGGGCGGTTTTCGGAAGGGGAGCCCACAATTCCCCCGGGCGGGCAGTGGTGTTCGAGCGGCGCACGAGCCATGCGCGAGCGGCGGGCTGCCTCGTCGCCCCGGGGCGGCTACGGCTCCGTCGTTTCCGACTCCAGGCTTGCTCTGGTCTCCGCCGTATACACGCCCAACTCCTCCGTGCCCACTCCTCGGCTCCACTGGTAGTTCTTCAGGGCTTCTTCCAACGGCTGGTTGAAGTTGCCGTTGATGTCGCCGTTGTAGAGGTGCAGCTGCTGCAGGCGGAGTTGGAGTTCTGTTACTTCTGCGCCCTTGTCGCCTCTGCGGAGGACCGGGGGGTTGGGGGCCTCGGTGGTTTCCTGGGGCGGGGCGTCCGAGGCTCTGGCCGGGGTTGGGGTTTGTGTCGGGGTCGGCGTGGCCGAAGCGGTGGCCGTTGCGGTCGACGCCGATGGTGACGGGGACTCGCTCTTCGTTGCCGATGCCGACGGGGACGCCGATGTGAGGGTCGCCGACTTGGACGGGGACGCCGAGTTCGTCTCGCTCGGGGTTGCGTCCGGGACGCTTGCCCTCACCCCCTCCGGGAGGGCCGTGTCCCGGGTCGGGGTTTCGTAGCTGAACAGGCCGCCGGCCATTCCCGCTGCTGCTACTACCCCGACCAGCGCGCCGGCCGCCCCCAGCAGCGGTACCGTCCTGCGGCGGCGCCTCGGGCGGTCTTCCGTGGCGGGCTCCGGCGTCGACTGCGGTGCCTCGAACAGGCCTACGTCCGTCGCGTTCGGCTCCGCCGGCGGCGGTACCGGTACCAGCGGCGTGTGCAGCGGCATCGTCGCCGCCGGGTCCGCCTCCGCCGTGCCCTCCAGCTCCACGTACGGGCGTATGCGCAGCGGGTTGAAGTCCTCCGCCGCTGCTGCCTGCGCCTCGCGCGCGTCGCGCAGGGCCTCGGACGCTCGTTCCGTGCAGGCGCAGGACGGGGTGTTGTCGGCCCCCCTGGGCGCACCGCACTCCGGGCACCCGTGGTCATTCGGGTTTGTCACCTGTTCGTCCTTCCCCCTCGCGACTCCCCTCGCGAGCTCCAGAGATTATGCAGATTTCCTTCACGTCGTCGCAGACACGCCCCCCATAGTCCGACTTCGACGGGAGTCAGACGGGATTCAACAGGCCATAAACGGCCATACGCTCCACGATGGAAGATGCATCGAGCCTCGGGAGGCCTCGGGAGGTCCGTATGGCCGGGGATACCCACGCGCGGCACGGCACCGCGGTCAAGGAGAACGTGCCGGGCAACGTCCTCGTCCCGATCGGCGCCCTGCTGCTCGGGATGCTGCTTGCCGCCCTCGATCAGACCATCGTCTCCACCGCGCTGCCGACGATCGTCAGCGATCTGGGTGGGATGGAGCATCTCTCGTGGGTTGTCACCGCCTATCTGCTGGCCTCCACCGCCGCCACCCCGCTCTGGGGCAAGCTCGGTGACCAGTACGGGCGCAAGCGGCTCTTCCAGAGCGCCATCGTCATCTTTCTCGTCGGGTCCGCGCTGTGCGGCTTGGCTCAGGACATGCCCCAGCTCATCGCCTTCCGGGCCGTGCAGGGGCTTGGTGGTGGCGGGCTCATGGTGCTGTCCATGGCCATCGTCGGGGATCTCGTCCCGCCCCGTGAACGCGGGCGCTACCAAGGGCTGTTCGGGGCCGTCTTCGGCGCCACCAGCGTGCTCGGGCCGCTCCTCGGCGGGCTCTTCACCCAGCATCTGAGCTGGCGTTGGGTGTTCTACATCAACCTTCCCGTCGGTGTCGTCGCCCTCGCCGTCATCGCCGCCGCGCTGCACATCCCGCGCCGCGCCGAGCGCCATGTCATCGACTATCTCGGCACTTTCCTCATCGCCTCCGTCGCGACCTGTCTCGTCCTCGTCGCCTCGCTGGGGGGCACCACCTGGGGCTGGGGCTCCGCGCAGATCGTCTCGCTCGCCGTGCTCGGGGTCGTCCTCGCCGTCGCCTTCGTGGCCGTCGAGCGCCGGGCCGTCGAACCCGTCCTGCCGCTCAAGCTCTTCGGGATCCGCACCTTCACCCTCGCCGCGGTCATCAGCTTCATCGTCGGGTTCGCCATGTTCGGCGCGATGACCTATCTGCCGACGTTCCTCCAGGTCGTGCAGGGCGTGACCCCGACCATGTCCGGTGTGCACATGCTGCCGATGGTGCTGGGGCTGCTGCTGGCGTCCACCGTCTCCGGGCAGATCGTCAGCCGTACCGGACGCTGGAAGGTGTTCCCGATCGCCGGCACCGGCGTGACCACCCTCGGGCTGCTGCTGCTCCACCGGCTCGACGTGGACAGCTCCACGGCCGTCATGAGCACCGTCTTCTTCGTCTTCGGGCTCGGGCTCGGCCTCGTCATGCAGGTGCTGGTGCTGATCGTGCAGAACGCCGTGGCCTACGAGGATCTCGGCGTCGCCACCTCCGGCGCGACCTTCTTCCGGTCCATCGGGGCCTCCTTCGGCGTCGCCATCTTCGGCACCGTCTTCGCGAGCCGCCTCGGCGACAAGCTCGCGGACGCCTTCCGCGGCACCGAACTGCCGCCCGGCGTCTCGGCGGACGCGCTGGAGTCCGACCCGCGCGGCATCGCCGAACTCCCCTCCGCGCTCCGGCCCGCGGCGGTGGACGCGTACGCCACGTCCATCACCGACGTCTTCCTCTACGCCGCCCCCGTCGCCCTTCTCGGTTTCGTCCTGGCCTGGTTCCTCAAGGAGGACAAGCTGCGCGGCTCCGTCACCGCCCCGGACATCACCGAGACGCTGGCCAGCAATCCGGTGGAGCGGTCGTCGTACGACGAGGTGTGCCGCGCGCTGTCGGTGCTGGGCACGCGGGAGGGGCGGCGCGAGATCTACCGGAAGATCACCGAGCGGGCGGGCTACGACCTGCTGCCCGGAGCGAGCTGGCTCCTGCTGCGCATCAAGAAGTACGGGTGGGTGGAGCCCGGTCAGCTCGCCGAGCGCAGTACCGTCCCGCTCCCGGTGATCCTCGCCGCCGCCCGCCAGGTCGAGGAGCGCCACCTGGCCACCCGCGAGGGCCTGGACCTCGTCCTGACCGACCAGGGCCGCGAGGTCGCGGACCGGCTGGCAGGGGCCCGTGAGGACTCCCTCGCCGAACTCCTCGGCGACTGGTGGGGGCCGGACCGCCCGACCGACCTGGCGCGACTGGTGAAGGACCTCAACGCCGAGCTGTGCGGCTCGGACCGCGAGCAGCCCCGCAACGGAGCGGCCACGAGGATCAGTTGAGGTCCACCAGATCCTTGGTGAACCAGTGATCGGCATAGATGTCGTCGTTGTGCCGCTCGGTCTCCGTATAGCCGAGCCGGGCATACAGAGCCCGCGCCTCCGTCAGGTCGCTCCGGGTGTCGAGGATCATGCGCGCGGCGCCCCTCGCGCGGGCTGCCTCCTCGGCGGCCCGCACAAGCAGCGGGGCGCCGCCCTTGCCGCGCAGGGACTCCCGTACGAACACCCGCTTCAGCTCGGCGGTCTCGGCGTCCAGGAGCCGCACCCCCGCCGTCCCGGCCGCCTCGCCCGCGAACCGCGCCACCAACAGCAGCCCCTTCGGCGGCCGGAGGTCCTCCCAGCTCTGCGCCGCGATCTCCCGCTCCAGCTCGGCCGGGTCGGTGCGGCGGCCCTCGTGCAGGAGGTAGTAGCGGTCGCTGACCTCCGTGTAGTACGCCCGCCACAGCGCGGTGGCGGCGGGGGAGTCGGGGGCTTCCGGGGCGACGGTCCAGGTCATGACGGCCATTGTCGTCGGGCGTCGTTTGAGGAGGTCCCTCGGGGCTACCCGGACGCGGTACCGGTTCGCAGGGAGGACCGGTTGGGTCGAGAACCCCGGAAGGCATTCATGTCCACAGGTCTGATCATTGCTCTGATCGTGATCGTGGCGGCCGTTCTCATCGTCGCGGCCGTCCTGACTCTGCGCGCCCGAGGCGGGCAGGGGGGCCGGAGCCTCAAGCGGCGCTTTGGCCCCGAGTACGACCGGGCCGTGGCCCGGCACGACGGTGACACCAAGGCCGCCGAGCGGGAGCTCGCCGAGCGGGTGCAGCGGCACGGGTCGCTGCAGGAGCGCCGGCTGGAGCCCGCGCGGCGGCAGGAGTACGAGACACGCTGGGCGGCCGCCCAGGAGCATTTCGTCGACTCGCCGCAACAGGCCGTCGGCGAGGCCGACAAGCTGCTCGCCGAACTGGCCGACGCCCGGGGCTTCCCGGACGGCGGACGCTACGAGGAGCAGCTCGCCGCGCTGTCCGTCCACCACGCCGACCATGTCGACGGCTATCGGCGCGTCCACCGCGCGGCGCACGCCGGCGCGGGCGGGGGTGCGGGGATGGCGGCCGTCGGGCAGACCGGCGAGGCCGGCACCGAGGAGATGCGCGAGGCCATGATCGAGGCCCGGCTGTTCTTCGAGGAGCTGGTGGGGCCGGCCGAGAGCAAGCGTCACCGGGCGGCGTCGGAGGAGTCCGCGAAGCCCGCCGACGGCAACGGCCACAGTCCGTGGGCGTTCACCAGGCGTCATGCGAAGGGGAGCTGAGCGACATGACCGACGGCACGCCTCTCCTCCCCCGCGAGGAGTACGACAAGCTCGAAACCCGGCTCCAGCACGCCACGTCCGGATTCGTCGACGAGCCCCGCGCCTCCGTGGAGGAGGCCGACCAGGCGCTGGAGGAGATCACCGCACGGTTCACCGAGGCCCTGAACCAGCGTCGGCGCACCCTGCGCGGCTCCTGGCAGGGCGACGAGTCGACCTCCGACACCGAGCAGCTGCGCCTCGCCCTGCGCGACTACCGCGAGCTGGCCGACCGGCTGCTACGCGTCTGACGTATCCGGCGTATCCGGCAACCGGGCCTCCCGCCAGCGTCGTACCACGTCCTCCACGTCGTACGGCTTCTTCCCGAGCGGGGGGCCCGGCGGTGGTTTGAACATCATGTCGCGGATCTTCGTGTTGATGTCCGTGATGATCTTCCGGACCAGCCGCTCGGTGGGCGCCTTCAGCGCCGCCTCCAGAGCGTCCTCCGCCTCCTTGCGCAGCGCGAGCGTCGGCGGCAGCACGGACAGCCCCTCGCGGACCATCTTCTGTCTGACCCACCACAGTTCGTCGTACGTCGTGTCCGTGCCCGGCGGCAACGGCCGCCCCGCGCCGGGGAGATGGGAGAAGTCGCCGCGTCTCTCCGCGTCGCGGATCTGCTTGTCCACCCAGGACTCGAACGGGACGCCCGGTGGCTTTCGCTCGGTCATGACTCCATTGTGCCGGACAGGGGCGAGCCGGGCGTTTTATCATGCCGCCGCTGCGTAAGGACACTTCAGGAGGAACGCACGTGCTCGAACTCACCATGGCCGCCGTCACCGCGGCGGAGGAGGGTGCCACGGCCGGCATGCTCATGGCCGACGCGCCCAGCGAGCCGGGCGCCGTGCTCCGCGTGGGCCGCGACAAGTCCGTGTGCCGGCTGTCCACGCCCGACGACTGGCTGTTCGTCTCCCGGGTCCATCTGGAGTTCCTGTGCGGCCCCGACGGCACCTGGCAGGTGACCTGGCTGCGCGGCTCCCAGCCCGACCCGTCCTCCGAGGTCCGGCTCACCGTCGGCGCCCATGTGCAGCCCCTCGCCTACGGCGGCACCGTGCCGCTGCCCCGGGGCGGCAGCGGAGAGATCGTCGTCCAGGACCGCACGGCGCCGCGCAGCGTCAACGTCGGCTTCTATCACGAGGTCTGACGCGACACCGTCACGCCAGCACCCGCGCCAGCGCGAAGCCGTCGTAGCCCTTGCTCCCCACCGTCTGGATCGCCGTACCGCTCAGTCGCGGGTGGCTGCCGATCAGCTCGATGGCCGCCCGCGTCCCCTGTACGTCTGGCGCCGCGCTGGTCGCGTCCGCGACCCGGCCGCCGCGCACCACGTTGTCCACGATGATCAGGCTGCCCGCGCTGGTGAGTTTGAGCGCCCACTCCACGTAGTGCGGGTTGTTCACCTTGTCGGCGTCGATGAAGACCAGGTCGAAGGGGGCCGGGTTCTCGTCGGCCAGGTTCGGGAGGGACTCAAGGGCCCGGCCCACGCGGATCTCCACCACCTTGTCCAGGCCCGCGCGGGCGATGTTGCGGGTGGCCACCTCGGCGTGCTTCGGGCTGTACTCCAGGGAGATCAGACGGCCGTCCGCCGGCAGCGCGCGGGCCAGCCAGATGGTGCTGTAGCCGCCGAGGGTGCCGATCTCCAGGATGTTCCGCGCGCCCTGGGTGAGGGCCAGGAGGTGGAGGAGTTTGCCCTGCGGGGCGGTCACCGCGGCCGGCGGGAGGTCCGCCGCCTCGCTGTCGCGCACCGCCGCCTGGAGCGTTTCGTCGTCCGGCGTGAGGTGGGCGGTGAAGTAGTCGTCTACTGCGTCCCAGAGCTGCGACTCGCTCATGTCCCTGTGCCTTTCATATGGCTAGTTAGAGCGGCTAAGTAGCGTTGCTAAGGAATATAGTCGCCCGCCGGCCTTCGTGAGCGGCGTACGAAAAGCGTAGACACGGCTGCGACGACGGCGAGGAAAAAGCCGACGACGGTGAGCAGCCACGCCGGGATCCCCGCCACCGTCCTCAGGCGGTCCTCGTAGATCACCTGTTGGAAGGGGGCGTCCGTCGGCGCCGGCCGTAGCTCGTGGTCGGCCGAGATCGACTCCGGGCGCGGGAACTCCTGGCCGATCGCCGTCAGATACGGCGTCCCGGACGCCAGCTCCGCCAGCGGCCCTGACGTCGCGTTCACCCGCCCGGCGTAGGTCACCCGGGGTCGTTCGCCGCCGATCCGGGACGCCGGTTCCATGCGGTGCCCGGCGAGGACGTACAGGCCCAGGGACTGCGGGTTTCGCGCCAGCCGGGACAGGCGCATCGGGTAGACCGGCTCGGTTGCCGCGAAGGTGAGGTGCAGGGGGTCCAGATCGCCGACGAGCCGGTCGCCGGTGGACTCGGGGGTCAGGCGCACGGCCACGTACTCCCAGCGGCGGTCCACGTACGGCTTGAGGGCGCCCTCCAGGCGGGGCGGCAGCGCGAAGCCGTTGGTGTCCAGCCAGCCGTCCAGGGCCTCGGGATCGGTGGCCGTCAGCCGGGCCACCTCGAAGGGGCCGAGCCGCTGCCGGCCCACCACGCCGACCGGCGCCCCCGCCCGTGCGCCCGGCGGTGCCCCGGCGAGCCCGTCACCGCCGCTCGCCAGCGGCCAGTCCCCGTCCTGCGGCCAGAAGTGGTACCGGTCCCGTCGCACCGGCGCGGTCACGGAGTGCAGCGCGTCGAAGAGCGCCGGGTCGCCGAGCCGTACCGTCGCCCGGTTCGGCACCGGCATGATCCACGCGGCCCGCTCGGCGTACTCGCCGACGGTCAGCCGCATCACGATCTGCTCCCGCCGCCCGTCCCACCGGACCAGCGACTCCTCCCGGTCCACGGCCACCCGCTCCCCGGCCCCGGGGATCATCGCCCCGCAGCCGCACGCGTAGGCCGGGGCGAGCAGCGCACCGACCTGAGTCGCCAGCAGGCCCAGCACAACGGCGACGACACGCGCACCCGCCCGATCCCGCAGGAACCCCACCTCAACAAGCCTTCCGCCGTGCCGCCGGGTCTCAGACGCTACGGCCGAGGCGGCGACCGCGTGTCCAGGGGGCCGCATTGTGATCCATCTCGCGCCCTTCGGAGGCGAGGGAACCGGCCCGGGACTATGGTCATTCGGACAAAAGGAGAGCGGACGTCAGGTGAATCGGGGGTTGCCTGCGTCTCTTCCGGGGGTGGTGCGAGCCTCATAGGGTTCGTAACGGGATCTCGCGTGCACGGGACGCGTGGGACTGACGGGGCGGGAGGCCGACGAGGCGTGGCGAATGCGGAGCACAGCGGGCCACCGGCGGATGCGTTCGGAGCGACGGCCGTCGGCACGGCCAGGGCACGCCTGCGCGCGGCCCGCGTCGGACTGTGGCTGATCGCCGCCGTCCTCGCCGTACGACAGGTCGCCGTCGTCCTCAGCACACCCCGGGGAGAGCGGCTGACGGATCTGGAGACCTGGGTCGGTCCGGACGGCGTCCTGCATGTGAACGGCTCCCTCTACGACTCGACGCGGTTCACCGGCACCCCTTTCGGGGGACTTGTCCTCAAGCCGCTGACGAAGTCCGCCGAGCAGGCGCTCGGCTGGGGCTGGACCTTCGGCACCCTGCTCCTGGTCGTCGCCCTCGGTCTGGTCGCCGCCCGGGCGCTGCCGCAGCCGGTGAGCCGTAGGACCTCCCTGCTCGCCGCGCCCGTCGCGGTCAGCCTGCTGATGCTGTCGCTGCCGGTGCGCAACAGCTTCTGGCTCGGCCAGACCAGCATCATCCCGGTGCTGCTCGTGCTGGCGGGCTGCTTCGCCGTACGGGGACAGCGGGCCAGCGGAGTGCTCATCGGTGTCGCCGGCGCGCTCCAGCCGACGCTGCTGCTGTTCGCGCCGCTGCTGTGGTTCACCGGGCGCAAGCGGGCCGCCGCCGCCACCGGCGTCACCTTCGGCGCCGCGACCCTGCTCGCCTGGGCCGCGATGCCGCACGACTCGTACACCTACTGGGTGCACCACATGGCGGGCGTCGGACTCGGTGGCCGCGCCGACGATCTCGCCAACCAGTCGCTGCACGGCGCCCTGCTCCGGCTCGGCCTGGACGGGCCGCTGGAGATCACGCTGTTCCTGGTGCTCGCCGCCGCCGTGGCCGCCCTCGGCGTCAGTCGGGCCGTGCGCTACGCCCGTGACGGGCAGTTGCTGCTCGCCGTCGCCATCACCGGTTGCGCCGCCATCGCGGCCTCGCCCACCGCCTGGCAGCACCAGCTGCTGTGGGTACTGCTCGCGGTCGTCGGCCGGGTCGGGAAGAAGGCCTCCGACCGGTATCTGTGGCCGGTCGCCGTCGTCCTGGTGATGACCCTCCCGGCGAAGATGATGCTGCCGAACATGGCGGCCCTCTACCCCCTGCGGGACAACGTCGTCCTGCTGGCCGCCCTCGCCGCCGCCACCTTCGTGCCGTTCCTCTCCCGCACCTCGCCCTACTACCAGTCGCCGATCCCGACCCGGTACGCCGATCCCGTCCCGACGCGCTTCAGGCACGTCCCGCTGGTGCCGTTCCTGCGCCGGGTCCTCGCCCGCCCGAACCTGCTGCTGGAACTGCTGCTGATCCGGGTCACCTACGCCGCCTACGCCAAGGTCCGCCTCGCCGCGACCGGAGGCAGCAACTCCGCCGGCCGGGAGCGGGCCGAGGAACACGGCCAGCAGATCCTCGACCTCGAACGCTTCCTGCACCTCGACATCGAGCACGCGCTCAACCACGCCGTGGCGAAGGTCGACTTCCTGCGCAACTTCTTCGACTTCTACTACACGTCGTTCCACTTCGTGGTCCCGCTGACCGTCCTCGGCCTGCTGTACTGGCGCCGCCCGGTGGACTACCGCTGGGCCCGCTCCGCCCTCGGCTTCGCCACCCTGCTCGCCCTGGTCGGCTTCTGGCTCTACCCGCTCGCCCCGCCCCGTCTGATGCCGGGCCTCGGGATCATCGACACCGTGCACGGCGTCCAGGACTTCTCCAAGCCGGACTACGGCACGCTCACCGCGCTGACCAACCAGTACGCGGCGATGCCGTCGCTGCACTTCGGCTGGTCGCTGTGGTGCGGTCTGGTCATCGCGATCGTCGCGCCGAGGATGTGGATGAAGGCCCTCGGCCTTCTGCATCCCTTCTTCACGCTCACCGCGATCGTCGTCACCGGCAACCACTGGGTGCTGGACGCGGCGGGCGGCGCGGCCGTCGTCGGCGCCGGTTTCGGACTGACGTATCTGCTCCAGGGCCCGCGCGCCCGGCTGGTGAAGCAGGCCGCGGTCAGCAGTGAGCCGGAGCCGCTGAAGGACCGTACTCCGAGCTGATCCGGTACTCGCCGGGCGCGGTCACCGTGAGGCGCGTGAACTCCCCCTGCCGGGACAGGCAGCCGCCCTCCGCCCGCAGCCACGGCGAGTACGCCACCCGCACGGTCACCGAACCGGCGCGCGGAAGCTGGACGACGAGGTCGGCGCCGGACGTCCGCACGACACTCGCGGGCGCCGACACCAGGGGTACGGCGTCCCGCACCCGGTAGATCCGCCAGTGCGCGTCCTGCCACACCGGCTCGAGCCAGTCGGGCCGCCGCTCGCCGATGAGCCGCGCCTCGGCCTCGGCGAACCCGTCCGGCTTGCCGAGCGGCAGGACCACCAGACCGACCGCCCAACGGTCCAACCAGGCCCGGTAGGTGGTGGCGTTGAAGGTGCCGTCGTAGAAGAGGCGCGCGCGTTCCATGTCGAGCTGACGGTTCCAGCCGCGGGCCATGTTGATGTGCGGGGCGAGTTCGACGGCCTCGCGATGGTTGCGGGCCGGGACGACCTCGACGCGGGTGCGATCGGCGCCGAGACCCTCCAGGGCCCGTATGACACCGTCCGTCTCGGCCGCCCAGGCGGGCACGACCGTGGAGACCTCCAGATCGTCGGCGGTCTTCTTGCCGACCCAGGCGACGGAGAAGACCAGGGCGGCCACGAGCAGGTTCCGTCTCACCTTGGCGAGCCCCGGCGCGCTGAGCAGGGCCGCCAACAGCACGGCGGGCGCGAAGAGTTCCGCGAACCGCTCGACGTTCGTGCCGACCGGCGAGGGGATCAGATACGTCAGCACAGTCCCGGCCGCGTAGACCGCCCCGCTCCACTGGGCGACCCGCCAGGTGCCCGGCGCCAGCGCGGCGACCGCGAGACCGAGGACCACCGGCGGCCAGATACGGGCCGGGGGCATCAACTGCTCGCCGGTGAACGGGAAGAGGAGCGTCGTCACGCCGACGACGACGGCCGGGGGTATGAGCAGGGAAAGCGCCCGCGCCCAGTCCCGTACGAGCAGCAGGGCCGCGCCCACGACCACCAGGAACAGGCCCGCCACCGGGCTGGCCATGGTCGCGAGGGCCGCGTACGCCACCGCCAGGGTGGTCCGGCGCTCACGGGTGAGCAGGAGGCAGGCGGCCAGACCGAAGGCGACGCCGAGGGCGAAGGTCGTACGGCCCGACGCCACGTTGCACCACAGGGCGAGGGAGGCGAGCAGCGCCGGGCCCACGGGTCTTCGGACCCCGGCGCGGGTGATCAGGACAGCCGCCAGCCAGGACGCGGCGAGCCCGGAGACCACGGTGACCGTGCGCACGCCGAGCGCGGCCATCAAGTACGGCGAGATCAGGCTGTAGTTGGCGGTGTGCATACCGCCGTACCAGAACAGGTTGTAGGCCGAGCCGCCGTGCCGGGAGACGAAGTCCGCCCAGGCTTCCTGCGCCGCGAGATCGCCGCCGCCGGTGGCGAGGAGGGACCACCACAGGGCGTAGAGGGGCAGCGTGGGGGCGGTGGCCAGGAGCGGGACGCGGTGGCGCTCCCAGAGGGTGCGGAAGGGCTGCTTCCGAGGTGGGGCCGTGCTTTCGGGCCGGGTGACGGTGAGTTCGGCAGGGACCACGGTTGCGTAGACGCCGAATCGAACGGATTCGTTCATCGGGTCACGGGGGAGGCAGGGGCCAGGGCGGGGGGATGAGGTGCTCCTGCCTCCCCCGGGTCTGTCAGTCCAGGCTGACCTGGAGGTGCTTCACGCCGTTGATCCAGGCCGAGCGCAGCCGGTCCGGTTCGCCTTCGAGGCGCAGGTCGGGCATCGCCTCGGCGATGGCGTTGAAGATGAGGTCGATCTCCAGGACGGCCAGGGACTTGCCGAGGCAGTAGTGCGGGCCTCCGCCGCCGAAGCCGAGGTGCGGGTTCGGGTCGCGGGTGATGTCGAAGGCGTCCGGGTTCTCGAAGACCTCGGGGTCGTGGTTGGCGGCGGCGTAGAAGACGCCCACCCGGTCGCCCTTCTTGATCAGCTTGCCGCCCAACTCCGTGTCCTGGGTGGCGGTGCGCTGGAAGGAGTTGACCGGTGTCGCCCAGCGGACGATCTCCTCGGCCGCCGTCTCGGGCCGCTCCCTCTTGTACAGCTCCCACTGTTCGGGGTGGGTGAGGAAGGCGTGCATGCCGTGGGTGATGGCGTTACGAGTGGTCTCGTTGCCCGCGACGGCCAGCATCAGCACGAAGAAGCCGAACTCGTCGGAGCCCAGGTTCCCTTCGTCCTCCGCCGCCACCAGCGTGGTCACGATGTCCTTCGCCGGGCACTGCTTGCGGTCGGCTGCCATGTTCATCGCGTAGGCGATGAGTTCGGTGGCCGACTCGGCGCCGACCTCCTCGGTGATCGCGTACTCCGGATCGTCGTACGAGATCATCTTGTTGGACCAGTCGAAGATCTTGGCCCGGTCGTCCTGCGGGATGCCGATCAGCTCGGCGATGGCCTGGAGGGGCAGTTCGCAGGCGACCTGGGTGACGAAGTCGAAGGGCCCGGGGTGGGCGCGGGCCTCGGCGACGATCGCGCCGGCGCGGTCGCGCAGCCGCTGCTCCAACGCCCGTATCGCGCGCGGGGTGAAGACCCGCTGCACGATCTGCCTCACCCGGGTGTGCTCGGGCGGGTCCATGTTCAGCAGGATCAGCCGCTGGGCGTCGATCGCGTCGCGCTCGATGTGCTCGTTGAAGCGGATGATCGCGGTGTTGACCCAGGAGGAGAAGAGTTCCGGGTGCGTGGAGACGTACTTGACGTCCGCGTGCCGGGTGACGGCCCAGTACCCCTCGTCCTGGAAGCCGGCGAGTCCGGCGGGCTGCGGGATCCAGCGCACCGGTTCGGCCCGGCGCAGCTCGGCGTACTCCGGGAAGGGGACACGGTGTCGGAGGAGGTCGGGGTCGGTGAAGTCGAACCCTTCGGGAAGCGCTGGACAGGGCATGGCGGCTCCAGCCATCGGCCAACTCGGGCGGTGATCTGGGGAGGGGATTATCTGACGGCTCATCAGTTATCGCGCAAAGTAACGGCGGGCTCCGAAGACTGCAAGACCCTTGCGGTGATGGGCGTCACATCAGCAGACTGCAAGCAGAACTAGAACACGTACTAGTTGTCGGATCTAGTTGGCAGGTCTCGTTGTCAGGTCTGCTGGTTCTGGACGAGAGGACCGCCCCCCATGGCCGCCGAACCCGTGATCGTCGAAGCCGTCCGCACTCCCATAGGCAAGCGCGGCGGAGCGCTCGCCAACCTGCACCCCGCCTACCTTCTGGGCGAGACCTACCGTGAACTCCTCGGCCGCACCGCCATCCCCGCCGACTGCGTGGAACAGATCGTCGGCGGTACGGTCACCCACGCCGGCGAACAGTCCATGAACCCCGCGCGCACGGCCTGGCTCACGATGGGCCTGCCCTACGAGACCGCCGCGACGACCGTCGACTGCCAGTGCGGCTCCTCCCAGCAGGCCTCGCACATGACCGCCAACATGATCGCCGCCGGCGTCATCGACGTCGGTCTCTCCTGCGGAGTCGAGGCGATGTCCCGCGTACCGCTGGGGTCTGGATCCAAGCACGGGCCGGGCAAGCCGTTCCCGGACGAGTGGAACGTGGATCTGCCGAACCAGTTCGAGGCGGCGGAGCGGATCGCTCGTCATCGGGGGCTGACGCGTGAGAACGTCGACTCACTCGGCCTCCTCTCGCAGGAGCGGGCCGCCGTGGCCTGGGCCGAGGAGCGGTTCAAGCGGGAGACGTTCGCCGTCCAGGTGCCGACCACCGAGGAAGAACAGCGGGCGGGCGAGGGCATGTGGCGGCTCGTGGACCGGGACGAGGGCCTCCGCGACACGTCCATGGAGGCACTGGCGGGCCTGAAGCCGGTCATGCCGACGGCCATCCACACGGCGGGCAATTCGTCCCAGATCAGCGATGGCGCGGCGGCGATCATGTGGGCGTCGAAGCGGATGGCGCGGGCGCTGAAGCTGCGGCCCCGGGCCCGGATCGTGGCCCAGGCCCTGGTCGGCGCCGACCCCCACTTCCACCTCGACGGACCGATCGACGCGACCAAGGCGGTACTGGGCAAGGCGGGGATGTCCTTGAAGGACATCGACCTCGTCGAGATCAACGAGGCCTTCGCGTCCGTGGTGTTGAGCTGGGCCCAGGTCTTCGAGCAGAGCCTGGAGAAGGTCAACGTGAACGGCGGTGGAATCGCACTCGGGCACCCGGTGGGGGCCACGGGGGCGCGGCTGATCACCACGGCACTGCATGAACTGGAGCGCGCGGACAAGGAGTTCGCGCTGGTGACCATGTGCGCGGGGGGCGGCTTGGCCACCGGCACGATCATTCAGCGGCTGTAGTCGACGTCCAGTTGACGAAGCTGGTGAACGCGGCGGGGTCGAGGGTGAGGATCGGTCCCGCCGGGTTCTTGGAGTCGCGGACAGCGACAGCGGTGGTGCCTTCGGCGATCTCGACGCAATCGCCGCCTTGGTCACCGCTGTGCGTGGACTTGCGCCAGGCGAGGAGGCCGATCGGCGCGCATTCGATGCAATCGCCGCCCTGGTCGCCGCTGTAGCTGGACTTACGCCAGTTGCTCTCCATAGCGGTCCTCCATCACGCGCCGGATCAGCTCCGCCGACTCCTTGAGGGAGAGCGCGGCGGCTTGCAGATGATCGTAACGGAGCGAGCAGTCTTTGACGGTGTCGGGGTTGGCGGTTGGATGCCCGCTGCCGTAGCCCTCCGTGTAGACGATGGTCGGATCGCTGGGAAAGCGATAGAGGTTGAACGAGCCTTGGAGCCCCGCGTGCGCGCCCGCCGCGAACGGCAGCACCTGGATGTTGATCAGGGGATTGTTCTCGAAGGAGAGCAGGTGGGCGAGTTGCTCCCGCATGACCTCGCGCCCACCGACTTCCTGGTGGAGCGCCGCCTCGCTGAGGATCATCCAGAAGACCGGCGGCTCCTCCTTCTCGAAGATGCACTGTCGGGCCAGTCGGACGGCCGTGCGGTCGTCGAGGTTCGTCTCGTCGAGAACGCCGAGAACTGCGCGGACGTAGGCCTTGGTCTGGAGGAGGCCATGGACCATGTGCGTCTGGAAGGTGCAGATCTCGACGGCCCGGACTTCCAGCTCGGCGACCTGCTGAAACCAGGCCGGAAGTTGACTGCGCATCACCAGCACGACGAGCCGGGAAAGTAACCCGCCGGTGTTCAGCGCCGCGTCCGCCCGCTGGCTGAACTCCAGTGTGGGGAGCTTCCGTGCCGTCTCGATCTGGCCGACAAGGGACCCGGTGTAGTTGAGGATGTCGCCCAACTGGCGCTGGGTGAGGCCCGCGGCCTCGCGGTACCGGCGTAGCTCGAAGCCGTAGTAGTCGAGAGGCGAGGCCCCCGGATCCAGAACGTTGACGTGCGTCACGAAGTGCCCCCACTCCAGAGCATGTTGTGTTCGGCCTGTAGCCCAGCGTAGTTGCGCGAGGTCAGGCTCGTACCGTGAACGAAAACATTCCCCCTACTCTCGCCGCGCCCCACGCGGCTCAGTACGCGATGCGGCTCACGGTCGGCGAACACTCGGCGCGACACATCCGCCGTATCGTCCGCTCGTTGCTGGCCGACTGGGAGCTGCCGGAGCTGTACGACGCCGTGGCGCTGGGCGTGACGGAGCTGGTCGCCAATGTCGTACGCCATGTCCCGGACCGTCGTTGTCGGCTGCTGGTGTTGCGGCAGGAGGCCGGGGTGCGGGTGGAGGTGGCGGACGGGTGCGCCGAAGTCCCGTGCATGGAGGGCGGGTTGCCGCTGGACTCGGAGGGCGGTCGGGGGCTGGTCCTGCTCAGCGAGGTGGCGGACAAGTGGGGGGTCGACCGGCGGGGCGGAGGAGGGAAGACGGTGTGGTTCGAGTGCGATACGTCCGCGTGAAGTTCAGGCCAACTGGCACCGAGACCTCACTCGGCTTGGATATATCCACCCGAGGAAACGACGTCACCCCGAGACGAAAAGATCAATTGCGCATCTCTTTATGCGTGTAAAACGCATGCCTTTATGTATGCACTAAGGTGCACGGCCCCTTAGTGCGTAAGGGCGATCAACGGCGCTCGACGCGGCGCTCGGCAGTCTCAGCCGCAAGACGTAGGCGCAGCCCCGAGCAGGTACGTGCCCTGGTGGGGTGCCGTAGACACTGATCCGCAGAGTGATGGAAACAGTGCAGTAAATACCAAGCAGGAGGGAATCGTCAGGCCGAAGGCGGGTAGACGCAATAGTTCATGCTCATTCCTGATGAGTCAAGTGAATTAGACGGTGACTATTCGAGGAATTCAACGGAAAATCCCTGGGCAGCTCCCACTGCCGCTGATAAGTTCAAAAGCCAGGGGATATTAGCCTCGCGCACGACACAACAGGGAGGTGTAGTAGCTGTGCGTATCTACGAGCGGCCGACGCTCACCGCGATCGGTTCCTTCAAGAAGCTGACCGGTCTCGGCGGACAGGGGCCGAAGGACGTCCTCTTCAGGCACCAACTCCTCTGACCCGCCTGAACATGCCGGGTGGCAGGCCAATTGCCACCCGGCATGCACCATTGCCACCCGGGCGTTCCGGAAAGGCAGGCGCAGTGACAGTCGCTCTTCCGCACAGCCTACGGGCATGGTTCGTGGTGCTTCCAGACTGCCCGTCCACCGAACCGGTGCACAATGCGCTGCAGCAGCACGCTGAACAGCACGTCAGCCACCCCTCCGGGCGGCCGTGGCTGCTCGGCCGCTGGAGTCCGGAGAGCGTGGCCGTCGGCGGCGCGGGAGCCACCAGGCTCGCGGTCATCGGCCAGCACGCGACCACCAGCGACCACCTGGCGCGAGCCGCCACGGACATCCACACCCTCGCCGACGTCGACCGCCTGGCGACGTCGCTGGTGGGTAGCTCCTACCTGATCGCCTCGGTGGCCGGGCGGGTCCGTGCGCAGGGCACCGTCACAGCCACCCGGCGCGTCTTCCACGCCGACCTCCGCGGGGTCCCGGTGGCCGCCGACCGTGCCGAGGTGCTGGCCTGCCTGCTCGGGGCCAGGATCGACCGGAAGCAGCTGGCGCTGTACCTCCTGGAGCCGCAGATCCTTCCACCGCTCACCGGCGCTTCGGTATGGCGCGGCGTGAAGGCGCTGCCCGGGGGCGACTACCTGGTGCTGGACGGCGACGGGCGGACCCGGACCATCCGGTGGTGGTCGCCGCCGCGGCCGACCGTACCGATGCCCGAAGGAGCGGCGGCGCTGCGGGAGGCGCTGTCGGCCGCCGTCGCGGCCCGAGTGGACGGTCGCGACCTGGTCAGCTGTGACCTGGGCGGCCTGGACTCCACCTCGGTGTGCTGCCTCGCCGCCCGTACCGGGACGAGGGTCACCGCCTACACGGTGGCGCTCCACGACCCCTTCGCTGATGACGTGCGGTGGGGTGTGCGTACCACGGCAGCGTTGGAAAACGTCGAGCACCATGTGATCCAGGCGGAGGAGGTGCCGCTCTTCTATGCCGGTGTACAGAACTTTGACGACCCCTTGGGTGAGCCGACCTCCGGCGCCGAGCGCGACCGCGGCCTGGTCACCGTGCGGCGCGCCGCCGCGCGCGGTTCCCAGCTGCACCTGACCGGCATCGGTGGAGATGAGCTGCTCTACGGTTCCCTCGCCCATCTGCACACCCAGCTGCGTATCCGCCCCAGGGTCGCGGCGCGGCAGCTGCGCGGCTTCGCCGCCAAATACCGCTGGCCACGGGGGGTGATGCTGCGTCAGCTCGCCGACAACCGCCCCTACCGGGTATGGCTCGGCGCTGTCGCCGACGAACTCACCGCGCCGCCGCCCCCGATCGATGAACCGCTGCTCGCCTGGGGATTCGTGCCGCGACTGCCGCCGTGGGCGACACCGGACGCCGTGGAGGCGGTCCACGAGCTCATCCGGGAGGCGGCGCGCACAGCAGAGCCGCTGTCCCCGTGGCGTGGCCAGCACCGGGAACTGGCCACTATGCAGGCCGTATCCCGCCTCGGGGCCGAGCTCGGGGAGATGGGCACCCGCATCGGTATCACGGTGGCCTCGCCGTACCACGACGACAGAGTGATCGAAGCCGGCCTGGCGGTGCGGCCCGAGGACCGCATCTCGCCTTGGCGGTACAAGCCGCTGATCCACGAGGCGATGCGCGGCATCGTCCCGGAGGAGAGCCTGACCCGCCAGACCAAGGACACGGCTGCCTGCGACGAGGCCCCCGGGCTCCGTCGCCACCGCCCGGAACTCCTGGCGCTGTGGAAGGACTCCCGGCTCGCCCAACTGGGCCTGATCGACGCGGAGGCGGTACGTGAGGTGTGCACTGGGCCGATCCCCCCGCACCTGGGTGAGAACGCGCTCTACCAGACCGTGGCCTGCGAGACCTGGCTCCGCGCCCTGGAAGGTGCCGCGGTCGCGCGCTGACCACGACACAGAAGACGACAGCGAAGATGGGACCGAGGAGGACGAGGAATGGTGCTCACGTTACGTGGCAACGTGTCCTTGGCGGAGACCGAGGACGGCATCGCACTGCTCGATGAGGACGCCGGACAGTACTGGATGCTCAACCCCACCGGAGCCATGGTCCTGCGCACGCTGCTGTCCGGCGGTTCCCCCGATGACGCGGTGCACCGGATCACCCAGGAGTACCAGGTCGACGCGGACACCGCCGGCCGGGATGTCACGCAGCTGGTTGCTGAGCTGTGCTCGGTCGGCCTCGTCGAGCAGTAGCAACCAGCCGCGGCAGGGAGGCCAACCGTGACCATGCCCGAGGCGGTTCACCACGACCCGCACGCGGTGCCCTTCGGCCGCCGGACTCTGGCCCGCCTCGCGGTGGGCGCCGCCCGGCTGCTCGCCACCCGCTCGCCACGGCGGATCCGATCCGTGCTGATCCCGCTCCGGCGGGGCGCCCGGCCCGCAACCCACGAGCAGACCAAGGCGGCTCGGGAGGCGGTGGTCGCCGTAAGCCTGGCCTGCGGCGAACGGCAGGGCTGCCTGACCCGGTCACTGGCCACCGTCCTGCTCTGCCGGATGCACGGCCAGTGGCCTACTTGGTGCGTGGGGGTGCGGCGGGTATCCCCCTTCGGCGCACACGCCTGGGTGGAGGCCGCAGGAGTGCCGGTCGGCGAGGACTACCCGCCGGACTACTTCCAGGTGCTCTTCACCGTTCCCTGAGCCGGGGAGACCAGGACATGCCGGATCGGCACCAGGTCCCCGACAGCCGGGCGACCTTCCGCGACATCCTGCGCGAGCTGCGGGACCACCGGCGGTGGGTCCTGCTCGCCGGAGCGCTGACACTGGCCGGATCGGCCCTCGGCCTGGCACAGCCGCTGCTGGTCAAGCAGGTGATCGACGCGGCCGGGAGCGGAGGGGGCGGCGCTGCCCTCGTCATACCGCTGGTCGGGCTCTTCCTGGGCCAGGCCCTCGTAGAAGCGGCTGCGCGCTATGTTCTGGCCAGGACCAGCGAAAGTGTCGTGCTCGGCCTCCGGCTGAGGCTCATCGGCCGTCTGCTGAGGCTGCGCATGCGGGTGTACGACAAGCAGCGCACCGGCGACCTGGTCTCCCGGCTCGGCAGTGATGGCAGTGAGGTGCGCCGTCTGGTGGCTGAGGCGTTCACCAACGCGGTGACCGGCGCGGTCGGGTTGGTCGGAGCCGTCGCACTGATGGTCTGGGTCGACCCGGTGCTGTTCCTCATCGTCTTGGCGCTGGTCTCGCTGGGCGGCCTGGCGGTGGCCTCCGCGCTGCGCGGGATCCGGAGGGCCTCCCTGCAGCGGCAGCGGTCCATCGGTGCCATGGCCGCGGACCTGGAACGAGCCCTCAGCGCCATCCGCACCGTGCGGGCAAGTCGGGCGGAGCAGCGCGAGTCCGACCGCATCGCCGACCAAGCGCGGGCGGCGTACACGGCGAGCCTGCGCATGGCGAAGTTGGACGCGGTGGTCGGGCCTGCCACCCATCTCGCGGTCAACGGGTCCTTCCTCGTGGTCCTGCTCGTCGGGGGCCTGAGGGTGGCCCAGGGCGGCAGCTCGGTCGGCGAACTGGTCGCCTTCCTGCTGTACATGACTTACCTGGTGGTGCCGATCGATTCGGTCTTCCAGGCAATGAGTGCCCTACAGCAGGGCAGTGGCGCACTGCAGCGCATCAACGAGACCCTCTCCCTCCCCAGCGAGCCGGACGCTGCACCGTCCGCACTGGTGCCATCGGCGCCCGCGCCGGCCCTGGAGTTCCGCGACGTGTGGTTCGGATATGCCCCGGACCGGCCGGTGCTGCGCGGTGTCTCCTTCCAGCTGCCGCAGCACGGGTGCACCGCGCTGATCGGCCGCTCCGGGGCGGGCAAGTCCACGGTCTTCGCCCTCGCCGAGCGGTTCTACGACCCGGACCGCGGTCAGGTGCTGCTCTGCGGTGACGACCTGCGGGCCCTGAGCCGCGCGGACTGCCGGACCCGGATGGGCCTGGTGGAGCAGGAAGCCCCGGTGCTGTACGGCACCCTGCGCGACAACCTGTACTACGCGGCGCCGGACGCCGACGAGACGGAGCTGCGCCGGTGCGTGGAGCTGGCGAGCCTCACCGAGCTGGTGTCCAGGCTTCCGGAAGGGCTGGAGACCGACGTCGGCGAACACGGCGTGCTGCTCTCCGGCGGCGAGCGCCAGCGCGTCGCCATCGCCCGCGCCCTGCTGGCCCGGCCCAGTCTGCTGCTGCTCGACGAACCGACCTCGCAACTGGATCCGATCAGCGAGGCCGCGCTGCGTCGGGCGATCGAGCAGATCGCCACCGAATGCGCGCTGGTGATCATCGCGCACCGCGCCTCCACCGTGCGCGCCGCCGACCAGATCGTCATCCTCGACCGCGGCACGGTGACCGCGGTCGGCGGTCACCAGGAGCTCCTTGTTGCCAACGGCTACTACCAGCGCCTCGTCGGTTGAACAGGAGAATCGGCGAGCCCCGGGGACGGCGCAGCGAGCTGGTAGCTGATGGAGCCCTGGCCCACCTCGCCGCGGACGACGTCGACCGCCAGGCGACCCACTCGCGGCACAGGTGCTCGAAGTGAGGGCCGACGACCTTGCTCAGGAACGTGGCCTGGGACAGGGACCAGGCCGACTCCATCAACGGCCCCCGCTACCGGCCGAAGAACATACGAGCTTCGAGCAGGAAGCTCTTCCCCTGTCTGCGACGCCCGGATGCGACCGCGAGGCGTGGTCCCGGTCCCGGCCGACGATGTCCGTATCGGGAGAGAGGACGTAACTCCTGTGTGTTTAAGACCTTGTTCCAGACCTGTGTGTTTAAGACGCCTTCCTGATCCTCTGCGCGGTGATATTCCTGCTGGCCGGCACCGCACAGGCCCCTGACCTCTCGGCGCCCGGAAGTTCCGGTAGGCCGCCGGGCCCCGCGGCCGGAATGGCCGGACTGACCCGGTCGCCCCAGCAGGAAACCGCCGTAGAGACCACCAAACCTCTTCCCGCCGCGGCGAGACAGAACTCAAGGCTGGATTCCGCTGCGACGGGCTGAGGCGCGATCCGGCGAAGCGCAAAGGCAGCGCGGTCTGCGTCGAGGAGAGAGAACCCCCAATTCGGCTGCCGTCTCTGCGGCCGCCGCCCTCCCGGCCTGGTGCGCCGGGGCACAGCCCTCATCCAGGTGGCCCGCTTCAGCCTCTGCTCCGTCCGGTGTGTGCGATGAGTACGGCCAGCAGGTCGGCGAGGGCGCGGGCGCCCTCGGGGTCGTCGGCGCGGCGCTGGAGGCGTCGTATCGGGCCGACTTGGTCGAGGGTGACGTTGGCGCGGGCCAGGAGGAAGGTGAGGGTGAGGAAGGCGGCGCGGGCGTTGCCGTCGTCGAAGGGGTGGAAGAAGCAGACGTCGAGGTAGGCGCGGGCGGCTCGGGCGGTGAGGGGGAGGTCGTCGGTCTCGGCCTGGTGCAGGCAGGTGTCGAGGCGGGCGGGGAGGTCGGGGGCGATGCCGTAGCGCTCGCGGCCGGATTTGGCGTAGGCGGGGTGGCGGCGGAAGGGGGCGTCGGGGACGGCGAGGACTTCGCGTTGCCAGGTGCTGAGGAGGGCGAAGGTGAGGGGGGTGCCGGAGGCGGCGTCTTCCCGGGTGCGGGCGAGGGCGGCGAGGAGGCGGGCGGCGCGTTCGGGGTCGCGGGCGTGGTCGTGGGTGCGGATGTCGTGTGCGGCCCCGTCGCGGAGG
>NZ_JACMSF010000086.1 GCF_014257025.1 Streptomyces cupreus
GTCGCCGAGCCGGTGGTCGCCGAGCCGGTGGCCGACGAGCCGGTGGCCGCCGAGCCGGTGGCCGCCGAGCCCGCAGCCGACGAGCCCGTGGCAGCCGATGGCGAGGTCGTCCCGCAGGGCCCCGCCGCCACCCTCGACCGCCTTGAGACCCACGCTCCCTCCCTCACCACCGCCTACAAATCCGCCGCCACCGCCCTCAAGAAGCACAACCTCACCGGCGCCCGCGCCAAGACCTACCTCGTCCTCGACCGCTCCGCGAGCATGCGCCCGTACTACAAGGACGGCTCCGCCCAGGCCCTCGCCGAGCAGACCCTCGCCCTCGCCGCCCACCTCGACCCCGAGGCCACGGTCCACGTCACCTTCTTCTCCACCGAACTCGACGGCACCGGCGAGCTCACCCTCTCCGAGCACGAGAACAAGATCGACGACATGCACGCGGCCCTCGGCCGCATGGGCCGTACCAGCTACCACGTAGCCGTGGAGGAAGTGGTCGCCACCCACCAGAAGTCCGAGAGCCCGGCCACCCCCGCCCTCGTGATCTTCCAGACCGACGGCGCCCCGGACGCGAAGACCCCCGCCACCCAGGCCCTCACCGACGCCGCGAAGAACCACCCCCACATCCACTTCGCCTTCGTCGCCTTCGGTGAGCACGACAACAAGGCATTCGACTACCTCCGCAAACTGAAGACCGGCAACTCGTCCTTCTTCCACGCGGGCCCCACCCCCCGCGAGCTCACCGACACCGAGCTCTACACCGGCGTACTGGAGAACTGGCGCCCGTAAGCAGAACCCGCGGAACCCCGGCCGCCCGCTTTCCACCCCTTAAAACGGGAAGCGGGCGGCCCACCCATGTCGGCTACGATTTCAAGGTTCGCAAACGACCGACCTGGGAGCAGCCAAACCATGGCTCGACACCTCATCACCAGCGCCCTTCCGTACATCAACGGGATCAAGCACCTGGGCAACATGGTGGGGTCCATGCTCCCGGCGGACGTGTACTCCCGGTACCTGCGCCAGCGCGGCCACGACGTCCTGTACATCTGCGCGACCGACGAGCACGGCACCCCCGCCGAGCTGGCGGCGAAGGAGCAGGGCCTCCCCGTCGACGAGTTCTGCGCGCAGGCGCACGACGCGCAGAAGGCGGTCTACGACGGCTTCGCGCTGGCCTTCGACTACTTCGGCCGCAGCTCAAGCCCGGAGAACCGGGAGATCACCCAGCACTTCGCCCGCAAGCTGAACGAGAACGGCTTCATCGAGGAGCGGGCGATCCGGCAGGTGTACAGCCCCGCCGACGGCCGCTTCCTCCCGGACCGCTACGTCGAGGGCACCTGCCCCCACTGCGGCTACGACAAGGCCCGCGGCGACCAGTGCGAGAACTGCACGCGCGTACTGGACCCGACCGATCTGATCAACCCGCGCTCGGCGATCTCCGGCTCCACGGACCTGGAGGTCCGCGAGACCAAGCACCTCTTCCTGCTCCAGTCCAAGCTGGAGAACGAGGTCCGCGAGTGGGTCGCCCGGCACGACAAGGACTGGCCGCACCTGGCCTCCTCCATCGCCCACAAGTGGCTCACCGAGGGCCTGCACGACCGCGCGATCACCCGTGACCTGGACTGGGGCGTCCCGGTCCCGGCCGACACCTGGCCGGAGCTGGCGGCGGAGGGCAAGGTCTTCTACGTCTGGTTCGACGCCCCGATCGAGTACATCGGCGCGACGAAGGAGTGGGCCGACCAGGACCCGGAGAACCGCGACTGGAAGTCGTGGTGGTACGACGTGGACACCAGCGTCCGCTACACCGAGTTCATGGCGAAGGACAATGTCCCCTTCCACACCGTGATGTTCCCCGCCACCGAACTCGGCGTGCGCGAGCCGTGGAAGAAGGTCGACTACGTCAAGGCCTTCAACTGGCTGACGTACTACGGCGGCAAGTTCTCCACCAGCCAGAAGCGGGGCGTCTTCACGGACCAGGCGCTGGACATCCTCCCCGCCGACTACTGGCGCTACTTCCTCATCGCCAACGCCCCCGAGTCGGACGACTCCTCCTTCACCTGGGAGCACTTCACGGCGACGGTGAACAAGGACCTGGCCGACACCCTGGGCAACTTCGTCAACCGAGTCCTCTCCTTCTCCAAGAAGCGCTTCGGCGAGGAGGTCCCGGCTGGCGGCGAGCCGGGCGAGGCGGAGACGCGGCTCGGCGAGGAGATCGCGCGGCTGCTCGCCGAGTACGAGGAGCACATGGAGGCCCTCCAGTTCCGTAAGGCCGCCGCGGCGCTCCGCGCCCTGTGGTCCGCGGGCAACTCCTACCTGGAGGAGAAGGCCCCCTGGCTGGAGATCAAGACGAACAAGGACGGCGCGGCCCTGACCCTGCGCACGGCGATGAACCTGATCCATCTGTACGCGGTGGTCTCGGAGCCGTTCATCCCGTCCACCTCGTCGGCCATGCGCGGGGCCTTCACGCTCACCGACGACAACGCCACCTGGGTCTCCCCCTCCGAGGCGAAGTCCCTGACCTCCGTCCCGTCCGGCACACCCTTCACGGTCCCCCCGGTCCTGTTCGCCAAGCTGACGGACGAGGACCTGGAGACGTACAAGGAGCGCTTCGGCGGGGAAACAGCCGCGTAACAGCCCTTCTCGGACCCCTCACTCAACGGGTATATCTGGCCATGATCATGTGGCCGGTCAAGGCCGCATGACGTTCGAGTGGGGGGTCCTCTCATGGCTCTTTTCGGCAACGCACACCCGATCGACCCGGCGCAGGCCGCGCAGGACTACGCCAGGCTGCTCGGGCAGGGCGAGACGGTGCACGCCGCCTACCTGCTGATTCGCGACACCATCCTGTTCACCGACCGCCGTCTGATCCTGGTCGACAAGCAGGGCATCACCGGTAAGAAGACGGAGTACCACTCCATCCCCTACCGCAGCATCACCCACTTCGCGGTGGAGACGGCCGGCACCTTCGACCTCGATGCCGAACTGAAGATCTGGGTCTCCGGCACTCAGATGCCGATCACCAAGACCTTCACCAAGGGCGTGGACATCTACGAGGTCCAGGCGATCCTCACCCAGTACGTCGCGCGGTAGCCGTGCGGTAGTCACCCGCAGTTGGGCGGGCGGTGACGACTTCTTCACTATTCATTTACTTCCGTATAGTGTTCGATTTCAACATTCACCGCTCGCCTCGCAGGAGGCGCATCTGCATCAAGGAACGTCGTGAAGCGCATCCTGATCCGATCCGGAAAGAGCCCTCTCCGGGTCGCCAGTCCCACCGAGTTCATCCACCAGGACCTCATCGGGACGAACACGGGCAATCTGCTCTTCAGCGACTCCGCCCACAAGATGCTGACGACGCCGGACACCGAGGTCACCTCCAACGGCATCCGCACCAACCACTCCGCCGAGCGGGCCGCGGAGATCAACGAGCAGTACGACGTCTTCGTCGTCCCGCTCGCCAACGCCTTCCGCCCCCAGTTCCAGGCCTCCCTGGACCGGCTCTCCAAGCTGATCGAGCAGCTCACCATCCCGGTGGTCGTGTTCGGTGTCGGCGCGCAGGCCACCGACGACTACGCGACCGACATGCTCAAGCCGATGGAAGCCTCCGTGAAGCGCTTCGCGCGGGCGGTCCTCGACCGCTCCGCGTCCATCGGCGTCCGCGGCGAGCTCACCGCCCGCTATCTCAGGGACCACGGCGTCGCGGACAGCAACATCGACATCATGGGCTGCCCGTCGATGTTCCTGTACGGCGACACCTTCCCGGCGATCCGCGCCACGGAGATCACCGCCGACTCCCGCATCGCCATCAACATGTCGCCGAACGCACGCCCCGTCGGCCCCATATCCGGCATCGCCCAGTACGCCCACGCGCACTACCCGAACCTCACCTACTACGCGCAGAACACCGTGGACGCGGAGCTGCTGCTGTGGGGCGACACCACGCCCGAGTCCGGCGCCGAGGACCCCTTCCCGAAGCTGCTGACCCACGACCTGCTGCGCGAGAACAAGGTGCGCATGCCGCTGGACCCGGCGACCTGGATCGACGAGCTGCGCGGCTACGACTTCGCGTACGGCACCCGCATCCACGGCAACATCGCCGCCCTGCTGGCCGGCACGCCCGCCGTCGTCCTCACCCATGACTCGCGCACCCTGGAGCTGTGCCGGTACTTCGACATCCCGCACCGTCAGCTCTCCGCGCTGTCCGCCGACACCGACCCGCGTGACCTGTACGAGGCCGCCGACTTCTCGGCGATGATCAAGGGCCACGGCGAGCGCTTCGACCGCATTACCGCGTTCCTCACCCGCAACGGCCTGGACAACGCCTACCAGCACGGCGACGGTGGTGCCGCCTACGACGCCCGCGTCGCCTCCCTGGACCTGCCCGCCTCGATGCAGGTCTGGGACGGCACGGAGGACGGCCAGATGCGCTACCGCGTCAGCCGGCTGCGCGAGCGGATCACCGTGTCCGAGACCAAGCTCACGACCGTCACCAAGAAGAACGACGAACTGCGGAGCAAGCTGGCCGCCGCCGAGAAGAACGCCGCGAAGACGGCCGAGCAGCTGGACGCCGCGATCAAGCAACTGGCGGCCGCACGCAAGCAGCTCGCCGCCGTCGAGCGCCGCGTCACCGGCATCGAGAAGCGAGTCCTGGTCCGCCTCGGCCCGGCCCTGCGCCGCCGTACCCGGAAGATCGCCGCATCCGGCGACAAGGGCTGACAGGGCTACAAGAGCCTTTCGTAGACAGGTGGTTCACAGGTTGAGGCGCCCGGGGTCCGTGTGACACCGGGCGCCTTTACACCTCGCGCGTGATGTACGGGGTGGGAGAGGCTCGGATGCGCAGATGGGGTGTCGCCGCGTTCGTGGCGGCGGGGCTGACGGTGGGCGCGCTGATGCCGGCCAAACCGGCGGCCGCGGTGCACGGCGGGGTGCCGGGGGACTTCAACGGCGACGGCTAAAAGGACGCCGTGCTGCCCGCGCCGGGCGCCCATGTGTCCGGCAAACAGGCGGCGGGCGCGGTCGTCGTGCTGTACGGCCCGTCGTCGGGGCTCGCGGCGAGCCGTCGTAAGACGATCACGCAGAACACATCCGGAGTCCCTGGCACGGCCGAGGCGTACGACCGCTTCGGCGCGGCCACCGCCACGGCCGACCTGAACCGGGACGGGTATGCCGACCTGGTGGTGGGCTCGCCGTACGAGGACACGTCCAGGGGGGCGAACTCCGGTACGGTGACGGTCCTTTGGGGCAGCAAGAGCGGGCTGACGAGCGGCACCGATCTGCCGTCGCCGTCCGACGACCCGCTCTACTAGGGCACGTCCGTGGCCGCGCTCAGCACCGGGGCCGGTGCGAAGACCCAGGTCCTGGCGGGTGGTTACGACGGGGCCGCCGCCTTCAAGGGCCCGTTCAGCCGGACCGGTACCTTCGGCTCCGCCGCGCACACCATCGACCCCGGCTCCCTGGAGGCCGTCGCGCTCGGCGACCTGAACGGCGACGGGACGGCGGACCAGGTGGCCGTCTCCAGCCGCCAGGCGGACCTGACCGGCGGCTACGTCATGGCCAACCCGTCGAAGGTGGATGCGCAACGCGGTCGCCGTGCCAGATGTCGACGGCCGCGTTTACGGATCGGCTTGCAGGTCTCTGAGTCGATCTGTGGTCTCCGAGGCGAGCTTGTAGCAGGTCTCGGTCGTGGAGCCGGTCCCGCTCGTCTCGTCGGCGAAGGCGCCCGCCGCGAGCGTGCCGCCCACGCCCACCGCGGCGACCGCCCCGGCTCCAGCGACGACGACCTTACGACGCGTCACGTCCCGTTTGTGCTTCGGCCCTTGGGCCGTGTGGTTTCCCGTCATGCCCCCGGACGCTGGGTAAGAGCCCTGTAAGGAGCGTGGGTGCGGGCTGTGGCTGCCTGTGAAAGCTGAAAGGGCCCGGAACCGATCACGGCGGTTCCGGGCCCTTCGTTCAGGCGCTTACTTCGGCTGCGGCTTGCGCACCGACAGGTGCAGTTCCTTCAGCCGGGCCTCCTCCAGCTCCGTCGGCGCGCCCATCATCAGGTCCTGGGCGTTGCCGTTGAGCGGGAAGGCGATCGTCTCGCGGATGTTGGGCTCATCCGCGAGCAGCATCACGATGCGGTCGACGCCCGGGGCGATACCGCCGTGCGGCGGGGCGCCGAAGCGGAAGGCCCGCAGCATGCCGGCGAACTGCTCCTCGACGGTGTCCCGGTCGTAGCCCGCGATCTCGAAGGCCTTGAGCATGATCTCCGGCTCATGGTTCCGGATGGCGCCGGAGGACAGCTCGACGCCGTTGCAGACGATGTCGTACTGCCAGCCCAGGATGTCCAGCGGGTCCTGGGTCTGAAGGGCCTCAAGGCCGCCCTGCGGCATGGAGAACGGGTTGTGCGAGAAGTCGATCTTCCCGGTCTCCTCGTCCTTCTCGTACATCGGGAAGTCGACGATCCAGCAGAACCGGAAGACGTTCTCCTCGAAGTGCCCGGCACGCTTGGCGGCTTCCACCCGCACCGCGCCCATGATCTTCGAGACCTCGTCGAACTCGCCCGCGCCGAAGAACACGGCGTGCCCCGCGGCGAGCGAGAGGCGCTTGGTCAGCTCGGCGACGTTCTCCTCGGTGAGGAACTTCGCGATCGGTCCGGTCAGCGAGCCGTCCTCGGCCACGCGCACCCAGGCCAGGCCCTTCGCGCCCAGCGAGACGGCGAAGTCGCCGAGCTGGTCGAAGAACTTCCGGGGCTGCGCGGAGACGTCCGGCACCGCCAGCGCACGCACGTGCTTGCCGGCGAAGGCCTTGAACTCCGAGCCCTCGAAGACGTCGGTGATGTCGACGAGCTCCAGCTGGGCCCGCAGGTCCGGCTTGTCGGAGCCGTACTTCAGCATCGCCTCGCGGAACGGGATCCGCGGGAACGGCGAGGTGACATGGCGGCCGCCCCCGAACTCCTCGAACAGCTCCGTCATGAGCTTCTCGATCGGCTGGAAGACGTCCTCCTGCTCGACGAAGCTCATCTCGACGTCGAGCTGGTAGAACTCGCCCGGCGAACGGTCGGCGCGGGCGTCCTCGTCGCGGAAGCAGGGCGCGATCTGGAAGTAGCGGTCGAAGCCCGAGATCATCAGCAGCTGCTTGAACTGCTGCGGCGCCTGGGGGAGGGCGTAGAACTTGCCCGGGTTCAGACGGGAGGGGACCACGAAGTCACGGGCGCCCTCGGGGGAGGTCGCGGACAGGATCGGGGTCGCCATCTCGTTGAAGCCCAGCGCCGTCATCTTGTGCCGGATCGCGGAGATGACCGCCGTACGCAGCATGATGTTCTTGTGCATGCGCTCGCGACGCAGATCGAGGAAGCGGTACTCAAGGCGCCGCTCTTCGTTGACGCCGTCCTCGGTGTTGATCGTGAACGGCAGCGGAGCGGCGGCGCCGAGCAGCTCGACCTCGCCGACCTCGACCTCGATCTCGCCGGTGGGCAGGTCGGGGTTCACGTTCTCGGTTCCACGTGAAACAACCTTGCCGTCCACCCGGACCGTGGACTCCTTGGAGAGCTTGTCCAGGGCCTCGTAGGCGGGGGTGCCGGGGCGGGCGACGAGCTGCGTGATGCCGTAGTGGTCGCGCAGATCGATGAAGAGGATGCCGCCCAGGTCGCGCCGATTGTGCAGCCAGCCACTCAGCCGGACGTCGCTTTCGACGTCAGAGGCGCGGAGCTCGCCGCAGGTGTGGGACCTGTACCGATGCATCGTCGTTCATCCAGTCTTCGCGGATCGGGGACCTGTTTCACGTGAAACAGGTCCAAGCCTACCGGCCACCCCAAGATCGGCTCCCCACCATTGACCGGGGGGCCTTCGGTGGCAGGGTTCGATCGCCTGTTCATAGAGTGGGTCAATGCGCACTGGTGAGCCCCTGCCCGCAGTGGGGGAAGTCCTCGCCGCCCTGGCGACGGGCCAATGGCACTGGTCCACCGCCACCGGCCTGGTCACGGTGGACGCCGAGGCGGCCAGACTGCTCGGGCTGCCCACGATACGGGCGACCCTCAGGGAGTCCCAGGTGCGGGCCCGGCTCCACCCCGTCGACTGGAACGAGATCGGCGGGGTGATCCAGCTCGCCGTCGCCGAGGACACGATCGGCGAGGTGCGGGTGCGGATCATGGACGAGCGGGGCGAGGTGGTCCGGGTCACCCGCAGCCGCTTCAAACCCGCCTTCGACCAGGGCAAACGGGCCTACGAGGTGGTCGGCACCCTTCAGGAGGTCACCGAGCCGGAGCCGGGCACCCCGGCCGGGCGGCGGGCGGTCACGGGGGACTGGCGGCGCTCCCGTGAGGCCTTCCTGCTGGACGCGGGCCGGGCGCTGGCGGAGGCGCGGTCCACGGCGGAGGTGCTACGGGTCGCGGCGGGCCTTTCGATGCCGGGGTTCTCCCCGGACGGGCTCGCGGTGTTCGGCGTGGAGGCGGACCGGCTGACGATCATCGGCCATCACGGGCAGCAGCCCGGCGACGAGGGCCCCTTCACGCACATGTCCCTGCAGACCGACTATCCGGCCGCAGAGGTAGTGCGCACCGGCCGGGCGGTCTATCTCTCCTCCCCCGAGCAGTACCGCTCCCGCTACCCGCTGACCTGGCCGCTCGCCGCACACTTCGGCCGCCACTCCTGGGCCTTCCTGCCGCTGACGGTGGCCGGGCGGACGATGGGCGCCTGGATGGCGGCGTTCGCCTATCCGGTCGCCTTCACACCCGACGAGCGGTCGGTGCTGACGACGGTGGCCCGGATGCTGGCGCAGGCGCTGTCCCGGGCCGGGGCGGCGGAGACCCAGCGGGAGCTCACCGACGGGCTCCAGCGCTCGATGCTGCCCATGCTCGGCCCGCAGGCGATACCGGGCATGAGCGTCGCCGCCCGCTATGTGCCCACCGGCGGCGGCCTCCAGGTCGGCGGTGACTGGTACGACATGATCCCGCTGCCTGGGGGCACCCCCTCTGGGGGAGGGAAGTTCGCCCTGGTCATCGGGGATGTGCAGGGCCATGACGTACGGGCCGCCGGGCTGATGGGCCAGCTGCGGATCGCCCTGCGCGCCTACGCCTCCGAAGGGCACCGCCCGGACGCCGTGCTCTCCCGCGCCTCCCGCTTCCTGCACGGCATGACGGACGGCGACTCCGAGCTCCTCGACCTGCGCTTCGCGACCTGCCTGTACGTCGAGGTGGACCCCGCGACGGCGACCCTGGACATCGCCCGCGCCGGTCATCCGGATCCGGCGGTCCGGATGGCGGACGGCACGGTGCTGACCCGGCCGACGGCGGGCGGGCTGCCGCTCGGCATCGATCCGGACGCGGACTATCCGACGACCAGGCTCACCATGGAGCCCGGCGAGACGATGCTGCTGTGCACCGACGGTCTGATCGAGACCGGCGGCCACGATCTGGAGACCGGCTGGAAGCGGATCCGCGAGATCCTGGAGGAGCACAAGGGCGATCCGGAGGAGCTGGCCGACGCCCTGCTGCAGGCCGTGCACGGGCCCTCCTCGCACCACACCACCGGCCCGCTGGCCGACCGGCGCGAGGACGACATAGCCGTTGTGCTGCTGGCCCGCGACGGGGAGGGCTGCGGCTGCGGTGACACCGTAGTCGTACGGCCCATGGTGCGCCGCACGATGCTGACGGTGGCCCAGGACGAGCCCGAGCGGGTCGCGGTGGCCCGGCAGCAACTGCGCGAGCTGCTGCACGACTGGCCCTCCGCCGAGCAGGTCGACTCCGCGGTCCTGCTGCTGTCCGAGACGCTGACCAACGTCCTCGTGCACACCGACGCCGACGCCCTGCTGCTGGCCGAGGTGCGCGGCGAGGTGGGCGGGCGCCGGATACGGGTGGAGGTCACCGACACCAGCGACGACCTGCCCCACAAGCGCCGACCCGGCGAACTGGCCTCCTCCGGGCGCGGATTGATGCTGATCGAGCTGCTCGCGGACACCTGGGGGGTGGATCCGCGGGGCGAGGGCAAGAGCATCTGGTTCGAGCTGACGGAAGGGGTTCAGGAGGTGCCGTAGCGCGTACGCAGTTCATGGACCACCCCGAAGGCCGCCGCCGTCAGCGGGACCGCCAGCAGCATGCCGAGGACGCCGGCCACGGAGGCGCCCGCGGTGATCGTCACCATCACCACCGCCGGGTGCATCTGCACGGTCCGGCTCTGGATCAGCGGCTGGAGCACATGCCCCTCCAGCACCTGCACGGCGAGGACGATCCCGAGCGCCCACAGCGCGATCACGAACCCCCGGTCGGCGAGCGCGACCAGCACGGCGACGGCGCCGGAGATGAAGGCGCCGAGGTAGGGGATGTAGGCGCCGACGAAGACGAGCGCGCCGAGTCCGACGGCGCCCGGCACGTCCAGGATCAGCAGGCCGACGGTGATGCAGAGGGAGTCGATGAACGCGATGAACGTCGTCCCCCGCATGAACCCCTGGACGGCCTCGAAGGCCCGCCGGGCCATCGCCTCCACGGTGTCGGCGGTCCCCTGCGGCGCCATCGACCGCAGAGCCCCGGCGACCCGGTCGGAGTCGCGCAGGAAGAAGAAGACGAGCAGCAGCGCCAGTACGGCCATGGCGATGGTCTCGCCGACGACGCTGACCCCGCTGATGACGCCCGAGGCGGCGGTGCCGCCGAACTTGGTGAGCAGTTCCCTGGCGTTGGAGGCGAGGTCGTCCAGCGAGGTGCCGGCGGCCCCGAAGTGATCGGCGAGATCCTCGGCCGCGTCCCTGAGCGAGGCGATGATCTGGTCCCCGGTGTCGATGAGCGCGGCCACCACGATGTACACGGCGCCGCCGACCACGGCCACGACGGCGACACAGGTGACCGCGGCGGCGATCGACCGGTTGACCCGCGCCTTGACCAGGCGCCGGTGGAAGGGCCCGAGCAGGGCACTGCCGAGCAGCGCGAGCAGCACGGGCACGATGGCGGTACGCAGTTCCGCGCAGAGCAGGATGCCGACGTACACGACCCCGGCGGCCAGCAGCAGCACGGCACACCAGGCTCCGACCCGCCGCACGGGTTCGGGAAGCAGCGCTCGGGAGTCCTGCACACTCCCACCCGATCACGCGAGGGGTGGGCCCACCTTCCGGCGGACCCACCCGGGTGACGGGGTGTCAGTACGCGGCCTACAGACCGCCCTCGGTCATCCCGTGGACGGCCGGAATGGTGCCGAGGCGGCCCTTCTGGAAGTCCTCGAAGGCCTGCTGGAGCTCCTCGCGGGTGTTCATGACGAACGGGCCGTAGTGGGCCATGGGCTCACGGATGGGCTGTCCGCCGAGGAGCACGACCTCCATGTCCGGGGTGTGGGAGTCCTGCTTCTCGTCCGCGCGGACGGTCAGCGAGGAGCCGGCGCCGAAGACCGCCGTCTGACCGAGGTGGATCGGACGGCGTTCCGCGCCGACCGAACCCTTGCCCGCCAGCACGTAGGCCAGGCCGTTGAAGTCCTCGCGCCAGGGCAGGGTGATCTCCGAGCCCGGCGCCAGCGTGGCGTGCAGCATCGTGATCGGGGTGTGGGTGATACCGGGGCCCTGGTGGCCGTCCAGCTCGCCGGCGATGACCCGCAGGAGCGCGCCGCCGTCCGGAGTGGTCAGCAGCTGGACGTTGCCGCCGCGGATGTCCTGGTAGCGCGGGGGCATCATCTTGTCCTTGGCCGGGAGGTTCACCCACAGCTGGAGCCCGT
Organism: Streptomyces cupreus; assembly: GCF_014257025.1. Taxonomy (GTDB): domain Bacteria; phylum Actinomycetota; class Actinomycetes; order Streptomycetales; family Streptomycetaceae; genus Streptomyces; species Streptomyces cupreus. Next base: position 11,661 of record NZ_JACMSF010000086.1, read on the forward strand.
GGAAGAGCCCGCCGCTGACGACGAGATGCTCCGGCGGGGCCTCGATGTGCAGCAGGCCGGCGCCTGCCGTCATCCACTGGGTGTCGCCGTTGGTGATGGTGCCGCCACCGCCGTTGGAGTCCTGGTGGTCGAAGATCCCGTCGATGATGTACGTGACGGTCTCGAAGCCGCGGTGCGGGTGCCACGGGGTCCCCTTCGGCTCCCCGGGCTGATACTCCACCTCACCCATCTGGTCCATCATGATGAACGGGTCCAGATGGCGGTAGTTGATCCCGGCGAACGCACGGCGCACCGGGAAGCCCTCACCCTCGAAACCGCTCGGCGCGGTCGTGACGGCGAGCACGGGACGGGCCACCGCCTCCGCGGGCGCGGCGACACGGGGCAGCGTCAGCGGGTTCTCGACGGTCACTGCAGGCATGTCGGTACCTCCTTGTGCGTCCACTTTAGTTGAGCGTTGAACTTCTTGCCACCCCCAACAGGAAAAGCCCGGAGGGCATTCCCTCCGGGCCTCCCCGTCCGAGCCGGACCGGTCAGTTGCTGAAGTACAGGTACTTCCAGGACCCGTACGTCGTCGAGTTCACGCTGTCACCGGACGAGCCGTTGACGTACACCGACCGCATCCGCGCCCGGATGCCCGACTCACCGGGCGCCCCCAGGCTCACCGCGGAGATGCCGCTGGTGCCGAGCGGGAAGTACTGCGAGTCCGCCGAGTACCACTTGCCCTCGTAGTAGACCTGCAGGTCGAAGCGCTGCTGACGGCCCGGGTAGTAGGTCATCGTCGTGGTGAGCAGCGGGTCGGTGCTCTTGTGGAACCAGTAGTACGTCGTGGAGCCGATGCTCGCCGTCTTGTAGTGCTTGGAGACGGCGGTGGAGATCTTGACCTTGGCGTAGGCCGTGACCTTCACCGTCTTCGGCTTGTAGCGGGCGTCGCCCTTGAACACCGCGGTGACGGTGGTGTCCCGGGTCATGTCCACCCAGGCGGCGATGTTGCCGTCGGAGTTGACCGTCCCGCTCTTGATCAGCTTGTTGGGCTTGTCGCTGCCGAAGGGGTTGGCCCAGATCTCGACCGAGCGGTTCTTGTACGTCGTACCGAGGTGCGCGGTGAACTTGACGTCGGCGCCGTAGCTGTACAGCTTGCCGTTGTTGTTCAGGCTGAGCGAGGTCGAGGCACGGGAGACGTCGACGGTGTCGGAGGCGCTCGCCGTGGTGTGGGTGGCGTCGCCCGCGTACTTCACCGTGTACTTGACCTTGCCGCCGGCCGGCGGGGTGTCCGTGAAGGAGTAGGTGCCGTCGGACTTCACCGTGACGGCGGCCAGCGCCTTGCCGTTCGGGCTCTCCAGGTCGGTGCGGGTGACGCTCAGCTGGACGCCGGCCGGCAACGCCACCGTCGCCGAGATCTTGCCGGTGACGGTGAGCGGCTTGGCGCGGGTGGCGGTCGAGGGGGCGTTGACCGTGAGGGTCGGAACATTGAGGGTCGGGTCGGTCAGCGCCTTGAGCGTGTAGCCGCTCCCGCTCGCGACCAGGGCGAAGACCCGGGAGGAGTCCGGGGCCCAGGCCACGGCGGCCGCGGACTGCGTGCCCGTGCTGTAGGTGCGCACCGGCTGCGTGGCGTTCGGCCGGTAGATCGCGACCTTGGTGCCCGAGACCTGGGCCACGAGGCCGCTGCGACCGACGTCGGCCCGCTGCCCGGCCGGGTAGGCGCCGGCCTTGGCGAAGGTGCCGTTCGCGTAGGCGTGCCGGTCGGTGCCGTTGACGAGCACCTGGTCGCCGCCCGCGACGAGGTCGATGTCCCCGACGCCGTCGTTCAGGGCGTACGAGGTGTCGTGCCAGGCGGTCACCTGGGGCGTGCCGCTCGACACGTCGAGGACGGCCTCGGTGCCCGTGGAGTCCCCGGTCTCGCCGACGGCCAGCAGGCCCGGCCGCAGCGGGTCGGTGTCCAACAGGGCCTGCCCCCACAGCCCGGACCCCGTGCCCTCGGTCGGGAGCTGGGCCAGCGCCACCGGGTCGGCGCCGGTCGCCGGGTCCACCGACGGGTCGACGGAACCGAGGTCGCCGTCCCACTGGTCGCCGTAGCTGAACCAGACCTTGCCCCCGGCGAACTCGACGTACACCGGGCCCGTGTTGGTGGCGACCGGATAGCGGGCCTTGACGTCCAGGGTGGCCGCGTCGAGGGCCACGATCTCGTGGCTGGCCCGCGCCGCCGCGTACAGGGTGCTGCCGTCGTCGGACAGCGCCAGATCGGTGACTCCGGGGACGCCGCTCACCGATTCGAGCACGGCGCCCGAGTAGTCGGCGGCCACGATCATGCCGGTCGCGGTGTCACCGACGAAGACCCGCTGGTGGACGCCGTCCGCGACGATCCCGCCGGGCGTGCCGACCACGGCGGTGGCCGCCGAGGCCGGCCCGGCCGCCACGGCGCTCAGCGCCGCCGAGCTGAACAGGACCGCGAGCGCCGTCGCGGCCGAGGTGCTGCGCATGCGCACAGTGATGAACCCCCACAAGGAATCCCGGGGTTGCCGGGAGATGAAAGCGCCGCGCGGCACCCGGACGCGGACCGCGGAAGGGCGGTGGCGTGCGGGGCGCGGCTGCCAGAGGGCACTCTATGGCATGGCTGTGACAACCGGGGAGGGATATTCCGGCCCGGCCCGGTGGGGGGTCGTCCAGCCGACGCCTAGCCGTACATCCGGCGCATTGCGAACTCCACCATCTGCTCGACCGCCTTCGCGTCGAAGACCATGCGGTGTTCGCCCTCCATGTCGAGGACGAAGCCGTAGCCGGTCGGCAGGAGGTCGATCACCTCGGCGCCGGTGATGACGAAGTACTTGGACTCCTTGCCCGCGTACCGGCGCAGCTCCTTCAGCGAGGTGAACATCGGGATCACCGGCTGCTGGGTGTTGTGCAGGGCGAGGAAGCCGGGGTTGTCGCCGCGCGGGCAGTAGACCTTCGAGGTCGCGAAGACCTGCTGGAAGTCCTCCGCCGACATCTGCCCGGTGGTGAAGGCCCGCACCGCGTCCGCGAGCGAGGGCGGGGACGGCTCGGGGTAGAGCGGTGGCTGCTGGCCGTAGCCGCCGGACATGGGCTGCTGCGGCGGGGCGTACCCCTGCTGTGCGGCGCCGCCATCCATGGGCTGGCCGTATCCATACATGAGCGCAAGCGTACCGAGAGGGGCGGGGCGAGCGGGCCGGTACCGGGAGCCCGGCAAACCGACAGCTACTCGACAAGCCGCCGCCCTGGTTTTCGCGCGGCCGCCGCTCGTAGCGTCGTTCCATGCGGAGCCACCACGACGACGAGGTCCACGAGCACGACCGCGGACTCTCCTACGACCTTCCCGTCCTCGCCCGCCGCCGGATGATCCGGCTGATGGCGGGGGCGGGCCTGATACCGCTGGTCGGCTGCACTTCCGAGGAGGACACCACCACCTCCGCGGCCTCCTCGCCGTCTTCCTCCGCCGGTGGCTCCTCCGAGTGCGCCACCATCCCCGACGAGACCGCCGGCCCCTTCCCCGGCGACGGCTCGGGCGGCGTCAACGTCCTCAGGGAGAGCGGTGTCGTCCGCGGCGACATCACCAAGAGCTTCGGCGACTCGGCGGGCGGCACCGCCGAGGGCGTACCCCTGACCGTCACGCTGACGGTCGTCGACGCGGCCTCGGGCTGCGGTACGCCGAAGCGGGGCGCCGCCGTCTATGTGTGGCACGCCGACCGGGAGGGCGCCTACTCCCTGTACTCCGAGGGCGTCACGGACGAGAACTATCTGCGCGGCGTGCAGGAGACCGACGACCAGGGCCAGGTCACCTTCACGACCGTCTTCCCCGGCTGCTACCCCGGGCGCTGGCCGCACATCCACTTCGAGGTCTACGCAAGCCTCGCCGACGCCACGGCGGCCACCGCCATCACGAACACCTCGCAACTCGCCTTCCCCAAGGATGTCTGCGAAACGGTGTACAGAACGGACGGCTACAGCGAGAGTGTGTCCAACCTCAGCCGACTCTCGATCGAGACGGACACCATTTTCAGCGATGGCCACGACCAGCAGCTGGCGGCCATGAAGGGCGGTCCTGAAGAGGGATACACCGCCACGCTGGTGGTTCCGGTGTGACCCGTCACAGATGAACGGATCGGGGTTGCGGCTTATTACCGACGGGTAGCATCATCGTAGCTACTTGTTGGTACGTGAACTAGCGCGAGGATCCAGTGCCTCGCCGATCCCTCTACGGAGCCGTCGCCATGGGGCACTACAAGTCGAATCTCCGCGACATCGAGTTCAACCTCTTCGAGGTGCTCGGGCGCGACAAGCTGTACGGCACCGGACCCTTCGCCGAGATGGACACGGACACCGCGAAAAGCATCCTCGATGAGATGACCCGCCTCGCGGAGAACGACCTCGCGGAGTCCTTCGCCGATGCCGACCGCAACCCGCCGGTCTTCGACCCCGAGACGAACACCGCGCCGGTCCCCGCGTCCTTCAAGAAGAGCTACAAGGCGTTCATGGAGTCCGAGTACTGGCGCCTCGGCCTCCCGGAGGAGATCGGCGGCACCACCGCTCCCCCGTCGCTGATCTGGTCGTACGCGGAGCTGATCCTCGGCGCCAACCCGGCCGTGTGGATGTACTCCTCCGGTCCGGCCTTCGCCGGGATCCTCTTCGACGAGGGCAATGACGTCCAGAAGAAGATCGCCCAGATCGCCGTGGAGCGGACCTGGGGCTCCACCATGGTGCTGACCGAGCCCGACGCGGGCTCCGACGTCGGCGCCGGGCGCACCAAGGCGATCCAGCAGGAGGACGGCTCCTGGCACATCGAGGGCGTGAAGCGCTTCATCACCTCCGGTGAGCACGACATGGAGGAGAACATCCTCCACTACGTCCTCGCCCGCCCCGAGGGCCACGGCCCCGGCACCAAGGGCCTGTCCCTCTTCCTCGTCCCGAAGTACCTCTTCGACTTCGAGACCGGCGAGCTGGGCGAGCGCAACGGCGTCTACGCCACGAACGTCGAGCACAAGATGGGCCTGAAGGCCTCCAACACCTGCGAGATGACCTTCGGCGACCAGCACCCCGCCAAGGGCTGGCTGATCGGCGACAGGCACGACGGCATCCGCCAGATGTTCCGCATCATCGAGTTCGCCCGCATGATGGTCGGCACGAAGGCGATCTCCACGCTGTCCACCGGCTACCTGAACGCCCTTGAGTACGCCAAGGAGCGCGTCCAGGGTCCGGACCTCGCGAACTTCATGGACAAGACCGCGCCCAAGGTCACCATCACCCACCACCCCGACGTACGCCGCTCGCTGATGACGCAGAAGGCGTACGCGGAGGGCATGCGCGCCCTCGTCCTCTACACGGCCTCCATCCAGGACGCGATCGCCGTCAAGGAGGCCGCGGGCGAGGACGCCAAGGCCGAGCACGCGCTCAACGACCTGCTCCTGCCGATCGTCAAGGGCTACGGCTCCGAGAAGGGTTACGAGCAGCTCGCCCAGTCGCTGCAGACCTTCGGCGGCTCCGGCTTCCTGCAGGAGTACCCGATCGAGCAGTACATCCGCGACGCCAAGATCGACACCCTGTACGAGGGCACGACCGCGATCCAGGGCCAGGACTTCTTCTTCCGGAAGATCGTCCGCAACCAGGGTGCCGCGCTGAACGGCCTCGCCGAGGACATCAAGAAGTTCCTGGCGCTCGGCACGGGCGGCGAGGACCTGGCCGGCGCCCGCGAGCACCTGGCCAAGGCCGCCGTCGAGCTGGAGGCGATCGTCGGTCTGATGCTGACCGACCTGGCCGCCACCGAGCAGGACGTCAAGAACATCTACAAGGTCGGCCTGAACACCACCCGCCTGCTGATGGCCTCCGGTGACGTCGTCGTCGGCTACCTGCTGCTCAAGGGCGCGGCGGTCGCGGCGGAGAAGCTGGAGACGGCCTCCGCCAAGGACAAGGCCTTCTACACCGGCAAGATCGCGGCGGCGAAGTTCTTCGCGGCCAACGTCCTGCCGGGCGTCACGGGCGCCCGCAAGCTCGCCCAGGGCGTCGAACTGGACCTGATGGAGCTGGACGAAGCCGCGTTCTAGCCCCAACCCCCCATTCCCACCAGGGCCCGCCCCCTCATCAACGGGGGCGGGCCCTCGTACGTCGTTAAGGTGAACCCCATGAGCGAACCCTCCCGCTTCGACCGCGGCCACACCGACGACCTCATGACCTTCCTCGCGGCCAGTCCGTCGCCGTACCACGCCGTGGCGAACACCGCCGAGCGGCTGGAGAAGGCCGGGTTCCGCCAGGTCGCCGAGACGGACGCCTGGGACGGGACGAGCGGCGGCAAGTACGTGGTGCGCGGCGGCGCGATTGTGGCCTGGTACGTGCCCGAGGGCGCCGCCCCGCACACCCCGTTCCGGATCGTCGGGGCGCACACCGACTCCCCCAACCTGCGCGTCAAGCCTCTGCCCGACTCCGGGGCGCACGGCTGGCGCCAGGTGGCCGTGGAGATCTACGGCGGACCCCTGCTCAACTCCTGGCTCGACCGCGATCTCGGCCTCGCCGGCCGGCTCACCCTGCGCGACGGCTCGACCCGGCTCGTCAACATCGACCGCCCGCTGCTGCGCGTCCCCCAGCTCGCCATCCACCTGGACCGCGCGGTCTCCTCGGAGGGCCTCAAGCTCGACAAGCAGCGCCACCTCCAGCCGGTCTGGGGACTCGGCGACGATGTGCGCGACGGCGACCTGATCGCCTTCCTGGAGCAGGAGAGCGGACTCACGGCGGGCGAGGTCAGCGGCTGGGACCTGATGGTGCACTCCGTCGAACCGCCCGCCTACCTCGGCCGCGACCGCGAGCTGCTGGCCGGGCCGCGCATGGACAACCTGCTCTCCGTGCACGCCGCGACCGCCGCACTGACGGCGGTGTCCGGCGGCGGCCTCCCCTACATCCCGGTCCTCGCCGCCTTCGACCACGAGGAGAACGGCTCGCAGTCCGACACCGGCGCGGACGGCCCGCTGCTCGGCGGGGTGCTGGAGCGTTCGGTGTTCGCGCGCGGAGGGTCGTACGAGGACAAGGCCCGTGCCTTCGCCGGGACCGTCTGCCTCTCCTCCGACACCGGGCACGCGGTGCACCCCAACTACGCGGAGCGGCACGACCCGACGCACCACCCCCGGATCAACGGCGGGCCGATCCTCAAGGTCAACGTCAACAACCGCTACGCCACGGACGGTTCGGGCCGCGCGGTGTTCGCCGCCGCCTGCGAACGCGCCGACGTGCCCTTCCAGTCGTTCGTCTCCAACAACTCCATGCCCTGCGGCACCACCATCGGCCCGATCACCGCGGCCCGGCACGGCATCCGGACCGTCGACATCGGCGTGGCGATCCTGTCCATGCACAGCGCCCGCGAACTGTGCGGCGCGGACGACCCGTTCCTGCTGGCGAACGTGCTGGTGGCGTTCCTGGAGGGGTAGCCGCGGATGTGAGGGGTACCCGCCCGCGACCGGAACCACAGGACAGGGAGGCGACACTCATGGGCCTCGGCGGGTGCATCATCCTCATCGCCGTGGGAGCCATCCTCACGTTCGCGACCGACTGGAAGATGGAGGGCGTCAATCTCGACCTCGTCGGGGTCATCCTGATGATCGTCGGGCTGATCGGCGTCACGACGTTCAGCAGCATCGCCCGGCGCAGGCGGGTGGTGGTGCCGCCGACCACGCCGGTCATCGACGAGGAGCGGCCCCATCACCGGCGGGACGGATACAGCGACGGTTACGGCGTCTGATCGTCCATACCGGCGACGTTCTGGATTCCAGCGTACGGATGATCCGGTCACGCTCTGCGACCGTGATGAACGACAGTCACGTCAGGGTGTGTCCGGTGGTGACGTCGACGTGGTCGGGCACGTCCTCGTGGCGGTCGCCGACAGTGGAGGTGCCGCTGGGTTCGAGGAGCAGGATGTCGGTGGGGACGGGGGCGTAGGGCTTGTGTTCGGTGCCTCGGGGGACCGTGAAGACGGACAGGGGTGGCAGGACGACCGTGCGTTCGCCGGACGGTTCGCGCAGCGAGATGTGTAGTTCTCCGGACAGGACCAGGAAGAACTCGTCGGTGTCGTCGTGGGTGTGCCAGAGGTGTTCGCCCTCGACGTGGGTGACGCGGACGTCGTAGTCGTTGACCGTGGTGGCGATGCGGGGGCTCCACTGCTCGGTGAAGGAGGCCAGAGCGGCGGGCAGGGAGACGGGTTCCTGAGTCATGCCGTCATCGTGCGGGTGGCCGGGGGCGGGCCGCGAGTGCTAGGAATCGCATATGGCGCAAGGATCCTCTCAGCACCCCTGGCCCCACCGGGTCGCCGTCATCGTCGACGAGGGCACCAACCCCTTCGAGGTGGGCGTCGCCACCGAGCTGTTCGGGCTGCCGCGGCCCGAACTGGGGCTGCCGGGCCCGCTGTACGAGGTGGTGCTGTGCACGCCCACGCGCGAGGTGCGGATGAACCACGGGTTCTTCACGATGACCGGTACGGCCGGTCTCGACGCCGTGGACGGTGCCGACACCCTCGTCGTACCGGGGCGGCCGGACAACGTCGTGCCGCGTTCCGCCGCCGTCCTGGACGCCGTCCGGCGCACCCACGCGCGCGGGGCTCGGGTGCTGAGCTTCTGCACGGGCAGCTTCGCGCTCGCCGAGGCCGGGGTGCTGGACGGGCTACGGGCCACCACGCACTGGATGTGGGCCGAGGCGTTCCGGGAGCTGCATCCGCGGGTGCGGCTCGAACCGGATGTGCTCTTCGTGGACGAGGGGCGGATCCTCACCGCTGCAGGCAGCGCCGCCGCGCTCGATCTCGGCCTGTACCTCGTCCGGCAGGACCACGGCGCCGAGATCGCCAACGCCGTCTCCCGGCGGCTCGTCTTCGCCGCCCACCGGGACGGCGGGCAGCGGCAGTTCGTGGAGCGGCCGGTGCCCGAGGTGCCGGATGAGTCGCTCGGGCCGGTGATCGCCTGGGCGCAGGAGCGGCTGGGGGAGCCGCTGACGGTGGCGGATCTGGCGGCGCGAGCCGCGGTGTCGTCGGCCACGCTCCATCGGCGGTTCCGCACCCAGCTGGGGACGACGCCGCTGGCCTGGCTGACGGGTGAGCGGGTGGCGCTGGCCTGCCGGCTGATCGAGCGCGGGGAGGAGCGCCTCGACGTGGTGGCGGCGCGCAGCGGGCTCGGCAGCGCGGCGAACCTGCGGGCGCGGCTGCAGCGCGAGACCGGGCTCAGCCCGTCGGCCTACCGGCGGCGTTTCGGACCGCGCGCCGGGGAACCGCTGGTGTCATGAGATTCCTCGTACGCGACCGGCTCCTCGGCATCGGTGACGACTACTGGATCGAGGACGACCACGGCAACAAGGTCTTCCTCGTCGACGGCAAGGCGATGCGGCTGCGGGACACCTTCGAGCTGAAGGACCGGCAGGGGCACGTCCTGATCGACATCCGCCGGAAGATGTTCGCGCTGCGCGACACCATGCTGATCGAGCGGGACGGCGAGCCGCTCGCCACCGTCCGCCGCAAGCGGCTGTCCCTGCTGCGCAACCACTACCGGGTGGCCCTGGCCGACGGCAGCACCGAGCTGGACGTCAGCGGCAAGATCCTCGACCGGGAGTTCGCCGTCGAGTACGAGGGTGAGCTGCTCGCCGTGGTCTCCCGGCGCCGGCTGCACGTCCGGGAGACCTACGGCGTGGACGTCGTACGGGAGGACGCGGATCCGGCGCTGCTGATCGCGGTGGCGGTGTGTGTGATCCACCTGGCGGAGAAGGAGCGGGCGGGGGACTGACCGGCTGCTACAGGACTCGGTCCTTCAGCGCCGGGAACTGTTCCCGGGTCATGGCGACCTTCGCCGGGTCGAAATCCACCGTGAGGATCTCCTCGTCGGCACCCGCCTCGGCGAGGATTTCGCCCCAGGGATCCACCACGATCGAGTGACCGGCCTGCGGAACTCCCGCATGCGTCCCGGCCGTTCCACAAGCGAGCACGAACGCCTGGTTCTCCACCGCCCGCGCCTGAGCCAGCAGCGTCCAGTGCGCCCGGCGGCGCTCCGGCCAGCCCGCGGGGATGACCAGGGTCTCGGCGCCGGCGTCGACGAGCCCGCGGAAGAGTTCGGGGAAACGGAGGTCGTAGCAGGTGGCCACGCCGAGGGTGGTCCCGGGCAGACGGACCGTCACCAGGTCGCGCCCGGCGCCCATCAGCACGGCCTCGCCCTTGTCGAAACCGAAGCGATGGATCTTGCGGTAGACGGCGGCCAGGTCGCCGGAGGGAGAGAAGACCAGGGAGGTGTTGTAGAGCGGACCCTCCGGGTCACGCTCGGGGATCGAGCCCGCGTGCAGCCAGACGCCCGCGTCGCTCGCGCCCTTCGCCATCGCCTCGTAGGTCGGACCTTCGAGCGGCTCGGCCTCGGCGGCGAACTCCTCGTAGGCGAAAGCGCCGGTGGTCCACAGCTCCGGCAGGACGACCAGATCGGCCCCGGCCTGCCCCCGTACCAGGGAAGCCGCCCGCACCCGGCGCGATTCGACCGATTCGCCCTCGTCTACGGCGATCTGGATCAGAGAGGCGCGCACACTACCACCGTCCTGGCATTCGAGCCGTCCACACGGGCCTACGATCGTCACACGAAAGCACTGCCGGGGTGCCTCTCAGCAGCGTAACTTAACGTTCCAAGACGCCCGCCGACAGCCACCTCCCACTGGCATCGCCGCCACCACCTGCCCGTGTACCGACCGCCGAGGGGTCCCGTTCCGTGAGTCTGCATCCCACCCTCCAGCCCTACGCCGACGCCTGGACCCACTCCGTGGAAGCGATAGCCGAGCTCGTCACGCCCCTTGTGGAGGGCGAGTGGAACCGGCGTACGCCATGTCCGGGCTGGTCGGTCCGGGACGTGGTCTCCCATGTCATCGGCCTGGACTGCGAGATGCTCGGCGACCCGCGGCCCATCCACACGCTGCCGCGCGACCTCTTCCACGTCACCAACGACCACCAGCGCTACATGGAGATGCAGGTCGACGTCCGCCGCCATCACACGGCGCCGGAGATGACCTCCGAGCTGGAGTACACGGTCATCCGCCGCAACCGTCAGCTGCGCAACGAGTCCCGGGACCCGGGCACGAAGGTGCGCGGCCCGCTGGGCACGGAGCTGACCCTCGAAGAGGCCATGCGGGGGCATGCGTTCGATGTGTGGGTCCATGAGCAGGATCTGCGCGCGGCGCTCGGCCGGCCGGGAAACCTCGACTCTCCGGGTGCGCATGTGGCGCGGGACGTGCTGCTTGCGGCGCTGCCGGACATCGTGGCGAACAAGTCGGACGCTCCGCGGAGTTCGGCGATCGTGTTCGATGTGCACGGTCCGATCGAGTTCCTGCGCACGATCCGGGTGGACATCCAGGGGCGGGGCACGCTGGAGACGGCGCCCGCGCTGGGGCCCGCGGCGACGCTGACCCTGGACTGGGAGACATATGTGCGGCTGGCCTGTGGGCGGGTGACCCCGGAGGGGGCCGCGGACCGGATCAAGGCGGAGGGGGACTCGGCGCTCACGGGGGCGATTCTGCGGAACTTCAAGGTGACGCAGTAGCGGGGCCGCCGTAAAAGCCTTGTGGCGCATGTGAGTTCGATGCTTGCCTGCCCCTCATGACCGACACAAAGACCGACGGGCCGTCCCGCCTCAGCCGTCTCACCTTTCACAACCCCCTCTCCGAGGCCCGGGCCGAGCGTCTGATCGGGCGGCTTGCGGGTAACGAGCCCTCCACCGTGCTCGACATCGGGTGCGGTTGGGGTGAGTTCATGCTGCGGGTGCTGGCCGCGGCGCCGAAGGCGACGGGGGTCGGTGTCGACATCAACGCCGAGGATCTCGACCGGGGGCGTCATGAGGCCGAGGCGCGTGGGCTCGCCGAGCGGGTCGAGTTCCGGGAACAGTCAGCGCAGGACGGCGGGCTCGGGCCTGCCGATCTGGTGCTGTGCCTCGGGTCCAGTCAGGCGCTGAGCTCGGTGGCCCCGCCCGAGCACACCGTCGAGGCGCTCCGGGCGCTGCGCGGGCTCGTCAGTGACGGTGGGCGGGTGCTGCTCGGGGAGGGGTTCTGGGAGCGGACCCCGACCGCGCAGGAGCTCGCCGGGATGTGGCCCGGGGCGGCCGTGTCGGATCACCACGACCTCGCGACCCTCCTCGACCTCGCCGTGGCCGCCGGTTTCCGGCCCGAGTGGACGGAGACGGCGAACCGCGACGAGTGGGAGGAGTTCGAGTCGGGGTACCAGGCGGACGCCGAGGTGTGGCTCGCCGACAACCCCGGGCACCCGGCGGCGGCGGAGACCCGGGAGCGGCTCGACCGGCATCGGGGCCAGTGGATGAACTACCGCGGGGTGCTGGGGATCGCCTATCTCACCCTGGTCGCCGCGCGCTGAACGCTCACGCCGGGACGTGCACCGTCTCCACCCGGCTCGCCACCAGCCGTTCCCGCTCCCGCAGGGCCGCCCGCCTGCGCAGCCGCAGGATCTGGCTGACCCCGAGCGCCTGGAGCACGAACACGGCCGAGAAGGCGATCGTGTAGTCGTCGCCGGTCGCGTCGAGGAGGACACCGACCGCGAACAGGGTCGTCATGGAGGCGACGAAACCACCCATGTTGGTGATTCCGGAGGCGGTGCCCTGGCGCTCCGGCGGGTTGGCCGGGCGGGCGAAGTCGAAGCCGAGCATCGAGGCGGGGCCGCAGGCGCCGAGCACCGTGCACAGCACGATCAGCAGCCACATCGGGGCGTGGTCGGCGGGGTAGGCGAGGGTCGCCGCCCACATCAGGGCGGTCGCCCCGACCGTGCCGAGCGCCAGCGGGAGCCGCGCCCCGATGTGCCGGGCGACGAGCTGGCCGTAGACCAGGCCGAACGCCATGTTGGACAGGACGACGAGGGTGAGGAGTTCGCCGGCGGTGGCACGGGACAGGCCCTGGGCCTCGACCAGGAAGGGCAGTCCCCACAGCAGCAGGAACACCATCGCCGGGAACTGCGTGGTGAAGTGCACCCACAGACCGAGCCGGGTGCCCGGTTCCCGCCAGGACGCGGCGATCTGGCGGCGGACGTAGGTGGCGCCCCGGTGCGGGACGGGCTCCGGTTCATGGCCCTCGGGGTGGTCCTTGAGGAACAGGAGCAGCAGCACGAGGACGACGACCCCGGCGACCGCACTGCCCGCGAAGGCGGCCGTCCAGCCGACGCCGTGCAGCAGCCGGGCCAGGACCAGCGTGGAGACGAGGTTGCCGGCCATTCCGGCGAGGCCCGCGAGCTGGGCGACGAGCGGTCCGCGGCGGGCCGGGAACCAGCGGGTGCCGAGCCGCAGCACGCTGATGAAGGTCATCGCGTCACCGCAGCCGAGCAGCGCCCGCGAGGCGAGGGCCATGCCGTACGTCGGGGAGAACGCGAAGCCCAGTTGTCCCGCCGTGAACAGCACGACGCCGATGGTCAGCACCTTCTTGGTGCCGAGCCGGTCGACCAGCAGGCCGACGGGTATCTGCATGCCCGCGTAGACCATGAGCTGAAGGATCGAGAAGGTGGACAGGGCCGAGGCGTTGACGTCGAAGCGGTCGGCCGCGTCGAGGCCGGCGACCCCGAGGGACGTACGGAAGATGACGGCGACGAAGTAGACCGAGACGCCGATGCCCCAGACTGCGACGGCGCGCCGGCCGCCCGGGGGGTCGCCCGGAAGTGCGGCCGCGGTCATCGGACCTCACCCCGGGCCAGGTGCGAGAACCAGCCGACATGCCGGTGGACGATGCCCACGGCCCGCTCGGCGTCACCGGAGCGCAGCGCGTCGAGG
>NZ_JACMSF010000087.1 GCF_014257025.1 Streptomyces cupreus
CTACGGCCTGCCCCTCCACGTGGAGTCGGCCGTGGTCAGGATCAACGGCACCGCCGAGACCTTCTCCGACCGGACCTGTACCACCACGTCGTACGTCCACGACACCACCGACTGGCTGATCGGTCTGCCCAAGGAAGAGCGCGTCACCGGCACCATCTGCGCCGCCGAGGCCACCGCAGACCCGGCCACCCAGCTCAAGTCATCGGTGCGGAACACCTACGACAACCTCACCTATGGCGCCACCCCGACCAAGGGACTCGTCACATCGCGAGCCGAGATCAATGGCACCGGCACCGCGCACTCCCACACCATCGCCACCAGCTACGACCCGTTGGGGCGGGTGCGCACCGTCACGGCCCCCGGCCAGGGCACGACCGAAACGCAATACACCCCCGGTGACGCGGGAGGACCGCTCACCGAGGTGAAGTCGCTCAACGCCAAGGGGCACATCACCAAGACGACCTTCGACCCCGGCCGCAGCCTGCCCCTGACCGTCACCGACCCCAACGGGCGCGTCACACGCAACGAGTACGACGCCCTCGGCCGCCTGGTGAAGGGCTGGTCGCCGTCCCGCTCGTCGGCCGGACAGTCGCCGAGCGTGCAGATCTCCTACGACGCGGCAGTAGCCACCCCCAAGGTCAACCGCCCCGCCTCGGTGACGCTCCAGACACTCAGGGACGACGGCACCTACTCCCGCATGGTCACCCTCTACGACGGCCTGCAACGCCAGGTCCAGACCCAGACCGAGGCCCACGGTCCCGGCCGGCTCATCGTCGACACCAAGTACAACGACCATGGCCTGGTCCGCGAGAAGACCGGAGGCTACCTGGCCAAGGGCGATCCGAGCACCGACCTGTTCCAGCCCAGGTCCTTGTCGCTGATACCGAGTTCCACCAAGTTCCGCTACGACGGCCTGGAACGCGAGTACCGCGCCATGGTCTACCACGGCGGCAACTACAAGTACGGCTCCTTCGCCACCCACGGCGAGATCTACACGGATGTGGATCCTCCGGGTTCCACGGCCCCCAAGACCCGGACCTACGTCGACGCCCTGGGCCGGGTCACCTCCATCAAGCACTACAGCAGGACGAGCGGCGACACCGGCCGCACGACGGCGTACGAATACGACGCCCGCGGCTACCGCACCAAGGTCACCGATCCCGCGGGCAACATCTGGTCCTACATCTACGACAGCCGCGGCCGGGTGACCTCCTCCACGGACCCCGACACCGGCACAACCACGACGTCGTACGACGAGGCCGACCGCCCCAACTACACCAAGGACGCCCTCCAGCAGGAGACGTTCACCGAATACGACCTGCTCGGCCGGGTGAAGTACGTCCGCCAGGGCTCCGCGACCGCGAGCCCGGTCAAGGAGTACACCTACGACGACCTGCCCAGCGGACTCGGCAAGCCGACCTCATCGATCCGGCACACCGCGGACGGCGACTACATCAACCGCGTCACCGGTTACGACGCCGAGTACCGCGTCACCGGCAGCGAGACGGTCATCCCGCCGAACTCGATGACGACGGGCTTGTCCGGTACGTACACCTACGCCTACACATACACCCCGACCGGTCAGCCGCAGTCGGTCACGCTGCCCGCGAAGGGCGGCCTGGCGAGCGAGAAGGTCGTCACCCGCTACACCAGCGACGGCCTGCCGGAATCCACCTCGGGCCAGACCTGGTACACGGCGGACGCGACGTACTCGCCCTACGGCGAGGTGCTGCGCACGGTCTCAGGCGCCCAGCCCTACCGGGTGTGGACGACGAACTTCGTCAACCCCAACACCGGCAGCCTCCAGCGCACGATCACCGACCGGGAGACGGCAGGGCCGCATCGCATCGCGGACAGCTACTACTCCTACGACGCCACCGGCACGATCACCTCCAACGCCCGCGAGCTCGAAGACGCGTCCGGCAAGACGTGGGACACCCAGTGCTTCACCTACGACATCATGGGCGAGCTCAACCATGCCTGGACGTCGAACATCACGCTGGACCTCAAGGGCACGGGCTGCAAGGCGGCGAACGGTACGACGTGGGGCTATCGCACGGACTACGCGTTCTCCTCCGGCCCGGTCGCGGACGCGCCGGACGAGTCCACAGATGCCACGGCCCCCGACACATCGCTGGCTTCCACGCTGTCGGCAGCAGCCCCGGACTCCACCACCGTTTCCACAGGCGCCACCGCCTACCGCCAGTCGTTCACCTACGACTGGATCGGCAACCGCGCCACCATGACCGAGCACGACACCGCGGACGCCACGAAGAACGTCACGTTCACCTACGGCCACGGCAAGACCGTCGCCGGCAACGGCACGACCCCGTCGTACAAGGCGCAGCCGCACACGATGACATGGACAAGCTCCACACCGGCGGGCAAGGGCAGCTCCTACACGTACGACGCGACGGGCAACACGACGGTCCGGGACCTGTACAACACCACGCAGAGCCTGCTCTGGAACCAGGAAAACAAGCTGGCCTCGATCACGGACGACGGCACGAAGACGACCTACGTCTACGACGCCGACGGCAACCGCATCCTGGAGAACTCCCCGACGGGCTCGACGCTGTACCTGGGTGAGACCGAGCTGACCACAAACGCGACGGGCAGCATCACCAAGGCGTCCCGCACATACGCCCAGGCCGGCGCGCCGTCGGTGACCCGCACGACGACGAATGGTTCGACGACGGGCCACAAGCTGAACGTCCTGCTCGCCGACCACCTCGGCACGGCGAACGCGACGGTGGAAGCGGCTTCCGGCCAACTGGTCACCCGCCGCGCCTTCAAGCCGTACGGCGAAGCCCGCGGCCCGAAGCCGACGAACTGGCCGAACAAACGCAGCTACCTGGGCGTCGGCATCGACGACGCCAGCACCGGGCTGACCCACATCGGGGCACGCGAATACGACCAAAGCTCGGGGCGGTTCCTGTCCGCGGACCCGATCGTCGTCATCAGTGACCCGCTTCAGATGAACGGGTACTCCTATTCCAACAACAGCCCCGTCAGCCACAGCGACCCTTCCGGCCTGTGCAGACGAGACATCTGCGGCGACGGCTATCCGGTCGCAGGAGACGGTGACCGCGCGGGCTACACCGGTCAGCAACCCGGCGCAAAGGCCTGCACATCGTGCAGCCAGGCCTATGACCCGGCTGGGATTTTCCCGGGCGTCAGCATCACGACGAAGTGGCAAGGACGCGACGAATTCATCGAGCAGTTTTACCGGAAGTATGTTGAGGGCGTCCGGCTCACCAACGGTGCCCTCCCGGGTTATTTGACCGATGGAACGAATCCGGAAGGTGCAGCGGAAACCCTTGGGTGGTGGGGACTCAACACCTGTATGGACTTGAGGTCGTGCCCCGAGTCTGTGATGAACTACTTCCGTAGCATGTCGATGGGCGTCGCGCAAAGCATTACTGCGATGGGCGATTCACCGGGCGTGGGGACAACCGGTGTAGGAGCAAACCCCAAGAAGGGCCGTGCGGGTCCTTGCAGCCAGTGCTTCCTCGCCGGCACCGACGTCCTCATGGCTGACGGCACCATCAAGGACATCGAGGACATCGACGTCGGGGACGAGGTCCAGGCCACGGATCCTCGTACCGGAGAATCAGGCCCCCGAAAAGTCACCCGCCTCATCGTCACCGAGGACGACAAGCACTTCAACGAGCTGTCCATCGCAACAAAAGACGGCATCGAAAAGCTCACAGCGACGCACGAACACCCGTTCTGGTCACCGTCGGAGCGACGCTGGATCGATGCGGCAGGCCTGAAGCCGGGCATGACCCTTCTCACCGACGAGGGCACCACCGTCATCGTCACCGGGAACCGGGCCTTCAGCAGGCACGCGCGCACGTACAACCTCACAGTTGACGACCTGCACACGTACTATGTGCTGGCGGGCGAGACGCCAGTACTCGTTCACAACAGCAACTGCGGCATTCGCAAGCATGACAAAGCCCGTGGCGCTGCCGGTGTCGATGAAATGACGGAGACGTTTGAGAAGTTCTACAAAAAGTCCGATATCTATAGCGAGAGCTACGGGAACGGGCTTGAGCTCTGGACGCCTTACGGCGTTCGCCAAGTGGATATTGCGGTCAGGAATCCAGGCGGAAATCTTCATCTTTATGAGGTGAAGGTGAATAAATCGAATTACACGAAGGGTCAGCGAAGGAAGGATGAATGGCTAGCGAAAACGTACGGGTTTGAAACCTCGGTCCTCCGGCGTGGTACAAAGTGTCCAATCTGCAACCCCTAACCTGAGAGGATGGCCTGTGAGTAGCGACTTCGGCTTCTGGAAGCGCTCTACCGGGAACCCTGAGGAAGTTTTCGACAACCTTGCTGAGGGCGAGACCAGCGACCTTGTCATGAGTCCTGATGTCTTGCGGTTCCGGGAGGAGTTGCTGACCAGGTGGCCAGATGTGGAGGATGTTCTGGAGCCGTCTCGATTCGACCTGGAAGAGGAACCGGATGACGCGGAAAAGTACGTCCTCCTGACCCTCTCGGTTCGCCAACTGGACTATCTCCCTGAGATTCTTGACATGGCGAAGAGGAACGGCCTTGTCGGATTCAGTGGAGTGGCGGGCGAGCCGATTTAGGCTTCCGATTCGCTACGCAGCCAAGCGCAAGATGCGGCCCCTGTCGATGTCGTCTACAGGGGCCGTTTTGCAGCTTGACGGCAGTAGATGACGGCAACGGCGGCGGACACCAGGTGTCCGCCGCCGTTGCCGTGCGTGTGTCAGGGGTGGTCGAGGGTGCGGCCGAGGAGGTCGACGGCATCTCGCTGGAGGCGGAGTCGGACGTGGGCGTAGACCAGGGCTTCGGCGTAGTCGCGTGACGTCCGTTTCGTGGTCATGTGAGTTCGAGGAGGGCGAGCGGTCGGCTGGTGACGCGGGCGTTGTGCCGGAAGCCGGCGGCGATGCTGCTCTTCCCGGTGAAGCGGAGGGCGCCGATGGCGAGGTTGCGCCAGGTCGCCATGGCGCGGGGTGCGGAGCCGGTTCGCAGTTGGGAGGTGTCTTCGGCGAACGTCTCGGATGTGGTGCAGGGCTTCGATCTTCCAGTGGTCGCGGGTCAGCCGGGCGAGGTCGGCGGGTGTGGCCTGTTCGGCGGTGAGGCTGGTGACGGCGTAGACGGTCTTGATGCTGATCTTGCCGGCGCCTCGACCGATTGCTGCACCTGTGGATGCCGCGTCCCCGAGTGATCCAGGAACTCGCGGGGCACACTTGAGACGCCGGGCTTCGCCCGGCAGTGGCAGACCCTGGTGCAGGGAATTCGCGACCAACTGTCCCTTCACGTGGTCCGGTTGTCGTGGGGGGACTTCGCAGCGCCCTGAGGAAGAAACCGGCACGGGTACTGGTTGGGGGGACACACGATGGCGATGGGGCCGAGTCCGGAACCGAACGGCGCACGGTGGAGAGGAGGATCCGGCGCATGGTGGATGTGGTTGAAAGTACTCATCTCTCTTGCGGCGGGCGGTCTGGCGTCCGTCATCGCCAAGGTCGCAGACTCGGAGGCCAAGTGGCAGATCGGTGTCGGCATCTTTGTAGGTGGCTGCATCCTGATCCTTCAGCTCCTGGGCGACCTGATCAATCAGGTGAGGGACTTCAAGGCCGTGCTGCCTCAGCACAACGCGCAGACACAGGAGACGGTCGTGAGGAGCTTCGCCCAGATCAGCGAGGCGACCAAGTTCTACAGCGAGATGGAGAGGCTGCCTTCCGATGGAGTGGCCGCGTTGGCCACCAGTGCGGTGGAGGTCGTTTCCAGGGGTCCTGACATCATGAGGCGCTTCGCCGAGGAGCTGATGCGGCGCCTCGCCGTTGACATGGAGGCGCTCAAGAGCGGGGGTGTCGATTGCGCCGGCGAGAACCACGACTGGCTGCTGACCCTCACCAACTGCGCCATGAATTCCATCGACACCACAAGCACGCTCTCCTTGGTGGACCGGGACTTCTGGAACAGCGGGCCTGCCGACCGCTACCTGCAGGCGCAGCGCGAGGCGATAGCGAGGGGAGTGACGGTACGACGGCTGTTCCTGGTGGCTGACTCGGCAGACCTCAACGACGACCTGCGTCAACTCAGCCAAGAGCAAGAGGAGTTGGGCATAGAGACACGTGTGGTCGTCCGGACACAGCTGCCCCAGAACGTCAGGCGGGGCTTGGTGGACGAATTCATCGTCTTTGACAAGGCGACCTGCTACGAGATCGAACAGGATCAACTTCATGTCAACACCTCGACGCGGGTGAGAGCACAGGAGGAGCACGTCAGGCTGAGGACCCAGCGGTTCGCCGAGCTTTGGGACGCGGGCGTGCCGACGCAGACGGTGGGAACCCCGGCAGGTGAGTGAGCAGGAGCGGGCGGCGCGTGATGTGGAGGACGTGCAGGGCCTGTGTGGGCAGGCCTTCGGCGTAGTCGCGTGACGCCCAGTTCGTGGCGAACTGCCGGCTCAGCCAGTGCTCCCAGAACGTGACAGGCACGGCTTCCAAGATCATGGAGTTCTCTACGCCCCGTGATCCAAGTGGAAGACCGTGCCTGCCGACGCATCATCTCTGATCCCGCCTGCCCTTGACCAACTGCGCGAGAATCCGCAGGTCGGACCCGAGGAGGTCCTGGGCCTGCTGGAGCGGCTGGCCGAGGTGCCGGACCCGCGTGACCCACGCGGGGTGCGCCACCGCCTGGCCGTCGTGCTCGCTCTCACCGCGTGCGCGGTGCTGGCCGGAGCGACCTCGCTGCTGTCGGTCGGCGAATGGATCGCCGATGCCCCTGGGTATGTGCTGGAACAGGTCGGTGCCGACCCCGATCCGCTTCTGCCCAGGCGGGTCCTGCCCGCCGAGACCACGGTCCGCCGACTGCTGACCCGCATCGACGGCGACGCGCTGGACCTGGCTATCGGGAGCTGGCTCGCCGACCGCCGCCCGAAGGCAACCAGGCTGCGCGGCCTCGCAGTGGACGGCAAAAGCCTGCGCGGCGCGGCCAAGGCGAAGGGCCGCAAGATCCACCTGCTCGCCGCACTGGAGCACGCCACCCGCCTGGTGCTGGCCCAGCTGGACGTCGGCGAGAAGACCAACGAAATCACGTGCTTCCAGCCGCTGCTGGACACCGTCGCCAACCTGGCCAGCGTCGTGGTCACCAGCGACGCGATGCACACCTAGCGCGAGCACGCCGACTACCTCCTCGGCCGGGACGCCCACTACATCGTGATCGTCAAGGGCAACCAGAAGAAGCTGCGCCGACAGCTCAAGTCCCTTCCCTGGAAGGACATCCCGCTTCAGGGACGCACCCGGGGCATCGGCCACGGCCGCTCGGAGATCCGCCGGATCAAGGTCGCCACCGTGAACAGCCTCCTCTTCCCCGGAGCCCGCCAGGCCGTCCAGATCAAGCGCCGGCGCACCGACCGCAAGACCGGCAAGACCACCGTCAAGACGGTCTACGCCGTCACCAGCCTGACCGCCGAGCAGGCCACCGCGACCCAGCTCGCCGAACTCGTCCGCGACCA
The DNA here is from genome assembly GCF_014257025.1 of Streptomyces cupreus. Taxonomy (GTDB): domain Bacteria; phylum Actinomycetota; class Actinomycetes; order Streptomycetales; family Streptomycetaceae; genus Streptomyces; species Streptomyces cupreus. Next base: position 7,496 of record NZ_JACMSF010000087.1, read on the forward strand.
CTGGAAGATCGAGGCCCTGCACCATGTCCGCGACACCACCTTCGCCGAGGACGCCTCCCAGCTGCGGACCGGCAATGCGCCCCGCGCGATGGCCACCTGGCGCAACCTCGCCATCGGAGCCCTCCGCACGGCCGGAGTGAAGAACATCGCGGCCGGCCTCCGCCGCAACGCCCGCGACCCTCGCCGCCCCCTCGCACTACTCGGCCTCGGATGATCACGAACCGGACGTCACGCAACTACGCCGAAGCCCTGCCCGTAGGGGGCCGTCCCGCTGCGGGCAGCGGGCAGGCGGCGGACGTTGTCGTCCTGGGCGGCCTGTTGCCTCAGCCGCTGGATCTCCTCGTGCTGGGCCGTGAGCCGGGAGACGGCAAGCGTCTTGAACGCGGTGAGCTCGGCCAGCGCCTCGTCCCGTTTCGCGATCCGTTCCTTGAGCTCGGCGACCTGGGCGTTGAGCCGTTCGATCTGCGATGTCCGGGGGTCAGGGGCCTCGCCCGCGTCGCGCTGGGCTTTCAGGCGACGCTCGAACTCCTCACCGAGGTGCTGGTAGGGGCCGGGGCGGGTGGTGCCGTCGCGGTTCTTCTTCGGGTAGAAGCCGGTCCGGGTCACCCCCGCTTCGGCGGCCAGGGTCTTCAGGTCGCACTTGCCGCCGGGCGGCAGTTCGCCCCGCAGCAGCCGGTCCATTGCGGCGCGGATCGCCTCCTCGTTGCGGGCCCGGTCCGCGTCACTGATGCGTGGCATGTCACTGGCCTCCGCTCGGTGTACCGGCCGCCGTCATGATCTCGTCCACCACCCGCTGGGCTCGCTCCACCTCGGGTTCGAGCCGCTTCTTCTCGCCCTTGGGGAAGCGCGGGTTGGCCAGGAAGACCTTGCCGGTGCCGACCTGGCTCTGCCAAACGGGCAGGTGACAGGGGTGGTGGGTGGCCTGCGGGCAGCGTGCGGTGTCGCACATCCCGCCCAGTGACTTCGTCGCGTCCGGGGCGCCCGCCAGCTTCAGGCAGTGTGCGGACGGTAAGGCCGCGATCCTGCCGGACGGGCAGGTGGTTCCATGCGTGCTGGGCCGATTCCTTCCGGCCGGTAACGTCACAACGGGATCGCTGCAGCAGGTGCTGGCCGGACAGCGGTGGGTGCAAGTCTCCGCGTGCATCCCCCGCGGGCGCCAGAGCGGATGCACGCCGGACGAGGACTCCTGCATGCCCTCGCCCGGTGCGGCCGAAGGCTGCAACCCTGACCAGGACGGCTCCGACTGCTCCCCGGCTGAGACCCCGGCCTGCGAGCCCGCCTACGACTAGGAAGGCCGACCGATGGACTGGCAGAGGCACGCGCGGCGCCTGGCGGCCGCTACGGTCCGCCCGGAGTCGCGCTGGTTCACGCCGCTGGCGACCACGCCCCGGCATGTGTTCGTCCCCCGCTGGTGGACGCGGCGCGTACCCGCCGGGTGGGAGCTGTGTGACGGGCCCGCCGACCCCGACGCATGGATGCAGGCGGCGTACGCGGACCGCACGCTGGTGACCCGCATCGGTCCCGCACACGCCCCGAGGGCCCGGCCTGCCCGCTGGATCCCCGGCGGGCAGCGGGGCCGGTCGATGCCGCCGCTGTGACGGGAGGCCGCAATGGGCAAGAAGCAACGGGACTGCGTCACCTGCGGTGCCCCCGTGGGATATCTCGACCGACTCCACTGCTGCTTGTGCTGGCGCCGGATGAAGGAACAGGTGGCCAAGGCGCCGTGTCCCTCGTGCGGACGCCACCGCGTCCTGCAGAGCGACACCGGTCGCTGCATCACCTGCTCGCCTGGAGCCGATATGCGCCCGGCGACCACACGCGCTGACAGGAGCGACGTGGCTGCTCTGGTGGGCAAAGCTTCCGGGACCGGCCCGATGTCAGAACCAGGTGGCATGCTCTGCCGCCATGAACAAACAGCAGTTCTGGCAGCTCATTGAGGCGGCCCGCAATCAGGCGTCCAACCCGAACGACGGCGAAGATGTCGCCCGCCGGGCAACCTCGCAGCTGGCCACGCACCCGGCCGAGGAGATCGTCGCCGCTCAGCAGGTGCTGTGGAACCTGATGGCAGACTCCTACACGAACCCTCTGTGGGCCGCTGCCTACGTGATCAACGGTGGATGCTCCGACGACGGCTTCGACTACTTCCGTGGCTGGTTGATCGCGCAGGGACGCGAGGCCTTCGAGCGCATAGTCGCTGACCCCGATGCCCTGGCAGAACTGCCCATCGTGCGAGCGTCAGCGGCCGACGGACTCGATCTCGAGTGCGAGGAGGCGCTAAGCATCGTCTGGAACGCACACATCATGGCGACCGGCAAACAACTCCCTGACGATTCGTTCACCATCCGATACCCGGAGCTGGACCCCACCTGGAACTTCGATTTCGACGACCACAGCGAAATGACTCACCGACTGCCCCGCTTGGCAGCTCTCTATATGGAGTAAGCCGAAGCTCACAGTCACAAGGTGAGGTCAAACAGCGGAGGGGGAGCCTCCCGAACATCACTGTCCGTCAAACCATCAGGGCATGAACACGTCTCCGCTGACGAATACGCGACACCTCAACATGTGGGCCTACCAGTCCCGAGGCCGGAGGAGAGCGGGCACGACGCAAGCTGATCCGCCTCGGTACGGAGTGGCGCAGGCGCGAGGACTGCCGCCGGGAGCTTCCGTGAGTACGCCGTCCGACCGGTCACAGGAGCCGCTGATGACCCTGCGTGCTGCAGTCATCTTGATGCTGGGCACGCAGATCGCCGCGGCCGCTGGCGTATTGACCGTGCTGGCAGGGAACACGTGGGCGGTCGCGGTACTAGCTGCCGGGGGCGCCTTCGCCGGCACCGTTGCCTTCGCGCGGTCTGTGATTGGCTGAACCGGCCCGGGCGAACCGTGCGCCCGGGCCGACGCCGTGACGCGCGATGCGCGCCACCTCTTTCAAGGGCTTGAGCCACCGCGGGGTACGCGGCGGATGGGGACCAGGCCTTGCCATGGCTGCCGGGTCTGCTGTTAAGCGTCGATCCAGGGTGTCGGTGAGGCTTCCTCGTCTAGCGCCCTCCAGGCGACAGCTCTCCGGGCTGGCGCTGGCGGGCCGTTGTCACGGCCGTCCCCCGGCACGGAGAGCCTGAGGCATGCATTAGACTTGATCATGAGCTGGTCGCCGCAACTTGGCGCGGCTGGTGTTGCGTTGGTGGTCCAAGGAAAGACGCCCCGCTTCCTGCGGGGAGATGCAGGTGCAAGGCCTGCCCGGCGCTCGATCATGGGGTCCCGTCCGCACACCGCGGCGGGGGCCCAGGCGTTACCTCCGGCTGCGGCCCCAGGGAGCGGCACTTCGCCAGTACGGCACGCACCCTGCGTGCGGCTGTGGCACCGTGGAGGTGTTCCTGGCCCGCCGCTTTCCCCCGTAGCGGCGGGCCAGAGCCATGCTCAGCGAGCGAGGGTGACCTCGATGGGGCTGTTCGGGCACACGGTGAGCATGTCGGCGAGCGCGGTCTGTTCGGCCGTCCCGGGTCGATCCCGCCTTCGCACAGCCGGCAGAACGGCGGACCTGCGCAATGCGCGAGCTGAGCCGATGCGCTTTCCGCCTCGGCGCTTCTAGGGAGTTCCCCCCTCCGACTCGTCCGGCGTCAGGTCGCGCTGGCCGGTGCGGGGGAGGGGGCTTGGATGCTGTCGAGGAGTTCCCCGAACGTGATCTTTTCGTCTCGTGGCCTGTAGTCGAGGGCTTTGAGCAGGGCGTTCCATCGTTCCGGCTGGTTGCCGCACTGGGCGAGCAGGTGGGGCAGGGCGAGACCAGGTTCGCCGAGGACGTCGGCGGCGGGCAGCTGGCGCAGGTGGTGAAGGGTGTGGTGGCGGGAGTTGAGGACGGCCCGGTACACCTCTCGGTGCGTCCACAGGCTTTCGGTTTCGGGGGCGTCCAGCCAGGACTGCAGTACGGCGCCCGGGTCGGGGTGGCGGTCGAGTTCGTCGTCGGTCAGCAGCCGCAGTACGGCCTCGTTGTCGTCGGCCGGCGCGAGGTTGGCTGCGGCCGTGTGCAGCCAGTCGGGGACGTCGCTTTGATGGCAGATCCAGGCGAGTTCGAGTGGGTGCAGCGCGGGGAGTGTCTCGGTGACCGCAGTGCGCGGGGTGTGTGGGTTGCTGGCGAGGGCGGTCAGCGCGGCGACTCGCCGGTGTTGGTAGTTGCGCTCCAGGAGACGGACCGGGCGGAGCAGGTCGGTGCCTTCGGTGATGCGGGACAGGCTGGGGCTGGGCGGTGTGGAGACGACGGTGGGCTGCTCCAGGGTGGCGAGGAGAGCGCAGGCCTTGGCCAGATGCGTGGGGCTGGCGCTGAGCAGGGCCAGGTCCTCGGCCACCATGACGGTCTTCTGCCGGGGGTCGTCCTTCGGTTTGCGGGGCGGGGTGAGCAGGCGGCCGCGGCGTACGCATTCGTCGGCGGCCGCGTGCAGCTGCTCGGCCGCGATATCCATGAGGCCGGGGTTGTAGCGGACCCGGTTGGCGATGCGGTTCAGCCGGTGGCGGGCGCTCACGCTCGGCTTGGGCAGGCCGGCAATCTCAGGCAGGCACAGGGCGGGCAGACAGGCCCGCAGCAGGGCAGGGGCGAGCGCTGGCCCGGGTGCCGGTTGTTCGGCGGAGGCCTCTTGGACGTCGTGTGCCAGGTAGCCACTGCCCGAGTCCGTCAGGCGGGTGCGGCGCGCCTCGGCTTCGGCGTGGTCCAGGAGGAGGTGCTGAACGGCTGTGCCAAGTGTGGGGTGTTCGACCAGGGCGGGCCAGCGTTCGGGACAGGTGGCGAGGATGCTCCAAGGGGCGCCTTCGCCGAATTCGTGGGGCAGCCCAAGGTCAGGGTGTTGGGTGATCTCCCATCCTTCGTGCTGGCCGGGGGTGCGGAGGAGGCGGGCGAGCGGGGTGAGGGCGTACTCCAGCACCGCGTCGAGAAGGGTGGATGGCATGGGCGGGAACGGCTCAGCATCCGAGCGGTAGAGGTTCGGGTTCCACCCGCTGACGACACGCTCCAGGTCGGTGGCGTGGAAGTGGCAGAGCAGGCCGATCGCGTCGTCGACCTGGCCGGGGTGCCGGGCCAAGCCGATGACCAGGTCGGGCGTCGGGCGGTGGGTGGACAGGATCGCGGGCAGATCGGCCGCAGTGACCACGCCCTGCTCGGCGAGATCGGCGAGTTGCTTGTCGTCGGCCTGTTGAAGCAGCGGCTGACGCAGGGCGGGGTTGGTCGCGCGTTGCAGGAGGGAAGGCAGCGCATCCGCGAAGGCCTTCTTGCGCCACTCTTCGCCGCGGTTGTCGACGCCGTAGAAGGCGCGGGAGGTGGCGCACAGCGCTTCGATCACCGTAGGCAGTGCCTCGTCCGGCAGCCCGTCGGTGACTGCGAGTTGCTGCCACAGCGGGTACGTCCCGGCGTTGACCATCTTCGACCCCTCCCAGGTTGCGACCCCGTGTGACCGTCCGGTCACTGCATAGCCTGAGGCGACGGTACGCGGCCGCGGCGGCCCGCTGTCCCCGAACGTTGTATTACGCCCCCAGATCCTCGCCTGGAGCCGGCGGGTTGGGTGCTCTGGAGGACGAAGTGGGCAGGTGACACGATGAGTTGAGGCGATAGATGGAGGCTTCTTGCAGGGCGACAGGCGGCAGATACAGACGGCGGTACTGGGCAGCGCGGACTCCGATGATCCGCTGATGCTGCCGTTGGAGGCGATCGAGCTGGACGCCTTCCGCCACCTGCATGAGAGCGACACGTTCTGGTGCGGGTTGCTGCTCGGCGGCTGCGGGGGCCGATTGACCACGAAGTTGTACACCGACCGGGCCTGTCACTTCGCGCACCATCCGGACCCGGACGGTTTGCCGCATGAGTGCCGGCGCCGCTCGAGGGGCGTGGCCAGCGCGGACCATCTGTATGTGAAGTCTGCGGCCGCCGCCTGGCTGCGCGGGCGCGGCGAGCAGGCCCGCTTCGACTTCACCCGGCCCGGCGGTGCGCCGGTCGGGTCCGTCGTGGACATCCAGTTCCAGGGCCGCGGGCTGCGGGTGCACCTGGATGGGGCGGTGGCCCCGGTGTGGGACGACGGGAGCGAGCCGGTGCTGGGGGTGTCGGTGCCGGTGGACCGCGACACCCTGATCGAACGCTGGTACGTGCACCGCATCCGCCTGGACAGTGAGGGCACGGCCCGCCGGGTGAAGATCGGCACGGAGGCGTTCGCGCGGCCCACCGAGTGGTTCGACCTGGGCCAGTGCGCGATGATGGAGCGCGGCCTGTCGACGCCGGCGGTCGAGCGGATCATCCAGTCGCACCGCACGCCCCCGCCGTCGCGGTGGTCGCCCGGCAAGGCGAAGAAGGTGCCGGCGCCGGATGCGCGGGCTCAGGGCCTGCTGCGCCAGCTGGTGTATGCGCGCCGGATCGAGTCCGTGGTCATGGTGGCGCAGGTGTGCGGTGAGATCGCCGACCTGACCGGGGTGAGCCCGGAGATGCAGGTTCAGTTGGAGGCGGCGGTGCGTAACGCGCGCGTCTGGCTGGAGGGGCAGGCCGAAGTCCGCCGGAAGTTGTTCGCCCGCCTGGAGGAGGCGGTGGCTGAACGGAGGGCAGGGCGGGTGCGCAGGCTCCTGATTCGTGTCAATGCGGCCGCCTCGCATGACCGCACGGAAGCCGAGGGCGCCATTGTGGCGCGGGCAAGCGACTACTTCGACGCCCTCGACTGCGACACGCGGCAGGCGGTTGAGGCGGAGGCGGCTACCGAGCGGGCGGCAGCAGAAGCGGCCGGCCGCGTGCGCACCCTCCTCAAAGGCCTGCGCCGTCATGACGCGTACGCCCACGAGCTCCGTGATCAGGTGAAGGAGCTGCTGCAGGCGGCGACCCTGGCGGGGGACCATGTGACGGCTGGGCAGGCGCGAGACGTTGCCCTGTGGAAAGAGCGCTTCGCCAGCAGCCGGTCACTGCCCCCGTATCCGCTGTACAGCCGGGTCGCGCGCCGGTACTGGATCGCGCGGAGCTGTCCACGCTGTCACGCGGAGCAGGGCAAAGACTGCGTGCTCGTCGAAGGAACCGACGCAGGGAAAATACGCAAGCATCCCCACGATGAGCGGCTGCAGCCGATCCTGGACGAGCGGAAGGCCAAGCAGAAGCAGACCCCTCGGGCGTGGCGGGTGTACGAGGTCACCTGCCCGGACTGCGGGAAGGGGTACAACTCTCCGTGTCAGAGCCCGGCCGGTCCGCACCGCTCACGAGTCGAACTGGCCAAGGAATACAGCCGTCTTGGCAAGCTCCCGCCGAAGAGGTGAAGCGTGGTCCGTCGGGACCCGTCGTCGAACGGCAGCGTCAACGTCCTCGTCCAACCTCGAGGCGCCCAGTCGCCGTCTGGCGGCGACGGTGCGGCCCAGGCACCGCGACTGCGGTGATCAAAGAGTGGCAGCGCGCCCGCGGCAGGCCGGCGGATGGCGGTGGGCGAGGCCCCCTCGACCCAGCTTGCCACGGTGGGGGTCGGCCCGTGCGATGGCCGCGTCGGGTGGAAGGCCGGCCTCGCGGCCATCGCACGGGGAGGTCCTCACACGAGGCCGAGCGCGGACAGCGTGGTCAGCGAGAGCCCCATGGAGACCGCGAAGGCGCCTCCGGCGGAGAGGATGGCTTCGGCCAGGGAGGCGCCGGTGGTGTGGGTGAGGATGGCGGCGCCGGTGGCCACGATTATGGAGAACAGGCCGCAGATCACCACCAGCAGCACCTTGACGAACGTCGGGTTGGGCATCGGTCCGGTTGACCTTTCCGGTGGCCGGACCTGGGGTGCAACGGCACTCAGCCCGACCACCACGTGTGTGTACGTGGGATCTTGCTGAGGCCGTGCCGACGTTCACTGGTCTCGCTGCCGTGCCAGGGCCGTCCTGTGGCTTTCCATCCCGGTCTGCTCGGTATCCGATTGGTTGTGGTCTCACCAAAGCCCAGGGTTTCGGCCCCCGGGATCGAACATAGCCACACGCTGTAGCTCGGGCGCGATGAGGCTCAAGCCCACTTCGGGGCGCCTTGGTGTCGGCCGACCCGGGACACGTCGGGGTTCCCGAGCTCGCGCACGTTGCTCGTGCCGCACTGTAGTGGAAGGGGCATGGCTCAACGCCCGTGACACGCACAAGTGTTCAGGCCGACGGCGCGGCGGTCGGCGACGCCTGCTCGGTGGGCTGGTCCAGCTGCTGCTGGCGGCGCCGCTGCTCGTTGCGGAGGTCTTCCACTTTCTTCGTGAGCAGGGCGAGGGCAGCGTCCGGGTCTTCGTCCTTGTAGTCGCCGACCCCGTACTCATAGCCGTTGAGCTGTTCCTCGATGGCGTCCGCGGTCTGCTGCAGGAAGTAGGCCCGTTCCCGGTACTTGTAGTAGCCGGTGATGGCCGCGGACACGGTGATGGTGAAGCTGACGGCGATCGTGAGGATCCTCTGCCAGGTCAGCGGCTCGGTGTCCAGGGAGGACACGGTGGTGACCACGGCGGAGCCCACCATGATGAGGGTCTGCAGCGAGTTGTGGACGCGCCGGTAGCGGCGGCTTTCGCCCTGGTACTGCTGGATGATCCCGTGGACGTCGTCGCGGTACCTGCGGCGCCGGTCACCGAGGTCCGGGTACTCGTCCGCCCGGGCCATCGCCAGCTCTGTACGGAGCGACTCAGCCAGCGCTTCCAGCTCCGGCAGGGGCTTGAACACGGTGCGCTCACCGTCCCCAGCATCCCGGGGCCTGTCCCACACACCGAACCACAGTGCGACGGACAGCAGCAGGACCAGCCCGCAGCCGATGGCGGGTTTCACGAACGGGAAGGAGGTCCCCCAGGCCAGGATGGTGCCGGCCGTCCCGGCCAGGAACGCCACCGCGCCGACGACGACGCACACGCGTTGAGTCCGGGTGATGAACCGCACCTTCGCGATGGCGCGTTCCATGTCGCGCAGGGCCACCGTCAGGTACAGCACGTCCCGTTCCTGCGGCAGCTCGTCCTCGTCGCCGTCGTCCGCGAGCGCGGCGTCCGCGTTCGCTATCCGGCGCGGGAAGTCGTCGTCGATATGGCGGGTCACCTGGTGCGCCCCTCCTTCTTCGAATCTGGTCAGCGGGGCGAGACGCACAGCGAACTCCCCGTTACTGACTGCCTGTTGGCGATCACGATGACCTTGCCATGAACGGCTCGGCGCAGACGAGACGGCACAAGGACGCGATCTCGGTCATTTCGCAGCGAGAGCCGGGCAGTGTGAGAACAGCCTCGGTGACGTGGATGCCGAGCTTGCGGGCGAGGATAGCCACGGGCACCTCGGAGGCGAGGGTGAACAGTGCCGTGTTGCGGTCCTCGCGCGGCTTGACGCGCGATCGTGCGGAGCCGGGCGGTGAGTTGCTCGTCGGTGAGCGGGTGGCCAGGTGTCGTCCGGGGAACAGTCACCCACCCGGATCAACTGACATCACGGGCGCCACCACGCCGGCTCGCCTGCCTCGTCAGACGCTGGTTTCTTCCTGGTCGCTTTCGACGCGCGGTGGTGGCGTCGCAAGGTTTCCGACCGGATCGGGGTCTCGGGGGGTAGGGCCTCCCATGGGTGGGAGACGTTACCGTCTGGCTCCCAGCCATAGCGCCGCAGATGCTGCGCCTCGTCCGTCCGGCCGACCACTTTGAGCAGAAGGTGAGCCGCCCTGTACCAGTCGCCGTAGGGTGGATCGGCGGCTGCTTTGGCTTGGCACCAGGCCACCGCTCGGTCGATGAGTCCGTGTTCTCGGAGCAGTCGCAGGATCTGATCGGGCCAGTTTGGGTCGTCAGGGGGCCAATTCAGGACGCTGAACGTGCCCCCGTTGCGACCTTCTCGGACGAGCCCCGTCATTACTCGAAGGAGGTCGTCATAGCCCACTGGGAAAGGTGGGAAAGCTGGTTTCTGGGGACTCGCGTGGGTACCGCGCTCCGTCGCCAGCAGCCACGGGACCGCCTCATCGCCTTCAAGGCCGTACGGCACCCGTAGTTGCTCCTTCCATACTGCTTTCCATTCGTGAGGCACCAGCCCCTGCAGTTGCCGCACTTCTTGGAGGGCGTAAGGGTCACCGGCCTCGTTGGCCGCGCGCCGGTACCAGGAACGGGCTTCTTCGGCGCGTCCCAGTCTTGTCAGCATCCGGGCCACGCAGCGATAGGCGAAGCCGTCGCCCTCTTCGGCGGCGCGCCGGTACCAGGTGAGGGCGTCCCCAGGGCGTCCTAGTTCGGCCAGCAGCCAGCCAGCCTCGCCCATGGCGAAGACATCGCCCGCCTGTGCATGCTGCAGCAACACGTCGAGGGCTTCCTCGCTGCGCCCCAGTCGCACCAGCATGACGGCCACACCCCGGAGGGCGGTGCTGTCTCCGCTCTCTGCCTTGCACCGGTACCAAACGAGGGCGTCCTCGGTACGACCTTCGATCGTCGCCTGCTCAGCCAACTCTCCAGGGTCGACCAAGGCTTCAGCCTCGGCAGCCCTGCGGCTCCAGGTCAGAGCCTCGTCAGTACGACTCAATCTGGCCAGCAACCGGACCAGGTCGGGCAGGACACTGGTATCTCCTTCGGACACCAGGAGCTGATGCCACAAGAGGGCCTCATCACCGCCATCCAGGACGATACCCAACGTGCGCGCGATGGCGCGGACGTCCACGGTATGGCCGGCCTCGGCGGCGTAGTGGTACCAGGCCAGGGCCTCGTCAGTGCGTCCCATGACCGAGAGGAACTCAACGAGCGTGTCCAGTGCCCTGGTGTCGCCGTCGGCGGCCAGGTCACGGTACAGGCCGAAGGAGATACGACGCAGACCATGTCGCTGGGCCATCTCGGCCAGCTCGGTGTGCTCGGAGGAAGGGGTATGGTCAGCCGACGCCGTCCACAGCGCGATAGGCGGGCAGAGACCAGCACGGGCTCGACGCCCGTGCTCTTCGAGGTAGTCGGCGAGCCGGTAACGAGGATGGGCGGGTGATGCCTCGCCGTGACGGGAGCGCACACGGGTCAGCGCGCCGCGAGCACCACGTACGGGACGGGCGGCAAAGGCAAGCGCCTCTTCAAACCAGTCGTCTGAAAGCAGGCTCCACTGAGTGTCCGTGAGATAGCCGCCTGCGGCGGCCTCCAGCAGAGCGGGCGGCAGGGCCGGACCAAGGCCCAGTCGGCGGGCGTCGATGGCAACGTCGATCAGTGCCCGTGCCGCAGCCGGAGCGGTGTCGTAGTGTTCCAGCAGAGCCGGACCACCGGCGAGGTACTGCGTGATGTGGCCCTCCGCCGCTCGCTCGGCGGCAGAGGCGAGACGCGGATCGGCAGCGGCGGCTGCGTGTAGCGCATCGACGTCGCTTGGATCGGTGAACGCGGCAGGGACCGGCAGTACACGGTCGGCCAATAGGGCCCGAGCCTGAGCATGCGGGTCCTCCTTCTTCTTGTCCTTCGGGTCGGGTTGCGCGGTGAGCGTGGCCAGGTACTCCGGCCAGATGGTTCCCAGCACGAGCACCGGCTCGCCGTCCGGGTCACGCAGCACTTCGCGCAATCCGGCGGCCACGCGCTCACCCACGTCGGAGGCCGGAGTGAGCAGGTAGTGCTGGGCCTCGTTCAGCCAGACCACCGTGCGGGGACCAATCTCCTGCATCTCCGCGAGGGCGGCCTCTGGACGGGAGGGGTCAATGGGATGCCACAGCCGCCAGTTGTCGGGCAGCAAGCCAAGGGTCTCCCAACAGGCACGGGTCTTGCCGGTAGCGGAACCGCCTACCAGCACCACCGCGCGGCTCGCGCCGCCCACGGCCTCCGTCACGATCGCCCGTAGCCGCGCATCGTGAGCCCGGGGAATATATGCAGGCAGCAGGGGAAGTGTTTCCGCCTGCGTCGGCTCGGCCTCGATCGCCTTATGCACTTCCAGCGCGAATGGATCGGTGAACAGGGCGACTGGGCGACCCGGCGAGGTACTGACGGTGCGATGCGTGCGTACTGACTGGGCCCGGTCCATCAGCGTGCGCCAATGGCGTTCCCGCGGTTCCTCCCCCGCCCAGCGGCTCCACAACCGCACGAGCGCCCACACCTTCTCGCTGCTGGCCGGGCTGGGAATCTTCGCAGCCTCAGGGTCGTCCGAGAGCCAGTCGCTGATCCGCTGCCCGCTCAGCTCAACCCGGTACGGCGCAGCTCGCAACGCCTGTTCCGTCTCACGTCGGGAGTATGGCTGACCTGCTCTGCGGCAGGAGGCTTCGGCCCGCTTCTCCAAGGCCCGCAACTGGTCGTAGAAGGCTCGTCCCTGGTCGTTCACCAGTCCCCCTCAAGACTGCCCGGCTGGCGATACCGTCCGCAGCGGGCACGGCGGGCACCGCCGCTGACCAGCAGAGTAGGACCAAAGCGCCCGCCTTGCCCGCTGCTTCGGACGCGGGTGTTGCCCTGACCACACGCTCGGTCTTCCCGCCCGGCACCCCGTCGCGTGCGGTCAGCCAAAGGAGCCACTGTGAGTCACGAGGGCATGAACACGAACCGGAACAGGAAGCAGACCGTTCGTCGTCTGATTCGTGCTGCTGTCTTTAGCCTGATTCGCGGCAGCGCCTCCGCGGCCGGATCCGCTGTTGTCGCCGGCGCCGTGTGGTGGGTACAGCGATGATCCTCGGCTGCCTCAGTTCCCCGACTGCGACCGACTCGTCACCTCCGGCGACCATTGCACACAACGGCTTTGCGGGATGTCGTGAGCGGCTCAGCCTCACTACCGGCGAATGATTTAGGCAGGAGTTCGTCTCATCGTCCTGTCCCTTGGGCTGGACAGTGGCCACCGCTACTGAGAAAGGGTCATCCGAAGTGCGAGCCTACAACCAGCTGGGCGAGGGCATCGTGACGCGGATCGTCCCAGTCCACCTCGCCGTACCAGTGAAGCAGGGTCCCGGAGTCCCAAGATGCCTTGCCCTACTTGAAGTTGAAGGCTCGCATAGATCGGAAGCGGTAGCCGCTGATGCCCCCAGGAGGTGTTGGTTGTGGCAGGTTGCCCGGAAATCCTGCCTGGTGATCTTTGATCAGGCGCTGAGAGCCTCAGTGAGTCATGCACGGCCGGCCGGTGAGGGCGTCACGTAGTGCTTCGGCCCGGGTCTGCACCAGCCCGGTCCGGTAGCCCGCCGGGAGGTTGCTCCATGTAGCGGTTGCCATGTCCGTTGCGGCCTGGGGGTCCTTGTCTATGCGCAGGCATTGCGCGTGGTCGAGGGCGAGGCCGGGTCATGACGGAAGGTGAGTCGGTGAGGGCAAGGGCGGCCTCCTGCTCGGCGCGGGCCGACTTCGTGTCGCCGAGCAGCGTGTACGCCTGCGAGAGGTGGACGCTGTGCTTCTGGGCCGGGTAGCCGAGCCAGTTGTCCGCCAGAGCGATGCCGTCCAGCTGCTCGATCATGGTCTGGGTCTGTTCGACGGCCTTGCGTGCGCCGTTCCGGTCTCCCAGGCTGGCCAGGGCCCTCGCGTTCACGGCGGAGGCCAGTGCGGCCGCCGCGCTGGGAGTGGTGCCGGCGACGCGTTGGGCGCGTGCGGCGCGGCGGGCGGCCGAGGACGGAGCGCCGTAGTTCAGGCCGACCATGGCGTGGCGGGCCAGGACCCAGGCGAGCATGTGCCGGTCGCCGGATTCCTGGGCGGCGCGGGCCGCGGTGGTGAACCAGCTTTCGGCTTCCTGTTGCGCGCCGATGTCGTGCTGGATGATCGCGACTAAGCCGGTGATCCCGGCAGCGGTCCTCACTAATGTGGCCCGATCCCGGGCGGTGTGCGAGCGGACCAGGACGTGGCTGAGCAGTTCGAGGTCGTCCTGCATCTGCCCGAGGACCCGTTGCGGGTCACGTCCTCAATAGCCGCCGGTGTTCCGCTCGAAGACCGACTCGAGGTAGGCGATGTCGGCGGCGTTGCTGGATCCTGAGAGAGCAGCGTCGATGCCCTCGTGTGCCTCGGCGAGTCCCGGCAGTGCTCCTGTGCCGGCCACGGCGAGAGTCCCGGCGATGAATACGCGTCGTTTCACGGGCGGCGGGGTCGACGACCTGCCGCTGGCGGACCTCGCCGCGCGCGGCGTGATGGTGTCCCGGACGTCGGCGTACACCGAGGCGGTCGCTGAAGTGGATCGTTGCGGCCATGCTCATCGCGGCGAAGAGCGTGCACGCGTACGTCCGCGCGAGCGACGCGCGCGAGTGGGCACCTGGCGCCGGCCGGCCGCGCATCGTCGCCGGGTCGCAGGCCTTCATCATCGGGAACGGCGAGATCGGCTCCTACGCGGGCGCGATGCTGCGCGGCATAGGGGTGCGCGTCCACCACGTCTCCCGCAACTCGGGGAGCGACTGGCGGACGCTGCTGCCTTCGACGGACTGGCTCGTCCTGGCCTGCCCGCTCACCGACGACACGCGCGGCCTGGTCGGCGTCTTCGAGCTCCAGGACCTCAAGCCGGGGGCGTGGGTGGTCAACGTCGCCCGCGGCGGGGTCCTCGATGAGTCCGCGATCGCCAAGGTGCTCGACTCCGGCAAGAGGCTGGGCGCGGTGCTCGACACCTTCGAGGTGGAGCCGCTGCCCGGCTGGTCGCCGCTGTGGGAGCGCGGCAGCGTCATCGTACTGCCGCACGACACGTGGCGCGCGTCCGGTGCGGGCGTCCGCCAGGGCGAGGACGTCCTGGAACAGCTCCGCCGTTACCGCAGTGGGCAGCCGCTGCGGCGTATGGCCAACGCGACTGCCGGGTATTAGAGAGGCGCGAACATTGCCCACGGGACCTGACCAAGGAAGGTGACTTCTAGTAGTCGTCGCCACCCATGCGACGGTCCCCCACCTCGAGCAGCACGTCCGCGATGGAGAAGTGATCCTCCAACGCGGCGCGCAACGCCGTCAGGGCAGCACGGATCTCGGCGATCTGCTCGCGCGGATTGCGTTCCCTTAGGTAGGCGACAACTTGCCGATAGATCTCGGGACCCCAAGCCGAGCCAGTCGGAAGGGCAGTCTCACACCAGCGGGCAGAGAGGTCGTCCAGGAGAAAGAGCCGCGCGACCTGCTCCTCGTTCATTACTGCTTCAAGCTCTGCCCGTGTGGGCGCCAGGGGCAATGCCCCGGACCGCATGATACGGAGCAAGACATTCAGGGCGGTCCGCTTGCCGTTGAGCAGCGGAAGGAGTCGGTTGTAGGCGTCTGCATTGATGATCTGTAGTACGGCACTTCCACCGATCGGACTCCCGTGACGCCCCAACAGACTTCCCACCCTGGAGAGGTTCACAATCTGCTTCTCCACCATTGGGATTACCCAGCGCCCCTCCAAACGGGCATACGAGTCCTCCCCATGTTCGAGTTGGCGCTCCATCCTCCGCGCGTAGCTCTCCAAGGTAGAGACAATGTCCTCAGCAACCAGCATCGCTTCGTTGAGCCGCACATAGAGCATGAACAGCTCGGCTCCGAGCTTGCGTCGGCGCTTTCCCTCGCGAACGTTCCTAATGCCTGGAAGACCTTGAGCTAGTGCGTCGACCATGATCTTGATGAGTTCGATCATGAACGTTCCTCCACAACTGGCGCACTGAGTAAGACGCGAAGAGTCTTCCAACGTGTCTTCCTATCAGGGAAGTTGACTCATAACAGCCCGTTCAACCTCATCCGGCGCTAGGAACAGGCTCTGCTTGCCCAAGAGGGGGACCGGCCTGGCCAAAGTGCGGCGGTTGTTGAATACCCAGTGCCAGTAGTCGTCGACGGCCCACCGGCTGGGGTGGTCGCGGACGATGTCGGCCAGGTCGACGACGCCGTACACAACCCCCGTCGGCAGGTCCTCGGGCACGTCGATGCCCATCGCGTGCAGCTTCTCGCGCGCCCCGGGCGCGGGGTTCTTCCCGGCCTGAGTGGCGATCGTGCCGCGGTAGTCGGTGGTTATGAACAGCTCGCTGCGTGCCGTCTTCGACGTCTTCATCGTTGATGTGGGCAGCGCCAGGTTCCCGTCGAGGACACCCGGGGCGGCCATGTCGTCGACGCAGGGCGGGGAGCTATGCGAGTACAGCGGGTACGGGTTCCGGACTCGGATCGGGTGTCGTACGCCGTCATCGACGACGGTGGACTGCCGGTCGAGGCGGCAGATGTGTACCTGGGCCATCTCACCGCGACGGGGCGCTCGCTGTACACCGTGGAGGCGTACGCGCACGACCTGCGGGACTTCTTCGAGTGGACCAGCCAGCGCGACGCCGACTTCCGGCGCCTGGGCCTGGAGGACCTCGCGGAGTTCTTCGCCTGGCTGCAGCGATCGCGCCCGGCACGTCAGCCCGGCGTGTACCAGCTGCCGGGCATGCCACCCGCGGTCGGCAACGCCACGCTCGTGCGCAAGCGGGCCGCACTCGCCGGGCTGTACCGGTTCCACGCCCGCCGGGATGAGACCGTGCCGGCCTTGCTGGGTGAGCTGACCGGGCCACGGCCGATGGGCCGGTATGTGCCGATGCTGGTGCACACCCGGCGCCACGGTCCAGGGCCGGATGCCTACAGCCCAATCCGCATCACCACGGTGCCCAAGACGCCGGCCACGGTGGCCGCGGGCGAGATCCGGCGTCTGGTCGACGCCTGTGCCAGCCTGCGGGACCGGTTCTTGATCGTGTTGCTGTCGGAGACGGGGCTGCGGATCGGTGAGGCGCTCGGGCTGCGGCACGAGGACCTGCGGCTGCGGGCCGGGGAGGTGCGTGTCGTTCCCCGTGAGAGCAACGTCAACGCCGCGCGGGTGAAGGCGCTGAAGCCCCGCACGGTGCCGGCCGGGGTCGAGGTCTTCGACGCCTACGCCGACTACATGGAGAGCGAGTACGGGACGCTGGACTGCGACTACGTGTTCGTGAACCTGTTCCGGCCGCCGGTGGGGGCGCCGATGACCCGCAGCGCGGTCGAGGACCTGGCGGCCCGGCTGCGCAAGCGCACGGGCATCGGGCACTTCACGCCGCATGTGCTGCGGCACAGCTGGGCGACCCGGCTGCTGCGGGCCAAGGTTCCCATCGAAGTCGTGGCCGAGTTGCTGGGACATGCGTCGTCGCAGGTCACGGAACAGATCTACGCGCATTGACGGTGGAGGATCATCGGGAAGTCCTTGTCCCGGCAGGGCTGCTGAGGGACGGGAGCGTGGAGGCGTGAGCACGCCGGAGCGCGTCCAGCCGGCGGCTGGTCAGCTGGAGCGGCTGATGGAGGTCGTGCGGCCGGAGTTCCGGGGCGAGGAGTTCTATCCGCCGCGCGACAGCCGGGTGTTCTTCCAAGGCGAGTGCCGCATCCCGTCGTGCGAGCGGATGCTGAGCTACTCGGTCAAGCAGCTGTGCACCGCGCACTACCAGCGATGGGTGCAGGCGGGCCGCCCCGAGTTCGAGGCGTGGGTGCCGAGCGAGGACGCCTATCAACGGCATCACCGCGTGATCAGGGGCTGCGCCGTGACGGGCTGCCGCCGTTCGATGAACGGGTGCTTGCCGCGGATCTGCACCCGGCACAGCGAGCTGTGGCAGGCGGCCGGGGCGCCGGACCTGGATGAATGGCTGGCCACCGCGCGCTACGAGGCGCCGCCGCACGGCGAGCGGGACTGTGTGCTGCCCGACTGCCCGTGGTGGACGACAGGGCCCGGTTCGGCGTTGTGCCGGCGGCACTACATCCGCTGGCGCAACAACGGCCATCCCGAGCTGCCGGACGACCAGTTGACCGAGTGGTTCGAGCGGCTGGAGCTGCGGCGCGACCCCTACATCCGGTTTCACGACCTGGGGCGCCAGGTCCGCTTGGAGGTGCAATTCGGGCTGCAGCGCCGGGCCGACATCGGAGACCGTCACACGGCCCCGCGAACGGTGACCCGCGCACTGAGCTGGATCCGCGAATC
>NZ_JACMSF010000088.1 GCF_014257025.1 Streptomyces cupreus
GTTGGAGTCGAGGTCGACCATGTTGCCGGCCTCCTTGGCGGCCGACGTACCCGTGTTCATCGCCACGCCGACGTCCGCCTGAGCGAGCGCGGGCGCGTCGTTCGTGCCGTCACCGGTCATCGCGACCAGCTTGCCGCCGGCCTGCTCCCGTTTGATGAGCGCCATCTTGTCCTCGGGAGTGGCCTCCGCGAGGAAGTCGTCGACGCCCGCCTCCTCGGCGATCGCCTTGGCGGTCAGCGGGTTGTCACCGGTGATCATGACGGTCTTGATGCCCATGCGGCGCAGTTCGTCGAACCGCTCCCGCATGCCGTCCTTGACGACGTCCTTGAGGTGGATGACGCCCAGGACGCGGGCGCCCTTCGCGTCCTCGACGGCGACGAGCAGCGGCGTACCGCCGGCCTCGGAGATCTTGTCGGCGAGGCTGTCCGCGTCGTCCGCGACCCGCCCGCCCCGCTCCTCGACCCAGGTGACGACCGAACCGGCCGCCCCTTTGCGGACCCTGCGCCCGTCGACGTCCACACCCGACATCCGGGTCTGGGCGGTGAAGGCGATCCACTCGGCGCCGACGAGTTCGCCCTGGTGGCGCTCGCGCAGCCCGTACTTCTCCTTGGCGAGTACGACGATGGAGCGGCCCTCGGGCGTCTCGTCGGCCAGCGAGGAGAGCTGGGCGGCGTCGGCTACCTCGGCCTCGGTCGTGCCGCTGACCGGCACGAGCTCGGCGGCCTGGCGGTTGCCGAGCGTGATGGTGCCGGTCTTGTCGAGCAGCAGCGTGGAGACGTCACCGGCGGCCTCGACCGCTCGGCCGGACATGGCGAGCACATTGCGCTGGACCAGACGGTCCATGCCCGCGATGCCGATCGCCGAGAGCAGCGCGCCGATGGTGGTCGGGATCAGACAGACCAACAGGGCCACCAGCACGACCATCGTCAGATGGGTGCCCGCGTAGTCCGCGAACGGCGGCAGTGTGGCAACGGCCAGCAGGAACACGATCGTCAGGGACGCCAGCAGGATGTTGAGCGCGATCTCGTTCGGCGTCTTCTGCCGCGCCGCGCCCTCGACCAGGTTGATCATCCGGTCGATGAAGGTCTCGCCCGGCTTCGTCGTGATCCTGACGACGATGCGGTCGGACAGGACCTTCGTACCGCCGGTGACGGCCGAACGGTCGCCGCCGGACTCCCGGATGACCGGGGCCGACTCACCGGTGATCGCCGACTCGTCGACGGAGGCGACACCCTCGACGACGTCACCGTCGCCGGGGATGATGTCGCCCGCCTCGCAGACGACCAGGTCGCCGATCCTCAGCTCGGTGCCGGCGACGACGGTCCCGTCCACCTTGCGGGCCACGGTGTCGGTCTTGGCCTTGCGCAGGGTGTCCGCCTGCGCCTTGCCCCGGCCCTCGGCGACGGCCTCCGCCAGATTGGCGAAGAGCACGGTCAGCCAGAGCCAGGCGCTGATCGTCCAGCCGAACCAGTCGCCCGGGTCCTTGAAGGAGAAGACCGTCGTCAGCACGGAACCGACGAGCACCACGAACATCACGGGCGACTTGATCATCACCCGGGGATCAAGCTTGCGAAAGGCGTCCGGCAGCGACGTGACCAGCTGTTTCGGGTCGAACAGTCCCCCGCCGACCCGACCTTCGGCCCTGTGCCCGGTCGGCGCGTCCTGGTGGGGAGCGAGGGTGGGAGTGGACATCGAGTCCTGCTTATGTACGTCGGTGGTCATGCCGCCAACCCCTCGGCGAGCGGTCCCAGCGCGAGGGCCGGGAAGTAGGTCAGACCGGTGATGATCAGGATGGCGCCCACCAACAGCCCGGTGAACAGCGGCTTCTCGGTGCGCAGGGTGCCCGCGGTGACCGGCACCGGCTGCTGTTCGGCGAGCGAGCCTGCCAGGGCCAGCACGAACACCATCGGCAGGAAACGGCCGAGCAGCATGCACAGGCCGAGCGTGCTGTTGAACCACTGCGTGTCCGCGTTCAGACCGGCGAAGGCCGAGCCGTTGTTGTTGGAGGCGGACGTGTAGGCGTAGAGGATCTCGGAGAATCCGTGCGCCCCGCTGTTGGTCATCGAGTTCGCCGGGGTGGGCAGCGCCATCGCGAAGGCGGTGAAGACCAGCACCAGCGCCGGGGTGACGAGGATGTAGCAGGCCGCCAGTTTGATCTCGCGGGTGCCGATCTTCCTGCCCAGGTACTCGGGCGTACGGCCGACCATCAGACCGGCGATGAACACCGCGATGATCGCCATGATCAGCATGCCGTAGAGGCCGGAGCCGACACCGCCGGGCGCGATCTCGCCCAGCATCATGCCGAGCATGGTGATGCCGCCGCCGAGTCCGGTGAAGGAGGAGTGGAAGGAGTCCACGGCGCCGGTCGAGGTGAGCGTGGTAGAGGTCGCGAAGATCGAGGAGGCGCCGACGCCGAAGCGGACCTCCTTGCCCTCGTACGCCCCGCCCGCGATCTCGAACGCCGGTCCGTGGTGGGCGAACTCGGTCCACATCATCAGGGCGACGAAGCCGACCCAGATGGAGGCCATGGTGGCGAGGATCGCGTACCCCTGCCTCACCGAGCCGACCATGACGCCGAACGTGCGGGTCAGGGAGAACGGGATGACCAGGATCAGGAAGATCTCGAAGAGGTTCGAGAACGGTGAGGGGTTCTCGAAGGGGTGGGCGCTGTTGGCGTTGAAGTAGCCACCGCCGTTGGTGCCGAGCTCCTTGATGGCCTCCTGCGAGGCGACGGCCCCGCCGTTCCACTGCTGCGTGCCGCCCATGCCGTGCCCATTGAAGAACTGCCCGACCTCGTGGATCCCGGAGAAGTTCTGGATGACACCGCAGGCGCCGAGCACGAGCGCGGCGACGGCGGCCAGGGGCAGGAGGATGCGTACGACACCACGCACCAGGTCGGACCAGAAGTTGCCGAGCTCGCCGGTGCGCGAGCGGGCGAAACCGCGGACCAGCGCGACGGCGACGGCGATACCGACCGCTGCCGACACGAAGTTCTGCACGGCCAGACCGGCGGTCTGCACGACGTGGCCCATGGCCTGCTCGCCGTAGTACGACTGCCAGTTGGTGTTGGTCACGAAGGACGCGGCGGTGTTGAACGCCTGGTCCGGATCGATCGACGCGAAGCCCAGCGACCCGGGCAGGACGCCCTGGAGCCGCTGCAGGGCGTACAGGAGGAGGACGCCGACCAGGGAGAAGGCGAGCACGCCGCGCAGGTACGCGGGCCAGCGCATCTCGGTGTCGGGGCTGGCTCCGATCCCCCGGTAGATCCACTTCTCGACGCGCCAGTGCCTGTCGGAGGAGTAGACCTTGGCCATGTAGTTGCCGAGGGGGACATGGGCGAGCGCCAGGGCGGCCATCAGGGCGAGCAGCTGAAGGATGCCGGCGAGTACGGGACCCATATCAGCGCTCAGAACCTCTCCGGGAAGACGAGGGCGAGGACGAGATAGCCCAGCAGGGCGACGGCCACGACGAGGCCGACGATGTTCTCGGCAGTCACAGCTTCGCCACCCCCTTGGCGGCGAGGACCACCAGCGCGAAGACCGCGACCGTGGTGACGACGAAGGCCAGATCGGCCATCGTGAGCTCCTGGAGTTGAGGTTCGGTTGGACAGGGACGGTTAGAGAGAACCTCTTCTCCGGCCGGAAATGACCGCCGTTGACGGGTCCCTTACGGGGCGCTGCGCGGCTTTGACGGGTCTCTTACGCCTCTCATGGCGCCGGCGGTCTCGAACTTGGTGCACAAGGGTGGAAGCGGAAGATCAACACCGCCAGGCCGACCAGCATCGGCCCCGAGGAGGCGGGGACGGCGTCCAGTTCGTGCCGCCTGACGCGGTCCCGCTGCGGTGGCGTCAAGAACGGACCATGGCTCGTCAGAGTCGTGTCAAGGCGTGCCGTCCGCGCTCGCGGGGTCCCTAGCGTCAGCGGCATGGAGCATCACGACGACGTCCACACCGCATCGGATCAGGAGGGGTCGCCGGTGGTGTACGACCGCCAGTGGGCCCCCGAGCTGCTCGACTCGGCCCGCTGTGCGGCCGTACTCCTCGGGCTGCTGCTGCTCGTCGACCGGGCGGCCGGCAGCCTGACTGCGTGGCGCGGGGCCCTGTGGGCCGTCCTCGCCGCGCTGCTCTTCGCCGTGCTGTGTCCGGCTCGTGTGACGGCGGGCGAGGGCTGGCTGGAATCGCGTCGGCTGCTGCGCACCCGGCGCGTCCGCACCGATCTGCTGGTGTCGGTGCGCTGCCTCGACGGAGTCGCCCAACGGCTGGTGCTGCGGGACGCCTTCGACGCCCGGGGCGAGCTGGACCCGCAGGTCCTGGTGAACAACCCGGACCTGTGGCTCCGGCTCGACGAGGACGCCCGGCGATCCGTGACCGTCGGCTCCCTCCTGTGCGGCACCACGGCGCTGCGCCGCATCGCCGAGCGCATCGACCGGAAGACCGCGGAGACGGTGTTCAAGGTATCGGGGCTCGAATAACCGGCTACGAGCCGCTCCTCCATACCGAGCAGCGGCTCACCAGACCCCCGAAGAGCTCGCCTTTTGACGCGCTGCCTACGCCGGCACGGCCAGTCTTAACGGAAGCTTGACGCCCACGACCCCCTCATCCCAGGGCCCAGGCTTCACTCTCCGCTTACGCTGGTGCCGCCGTCCGCGTGATGGCCGAAAACGCACGCTGACCAGCGCATCAGGAGCCCGCCGATGGCCACCACGGAACACCCGCCGCCCAGTCGCCTGCGCGCCTGGATGCTGGAGGGCCTGTCCGACATGGGCAAGGGCCACGGTCCCCAGGGCCCGCACGCCGAACCCGAGTCGGCCCACCAGGGCCAGCCCTGGTACCGGGTGATGTGTCTGACCGGCGTCGACTACTTCTCCACCCTCGGCTACCAGCCCGGCATCGCGGCCCTCGCGGCCGGCCTGCTGTCGCCGATCGCGACCATCGTGCTGGTGATCGTCACCCTGGCGGGCGCCCTGCCCGTCTACCGACGGGTGGCCGAGGAGAGCCCGCGCGGCGAGGGCTCGATCGCGATGCTGGAACGGCTGCTCTCATTCTGGAAGGGCAAGCTGTTCGTCCTGACCCTGCTCGGCTTCGCCGCCACCGACTTCCTGATCACCATCACGCTCTCGGCCGCCGACGCCTCGACCCACCTGGTCGAGAACCCGCACCTGAACAGCGCCCTGCACGACCGGCAACTGCTGATCACCCTCGTGCTCGTCGCCCTGCTCGGCGCGGTGTTCCTCAAGGGCTTCCTGGAGGCGATCGGCGTCGCCGTCGCCCTGGTCGGGGCCTATCTCGCGCTGAACGCCGTCGTCGTGATCGTCGGCCTGTACCACGTGGTCACCGAGGGGCACGTCGTCACCGACTGGTCCAATGCCCTGACCGCCGAGCACGGCAATGTCTTCGTCATGATCGGCATGGCCCTGATCGTCTTCCCGAAGCTCGCCCTCGGCCTCTCCGGCTTCGAGACCGGCGTCGCCGTCATGCCCCATGTGAAGGGCGACGAGGGCGACACCGAGGAGCACCCCAAGGGCCGTATCCGCGACACCAAGAAGCTGCTCACCAGCGCCGCCCTGATCATGAGCTGCTTCCTGATCTGCACCAGCTTCATCACCACGCTCCTGATCCCCGAGACGGAGTTCGAGGAGGGCGGCCAGGCCAATGGCCGCGCGCTCGCGTTCCTCGCGCACGACTACCTGGGCGGCGCCTTCGGCACGGTCTACGACGTCTCGACCATCGCCATCCTCTGGTTCGCCGGCGCCTCCGCGATGGCGGGTCTGCTCAACCTCATGCCGCGCTATCTGCCCCGTTACGGCATGGCCCCGCACTGGGCCCGCGCGGTCCGCCCGATGGTCATCGTCTTCACCCTGGTCGCGTTCCTGGTCACCTGGATCTTCGACGCCGACGTCGACGCGCAGGGCGGCGCCTACGCCACCGGCGTCCTGGTCCTGATCAGCTCCGCCGCCATCGCCGTGACCATCGCCGCCCGCAAGGCGGGACAGCGGAACTGGACCATCGCCTTCGCCGTGATCTCGGCGGTGTTCCTCTACACGACGATCGTGAACGTCATCGAGCGCCCCGACGGTGTGAAGATCGGCGCCTGCTTCATCGCGGGCATCATCCTCATCTCACTGCTCTCCCGGCTGCTGCGCGCCTTCGAGCTGCGCGTGACCAGCGTGACGCTGGACGACATGGCGGAACGATTCATCCGGGACATGGCGAGCCGAAAGATACGGTTCATCGCCAACGAGCCCGACAACCGCGACAAGGCCGAGTACCGGGACAAGATCGAGCAGATCCGGCAGGACAACGACATGCCGGAGCAGGAGGACTTCGTCTTCGTCGAGGTGACGGTGACCGACCCCTCCGAGTTCGAGGCGGGCCTGACCGTACGCGGCGAGGTGCTCCACAACCGCTATCGCGTCCTGACCCTGGAATCCTCCTCCATCCCGAACGCCCTGGCCGCGCTCCTCCTCCATGTGCGCGACACCACCGGCTGCACGCCCCACGTCTACTTCGAGTGGACCGAGGGCAACCCCTTCGCCAACTTCCTGCGCTTCTTCCTCTTCGGCCAGGGCGAGGTCGCCCCGGTGACCCGAGAGGTCCTGCGTGAGGCGGAACCGGACCGGGCCCGCCGCCCCCGTGTCCACACGGGCTGACGCCCTATCGTGACCGGCATGCAGTCCTACACGATCGGCCAGGCCGCACGGCTCCTCGGCGTCAGCCCGGACACCGCCCGCCGCTGGGCGGACGCGGGCCGGGTGGCGACCCACCGCGACGACAGCGGCCGACGGCTCATCGACGGGCGGGATCTGGCCGCGTTCTCGGTGGAGCTCGCCAAGACGGCGGCCACTCCTGACGAGGAGGCCCCGTACACCTCCGCGCGCAACGCCTTCCCCGGCATCGTCACCGCGATCAAACTCGGCGACGTGGCCGCCCAGGTCGAGATCCAGGCCGGCCCGCACCGGCTCGTCTCCCTGCTCACCCGGGAGGCCGTGGAGGAGCTCGGCCTGGAGGTCGGCATGGAGGCCACGGCTCGCGTGAAGTCGACAAACGTACACATCGACCGCGCCTGACGCCCCTCCTTCGTCCCGCACATACGAATCTCCAGCCGCCTTCTCCCTCGCTCATGCGAAGAGCCAGAAGACTTATGCCTCGCATATGCGCCAGTATGATCGGTGTATGCGAGGGGGAGGCCGGCGGCCAGGCCGGGCGGCTTCCTCCCCCAGAGACCGAGGGAGTGGACCAGTGATGACCCGTTACGCCCACCGGGCCCGCCGGACCGTGCGGGCGACCGGCGCGGGAGCCGCCGTACTGCTCCTGCTGAGCGCCTGCTCCTCCTCGTCCGACTCCGATACGTCCGCGGCGTCCGGCTCCTCGGCCTCGCCGAAGCTCTCCGGCACGGTCACCGTGTTCGCCGCCGCCTCCCTCCAGGAGAGCTTCACCACGCTCGGCAAGCAGTTCGAGAAGGAGCACCCGGGCACCAAGGTCACCTTCAGCTTCGGCGGCAGTGACACCCTCGCGGCGAACATCACGGGCGGCGCCCCCGCGGACGTCTTCGCCGCGGCCAGCCCGAAGACCATGGCGATCGTGACGGATGCGAAGGACGTGGCGGGCACCCCGTCCACCTTCGTCCGCAACCAACTGCAGATCGCCACCCTGCCGGGCAACCCCGACAAGATCTCCTCCCTCAAGGACCTCACCAAGTCCGGCCTGAAGGTCGTCCTCTGCGACAAGACAGTGCCGTGCGGGGCCGCGGCGGACAAGGCGCTGACGGCCGCGGGCCTGAAGGTCACGCCGGTCTCGTACGAGCAGGACGTCAAGGGCGCCCTGACGAAGGTCGAGCTGAAGGAGGCCGACGCCGCCGTCGTGTACCGGACGGACGTCAAGGCGGCGGGTGACAAGGCGGAGGGCGTGGGCTTCCCCGAGGCCGCCGACGCCATCAACGACTACCCGATCGCCCTCCTCAAGGACGCGCCCAACCCGGACACGGCCAAGGCGTTCATCGAGCTGGTGCGCTCCGCCGAGGGCCGGCGGGTCCTGACCGAGGCCGGGTTCCTGAAGCCGTGACGAACACTGCCGAGACACTGGAGGGCGGCCGTCGGCGCACCCGGCCCCGAGTGGTGCCGCTGCCGCTGCTGCTCCCCGCCCTCCTGGGTCTGGCGTTCCTCGTCGTCCCCCTGATCGCCCTCCTGGTCCGTGCCCCCTGGCGCACCCTCCCCGACCAACTGACCAGTCCAGAGGTATGGGAGGCGCTACGCCTGTCCCTGCTCTGCGCGACGGCGGCCACAGCCCTGAGCCTGCTCCTGGGCGTCCCCCTGGCCTGGCTGCTGGCCAGAACGGACTTCCCGGGCCGCGGCCTGGTCCGATCCCTGGTGACCTTGCCCCTGGTCCTTCCCCCGGTGGTGGGCGGCGTGGCCCTGCTCCTGGCGCTGGGCCGCAACGGCGTGGTGGGCCAGTGGCTGGACGACTGGTTCGGCGTCACGCTCCCGTTCACGACGGCGGGAGTGGTGGTGGCGGAGACCTTCGTGGCGATGCCGTTCCTGGTCATCAGCGTGGAAGGCACGCTACGGGCGGCGGACCCCCGCTACGAGGAAGCGGCCACGACCCTTGGCGCGTCCCGCTTCACGGCGTTCCGCAGAGTGACGCTGCCCTTGATCGCCCCGGGCATCGCGGCGGGAGCGGTCCTGGCCTGGGCCCGCGCGCTGGGCGAATTCGGCGCGACGATCACCTTCGCAGGCAACTTCCCGGGCCGAACCCAAACCATGCCCCTCTCGGTCTACCTGGCCCTCCAGACAGATCCAGCATCAGCGATCGCCCTGAGCCTGGTACTCCTGGCGGTCTCCATCACGGTCCTGGCAGCACTACGGGACCGCTGGCTGACAGCACCATGACCCTCAACCAGCGAAACCCGCCGCACCCAGCGCCAACCCACCCGCACAATCCAAGCGCCCCGGACGTACACCCCATGACCGACACCACCGACACACCCACCCCCCTCACCGCCACCACGCACCCCCAGGGCTTGGACACCCACCTGATCGTCGATCGAGACACCTTCCACCTGGACATCAAGCTCACCGCCGCCCCCGGCGAAGTCCTGGCTCTCCTCGGCCCCAACGGCGCAGGCAAAACCACCGCGCTGCGAGCTCTCGCCGGCCTGGCCCCCCTCACCGCCGGCCACCTCCACCTCGACGGCGCCCCTCTTGCCCACACACCCCCCGAGAACCGCCCCGTAGGCGTCGTCTTCCAGGACTACCTCCTCTTTCCCCACCTCACCGCCCTCGACAACGTCGCCTTCGGCCCCCGCTGCCAGGGCGCCACCAAGTCCGAGTCCCGAGCCCAGGCCCACACCTGGCTGACCCGCATGGGCCTCACGGACCACGCCACCTCCAAACCCCGCCACCTCTCCGGCGGCCAAGCCCAACGCGTCGCCCTGGCCCGAGCCCTCGCCACCAACCCCCGTCTGCTCCTCCTCGACGAACCCCTGGCAGCCCTGGACGCCCGCACCCGCCTGGACGTCCGCGCCCAACTCCGCCGCCACCTCGCCGAGTTCGAGGCGGTAGCGGTCCTGGTCAGCCACGACCCTCTGGACGCCATGGTCCTGGCGGACCGCCTGGTGGTCATCGAGCAGGGCCGGATCGTCCAAGAGGGCACCCCCTCGGACATCGCCCGCCACCCCCGCACGGACTACATCGCCCAACTGGTAGGCCTGAACCTCTACAAGGGCCAAGCGGACGGCCACACAGTCCACCTGGACGACGGCCCCACCATCACCACCACGGAAGACCTCACCGGCCCGGTGTTCGTCGCGTTCCCCCCGGGCGCCGTAACCCTCTTCCGCGACCGCCCCACCGGCGCCAGCGCCCGCAACCTCTGGCACTGCCAGGTCGAAGGCCTGGAAACCCACGGCGACCAGATCCGCGCGGACCTCGCCGGCGAACTCCCCCTCGCCGCGGACCTCACCACGGTCGCCGCGGCGGAACTGGACCTGCACCCGGGCGCCCCGGTCTGGGCAACAGTCAAGGCGACGCAAACACATGCGTACCCGGCATAAGCCCCACACCCGACTACCGTGGGACGCCGCACCAGCCCGCCCCGAACCAAAGGCGTCCCATGCCCCTCAGCATCCGCAACCAACTCCCGGGCACCGTCACCGCCATCACTCCCGGCGAGGTCATGGCCACGGTCAAGCTGGACCTCTCCGGAGGCCACCACCTCACCGCCGCGATCACCAGGGAAGCGGCCGAAGACCTGGCCCTCACCCCAGGCTCCGAAGTACGAGCCCTGGTGAAGTCGACGGAGGTCTCCCTCGCCACGGCCCCCGTGACCGGCCTCTCGATCCGCAACCAACTCCCCGGCAAGGTAAGCGAGATCACCACCGGCGAAGCGATGACCTCCGTCAAGATCACGGTCAACGGCGGCGAACTGACCTCGGCGATCACCACAGACGCGGCCACCGACCTGGGCCTGACCCCGGGCACCCCCGTGGTGGCCCTCATCAAGTCGACCGAGATCTCCCTGGCAACCCCCTGACACAAAAAGGGCTCCGCCCAGGCCGTACAGCCCGGGCAGAGCCCTTTCCTACGCCGGATCAGTCCTCGTACACGTCCAACGGCGGGCACGAGCACACGAGGTTCCGGTCACCGAAGGCCTGGTCGATACGGCGCACCGGCGGCCAGTACTTGTCCGCGGCCGAGACCCCACCCGGGAACACAGCCTCCTCACGGCTGTACGCGTGCTCCCACTCCCCGCCCAGCGAGGCAGCGGTGTGCGGAGCGTTCCGCAGCGGGTTGTCGTCAGCGGCCCACTCCCCGGAACCGACCTTCTCGATCTCCGTGCGAATGGCGATCATCGCCTCGCAGAACCGGTCCAGCTCGATGAGGTCCTCGGACTCGGTCGGCTCGATCATCAGCGTGCCGGCCACCGGGAAGGACATCGTCGGCGCGTGGAAGCCGTAGTCGATGAGCCGCTTGGCGACGTCGTCGACGCTCACACCGGTCGCCTTGGTCAGCGGCCGCAGATCGATGATGCACTCGTGCGCGACGAGCCCGCCAGGACCGGTGTACAGCACCGGGTAGTGCGGCTCCAGCCGCTTGGCGATGTAGTTCGCGCTGAGCACCGCGACCTGCGTGGCCCGCTTGAGCCCCTCGCCGCCCATGAGCCGGACGTACGCCCACGAGATCGGCAGGATCCCCGCGGAGCCCCACGGCGCGGCCGAGATCGGCCCGACACCCGTCTCGGGCCCGGCACTCGGCTGCATCGGGTGGTTCGGCAGATACGGCGCCAGGTGCGCCCGTACACCCACCGGACCGACGCCCGGACCCCCGCCGCCGTGCGGGATGCAGAAGGTCTTGTGCAGGTTCAGATGCGAGACGTCACCGCCGAAGTGGCCCGGCTTGGCGAGGCCCACCAGGGCGTTGAGGTTGGCGCCGTCGACATAGACCTGCCCGCCCGCCTCGTGCACCTGCGCGCAGATGTCGGCGACATGCTCCTCGAAGACGCCGTGCGTCGAGGGGTACGTGATCATCAGCACCGACAGCTCGTCGCGGTACTGCTCGATCTTCGCCCGCAGGTCCTCGACATCGATCTCGCCGTCCTCGGCGGTCTTGACGACGACGACCTTCATCCCGGCCATCACGGCGCTGGCGGCATTGGTGCCGTGCGCGGAGGACGGGATGAGGCAGACGGTGCGCTGCTCGTCGCCGTTGGCCCGGTGGTAGCCGCGCACGGCGAGCAGACCGGCCAGCTCACCCTGCGAGCCGGCGTTCGGCTGGAGGCTGACCTTGTCGTACCCGGTGACCTCGGCGAGACGTTCCTCCAGCTCACGGATGAGCTTGAGGTAGCCCTGCGCCTGCTCGGCGGGCGCGAAGGGGTGCAGCTGCCCGAACTCCGGCCAGGTGACCGGCTCCATCTCGGTCGTCGCGTTGAGCTTCATCGTGCAGGAGCCCAGCGGGATCATGCCGCGGTCGAGCGCGTAGTCACGGTCGGCGAGCCGGCGCAGATAGCGCAGCATCGCCGTCTCGGAGCGGTACTGGTGGAAGACCGGGTGGGTCAGGAACTCGTCCCCGCGCAGCAGCGCCTGCGACAGCGCGTCCTCGACCCCGGCATCCAGCGCCTCGATGTCGCCCTCGACCCCGAAGGCGCTCCACACGGCGCCCAGCTGGGCCCGGCCGGTGGTCTCGTCACAGGCGATGGAGACCTGGTCGGCGTCGACGAGACGCAGGTTGACGCCCTTCTCCCGCGCGGCGGCGACGACCTCGGCGGCCCGTCCGGGCACCCGCGCGGTGAGCGTGTCGAAGAAGGACCCGTGCACCACCTCGACCCCGCCCGCGGTCAGCCCCGCGGCGAGGATCGTGGTGTACCGGTGGACCCGCCGCGCGATGCCCTTCAGCCCCTCGGGCCCGTGGTAGACGGCGTACATCCCGGCCATGACGGCGAGCAGCACCTGCGCCGTACAGATGTTGCTCGTCGCCTTCTCGCGACGGATGTGCTGCTCACGCGTCTGCAGCGCGAGCCGGTAGGCCTTGTCGCCGTCGGCGTCCACGGACACGCCGACCAGCCGGCCGGGCAGGCTGCGCGCGAACTTCTCGTGTACGGCCATGTAGCCCGCGTGCGGACCGCCGAAGCCCATCGGAACACCGAAGCGCTGCGTGGTGCCGACCGCGATGTCCGCGCCGAGCTCGCCCGGCGACGTCAGCAGCGTCAGCGCGAGCAGATCGGCGGCGACGGTGACCAGCGCGCCGAGCTCATGGGCCTGCTCGATGACGGGCTTGATGTCCCGTACGGCACCGGAGGCGCCCGGGTACTGGATCAGCACGCCGTTGATCTCACGCTCGGCGATCTCGGCCGGAATGCCGTCGCTGAGGTCGGCGACGACGACCTCCACGCCGGTCGGCTCGGCACGCGTCTCGATCACGGCGATGGTCTGCGGAAGGGCGTCCGCGTCGATCAGGAACAGGCCCTTCTTGTTCTTGCCCATGCGCCGGGACAGCGCCATGGCCTCGGCCGCGGCCGTGCCCTCGTCGAGCAGCGAGGCTCCGGAGGTGGGCAGCCCGGTGAGGTCGGCGACCATCGTCTGGAAGTTCAGCAGGGCTTCGAGGCGCCCCTGCGAGATCTCCGGCTGGTACGGCGTGTAGGCCGTGTACCAGGCCGGGTTCTCCATGACGTTGCGCAGGATGACGGGCGGGGTGAAGGTCCCGTAGTAGCCGAGCCCGATCATGGAGTCGAGCACCTGGTTACGGTCGGCGAGCGACCGCAGCTCGGCGACCACCTCGGCCTCGGTACGCGCGCCCGGCAGGTCGAGGGCGTCGGCATTCTTGATCACATCCGGTACCGCGGCGGCGGTGAGCTCGTCGAGCGAGCCATAGCCCGCCTGGGCGAGCATCTTGGCCCGAGCCTCATGATCAGGACCAATATGACGCTGCTCGAAGGGGATGCCTTGTTCGAGCTCGGAGAGCGGAATGCGATGGGCGGTCATTACGGAGGCCTCCTGGTCTGACACGACCTTCGAGGGGCACCACGGCGCGGGTACCCGGACGGCCTCCCCCTCTGTCATCTCAACCTGAGAGCTTCACCGGAGGCCCGAGGGCGTCCGGCTTTCACCGTCGGTGAGAGCGGAAGCCGTCGACGCCCGCCCTGCTTTCCAGAGTGACCTCGTCCGTGCGGTACGTGGGCCTGAGAGATTCCGGGGAGGATTTGCTCCTTCGGCGCCTCCGGATGGTGTCCGAAGGACTCTCCCGCACGGGGTCAGCAGCCGTCTGAAAGCCTACCAGCGAGGTCAACGCCCAGGCCTTCGAGTGGCCGCTTGCCCCAATGTGCTCTTTCGTAGTGCTTACGGATGAGTTGCGACCAAGTGGAGGGCCCGTGCAGACCGACATCGATCCGCGCAACCTGATCGGCCGCAAGGCGTTCGACCGCAGCGGTACGAAGATCGGCACGATCGACGAGGTCTACCTCGACGACGCGACCGGCGTACCGGAGTGGGCAGCCATACGCACAGGCCTGTTCAGCAGAGACGCGTTCGTCCCCCTGGAGCCCAGCGAACTGGTGGAGGGCACCCTGCACGTCCCCTTCGACCGCTCCCTGATCAAGGACGCCCCCGACTTCGGAGTAGGCCGCCACCTCTCCCCCGAACAAGAACTCCAGCTCTACCACCACTACGGCCTGGACATAACCACACCCCCACCCCCCGATCACGACTTCGGCAACTTGGCAGGCACAGAGGACGCGGACACGTAAGCCGAAAACCTCCAACCGACACCGCCCATCCGCCGCAGCTGCGGGCAGTCGTGCCGCTGGGGCGGCACGGGTGGGCGCAGCGGCACCCCGCAAGCGCGGGCGAGCGCACCCGCACGGGCAACCGACAGCACCCCCGTCAGCGCAGGGCAAGCGCAACCCACCCCGCGCCTGCCCCCGCACAGCTCAGGCAGGAACCCCATCCATCGAGGCCCCAGGTCTTCGCGGCACCAAAGGCAACGGCTCCGCCACCGAAAGCGACGGATCGTCCACCTGAAACGTCCGCACCCGCCCGGGCTCAGAATCCGGCGTCTCGAACCGCACAGTCACCCGCCCCAGCCCACTCCCCTGCACCCACCCATGCCCGAACTCGGCATGCCGAACGTCATGCCCCGCCACCCACCGCCGCTCCAGAGACCGCTCCTCCACCTCCCGTGAGGCACCCTCGCTCTCCCCCTCCTCCCCCACGTCCTCCGCACCCCGCTCCCCCGCGGCCTGCGCGAACAGATCCTCCTGCGTGTAATCGGCAAGCCCGCTGACCCCGACCCCCAGCAGCCGCACACCCCCCGTGGTGTCCACGGACTCCAGCAACCGACCCGCAGCCTCCCGCACCACCGCCGGATCATCCGTAGGCCCACGCAGGGTCTCGGACCGAGTCAGCGTGGAAAAGTCGTACCGCCGCACCTTCAACACAATGGTCCGCCCCGACAACCCGGCCCCCCGCAGCCGCCGCACACACCGATCCGCGAGCCGCTGCACCTCAAGCCCCACCCGCACTCGGTCATGAATGTCCACGTCATACGTGTCCTCCACGGACACCGACTTCGTCTCCCGCTCAGCCACCACAGGCCGCTCGTCCCGCGCCAGCGCCATGGCGTACAGCGCATGCCCGTGCGCCTTCCCCAGCAGCCGCACGAGCTCGTCCTCCCCCGCCTCGGCCAGCTCGTCGACCGTATGGATCCCGGCCCGCCGCAGATGGTCCCCCGTAGCCGGCCCCACCCCCGGCAGGGTCCGCACCGACATCGGCCCGAGCAGCGCCCGCTCGGTCCCCGGCTCGATCACCACCAGACCGTCCGGTTTGGCCTGCTCAGAGGCGATCTTCGCGAGCATCTTCGAGGCCGCGAGGCCCACCGACCCCGTGAGCCCCGTGACCGCCCGTATGTCCGCCCGCAGCTTCACCCCCGCCAGCCGCGCCGACGCCTCGTCCCAGGCCGCGCCCCCGGCCTCCAGATCCACGAACGCCTCGTCCAGGCTCAGCGGCTCCACCAGTGGCGACAGCGCCCGCAGAAGCGCCATGGCCTGCTCACTGATCGACCGATAGAACCCGAACCGCGGCACGAGATACGCGGCGTTGGGCGCGAGCCGCCGAGCCTGCGCCATGGGCATCGCCGAATGAACCCCAAAAACCCGAGCCTCGTACGAAGCCGTCGCCACCACCCCGCGCGGCCCGAGCCCACCCACGATGACGGCCTTCCCGCGCAGACTCGGCTTGGACGCCTGCTCCGCCGAGGCGAAGAAGGCATCCATGTCGAGATGCAGGATCGTGGGCGCGTTTCTCACACAACCGATGCTGCCTTACGCCACTGACAATGCCCCCGAGCAGAACCCGCGCCGACCACGCGCCGCCCCGCACCGCCCCCGACCGGGCCTCAGACCGCCCGGTTCCGCCGCCGCGCCAGCTCGTCCGCCGGATTGTGGCCGACCAGCGTCTCCCCGGTATCGATCCGCTCCCCGTGCAGCTGCGACAGCGCGCTCTCCACGTCCCGCCACACCACACCGACGGCGATCCCGAAGATGCCCTGCCCGCCCTGGAGCAGCGCGTGGACCTCGTCGGGCGAGGTGCACTCGTAGACCGTGGCACCGTCGCTCATCAGCGTCATACGCTCCAGGTCACGAAACCCCCGCTCGCGCAGATGCTGCACCGCGGTGCGGATGTTCTGCAGCGAGACACCGGTGTCCAGGAACCGCTTGACGATCTTCAGGACGACCACGTCCCGGAAGCTGTACAGGCGCTGCGTCCCCGACCCGTAGGCGGGCCGCACGCTCGGCTCGACGAGCCCGGTGCGCGCCCAGTAGTCCAGTTGCCGATAGGTGATGCCGGCGGCCGCGCAGGCCGTCGGGCCGCGATAGCCGATCTGCTCGGACGCCATGGACGTCGCCCCTCCGCCGCTCGGCACGGCCGTCGGTCGTTGCGGGGCGCGGTCGGCCGCGCCGCCCGGCTGGGGGTATCCCCCGCCGGAGCGGAGCCGTGAGCTCGGGGGAGGGTACGGACCGCTCTCCCCGAGACTGCGTCCGGGGGCACCCCCAGCCGTACCGTCGCCGCTGCTTCTCACGCCGACCTCCGTCCTTGACCTGCCTTCTCGACGGTAGGCAGTCACCAGGGGTGCGTCAACGATCGCCACACTCGGCACGCCGAGTGATAATCACCCTAGGAGTGGTTTCCCGTACCCCACCGCGGGGAAAGGCTAGCCGAATGCGCTGGGGGCGGGCCGCAGGACGCTCTCACCCGCCGCTGGCAATTGCCGCGGCCGAGCCGTCGGCCGACTGTGGCCGCCCGCCCTGACCTCCTGGTCCGCCGGGCCGCCCGGGCCGTCTCACTGACTGCTGGTGCCGAAGTCCTCGGGCGAGATCTGGTCGAGGAACTCGCGGAACTTCTCCACCTCGTCCTCCTGCTCGTCGGGAATCGCGATGCCCGCGTCGTCCAGCACGCCGTCACTGCCGTAGATCGGCGTTCCGGTGCGCAGGGCCAGCGCTATGGCATCGGACGGGCGCGCGCTCACCTCGACGCCGCTGGCGAAGACCAGCTCCGCGTAGAAGACGCCTTCCCGCAGGTCCGTGATGCGCACTTCGGTCAGCTCCTGGCCGACGGCGTCCAGCACGTCCTTGAACAGGTCGTGGGTCAGCGGTCGTGCGGGGGCCATGCCCTGCTGGGCGAAGGCGATGGCCGTCGCCTCCCCCGGCCCGATCCAGATGGGGAGGTAGCGGTCGCCTCCCACTTCGCGCAGGAGCACGATCGGTTGGTTGGAGGGCATTTCGACCCGGACACCTACGACATCGAGCTCGTTCACACAGCAACCCTAGGCCGTGCCCGGGACGTTTGGGTAGTCGGGCAGTAAACGGGCGGCCGATCCGGCCCCCCGAGGCCTGTCGG
This sequence comes from Streptomyces cupreus, assembly GCF_014257025.1. Classification (GTDB taxonomy): domain Bacteria; phylum Actinomycetota; class Actinomycetes; order Streptomycetales; family Streptomycetaceae; genus Streptomyces; species Streptomyces cupreus. Next base: position 17,379 of record NZ_JACMSF010000088.1, read on the forward strand.
TTCAGGGCAGCCGCACCCCGAGCGCGGTCTGCACAAGGGCCGCGTGCAGCTTCACCGTGAGCCCCGCCAGCTCCTTCGTGCGGGCCTCGGCGTGCGCCCTGGTCTGCGGGTTGCGGTGGCGTCTGAGGGGTGCCACGACCTGGTCCACCAGCCCGGCCTCACGGTCCGCGGCGGCCTTCATCACCCGCAGATGCCGCGGCTCGATCCCGAACCTCCCCAGCTCGGCGACGAGCGCGGCCACGGTGACCGCCTCGGCGTCGTACGCGCCGTCCGGGAGCGGCGCGATCAGCCCGTACGACTCCCACTCCTCAAGCTCCCGCTCGCCGATCTCCGCGGCTGCCAGCAGCTCGCTCCGCCCGATCCGGGCCGCCGTCGGTACCTCGGAGAGCTCCGGTACGGCTTCCCCGACGCGCTGTCGGCAGCCCACAGGGGGCAGGGGCACGGCCTCGCCGCGCTCCATGGCGTCCAGATGCTCCCGGATCACCTTCAGGGGCAGATAGTGGTCCCGCTGCATCCTCAGCACATGGCCGAGCCGCTCGACGTCATCCGCGCTGAACTTGCGGTACCCCGAGGGGGTCCGCTGCGGCTCGACAAGGCCCTCGGACTCCAGGAAACGGATCTTGGAGATGGTGACTTCGGGGAACTCGTCGCGCAGCACGTTCAGCACCGTGCCGATGCTCATCAGCCCGCCGTCCGTGGCGGCGGTGCCGTGTCCGGCACCGCCGCTCGGTGTTTGAAGCATGGACCTTCTCCGGGGGAGGGTCAGTAGCCTCGCTGGCTCGCGTAGAAGACCAGCCGGTACTTGCCGATCTGCACCTCGTCTCCGTTGGACAGAGCGACCTGGTCGATCCGCTCGCGGTTGACGTACGTGCCATTCAGGCTGCCCACGTCGGCCACCGTGAACGAGCCGTCCGGGCTCCGGCGGAACTCCACGTGCCGGCGCGAGACGGTGACGTCGTCCAGGAAGATGTCGCTCTGCGGGTGACGGCCGGCGGTGGTCAGGTCGCCGTCCAGCAGGAAGCGGCTGCCCGAGTTCGGTCCACGGCGCACCACCAGGAGCGCGGAGCCGAGCGGCAGCGCCTCGACGGCGGCCTGCGCCTCGGGGGACAGCGCCGGGATCGGCGTCTGACCGGTGGCCTCGGCGTCGTAGGCCTCAAGACCGGAGATGGAGATCGTGGAAGTGGTCTCGGACGGACGCTCGGGCATGGCACCCGCCCGCAGTGGAGCACCGCAGTTGGAACAGAAGCGACTGTTCTCCGCGTTGCGGTTACCGCACCTCGTGCACACCAGGGCCGACATGGACGGATCCTCCTGCCGCGGCTGCCCCGCCGGGGCATTGGACGCGTACGGGTCGGCGGGGAACCCTCCACCCGTACTTGAGGTTGACGGTTGCCCGAAACCTATGCCTCCGGACTGGGCAGGGTCAACAGACGGCGCGCCCTGACCTCCGGAAATGTCCCCGCCCGGGCCACCCACCTGGTCCCGGAACAACGGCCGCTGGCCCTCTGCGTCAGGCTGCGCGCGGTGCCGGGCGGTGGCGTTTTCATTGCCCTGCCGCGCGCTCTTGCCGAACAACTTCGCAAACAACTTCACGGGCGATTCCCCTTGACTGAAACAGACCCGCCCGTGGGGCAGGACGAACCCTGACTGCACACTCCGGCCGACCCGGACATCCTCACAACGTCCGTATCCACCAGACAGTTTCCACCACGCACCACCCATTCGGTGCGCCGACCCCCCGCAAGCTCATGCCCTCGCCGGACGTCCGCCATGCACCCCCGGTTCACCGCGAGGACGACCGAGCGTAGTCAGGCCGCTCCGCGGCCCGCAAGGCGTCCACAACGATCTTGTCCGACCGCTCGACGGTCACGGTGGCCTGCTCCTTCTCAAGAGTCTGCACCACGCCTCCAGGGATGTTGAGCGCCGGTTCGAGGTCCTGCGGCTTGCCGATGACCTGGAAACGATAGGGCGCGTGGATCTTGTTCCCGTCGACGCTCACGGAGTTCCCCGAATCCGTCAGATAGGTACCTGCCACCACGCGTACCCCGTTCACCTGGATCGCCTCCGCCCCGGCCGCACGCAACTCCTGAATGGCGTCGAGCAGCATGTCCGCCTCGACCGTCCCCTTCGTGTCATCGATGGTCACCGTGATGCCGGGGCCCTGAGCGGCCACCGTGCCCGCCAGGATGCCGAGTTGCCGCTCCTTCTCGACCGTCTGCCTGCGAGCCTCCTCGGCCTGGTTCGAGCTGTTCTCCAGCTCGTCCCGCTGCTTTTCGAGTCCCTGCTTCTCGTCCTCAAGACGCTGTGTACGGTCATCCAGTTCATCGAGGATCCGGACAAGATCCTCCTGGCGCGCGCCGCGCAGGGCGTCGTCACCGTCGCTGTTGGAGGCGACCTGCACGGCCAGGCCGAACCCGAGGCCGAACAGCAGCAGGGCGACGATCAGTTGGGCCCGGGTGACACGCGGCGGCCACAGTCCCTTCACGAGCCGCTGCCGTCCGGTGAGTTCCGGATGGGATTCCGGGGCTTCCGCGCCGGCCTCGGCAGCCGCGGGCGGTACCTCCTCGGGCAGTTCCTTGCGCAGCCTGTTCTCGGCCGTCTCGTCCTGGTTGCTCATCGGCCTCACGCCCGGAACACGTGCCGGCGGATCGCCGCGGCGTTGGAGAAGATCCGGATCCCGAGGACCACGACGACACCGGTGGACAGCTGTGCCCCCACGCCCAACTTGTCGCCCAGGAACACGATCAGCGCGGCGACGACCACATTGGACAGGAACGACACCACGAAGACCTTGTCGTCGAAGATCCCGTCGAGCATGGCCCGCAGACCACCGAAGACGGCGTCCAGTGCCGCCACGACGGCGATCGGCAGATAAGGCTCGACGACCGCCGGAACCTCAGGCCGGACCAACAGGCCGGCCACGACTCCCACGACGAGGCCCAGTACGGCGATCACGATGTGCCCTTCTCGGTTTTCTCGGTGTTCGGCTGTGCTGTTCGTACGGTCACACTGGGTGCTGCTGGCAGCCGGAGATCCCCCTCCACGGAGATGGCCGTCCGGATGCCGAAGTTCTCCTGCAAGGCGTGCAGATACAGCCCGTCGGCGCTGTCCTGGAACCTGGCGCTCAGCCGCTCCCCGTCCCCCACCGCGAGCACCGTGTACGGCGGTACCAGCGGCTTATTGTCGACCAGTATCGCGTCACCCGCGGCCCTGATCGCCGACAGCGCCGTCAGCCGCTGCCCATTGATGGAGATCGCCTCGGCCCCCGACTCCCACAGCCCGTTGACCACCCGCTGCATGTCCCGGTCGCGTACCCGCCCGGTGTCGGAGAACCCGGAGGTCTCCCGCGGATCCCCGTCACCGCCCCCGCTGGACTCCTTGGCGTCGTTCACGACCAGCTTCACGCCGGGACCGTGCACCTCGACCGCCCCGGAGAGGATGCCCACGAGCTCCGCCTGTTCGCTGCCGCCGCTCTCCTTGAGCGCCTCACGCTGGCGCGCGCTCACGTCGTCACGCAGCTTGTCGACGCTGTCCTCAAGCTCGTCCGCCGCCTCGGTCTCCTGATCGATCCGGTCGATCAGCTCCTCGCGCTCCTTCGCCACGACGGGGGCCGCGACCCGTGCCTGAGCCGCACCGACGGTGACGACAAGGGCGGCCAGCACGAGTCCGGCCGCGAGCCCGAGCTTCGCCCTGAGGGTCTTGGGCAGACCGCCGTCCGCCGCCTTCTTCCGGGCCGCCGCCTCGGCGTACCCGTCGTCGAGGCTGTGATCCATGACGTTGGTGAGCAGCGACATGGAGGCGTCCGGGCGCGAGGGGCGCGTAGGAGTGCTCCGAACGGGGGGCTGCTGCGGCATGCCGCACATCGTCGCACGTCGCGCCCAGTACCTCCGAATGGCCCCACCGGCGTGCCGGACAGGCCCCCTTGGGGACACTTGTCCGGCACGCGCGCGTGCTGGGGATTTCAGCGCCCGGCGCTGTCCACCACCGCCGACCACTCGTCGAGCAGGGCCTGGGCCGAGGCGTCGTCGGGACCCTCCGCCCACAGATGGGTGACGGCCTCGGCCGGGTCGGGCAGCACCATGACCCAGCGCCCGTCGGTCTCCACCACCCGCACACCGTCCGTGGTGTCCACGAAGCGGTCCCCGGCAGCCTCCACGACCCGCCGCATGACGAGCCCCTTGACCGCCCACGGTGTCGCCAGATCGCGCTTGAGGACATGCGCCCGCGGAATCCGCGCGTCGATCTGGCTGAGGGTGAGCTGCGTCCGGGCCACCAGCCCGATCAGCCGTACGAAGGCCGCCGTACCGTCGAAGACACCGCTGAACTCCGGGACGATGAAACCGCCCTTGCCGTCACCACCGAAGATCGTGGTGTCGTCCCGCCCGACCCGCGTCAGATCGTCGGGCGAGGTCGTCGTCCACTCCACCTGCGTCCCGTGGTACGCCGCCACCTGCTCGGCGATCCGTGTGGTGGTCACCGGAAGCGCCACCCGCCCGCTGCGCCGCTCGGCGGCCACCAGGTCGAGCATTACGAGCAGTGCCCGGTCGTCCTCGACGATCCGCCCCTTCTCGTCGACCAGGGACAGCCGCTCACCGACAGGGTCGAACCGCACTCCGAACGCGGCCCGCGCGGAGGCCACGATCTCCCCCAGCCGCACCAGCCCCGACCGCCGAGCATCCGCTGTCTCGGTGGGCCTGGACTCGTCAAGACCGGGATTGATGGTCAGCGCGTCCACACCGAGCTTGCCGAGGAGGCTGGGCAGCACGAGGCCGGCACTGCCGTTGGACGCGTCCACGACGACCTTGAGCCCGGACTCGGCGATCCCGGTCGTGTCCACGTTCCGCAGCAGGGATCCCGTGTACGAGTCGAACACGCTCGCCGGGAAGTGCAGATCCCCGATCTCACCAGGGAACGCACGCCGGTACTCCTGGCGCGCGAAAACCCGGTCCAGCTTGCGCTGACTGCCCTGCGACAGATCGGCGCCCTGACCGTCGAAGAACATGATGTCGACGGAGTCCGGAACACCGGGCGTCGTCCGGATCATGATCCCGCCGGCACTACCACGAGCGGTCTGCTGTCGCGCCACGGGCAGCGGTACGTTCTCCAGATCGCGTACGTCGATGGCGCTCGCCTGAAGCGCGGAGATCACCGCCCGTTTCAGCGCCCGAGCACCACGGGAGTGGTCGCGGGCCGTGGTGACGGTGGAGCCCTTCTTGAGGGTCGTCGCATAGGCGCCGGCGAGGCGCACGGCGAGCTCCGGCGTGATCTCGACATTCAGGATTCCCGACACCCCACGGGCGCCGAAAAGATGCGCCTGGCCCCTGGACTCCCAGATCACCGAGGTATTGACGAACGCACCGGCCTCAATGATCTTGAACGGGTAGACCCGCACATTGCCCTGAATGATCGACTCTTCACCGATGAGGCACTCGTCGCCGATGACGGCACCGTCCTCGATCCGGGCCGCACGCATGATGTCGGTGTTCTTTCCGACCACACAGCCGCGAAGATTGCTGTGCTGCCCGACATACACGTTGTCGTGCACGACGGCCTTGTGCAGAAAGGCCCCGCTCTTCACGACCACGTTCGAGCCGACCACGGTGTGCTCGCGGATTTCGGCACCGGCCTCCACCTTGGCGTAGTCCCCGATGTAGAGAGGACCGCGGAGGACGGCGTCGGAATGCACCTCGGCACCTTCAGCCACCCACACGCCGGGCGAGATCTCGAACCCGTCGAGCTCGACGTCGACCTTGCCCTCCAGGACGTCGGCCTGCGCCTTCACATAGCTCTCGTGGGTGCCGACGTCCTCCCAGTAGCCCTCCGCGACATACCCATAGATCGGCTTGCCCTCCTTCATCAGCTGAGGGAAGACATCGCCGGACCAGTCGACGGGCACATCGGCCTCGACATAGTCGAAGACCTCGGGCTCCATGACGTAGATGCCGGTGTTCACCGTGTCCGAGAAGACCTGGCCCCAGGTGGGTTTCTCAAGGAAACGCTCGACCTTGCCTTCCTCGTCGACGATGGTGATGCCGAATTCCAAGGGATTCGGCACGCGCGTCAGACAGACGGTGACGAGCGCGCCCTTCTCCTTGTGGAAACGGATCAGGTCGGTGAGGTCGAAGTCGGTCAGGGCATCGCCGGAGATCACAAGGAAGGCATCGTCCTTCAACGCCTCTTCGGCGTTCTTGACGCTTCCGGCGGTACCGAGTGGCTTCTCCTCGTTGGCATAGCTGAGCTCCATTCCGAGCTCTTCGCCGTCACCGAAGTAGTTCTTGACCAAGGAGGCCAGGAACTGGACAGTTACGACGGTCTCGTTGAGCCCATGCCTTTTGAGCAGCCGCAGAACGTGCTCCATGATCGGCCGGTTGGCCACCGGCAGGAGCGGCTTGGGCATGCTTGAGGTCATGGGGCGAAGGCGTGTGCCTTCGCCTCCGGCCATCACGACGGCCTTCATGTCGGAAGCGTCCTCCTCGAAGAGACGACGGTCTAGCCGACTTCACCCGTCCAGATTGTCCCGCACTTTTCTGCCGCGGGCCATCGAGCCGCTGGATCGCATCAAGGGGCGAGTTCAATCGGCCATGGCGTCCGCACGGACCAGGCGGCGGACCTGTACCACGTAGAGGACTCCTGCCCACCAGTAGAGCGTTGTACCCCATCCGGCGAACGCCCATCCGAAAATAGCAGCAAGTGACGGGAGCCACCCGCTTCCGTCGCTGAGCAGGAGCAACGGGAAGGCATACATCAGGTTGAAAGTAGCCGCCTTCCCCAGGAAGTTCACCTGAGGCGGCGGATAGCCATGCCGCCTGAGGATGCCCACCATCACCAGCAGAACCAGTTCTCGCGCAAGAAGTACGGCAGTCAACCAGATCGGCAGAATCTCGCGCCAGGTCAGTCCGACCAAAGTCGAGAGAATGTAGAGCCGGTCTGCAGCCGGGTCCAGGAGCCGGCCGAGGCTGCTGATCTGGTTCCAGCGCCGCGCGAGCTTGCCGTCCAGGTAGTCACTGATCCCGCTCAGCATCAGCACCAACAGGGCCCAGCCATCGCTCTTCGGCCCTCCGAACTCCGGCCAGAGGATCAGCCACAGAAACACCGGCACACCAACGAGCCGAGCCATGCTGAGGATGTTGGGGATGGTGAGCACCCTGTCCGTCTGGACACGGGTCTCCTGGACCTCCACCCGGGGGCCTCCTGTGGGAAACGTGCGAACGATGCTCCCTGACCCTACCTCAACGCAAAAAAGCTCTGGCCCCTGGGCGGTATGCCCAAGAGCCAGAGCTGTAAAGGGA
>NZ_JACMSF010000089.1 GCF_014257025.1 Streptomyces cupreus
GAACAACACCACCGAGCACACGGCCGCGAACGCGCACCAGGTCGACACGAACTCCATTCGCCACAGCGCCGCGCAGATCAGCGCGCCCACGGCCGCCAGCACGCCGAGGCCCACCAGAGCGCGGTCGCCGGAGAGCAGGAGTGAGCCGACGGTGGCGAGCAGGTAGCCGGCGATCAGCAGCTCCGCGTGCGACAGGTCCAGGACGTAGCCGACGGTGTGGCCGCGGATCTCGGCTCGGACCGGGCGCGTGGCGAGGGCGTGGGAGAGTACGGCAGCGGTGGCGATCCCGGCGGCCAGGGGCGCCAGCAGTCGGGGGCTGGCCCGCGGGGGCGCGGCGGCGAGGACGCCCGTCGGTACCCAGAGCGGTAGCAAGGGGAGGGCGATGACCGCCCAGAGGACGGTGGCCGGGCCCGTCCCCCCGTCGCCCGCCCAGACCGCCGCCTCGACCAGTTGGTGGGCGCCCAGCAGCAACGGCAGTGCGGCCAGCGGCAGATCACGGACGCGGCGGGCCCGCGCGACACAGGCCACGCCGACGGCGGCTATGCCGACGCCCGCCACCAGATCGGCCTCCGCGCTCCAGCACATCGCTCGCTCCCCCGAGGCTCGGACTGACAGGAACTCCCATTCTTCCCCTGGCCATGTTCAGTGCACTCAGTTCCCCGAAATTACTGCACTGAGTGCCATCAGGGGTGGTCAGGTGCTACGTTCCCGACCATGAGCGCAGGCGAGAAGGCGGAGGCCGCACCCGCGAAGCCGCCGATGCGGGAGGCGCTGGTCGCGGCGGCCTTCCAGCTGTTCCTGGAGCGGGGGTACGAGCAGACCACCGTGGACGACATCGTGGCGCTGGCCGGGGTGGGGCGGCGGTCGTTCTTCCGGTACTTCCCGTCCAAGGAGGACGTGGTCTTCCCGGACCACGAGCGGTGCCTGGCCGATATGACGGCCTTCCTCGCCGCCAGTGAGCCGGACGCGGAGCCGGTGGGACGGGTGTGCGACGCGGCCCGGGTGGTGCTGCGCATGTACGCGGAGAACCCCACCTTCTCCGTGCAGCGCTACCGCCTGACCAAGCAGGTGCCGGGGCTGCGGGCCTACGAGTTGTCGGTGGTGTGGCGCTACGAGCGGGCGCTGGCGGAGTATCTGCGGGCGCGCTTCGCCGCCCGGCGCGAGGGCACGCTCCAGGCCGATGTGATCGCGGCCGCGGTGGTGGCGGCGCACAACAACGCGCTGCGCTCCTGGCTGCGCTCGGACGGCCGCGGCGACGCGAGCGCCACCGTCGATCACGCGCTCGGCTATGTGCAGTCCGCGTTCGGCGCCGCTCCCCCGCGCCGGGCCGACGAGCAGCCCGACGACGTGGTGGTCGTGGTGTCGCGCCGGGGTGCGCCCCTGTGGCGGGTCGTCCAGGAGATCGAGACCACCCTCGGACGCACCACAGATTGAGGGTACGCAGTGCCTTTACTCATGGCACTGAGTGCCATACGCTGACTGTGTGCACGGTGGCACAGCGACCGGGCACGTGCGTGCGCGGCCGTCCCGCGCGCGTGGGATTTCCGGCCGAGCGCAGGGAGTTGACCAGCGTGTACCACCACTCAGGAAGCGTTGCTCGTCCGACAGCCGGCTCCGCGGTCGGCGTGCTGGAGGCCACCGGTGCGGCCCAGGACTCGGACGCCATGCTCTTCCAGCGCTGCACCTGGTGCGGCACCGCGATGTACCACCGGCTGCTGTGTCCGGTCTGCCAGGGCAGCGATCTGCGCACCGAGCGCAGCGCGGGCACCGGCACGGTGCGCCACTCCACGGTGGTGCACCGCAACAGCCCGGCCGCGCGCAATGTGTCGCTGATCGAGATGGCCGAGGGGTTCGTGGTGCGCGGCCGGGTCATGGGCCCGCTGATCGGCATCCACAGCGGGGACCGGGTCCGGCTGTCGCAGGCCAAGGACCCGGTCCGGGGCGAGCCCGTCTTCCAGCTGGTCGACGAGCCCTACCGCGCCTGGACCTGAGGGTCGCTCAGGGCAGCGGTAGGCCCTCGTCGACGCTGAGCCGTCCGCGCAGACCTACGGCGTGAGCGTCACGCGGAGGCCGACCGTGCCGTCCGTGCCCCGGCGGATCCGGCTGCCGAGCAGGGAGAGGCGGCCGACGATGCCGTACTTGCGGGCGATCAGCTTGCGGTAGCGGGCGCCGGTCTCCCGGTCGGTGATCTCCGCGGTGGCCGGGATCTGGTCGCCGGTGGGCCTGCCGCGCAGGTCGCAGGGGCCGACCAGGACATCGGGGCGGGCCCGGATGCGCTTGACCTTCCAGGAGTCGGCGACGGTCCACACGCCGAGGGCGTCACCGTCGCGCACCACCCACACCGGCGTGGGGACCGGGGTGCCGTTCTTGCGGTAGCTGGTGATCAGCAGGTACTGGCCGGTGCCGAGCCGCTCCAGCGGCGTGTCGTCCATGGCGGCAGTTTAGGCAGGAGCTTTGCGGGCCCTTCGTGGGGGATGCTGGATCTGGGCACACGACTGGGGGCTGCGCGGTGCAAGGAGACGGCGGGGATCGGCTACCGGCGGCGAACGGCCGGCTGGTCGAGGTGTGCTGCGACGAGTCCGGCTCGGACGGGGAGAACCTCACCGGCGGCAACACGGACGTGTTCGCGCACGCCAGTGTGCGGCTGCCGGTGCCGATGGCCGCCGCGTACGTGCAGGAGATCCGGGACCGGATCCGCTCCCCCGCCTCCGAGTACAAGGCGAACCACCTGCTCAGGGAGAAGCACCGGGCGGTCCTGGAATGGCTGCTCGCCCCCTCCGGGCCGATCCACGGCACCGCCCAGGTGCATCTGACGGAGAAGGCGTACTTCGTGGTGGACCGGGCGGTGGATCTGCTGCTCGGCGACGCCGCACCGGCGCTGCCCCTGTTCCGCCGGGGACGGGACCTCTTCGGCGAGGAGCGCTGGCGGGCGTTCCTCCAGGCGGCCAACCAGTTGCTGCGGGCGCGCAACGACGGCGAGCCCGAGGCGCCGGTCGACAGCTTCTTCCGTACCATCGGCGCGCTACGGCCGGTGGCCGCCCGGGGTGAGGCGGGCCGGACGCTGGGGCGGCTCGCGGCGGCCCGGTCCCGCGCGGACGCCTACCGGGCAGGGCTGCCGACCTTGATTCCGGTGCTCAACCCCCTGCTGCCCGCCGTCGTCGCCACCGCCGCGTACTGGAGCGCGGGCGGGGCGGCCGTACGGCTCGTGCACGACCGGCAGAACATGCTGACGCCGGAACGGATCGCCTGGATCGAGGAGCGGGCCCGCGGGTCGGGTATCCGTCTGGCCGGGGTGCATCTGGTGGCCGCGCGGGAGGACCCGCGGGTGCAGCTCGCCGACTTCCTCGCCGGGATCGCCCGCAAGATCGCCTCCGATGAGCTCAACGGCGGCGCCGACCCCGTACTGACAGCACTTCTGCGCCCGTACGTGGATCCGGCGTCGGTGTGGGGCGACGAGGACAGCTGGGCGCTGCTCGGACCCGGCGCGGCGGGTTGTGCAGCACCCTCGGCAAACATCAACTCGGCCGTCTAGATTACCGGTTGACACATGCCGATCCAGCCATCGCAGGAGCCGTCCCGTGAGGGAGAACCCGCCGGCCGCCGACGCCGCAGCAGCGTCGCTGCGCGCCCGCATCAACACCCTCCAGCCACATACGGCCCGGATCTGGAACTACTGGCTGGGCGGCGGGGACTACTACGAGGTGGACCGCGTCGCCGGTGACCGGATCCGGGAACTGCATCCGGCCATCGGCGACTACGCCCGCGCCGACCGCGACTTCCTGGGCCGCGCGGTGCGCCACCTCGTCGTCGAGGCCGGAATCCGTCAGTTCCTCGACATAGGCACCGGGCTGCCCACCGCGGACAACACCCACGAGGTCGCCCAGCGCCTGGCCCCGGACGCCCGGATCGTCTACGTCGACAACGACCCGCTGGTGCTCGTCCACGCCCGCGCCCTGCTCACCAGCACCCCCGAGGGCCGCACCGACCATCTCGACGAGGACCTGCGTAACCCCGAGACGATCCTCGAACGCGCCGCCACCACCCTGGACTTCAGCCGCCCGGTCGGCCTGCTGCTGCTCTCGGTGGTCATCTTCCTCGGCGACGACGAGGACCCGTACGGCATCGTGCGGCGGCTGCTGGACGCGCTGCCGCCGGGCAGCCATCTGGTCCTGTCGCACACGGTGACCGGCCCGGAGCTGGCGGACGTGGACCGGGCGGTGCGGTTCTGGAACGAGACCGGCACGCCCCGGCTGACCCAGCGCTCCCCCGAGGCCGTCGCCCGCTTCTTCGACGGGCTCGAACTCCTGGAGCCGGGCGTGGTGTCCTGCTCGCGCTGGCGCCCGGAGGGCACCGAGCCGGCGGAAGTGGCGCTGTACGGCGGTGTCGGCCGTAAGAAGTGAACGCACCCGCCCCGGGCCGCGTATGGAGTGAGGGCACTCAACTACGGGAGTGCCCCGCGGTGTTGTGAACCGCGCTGCTCGGGTTCGGGAGCCAGGTATGAGGCACGCACGACGACGGATCGTCCGGCGAGTGACACGGCTGGCGGCCGTCGGCGGGCTGCTGCTGGGCTCGGCGATGGTGACACGCGCCGTGGCAAGCGAGCCGCCCGACCCGTCCGCCGCGCCGGGCGCGACGGTCAAGTCGGCCGTGGACACGGGCGCCGGTCTGGTCGAGCGGCTCGGCACGTCCCGTACGGCGGGCAGTTGGCTCGGTGCCGACGGGCGGCCGGTGGTCGCGGTGACCGACGAGGAGGCCGCCGACGAGGTGCGCCGGGCGGGCGGCCGACCGAAGATGGTGTCGCACAGCATGAACGAGCTCAAGTCGGCGACCTCCACGCTGGGTTCGGCGCCCCGGGTGCCCGGCACGGCCTGGGCGATGGACTACCGGTCCAACGAGGTGGTGGTACGGGGCGACAGCACCGTCTCCTCGGACGACTGGTCGAAGCTGACGCATGTCGCCGACGGTATCGGCACCTTCGTCCGCATGGAGCGCACCGAGGGCACCTTCACCACCCGGCTGAACGGCGCGCTGCCCATCCTGTCGACCGCCGGGCGCTGCTCGGCGGGCTTCAATGTGACCGACGGGCAGCGGGACTTCATCCTCACGGCCGGGCACTGCGGGCCGAACGGCTCGGTCTGGTTCACCGACACCCGGGGCCGGGAGCAGGTGGGCAGCACGGTCCGGCAGAGCTTTCCCGGCGGTGACTTCTCGCTGGTGCGGTACGCGAGCGGGGATGCGGGGGACGGCGCCGACGTGGTGGCCATCGGTGACGGGCAGGGGGTGCGGATCACCGGGGCGGGTGATCCGTCGGTCGGGCAGCGGGTGTTCCGCAGCGGCAGCACCAGCGGGCTGCGCGACGGCACGGTGACCGCGCTGAACGCGACGGTGAACTATCCCGAGGGCACGGTGACCGGGCTGATCGAGACGAATGTGTGCGCGGAACCCGGGGACAGCGGTGGGCCGATGTTCTCGGAGGGCATCGCGCTGGGTCTGACCTCGGGCGGCAGCGGGGACTGCGCTTCGGGCGGTACGACGTTCTTCCAGCCGGTGACGAAGGCGATGGCCGAGGTGGGCGTGCAGTTGATCACGGCGGCGCCGCAGGGCGCGGCGGGGCAGCAGGGTGCGGCGCCCTCGCCCGAGCCGTCGGCGTCGGCCACGCAGAGCGCGATCGCGCCGGGGGCGGCCACGCCGGGGTCGTCGGCGCCGGTCGGCGGCGGGGTCGAGGGGTCGCAGTTGCTGTCCCGGCTGGCCGATCCGCGGAACGTCGGGCCGGGGCTGCTGATTGTCGCGGGGTCGCTGGTCGCGCTGGTGGCGACGCGGTTCATCCGGGCGGAGCAGGACCGCAAGGCGTATCAGCGGTACTACTCGGCGACTTGGGGGTGAGAGGGCGGCGCCCGCGCTGATGCGGCGCCGTCATTTTCGGAGGGGAAGCAAGAGGGGAAGTAAAAGGGGCACCCGTCAAGTCGGGGTGCCCACGGGGGTCTTCGAGGCTCGGCGGTCGTCGGGGAGCGTCAGGCCGCGTTGACCGGCTGCGGGGCCGCTGCGGCCCACTCCATGACGAGTCGCTGGTACTCCTCGCGCTCCTCGACGCTCAGTGTCCCGCCCGCCCGGCGCCACAGGGCCCGGATCTCCTCGTTGACCTCGTCAGCCGATCGATCGGAAACGGGTTCAACACTGGTGGACATGCTGTGAAGCATACGGCCATGGAAGTGAAGGCGACGTGAGTAAGCATGGCCAATACGGACATAACGGACCGTGTTGCTGATCACGTCCTGATCACGGCCATACGTCAAGACCCGCACCCCCGTTCAGGCTTCGGCCGCGCCCAGGACCAGCACCTGGATGGCGAGGACGGCGGCGCCGCGCGCCCAGTCGTGGAAGTCGGACATCCGGGTCTCCAGGTCGACGGGGGCGGCCAGCGGGTGCCGATGGTCACACATGGTCTGTGTCACTTTGTCCCCGGCCACGTCCATCAGGCCGACTCCCTCGCCGGCCAGCAGGATCCGCTGCGGCATGGCGAAGTTGGCGATCTGGGCGACGAGGATGCCGAGGGCGCGGGCGGCCTCGTCGATGACCCGGGCGGGCAGCGGGTCCCCGGCGGCGGCGAGCCTGAGGATCTCCTCGTACGTCCAGTCCCGGCCGGTGCCGGCCTGCACCTGGTAGCGGATGTTGGGGATGGTGAGCATCGACACGGCGCTGCCGCGGGCGCCGTCCGGGGTGAGTGGACCGTGGGGGTCGATGATCCAGTGCCGGCCGAAGCCGCGGTCCTCCTCGTCGCAGGGCACCCGCCGGCCGCCGAGGACCAGTGAGTAGCCGAGCCCGGCACCGATGGTGAGCACGACGAACCGGTCCAGACCACGTCCCGAGCCGAACCAGGTCTCGGCCTCGGTGAGCGCGGCGACGTCGTTCTCGACCACGACGGGCAGGTCGGTGCGCTCCTCGACGAGCGCGGCCAGCGGGATGTCGCGCCAGTTCAGGAACGGGGACTCGGCGACGACGGTGCGGTCCTGGACGAGGCCGCCGACGCCGATGCCGATGCCGGCGAGCCGGGGGAAGTCGCGGGCGAGTTCGGCGGTCATCTCCGCCAGCAGATCGGCGACCCCGGCGGGGTCGTGCGTGGTCAGCGGGCGGTCGAGGCGGGCGACGATGTCGCTCCGGAGGGTGGTGACCACGCCGTAGACCATGTCCGCGGTGATCTTGTAGCCGACGAAGGAGCGTGACTCGGCGACAACGTCGAGGGGCTGGGAGGGGCGGCCCTGGCGGACCTCGGCCGGGGCGCCCGCCTCGGGGACCTCCACGAGCAGGCCGGACTCGATCAGGGGCTTGGTGAGCCGGGTGAGGCTGCCGGGTGAGAGGTTCAGGCGCCGGGCGAGCTCGGTGCGCGACAGCGGTCCGCCGACGAGCACCTCGATAGCCACCGAGCGCTCCCCCGCGCTCAGCGGAAGCCAGTCGGCGACGGCTGCGGTCATGACGTTCAGCCTCTCATTTTTTCGACATTTTTTCGATACGGAAACAACAAGGTCACTGTACGACCGGAGGAGCGGCCCGGAAAAGATGTATGCACGCCTCTTGACGGGTCGATTCTTTCGCCTCAAAAGTAAGTGCCCGAGGACGAGCCGCCGCGGATGAGGGAGTCTCCCGATGACCATCGCCTCCAGCAGCCCACCGTCGCGCCTCCCCTTGGGCGGCGCCGAGGGGGCACGGACCAGGCCGAAAACGGACCGGGCGAAAGCCCGGGAGGCGGGGGGTGACGGGCGGCTCGCCGCCGTCTTCCTGGCGCCGGCCCTGCTGGGCTTCGTGGTCTTCCTGCTCTGGCCCACACTGCGGGGCATCTATCTGAGCTTCACCCGCTTCAACCTGCTCACGCCCGCCGAGTGGGTGGGCCTGGACAACTACGTCCGGATGGTCAACGACCCCATCTTCTGGGACTCGTTGACGGTCACCGTCGAGTACGTGGTCATCAACATCGGTGTCCAGACGGTCGCGGCGCTCGCCATCGCCGTACTGCTCCAGCGGCTGACGCAGTCGGCGGTGCTGCGCGGGATCGTGCTGACGCCGTATCTGATGTCCAACGTCGTCGCCGGCATCGTCTGGCTGTGGATGCTCGACACCCAGCTGGGCATCGGCAACGAGATCATCGCCGCGGTCGGCGCCGACCGGATCCCCTTCCTCGCCGACGAGACCTGGGCGATCCCGACGATCGCCCTGATCAATGTGTGGCGCCATGTCGGCTACACCGCGCTGCTGCTGTTCGCGGGGCTCCAGGCGATCCCGAACGACATGTACGAGGCGGCCAAGGTGGACGGCGCGAGCGAATGGCGGATGTTCTGGCGGATCACCATGCCGCTGCTCAGGCCGGTCCTCGCGGTCGTACTGATCATGACGGTGATCGGTTCCTTCCAGGTGTTCGACACGGTCGCCGTGACGACCGCGGGCGGACCCGCCAACGCCACCAATGTGCTCCAGTACTACATCTACGGCGCCGCCTTTGGCCGTTTCCAGTTCGGCTACGCCTCCGCGATGTCCGTGGCCCTGCTCGTCGTGCTGAGCGCGATCACATTCCTCCAGTACCGGCTCACCCGGGCCGGCCAGTCCGACCTCGGCTGACGGAAGGGAGCGACCGACATGACCGCCGTGACGGCGACCACGACGAAGGTACGGCCCACCCGGCGCCGCAGGCTCTCCCCGGGACGGGTCGTGGCCTGGGCGGCGATGGCCGCGATCGTACTGATCACCCTGCTGCCGTTCTACTGGATCCTGCGCACCGCGCTCTCCTCCAACACCGCGCTCGCCGCCCACCCCAGCGATCCGCTGCCGGTCGATCTGACCACCGGCGGTTTCGAGCGAGCGCTCGGCCTGCAGTCCACCGAGGAGGCCATCGCCCAGGGCGGCTCGGGCGGCGGGCTGAAGTTCTGGCGCTATCTGATCAATTCGGTCATCGTGTCCACTCTGATCACCGTCTGCCAGATCTTCTTCTCCGCGATGGCCGCGTACGCCTTCGCACGGCTGCGCTGGCGCGGCCGGGACAAGGTGTTCGCGCTGTTCCTCGCCGGGCTGATGGTGCCGACCATCTTCACGCTGCTGCCGAACTTCGTGCTCATCAAGGAACTCGGCCTGGTCGACAACCTGTTGGGCATCGCGCTGCCGACGATGTTCATGACCCCGTTCGCGGTGTTCTTCCTGCGCCAGTTCTTCATGAACGTGCCCCGCGAGGTCGAGGAGGCGGCCCTGCTCGACGGGGCCGGCAAGATCCGGATCTTCTTCCGGGTCATGCTGCCGATGGCGTCCACCCCGATCCTCACGCTGGGCGTGCTGACGTACATCACCGCCTGGAACGACTACTTCTGGCCGCTGATGGTGTCCTACAGCGACAGCTCACGCGTGCTCACCGTGGCACTGGCGATCTTCCGGGCGCAGACCCCGCAGACCGGCTACGACTGGTCCGGCCTGATGGCGGCCACGCTCATCGCCGCACTCCCGATGCTGCTGCTCTTCGGGTTCTTCGCGCGCCGCATCGTCGGCACCATCAGCTTCACGGGCATCAAGTAAGGGGACTGGCATGCGAATTCGTACCGCAGCGGCGCTGATGGGAGCGCTGGCGTTGTCCCTGGTGTCCGGATGCGCGCAGGGCGGGTCCGCCGGAGCGGGCGGCAACACGGTGACGTACTGGCTGTGGGACGCCAACCAGCTGCCCGCCTACCAGGCCTGCGCGAAGGCCTTCGAGCAGCAGAACCCGGGCCTGAAGGTGAAGATCACCCAGATGGGCTGGGCCGACTACTGGACCAAGCTCACCGCGAGCTTCATCGCGGGCACCGAACCGGACGTCTTCACCGACCACATCCAGAAGTTCGGCCAGTTCGCCGACCTCAACGTCCTCGAACCGCTCGACGACCTGGGCATCGACGACTCCGCCTACCAGGAGGGCCTGGCCGCCAACTGGAGGGGCCAGGACGGCCATCGCTACGGCGCCCCCAAGGACTGGGACACCGTCGCCCTCTTCTACAACAAGAAGATGACCAAGGAGGCCGGCCTCACCGCCGAGCAGCTGGGCACCCTCTCCTGGAACCCCGAGGACGGCGGCACCTTCGAGAAGGCCATCGCCCGCCTCACCGTCGACAAGAACGGCAAGCGCGGCGACGAGGAGGGCTTCGACAAGAACAACGTCAAGGTCTACGGCCTCGCCACCGGCGGCGCCGGCGACAGCGACGGACAGACCACCTGGAGCCCGTTCGCCGCCTCGGCGGGCTGGCACTACACCGACAAGGCCCGCTGGGGCACCGAGTACCAGTACGGCAGCAAGACCTTCCAGTCCGTCATCGACTGGTACTTCGGCCTGGCCGAGAAGGGCTACCTCGCACCCTTCACCGACTACACCGACGGCGCCAACCCGGCCAACGCCCAGGTCGCCTCCGGCAAGGCGGCGACCTCCTTCGACGGCGCCTGGATGATCTCGACGTACTACGGCACCAAGGGCCTCGACGTCGGCACCGCCGTCACCCCCACCGGACCGACCGGCAAGCGCGCCACGATGATGAACGGCCTCGCCGACTCCATCACCAAGAACGCCGACAACAAGGCCGGCGCGAAGAAGTGGGTCCAGTACCTGGCCTCGAACGAGTGCCAGAAGACGGTGGGCGGTTACGGCATCGTCTTCCCCGCGACCCCCGACGGTACGCAGGCCGCCGTGGCCGCGTACGAGAAGAAGGGCATCGATGTGTCCGCGTTCACCGAACCGGTCACCGACCAGCAGGACTCCACCACTTTCTCCTTCCCGATCACCGACTACGCGGCGGACGTGTACGCCCTGATGCGCCCCGCGATGCAGGACGTCTACGCCAACGGCGCCCCGGTGAGCGGGCTGACCAAGACCAACGACCAGATCAATTTCGTCCTCGGCCAGTGAAAGGCACTCACTCCATGACGTTCTCCCTCGGCATCGTCGGCGCCGGGCAGTTCTCCGGCAGCTTCGCCAAACTGTTCCTGGCCCACCCCGGCGTCAGCGACGTCTACGTCACCGACCTGCTGCCGGAGCGGGCCGAGCAACTGGCGGCCGTCGAAGGGCTGTCGGGCACGTTCCCCTCGTACCAAGCGATGCTGGAGTCGCAGCAGATCGACGCGGTCGCGATCTTCACCCAGCGCTGGACACACGGCCCGCTCGTGCTCCAGGGCCTGAACGCCGGCAAGCACGTCTACTCCGCCGTCCCCATGGCGATCACCACGGAGGAGATCGCCGCGATCATCGAGGCGGTCAAGGCGACCGGACTGACCTACATGATGGGCGAGACCAGCCAGTACAACCCGGCGACGGTCCACGCCCGCAACCAGATCGCCGAAGGCGCCTTCGGACGGATCTTCTATGCCGAGGGCGACTACGTCCACGACATGGATCTGGGGTTCTACGAGGCGTACCAGTACAGCGGCGGCGAGAACTGGAAGGCCACCGCGTCCTATCCCCCGCTGCTGTACCCGACGCACGCGGTGGGCGGGGTGCTGGGCGCCTGGCAGACGCACGCGGTGAGCGTGTCGGCGATCGGGGTGGTCGACGAGCGGGGCGACGGCGTCTTCGACAAGAGCGTCAGCCAGTTCGGCAACGACGTCTCCAACGCGACCGCGCTGTTCGAGGTCGCGGGCGGCGGATCGTTCCGTACCAACGAGTTCCGGCGGGTCGGATATCCGTCCCACATACGGGAGTCGCGGTTCCGCTTCTTCGGGACGGAGGCGAGCATGGAGCAGCTCGCCACGGTCGCGTTCTGGCAGGACAAGAACGGCGTGAAGGACATCAGCGAACTGCTGGAGCCCAAGCCCACCATGTCCCCTGACGACCCGTCACTCCAGCACATCGCTCCGGAACTCCGGGCCGCCTTCACCTCGGGCTCGGCCCCGGTGCACGACCGCTCGCGCCTGCCGCGGTCGCTGGACGACCTCCCCAACGGCCATGAGGGCAGCCACCACTTCCTGGTGGACGACTTCGTGACCGCGGTCAACACCCGCACCCTGCCGTCCGTGAACGCCTGGGTGGCGGCCCGCTACACCCTGCCGGGCATCATCGCGCACGAGTCGGCGCGGCAGGGCGGGGCAAGGCTTGAGATCCCGGACTTCGGGGACGCGCCGCAGGCGTGAGGCGGTCAGGCCGGTGCCGCGGAGGGTCCCACCCCCGTGGCACCGAGCCTGTCATCCGGCGTGTGGGCCTGACCGAGGAGGTCGCCGAGCGCCTCGTACAGATGGAGTGCCTGCCGCATGTGGGTGGCGACGTCCTCATAGCGGCTGAGCCGCATGTACGCATAGGCCAGGCAGCCGTGAACCACCGCCTGTCCGTGCGTGCTCCCTTCGCGCCGGGCGGCCTTCAGTGCCCTCTCGTGCGCGGCGGCGGAGTCGTGCCAGTGTCCGGCGCGGTCGAAGTAGGGCTGTAGTGCCCAGGCCAACTGCCAGGCGTGGGCGTCGAATTGAAGGTCCACCGCCTGGCGTTGCACCGACAGCAGCACTGCGTGTTCGCGCAGGAACCAGGCGAGCGCCTCGTCGTGCCCTTCGAAGTCCTCCGTGGTGACGGGTGGTCGCGGTGGGGTGAGGGTGATGGGGTCGTCGCGGTGCGGGCTCAGGGTCAGGCTGGCCCGGTAGGCGCTGTGCAGGTAGTGGTCGAGCATGCGGCGCGCCGCGGCCAGCCGGTCGGCGGGTTGGTCATGGACCTGGGCGAGTTCGGCGGCGTAGGCGCGCAGCAGGTCGTGGCAGGCGTAACGGTCGGTGGAGTGCGGGGACAGCAGGTGGCTTGCCGTCAGTTCGGCGAGCGGTGCCCGGACTTGGGACACGGTCAGCCCGGCCAGTCCGGCGACCGCGGCCGTGTCGGCGTCCGGGCCCGGGTGCAGTCCGAGCAGCCGGAACAGCCGGGCGGCGGGTGCGGTCAGCCTCCGGTAGGACCAGGAGAACACCTTGCGGACGTCGGTGGCCGCGTCGCCGCCGTCGAGCAGGTCCAGCGCGCTGCCCGCCGCGTGCAGCTCCTTCGCCAGTGAGGCTAGGGGCAGTTGCGGGTGGGTGGCGGCGTGCGCGCCCACGATGGCCAGGGCCAGCGGGAGGCGCGCGCAGGAGGCGATGATGTCCTCCAGCGCGTCGGGGTCGCTGGTGAGGCGCTGCCCGCCAATACGGCGGCCCAGGACATCCGCCGCCTCGGCCCGGGACATCAGGCCCAGGCCGACCGGCTGCGCCCCGTCGGTGATCACCAGGCCGGTGAGCACATTACGGCTGGTGATGACGGTGAAGCAGTGCGGTGAGCCGGGCAGCAGCGGGCGGACCTGATCGGTGTCCTGGGCGTTGTCGAGCACGACGAGCATGCGCCGGTTCGCCGACAGGCTGCGGTAGAGGCCGATCTGGCCGTCCGGGTCGACCGGGATGCGGCGGGTCGGGACGCCCAGGGCATCCAGGAAGCCGCGGATCGCCTCGGCCGGACGGACGGCGGGACCGCCCGGGTCGAAACCGCGGAGGTTGACGTAGAGCTGACCGTCGGGGAACCGGTCGCGGACCCGGTGGGCCCAGTGCACGGCGAGGGTGGTCTTGCCGACGCCCGCCGTGCCGCCGATCGCGGTGATCACGGCCGTACCGCCGTCGCCGCCCGTCGCTTTGTCCGGCAGAAGGGAGTCGAGCAGGGCGAGCGCCTCTTCCCGGCCGACGAAACCGGCGACGGGGTGCGGGAGTTGGGCGGGTACGACGAGGGTGGGCGGGCCGGTGATGCGAACCGCGAGCTGGTCCGGCGGGCTGTCCGGCGCCCTTCGGTGGCCCGACGGGCCGTCCGACGTACCGAGATGGTCCGGCTCCCGCGCGCCCGCCGGGCCGTCCGACATCCCGAGGTAGCCCCGCTCCCCCCTGCCCGCCGGGCCGTCCGACGTACCGAGATGGTCCGGCTCCCCCCTGCCCGCCGGGCCGTCCGACGTACCGAGATGGTCCGGCTCCCCCGCGCCCGCCGGGCCGTCCGACATCCCGAGATAGTCCCGCTCCCCCCTGCCCGCCGGGCCGTCCGGCACCCCGAGGCCGTCACGCCCGCGCCCGCTCGGACGGGCGTCGAGGTCCGGATCGGCGGCCAGGATCCTCGCGTGCAGGCGCCGCAGCCGGTGCCCCGGCTCGATGCCGAGTTCGTCGCGGAGCAGACGGCGGGCCCGATGGTAGGCGGCCAGTGCCTCGGCCTGCCGGCCGGAGCGGTGCAGGGCGAGCATGAGCAGACCGTGCAGGCCCTCCCGCAGCGGGTGTTCGACGGTGAGCTGCCGCACCTCGCCGACCAGGTCGAAGTCGTCGCCGAGCGCCAGGTCGACCTCGATGCGCTCCTCCAGCACACTCAGGCGCCGCTCGGCGAGCCGGTCGCGCTCCACGTCGAGCAGCGGGCTCGTCAGGCCCTCACAGAGCCGGCCACGCCACAGGCGCAGGGCACCGTGCAGGCACTGGGCGGTCGCGGCCAGGTCACCTCGGGCGCGCGCCGCGTGTGCACGGTCGATCAGCCGGTCGAACCCGAGGACGTCCGACTGCCCCGGTCCCAGGGTCAGCAGATAGCCGGCCTCCGTCCAGGTGAGCAGCCCCGACGGGGTCCGCGGCGGACGATCGGGCTCCAGCACCCGGCGCAGCCCGGAGACATGCCGCTGCACCAGATTGGCCGCCCGTGCCGGTACGGCGTTTCCCCATACGGCGTCCACGAGTTGATCCCGGCTCACCGGCCGGCCGGCGTGCAGGAGCAGCACGGCGAGCACCACGCGCTGCTGTGTCTGTCCCAGATCCAGCTCGGCCTCGCCACGCCAGGCGCGCAGCGGTCCGAGCAACTGGAACCGCAGACCGGTGAACGGCTCTCGCCCAGTCATCACGGGCCCCACCTCGGCGACCAGGACGGCGACTGCTCTCTCGCCTGCTGTCCAAGCTAGCGCCGAACCGGCACCGGCACCGCCCACTTCGGGGTGCAGCGGCTCCTGCAGCGGGGGCTGCAACCCGGGCTCACAGGATGGTGCCCGGACCGGGGCGAGGACCTTCAACCGCCCGCCCCCCGAGAACCGGGGAGAACCCATGACCGACCTCCTGACCGCGGCCCGGGCCGAGGCGCTGTTCAGCAGCGACCTGGTGACCGGCTCGGAGCCGACGCGCACCGAGATCGCCTCGGCGATCCGGCAGGCGATCCGCCGCCACGGCGGCAGCCTCGGCTGCGCGGGCACGCTCGCCCGGGCCCACGGCGAACGCCCCGAGATCGCGGTGCCGCGGATGCGGTGGGCGCTGAGCCAGGTACGCACCGCCTATCCACGCCGGCCCGTATGAAGCCGACCCGCGGCAAGGAGAAAGTACGCGCAGCGCTCCGGCGCCGTACATCGACCGAGGAGCAGCGCGTCAAACAAGCCGTCGACGCCGAACGCACCCGGCTCCGCCACGAACTCCACGACGGGCTCGGCCCTTTGCTGTCCGGCATCGGGCTGTGCGCGCGGGCCCTGTCGGATCTGCTCGACGACAGCGGTCTCGACACCGAACGGGCGCTGCTGGACCGCATCCGCACCGAGGTGTCCCACGCGACGACGGAGGTGCGCCGACTCCTCGACGCGCTTCCTCCGGCCGCGCTCGACTCCCACGGTCTGGTCGAAGCACTGCACCATCACGCCCGGTCCGTGCCACCCGCGACGGCCGTCGAGATCGTGATCTCGTCGCTGCCGGAGCTGCCCCCGCCCCTGGAAGCGGCCGCGTACCGGATCGTCACGGAGGCCATGACCAATG
Source organism: Streptomyces cupreus (assembly GCF_014257025.1). Classification (GTDB taxonomy): domain Bacteria; phylum Actinomycetota; class Actinomycetes; order Streptomycetales; family Streptomycetaceae; genus Streptomyces; species Streptomyces cupreus. The sequence goes on from NZ_JACMSF010000089.1 coordinate 15,724, forward strand.
TCGTACGGCACGCGGGCGCCCGGCACGCCAGGGTCACCCTCGCGGGTCGGCGCCGTTCCCTGCTGATCACCATCGCCGACGACGGCCGCGGAATCCCCCGCGTCACCCCCGGCGTCGGTCTGACCTCCATCCGGCACCGCACCGAGGCGATCGGCGGGCGGTTCTCCATCCGTACCGCCCCCGGCAGCGGCACCGAACTGCGCGTCCGGCTCCCGCTGGCACGGACCCTCCCGGCCTGACCGCCCGGTCCGCCCCGGACCACGGCCCGCCCGGGTCGGGACCCGTGCCTCTGCTCCGTCCGCGCCGGGCGCCGCACCGTGGGAGGCGTCCACCACCGGCCAGTTCCGACAAAGGAGTCATCCCATGGCCTCTGGCACCTTCCAGTCGCTTCCCGTTCCGACGACGGCCCTCGACGGCCGTATCAGCGCCATCGTCCTGGACCCCGGCGGCAACCCGGCCGACGTCGTCGACAAGGGCACCCCGGTCACCGTACGGATCGACTGGAACCTCACCGGCTTCCTGGTTCCGCTCATCTCCGGCACCTGGAACGTCCAGGTCAAGGTCGACGAGATCGGCGGCCCGGACGACTTCGGCGAGCCGCAGTCGCCCGCGTCCATCCCGCTGAACGGCGGCGGCGACTACCAGCGTGACATCGTCCTGAACAGCCTCCAGGCCGGGCGCACGTACTCGCTGCTCGTCCAGCTGACCTACCGCAACCCGGCCGGAGCCCCCGCGCCGCTCGGGGGCTATGTGAACGTCGGCACCGTCAACGTGCTGCTCTGACCACTGTCCCGGGGGAGTCCGCGTCCCGTCCCGCCACAACGGCAGGGCGGGATGCGGGCGTTGACTCAGGTGCCCGGCTTGCGGCCGTACACGAAGACGTCGTCGCCCTTCTTCAGCAGCGACCAGTACTTCTTGGCGGTGGTCTTGGTCATGTTGACGCAGCCGTGGGAGCCGGGCGGGTTCCACATGCTGAGCCCGACCGAGTGGAAGGCCTGGCCGCCGTCGAAGAACTGGGCGTAGGGCATCGGCACGTTGTAGATCGACGAGACGTGGTCGATGTTGCGCCAGTAGATCTTCTTCAGGCCGGTGCGGGTCTCGTAGCCGTTACGGCCCGTGCGCACCGGGACCGGGCCGTAGACGAGCTTCTCGCCGTCCTGGATCCAGCTCAGCTGGAGGGTGAGGTTCACACAGGCGATACGGCCCTTGTTGACCGGGCACTTGCCGTCCTTGTTGGGCTTGTTGCCCACGGCCTTCTGCTTGTTCATGAGGTCCATCACGCCCCAGGTGACGGGGCCCGCGTAGCCGGCGTTCGGCGTGATCCCGTGCTTGGTCTGGAAGGCCTGGATGGCCTTGCAGTCGGAACTGGACTGCTTGCCGTCGACCGGCAGCCCGAGGAACTTCTCCACCTGCTTCTGGTACGGCCCGGTCTGCGTGGTGCAGCTCGCGGCCTGCGCGGGCGCGGTACCCAGCGCGAGGGTGAGCGGTGCGACCAGTCCTGCGGTGATGCCGAGCGCGACGGCTCGCCGTCTGCGTATGTCCCCCATTACCGGGCCCTTCCGTTGCGTGGTGCCGTGGTCTTCTGCGTGCTAGACCGGCGTGCGCGGGGGGAAGTTGTAGGCGTGCCCGTGCTGTGACGAAATGGTGAACTTCGGGCTCTGTTCGGGGCCGCATCCGCAGGGCGCTGCCCTCAGCCCGGATACCCCCAGGCTCGCGTGATCTCGCGCAGTGCCGTGGGCACGTCCTTCGGTTCCGGCAGGGCCCGTGCCTGCTGGATCTTCCCGGATTTGATGTTCTCGCTCCAGTCACCGATGTACGGCACGAACGGCCCGTGGTCGACCTTCCGGTAGTTCAGCATTCTCGGTGTCCATGGCACGCCGAGGAATCGGCAGATCTCCTGGGTGACTTCTTCGGGCCGTTCCGTCAGGTCCTCGTAGCGGACCGTGAGACCGGGCAGGGCGTTTCGGGCCGCCTCCACCGCTTCGACGTAGCCGAGCACCTCGCGTACGGTCGCCTCCAGTTCGCGGTCCGGGCGTCCGTTGATCAGGGAGGTGACCATGGACGCCGGGTGCCGGAGCAAGAAGATGTACCGGGCCTTCGGCCACCCCTCGTGCAGCCGTTCCCAGACGGCCGCGTTGCCGGGAGTCTTGTCCACGATGATCCGCCTGCCGCTGAGCACGAGCTCGCGGTGCAGGATGCGGTCCCACAGCAGGTACTCCAACTCCCGCTGATCCAGGCCGAGTTCGGTCATCGCCTTCTTGGTGTACGGCTTGGTGAGGCCGACGGACAGGGTGCGCAGATGCATCTCGTGCGGGGCGCGGATCTGCGGGTGGCTGTTGAGCAGGACCCGAAGCAGCGTGGAGCCGGACCGGACGGAGGAGAGGACGAACACCGGATCCGGTACGAGGCGCCCGGCGGACTGCGGTACCGGAGGCTCGGCAAGTCTTCGTACGCGCCGACGCACGCCCCGGGCCACGCGCCGTACCCCCGGACCGCCCAAGACCATCGCCGCGCCTCCCTGACCACCGGCGTGCGGAACCTGACCCTCCCGTTGAATGCTCGACCATACGCGGGCAGCCCCGGTGTGGCCATGGGCGCGGCACGAGTCCCACGTGCTCCTCCCCCAACGAGCCTGACGTGTACGTTTGACAGAGGCTACGAAATGGTGAGCCGGAACGCCGAGTTGATCGCCGTCAGCCCTCCGTCCACCACCAGCGTCGTACCCGTGATCCACGACGCGTCAAGGGAGGCCAGAAAGGCCACCGCGGCGGCGATGTCCTCCGGTTCGCCGACCCGGCCCAGGGGGTACACCTGGCGGAACGCTTCGAGTTGGTCCTCGCGGCCCGCCCACGCCGTGGTGCGTACCGTGCCCGGGGCCACCAGGTTGACGCGGACTCCTCGGGGTGCCGCGTGGCCGGCGAGGGTTCGGGTCAAGGAGCCCAGGCCCGCCTTCGCTGCGCTGTAGGCGTGGTTGCCGATGCCCTGGATGCCGTTGACGGAGCCGATGGTGACGATCGCGCCGCGGCCGGAGGTCACCAGGTGCGGCAGGGCGGCGCGGCAGCAGCGGTAGGCGCTGGTGAGGGTGAGGTCGAGGTCGCGGGCCCAGACGTCGTCGGGTTCGTCCTCGAAGAGCGGCGTATCCGGGGTGCAGCCGTAGGCGTTGTTGACCAGTACGTCGAGTGAGCCGAAGGCGGCCACGGCTCGGGCCACGGCCGACTCCACCGACGTACGGTCTCCTACGTCGCAGCCGAACGCCTCCGCCGCCAGGCCCTGTTCGCGCAGCGCCGCCGCCGTCTTCTCCGCCTCCTCCTCGTCCACGTCCGTCACCAGGACCCGCGCGCCCTCCGCGGCGAACCGGCGGGCGGTGGCCGCGCCGATGCCGCGGGCGGCACCGGTGACGAGAACTCCGTACCCCTCGAAGCGCGTTGTGTCCGTCATGGTCCGCCACCGTAGTGCGGTCGAGATCAACTCGGCAGATACCGTGCACCCATGGATGCGTTCCTCCAGCAACTCCCGGCCCTGCTGGGCGTCGTGATCGGCGCCCTCGGTTCGTATCTGGCGCTCGTCCGCAGCGATCAGGCCCGTTTCCGGCGGGAGGAGGCGGCGCGGTGGGAGGAGCGGCGGCTCGCGGTGTACTCCGACTACGCGCGGTCGGTGAAGAAGACCGTCACGGTGACGTACCGGGTCGCCGCCGCGCTGGGCTGTGGCACGCACCCCGACCCGCTTCCCCTCGACGAGGCCAAGCCGCTGCTGGCCGAGGCGAACGACGGACGGGATCCCTCGGGCGAGGCGCTGCTGATGCTGGGCAGCGTCGAAGTGGTGGACCAGGCACGGGCATGGGTGGTGACGGTGATGGAGCGGTACGTGCGTGAGGGCCAGCGGGATCCGGAGTCCTGGCAGGCGCTGTTGGCGCGGCAGCGCGCCGGGCGTGAGGGCTACTACACGGCGGTCCGGGAGGATCTGGGCCTGCCTCCCGGCCACTCGGCGCGCTGGCGGCTCCCGGTGACGGAACCGGTGCCTCCTCAGCGGTAGCCGGTCGTGTCGGCCGGTTTGCCCGCGTCCTGGACCTCGACCATGTAGCGCCAGGCGTCGGGGCGGCTGCCGTCGAGGTCCGTGAAGCCGTACTCCTGGGCCAGGGAGCCGCTGGAGAGGGACGCGCCGTTGAAGCGGGCCACGTCGGGGTCGGCTGCGAGGGCGGCGACGGCGCGGCCGACGTAGCGCGGGGTCTCCGAGATGGCGAAGTGCGGGACGTGGGTGAGGGCGTCGCGCCAGTTGTCCTCGCGGACCCCGAAGGCGTCGAGCATCATCTCCGAGCGCAGCCAGCCGGGGGTGAGTGCGAGGGCGGTCGCGCCGCGCGGGCCGAGTTCATGGCCGAGGGAGAAGGCCATGCGCAGGACGGAGGATTTGGCGAGGTCGTAGAAGAAGGAGTTGCGGTAGTGGTCGCGGTTGTAGTCGGCGGTGCCGTCGGTCATCTCGACGACCAGGCCGCCGGGGTGGCGCAGCACTAGGGGCAGCGCGTGGTGGCTGGTGATGGCGTGGGTCTCGACGGCGAGCCGGAGCAGTCGTAGGCCCTTGTCGAGGTCGTGTTCCCAGACGGGGATGTCCCAGCCGAAGAGCTTCTCGCCGCCCCAGACGTCGTTGACGAGGACGTCCAGGCGGCCCTGTTCGTCGGCGATGCGGTCGACGAGGGCGCGGACCTGGCCTGGGTCGAGGTGGTCGGTGGGTACGGCGACGCCGTGGCCGCCGGCCTCGGTGACCAGGTCGGCGGTGTCCTCGATGGTCTCCGGGCGGTCGTACTCGGAGCGTTGCTCGCGGGTGGTGCGTCCGGTGACGTAGACGGTGGCGCCGGCCGCGCCGAGCTCCACGGCGATCCCGCGCCCGGCGCCCCGGCTCGCCCCGGCGACGAGTGCGACCTTGCCCTTGAGTGGCTGTGACATGTCCGGCCTTCCGTGTGACGGTGTGGTGGTTCCACGGTCCCCGGTAAGCCGGACATCTTCTGTCTCCTTTTACGGCGGGTCACGCGGCCGTATGCGTCTCAGTGGCCCCGGGCGATCCACTCCTGGAGGTGCGGGGCCTCGGCGCCGATCGTCGTCCCGTCGCCGTGCCCGGTGAGGACCTTCGTCTCGGGCGGCAGCGTGAGCAGACGGTTACGGATCGAGTCGATGATCGTCGGAAAGTGGGAGTAGGAACGGCCGGTGGCGCCGGGGCCGCCCTTGAAGAGGGTGTCACCGGTGAAGACGGTGCCGAGTCCAGGGTCGTGGAGGCAGACCGCGCCGGGCGCGTGCCCGGGGGTGTGCAGGACCCTGAGGTCGGCGCCTGCGGCCTCGATGACCTGCCCGTCCAGCAGGTGGGCGTCCGGGTCGCGGTCGGGGTGGGTCTGCTTCCACAGCGGCAGGTCGTCGGGGTGCAGCCAGATGGTGGCGCCGGTGCGGTCGGCGAGGGCGGGAGCGGCGTCGATGTGGTCGTTGTGGGCATGGGTGCACACGATGGCGGTCAGCCGGCGGTCGCCGACGGCCTCGGCGATGGCGTCGGCGTCATGGGCGGCGTCGATCACGACGACCTCCTGGTCGTCCCCGACGAGCCAGACGTTGTTGTCGACGTCCCACGTACCGCCGTCGAGGCTGAACTGCCCCGAGGTGACAAGGCGTTCGATGCGCGGGGCCATCACAGCACCACCACCGAACGCAGCACGTCACCTTCGTGCATCCGCTCGAATGCCTTCTCCACATCGGTGAGTTCGATGGTCTCCGTCACGAACGCCTCCAGGTCCAGGCGTCCCTGAAGGTGCAGATCGATCAGCATCGGGAAGTCACGGGAGGGCAGACAGTCGCCGTACCAGGAGGACTTGAGGGCTCCGCCGCGGCCGAACACGTCCAGGAGCGGGAGTTCGAGCTTCATCTCCGGGGTGGGGACACCGACCAGGACGACGGTTCCGGCCAGGTCGCGGGCGTAGAAGGCCTGTTTGTACGTCTCCGGGCGGCCGACGGCCTCGATGACGACGTCGGCGCCGAAGCCGCCGGTGAGTTCACGGATCGTCTCGACCGGGTCGGCCTCGCGCGAGTTGACGGTGTGGGTGGCGCCCATGGTGCGGGCCTTGTCGAGCTTACGGTCGTCGATGTCCACGGCGATGATCTTCGCCGCACCCGCCAGATTCGCCCCGGCGATGGCCGCGTCCCCGACACCTCCGCAGCCGATGACCGCGACCGTGTCACCGCGGCCCACGTTCCCGGTGTTGATCGCGGCACCGATCCCGGCCATCACCCCGCACCCCAGCAACCCCGCGACCTGCGCGGACACCGCCGGGTTCACCTTGGTGCACTGTCCGGCCGCGACCAGCGTCTTCTCGGCGAAGGCGCCGATGCCGAGAGCCGGGGAGAGTTCGGTGCCGTCGGTCAGGGTCATGCGCTGTTCGGCATTGTGGGTGTCGAAGCAGTACCAGGGCCGCCCACGCAGACAGGCCCGGCAACGTCCGCACACCGCACGCCAGTTGAGGACGACGAAGTCACCGGGCGCGACGTCGGTGACGCCGTCGCCGACCGACTCGACCACTCCCGCCGCCTCGTGGCCGAGCAGGAAGGGGAACTCGTCGGAGATTCCGCCCTGTTTGTAGTGCAGATCGGTGTGGCAGACACCGCAGGCCTGGATCTGTACGACGGCCTCGCCCGGCCCCGGGTCGGGCACGACGATCGTCTCCACCCGGACCGGTTCGTCCTTGCCCGGTGCGACCACGCCGCGTACCTGCTGTGCCATGGTGCTGACCCCTCTTCCGTAGGCCGGTGTCCGTCCTCTCGACCCTACGCGTGACTGATCGGAAACGGCACGCAACGTCCGAAAAGCAGCTCAGGCCCGCAGCACTTGCTCCAGCGACGTGGCGGGGTGACCGGTCAGGTCCTCGATCGCGCTGGTCACCCCGGCCAGGGAGCCGTCGGCGATCGCCGTGTAGGTGGAGACCCAGGCGTCGAGCTGCCAGTCGGGAGCGCCGTAGCCCTTGCGGGAGGCGTAGGCCTCCTCGACCGACTCCGGGACGTACGAGACGGGGCGCCCGGTGACGGCGGCGATCGTGGCCGCCACGTCGATCAGGCCGAGCGCCTCGGGGCCGGTCAGTTCGTAGGTACGTCCGGTATGCGCGCCCGGGTCGCGCAGCACCGCCACCGCCGCGTCGGCGATGTCGTCCTGGGCGACCAGGGCGGCTCGCCCGGCGCCCGCGGGACCGCGGATGACGCCGTCCTCACCGACCAGGGCGGGCATGAAGTCGGCGTACAGGTTGTCCCGCAGGAAGGTGAAGGGCACACCGCTGGCGCGCAGGTGCTGTTCGGTGTGCCAGTGGTCGCGGGCCAGGGTGAAGGTCGCGTCGGGGGCCGCGCCGTAGAAGGAGATGTACACCAGATGCGCGACCCCGGCCTCGGCGGCGGCGTCGATGAAGGTGCGGTGCTGCTGGACCCGGTCGGGGGTCTCGGAGGCGGAGACCATCAGGACGCGGTCGGTGGGGCGCAGGGCCCGGACGACGGCGTCGTGGTCGGCGTAGGCGCCGGGTAGGGCGGTGGCGCGGGGCAGTTCGGGGGCGCGGGCCGGGGTGCGGACCAGGAGGGTCTGCGGGATGCCGGCGGCGGCGAGGCGGCGAGCGATACGTCCGCCCAGGCGGCCGGAGGCACCGGTGACGGCGTAGGTGGGGGCCATGGGTTCTCCTTGCTGGCGAAGTGGCCATCGATCCGTATCAGACGTGTGTGCGGTTGCCCCGGGATGACACGCTCAGCGCGGCTGCCGGGCTGACCGGCCAGGGCCTGTCCGGCG
>NZ_JACMSF010000009.1 GCF_014257025.1 Streptomyces cupreus
TGCTGTGACCGGGAAGGTACGCCGGGTTGTCGGCGACCTGGGCCTTGTCCGTGCCGGTCGGATGTGGGGCCACACCGATGTCGTGGCTTTGATCACAGTTGGCTCTACGGCTGGCCGCCATGGCCGATCATCAGCGCGTTAGTCCGAATAGCGTCGAAGTCAGCGGGGTGCGCACGTGAGCGTGGTAGCGGCCGTGTTGTCGGTTGTCGTCGGCGCGCTGTTCGTTGTCACGGGCGGGGTGAAGGTGATCGGCCTCCGCCAAAGCCTGGCCGTGCGCGACCACTTCGGCATGGCGTCCGGGGTCTGGCGTGCGGTGGGGCTACTGGAGTCTGTTGGCGGTATTGGCGTGCTGCTCGGAACCAAGGTCACTTTCCTTGGCCTGCTCGCCTTGAGCGGCCTGACTCTGTTGATGCTCAGCGCCATTGCTTCGCGATTCAGGGTGCACGACCCTGCTCACCTGCTCCTGGTCGACGTCACCGTGCTCGCGCTTGTCGTGGCAACGGCGGCTACCCACCTCGCGGGGTAGGCCAGTGGCAGGGCTTGGCCAGGTTCGTGAGGCCGCTGGTCATGCTGCGAGTGAGATTGGGCGTCCGCCCCAGCGGATGCCCTTCTCGCTGCGGATGCGGGCTCGTTCACGGCGCTGAGCTGCCAGCACGTCCGGGTGCCGGGCGTTGGCGTTGCGCCAGCGCAGGTAGCGGTGCAGTTCACGGGTCTGGACCGGGTGGTTCGGATGGTTCGAGTTCGCCAGGGTGAACTGCCGCAGCGGCCCGAAGTGCGCCTCGATCGGATTCGCCCAGGAGGCGTTGGTCGGGGTGAAGCACAGCTCGACCTTGTTCTTCCGCGCCCAGGTGCGGATCTTCGCGCCCTTGTGCGCGGAGAGGTTGTCCAAGATCACGTAGATTGGGACGCCGTCGGGGCCGGCCGCCCTGATGGTCAAAGCACCATCAACTACCGCCCGGGGGCGCCCTCGTTACGGTCCCAGCCGCAGGCCGTAACGGTCGCGGCGGGTTCACGGCATGGTGGTGAACTTCCCATCCGGCCGCTTGCACAGCCGGCCCCGCTCCGAGAGCCGCTCCAGCTTCGCGCGCAGCGCCTCCGATCGGGCCGGCTCAAGCGGGATACCCGGCTCGGCGCAGACCTGCTTGACCATGACCGGCCCCTCGGCCCGACGCGCCACATCCATGATCCGCCGATAGTCCTCGGGCAGCACCACCTGGTCCACGCCCCGCTCACGCTGCGGCACCAGCAGCACCACACGACCCGGGACTGTCCGGCCGCCACGGGCGGCGTCGTGTCTTGTCCCGCTTTGGCGCGGAGCTGCTCGGCCAGTCGGCGCGCGACCGGCTCGGCCACCGTGAGCTCCTCCAACTCGTCGCGCACCTCCTGAAGCTGCTGACTCACCTTCTCTACCTGCAGTTCCAGTTGGGTCCGGCGGGCCGTGATCAACTCGCGAAGACCTGGTTCCGCATCCGCCGTCCGGCGCACCTCCCGCCCGGATCGTACGGACAACCACCGCACTCACACCGGAGAATCCCCCTATCCGCGATCACCGTCATGGCAGATGATCTTGACGTCGGACAATCGCCCACCACCAGCACGAGTACACGACCACCGCCCCACACCAGCCCCGTGACCGGCGAGTTCAAGTTGGTGGATCTTCAATGGTCCACATGCCCCCCATGCACGAACAGGCTTTCTCACAAGCCGTGCCCCCGCTGCTCGATGCGCTCCACCAGGTCTGCAGCCATCGACTTGATGGTCTCCAGGCCTTGTTGACCCCAGCGATGCGGATCCTGGTTCACCGCACAGATCGTGCCGAGGACCATTCCCGTGCTGTCGATCAGTGGTGCTCCGAGGTAGGAGTAGATCCCGATGGCATCGACCACGTGATTCCCGGCAAAGCGTGGATAGTCGCGGACATCCTCAAGCACCAGAGCCTTGCGCCGCCTGACCACATGTGGGCAGAAGCCCATGTCGAAGTCACGAGGCATCACCCGGCCAGGCACAGGGTCCTCGAGAAGGGGGGAATCCAGGTTCACGGTTGTGTCGGCGGCCGCACTGTACAAGCCCGCGAAGAACTGACGGTTTTCGTCGATAAAGAAGTTGACTCCCGCGTAGCACCCGCCGGTGCGCTGCGCGAGTTCACGCGAGAAGTCGTCGAGCTCCGGAACGACCTTGTCCTCGATGCCCAACTCCCGGAGCCGGCGCGCCCGTTCTTCTACCTCAGGGTCCTCCGGAGGCAGCAGCAAATGACGCATCGCAACCGGTATCTCGCCTCCGAAGGGAGTCTTGTACGACATCTCAGCCATGGGAACTCCTTGAAGTGATCAGATACTGCACGAGGGAAAGTAGAACCCGAATACCCGAGCTGGACACGCGGGCATCGCACGGGACCACCGGGACCTCGGGCTTGAGGTCCAGCGCCGCCCGCACCTGTTCCGGCCGATAGCGGTGTGCTCCGTCGAACTCATTGACCGCGACGACGAAGTTGATGCCACGCGATTCGAAGAAGTCGACCGCCGCGAAACTGTGCTCGAGGCGACGGGTGTCCGCGAGCACCACCGCGCCGAGCGCGCCGGCCGACATCTCGTCCCACATGAACCAGAAACGCTTCTGACCGGGCGTGCCGAAGAGATAAAGCACGTGGTCAGGGCTGATGGTTATGCGGCCGAAGTCCATCGCGACCGTGGTGGCGCCCTTGTTCTCCACCCCGTCCAACCTGTCCGTGGCAGCACTGACCTCGGTGAGCAACTCTTCCGTGCTCAGCGGCTCAATTTCGCTCACTGCTCCCACAAAGGTGGTCTTGCCCACCCCGAAACCCCCCGCGACCAAAACCTTGATCCCCATCGGAAGGGAGTCGGTGCCGGGTGCCTCAAAGTCGCTTGAGGAGCCCATCCCGCAACGCCTCCAATAGTTCTATATCGGGGGGAGAGTAGGACCCCCCTGGTCCCGTGTTGAAGCGCCGTGTGACGACGGCCCCGCGCTCCACCAAGTCGGACAGCAGCACCTTGGCCACCGCTGCGGGCATGCGCGTGTGCCCTGCGATCTCAGCCACCGTGACCGGCGTCCGACACAGGTCGAGCACATGTGCGTGATCCAACCCGAGCTTGGGCCGCAGCCCGGTACCCGTGGCCACCACCATGGTCATCAGGTCGAATTGGCACGTGGGTTCGGTGCGTCCGTCGCTGAAGGTGTACGGCCGGACCAGCCGCCCCAGGGCATCGTCGAGCAACGGCCTATGCGGATCGTCCGGGTCGTCCGGCATCGCTCACTGCCCCACCGAGTTACGGGGAGCGGCCCCCAGGTGGCTGCGGACGCTCTTCACCATCATGGCCATCTCGTAGCCGAGGACCGGCACATCCGCCTCGCGCCCGGCGAACACTGCCAACAGGGCACCCGGCCCAGCCGCGGAGACAAAGAGCATCGAGTTGCTGAGTTCGGTCACGATCTGCCGCACTTCATCGCCGTCGTCGAATCGCTTGCCGGCACTACGCGCCAGGGAGTGGAGCCCGCTGGCGAGGGCAGCCAGATGATCCGCCGCGTCTTTGTCGAGTCCGTCCGAGGCCATTACCAGACCGTCCGAGGACAACAGCAGTGCACTGCGCGTGTGCGGTACGCGCTGCACAAGGCCGCTCAACAGCCAAGAGAGATCTTCGCTCACGATCGCCCACTTCTCCTAAATGACGTGAAACTGCTAGGGGGCCGGGTCCGGTCGCTTCTCCCCGCCGATGACCGGGGAGGTGTCGGTTTCCTTGGAGTCCTCGGCGAGTCGGACGCCGCTCTGGAACGCGGCCATCAGGCCGGGATCGTGATCGACTTCCTTGGACACCGCGGCAGCGTGGGGGGACTGCCGCAATTCCGGGGGGAGGCTTTCCCGACGGCGCCGCTTGGGCAGCGCGGGGGCATCGTCTCCCGGGGTGAGGGCTGCGACGGGGGCGAGTGGCGGTTCGGCCACGGGCGCGGATGCGGATATCGAGCCCCGAGCGACGGCTGCGTCCGACGCAGGTGCCTGCTCCGGCGAGTTGTCGGCGTGTGCGTGAGAGGCGGCGCTGGGGGTGACGCCCGACGACTGTTGCCGGGGCGACTCTTGCCGTGACTCCTGTTGCTGTGATTCCGCCGCGTTCTGGCCGCCCTGGCCCAGCAGTTCGTGCGGCAGCACCACCACGGCCTGCGTACCGCCGTAGACGTTGCTCCGGAGTTGTACGACGATGCCGTGCTGCCGGGCCAGTACGGAGACCACGTACAGGCCGATCCGACCGTCATTGAGCAGGTCGCCCAGAGCAATGCCCTCAGGGGCGGCGAGCAGGGCGTTCATCTGGTCCCGCTCGGCGGAGGTCATGCCAAGACCGCGGTCCTCGACCTCGACCGCAAGGCCGGCGGTGACGTGCTCGGCACGGAGCAGCACCTGGGTCTGGGGACGGGAGAACACCGTGGCGTTCTCCACCAGTTCGGCCAGCAGGTGGACCACGTCGACGACCGCATGGCCGCTCACCGTCCCGTCCACCGGAGGCACCATCTTGACCCGCGAGTACTGCTCGATCTCGGCGGCGGCGGAACGCATGACATCGGCCATGCTGACCGGGCGGGTCCACTGACGGTAGGAGACAGCACCGCCGAGCACGGCGAGGTTCTCGGCGTATCGCCGGATACGGGTGGCCAGGTGGTCCACGTGGAACAGGCCCTTGAGCAGGTCCGGGTTCTCGACCTCGTTCTCCAGATCGTCAAGGAGACCGATCTCGCGGTGTACGAGGGACTCCAGCCTTCGGGCCAGATTGGCGAACACCTCGAAGTGCTCGCCGCCATGCTCCCGTGCCGCGAGTTCCACGGCCGTCGACTCGGCAACGCGCTGAGATGATGCGATCTCGCTCCCCAGCCGATCCAGCGCCTCGTCCGTCCGCTCGGGCAACGGGCCGGCCTGCTGCCGCTGAGTCTCAATCAGCTGTTGGCCACGCTTCATCTGCCCGCGCAGCTGCGCCAGTTCGGCCTGAGCGCGTGCCGCGAAAGAGCTGAGCTCGGTATGGCGGCGTGCCACGGCCCGCGCCTTCCCGTAGGCGATGAGCGCGGCGCCGGAGAGGATCAAGCAGACGAGTAGCAGCGTGCCATTGAGCAGACCCCAGAAGGCCGCCTTGTCGACGTAGCCGACGCCTGCGCTGAACAGGAGCGCAGCGGCCGCGGCCCCGATGACCGTGACCAGCACGGCAGGCAACACAGCGAGAAGCACCATCTGGCGCTCAACTGCCTTGCCACGCCCGCCCATTGTGTCCGGAACATGACACACCTGAGCCTGAGGGTCGGCGGACGTCATCTCCTGGTGGGCATGAGGGGGCAACATCAAAGGTTCCTGCATCACAGCCTCTTGTTGCGTACCGGCCAGTTGGTTTGGCTGAAAGTGTACGGCGTACGCTACCGCAACTGCACCTCACGTCACGAGCAGGGATGCCACAGGGGTTGATGGCAGACCGCACTTCCCTGAACTGGCCCCCACTGCCGGGGCGCAGGCCCGGCTGAACGTGCCAGAACCGGGCCGATCCATGCCAGATCTGCACATCCCGATCGCCCTGCTGTGCATTTGTGAACCTGAACTGCCTGATGAGGATGGGGAGGTGAGCCACGGCGAGGTGGGGGAACCAGACCACCTGCCGTACACACCAGAGCGATCGCGAGGAACACGGTCCGATACGAGACAGCCGGGCCGGCAGCAGTCGCGGCGAGGGGGGACCAGGGCGGCGAGGGCGAGGGCGCCGCCGATCTGCCGGGTGGCGTTCATGAGTCCGGAGGCGGCACCGGCGTCCTGGCCGTCGGTACCGGAGGTGACCGTAGTGGTGATCGGCGTGATCAGCAGGCCCATCCCTGTGGACATCACGATCCCCGGCCGCGCAGCCCGTCGACGTAGCCGCTGTGCGCGCCGGTCCGGCTCTGCCAGAGCCTGCTGAGCACCGACGGCTCTGAGGCCCTGCGCTACGCCGAGTGGGTCAGCGCCGAAGACCACGGGGAGTCGGCCCTGGGCCGGCGCACACGACCTGTGGCACGACATCTTCTCCGGCGCCCCCGGCATCCACCTCTCCCCCGGCGGACGGCATCAGCTGCAACGTTTCCGGTCCCGGGCAGGGGCGTAAAGGCGGGTGGCGAGCCGATGCAGCGAGCTGCGACGCGACAACACCCCGAGATCGACTGGCAGCACCTGCGGCCACTCCAGAAGGGCCGACGCTCCCCGCCCGCCGCCCTGGCTTTGAAACCCTAGGCCCCCGGCACAGTCGATCTGGCGGGCAAGCTCTGGGCCATCATCGTTCGGGCCGGCGGTAGGCCGACCTGGCAATAGAGCGCGCTGTACCAGCCTGGTGACGACCGTGGGCGCGCACCGCGCGCCTGCTCCGAGGGGGTCGGCAGTAGCGACGTGAGGCCTGGCCACTCGTTGGGGACGTAGTGCGCCTTGGGCGTTGGCCTGGTGCCTCGACGGGGAGGAGAAGACGGTGGTGACCGACCTGCTCACCTGCTCCTGGTCGACGTCACCGTGCTCGCGCTTGTCGTGGCAACGGCGGCTACCCACCTCGCGGGGTAGGCCAGTGGCAGGGCTTGGCCAGGTTCGTGAGGCCGCTGGTCATGCTGCGAGTGAGATTGGGCGTCCGCCCCAGCGGATGCCCTTCTCGCTGCGGATGCGGGCTCGTTCACGGCGCTGAGCTGCCAGCACGTCCGGGTGCCGGGCGTTGGCGTTGCGCCAGCGCAGGTAGCGGTGCAGTTCACGGGTCTGGACCGGGTGGTTCGGATGGTTCGAGTTCGCCAGGGTGAACTGCCGCAGCGGCCCGAAGTGCGCCTCGATCGGATTCGCCCAGGAGGCGTTGGTCGGGGTGAAGCACAGCTCGACCTTGTTCTTCCGCGCCCAGGTGCGGATCTTCGCGCCCTTGTGCGCGGAGAGGTTGTCCAAGATCACGTAGATCGGGACGCCGTCGGGGCCGGCGGCCCTGATCGACTTCAGCGCGGCCAGGGTATTCGCCGCTCCCTTGCGGCGGCGGTTGACGCCCCACAGCGTGTCGTCGCCGACCGAGTAACAGCCGTGGAAGTAGGTCACGCCCTGGGTGCGGTGGTAGGTCGCGGGGAGGCGGTCAGGGCGTCCCTGCTCGGCCCAGCAGGAACCGCCGGTAGGGCGGATGCCCAGCGGGCCGAACTCGTCGAAGGCGAAGACCCGGTCGGGGAAGTGCTCCAGGACGTGCTCGATCCGGTCGAGCTTGGCGTCGTACTCGGGGTCGGTGGACTCTTTCCAGGTCTTGGTGCGCTGGAAGGTGACTCCGCGGCGGGCCAGCAGGCAGCGCAGGGCTTCACGGCCGATGCGGATCACCCGGCCGTGGACCTTGCGTAGGTACGCGGTGAGTTTGCGGATGGGCCAGCGGGTGAAGGGCTGGCCGAGCTTGGTCGGGCGGGTGGTGGCCGTCGCCACGACGAAGTCCTCGTCGTCAAGGCTGAGTCGGCGGGGACGGCCTCCCGCCCACTGAGGGTCCAGACAGGCCAGGCCGATCTCGTTGAACCGGTGGATGACGTCGCGGACGGTGTCCTCGTCGGCCTGCACCAGTCGCGCGATCACCGGTAGGCGGTTCCCGCCGGCCGAGGCCAGCAGCATCATCGCGCGCCGGTAGCGCACCGAGTTGGTGCTGCCCCGACGCATGATCTGCTGCAGCTTCTGGCCCTCCTGGTCGGTCAGTCTGCGCACTCGGACGGGCTCGGCCACTGCGCCTCCAATTGCGGGATCGGATTCCATCTCACATCCGACCCGGCCGGACGTCACCCGCGCGACCACCCAACCCGGCGAACCTTCCCGGTCAAAGCACTAGCTGCGCGACTGAGCAGGGCTGTCGAAGAGGTACAAGCTCGCCGGGGCTTCGTAGACTGCTCGGCCATTACGGCGGGGCCACTCGGATGTCCCAGGACAGAGGCCACACTCTGCAGTTCAGGCCCCGAGACCGCCACTCTCCGGGCCCGCGAGCCACGGCTACTTTCATGGCTACGTACGTAGCCGCGCGCCCCCGTTTGAACCGGTACGGAACGGGGTCTGACCAAGCCCTTGATCCAACAAAAAAGGGCCCCTGACCAGCATATTCACTGAACTGGGGCCCTTGGTGGCAGACGAGTCGGGCTATACGCCGGGTTCTGTTCCGCTCAGGGAGCGATCACGCTCTGACCTGCATGTTTGCGGGCATCCGGCGGCTTGTCCAGCCCTCTGGGACTTCTCAGGGACTTTCAGCCGAGGTCCGTGAACCACGCTTCGATGGCGGACAGTCCCCGGGCGCCGGCCTGCGGCATGAAGTGCGTGTACGTCCGGAGCGTGAACGCCGGGTCGGAGTGCCCCAGCCACTTCGCGAGCGAGACGATCGACTCACCGGCTTCGAGCATCACCGAGGCGTACGTGTGGCGCAAGACGTGGAAGCCGTGCTCGCGGCTCGGCTCCCATACACGCGACGGCTTCTCGCCCGGCTGTCGCTTGGGCAGCGGCGGGATGACTCCCGCAGCGGCGAGCGCGGGCTTCCACGCCTTGGTGTTCCAGGTGGTGCGGTTGATCGCGCCGCGTCGCCCGGTGTAGACGAGCAGCGGGACGGTCACCTTGCGCCGGTCCTCGCGTGCGAGGTCGGGCTCCTCGGGATCCAGCCACGGCAGGGTGACGTCGATCGGTTCGAAGCGTTCCTGGTGCGTGAGGAGCCGCTTCGCGAGCACCTTCGGCAGAGGCACGTCGCGTTCCTTGCCACCTTTGGGCAGGCCGAAGTACAGCTGCGACTTGTACATGAGGATCTGCCGCTCTATATGCACGAAGTCGCCATGGATGTCACCCGCGCTGAAGCCGAACACCTCACCCTGCCGAAGTCCGCATCCGACGCCGAGGTCGAGCATGATCCGGTAGCGGTCGGCCAGCGCCTCCCGTACGGCGTCGACACGATCCTGCTCCCAGGCGCGAGCCTTGCGCTCCGGCTTCTTCGGCGGCTTGATCGAGCTGTTGCCCTTGCACGGGTTGCGGTACAACCGCTTGTCCTCGACCGCGGCCTGCATGATCGCCTTGAGGTACACCCACGCGACATAGGCGGTGCTCGACGCCACCGCCCTCTGCACGTCGGCCGACCACTTGCGCAGCTCCGCGACGCCGACGTCCCTAAGAGCCAGGTCTCCGAGCTGTGGCAGCACCTGCCCCCAGATCCGGTGCCTCATGCTTTCCAGCGTCTGAGCCGGATGCACCTGGGACGGCCACCAGTGCTTCTCGACATATTCGCGAAGGCTGATCGCACCGTCTCGCGCGTCGACGAAATCCCCTCGACGTGCGTCGGTCTGTGCCTCGGCCAGCCATGCCTTGGCGTCCGCGACAGTGTCGAAAGACCGGTCGCGGACCCCCGGTATCCCCTTGACGCGGTAGCGCGTGCACTTACTCCAAAGGGCGGTGCGCTCGCGCTTGCCCGTCTCCTTGTTCGGCCGCTTCTTGAGCCACCGGTCCTCGATGTAACCCGCCATACTCGTCTTACCCTCGGCCTCGCCTTGCTTCTCTCGGCGCGATCTGCGTCGCGATCAGACACACAGACGATCTCCGTGTGCATGAAATTCCGAGTGCTGCTGAACTCCCCAGACCCGTTTTGCCAAGTCAGGCAGCCCGGCGACGCTCACGCTGCCGCGGGGCCTTGTTCAGCGGGTTGAGGGCCGGGTTCGACCGCGAGTCCGCCTGCTGCTGTTCGCTGAGCCACGCATCGAGCAGGTCCCGGCGGTACATGACCCTCCCGCCGGGCCCCATCCGGAAGCTGGGCGGCCCTTGCCGACGGTGGCGCCAGACGTACAGGGTGTTCACCGAGATACCCATGTATTGCGCAGCGTTCTGAACGTTCAGGAACGCAGCCTCAACGGCGGGCATGGACTGGTTGCGCATCGCGTGTCTCCGAAGTAAGCGCTGCCGAGGCAGCGGTCGTTCCGTCCTCCCGCCCACCGCGCAGCGAGGCCGCACGGATCACTGCTGGCGAGCAGCATCAGAATCCGGAGAATCAGTGGTTTGGTGCGGCTGTCACCTCGTGCTAGAGGGCGGCCGACCGTCGTCTACAGCAGGCACGCCATTTCGCGCCCAGGGCCGTGATGGACGGCGTGGCACTCGCCGAGGCGCAGGAGCAACTGGCACGGGCAGACCTCGAGGCTGCGCTGCTGGCCGGCCTGCCGCCGTACAGCATCGAGGCGGCCGCGGACGGGGAGGAGACGGGCGTGGCCCTGGTGCCGGAGGGCCGCCACGCGCTGCGCCTGGCAGCAGGACCCGGCGGCCGCGCGCCACCTGCCCGTGGGGCTGCGTGATGCCCAGCAGGCCGCCATGAACCAGGCGCTGCGCACGATCTTGTCCGCCCATCAATTCGGGATCGCCGAGGGCCCGCTGGGGGAGGCTCCCCTCGTCCTCGGGCTCACCCGCCCCGACGGGTGAGCCCGAGGCGGCTGTGATCAGCGCGGTTGTGGCGGGTAGGCGGTGCTGCCGGCGGTCGCCAGGACGCGGCTGCTGCTGGGGGAGCAGGTGGTCATTGTGCGGCGAACCCGGTACAAGCGATGTAGCGCTGTGAGCCGTCTCCGACGGACCAGGCCACGGTATATGTGCCTGGTGGGTAGTCGGCGACGGCTCCCGGGAAGTCTCCGGGCCAGACCACGGTGGCCGGAGTGTCGGAGTGCACGGTGGTGCGTGCCAGGCGTGAGGTGCCGTCGGGCAGGTAGACGCGGGCCAGGACGGGCATCTCGGTCTGTACGGGGTCGATGTTGCCGTACTTGTTGCGCAGGGTGAGTTCCACTGCGTCTCCGGCCCGGACGTCGCCGGGGGCGACGTACTGCCACGCCCCGTCGACTTCTGCTTCTTTCCGGGGCGCGCAGTCGAGCTGGTCCGGCAGGTAAGTGAACGGCGGGGGCTGCAGCGGGGAGGGGAACGTCGGCGACGGCGCGCGGGCTTCCTCGGAAGCGACGGCGGGCGTAGCTGGGGAGGGCGTCGGCGACGCGGTGTCGCGGGACTCCCCGCTGCGGGTCGGCTCCGCCGCGGGCGGGGCGCTGTGGGCCTTCGTCTGGCCGCTGGGCAGCGCCGTTTCCTGGCCCTGCTCGGGTGTGGAGGCTGATGATGCGGCGATTGCTCCGCCGATGCCGCCCACAACAGCCGCGATGGCAGCGACCGCAGCCAGTAGCTTGACTCGGCGGCCGCGGGCAGCGGTGGGCCAGGCAGCGTCGTTCTCGGGCGGCAGGTCCCAGTGGGCGCTCACCAGATCGGAAACCAGTGTTGGCTGCTCCTGAGCGCGCGGGGTAGCGGCTGTGGCCTGCGCGGCGAGCAGCGCCGTACAGGCGTCGCGGAGTTCGGCTGCGGTCGGCCGGGCGTCGGGTTCCTTGGCGAGTGCCTGCACAACCAGCGGCAGCAGGGCCTCGGGCATGCCCTGCACGTCCGGCTCGGCGGAGAGAACCCGGAAGGCCACGGCATCGGGGGCGCCGGTGCCGAAGGGGAGGCGGCCGGTTGCAGCGTAGGCGATCAACGCGCCCCAGGCGAAAATGTCCCCTGCGGGGCCCACTTCACCTGTGCGGTAGTGCTCCGGACTGATCCAGCCGGGAGTGCCGGTCATCACCCCGGTGCGGGTCACCGAGGTGCCGTCCAGGAGGTGGGCGATGCCGAAGTCCAGCAACCGGGGGCCGGCCGGGGCGAGGATGACGTTCTGGGGTTTCACATCCCGGTGGATGACGCCCGACTCGTGCACTGCGGCGAGCGCGGCCGCGGTTCCGGCTGCCAGCGCGTACAGACGGGCCCCGCCCAGGGCGCCGCTCGAGGCGAGATGCTGGTCGAGGGTGGGGCCAGGGACAAAGGCAGTGGCCAGCCACGGAACGGTGCCGTCGGTGTCGGCATCATGGACGGGCACCAGACAGGGTCCTGTCACCTGCTGGGAGAGTCGCACCTCCCGACGGAAGCGGGCCCGGAACTCGTCGTCTGCCGCCTGCGCGGGGTGGACGACCTTGACTGCTACCTGCAGTCCTGAGGAGTCGAGCGCGGCATACACGGAGCCCATGCCGCCCGTCCCGAGCCGCCCGATGACGCGGTAGGGGCCTATGCGGCGAGGATCGCCCGGGTGCACCGGCTGGATACGGCTGGACACAAAGGCTCCTCAAACATGATCAGCGGCGCGTATCGGCCGGGCGGGTGCTGCATGTTATCGAGCGATCCCGCCCCTACGTCTCGCACGCCCGAAGCCCAGCAGGCACCCGGGCCGCGTCCACGTCGTGCAGGACGGCACCGTCCACCCCACGCGGGTACTGCACCTGACGGACGCCGAAGTCGCCGCGTGGGCCAGCGACCAGGAGACCGAGACGCGCTGACCCCTGCCGCACCGAAACGGACGGCCGATTGTCAGACCCCCTCCGTACTCTTGGCGCTCAGCCGCTTGGGCTACGGCCCGTGCTGGGCCTTGGATCACGAGAAGCGGGACCGCACAGTGACATCGATCTACCTCTCCTCCGACAACCCCGGTGGATACCGAAGACCGAGGCCGACCTGCAGGCCGCCGTCGACGGCGGCCTCTTCGAGGAAAGCCACCACCTCGACCTCAAGAAGGCCCCGAACAGCAAGGGCGACAACAAGGAACTCGCGCGGGACCTGGCCTCGTTCGCCGTCGATGGCGGCACCCTGATCATCGGGGTGCAGGAGAACAAGGAAAGCCGCACCTTCGAACTCGCCCCCCAGCCGCTGAACGGACTGCCGGAGAAGGTCGAATCCGTGGCACGGACCATCCCCGACCCGCCGCTCACCGTCATCACCGAGGAGATCAGCTCAGCGGCCGACGACGGAACCGGCTACCTCATCGTCCACATCCCGGCCAGCCCCGTCGCACCGCACATGGTCGACAACAGGTACTTCGGCCGCGGCGACAAGACGAAGTACCAGATGGGCGACGCCGAGGTCGTCGCCCTGCACACAAGGCGACGCAACACCGAAGCCGACACCCTCGCCCTGCTGCGCAAGGAGATGGACGAAGACCCGCTGCGCGACGTCGGCGCCCAGTCCCACCTCTTCCTGGTGGCCCAGCCCACAGCCGGACGACGGGACATGTGCCTGCCCATCACCGGCGCCCAGGACTGGAACCTCCGCCTGCACACACTGATCACCCGCGTCCAGGAAAACCAGAAACTCCGGGCGGCGCTCTCGGACCAGGGCTTCAGCCCCGACCTGAGCCACGCCCACCAAGGGCGCCGACGCGCCAGGGGAGTGGCTCTCAGCTCCTCAAGTCTCAAGTCCGACCGCACCTACGCCGCAGAGGGCAACTGGGGCGATGAACACGTAATCGAAGTTCAACTCTTCGAGGATGGCGGACTACGGCTGTTCATGACCCGTCTCTCCGACAGCCTCCACGACCGGTATACGCCGGAAGAAGACGCGGAGCAGGTTCTCTTCGATGCGGGCGCCGTCATCCTCACCCGGCACATGCTGGAGCTGATCCGCCTCGTCTCCGAAGACGTGGGCTACCACGGGAACTGGGCGGTGGCGGTCGGAGCCAGCCGACTCCGCGGCCGTCGCAGGTACGCCGGACAGTCGCACTTCCCCAGCAACCACAGGTACAGCGCCGACACTTACGAGGAGAGCACCGGCGCGACCTTGGCCGAACTGCGTGAAGCACCAGGCACGGTGACCCGCAGGCTCCTCGGCCCCCTGCTCCGCTCGCTGGACTCCGAAGCGCTGTTCGCGAAGGCCCTGACCGACGAAGGATGAGCTTCGGCTTCATGAGACACCACGGGCCCCGGGGGATCAGCCATGACTTCCCGGGACCCACTGTCATCCTGGGGCGGGTGGCGGACCAGGGAGTGCGCGCATTGCTGCCGATCGAGCGTCGCCCTCGCCCCGGGCACGGCGGGCCCGAAGGAAAAATACCGCTCGGCTGCGATCTGCGTGCGGATCTCCGCGCTGGTGATGTACACAGAGCAGTCCCGGCACATGCTCCGCCGACCCACGGGACGGGGGCGGCAGAGCACGTGCGGGTTGGCATCTCCCCGGGCGGAAATTGCGTTCACGGACATGCTGAAGGGGCCTACGCTCCCGTCATGTACAGCAGCGCGTCTGACCGTCCGCGTCCTTTGACCGGCGGATTCCGGCTCGGGGTCTTCGACACGTCGGTGCTCACCTCGGACATCACCGCGGCGTTGGGCCGTGGCCGACCGTCCTCGATCCTGGACGGGATGCGGCACGGGACGCTGCGCGGCTTCATCCCGCACTACGTGTGGGCGGAGGTACCGCGCGTGCTGGCCGACCGCAAGCGTGAGGGCGGCACCTTCGACCTCGCGAAGGCGGAGGAGATGTGGTGGCGGGAGTACGTGCCACTGCTGCATGTCGTCTCAGTGTCCGGGCTGCCCATGACGGCAGCTGCCGACAAGCTTGCCCAGGAGGACCTCAGCGATGTCGGCATCCTCCAACTCGCGGGCATCCTCGCTCCCGTCGTACTTCTCGCCGCCGACCCAGACTTGATCCGCCACGACGTCGCCGTACGGGACTGGGGAGCAGTGCGGGCCCTGCTCGGCAAGATCGGCAACGCCGAGAACGGGATCCAGGGCAGCACCACCGCGGTCATGGGCACCGGCTACGCCGTGGTTGGTACGGTCCGTCTGGCCCGCGCCCACCCGGTGGCCACCGGTGTGCTCGCGACCGCCGCCAGCATCTACGCGTACCGCCATCGCGTCCGGTTCGCGGGCAACGGCCGCGCGACGCTGGCACGGTTCGGTGCAGAAGCCCTGAGGGTTCTGGGCGAGCCCTTCGTCCAACACGAGGTGCACGTCCGCAGGTGGAGAGAGGCCGAACGCGGCACCGCAGGAAGTGACTTGCTCTCCCAGGTCGCTCGGCTGCTTGCCCGCGCACCCGAACCGATGACCCGCACCGACATCCTCGCCGCCCTCCCCGCACCCGCGCACGAGCCTCACCGTCGGCAGATGGATGGACTGGGCCGTCTGCTGCAGCGCTTCCCCGCCTTCCACCAGGCGGCACCAGGCAGATGGCAGGTCGGAAGGACCAACGTGCAGATCACGGCCCCTCCGTGGGCATAGCGGTGTCCGATCGTGTGACTCCCAAGGGTGTTCTCACGACTCCTGCGGGTGCCGGATTGGCATTCCCGTCATAGGTGGGTGCAGGATGCGCAGCGAAGGATCCATCGTCAACTGCCGTCCCAATGAGGCAATTCGGCATCATGGATCTCTTCGCGGGGGGGCGGCGGTCCAAACCAGGGCGCGCACTCTCCGTTCGACCACCGTGGTCCCCGATAGGTAAATGGGGAGCCCCGAAGGACGCACCCAAGCTTTGGACGGCGGAGGGTACGGCCGAGGACTCCCCTGCGTCGTATCGGGATCACATCAGCACGAGCGAAATCACGAGAGATGAATCCTGAACCGACACCTCGGAACGGTACACCAAG
Source organism: Streptomyces cupreus (assembly GCF_014257025.1). Classification (GTDB taxonomy): domain Bacteria; phylum Actinomycetota; class Actinomycetes; order Streptomycetales; family Streptomycetaceae; genus Streptomyces; species Streptomyces cupreus. Next base: position 15,405 of record NZ_JACMSF010000009.1, read on the forward strand.
GGAAATGACGTCCCGTTCTGCCCAGGTCAGCCAGGCGGCTTCTGCCATCACCGCACTGTTGGCGATGGTGGCGATCTGCCTCCTGGCGGCGCGCGGGCATACGGCACAGATCCCTGCTGTGGCGTGGTTCGGCGGCACTGTCGTCGCCGGTGGCACGATCATGAGCGTGACTGTCCACATCCGCCGCTGACCGCAAGCGCGGAGCACGCGATCGGTCCGTCCCAGGCATCTCGGGTGCACGGGCGGGCCGATCGCCGTCTACGGGAGCGGACTTGCTATGGCTCCTCTGTTCCCAGAGCCCTCCGGGCGGCCTGCTGGAAGGCTCGGTCCGGAGCGCGTTTGGCCTGCCAAGCCTGCTGGAAGCGGTCGGAGTACTCATCGAGTCGGCCGTGTCCCTCCCGTCGGGCCGCCGCGAACCAGTCCATCCCCGCCCTCTCCCATTCGTACATGGCCACGCGCAGTTCCTCGGCCGCCTCCGCGGCCGTTACCGGCCCGGCGACGGCAACGGCCGCGACCGCGGTGCTGAACTGGGTCCACGCCTCATGTACCTCCGCGAAGGCGGCCCGCCACTGCTCCGGCGTGGACTGCTCGTTCCACACGACGTCGGAAAACCGCCACCACGCATTCGACAACAGCTTCGTACTTGCAATGCACGCTCCGTACGCTTCCCGACGCGCGACTTCGCGCCGATACTCCCGGTCGGCCTGCAACTGCCGTTGCTGCTGCCGCCCTTGCCCGAGTGCGGAGATCCAACCGCCGGCCACAGCCCCCAGCGCGCCAACCGCCGCGCCCACCAGTCCCACCACGCTCGCGTCCATCACCGGGCATTAGATCGCGAGGTCCGTGCTACGGCCAGAGTGCCCGCCAGGAGGCGGGCCATGCAGCGTGAACCGATCCGGGTCTGAAGAAGGTGGCGGACTGTCCCGAGATGGATGAAGCGGTCCGCGGCGTGGGCACCCACAGCGGCGCTGCCCCATGGCAGTGCTCGCAGCGGCACAGATCAACCAGGCCTACAACGGCAGGAACGGGCTCGGCCTGCCGTGCCAGGAGATGCGCAATGCGTCGCGGGCTCGGGTGGTGGCGACAAAGAGCTGATTGCGGCTCTTCTTGAGTTCGCGTTCGTACCGCTTGGGGTCGGTCGTCTCGTACTTCTCGACGACAGCGGTGCGCGGCAGGATGCCGTCGCTCGCGCCGATGACCGCGAGCTTCTGGTACTCAAGTCCCTTGAAGCGGTGCATCGTTCCGATGTGGACCTCGCCACCGCCCTGCGGGCCGTCCTTGGTGAGGGTCGCCGTGGTGATGCCGTGCTTCGTCTCCAGGTCGGCCGCGACGCGGCCAGCCATGTCGCCGTCGGCGACGCAGACGGCCATGGTGCCGCTGGGGTCGCGTACGGTGCCGTCCTCGGTGGGCTGCGTGATGTCCGCGCGCCACTGCTTGAGGGCTTCGGCGAGCTGAGTGATCTCGTCGGTCCAGTCGGCGCAGGCGACGTACTCGGGGGCGGGGCCGTGCAGCAGGGAGTGGTAGCCGTCGAGGGTATCGGTGCCGTCGTCGAGGTCGTCGTAAGTGCCCCCACGGACGACCTTGGCGGCCTGGTCGAGGATCTCCTGGGTGGTGCGGTAGCTCAGCGTCAGTTTCGAGGAGCGGCCACCGCGAATGTTGATGCCGACGGTGGAGAGGGTGACTTGCCGGTCGTAGATCCGCTGATGGGTGTCGCTGGCGATGAACAGGTCGTCAGGGCCGGATGCGGCCATGGCGCGCAGCATCTTCCAGTGGGCGGGGCTGAGGTCCTGGGCCTCGTCGACGACGATGTGACGGTAGCGGTGACGCAGGTAGCGCATCGCGGAGCTGTTGTCGTCGAGGTGGGCCAGGTCGCCGCCGCCGATGTCGGCCTTGCGCTCGGCCCGCGTCTGGATCTTGCGGGCGCGTTCCATCTCGTACCGCGCCGCGCGCTCGGCAGCCTGGGCCCAGGTCTCCCGGCCCATGCCGTTGAGGCGCAGGGCGAACTGTTCGAGCAGTTTCCAGACGACAGCGCGTTCGGGGCGGTTGAGGGCGCGGCCCATACCGGCGCGACGGGCCTTGAAGTAGTCCTGGCGGGTGGCGAGGGACTGGCCGAGGACGATCTGCTCCCATTCGTCGAAGAGGAACTCGGCGTCCCAGCGCTGCTCGTCGTGTTCGAAGAGGACCTCGCGCAGCACATCCAGAGCTCGGTCGTCGGTGATCAGGCTGCGCTGCGCGCCGGGCGCGGTGTTCTCGTTGAGGACGCTCTGGGCGAGCTGGTCGATGTGCTTGATGTCGACGCGGCCGAGCAGCGCTGGGTCCATGAGCGAGGTGAGTCGGGAGCGCAGGTCGGCGGTGAGGTTCTTGGTGTACGTGGTCAGCAGGATCGGCTTGCCGTGGCCGGGCGGCAGAGCTGCGGCGAGGCGGGCGACGCGGTGCAGGGCGACGATGGTCTTGCCGGTGCCGGGGCCGCCGCTGACCCGGCCGGGGCCGCTGTAGTTCCGTTCGACGATCTTGCGCTGGGTGGGGTGGAGGTAGACCTTCCAGGCTCGGAAGTCGCCCTCGGCCAGGACGTTGCGGATGTCGTCGTCGACCGTGGTGACCGCGGTACGGGTGAGGGCCGCTGCCATGTCGTTCTCGAAGCCCGGTTCGAGCTCGGTGGAGGCGGGCTGGGTGATCTCGCGTTCGACCTCGTCGACGGACATGCCGGAGCCGAGGCCGGTGAGGACCTCGGCGGTCAGGCGCGGGGCGCCGGCGATGAGCTGGTCGAGTTCCTCGTCGGTCGTGACGGCGAGGGCCGGGCCGATGAGGGCGTCGGCGACACCGAGCCGGCGCAGGTCCTCGGGGGTGCAGCCGATGAGGAGCGGTTCGGCGGGGGCGGCCGGTTGTGGCGTCACGACGGGGGCGGGCGTGGGCTCGGCCGGTGCCGGGTGCTCGTCCTTGGCTGGCGTGAGTTGGAGTCCCGCGCGCTGGAGGACGCTCTGACCGACGACGCCGAGGTCGACGAACTCGATCTCGCCGGTGATCCGGTTGATGGCGACGGTGAGTTCTTCGTAGACGTCCTTGCGGTGGCGGACGGCGACGATCAGCCACTGCTGGACGCCATCGGCGCCGACCCCGGCCCGGGCCAGCAACGCCCGGTACGAACGGTCGATCTTGGCGCGGAAGATCCGGCTGTCGCCCTTGAGAGGCTTGAGGTCGAGGCTGGGGTGATCGGGGTCGAGACGGAACTGGTGGCAGAAGTCGTAGAACTTCGTCTTGACCGACGAGTCCATCTTGTAGAGCTCGTTTTCGGCCTTCTGGTAGAGGCTCAGGCGTGCGGTCATCGTGCGGCACTCTGTTCTTCGGAGTCGGGACGGGCGGTGGCGTCGGGGAGCACGCCCAGCAGAGCATCGAGATCGGCGAGCCAGTCGTCGGCCGAGCGGATGGTGAACCCGGCGTCACGGTAGGCGCTCCAGGTCTTGTCGCTCTCCTCGTCCTCCTGGTCGTACGGCTCGGCCATGACGGCGATCCGCGGGGTGCCGTGGTCCCAGACGAAGTCGGCGAGCCAACCGCGTTCGCCGAGCTCGTAGCCGTAAGCGGGGGCCTTCTTGCCGCCGTCGGCCAAGACGTGGGCGAGGCGGGTGAGGGGGGAGTCGGGGTCGTCCTCGTCGAGGTATTCGAGGATCTCCTGGTCCCACAGCAGATCCCGCACCGCTGCTTCGAGAGGAGTCTCGTTGGAGGCTTCCGCGGGTACGGGCTGCGGTGCGGGTGTGCCGGTGCCGTACCGCACCACGAGGGATTCGAGTTCACCGAGGCCGCCGAAGGCCTTGAGGACAGAGATGTCGAAGCCGGCTGCGGTGGCTGTGGTGAGTTGAATGCCGTCGCCGCCGTCGTGGGCGAGGAACTGCAGGATGTTGGACCACTGGAGCCAGGCACGCCAGCGCGACTTGTGTTCGGGCGTGCCGAGCTGGTCGGGTGCGGTGTCGTCGAGGCAGGCCAGGGCGGACCAGCGGCTGGTGGCCGCGTCGACGAGGAAAGCGATGGGGAGACCGGACTGGTCGCAGGTCTGGAACAGGTTAAGCGTGCCGGTGCCCTGGACGGGCGCCGGGTCGATGCCGTCGGTGCGGCCCCAGGCGTCGAGAAGGCCGCTGAGCGTCTGGCGCGTCTGGTCGGGGGTGCCGCTGCCGACGAGGATCTCCTGGCCGGTCCCAAGGAGCCCGCCGACCATGGCTGATGCCCGCCTGCCCCAGGCCGCGTCGTCCGGGTTGCGCAGGTAGGCGAGGAGCATGGTCATCGGGTCGGTGAAGGCGGTGGTCGCGAGGTCGTCGCCGCCACGGTCGGCGTAGAGCTGTTTGGCGAGGTCCTGGGCGCTGCGCGGGTAGGGCGGCCACACCGGCTCGGCCGCTTCCCGCCCCGCGGCGGACTCCGCCGTGTTCGTCTGCCGCTCGAAGGCGTCGAGGTCGTCCCAGGTGAGCTGGAAGACTGCGCGCCCCTCGGCCCGGAGCCGGTTGCGCTTGTCGGCGTCGCCGGCGAGCCGGTTGTGTCGGCGGGTGGCGTGGAAGCGGTGTCCGTCGAGGTAGACGGTGATCTTCTGCTTGGGGCCGTCGACGCGTTCGAAGGTGAAGTCGGTACGGGTGTAGCCCTCGTTGCGCTGGGCGGTCAGACGCCAGCCGTGCACGGTGCCGACCTCGTCGAGACGCAGGTAGGCGCTGTTGTCGCCGCTCTCCTCCAGCACGGCGTCGCCGCGCTGTCCGGCCCACCCGCGCAGGGCCTTGAGGAAGCGTGCCTCCAGGTCGGACTCGACCTGTCCGTCGAGACCGATCTGATCGGTGTTGCCGACCTTCTTGGTGTCCCAGGCGTCGGTGTCGGTGCCCAGGAGTTCGTCGAGGATCTCCAGGGCGGCCTGGCGGGAGACGCGCTCGATGTACTGCTCGTCGGCGTAGAGGTACAGACAGCGGTGGCAGGCCGGCCCGCCCTCCTCGTTGCAGGGGCACTCCACGAGCAGTCGGCGCGCGCCTTCGAGCACCTGTCGGAAGGCGGCGGGGTCGGTGAGCCGGTCCAGGTAGCCGGTGCCGTGCGGGAGACGGTCGTACAGGACGAGGAAGTGCCGTTTCTCCGCGGTGTCGCGGTCCGGCATGGTGGCGAGGGTGGTGGCGAGGTGTTGAGGGTCGCCGCCGAAGGCGCCGTCCACGCCCAGGCGCAGGGCCGCCTGGAAGGAGTGGACCTTCTCCTCGACGAGGACGGTCGCGGCCGGCAGCAGGATGCGCAGGGCTTCGGTCTCCAGCTCGTGGGCGAGCAGGACCGGTTCCTGGGGTACGCCTTTCTTGCCGCGCCGCGACGGGCACCAGGGGGTGTGGTGCTTGAGTTCGCGCTGGCGGTTGGCGGAGTTGTCGACGGCGTCCCGGTCGTCGTCGAAGACCGGCCGTCCGTCGGCGCTCGCGGCTCCGCAGGCGGTGCACACGTGGAAGGGGGCGATGCGCACCGGCTTCCCGGCGAGCTGGTCGTTCTCCTGGGCGCCGATGCTGAGCGGTCCGGTGTTGATACGGCGGATGATGGCACGGCGGGTGTAGTCGACGCCGAAGATCTCTTTGGTGTGCCGCCAGGACTTGCCCTTGGCGAAGTGGTCGGGGTGGATGTCGACCATGTCGACGACGGTGTAGAAGCGGCGGTCGCGGTCGTCGCTCTCGTCGCCGATCCTGGCGTCCTCCCGCTTGTCGCGGGCTGTCACGACGCTGGGCTGGACGATCTGCCACAGGCTGCCGGAGTCGGCGATGCCCGTCTCCCCGCAGCGCGGGCAGGGCGTGATGTCGTTCTCGGCGTTCTGGGTGCGGACGTAGCCGCACGAGGGGCAGAAGCGCCAGTGGCGCCAGTCCTGGTCCCGGCCGGTGACGATGTCGATACCGGTGATCCGGTGCTTGTAGCCCTCGGCGTAGAAGGTGTTGCCAGGGGCGAGTTCGGACAGGGCGAAGCCGCGCGGTCGCCCGTAGGAGAACGACTTCGACTTGTAGCGGGGCCGGCCTTCCGGTGTGGTGCCCTCGGGCCAGAAGACGGTGGCGTCGAGGGTGGTCGTGGCGTCGATGAGGGCGTAGTTGGGCAGCAGGCCGAGGTCGCACAGCACGGTCTGGGCTGGCTGACGCTGCCGTGTGGCGCCCTGCTTGGAGATGGCGCCGAGCTCGGCCTCCAACTCCGCCTTTGTGCTGGCCTGTTCGTCGTCGCCGTCCTTGAGCTCATCGATCGCGGAGCGGATCGTACGGATACGGGTGCGCAGCTTCTGGTTCTCGCGCTCCCACTCCCGTTCGGCCTTCTCGATCGCGCTGCGGATGCCGCGGACCGCGTACTTCTCCAGCTCCTTCTTGGCGGTGTCGCTCACGCCGGTCGGGAACAGAGCGAGGAAGCCGGCGACGAGTTCCTCGCCGTGGGCGAGGGCGGCGTCGGTGAAGTCGGCGAGATAGCCGGAGGGACCGAAGAGCTCGTCGACCCGGCGCGACAGCGCGGCCAGCGGCCTGCCGTCCTCGCGCAGCAGTCGGCCGCGCGCCGCGAGATCGAGGAGGTGGGCGGTGTACTGGCGGCGCAGGATCTCGATGGCCGACAAATACGAGCCCGGCGGCACGATCCGTCCGTCGATCATGTCCCGCGGCCGGTCGAGGAAGTACAGGTCGCGGCGCTTGCGGTCGGGAATGGTCAGCAGGAAGGCGTTACCAGTACGGCGTCCGGCCCGACCCGCTTGCTGGGCGTAGTTGGCCGGACGGCGCGGCAGAGCTCCGAGGACGACAGCGGACAGGTCTCCGATGTCGATGCCCATCTCCAGGGTGGGCGTGCAGGACAGCACATTGGGGTCGTTGAATCCCTCGCCGTTGCGGAAGGCGTCCTCGACGCGTTCGCGCTTGCCGCGGGAGAGCAGACCAGTGTGCTCGGCGGTGATGACCTGGTAGGTGCCGGCTCGCCGGTACAGGCGGCGGTAGTAATCGTCGCGGTAGTCGCGGTCTCGGTCGTGCCGGTCCACGGTCTCTAGCCACCGGTCACCCGCGACCAGCCGCCCCTTCGCGCAGCGATACGCCTGGCAGGGCTGCCCGTGGTACTGGGCCAGCAGCGAGGGGTGGACGGTCTGTTCCCAGAAGCACTTCGGGCAGCGTACATACGCCTCGTTGACCTGGGCGTCGGTCAGCAACTGCAGCCGGATGGCGCCCGGTTGAAGGCCGTAGAGGCGGGCGGCCGTGTCGCTCGGGGTGCGCGCGGCGAGCAGCCCGGCGTCGGTGAGCCGGGGCAGCAGCCGAACCCAGAATTCGTCGGCCTGCTCGCGCGTCAAATCGAGGCAGCGCTGGGCCCAGGTCTGGTACCAGGACAGACGCCCGGCGGCGAAGTCGAACTCGCTGCTCGGCTTGGGCCGCGCGAGCAGGAAGGTCGGCGCGGAGACCCCCTTGGGGAAGGCCTTCATGCCCCGCGGGCGGCCGCCCCAGATGAAGTAACGGCTGGTGCCCGCCTCGTCGAGGAACTTCTCCAGCCACCGGTGCCCGACCGCCCCCCGCGTACGCAGCCGCTCCAACAGGCCGCGCAGGAAGGCCAGATAGCGGGCGTCGTCGTGCTCGGTGAGCGTCAACCCGCGGTGGGCGGCCTCTTCATGAGCGGCGCGCACGAGCGCCACGGCCGCCTGCTCGTCGGGGATGTCCACCCAGGCGGCTGCGGTACGGGTCAGTTCGAGGGTACGGCCGTTGCGGGAGCGGTGGCCGAACTCCATGACGGCCTCGAACGCGAACCGTTCGCCGATCAGGTCCCAGGTCTTCTTGTCCCCACCGCGCCCCTTGCCTGACAGCAGACGCGCAACACCCGTGTCGTCGTGCAGGTCCGGCGGGATGACGGCGGCGAGTGTCTCACGGTCTGTGGTGGCCGCGACGACATCGGCGACAAGGTCGTTGAGGGCACTGGGCCGCTGCTCGCTCAGATGCTTGGTAAACAGGGCCCGCAGGGAGAAGGTGTACGAGCGGGAGGCGACGAAACCGGCCCGGTGCGCGGCGTCCTGCACCGAGTCGTTGAACATCAGCGTCTTCGTCTCACGCTGCTTCTTGTCCATCTCCCCGCCGGTGAACAACTGGGTGACGGAGGCGGCGGCGAGGGCAGCAGCACCCGTACCGACAAAGCGGATCGCGTTGTGCGTGCCGCAGGCCGGGCACCAGTCATCCTTGGCGGCGCGCTCCGCGGTGTCGCCGAGCTGGACCAGGACGAAGGCGGAGTCGGGACCGGCGGGCGCCGGGTTGCCCTCGTCGTCGTAGTCGCCCTGGGGATCGGGCAGCCGCAGGCGCTGGGACAGGCCGTCGAGCACCATGAGCACACCCGCGCCGCCGGTGGTCAGCGACCTCTGCGCCGCCGGGTCCATGGCGGTACGGCCGTTGCCCTCACGGGCCTCGTTGTCGGTGGCCGCCACCAGGGTGCGCACCTTGGCCTTCTCGGCGGTGACGGTGGCCCGGCGGATCTTGTGAGCCTCGAAGTTCAGCTCCTCGAAGTCCGACTCGGGGGCGAGGACCGACCAGCCGGAACGCCCGCACTCGCGGCAGTACACCGCGGGCAGGAAGATCTTGGTGTCACGGGAGGTAGTGGTGTCCGGCGTCGTACGCGACTGACTCTGCGCCCCCGCCGTGTCCCACGCAAACTCGGCCTTCGGCCACGGCAGTACGCCACGCAGCATGCGCGTGACGGACCGCGCCCACTGATGCACCTCAACCTGGACGAAGGGGCGGATGAGCTCGGCCGGCGCGTCCGGGTCACGCGCCACAGACAGCAGCGCGACGAAGCGGGCGAGTGCCAGCGCAGCGATCTGAGGCCGTGTCGTGATCGCCTCGTCCCAGCTCTTCGCCCCACTGCGGCGCATCACGTCGAGCACCTCGTCGTAGGTGCGCACCGTGCCGTCGAAGGCGTTCAGGACGGCGTACGTGAGCCGGTTGCGCTTCAGTGCCGCGCCGAGGGCGACCGGATCGGTGATCCGGCTCCCGGTGACGGCCTCGGCAAGGTCCGCGAGTTCTTCGGCGCCGGACGCCGGGTCCGGCAGGGCGGTGAGTGTCTCAGGGGGCGTGGCCTGGCCGGGGAGGAATCGCGCGTCCGGGATCGACTCGTCCTCGCCGAGGATGAACTCGTCGACCGTCAGCCGGTCCTCACCGACGATCGCGTCCTCGGTGAACTCCGTGCCGAAGACGTTGGTGGCCACGGAGAGGAGTTGCTGTACCCCGTCCTCATCGGTGCCGGAGGCGAGGGTCGCGGAGGTGGCGACGGGGGTGATCGAGCCCAGCGGCTTGCCGGGCCGGTTGGCATCGACGGCGATGGCGAGGCGGCGTAGCAGCATGGCGACGTCGGTGCCCTGTGCGCCGTCGTAGGTGTGGAACTCGTCGACGACCACGTAGCGGATGTCGCTGCCGTCCCACAGCGGGGCGTCGGCGGCACGCTGGAGCAGCAGGTCGAGCATCTTGTAGTTGGTGATCAGGATGTCCGGCGGGGACAGCTGCATGTCCTGGCGGCGGGTGTAGACCCGGTCGTAGTGCGTCGCCGCCTTCTCACCGATGTACAGGCCGGCACGTACGCCACTCAACTCGTCGTAATCGGTGAGGAGTCCGTTGATACGGGCCGCCTGGTCGGTGGCCAGGGCGTTCATCGGGTAGAGGAAGACCGCCTTGACCCCCTTGTTCCCGGCCGCCCGCTCGCGGGCGCAGTGATCGAGAACGGGGTAGAGGAACGACTCGGTCTTGCCGGAACCTGTGCCTGTGGTGACCAGGGTGGGCTGGGGTGTGTGGCCGTCCTTGGAGGTGAGCCGGGCGAAGGCGCGAGCCTGGTGCGCGTACGGTGTCCAGCCGTCGGTACGGACCCAGTCCAGGTGCTGCTGCCAGCCGTCGTCGGCCGGGGTGAACGGGGTGCGCAGGCGGAGGTACGGGCCGCGGAACATACCCGTCGTCTCGTCCCCCAGGAAGGAGTTCAGGGCTTTTCGAGCGCCCTCGTCCGCGAGCCCGTACGTCGTGGACAGGTACTGGAGCAGGCTCTCCTTGAGTCCCTGTGCTTCGAGGGTTGGCCTCACGGGGTCGGGACCTCCATCTTCTCCGGGTCCCAGAGACCCTTAGCCACGGCTTCGTCGAGGCGCTGCTTGAAGTAGGCGTGGGCTTGTCGCATTTCGCGTTCGCGGTTCGCCTTGTAGAAGGGGGCGGTGTAGCCGTCGGGGAGGGGCGTGTCGGTGTTCGGGTCCTTCTCGTAGGCCTCGCGATATTTCTCGAACTGGGTCCAGTGGTCCTTGGTCTGGTCGAAGCCGTAGGTGTACCGGTCCCCGGCGATCTTCCTCTCGTTGGCATCGAACCAGGTCACCGGGTCGAAGTCCTGCGTAATCGGGTAACGGGCCCGGTACATGACGATGAGTGTGTCCGCGTCGATCCCGAGCCAGACGGCGACGAGCGCGTCGATCTCGACGAGGGCGGCACGGCGGGCGTACTCAGTACGGAGGGGCGTGTCCCGCTGCCAGGTGGGGGTGACGTTGTGCAGCTCGGTCTTGAGGTTGGGCCACTTGATCGCCCAGGGCTCGTAGCCGGGCCACTTGGGGTCGTAGAGCTCTTCCCACAGGTCGGCGTAGGCAGTCGTCAGAAGATTGAGGCGGAGGGTACGAAGGAGGAGGGCGGAGGCGAGGGGGTGTTCGCTCTGTGGTGCCGGAAGCCGCTTGGCCTGAGCAACGTCGAGGTGTCCGACTCCTGCGGTCCGAAGCAGGTAGTCGATGGGCAGCGCGGCCAGGAAGCCTGCGGTGAGAGCAGTGAGGCCCCTTGTCGCCAGTCGCGCGGAACGCACTGCGTGAATATGCGTTGTCCCAGGCGGAAGCAGCGCTCCATAGAGCGCACGCTCCGTGTCAGGCGCAACCCTCTCGCGCCACGCAACCCGAAAGTCTTCGCTGTACGGGTAACTCGCTTTGGCAAGCAGGAATTTCTCGACCTGCTCGTCCTCGACTTCCTCCGGCTGTACCTTGCGCTGCTCCGCAATCCGGAGCCGGGCCTGCGCCCTCTCTTCCTCGGACGCGAGCAGCGCCTCGTACCTCTCCCAGTCAGGCCACCTGTCTTGCTCGCCTAGGAACACGTCGTGGGGAGCCACGCACCGGTACTCCGACTCCGGCACCGCGTCGTCCGCGAGCCCCTTCGGGTCGAGGCCTCGTACCTCGCCTCCGCCCTGACTGGGCTGTTTGAACATTGGGTTGGCCACACCGATCTGCGGCCCCTTGAAGATGACCTCGTTCCACGCCTTCGCGTGGTAGTCCTCCTGGCCGTCGATGCCGGTGTTGTAGTCGATGAGTCGCTGATCCTTGTTCGGGCCGAACTTTGCCTTCTTGGCAGCACTTTCGTCATACCCACGGGTGATATCCGGGGACAGTGCACCGAGACGCAAGGGATAAGTACCAAGTGCGTCGATCGCCGGGTCCTCCGCTGTGCTCACCGGTGTGACGAGACGCGTGTGCTCCAGGGGCCCTTCATCACCTGCCAGTCGACGCCACCGCTTGAGGGTGGCCGAGGTCACGCGGACGACCCGCTTCGGGTGGGGACGTTCGTCCCAGTCGCCGTCGTATTTGACGCCGGGGTCGGTGCCCGTGTTCTCGGCGGAGGCAGACAAGCGAAGTGAGTCGACAGTGAAGAGCCAAGACAACGAGTCGAAGGAGATTTCGCCTTCGGCCCCGTAGATGTGCACGCCGAAGTGGCTCGACCGCCCCACCGGCGGCGGGAAGAACCGGTTGCCCGCGTTAACGAAGTCACCGTGCACCCGCAGTCGCCGGTACGCCGCTGCGCGCAGCGCGGCCTCCTTGTCCCCCGCGAAGTGGGTGTCTGGGTGCACCATCCCGGCGGCCCCGCCGCTCCCGGCGTGGTCCCACACCTCACACATGAATGCCCGATACAGATCCGGCTGGCTTCCCGAAATCAGCGGGTAGACGGGCGCCGCCGAGAGGTAGCTCGCCATCGTCACCGTGTTCGTCACCTCGCCGAGCAGGTACTCCTGAACCTCCTCTCGCGCGAGTTCAACATCCCGCCGCCGGTTCTTCTCCTCCGCCTTCGGCTTCTCCGTAAGCATGAACCACGGCTCATACTCCGCGAGGACCGGATTCTCCTTCCACTCCGGCCGCACCCATGGCGGATTACCCACCTGAAGGTCGAAGCCCCCCGCCTCACCGGTGAAGACACCAGCGAAGTCCAACTCCCAGTGCAGAAACCCCTGCTCCTCGGCAATATCGCGAACGACCCGCATCCACGGATACCGCGTCTCAACCGCCTTACGAGCGTCGTCCATACCCATCTCGGCCTGGATCAGGTCTTCGAGCTTCTTCAGCTCTTCCAGAGAGTCGACCGTCGTGGCAAAGGTGTCCTTCGGCACCGGTCCCGTGCCCAGCATGGACTCCAAGAAGGCGATCCAGTCGTCCAAGTCCGCCAGCGGAATGACATCGCGTCGGCGTACCGGTCCACTCGGCTTCTTGGGAGCGGAGGAGCCACGCTTCTTCTTGGCCGCCTTCTTCTCGGCCTCGTCGTCGCTCTCAGCCTCACCCAAGGAAATCTGGTCGCCCTCCATGCTGAACAGCAGGCCGGGCTCGAGGAACTGCGGCACAGGCCTCGGCTCGGGCGCGCGCTCCTCGACCTCCACTGCCGACCCGGCCACCGACGACAACAGTGCATCCAGGTCTGTCCCCGCCTGCGCTGTCACCACCGGAGCGGTGTCGTACTCCGCATCGGCCCCATCCAGCAGCCCCACCTTCTCCAGTGGCCAAAACCACAGCGCGCACCACGCGTCCATGACCTGCTTGAGCCGCCAGTACGGGGAGCCCTCCGCCGCAAAGAGGTCCTTGAAGACCTGCTCCTTGGTCAGCGGCAGGCTCTGGTCCGGGTTCTGCTTGTCACGGCGGAGGAAGGCGTACTCCTCCGCGTCTTCCTCACGATCCGTCCCCCACACATCGATGGTGCGGGCGATCTCTCGCTCGCTCAGCTCCATGCGCTTGGCGACCAGTTTCCACAGAAACTCGACGCGAAGGGCCGCAGCCTGCAACCGGGCGAGCTGGCTACCCTTGCCGCCTGTCGTCTTGGGCTTCGCCTTGATGCTGTTCTTCCACGCCTTCAGCTGCTCCAACTGCGGCAAGGCGAGCTGCTCCACCAGCTTCTTCGCATCCCCGCTCGCCCCCGCGACCGCACCCCACCCAGGCGTCGGCAGAAGGAACTGGTGCACAGCCCCGTTCGGCAGCGACTGCTCCGAGCTATCCCCAGCTGCCCGGAACGGCAGCTTGGTCGGCGTGTGCGCACCAATCGTCCGCTCCTTCTTGATGCGCTCGGCCTCGTACACCCAACGCCTGGCTCCGATAAGCGAGTTGCCCCGCCGCAGATGCAGTCCGAACCACGGCGCACGCATGCCGGGGTGCATGGTGTTGAGCCACAGCGACACCTCCGCAAGCTCCACACCCGTTGCGTTGAGGTCGATGCCGTACGCGTTGTGAAGGGCGATGTACGCCTTCACCTTCTGCTCGGCATCGAGCGTCTTCGACGTGTCCAGGCTGACGCCTAGCTCATCCTGACGGCGCCTCAGATACTCCTTGGCGACCTGGTTGATCGCCTCGTTGAGGAACGCGCCGGATCCCAGAGCCGGTTCGCAGATCGTGTAGCGCAGCAGCTCGCTCGCACGGGTCTTGACCGTGTTGCCGTCAGCGTCCTTCTCCTGGTCGAGGCGGTGCTTGAGCGCCAGCTCGACGGTGACCTTCGTAAGAGACTCAGGGGTGTAGTACGAGGCGGACGTCTCGCGGTCGCGGCCGGCCAGTCGGTAGACGAAGGTGCCCTTGTCGTACTTCTTGGGGCCACGCAGACCGTACTGTTCGGCGTCCAAGGCGGAGTACACAACGTACGTGTTCTCCCTGTACTTGGTCAGCCGGTCGGCGGGGATGAGCCAGGACCCCTTTTCGGGATCGCCGTACTGCTTGTCGCCCTTCTTCGCGCCGGGCTTGGCGACCTCGGCCAGCTCGTCCTTGGCGATGATGCCCGTGTAGGACATCAGGCCCTCGTAAACGGCGCCGAGCTGGTTGATGCCGAGGTTGCGGTAGGAGATGAAGCCGCCCTGTCTACCCTTCTGGCCAGCCTCCTTCATGGTCAGCAGGCGCAGCACCTGGTGCAACGCCGCATTGCGCAGCCGCAGGTCCAGCCACCGCGGCTGCTCGTCCCCATCCTCGTCCCAGTGGGGGTGGAGGATGCGGCGGCCGATGAGGGTGATCGCCTTAGGGTCGAACAGCTCGCTGCGCAGCGGCTCGAAGCGCAGTCCGCGAAGCTGGCTGCGTTCCTCGGCCGGCTTGTCGTCGTCTGCTTCGGTGCCGTGCGGGCGATGGCCGTAGTTGACCTTGTTGAAGAGCACATCGAGGGAGGCGTAGAGGTGGAAGCCGATCCGGCTGTCCTCCTCGACCAGCTTTCGCGCCCGCGCCACCAGTTCGCGCAGCCGGGCGATCGAGTACCCGGTCTGGTACGTCGAGTCGTCGGCGGGCAGGATGCCCAGTTCGGGGCGGGCCTCCGCGTAAAGGAGGAAGAGGATGCGGTAGAGGTAGCGCAGCGATTCGCGGGTGAGTTGCTTGGCGAACGGGCCCTTCTTGAGGTCCTCGATCTCCCGCGGCTCGACCTCTGCCTCGCGCAGGCGGGCGAGCACCTCGTTCGCGATGATTTCGACCGAGTGCTGGAGTCCCTTGCGCAGCTCGGAGTTGACGCCGACGGCGTTGTCGCGGGAGGCCTTGAGCAGGTCGTCGAGGCGTCGGCCCTTGCCGTCGGGGCGGGGCGCGAGCATGTCATGGGAGAAGAGGACGGCGAGGAGGGCGAGTTCGCCGGCCTTCGCCGTGTCGTTGCGGGCGAGAGCCGCGTCCAGGCTGGCGGCGAGATAGCGGCCTTCGGCCCAGGCGCCCCGGTCGGCGAGGACGAGTACGCCGCCGCAGAGCAGCAGGATGAAGCGGGGCGCGTCGCCGCCCGGCTCGTGCAGTTCGCTCTGGAAGAGCCAGCCCGCCAGCTTCTCGCCGACTTCGAGGAGGCCGTCGGCGGTCTTGAGGGGGTGGAGGAACTGTCCGGCCTCGTCGGGGTCGAGGGCGTCGTCGAGCTTGGCGGTCCAGCCGCAGTCGATGGCGAGGATGCCGTCTCCGTGCCAGGCGACCTGGAGTTCGTACTCCTTGCCCGCGTTGTGCACAGTGATCGGCTCGGGCCGGTCACCGCCGTAACCGAGGGCCTTGAGGACGGCGGTGTGCCAGGTGGTGAGGTGCTCGGCCCACTCGCCCGTGGGGTCGTCGTAGGTGCTGCCGAGTTCTTCCTGCTGGGCACGGGCGGCCAGGAAGGGACGCACGGTGGCCAGGTACTCACCGCGGAGCCGGGGGAGGAGTTCACGCGGAGTGGGCTGCGGGTCGTGGGGGTCGGTCTCGCGGCTGGTCCACAGGGTGAACAGGCCCTCGTCGCCCGCCTTGCTCTTCTTGAGGGTGTTCTCCAGCTCCTCGCTGAAGTAGTGGGCGGAGAGATACTCGCCGCGGTTGGCGAAGGAGTCGTAGGTGTAGCTCATCGTGCGGACTCCTCGGCGTGTGCAGCGGAGACGGTGGCAGGGTGGAGAGGTTCGAGGACGCCGAGGACCCGCAGCATCGGGTCGCCGTCGGTCCGCAGACGGCGTACGAGGGCGCGGCGGCGCTTGGCGGTGTCGTACACCTGCTTGCGACGACGCTCCTGGTTGCCGACGGCGATCAGGGCGCCCTGCTCCCAGACCTGCACCCGGTCCTCGTACGGGGCCAGGTAGGAGTCGACCTGCTTGTCGTAGTCGGCGCGGCGTTCACGCAGGTGGGTCTCGGCCGCATCGACAGCTGCGGGAACGAGTTCCTGGAGGAGGTCGGGGTCAACGGGCTGGGCGCGGCCGGGCATGTTGGGTCCCACGCCGCAAGCGGCGAGGAACGCCGAGTCCATGCGCCATACGCGAGGAGTGGCCCCGGCGAGGCCGGTGACGGCCATCCACTCCACGACCGTCGGCTTGCCCGCCGCGTTGGAGTAGACGCCCTGGAGGAGATAGACCGGGCCGGTCAGAGCCGAAGGAAGAGCGGCGTCGATCCGTTTGGCCTTGGCTACGTCTGGCTGGTAGGCGAGGACGAACGCCTCGTCGTACTTGAGCTTGGCGAGGACCTTGTCCGTCACCCAGTCGAGCACCGGGTGGATGTCGGAGACGTAGGAGACATTGGGCCACTGGGACGTGGGCTCGTCGGTCTTGCCCTGCTTGGCGTTGCGGGCGGCCTCCAGCCGGTCGGCAGCATACTGCTTGTCGAAGGTGATGCGCAGTGTGCCGTCGTACTTGGGCGTCGTGAGGATCTTCTCCTGCTCCAGATACGACTTCGGCAGCTCCCGGAAGCGGTACTGCAGGTCGTCGGGCGGGGTGAACTCGATGCGGCCGCCTGCCGTCTCGGGCTTCCAGTCGAGGGCCTCGCGCTCAGCCTGCGGGTAGATCAGGTCCACGGCGGTGTGGAAGTACGCCTTGGTGTCGGCGAACACATGGGGTACGTCGGCCTCGGGCACCGCGGCCGTGCCGAGAGTGGCCGGAGCGGCCGTCGGGTCAGCGAGCCGGGCGTTGGCGCCGGCGAGGAGCCCCGCGAGGACCCCGCCGGACTCCTGCTGGGACTGCTTGATGGAACGCTCGACGGTGCCGCCCTTGATGAGGTCGCGGGTGAGGCGGTCCTCTTCCTTCTTGTCGTCGTAGAGACCGGTGACGGCCTCGGCGCTGCCCTCGCCGGTCTCGATCTCGTGCGCCTGGGCCTCGCGGCGCAGCAGACGGGTGCCGACGAGCCGGTCGTCGAGCGTGAGCATCTCGCCGCTCTCCTCGTCGCGCCGCCAGGGCACGTCGGCAGTGAGGGTGAGCGCACGGAACTCGGGGCTGACCGCCTGCCCGTAACGGTCGATACGTCCGTTGCGCTGCTCGATGCGGATGAGGGACCAGGGCAGGTCGTAGTGGATGAGGTCGTGGCACTGGTGGTGCAGGTTGACGCCCTCGGAGGCGATGTCACCGGTGAACAGCAGCCGCACTGGCTCCTCGCGTCGGCCGAAGCGGTCGACGATCTCCCGCTGTTGCTGGTCGTTGGTGGTGTCGCCGTGCATGACCTCGACGGCGCCGTCGTACGCCTTCCAGGGACGCATCTTGTCAGGCTTGGCCATGTTCTTCTTCTTGAAGCCAAGCCGGGCCGGGACCTCCTGGGCCAGCCAGTCCAGGGTGTGGACCCGCTCGGAGAAGATCACGACGCGGCGCTCGGATTGCGGGCCGACGCCGAGGTCGTCCTTCAGCGTGCGGACGAGTGCGTCGAGCTTGGCGGAGTCCTGGTCGGTGAAGTCCGTGACCAGCGCCTCCAGCTCGGCGAGGGCCTTGCTCTCGGCGGCGAGAGCAGCGCGGCGCTCGGGGGTGTCCGGCGCGGTCTTGGCCTTGCCCTTCGCCGTGACGCTCTTCGGGTTGTCCAGATAGGCACGCCGGTTGGCCAGGGATTCACGCAGGGCGACGTGGGAGGAGAGGAACGCCTTCAGGAAGTTGTAGCCGACCAGGGGATCGGCGCAGACCGACGAACGGTTCGGGTCGCCCGGCGTCCATTCGCTCGCGAGCTTCTCCAGGACGGCGACCTCCCTCCGAGTCGCCGGAGCCGGCACCGGCAAGGAGTCGCCGCGTTCGGCCCAGGGCTTGTTCTTGAGGCCGTCGCGTACCTCGCGGTCGGACTTGGTGCGCCTGATGTAGAGGTGGTCGAGGTCGGCGACCTTGTAGTTCTTGGGGTCGGCGATCGCCGCCGGGTCGAGCATCCGGATCAGCTCGGCGAAGGACTCGGCGTCGCCGTTGTGCGGAGTGGCGGAGGCCAGGATCAGCGCATCGGTCTGCTCGGCGAGACGGCGGGCGAGGAGGTTGTTGCGGGTGCCCTTGTTCACGAGGTTGTGCGACTCGTCGATGACCACCGCGTCCCAGGTGATGTTCTCCAGGTGGTGGGCGTACGTCGCCGACTTGAGGGTGTCGACGGAGACGATGACGCGCTTGAAATGAGCGAACGGGTTCCGGCCCGCCGGGATCTCCTGCTGGATGCGCTGGATGCCGGTGGAGTCCAGGCGCACCAGCGGCAGAGCGAAGCGGGTCCACAGCTCGCGCTGGAACTGCTCCAGCACATGGGCGGGCGTGACCACGAGGATGCGCTCGCCGCGCCCGCGCCGGATCAGCTCCGAGAGCGTGATGCCGATCTCCAGCGTCTTGCCCAGCCCAACCACGTCAGCGATCAGCAGCCGGGGCTGCGGGTTGCGCATGGACAATGCCAGCTCGGCGGGGCGCAGCTGGTGCTCCTGCCGGTCCATGAGGAAGGAGTCGGCGAGTGCGATGCCGTGCTCGGTCTGCGGCAGCGCGGTCTTGCGGATCACCGCCTCCAGGTACAGGCGGGCCTTGGCGTGCCTGGAGGTGTCGTCGGGCACGAGCCGAGTCTTGCGCGGATCGAGTACGTCGATCTGGTCAAGGCCGGAGTAGAACACCGCGTCCGTGCCCCGGACGAACGAGGACACCCCGCTGACCTCGACCATCAGTCCGTCGCGGGACTCGTCGACGGACTTCACGAGCCACTGCTCATGGCGGATGCGCACCTGGGCGCCGGGCGCGAAGGTCGGCTTCGCACCGGCCGGGTACGCCGACCGCGCCGCATCGGCGTCGCGCGCCTCAGGAACCTCGGGCTGCATCGCCGTGGTCACGTGGTGCTCCTCTGTGGACTGTGTGCTCGTGATGTGCGGTGTGCTGCCGCCCACCCTTTGTATCGCCCCGGACCGGCCCCGTCGGCGAAAGGTAAGGAAGAGCGGTTCAGCGCTTCGACCAGGCGAGCGCCGGGCCCATCGCGTAGCGCTTACGCAGTTCGTCGGCGACCCGCCGGGAAGCGGGGGGACGGCCCTTCTTCGGCGCGGGTTCGGCCGGGCGTCCGCTGGGGGATTCCTGCACGGACACGAGCGAGCTTTCGACGTCGCTCTGGGCCGGAGTATCCGGGCTGGATTCACCATCGGACGGCAAGGCGGGGACGCTATCTGCCGGGGCCGCCGACTCCTCGCGCAGCTGCCTCTCCAGCGAGTCGAGCCGGTCCAGCATGGGCGTATCAGGCTGAGGCAGCACCATCGTGGGATGGTCCCTCGGCGTCGTCTCCTGGATCAGAGCGCGCCGTGCCCGGGCCGGACTCGTGCCCAGCAGACGCATGAGATCGGCACACTGCCGCGTCACCTCCTCCAGGGAGGGGCGGTCCTCCGCCTTGTGCGCCAGCATGGCCGACACGACGGGGGTCAGTTCGGCGGGCAGCCCGGACAGGTCGGGGCCGATCTCGGCGTTGACCACCTGCGCGGCCACCGCCTCCCACCGGGCGCCGTCGTACGGATAGTGCCCGGTCGCCGCATACAGCAGCACCGCACCCAGCCCGTACACGTCAGCGGCCTGCGTCACTTCCAGCTCACCCAGTGCCTGCTCGGGCGGCATGCAACGCACCGTGCCGATGACCACGCCGGCCTGCGTGAGCGACCCCTTGGACGCCCCGACGAAGGCACCCAGACCGAAGTCGATGATCACCGGCCCGAAGTCTCCGAGAATGACGTTCTGCGCCTTCAGGTCACGGTGCACCAGACCCGCGGCATGCACGGCGGCAAGCCCCTCGGCCAGCAGCGCGCCAAGACTCGCCACGAGTGGCGTGGACAGCAGACCTTGATCCTTCACGACATCGGAGAGCGGGCGGCCGGGAACGTAGTCCATGGCCAGCCAGGGCTGCTCGGCGAACGGGTCTGCCTCAATGAAACGGGCCACACGACCCGTACCAGAGATCGTGCGCGCCATCGTCGCCTCGCGTTCGAATCGGGCGCGCGTGTGCGGATCCGTGCGGTCGGGCCGGATCACCTTCACGGCGACCGGTTCACCCGCGACCGAGTAGGCGAGGTACACCTCCCCCATCCCGCCCGCGCCGAGCCGCCGCTCGACGAGGTACGGGCCGATACGTGACGGCAGAGACGCGCCGCTCACCGCACACCCCCTGACTCCCGCAGCGAAAGCACACCCTCGCTCGGTGTATGCCCCCGCTCCGCCGTAGAAGAAGCAAAGCACGAGGGGCGTGGACACCGACGAATCACCGCTACAGCCTACTGATCGGCATCGCATAGGAGGAAGTGATCACATCGGACCAGGACCAGCTGCAGGGATCTTGTCCGGAAGCTGGCTATGGATGCAGGGAATGTCGCCCCACTCCGTCCACATACGGCAGGGCCAGCAGAATACGGCAGGGCCAGCAGACCTGTGCCGGTCTGTCCTGGGAGGACGTCCGGAGGACGAAGCAGGCTCAAAGCCAGATCGGAATAGTCACGGGCCCGGTTTCCATTGCTTCTCCTGTAGAGATCGCGCAGAGGGGGACGCTGGTGACCGACCTGAAGCTGTTCCGGCTGGATGCCGATGGCCGGGACGTCGAGCTACAGGGCTCGACGGTGGGGCTGGAGGTGGAGCTTCAGCGTCGGATCGAGGCGGGGATGGAGTCGATGCTCGGCATCCGCTTCCTGGCGTCGGAATACCCGACGGGACCGTGGCACCGGGGCCGGATCGACTCGCTGGGTCTGGACGAGAACGGCACACCTGCGCTGATCGAATACAAGAAGGGCGCCGACAGCGGCGTCCTGTCGCAGGCTGTCTCCTATCTGTCGTGGTTGGACTCCGCGCGCCACGAGTTCGAGGCACTGGTCAAGGAGAAGCTGGGCTCCGAGGCCGCCGAGTCGATCGACTGGCGGAACCCTCGGATGGTCTGCATAGCCGCTGGTTTCTCGCACCACGACCGAGTCGCGGTGCATCGCCTGCGCGAGCGGATCGACCTGGTGCGCTACCGCCTCTTCGAAGGTGGGCTGCTGAGCCTGCTACTGATCGAGTCCACGCCCGGGTCTACAAGACCGACCTCGGGCCGGCGTCAGAGTCGCGGGCGGGAGGTCACGGCTAGTGCCGCCAGCAACGACGGGGAGACGTCCGTCCAGGCCACCGCTACTGCTGCCGCGATTCCTGGCTGCCTGCAGAACCTGTACGCCGAGCTGGACGAGGCCCTCACCGCCTGGGGCGAGGTCGAGGTAGCTCAGCTTCGGCACTACATCGCCTACCGCCGGATGGTGAACGTCGCCTCCGTCATCTTCCGCCCGAAGCATGGGGCGATTCTGATCTACCTCAAGATCGACCCGGACACGGTCGAGCTCGAGGAGAGCTTCTCGCGTGACATGCGCGGTATCGGCCACCTCGGGACCGGCGACCTGGAGGTCCGTATCGCCTCGGCAGCCGACCTGGAGAAGGCGGGACCGCTGATCCGGCGGGCGTTCGAGGCAGCCTGACCTTCGAGGTGGGAACCGTGATGGCCGCTGCGGCGGGACGTTGCTATTTCACACCTCAAGGAGCTCTTCCTCAAGCTGCGCCCAACTCGGCCAGGTGCCACCGGTCTGCCGCCACCTCCAACCGGGCGTCAACGGCGGGTGCGTCGGGCTTCTCGGATGCGGTTGATGAGAGCAGCGTCCTTCTGGCACACGCACCCGGGGGTGGGAAGCCGGTCGTCGATCATCTGGTCGGGCCGGGGGCCGAAGCGGGTGTCGTATTCGATGCGTCGTGGAGGCCCGCTGAACAGGCCCGTGCTGCGGGCGATCCAGGCGCCGACGACGAGGCAGGCGGCCTGCTGGGCCACGAACGCGGCCGAAGGACGGAACCCGTCGCCCGTTCTACCGGTCAGCTGAGGCGAGTTGATCAGCCCGCACACCGGCCGTCCGAGGAATTGCCCGACGAATTCCCGCTGTTGATTGTCCAGGCTTTCCAGGTCTCGTTCGGTCAGCGGCTCCTGCCCGAGGGCGATTCGGGATAGCGGGAGCCCGGTCAGTTCATGCAGTCGCTGCTCCGCGCTCTTCCCGGTGTGGTTGGCCTTGAAGTAGCAGCGCAGGCAGGGGCCGGTGGGCAGTGCCTCGTGCAGGGCGACGGTTGTGCCGACCGGGCCGCCGGTGCTGCCGTCCAGGATGAGATCGGCCTGCAGCCGCTGCAGGTCGTGCCGGGCCTGGACGCTGTCCAGTCCGCCGAGGACGATCCGGGGCCACGGCAGGGTGCCCGCATCGACGGCCTCGATGGAAGCCTGGATCGTCCCGTGGAACGGGGTCACCTCGATCCGCCGGAGGCGTGCGTCGATCAACCGCACCTTCGGCAGGCCCGCAGCCGCGTCGGCCAGGGTACCGATGCTGTACGAGGTGACGTTGGGTTTCTCGAAGACCTCCCTGTCCACCACCGTCAACTCGCCGGAGACCTGCAGCAGGTCCAGGACCAGGGCGATGCCGGTGCCGATCGCGCCGCCCCCGCCCAGCAGCACCTGCTCCAGCGCAGGCAGCGGGGCGACGACGATCCCGGGCTGCTCACCGGGGAGGACGGGGCAGAAGTCCACCACCGGGGTCACCTGGAACTTCCCCTCCGGCAGCCCGGCAACGACCTTGAACGCCTCGCCGGCCAGCATCGCCGCAGTGAGGACCGCCCCCAGCCCGGTGCCGGGCGCGTTGAGCCGGGGGAAAGGATGACCGGTGTGCCGCAGACGGACCCCGTGCCCGTCCGGCGCACCGGCCACCGCAGCACCCAGCGGTGGTGCGGTTCCCACGTGTAGATGCAGCGGCGCCTTGCCCTGGGCCTCGCCGATGCGAAGCGGCCGGTCCGGATCGATCCCGGTCGCCGTTTCCACCAGCCTGCGGATGAGTTCGTCGTCGAGCCGCCCCGGTCCGCGGCCGGGGTCCAGACTCAGCCGGACCGGCCACCGGCGAAGGTCCGCCACCAGTACTTCGAGAGTCTCGGCGGCCGCGGGAAGGTGCGCGTCCCCGGTCAGGTGGATGAGGATGCCCTCCATCCGCTCCTGCAGGGTGGCCTCTTCCACGCCGGCGGCCAGGCCGCCCAGGCGTACGCTGCGGCTGTAGTCAGTACTCACGGACACCCTCCTCGCCGAACACCACCGTGCGCGCCGGGGGCAGCGCCGAGTCGACAACCGGAGTGGTGCAGGGCACCCAGTCCTGCTCGAAACGCCACCACCCCCACGACTCCGGGTCGGCGGGCGGCGCCGCGTAGGTCGGGACGACAGCGCTGACGAACTTCGGCACCCGCAACGAGTACGCGCGGTCGGTCCGCGACAGGAAAGCCTCCTCGGGGTGCGAGTGGATCATCGCCCGCACCCGGTAGGACCGTTCCTCGGCGAAGCTGAACAGCCGGTCGTACGCGACCGCGCTCACCGTGAACAGACCCGGACCCCGCACGATCCCCGCCGTCCCGGCCACCGCCACGACCAGCACGTGCATGTCCGACTGCCCGGTCAGCAGCAGCGCGCCGGTCTCCTGATCGGCCAGCCCGTGGCGCCGAATCTCCTGGAGCACCGGGTCGACCGCGCCGGCCGGCAGCACCAGCTTCCTCGTGTCGGTGGTCATCCGGCACACCTCCCGTCAACGCGATCGATGTCGTCCTGCACGTTCTCCACCACGTACAGGAAGGGATTGCCGGTGCTCCTCCAGGAGTGCGGCCCGCTGCTCCACTCGGGGTGGAGCCTCTGGCCTTCGGCGGTGAACGGCTTGCACACGTCGTTGGAGCCGTAGCGGTAGCCATCCGCTCCCGGCCAGGCACTGGGCGCTCCGACTCCGGATGCGCCGATCGACTCGACGAAGACAAGGGAGGGCGGCCGGTCCGGGTAGACCGTCCACTCGATCCGGGCGATGAACGCTGCGCGCTCACCGTTGTTCGGTTGCACCTCGGCCCAGTACAAGCCGTCGGGGTCCTGGTCGCGGTGGTGGAGGCGGCCGGCGGTCGAGGAGAGGAACTCCTCGACCGCCGGGACGTCGCCCGCCAGCCGCAGACGGCTCTCGAGATCCACGACTGACTCCCCGGCTCTAGCCGTTGGTGGTTTCGGTGCGCAGCTTCAGGTGCAGGGCCTTGGCGTGCCCGGCCAGCTCGCCCACCGTTGCCTCGGGCGGGACCTCGTGCCCGTCGTGGAAGAGGTAGTAGCGGGTGGTGCCGTCGCTGGTGAAGCCGAAGGCGGTGAGGCTGTCGGACAGAACGCTCGTGGCGGTTACCTGCGGGTCGTAGTGGTGCTGGTACGGGTGCTCGGCGAGGGCGGAGGTCACCGTGATCTTGATCTCGTGGGGCTGGGGCATACCGATCTCCTAAGGCGTTCGGGGGTGGTAAAGGGGCACCGTGCTGATTCAGCAAAGCGTCAGTGAGTCCAGTGTGATCACCTCGTGCCGATGCAGTCAAGCTTCATCGCCGTATCGCTGCGCGCTACGCTGCCCGTATGAGCCCCGACCGGAGCCAGCTCCCCCTCCCGGACCCCGAAATGACCGGACCGGACGCTGTCGAGCAGTTCGACATCGCCGAACTCGGACGCCTACTGAAGGAACACCGCGGCCCCCTTTCTCTCCGGCAGGCCGCCGCCGAAGCGGGCGTCAGCTTCAGCACGCTCACCCGGGTCGAAGCCGGCGCTCAGCCTGACCTCGCCACCTTCACTCGCCTCTGCGCCTGGCTCGGCGTCTCCCCGAGCCGCTTCTTCACCCCGACCGCCACCCGCCAGGTGTCGCCCCTCGACCAGGCCATCACCCACCTCCACGCAGACCCTCGGCTTACCGACGACGCGGCGAACAAGATCAGCTCTGTTCTGCGCGACCTCTACGACGCCCTCGCGAAGGAGGCGGTCCCCGCCGCACCCGCCATTGCCTGCCACCTCCGGGCTGCCTCGGTGCTGCGTCCTGGCGTCCCCCAGCGGCTCGCCGACCTGCTCACCGACATGAACACCGAACTCGAACGACTCGTCGAAGCAGGCGAACTGTGACCCTCCCTCGAGGCTTCAAGGCCAACGCCGAACGAGAAGCCCTCCGACTGCGCCGCGAACTTGATCTCAGCGACACCGATGCCCTGAACGTCGACGACCTCGCCGCCCACCTCAAGGTCAAGATCGTCAGCGCCGAGAAGCTGGTCAGCCACACCCGCCTCGAAGAACTCGAACGGGTCCAGGCGTACGCTTTCTCCGCCGCGACCTTCCAGGTCTCCGGCAGGAACATCGTCGTTACCAACCCGCTCCGAACCCCGGGTCGCAGGGCCAGCGACGTGGCCCACGAGCTCTCCCACCTCGTCCTGAAGCATGACCTCACCGAGATCCGCGAAGTCAATGGCATGCCCTTCAGGACCTGCCGCCCCGACGAGGAAGAACAAGCCACTGCCTTTGGCGGAACACTCATGCTTCCCCGCCCCCTGCTGCTCGGCGCAGTCCGCCGCCAGTGGGGGCCGGCGCAGATCGCCGAGCACTACGGAGTGACCGAGGAGATGGCCCGGTACCGGTACAACACCACTGGGGTGGCCAAACAGGTCCGAGGCCGCTGACGGTGCCCGAGGAAGGCGCTGTCGGTCTGCTGCCTACCGCCGGGACGTGCGTGGGAGCGGCCAAGCACTTCGGCTGGCGGGCTCTATGGCGCATGCCAGGCTGCCGCCAGCGATGAACGACGCGCGCGTACGAGCGGTGTGACGGTACGTCGACGCTCAGCGGGCGCCAGGCGGTCCCACCGGGCAGCTGCTCAAGGAGGATCGTTCTGCTGACGTGCGCCAGCAGAACGATCAGCAACGTCCGACCTACTTCCGTGGCAGCGATGCTCATGCGTTCACCCTTGCCCGCGGGGCCAGCCCCGGCACCGTGGAGGCAGCTGTGCGGGCGGTGCGCTGAGTGTCAGAGCGGATGCTCAAGCGACGGGAAGGACCCCCGGCTGACCGGCAGCAATCTGCTGAGCGCTTCCAGATCGGGGCCAAGTGTTTCAGATCAGGTCCACGCACCCTCGCTCACCTGCGGCGATGGGGTTTTCTCCAAGCCCCGGTGACGCGTGTTTTACGTGCCACCAGCCGCTCGCTCTGTATCTGCGGGCCAGCCGTTCTCCGTTCCTAGTCTTTATTCCTCTGGCCCCGCCAAGACGAAGTCCTCACGAGTGAGGTGCTGTTGCGTTGCCTGCAACAGTCGCTGTTCGGCGATGTCGGCATAATGCTCGGACAGCTCGACGCCTATGAACTGGCGACCTTCGCGCAAGGCGGCGACGCCAGTCGTCCCGGAGCCGGCGAACGGGTCGAGGACCGTTCCGCCTGGCGGGCAGATCTTCACCAGCTCCTGCATCACTTCCACGGGCTTCTGGGTGATGTGCACGCGGCCCTTCCTCGGCTGGCTGGCTGTGTAGAGGCCGGGCAGGTAGACGGGGTTCCGGTTGGCGTCGACCGGCCCCTTGGTTCCCCACACGATGTACTCGCACGACTGCTTGAGTCGGCCCTTCTGCGGCCGGGAGACCGGCTTGTGCCACGAGGCGATCCCGCGCCAGGTCCAGCCGGCGGCCTGGAGCGCGTCCGTCGTCGTCGGCAGCTGCCGCCAGTCGGTGAAGACGAGCGCGGTGCCGGACTCGACGGTCGCGCGATAGGACTCGGTGAGCAGGAGCGTGAGCCAGAAGCCGTACGAGCGCTGGTCTCGGTTCTCGCCGGGGAAGTTGGCGAGGTCGTGCTCGGCGTCGGCCGAGGTGTACTTCGCGCGCGCGGAGCGGCCGGTGCGCTCGCTGCTCGTTCGGCCGCCGCTGTTGTAGGGCGGGTCGGTGATCACGGCGTCGACGCTGCTGTCGGGGATGCCGGCGAGGGCGGTCAGCGCGTCGCCTCGGTGCAGGGTGTACGGCATTGCGCGGTTCTCTCTTTCAGGGGGCGGTCGTGCGCCCTTTTCTCCGCTCGCGGAGGGAAGGGCGCACGTCGGCGTGGGTCGCTCCGCGGAACTGCGAAAGCAGCCGCCGTGGCGAGCAATGCGCTGGAGGTTAACCCCGAATTCCGGCCGCACCCAATGAAGCAGATCTCAGCTCAGTGCCCCGAAACCGCCCGAAGCAGGGGCCGTTTGGTGCGGCCGGACTTCGTCTCTACAGTCTCGCCGTGTTCGCAGGACGGGACCTGGTTCCGCCCCTGCTGAGCTGTGTCGATGCGTGCCGTTCCGTCCAAAGGACAGCGTGCCTGACACCCCACCGACTGGCTTCCTAATCGGCGAAGGGGGCTCTCCCTATGTGGCGAGTGAGATTACGAGCGCGGCTGGCTGCCGCTTTCCAGTAAGGGGCCAGCGGCCGGGAGTTAGCAGCTCCCGGCCCTGGTTTCCCTGCCTCCCCCCCCAGAGGTTGCGAATTCATGACCGGCGCGGTGCCGGTGGCCTTTTCGACGAGAACGCCTGCGCCGCGCTGCCTACGAGTAAGGAGCTGCCGATGGAGCATGCCCAGGCGCGCCCGTCCCGAGGGCCAAATTCCCTGTCCTGCCGTTCGGCGTTCGGCCCGCGTCCGTGAAGAAGGCCATTGCCATAGCAGGGGCCGTGGCGCTCGGCCCGACGTTGTTGATAGCGCCGGTCGCTGTCGCTCTCGCTGGTTCCAACAGTGCTCAGGCCGCCTGTTCCGCGGACGGCGCGCAGGCTGTGGACAGCACGGCGGTCGCGAAGCAGGTGGAGTCCATCCTCACGGGCGACGGCAAGGGGTCCGTGTCCGTTCCGGGGCTGGATGACCCCGAGGAGCAGATCCCGAACGCAGAGACGATCCAGGCCACTGGCATCGCGATGAAGGTGCCGGCACGGGGGCAGATCGTTGCCCTGGCCACGGCTCTGCAGGAGTCGGGGCTGCGGAACCTGGATTACGGGGATCGGGATTCGCTCGGCCTCTTTCAGCAGCGCCCCAGCCAGGGTTGGGGTACGGCTGCCGAGGTTCGTGATCCGGTGCACGCCTCGACGAAGTTCTACGAGGGCCTGCTCAAGGTCTCGGGCTGGCAGTCGATGACCGTCGCCCAGGCCGCGCAGGCGGTTCAGAAGAGCGGTTTCCCCGACGCGTACGCGAAGTGGGAGCCGCTGGCCACAGCCCTCCAGAAAGCCATCGTCAAGTCGCTCGGCCAGAACGGAAGTTCTGGCAAGGACAGCGACACCAGTGCTGAGGCCGAGCAGACGACCTCTTCGGCGGCTACCGCGTGCGACACCGGCGGGGACGGGTCCTCGTTCGGCCCGATTCCCGCGGGGTCCGTCCCCGAGGGCTACAAGATCCCGGCTCGTGCGCCCAAGTCGGTGCGCACGGCGATCCGTTGGGGTCTTGGTCAGCTCGGTACGCCGTATCAGTGGGGCGGTACGTGCTCCGCTCCGCATGGCCAGGACCCGATGGGCCGGTGCGACTGCTCGTCCTTGATGCAGGCGTCGTACAAGGCCGGCGGCGTCTTGCTCTCCCGGACCACATACACGCAGGTCAAGGAGGGCAAGGCGGTCAGCGTAGATGCCCTCAAGCCGGGTGACCTCCTGTTCACCCGCGGCACGGCCGCGGCACCCGAACACGTCGGGATGTTCATTGGCCAGGGGCTGATCCTGCAGGCCCCCAAGACCGGCGACGTGGTCAAGATCTCGACCCTCGCCGACTGGCGCGCGGACATCGTCGCCGCCCGCCGGGTCGTCTGACCAGCTTCTTCTCCCCCTCCCCTCGCTCCCTCTCCTCTCGGGCCCTCGCGCGCCCAAAATCGCACTGGAGTTCCAAGTGAAGCTCATGCAGCACGCCCAGTATCTGGCGTACAACCCCGGCATCACACCGAAGGAGGGCGGCCTCCCCGGCCTCAGCGTGCTGAAGAACGTCGTCTCCTCGATCAACCTCTTCGGGATCATCGCGGTGGTCGGCGCCCTGGCCATCTCCGCCATGGTCTGGGCGTGGGGTCACCACAGCGGTGGCCACCAGGCCGAGGCGAACGGGAAGAAAGGCACGGTCATCGCCGCCGGGTGTGCGCTGCTGCTGGGCGCGGCCAACGGCATCGTCGCGTTCTTCTCGGCGATGGGGACGCAGGTCCACTGATGCCGAAGAAACGTTCCCTCTCTGCCCAGGGCCGCGCCTACGGGGCGCCGTCCTCGGTCCTGCGACGTGCCCTGCTGGGCGGCCTCGTCCTGGCCGTGCTGCTGGCCGTCGCCGGTCTCCTCGCGTATCTGACCCGCGCGGAAAGCCCCACCGCGACCCAGCCCTCCCCTACTCCGACGTCCACGCAGCGGGCCGCGTCGCCAGAAGCAACAACCGGCAAGGGTGCGGCAGTTGCGGCACCGCCCAAGACGAGCGATCCGATCGTCTTCGCCAAGGCGGCCACCAAGGTGCTGTGGACGTACGACACCCGCTCCTTCTCCCGTGCCGAGCACGTCGCTGGGCTCAAGCGGTGGATGACCGGCGAGAAGAAGTACGCCGACTGGGAGTCCGTGTCTGACCAGATACCCAGCCCGGTGCTGTGGTCGCGGATGCACGACAACGGCCAGCACGCGAGTGCCAAGGTCGGCGAGGGCCACTTCCCGCAGGCGTTCAAGACCGCCCTGGCGCAGGATCCCGGCGCGATCACCGATGCGTACGTCTACGCCGTCACGGTCACCGGCAAGCAGTCCATCGCCTGGAAGGGCTCCGGGTCCGGAGCCGAGTCCCGCGCTACGACGCTCGCCGTCCAGTGCCGACCCGACCGTGCCTGTGCCCTGGTCGGCGTGCTGCCGAGCGTCGCGCCCTGACCGCCCCCGAAACCCTCGAAAGGAGGTGCCCTCATGGGGGCTTGTGACCTTCCCCTGATGCAGACGGTCTGTAACACCGTCGGCGGCGTCGTCGGTTCGACCGGCGAGGCGATCACCGATGGCATCGGTGCCTGGATCGCGAAGTCGATGGGCGAGCTAGCTCAGTCCGCCGCGGACCTCGCCTCGACGGCGGTCGACAAGACCACGGCCGTCGATCTCAACGCCGACTGGTTCCGCAGCAACTACGAGCTGCTGCTGCCCATCGGTCTCGTGCTGACCGTCGCCACGTTCTGTCTGCAGCTGATGCGGGCCGCGTGGCGCCGTGACGAGCGCGCGCTCGCGCAGGCGGTGACCGGGACGGTGGCGGGTGTCCTGTTCGCGTTCGCCGCGATCGCCTGCACCACCGTCGCACTGACCGTGGTCGACGCGCTGTCCGCAGGGTTGTTCAAGGTGGCGAACAGTTCGGTCGACGATGCGATCCGCCGCGTCATCGAGGTCAACAACCTCGGCCCGATGTACGCGTTGGGCTGGACCATCCCCGCCGTGGTCGGCCTCGGGTGCGCCATCGGCGCGTTCCTGTACTGGGCGGTGATGGTCGCCCGCAAGGTCGGCATCCTGGTCCTGGTGACGCTGGCCGTCTTCGCCGGCGCGGGCGGCGGCTGGGAAGTCGCGCGCCGCTGGCGGCGCGGGTGGATCGAGGCGACCGCGACCTTGATCGTCAGCAAGCTGCTGATGACGATCGTGTTCCTGCTGGGCGTCTCGGCCATGGGCAAGAGCGACGCCTCCGACGGGCTCGCCGCCCTGTCGGACGCGATGGCGGGCATCGTCGTCATGGTCCTGGTGATGCTGTGCCCCTACGCCACGTACAAGTTCGTGCACTGGGCGGCCGACGGCGGCGGCCAGGAGGACCTGCACCGTACGGGTGTCGCCGGGGTCGCGGTGGCGGCCGGTGCGGCGAAGACGGCGGGCCAGCTCGCGATGCAGGCCGGCACCGGCATGCCCGCTCCGCAGGGCCCGTCGAAGGTTCCGGGTCAGGGCTGGGGCGGTGTCGCCTCCGGCATCGACCCGACCGGCGGACCGGCCGACGGCGACAAGCCGAAGCAGACCCACTTCCGTTTCGGCGAGGACCCGAACGCCACCGGCGACAAGGGCCGGGCACTGATCCGGCGGCCTCCCACCGATGGTGACCGCGGGCAGCCGCTGGTCCAGCGCCCCGGTCAGGAGGCGGCGGCCGACGCGGGACCGGTCTCCTCCGGGCCAACGCCCCAGGGCGCGGCGGTGGCTCAGCCGCGCATCACGCACCTGGATCCACCGGCGCCCCGGCGTCCCGGGCCGGTGGGCGGGCCGTCTCCGCAGGGCGGTGCGACGCCGCAGCGGTGGGTCTACCCCGAGCCGCCGGGTGGATCGGGCTCGTAGCCCTCGCCTGACGGGACGGGCGGCAACGGTCGCCTCCAGCGCCGCCCGCCCCGTCGGCTCCCCCTTCCTTTTTGCTCTCCACGTTCCAAGGACGGCTTCGCCATGCTCTCCGACACCTCTCAGCCCAACGGCCCGGCCACAGTGAAGTTCCCGCATCGCTCGCGACGCGGCATCTTGCTCGGCCTGTCGGCTCCTCAGCTGATCGTCGTCACCCTCACCGGGCTGCTGCTGCTCGCGGTGCTGCTTACCTCCGGCGTCCCGGGAGCGCTCAAGCTCATACCACTGTGGGTGGTCATTCTGGCGGCTGTTTTCATCCGCCATCACGGTCGGTCCCTCGCCGACTGGGCGCCCATCGCCGCGGGATACGCGCTGCGTCGTTTCCGGGGCCAGCTGGTCTGGCTCGCCCGGCCGTCCACCCGGCCGCGCCGCGAGGGCCTGCTCCATCTCCCGGGTACGGCGGCGTCCCTGCGGGTGGTCACCGCTCCGCGCGGTCGTTTCGGTGCGGTGCATGATCCGCACCACGGCACGCTCACCGCGGTCGTCAAGGTCTCCTCGCGGGCCTTCGCGCTCCTGGACCCGGCCACCCAGTCCAACAACGTCGCAGGCTGGGGGCGCACGCTGGCGGCTCTGTCGCGCACCGGGCACATCGCCCGCGTCCAGGTCCTGGAGCGCACGGTGCCCGACTCCGGTGACGCGCTCAACCGCTACTGGCACGAGCACGGCGACGAGGCGACCCACCTCGCCGGACCGATCTACCGCGACCTGCTGGCCGCTGCCGGCCCGGCCGCGGCCCCGCACGAGGCGTACGTCGCGCTCGCCCTCGACCTCAAGGCCGCCCGCCGCCTGATCAACCAGGCCGGCGGCGGGCTCACTGGCGGCTTCGCCGTCCTGGCCCAGCTCACCGCCACCTTCGATCAGGCCGCCCGCAACTCCGGTCTCACGCCCAGCGGCTGGCTGGACGCAGCCGAGATCGCAGCCGTGATCCGTACCGCGTACGACCCGAAGGCGTCGGCCGCCTTGGACCAGTGGTCGGCCTCGGGCCGCCCGCAGGCCGAGCCCGCTGCCGCCGGCCCCGTCGTCCTGGTCGAGAAGGCCGACCGGATCCAGACCGACTCGGCCCACCACGCCACGTTCTGGATCGAGAACTGGCCCCGCATCGAAACCTCACCCGGCTTCCTGCACCAGCTCCTGTTCACCTCCGGTGTGCGCCGCACGCTCTCGCTGACCTACGAGCCCAAGGGCCTGGACTCCGCGCTCAAGGATGTACAGCGCCGCAAGGCCACCGTGATCGCGGACGCCGCCGAGCGGCAGCGCAAGGGGCAGGTCGACTCCGAGGAGGACTCGGTCGAGTACGCCGACATCAAGCAGCGCGAGCGCCAGCTGATCGCCGGCCACGCCGACGTCGCCCTCACCGGCCTGCTCACCGTGAGCGCCGACACCGACGAGCAGCTCAACGCCGCCTGCGCCGCGATCGAGACGGCCGCCGTCGCCGCCCTGGTCGACTTGCGCCTTCTGACCTGGCAGCAGGCCGAAGCCTTCACCAACGCGGCCCTGCCCCTCGCCCGCCCGTAGCGCACCCGCACCACCATCTCGCGCTCTACCGAAGGGCACCCTCATGCCGACCGAGCCCCTGCCCGAACTGGCTCCGGACTTCGTCCCGTTCGCCACCGCCGCGCTCGACTTCCACCAGGCGATCAACATGCCGGTCGCCCCCATCGCCGCCGGCCGTGCCGAACTCGACTCCCTGCACGCCCACGTCGTCGCGTTGTATGGGTTGCTTGAGGCCCACACCGTCCGCACGACCCCGGTGGCCAGGGCGGAGGGCGATCACTTGCGGGCGTGCCGGATTCGGCTGTGGCAGGCAGCCGAGCACCTCCACGCAGCCTTCCACGCCGCCCCGAACCCGGGCTCCGGCCGTCTGCCCAGCCGGGAGGCGTGCCGGTCCCGGCTGCCGGAGGGGGCACCCGAACTCACCGTG
The DNA here is from genome assembly GCF_014257025.1 of Streptomyces cupreus. Taxonomy (GTDB): domain Bacteria; phylum Actinomycetota; class Actinomycetes; order Streptomycetales; family Streptomycetaceae; genus Streptomyces; species Streptomyces cupreus. The sequence continues at coordinate 48,338 of NZ_JACMSF010000009.1, forward strand.
TGCCAGCGCCATTTGGCCACCGCCGCCCGAGTCCGCCGTGATCACACCCCGGCCGATCTGCACGACCCGTTCACCGGCCTCACCCGCCACTGACCGCCAGGAGCACCACCCCCATGGCCTCTCGTACCCGCGCCAGCGCCAGCCCGCTGTTCGTGCCCCGCAAGAGCGACCGCCGCACGGCGCGCGCCGCCCGCCATCAGTTCGCTGCCGCCCGCGACCAGGCCCGGCACGCCGCACGTCCCGAAGCCCGCCCGACCGCGCCCGGTCTCGACGCCGAGCTGCGGGCCACTTACCCGGCCAGCGGTCGGCCCGGTCCGGCCTCCGCCCGCGGCGGCCGTCTCAAGCTGCCCGCCCACCGGATGACCACGGCCACCGCGTCGGGGGCCTACCCCTTTCTCGCGGAGGGCGGCCTGGGCGCGCAGGGCATCTACATCGGACGTGACGTGCACGCGGAAGCGGCCTTCACGTACGACCCGTTCGCCCTGTATGGGCGCCTCGACGGCTTCACCAATCCGAACATCCTGCTGGCCGGGATCATCGGCATGGGCAAGTCCGCCCTGGCGAAGTCCCTCGCGGTGCGCGCCGTGGCCTTCGGCTACCGGATCTACGTGCCGTGCGACCCGAAGGGCGAGTGGACCGTCGTCGCACAGGAGCTGGGCGGTCAGACCATCGCGCTGGGCCCCGGTCTGCCGGGCCGCCTGAACCCCCTGGACGCACCCGCCCGGCCGTACGGCGTCAGCGAGGAGGACTGGACCGGCGAGGTCCGCAAGCGGCGCCTTCTGCTGCTCGGCTCGCTCGCGAAGACGGTCCTGGGGCGCGAGCTGCATCCCATGGAGCACACCGCCCTTGACGTGGCGCTCGACCAGGTCGTCGCCTACGCCGAGGCCAACGGCACCACCCCGCTGCTGGGCGAGGTCGCCTACGTCCTCGGCTCCCCCGACCGCCTCGATGCCGCGCTCGGCGAGCTGTCCGGCCGACTCGGACATGCCGCCGAGGACCTCGCCCACGCCCTGCGCCGACTCGTGCACGGCGATCTGGCCGGCATGTTCGACGCGCCAAGCACCGTGGCCTTCGACCCGAGCGCGCCGATGCTGTCCATCGATCTGTCCCGCCTCGGCGGCGCGGGCGATGACACCGCGCTCGTCCTGGCCATGACCTGCGCCTCCGCCTGGATGGAGTCCGCGCTCGCCGACCCCGCCGGAGGACGGCGCTGGGTGATCTACGACGAGGCCTGGCGCGTGATGCGCCACGTCGCGCTGCTGGAGCGGATGCAGAGCCAGTGGAAGCTCTCCCGCGGCCTGGGCATCGCGAACCTGATGGTCATCCACCGCCTCAGCGACCTGCTGGACGCGGGCGACGCCGGCTCCCGCGGCCGGGCCCTGGCCGAGGGCCTGCTCACCGACTGCTCCACGCGGATCATCTACCGCCAGGAAGCCGACCAACTCACCTCCGCAGCATCTTTGTTGGGCCTCACTGGGGTCGAAACCCAGGCCGTCTCCGCTCTCACCAAGGGCCGTGGATTGTGGAAGGTCGCAGGAAGGTCGTTTATTACGCAACATCTTCTTCATCCGCGTGAGCGCGAGCTGTTTGACACGGACGCTCGGATGTCACCGGTCCTTGATCGTCCGCATCGCTCCTGAGGGGGAGTTGGACACGGCCCGACGGTGGCGCCGGGGCAGCGTCGTGCACGGCGGCGGTTCCCGGAGGGCGGCAATCCGGTCCGCAGCGCGTGGAGGACGGCGACGCCAGCGCTGTTCCGGACCGGATCTAGTCACGTGTGCAGTGAGGAGCCAGCGCGGCGGCTGTCAAGCCGTGGGCAAGGTAGGTGTTGAGGGTGTGGAAGTCGACCGCGGCCATGTGGGCTTCCTGGTGGGCATCGACGGGGAACCGGTCGCCGAGGCGCCGGGGAAGTGCCACCAAGTCGCCGGAATCGGCGATGTTGATCCAGTGGAGGAGGCCCTCGGGACGCTGCCCACGCCCGGCTGTGTCAGGTGCGGGATCCAGCATGTCGAACACGGCACCAGGCAGTCCCAGGGGCGAGCCGAGCGTCACCAGAACCTCCACACCGAGACCGCCGTAGGCATGCAGGGCTTCGTAGGTGACAACCGATCCCAGCGAGTGGGCCACCACGACCTTCGCGTCACAGGCCCGAATGGTCTCGGCCACCGCGTCCCGAGCCTGACGACGGCGCTTGGGGGAGGCGAGGTAGCCGAAGACCTCCGGCATCAAGGCCACAGCGATCCTGCTGAGCGTCCGGGCGGCGATTCCCCGCCTGCGGGCGACGAGGTCGACCGCCTGGCGCAGGGGCAGCCCGCCCCACGACTGGCCCTCGGCAGGCTCAGCCGGCAGGCCCACCACCCGCAGCCATTCCACAACGGCCTGCTGCTCCGCCGACGTGAGCTGATCGAGCTCGTCGCCCGCGCCCTGCGACTCCGCGTCGCGCAGGGTATGCGCGTAATAGGCGGCCGTGACGTCGGGAACCGCGAGGTGGCCCAGGCCCGCGTCCTTGTATCCGCACGCCAACCGATCCCGCCAGCCGGCCGCGAGCTTGTCTGCAGCGTCATCCGGCTCAAGACCCCGCTGGTAGTTGCGTACCCCATGGACGACCACGATCCGGCTCATCAGCCCCCGTTCCACTGTTTGCATCTGACATGTGCGCAAGGCCCGCCCAGGTGAAGAACGCCACCCGGGTCCCGAACCCCGCGAAGACGCCGACGTCGCTGACAGCAACCGCGCCAAGGCTGTCGGGAAAGTCGGTCTCTCCCACCAGCCCGCCAGGACCACGAGGATCCCAGACGCCAACGCGATTGTCCTCACCCGAGGTCACCAGCAGCGTGGTCTCCGCGTTCCTGGCGAACGCCACGGACGTGACCGCTTCCCCATGCGCCCGAATGTGCGCCAACTCCCGTCCCCTTTCCAGGCACAGGACGCGGATGAATCCGTCGCCGTCACCGGTGACAACCACCTCATGCCCGTCCCACCGGCCGATCGCCATACCGGTGATCTCACCAGCATGGTCCTCGACCAGTACGCGACTTCCGCCCGATGCCGAATGCACGGTCAGGCTGCTGACGACCGACCGCGCAGAATCAACTCGCCGGATTGCCTGGCGCGCGACGACCACGATGCTTTCGTCCCTGTGCCGCCCCAAGGCAAAGCACTCAGCAGGCCTGCCGTGCCGGTCCTCATCGTCCAGCACCTTCTCCGGTTCGTCTTCTCCCAAGACGAGCACGAAGATGCCGACGCGCGTTTGCACGACGACCTTCGTCGCACCGTCGACGTCTTCCACGGACAGCTTCTGGACCGTTTGGTGCCACGCGACAGGATCACACGCCGACTTTCCGCTGGCGATGTCGCGGATCTCGATCACGCTGTTGCGGCCAACGCCGCGCCCCATGACCAGGACATTCTTCCCAGCCAGACAACCTACCGCCACAGCGGTCAAGTCCGGGACCCTGCCGGACAGCATCTTCCTACCCGTGAGGGCATCCCACGTATAGAAGGCTCCATCCTCACTCACGCTGGCAGCCGGAAGCCGACCGTGACTGGCTGCCTTGCCCACGGCAACATGCTCCAGCGTGGAGGGGTGCATGACACTCTTCAGCAGCGACGACTCACCGCCTTGCGTGCTTTGCGCCAGCAGGACCGTCTCCCGCCACCACGGCGGCGTCTTCGTCGTGTCGCGCACCCATCCCACTGCCGCCAACTGCGTACCGTCCGCCGCCAAGGTATAGACCCCTGCCAGGTCCTCGGGCAGCCAGGGCACAGTGCCCGGCATGGACGCGCCGTCAGCAAGGGCTAGCGCACGGATCCCGGAGCCCGGCTCGAAGTAGGCGAAGCACGGCCTGCCGTCCTCTCCCATCAGGACTATCCCGGAACGGTCCTCACCGACGCCGTCCAGCAACCGGGAAGCACCGGTCCGAACGTCCCATACCCGGGTGCCGTCGCCGGCGCCCGTCACGAGGAACGGCCCTCCAGGACCAGGGAGGATCTGCAGATTGGTGACGGCCCTCTGGCCTCCCGGCCACACCACATGACTCCTGCCTTCGGCATCCCAAACATGCACGGCCCCGTCGACGGCACCGGCGATGTACACCTCTGTGCCGTCAAGCACAGTGGTACCGACCGCAGTACAGTCGTACCCCTCGATTTCCAGGTCGGGTTCGTACAGGTCGGCCACACCGCCGTCGGCCTCCAGGCCGGCCAGCCACCCGGCCAGCACGTCCAAGGACGCCACCCTGTTCCCGGCCAGGTCGTACGCGGTGACCTCGCCACCGCCACAGGCGACGACGAGCGGCCTGTCGCCCTGTTCGACGATCCCGAGAGCGATCACAGGAACGGCATCCGTCGGCAGAGCGATCTTCATCTCGCCGGTATCGAGGTCCCACGCCATGACCCGACCATCAGCCGTCCCCGCCGCCACCAACGCGCCGAAGCTGCCGTAGCCGCCACACAACGCCACCAGGGGACTTTCGTCGGGAACGTCCAACCTGGACAGGCAGATCCCCATACGGACGTCCCACACCTCCAGCTGCCCCCCGTAGGTATCACCAACTGCCAGCCACCGGTCTGCGCACCGCACCAGAACGGTGCTGAAGCCACTCTCGGGGGACGATCCGGCGGACTCTGTGGGCAGCTCGGCCGTACCCCAGGCGAAGTCCAGTGCCCCGTGCCGCGGATGCTGTGCCGTGGGCTCCTCCATCGCGTCCAGCGCCTCCACGAGCCATGTCTCGCCCCAGACCACAGCCGTGTTCCGAAGCCATTCACGTCGCTGCCACGGCTCATGCGCGGCCGACAGCGCGGCTCGACTCATCAGCAACGCGACATCCCCGCGCACGGTGCAACTGTTCCTGTGTTCATGCAGCAGCAGCGGATCGCAGAACACCAGGAAAGACGCAGACAGAAGCAGTTCGTCCAGCGCTCCGGCATCGACAGCGTGCTGGGCGGCATGCCGCAGCACATACGGCAGCGCCAGACTGAACCTGCGAGAGGTCACCGCAGCAGGTCCTGGCACCGTGTCGAGCACACGCCTGAAGATCTCCGCGCGGCTCACCCGCGCGTGCACGCTCCGCAGATGATCGACAAGGCTCTGGTGATAGAAGCGGTATAGCCGCTGCCCGTCGCTGTCGGTACTGAACCGCAGGTAGAACGACGCCGCCGACAGGGCCTTGCCCACATCGTCCAGGTCCGGCGCCGCACCATCAGGAGCCACGAACGTCTGCGCGACGCTGTGAATCACCTCAAGCGGCATCCCCTGCCCGTACCCGTGGGCCACCGCCGCCAGTACGGCGGACATCGCCGGCTGCTCCTGCTGCAGCATGTCCAAATGCAGGTCCAGCATGGCGGGCAGGTCCGCCGGGACCCGCTCGATCACATCCTGAACACTCGGGGCCGCCTCCAGGTGCACGAGGTAGTGCGCGAACAGCGACGCCAACAAGAACGCACCCGACTTGTGGCGCCGCCCCAGCTGCTCCGCGACCGCGCCAGCCGTGTTCTTGCGCAACACGGCTGTGCCGGGCCCACTGTAGGCCCGGGACGTCTCCAGAACGTCGCTCAGATAGTCGGTCAGGTCTGTGATCCTCTGCGCGACCGAGACCCTGTCCAGATCGACGATCCGTTCCGCGTCGGCGAGTTCCTTGAGCAGCGTCGCGTACTTGGCCTCCCAACGCTTCGAGTCGTCCAGTTCATCGAGTTGTTCCTCGTCGGCCAAATCCTCAAGCAGTACCGCGTACTTGTCCCACCACGGCCGCGTCCCCACCAGCACCCGGCACAGGACCCGGTCCTCGTCCGGGTCCGCCGCGTCCAGCCGTCGGCGCCCGCCGGCCAACTGTTGCAGCACCTCGACCAGGGCCATGTCCAACGACGCCTCGTCCAGAGCGTCCACCACGACCGTCACGGGTCGGCTGCGCTGTTCGGCGATCCGGTCCAGCACCGCCGTGGCCGTCCAGCCCCGCCCCGGATCCTCATCCAGGCCGAGCTGAGCGGCAATCGACGCCAGAACCTCCGCAGGTCCGCGCTGGCGGGCGTGGACAGCCACCAGATCGGGATTGGCCTCAGGCCTGACCTCCCGGTCGACCGCCCCGGCGATCTGTCGCGTCACCTCTCGCAGCTGCGGATGGGCCAAGCAGGCGACCACACCCAGCAGCGCGGACTTTCCCGAACCGGGACTGCCAGTCACCACCATCAGCGACGGCTCACTCGGCCCCTCCAGCCACCGCTTGATCACCCCCAGCTGCTCTTTGCGACCCGTGAAGAAGCACCCCTGTGCGATGCCCTGCTGCTGCGGCGTTCCCGACGCACGTGAGATGAAGTGCAGCGGGTCGAGCGCCGGGTCCACGGCCGCCGCGAACTGCCACAGCCCCATCTCAACCGCCTGCCGGAACTGTCCCTCGGCTGTCGCGCGGTAAGAAGGATTGGGCAGGAACGACGGCACCGGCACACGCGCCTCCGGATGCGCGGTCCTCAGCACGCTCTGCGACGGGAGTTCCTCGGCTGCCGCCGACCTCGCCAGCTCGCGGTCGATCTCGCGGGCCAGTGTCTCGACCGGCACATGCTCCAGCGCGGGCGAGATGTCGAGCTGTCCCTCACGCAGACGCTCCAGAACGGCACCCACCGCTGACGTGAACCGCGCCTGATACGTCTTCTCGTCCGGTGCGCATGCCGCGATCACCCACGCGCGCCGGTCCTCAGCCCTGATCCCGTCCATGAGCTGCTGCACCACTGCCCGGCCAGCCCCGCACACATCCAGCAGAAGCAGCACAGGTGTTCCGCCCGCCACCGTCTCGGCATCGAGCAGCAACGACCCGACCTGTGCGGCGGTCCACGTCGAAAGATTCCTCCGCGTCGTCTCCCGCGTGGCCAGAAACAGTTGCTGATTGCCCGGCCCCGGGATCCCATGTCCCGCGAAGTGCACGATGAGAGCCTCGGCCCCGGCGCTCACCTGTGCCTGGAGCAGAGCCTCCCGCCACAGGCGCATGAGCGTCTCGCAGTCAGGATCGTGTGACGCCTCACCACCCCACACGCTCAGTCCAGGCATCTTGGCCAACTGGGCCGCGAATCGCGTGACGGCCGGCGCGACAGAGGGCAAATCCGCCAGCGTGCTCACGGGGGCCAAAGGATCCGAGCCGTCGTCACTGTCGTCACCGTCGAAGCCACCTACGCCGACGACAAGCACCTGCGTCACGTGCAACCCCCGCCTTCTACACCCCCAACAATCCTATGAGGCGTGGTGGGCCGCCAACCCTTGGCTGCCCGTCTTCGACCTCCACCCTGGATCTCGCCCACCAGAAAGATGCCTGGCTCTCTGCGACGGATACGGCCTAGAAGCTCGCGTACTCGCAGGTCAAGAGCACATTTCTGATATCAGGGCGTCACATCACCCATTTCCGCCGAATACACAGGGCTAGGCCAGCAGGCGACGCACCATGTCGTCGTCCGTCACCTCGTACACATCGATGCGCAGCAGCCTCCGGACATGGACCGGAACGCGTTCGACGGCCCTGACGGACGCGGACGGAACGACGAGGGCATACCGTATCTGCGGTTCCTCGCTCGTCATGCGGCGCAACAGCTGCCCGTAGGCGATGTCGGCGTCGATGCCCTTCTCACTGGTACGGCCCTTCGCTTCGCAGATCAGCCGCTCATCACCGCGCACGGCTTCAAGGTCGGTCCACCGGTCCGTTGGATCGACCGGTGTCCATCCCTCAGCCAGCAGCCACGAGCGGAAGGCATCGGTGACCCGGTCCTCGTCGCTGTCGCGCGCCAAGATTTTCTTCAGCGTCGCAAGATCGGCCTCCCGGTTACGGCGCAGCCGTCCGCGGCTGTCCGCATCGAGGTCAGCCGGGCGGATCACCACCAGTCGCAGACCCTGTGCAGGAATCTCCGTATCGCGCCGGGCGTCATACAGCGCTCGTTGCTCTCCCCGGTGGACACCGCTGACAGTGAGCTTGTCCGGCTTGTCGAAGTGGGGCATCGGCTGGTCGTGCTGCAGTTCCCGGTATTCGACCACGAGCTGGTGGCCGGGCCAGTAGGCGTCGACCGGCAGCTTGGCACGTCGACCGCCCGCCCCGGGATCCCCCAGCAGCCAGTCGAACTTGTGCTGGGTCATTGCCGTCTCACCGAGCACCTGGTTGCACAGGCCGACTACGTACACCTCATCACTGTCGTCTCTCGTTCCCATGGCCGCGCATCATGCCACCCGCCAGTGACACAACGAGTAAACGCCCGCCGCAGAGACGTGGGAGCGGTTCGCTCCCACTCTCAAACACAACCCTGCCCACAACTGCGATCTCCGCCGCTGCGGCGCCACCGGCCCTCCTTGCGCACGACCACGTGCGCCGACGCGCTAGCGCAGATTCCCGGCCCCGCCAAATCCGTCTTCGGGCCACATCCTCGTCCTCCGCATGGCCCCGACCTCTGCGAGGTGTACCTCTCGTGGCGGAAATACCTCCGCACATCACCGTCGCCCACCACGACCAGTACGGCGTCGTGGCCGTGATGTCGCACGACAACCACGTCGCCGATCACATGCTGCGGCGGGTCGGTTTCGAGCGACTGCCCGGCAGCCGCCTGTACGCCCTGACCGAGCCGGACCGTGACCTGACACGGCGCGGACAGCAGGCCGTCCAGTCGTTGCGCGCCGCGCGGTACAGCGTCACTTCCGACGCCGCGTACGACCTCGCGCCTGTCACCGGGCCCATCCCCGGCCGAGACCTCTTCGACGGTCCGGAGAACAACCCCGTCCCCCAAAGCCTCGGCGGCGAGGAGGCGGCCTTCACCGCTTCCCACGCGCTCGCTGCCGACATCCGTGCCGCCCGGATCGTCGTACACGACCAGGTTCGCGATCCCGACGGCACTCTGCGCGCGGTAGGCACCGACATGCGCACAGGCGAGGGCGTGTTGCTGCACGGCGAAGGTGATCTGCGGTACATCGAGACGCGGCTGGACAGCACGGCCCTCGCGTTCGACGCGTTCTCCTACATCCGCGGCAACGGACGTCCTCATCCGACTCCCGCGACCTGGCAGCGCCGGGCCCAAGCCGCCACCGCCATCTCCCCGGCCCGCGAGGGCACTTCGGTGCCGCCGCGGCCCGAGGTCACAGACACCTACCGCCCGACCCCGGCCGCCCGGCAGCCGGTCCGCGCCCGCTAGGTCATCCGAGCCCAAAGGGAGTCTTCAGCATGAAACTGCAACTCGAACCCGACGTCGCCTTCGGTGTCCACCCGGAACTCGGTGTGGTCGCCGCCGTGGCTGACGACCACCGGGTTCCTCGACGAAGTGCTCCGCAAGCATCACTTCCGCTACAGCAGCAACCTCGATCTCTACCTGCTCCCCGGCGACACCCCGCACAACATGGCGGTGCGGACCGTGGCCCGCGCCAGCCGCGAGTTCCAGGACGTCGGCCTCTCGGTCGCCGCCGACCCCCGCATCATGCTGCCACCGCCGATCCCCACGCCGGACGGGGTGCCCGTACGGCAGGCACTGCCCGGGCAGTCGCTGACCGCTCTGACCGGGGAACTGCACGAGCTGCGCCGCTCGGCCGATGTCGCCGACGTCCTGGAGCAGATCCTCAACGAACACCATGGCGTCGTCGGCGACTTGGAAGAGTTCATCGACACAGCCGCCGCCTGGTGCGACCGCCTCGGCACCGCCAACGGCCGCGAGCTGGGCCAGCACCTGCGCACCATCGCCCACCACATCGCTTTCCTCGGCGACCAGCTCGTCACCGCGCAGCTCGACCTGGCGGTCATGCCGGACGTGACGCCGGACGACGCCCCGCCTCTGTCCGAGGTGCCACTGCTCACCCGGCACGAGATCCCGTCGGTGACACACACCGCCCGCTCCCGCGCCGCTCTTGCGTCCTCCCCGAACCGCCCGGCCGCCCAGTCCACTTCCCCGGATGAGGCGGCTCGCTCACCGACTCCCTCGCCCAGCCCCCGTCGTACGCGCTGACCTTCCTCTCGATCGCACAAGGAGTCCGGCTCATGGCCGTCAAGAAGTTCTGGACCATCAACCATGCCTGCGGAGACACCACTCAGGCCGACCTCTCCGGCCGTCCAGCCGACCGGCGTGCCGGCTACGCCCGCTGGCTCGCCGAGCGCGACTGCACCGACTGCTGGCGCGCCGCCCAAGGCGAGGACACCGAATCCAAGGCCGAGTGGCTGGCGAACAAGCGAGCCGCCGAGCAGGCCGAGGCCGAGGAATGGTCGACGCGATATCGGATGCCTCCGCTGGAGGGCACCGACCGCGCCATCGCCTGGGGCACCCGCTGCCGCCACCAGCTCGTGTCCGCCGCGTACACCGCCCTGGTGCTCGAAGGCACCACCAGCGAGGCGGAGTGGGCCGCCATCGAGGACACCGCGCGGCCCCTGACGCACGCCGGGTGGTGGCTGGACCAGCGCGACGCCGACCCCGCCGACTTGCCCGAGCTGCTGGCAGCCGCCACCGGGGGCGACCGGCCCACCGAGAACCCCCACTTCTGACCCGCCTGCGGAGGCCTCCATGTCCACCACGCCCGACGTCGTCATCACTCGCGAACCGACCGGCAACGTCATCGCCGAAGGCGGGGACGAGCTGGCCGTCACCCTCCTCAAGCGCGCCGGCTTCGTCATCGAGACCACACCGCTCTCCTTCTGGTACCGCCTGCCCTGGGACATGGGCGAGGAGCGCGAGAACCAGATGGCCAGCCATGCCGCACGGATGCTCACCGCGGTCGGCTACCGGGTCGAACTCGATCCCGGCCTGGACGTCACCCGGATCACCACGCCCACCGATCCCCTTGGCGCGCGCGTCTACGGGCAGCAGATCCTCTCCCTGACCGACCAGCTCAACGGAACCGAGACGTACGCGGGGGCGGCCGACGTCATCGAGCACGTCGTGGACCCGGACGACGGCGTCGTCGTTCGCCTCGGTCAGTTCTTCGAGGCCGCGGCCGTGCAGGCCAACGTCGCCGACACCGATGACGGCTGGGACCTGTCCCACCTCTTCGAGGACGCCGCTGCCACGCTCACCTCTCTCGTCGAGGACTTGCGCGGCGCCGGCCACCAGATGCAGAGGCTCGAACCGTCCTGGAAGCGGAGCTGGCAGGAAGGCGTCGCCACCTACTACGCGACGGCCCCGAGCCCCCGCACCGGGGCCACGCCCGCGGCGTCCGAGCAGCCCTCCGTCACGCCGCCCACCACGCCCCGGCCGGGCCGGGCTCGCTGACCGCTCCCCCACCGCTCCGTCCAACTCCCCTGCTCACCGCCACAACCGCCAGGAGCCCAATCGTGATCAGCAGAGCCATTCGCCGCCCCGCCGCCACCCGTAGGTCCGCACCCCTCTGGATCCCGCCTTGCCATCTCCGCGTACCAGCACGCCCTCGACCACCACCGGCACCGACTTCCTCCTCTACCTCCTGATCGGCATCGCCGGTCTCGGCATGGCGGGAGGCTCGCTGGCCTGGCTGTTCGGCAATCTCGCCAACGCCATCACCGGCTCCGACCCGTGGGCCGCGTTCCAGCCGACCAACGCGCTCCTGCACCCCGAACTCGTCTGGCCGCATCTCGCACGGCCCGCCGTCCTCACCGGCTCCTACCTGCTGCCCGCCGCCACGCTCGCCGCGGCAGCCGTCCTCGGCACCCGACTGTGGCTGCGCGTTCGCCGGAACCCGAACGGGCTGGCCGATCAGCGGGACCTGGCCGACCTGCTGCCCAAGAAGATCGCCGCGAAGGCCATCGACCTGCGGCCCAGTCTGAAGGGCACCAAGCCCAAGGCCGTCGCCCCGGACGACCGCGGCGTACTTCTCGGCACGCTGAAGCCGGGGGCCATCGAGGTCCGCTCCTCCTGGGAGGACGTGCTCCTCGCGATCATGGCGCCCCGCTCCGGGAAGACCTCGGGTCTGGCGATCCCCGCGATTCTGCGCGCCCCCGGCCCGGTGCTGCTGACCTCGAACAAGGCGGCCCGCGACGCCTTCACCGCGACGCTCGACGAGCGCTCCCGGGTGGGCACGGTGTGGACGCTGGACCCGCAGCAGATCGCCCACGCCCCGCAGACCATGTGGTGGGACATCCTCGCCGACGCCCACGATCTCGCCGGGGCCCGGCGGCTGGCCGGGCACTTCGTGACCGCCTCGGTGGACGAGTCCAGCGCAGGCGACTTCTGGTCCACCGCCGCCGCCAATACCCTCACCGCGCTGTTCCTCGCGGCGGCCCGCGACCACCGGCCGATCACCAACGTACTGGCCTGGCTCGCCTCTCCCGCCGACCGCACCCCCATCGACCTCCTGCAGGACGCCGGCCTCGACGCCGTCGCCGCCCAGCTCCAGGGCACCGTGGCCGGAGCCGTCGAGACCCGCGACGGCATCTTCGAGACCGCCCGGCAGTACGCCAGCTGCCTCCTCGACCCGGGCATCGCCGCCTGGGTCACGCCTCCCAACGGCCTGGAGAAGGTACGGGAGTTCAAGCCGGAGGCGTTCGCGACCAGCAAGGACACCCTGTTCCTGCTGTCGAAGGACGGCGGCGGCTCCGCCTCGGCGATCATCGCCGCAGCCGCCGACGCGGTGATGCGCGCGGCCGTCATCCAGGCCGAACGCGACGGCGGACGCCTCGACGCACCGCTCCTCGCGATCCTCGACGAGGCCGCCAACGTCTGCAAGATCGCGGACCTCCCGGACCTCTACTCCCACCTCGGGTCCCGGGGCGTCATCCCGATCACGATCCTGCAGTCCTACCGCCAGGGCGTACGGGTCTGGGGCGAGGCTGGCATGGACGCCCTGTGGTCCGCCGCGACGATCAAGCTGGTCGGCTCCGGCATCGACGACGCCGACTTCGCGGACAAGCTCTCCCGCCTCGTCGGCGACCACGACGTACGCACCGTCTCCCTATCCACCAGCGAGTCGGGCAAGTCCACGTCGGTGTCGATGCGTCAGGAGCGGGTGCTGCCGGCCGACGCGATCCGGGCCCTGCCCAAGGGCTCCGCACTACTGCTGGCCACCGGGGTCCGCCCCGCCCTCCTCGACCTCAAGCCCTGGTACCGCGAGCCAGACGCTGACCGACTCGGCGCCGCCTCCGCCCAAGCGACCGCGGCCATCACCGAGCGCGCGCTGGCCAAGCAGCCGCACCGCGACGCCTTCGGTCCGGCGGCATGACCGACCCGGCCCGGCACGACGCGCGCACGAGACGCGGACGTACGGCCATCGCGTCCCTGAGCCGCGGCTCGCCCTCCCCTTGTTCTTCTTGAGGTGCTCCTGTGTCCCACCCCGTACCGACCTCGGCTTCCATCCGCCCGTCCGAGCGGCTTGCCGGCACTCCCGCCGTACGCCGCGACGGCCATTGGTGGCTGGTCACCCCGACCGGCACCATTTCCGCCTCGGACCCCGTCTTCACCGGCGAACTGGACCGCTTCGCCGCTGACATGGCCGCTGCCGACCGCGCCGTCGCGAACCTGCGCACCGAGCGCACGGCCGCAGGTGGGGACCAGCGGTGACGCCACTCATCCAAGCCGAGCAGGCCGTCCTGGGCTCGGTCTTCCTCGACCCCGGCCAGCTCGACCACCTCTCGTCCTGGCTGCGGCCCGAACACTTCTACCGTCCGGCGCACGCCGCCCTCTACGCCGCGATGGTCAAGCTCCGCAAGGACGGCCACCCGGCCACAACGGGGAAGAGCGGAGACCCGCTCCCGCTCTCCTGGGTGACGGACACCGTGCAAGAGGCCAGCACCCGGACCCGTGGGCTCACCGCGTCGTACGCCCATTCCTTGATTTCTGCATGCCCGCGCGCCACCCATGCCCCCGTCTACGGGCGGATGGTCCTGGAGGGCGCCATCCATCGCAGCGTCACCCAGCACGCCATCCGCCTCCACCAGGCCGCGCGTGCCGACGCGGTCCGCGGTGGAGTCGAGGAGACGGTCCACCACGCCCGGGTCCTGGCCGACGTGCTCGCCGATCTCGCCCGCCGGTGGGGCACCGAGCCTCGGCCGGTGCAGCCGCCGTCGCCGAACACGTCATCCTCCCCACAGGTGCAGCCCGTCGACGAACAGGTTCTCGCCGACGAGGAGTTTCTTCTCGGCTGTATCAGCGCCCGGCCCGAGCAGCTGCTCGACGTCGTCGACTGGCTGCATCCTGACGACTTCACGGACATCGGCCATCAGCAGATCTACCGCGCCCTGGGCGCACTGCATCACCGCGGCGAGCCCATCGATCAGCTGACCGTACTGTGGGAAACGCAGCGCCGGGGTGCTCTGTCCAACGGGACGCTCGACGCCGAACGCGTTCTCCGGATCTGCGATCCGCTGTCCCTCTCCGGGGTGGCCGAGTACTTCGGCGAGCAGGTCGTGCAGGCCTCGCTCGTCCGCACGGCCGCGGCCTCCGCCCGCCAAGTGCGGGCGCTGGCCGACGACGAGTCCCTGGCCCCGGGACGGCTGATCGGGTACGCCCTGCACGCCCTGGGCCCGCTGGACGAGGTCCGGCGTCGCCTACGGGCCGCATCCGGCACCGAGCCCGCACCACCGCGTACGGGCAGTGTGCCGACCGTTGCACCGCCTGAGGCCCGCATCGACGCGGCCCGTTCCCGTAGCCGCTCCGGCGCCACCGCCGCGTCGGCTCCGACGGCCACCGCGGCCCCGCATGCTCCTGCTCCCGACCGTGCTACCCGCCGGGGCCCGTCATGACAGACCACACCGGCCGCGCCGGCCTGGAGAAGGACGAGCTGTACGCCGTTGCCTGGGAGTTCGACGCCCTGCGCGAGCAGATCACGGTCCCCGGAGTCTCGAGCGGTCTTCCCGATCTCGTCACCGCGTCCGGGCAACTCGCCACGTTGACAGGGCTGGTCAAGGACCTGTCGGACGAGGTCCTCTTCCGGGCTGTCGACGAGGACCCCGGGCTCGACTTCGGGCCGGTCATCTACGCGTACACGTCGGCGGCGGTGCCCGCCGGACGCGCGATGGAGAACTACACCGAGGCGTACGCCCAGTTCGGTTTCCTGCGCCGCTTCGCCGAAGCCCCCGGCTCGGCGGATCTGGACGACGTCCGTCAGGCGGCCTTCCACGTGGTCCAGGAGCGGATGGAGCTCGTACGCGACGATCTCCGGGAGGTGAGCGACACCTTGCGGGGCGCGGCGGACCGGCTAGACGGCACGCCACCACGCGTCCTCGCGGCGCTGAGCCGCTCGGCACGCCCGCCGAACTCGATCTACCGTCTGCCCGTGGAGCCGCCCGCCCCGGGTCCGGTCCGGCTCGCCTACACCCCGGCGCCCCGCCATGGCCGCTGACCTGGCCTCGGTGGGGACGCCACCGTTGATCGGGAGCCTGTGCTCCGGCTACGGCGGCCTGGACCTCGGTGTCCAGGCCGCCCTCGGAGGCTCGCTCGCCTGGCACGCCGAGATCGATCCGGGTGCCGCCCGGATACTGGCCCGCCACTGGCCCACCGTGCCCAATCTCGGCGACATCACGGCCGTGAACTGGGCCGAGGTCCCGGAGGTGTGCGTCGTCACGGCCGGCTTCCCTTGCCAAAGACGTCTCCGTCGCCGGCCGCCGCGCCGGACTGGCTGATGGCACCCGGTCCGGTCTGTGGCACCACGTCGTCCGTGCCATCGAAGCCCTCAACCCCTGCCTGGTGGTGATCGAGAATGTCCGAGGGCTCCTCACCTCGCCCGCCGGTTCCCCTGGCGGCGTGGAACTCTGCCCGTGGTGTCTGGGAGACACCGCAGGCCAGCCTGCTCTGCGCGCACTCGGTGCCGTACTCGGCTCCCTGGCCGACATCCGGTTCGATGCGCGCTGGTGTGTGCTTCGCGCCTCCGACGTCGGAGCCCCGCACCGCCGAGAGCGGATCTTCCTCACCGCCTGGCCGTCCGAACGGATCACCTCTGCTCAAGACCCCGACCAGCAACCTGGGGGCAAACGGGGGCAGCCAGCACCCGGCGAAACGCAAGCAGGGCGGCCATGGCCCGAACCTGGCGGACGAGATCGAGTGGCTCCTGCCCACCCCGAAGGCCTCGGACGGCACCAAGGGGTCGCCCAACCAGCGCCACGGCAATGGGGACTTGACCTTGCCCTCGGCGGCAGCACGCCTGAGGCCCATCCCGGATGCCACGCCCACACGCACGGCCGGACGGCGAAAGGGCGCCACGAGCAGGACCCCGCGCACACAGTCACCGCCGCTGTTCGGGGATCCGGAGCCCCAGCAGGGCACGCCGAGATCTGGGGGCCGTACGCCGCCGCGATCACCCGCTGGGAACACGCCACCCGTCCCGCGCCGCGGCCAATCGACGACGCCGGCCGTCTCAGTGCGCGGTTCGTGGAGTGGATGCAAGGCCTTCCTCCCGGCTGGGTGACCGGTACACCAGGGCTGGGGCGCCCCGCCCAACTGACCGCCCTGGGTAACGGAGTTGTCCCCCAACAGGCTGCCCGCGCCCTACAGATCCTGGCTCCACCCAGGACCGTATGCCGCCATCACGCGCCGCGC
Source organism: Streptomyces cupreus (assembly GCF_014257025.1). Taxonomy (GTDB): domain Bacteria; phylum Actinomycetota; class Actinomycetes; order Streptomycetales; family Streptomycetaceae; genus Streptomyces; species Streptomyces cupreus. Next base: position 64,775 of record NZ_JACMSF010000009.1, read on the forward strand.
TGACCTGCGCCTTCTACACCCGTTTCCCGGCCGGGCCAAATCCCCGTTTCTCCGGAACCTCGACATCCCACCCACCAGAACTTGCACCAGGGGTAGCCATGTCCGAATCCGCCCACGAGAGCGAGCCGGTGCGCATACCGGACCACGACCTGGACGACCTCGTCGCCACGGTCACCCGGCTCGTCGCCGAGAGCCGCAAGCAGGGCGAGACGCTCGCCCGGCTCACCGACGACCAGCCGTCCGAGGACGACAGCGAACCGGCCGATCCCGTGCACCCTGAAAGCCCGGCATCGGCATCCGCCCCGGCCGAAGGCAATGCCAACGACGGCCCGGCCTCCGTCTTCATCCTGGCGCTCGGCGCCAAGGCGTACGCCGAAGAACTGGCCGCGCTGACCAACTGGGTGCACAACCTGCTCCTGCCGGTCTACGGGCGGGAGATCACCACCGGCCGCCCATGGTGCCGGCAGTGGCAGGAGCACCCCGAGGCCGTGGCCCGGCTGCACGCCCTCTGGCTCGCCTGGCAGCAACTCACCGACGTCCAGGCGGGCCTCACCGGTCCCTCCACCTGGCACCGTGACCACCTCGACCCGGCCCTGCTCCAACTCCGCACCCCAGACGGCCCGTTCGGCGCCTGCACCACCAGTGCGACCCGCCCCCACCACCGGCTGCTGGCCTCGCCCGAGCCCGCCGGAGTCTGAGATGGCCCACGAGTACGAACCCCCTTCGCCGGACTACCGGCTCGACGGCTTCCAAGCCGCAACCACGCAGATCGAGGACGACTTCTCCTCCGTCACCCTCTCGGACGACCTGTTCGTCCCCTTCTCCGAACACCACAGCGCCGACGGCCGCGACAGCTACCTGCTGCTGTACGACCGGTCCGCGATCTGGGACATCCCCGGGACGGCGGAGTACGTCACGCTGCACATCACCCGCGACATCGAGCAACGCACATTCGACTTCGCGTCCGAGCACCACCCGGTCGTTCCGCTGGCGCAGCACTGGCTGATCGGCCGGGGCTGCCCGCGGGAAGCCGCCGATGGATCCCCCCACCACGGGCCCCGCCCGGCCGACGCGGTCACGGCCCGGCTTGAGGACCTGCTCCGGACCAACCCCGGCAACCGGTACGAGGTCCTCGACCACTACACCGACAACCCGTGCTCCTTCGACGTCGGCGTCGAGGTCCGCACCCTCGTCTACGACAGGCACCCCGACTCGGCGGACGCGCCGTATCGGCTCTTCCTCGAAGAGCCGACCAAAGACATGCACACCTACACCGTGCGGGAGGGTGTCTTCGCCAGCGCCGAGGAAGCGGACACGTGGATTGTGGAGCGGGACTCGCCGCTCCCCCTGGCACCTGCCTCACCGGGCGCCTTCGGCCGCCGGGCGGCAGCCGCCCGCGCTCGCTCCACGATCGGCGGCAACGGCCTCGCCGTGGCTCCCGCACCCGTCTCCCCACCCCGATCAGCGGAACCTGCTCCGACGCGCTCCCGCAGGAGCACGCGATGAGCCGGGCACGGTACGCCTTCGCCGCCCATCCCGAGTCACTGGCCGATCTGCGCGCCGTACCGGAAAACATCCGCGACCTGGCCCTGCTCGAACTGCAGCACCTGGTCCACGGCAACGAACGCGGCGCCGCCCTCCAGCGGGAACTCGCCGGCTGCCACAAGGTCTACGTCGACCCGGAAACCCGCTGGCGCTTGGTCATCCAGTACCGGGATGCTCCCGCCTCTTCCCAGCACAAACGGGAGATCTACCTGCTCGCGGTCGGTGAGCGCCAGGACCATGCCGCCTACCGCGCCGCGGCCCTTCGGCTGGAGCGCGAGCGGGCGGCCACCGCCGCGTCCCCGCACGACCGGCGCGCTCAAGCCGCTATGGCCCTCTCTCCTCGCCACCACAGCAGGCGACCGGTCACCGGTAGCCAGCAGCCTGCGGCAACGAGCACCGCCACGAACCGCACGACGTCGGAACGCTCCGCGCGGTCCCGCTGACGGCGCACAACCACCCTTCGGAGAACCCCACCGTGCCCAGCCTCTCCCCCCTCACCCACCCGTCACACCGAACTCGTCGACGAGGCCATCGCCCGCCTCTCACCCCGTTGGACCACCTGGACCCTGCAGACCATCCAGCACCACGGCCCCATGCGCCTTGCCGACATCAACTCCGCGCTTCCGTGGATAGGTGTCCATGCCATGGCCCAGATCGTGCGCCGCATGCAGACGAGCGGTCTCCTGGACCGGCCTCAGTTCGGGGTGTACGACCTCACACCGCTCGGCTGCGACACGCAGTCGGTCTACCGTGCGCTCTCGGCCTGGCACCGTACCCACCTCGCTGACGACGCGGCGTCGCTCGCGGAGGCGGAACGTGTAGAAGACGCACTCGGCCGGCTGCGTGGGAAAGGCACGATCCCCCTCCTCCATGCCCTCGCGCAGTACGGTCCCCTTCCCAACGGTGCGCTGCGAAACGAAGCCGCGCTCGCCGCCGGCTCATTCCACTACCGCATCACGCAGCTCCAGACGGACCAGCTCATCACCCGCACGAGCCCCTTCTCCGGCCGCGGCTCCGAGTACACCCTGACGTCTGCGGCCCGCGGACTCACGCCCGTGTACGCCGAACTCGCGGAGTTCGCCCGCAAGTCACACCCGGCAACTCGCCCGGACCAGCCCGGTGCGACAGCTCAGCAGGCCGTACGGGCGAGCGCGGCCGTGCGCCGCAGTCCTGCGGCTTCTGCCGAGCTGTTCTCGCACGTCTCCGACCCTCAGCCGCGCGTCCCGGCGTTCGTCACCGCGCTCTCCCACCCGTCTCGGATCAGGTGACTCAAGTGTCCGCAGCCAGATTCCGCCGCGCGACTACACCCGCATGCCCCAACACGAGCCGCTCAGCCGCCCGTGCCCCGCCGCCCGAAGGCCGTCCCATGCCCAGCCCGGATTCCCTCGCCCTCGACCCGATTTCGGATGTCCTGGTCAGCCCCGGCTACCTCGCCGGTCCTGGCGACAGCCGCAGCATCTTCAACACGCTTGATAGCGCCCCCAGTTGGACCAAGGCCATCGCCTTCGGTGCCGACACCTACTACACCAGTCCGTGCCAGCGAGTACGCGTCGCCAACGCCGTGGAGAGCTTCTACGGCGGGTGGACCATCTCTTACGCCGAAGACCCACTCGGCGTCCCCGACTGGATCACCACGTTCGACCGGAACACGCCCCACGAGATCGTGGCCGTGTTCACCAAGACCCTCGTCGACGGACTGCACGACAACTTCGCCGACTACCTCAGCGGCGGCCGGCACTACACGGGCATCAGCCCCGCCTCCCTGACCGCGCGGCACCGGTGGGAGCCGGTACACGGCTCCCGGCCGTTCCGCACGGTCTCCCCCGACGGCCACGCCGCCTATCAGATGCGCGTTGGCTGGCTCCACGAGTACGACGAGCTGCTCACGCCCGAGAAGTCGACGTGGCGCATGTCCGCCGGCACCGACCCCGTGTACGCGCCGAGCTGGCAGGCCTTCTTCAGCGGATACACCCCGCAGCACCTCATTGCGGCCTCCACCGCCGCGTTCACGGACCCCACCCCCGTGCCGCGCGCCCTGGATCACATCCCCGACCGCCACCGCTCACTGGTCTCGGTCACCCCCGTGGACACGACCAGGCCCGACCGGTGGGCGGCAGCGGCGCTCGCCCGTAGCACCCAAGCCCAGGCGATACACGCACCCCCGCCTCTGGCCGCGCCGACCCCGCTCGCTATGCACGCCGGCTCCCGACGGCAGCGCTAACCCTCACCCTCAGCACTGGAGTCCCACCGTGCCGACCATCGCCCCCGACGGGGACCTGTACGTCTCCCCGCTCTACCTCGCCGGCTGCACCGTCACCGGCGACCCCGCCCTTGCCCCCCTCCTCGACCACGGCTTTGCCCTCCACGACGACGAGCTAGAAGTTACGTGGAATCACTTGCGAGGCTGGTGGCCTCGTACGGGGACCCACGGACTGAAGGGACGCGGTACCAAATGGTCGAACTGAGGGAGAAGTGGCCGATACTCGGTCGGCACGAGCAGGCGACGGCCTGGCTGCAGGTGTGGCAGGACTTGGGACGGGCGCCGAGGACGATCGATGCCTACGCCCGGGGATTGGCGGAGTACCTGGAGTTGTGCGAGCGGGAGAGCGTAGAACCGGTGCGGGCCACGCGCGCCCATGTTGCCTTGCATGTAAGGGAGTTGGGATCGCGTCCGAGCCGTCGGGGCGCCAACGTAGTGGCTCTGGACTCGGGCGCCGGGTTATCGAACGCGACGCTCCAGCAGCGTCTGGTGTCGGTGCGGTTGTTCTACGACTTCCTGGTCGAGGAGGGACTGCGCCAGGACAATCCCGTCGGCCGGGGCCGCTACACCCCTGGGACCCGTGGCGGCGGGCAACAGCGAGGGCTGATGCGGAGACTGGTGAAGCTTCCCTGGATCCCCAGCGATGAGCAGTGGCGGGCCCTGCTGGCGATAGCCGCTGCCGAGCCGGTGCGCACCCGGCTGATGCTGGCCTTGGCCTACGATGCGGCCCTGCGCCGGGAGGAGTTGTGCTCGCTGCGCACCGACGACCTAGACCCGGGACGGCGGCTGGTGCGGGTGCGGGCGGAGACCACCAAGAGCCGCCGGGAACGAGTCGTGCCCTACTCGGCGACGACCGGCGTCCTGCTGTCGCAGTACCTGGTGCGCCGGGCTTCGGTCAGCCGGGCGCGCGGTGGGCTGTTTCTGTCGGAGTCGCGGCGGAACTTCGCCCAGCCGCTGAGCTTGTGGACGTGGTCGAAGGTGGTGCGCCGGATCGCCGTGGAGGCAGGGGTGGAGCGCTTCTCCACGCACACTACGCGGCACCTGTGCCTGACCGAACTGGCACCGATGGGTTGGGAGGTGCACGCGATCGCCACATTCGCCGGACACCAGCACACCGACTCCACCATGCGCTACATCCACCTCTCGGGCCGGGACCTGGCCGAGAAGCTGGAGCGGGGGATGGAACACATCCATGCCCAGCGGGTCGCGCTGCTGAGCACCGGCATCGAGGGCACCGGAGGACCGCGGTGACCGCGCTTGCTCTGCCGGCGGGGAAGGCGGTACCCGACTGGGCCTGGCCACTGGACGGCGTGTCCTGGAACCGGGACCCGCAACTGAGCGTCGAGGAGCGCGCGGTACTCGTACAGGCGGGCCCGCGACTGTTGATGTCCTCCCAGCTGACCCGGGCGGAACGGGGTGCGCTGGAACGGTTGCTCAGGCCGCTGGAGCAGGTTCGGTCCTGCCTGTGGATCCCGGATAAGGCCGGACACCACCGGTGGGTCGACTACCAGGTGGTCGGAATGCTGCTGACCTGCACCGCCGAGACCGATTCGACGTGGTGGGGCTGGGATCAGAGCACGTGGACCCGTGTGATCGGGCCCGACGCGCAGGACTGGAGCCGATAGTGGCCGACACAAGCGTCGCGGGCATGCCGCCCCCGCCTCCTGGCCTACGCCTACCTCCTGGGCGCGCCGGTGGACGAGACCCTGTTCCTCGGCTTCGAACGGCTGCGTCTGGCCCGCACGGTCTTCGGCCCGGAGATGGTGGACCGAGAGGTCGACACCGTCTACAGCCTGCTGCGCGGCTGGGGCTACCGCCTGGACACGGCGGGCAACCGCTCCGTGCGCACCTTGATCGCGCACGCGATGCTCCTCAACCGCAGCCCGTTGCTCGCGGATATGGACACGGTGTTGCTGGAGCGCCTGCGTCAGGCGGTGCGTTCCACCGGGAGGGCATCTGGTGACCTGCACTCGCTGCAGCGAGCGCTGGCGGCGTTAGGGCGGTGCGAGCCGCCCATCGCACGCAACGAGACCTTGTTGGGTGAGCTGCGGGCCCAGCGGTGGACGGATGTGCCGGCGCCGTGGGCCGAGATGGCCCGCCGGTGGTTCGACACCTCCACACTCAGCCGCAACGTCCGCCTAGCCTACCGCCAGGATCTCGCCCGCATGGGCAGATGGCTGGCCACCGAGCACCCGCAGATCACCGAGCCCGCCCAGTGGACGAGGGCGACCTGCGCGGCCTGGGTGGCCACGGTAGACCGGATGCGGATCGGCGACTACGTCGAACGCACCGCCACCCGCGGCGTGTTCGGAGACCCGATGTCCCCCTCCACCAAGGACAGCGCGCTCACCGCCGGCCGCGCGTTCTTCCGCGACCTTCAGGAATGGGAGTGGATCCCACGCCGGTTCGATCCCGGACGCGCGCTGGAGACGCCCCGCAGCATCCGCGCACTGCTGGGCCCCAACCCCCGCGTCATCGCCGACGAGGTATGGGCCAAACTGCTGTGGGCTGGCATCAACCTCACCTCCGAGGACCTGCCCACGACCAGCAGCGGCCCGCGCTACCCCCTGGAGCTCTCCCGCGCCTTGGCGCTGACCTGGCTGTTCAGCGGCCAACGCAGCGACGAGATCCGCCGCCTGCGCACCGGCTGCGTCCGCTGGCAACACGACGGCACCACCGTCAGTCCGGACGCCGCCGACGTCCTCGCCCGCGACGCAATCTGCTTGCTCGACGTCCCGACCCACAAGACCGGCACGAGTTTCACCAAGCCGGTCGACCCCCTGCTCGGACAGGCCGTCGAGGTCTGGCAGACCGTGCGCCCCGAGCAGCCGGCGATGCTGGACGCCAAGACCGGCGAGCGCGTGAAGTTCCTGTTCGCCCACCGTGCCAAACGCGTCTCCAAGGACTACATCAACCGCACGATCATCCCGGCGCTGTGCGCAAAAGCCGGGGTCCCCGCCAGCGACGTCCGTGGCAAGATCACCAGCCACCGGGCCCGCAGCACCATCGCCAGCCAGCTCTACAACGCCAAGGAACCGATGACCCTGTTCGAGCTGCAGGCATGGCTCGGACACCAGTCACCCAGCTCTACCCAGTTCTACGCGAAGATCTCCCCCAAGACGCTGGCCAAGGCATACAGCGAAGCCGACTACTTCGCCCGGAACGTGCGCACCATCGAGGTCCTCGTCGACCGCGACGCCGTAGCTTCCGGGGCGGCGGCCACCGGCGAGCCCTGGCAGTACTACGACCTGGGGCACGGCTGGTGCACCTACTCCTTCTTCGAACAGTGCCAGCACCGGATGGCCTGCGCCCGCTGCGACTTCTACACCCTCAAGGGCTCCAGCAAGGCCCAACTCCTCGAAGCCAAGGAGAACTTGCAGCACATGCTCGCCTCCATTCCGCTGACCGAGGACGAACGGGCCGCAGTCGACGATGGCCAAACCGCCATCGATGCGCTCCTCGCCCGGCTCTCCGACATCCCCACGCCCGCAGGCCCCACACCACGGGAACTCGGCCTCCCCGCCACCGTCACCATGCTGCCCATCGTCGAGGTCCGCCAAGGCGAACAGGAGTGAACTGTCAAAGCCGTAGTCCGCCAAAGGAACCGACCTCAAGGACCAACGTGGATATGCGATGCCCACAAGGTAGGCGCGGTGGGGAACCGTTCGCGCTGGGTCAACGTGGCGTGATGTACGGCGTACGGTGCAAGAGAGGGTGCGAGTGCGTTCGGCTCAGGAGACATCGTCGCGTAGCAGTCGGCTGCGAAGTCGGCAGCGAGCTTGTCGCCGATTTCCCAGAGCGTGCCGATGACGTGGGGGAATCCTGCCTCCTGGAAGGCCGCGACGGGGTGGAGTGCCTCGTCTATGAGGCGTGTCGTTGCCGTACGGGCTGTGGAACAGGCCGAGAGGTATGCGAGCCGTGTGTGCTCCAGCCGCAGCTCGGCGATGTTCTTGACGGTCAGTGTCTCGCGCTGGCCGGGCTCAACGGTGATGCGGCTGGCCAGGGGGTAGCGCCAGTCGTCGTGAGTGTGGCATGCGAGGTGCACCACGCTGTACTGGGGCAGCGCGGTGAGTATGTTTCCTGGTGTCGCGGGGGCGTGGGCACCATCGCAGGTGCCGAGCAACCGAGCGCGTGGGAAGTGCTGCAACAGCATGTCGGCCTCGCGTTGGGCTTGTGGGAGCGCGAGTTCGGGATGTCCCGGGATGTTCGGGAGACAGACAACGAGCAGTTCGTCACCGGCTTCGTCTGCGTCGACGGGGGCTTGCCGCCGGGCACGGCTCAAAGCTCGCAGGCTGAGCGCATAGGACGAAATCACTCGGTCCAGGGCCGATTGTCCGTTCGGATGTCCGGCGGCGTGCAGCGGCAGCCATATGAAGAGTGAGGTGGGGATCCACCAGATCCTGGGTGGGGTGCCGCGGCTGGGCGGGCCGGTGATACCCAGCCGGTCCAGTATTGGGCCAACGACCTTGTCCCACAGGTCGGCGAGCGCAGCAGCGGCCATCGGCTGCAACTGCACTTGTTCAGCGACGGGGAGGTTCTTGTTGAGCGCATTTTCACCAGCCACCTGGATGTGCGTGACCCAGGTGGCGAGGGTGTTTGCATTCACGTCGGGCAGATGGAGTACGGTCGGGCCGTCGGCGGTCAGGAGTATCGCGTCGCACCGCAAGGGACTGCCGGTGAGGTAGACGATCGGCCCGCGCTCGGCGGCTTGAGCCAGGTCAACGGGGCTGTCATCTGTGCGGCCGTACAGAACGCCTCGCCCCTGTTCCAGCAAGGCCACCGCCCGCTCGACATCTCCCAGTTCCAGGGCACAGGCGGCGGCATCGCCTGCAAGGCCACTCCGACTGATGAGTTCGTACTGCTGATCTTCGTCGCCCAGTTCCTCGGCTGCTGTCCGGGAGTGCAGGTCCACCGCAAACTCGAGGAAGTCGGTAGCCCTGTTCCATTGCCCTGCCCTTGCACATAGACGGCCCGCCCAGCGGGCGCTGTCGATGCGTGGGCTCGACCGGATGGAGGCATCGTGGGCGACTCGGGAGTAGAAGCCCACTGCCTCGTTCAGCGATGTGGGATCGCCAGTGATCCGGTGGCGGGTCGACAAAGCAGAGCCGAGGGCACACAGGTAGCCGACCCGTTCGGCTCCGCCGACCGGTGCCGAATTCAGCAGGCGGCGAAGGATATCTATCGCCTCGTCGAGCAGTGAGACGTCCTGGTCCGCGTGACTTTCAGACGCCCGGATGCGGGTGACCAGTAAAGTCGCGAGCTGGGCGAGGGCATCGCGACCACCGGTGCGCCTGTCGGGATTCGGCGCAGCCGCCTGTCGGCTGAGTCTGATTGCGCGATCGAGGTCGGCGACGTCGCGAGTCGCCTCATAGCGTTCTGCCAACCGGAGGCTCAGCTCATGCGCGCGGTCCCGACTCACTTCCGCGCCAGCCTCCTCCTCAGGGACCTCGATGGCGGCGCTGGTGAAGAAGCGGAGCTGCGGTAGCAGGTCCTTGTCACGCCGGTTGATCAGCCGCTGGGAGTGACGCAGACCCGCCTGAAGGGCCCTGTACAGAGGGTGGCTGACCGGCGTTGCGGCAAGTGCACGCTCATAGACCTCGGCAGCGCGGATCAGGTCCACGGAACGGCCGGTACGCGCGTGGCGTTCCATCAGCGTGTCTCCAAGGCCACCGGCGTGGCGGGAGTCCCGAAGACCAGCTGATGGTTCAACAGCCCGTTCGAACAGGTCGATGGACTCCGACAGCAGGTCCATGTCCTGAGTCGATTCGGAGAGCGTCTTCAACGCCTGGGCAAGATTGCCCAGATACATCCTGTAGCTGGGTGCATCAGGTGATGCATCGTCCACGACGGTGCGGAAGAAGGCGACGGCCTGGTCGGCGTCAGCTCGGTCACCGTCCAACCTGTAGCGTGTCATCAGGGCTGCGGCGAGTGAGTTCAGGTGGGCGAAGTAGCTGCTGCTGTCGAGTTGTTCTGCGTCGACTGCCCGCCGGGCATCAGCGATGGATCGCTCCAGGTCCGCGCGGTCCTCGTCGAGTTTGAACCGGTCGGCCAAGGCCGCGCTTCGCATATTGAGGGCGGGCCCCTTCATCTGGTCTTGAAGCGGCAGGGCGTGGAGTTCATCGAGGATGACCAAGGCGAGGTAGACGTCTTCGGCACGGTCCGTGGCGTGATATCTGGACAGCAGGTCGCCAGCCAGGTTCAACAGCCGCTGCTGATGGTCGTCATCGTCGGTTTGGGTGAGCTCTCGTGCCTTCAGCCCCAGCGCGATGGCGCGGTTGAGCCGGCTCAGTTCACGCGTCGACATATACGCTTCTGCTTGGTGGTGCGCCTCCTGTCCGAGTATGGATGCGTGCGATGGACCGTCAATAGCGGTCCACCGGAGCACGGCGCGGCGGGTCTTGGTAATGAGTTCATGGAAGGGATCGGTTTCTTCCGCCAGCGAGGCTGCCTCCTCGATCAACGCCCTGGCATCGGCGAGATCCTCCTCTGCGCCGGTCTGCATGAACCGGTCGCCGAGGGCCACCGCCAACGCCAACAAACGCCCCGACCGTAGCTGGCGTTCGCCGGCGCCACCTGTCACAGAAACGCGCAAGCGTTGCACGACGCTGTCCAGCCCCTCGGTCGTATCTGACCCCAGCAACTCCTCGTGCTGCTCAAGCCCCTGTATCAACGTGATCAGCTGTAGGAACTCGTCGAATCCGCCCGCCGGTGCGGCATCCAACAGGCGTGCGTCCAGGTCCAGGATCTCGTTGATGTCCTGCGGTTCGAGGAACAGGTCGAAACGCTGCTGGAGTGCGTCACGTAGGGCGCGTAAGGCCCGCGGGGCCCGGTCGTCGGCGCATGCCTCGCGTGCCGTTCCGACGGCCTCGTCGAGAGTATCGAGGCGGTGGTTGAGCCGGTGCTGTCCGGTCAGCAGCTCAGCGAGATAAGCGAGGCGGTGCGGACGGTCCTGGTGTTCCCGTGGAAGCGCGCCAAGGCAGAGCCGGCATGTCTCGACTGCTGCCTCCAGGTCGTCCGGGTCCCCCGCCAGTCGGTGCCTGAGGTAGAGCGCATGGGAAAGGATGAAGAGGTTCCAGGCTCGCTGCGGGTGATCAGGACGCCCATCTTGTGCCCCGTCCAACCCCCAGGACACCGCGGCATCCAGGTCTTCCACGGCTCGGGTGATCCCATGGCGCCCGTAGTACATCGCGCTCAGATCGGATGCGTACTGGGCCCGGTACCCCCTCGCACGCGGCGTATCGCGCAGAACGCGCTCCATGAGTTCGATGCACTGGGTCACACCCGCGGTGTTCTCTTCGTCGTGGGCCCGCTGGAACGTGGAGAGCACGATGCCCTCCAGCTGTTCGGGCATCACCTCGACGGCGTCAGGGTCGGGCGCGCGCCCGACGAAGACGTCGCGTATGAGATCTGGCACCCGTTGCGGCGCCACCGGATGGATCGCGGCGAAGAGCGAAAGGGCCAGGGCCTGCTCCTCTCCTAGCGCTTCGGGCTGCAGCAGTGCCCGATACCAGAAGACCAGTGCGACGGCGTGCACTGCCTCGAGGTCATCGGACCGCGGCCCCAGCAGCTCCAGAAGACTCAGACAGCGGGAGCGTAGCTCGTCGTCGAGTATGTCGCTTGGGACATGCCACTGCTCGTAGCGGTGCAGCCTCACTTGGATGAACAGCAGGAACTGATCGCGTGTGTGAACAGGCATCGGATCCCCCTGTATTCACCCTTTAGGGACCCCGTCCCTGCAGTCGGCGGGTGAGCGCCCACCCGGTCTCCGAGTCCAGGACAGCGGACGTGCCGATGCCCAGAGTCCGGACGAGCTCCGGCGTGTGCAGTTCCACTGCTGCTGTCACGAACCTGGTATACCCGTCGACGGCAGCGCGCGCCCTGCGCACGGAGGCAGCCCCCAGCACGATGCTGATCGGCAGACCGGGCCACCACAGCGCTCCTGGCAAGAGATACAGCACGCTCCAGCCGGCCAGTGCGCTGGCTCGTTGGAACGCGTCGCGTGTGCTCGTGATCTCCAACCTGGTGCTCTCTGGAAGGGTCAGCCATAGACACGGCCACACGGTCGGCAGGTCGATTGCGTATCTGCGGCGCAGGACTGCGGACATTCCCGCGATGCGATCGCCCATCCAAGTGGGGCGTTCGGGCAGTTCCCGCGCGATCGCGGCCAGCGCACGGTCGGCCGTTCGCAGGTGTTCGTGCTGCTCTCGGCTGGGACCCGGCCCTCTCCCGGCCTCGGCAAGGGCGGTTGCCCGCCCCATGGGCTCCAGCGCCCGCCGATAGGCTTCCGAGGCCGTTCGCCAGGCCCGCTGCCGGGAACCCGTGTGCCGACGGGCCAGGGCTCGCAACGGTGGCGGCCACTCTTCCCAGTGCTCGGCCAGCCAGGCCCTGGCGGCCAGGTCGCCTATCGACTGTGCGCCGATCGACGCTCCCGCACTGCCGAGGACGGCCACAACGGCGATCAGGATCAGGAGGCTCTGAGGTCGAGGATGATCCTTGGCGGCCCAGTTGTCGATCTCGCTGATCAGCCGTTGTGCATCCAGAGCATGCGTCCATCCGGCGGTGCGAGCCGCAATGAGAGTCCCGACGTAGAGGAGTCCCGGTAACACCAGCAGGGTGAGCCACTTCTCGGCGAGTCGTTTGCCGACCTCGGTCAGAAATACGCCCATCAGCGGACCGGCCTCTCCCACAGCGGCTCCCCGCTGACCGAACAGCGGGGCACGGACTTGCCCTGCTCGGGCAGCCACGCTCGCGTGCAACAGAAACTCAACGGGCACAGGTACACGGTCTCCGCCGGGCTTTCAGAGTAGTTGAACAGACCGTGGGCACCACCGGAGCCCGAACCAGTGAGGACACCACGAGGAGGTTCGTCTGGTCGGATTCCGATACGCGAGAGTGCATCCAGCAGCGCGTCGAGCGTCCCACCGACGGCCAAAGGATCTTCGCCGCCTACGGCCGTCAGCACCTCCGCCATCAGGTGCTTGTCGGCGTCCGGTAGATGATTCCTCAGCGTGGTTGCCGATTGGCACACCCATGCCACACGGTCGGCCAGCCGCACCGCGGCCGCCCTGCTCTCGTCGTTCAAGCCGCCCCCCTATACGGAACCCCGGCTACGGACGTCGCAGCCATCGTCGCTTTCGTAGCGGCGGCCACCGGTCAGCCCTGGCAGTACTACGGCCTGCGCCACGGCTGGAGCACCCACGCACCGTCACCATGCTGCCCGTCGTGGAGGTCCGCCGAGACAAACAGGAGCGAGCCTTGACAAACCTGATTCCACATAATGGCGAACGTCTACGTCTCCTCGCCACAACGCCATATCCGTCTCGGCTATCTGCCCGAGGGGCCGGACAACACGCTGTGGAAAGTCGCCGTCCACGCCGACCCCTTCGGCCCTCCGCGCTGGATGGCCACCTTCGACACGCCCACCCCCACCGAGCTGGTGACCGCCTTCACCACCACCCTCGCCAGCAGTTATACGAAGGGACCGGACACCTTCCTGTCCGGTACGGCCCATCCGATCGACCAAGCCCTGCGACCTCTGACGCAAGCTGGGTGGACCCGCACGGACACGTGGGCCGCGACCGTCTTCACCGCCCCCGACCAACTCGCCGGGCTCACCTACTCGCGCCAGCTCCCCAGCTCGCAGGCTGAGCTGCACTCCGACACTCACCGCTGGCTCCTGTGGGGCGGCCAGGACGGCTACAGCTCACGCTGGTACGTCTCCTTCACCTCCCGCGCCCCCATCCATCTGATCGCGGCAACCACCGCGCGCCTTGCGGACCCCGCGCCCGTGCTCCGGTACGCGCCCGAGGTCCCCTCCCGAAACCGCGGCGCCGCCCACATCACTACATTCACACCGCCGGTACCGACCCCACTGGATGTACGCCGAGCCTCGGCCGCCCGTGTTCGCACCACCATTCCCCAGGCCGTCGTGCGTGCCCCCACGGTGGCGACAGCATCCGGTCCCAGCGCCGTCCTTCCGGTCCGCACCTTCCGGCGTCGTTGACCGACGGAACCCACAAGGCGAAGCCACGTGACCGGTAATGCACTCGGCAGTCCCATCAGCCCCGTCGGCAGAGACCCAGCCCGAGGCCATGGCCGTCACCGTCGAGTTCGGCCACCACATGCAAGGCATGTTCGTCGCCCAGTCAGGCGCCTCCGAGCAAACGCACCAGCGAAGCAGTGATCACGCGGTGCCGGCCTCCGAGGGGTACGAGCTTGACCGGCGGCTCACCTCGCCTGATCAGTTCGTAGAGGTGGCTCTTTGAGACGCCGAGCGCAGTCGCGGCCTTGGGGACGCTCACCGTAGCGGGCCAGGAGCGGATCTCATCGAGTGTCGGGCCGTCATTGGACTTCGAGCGGACTCCTTCGGCGTCACTCGCGGTGACTGGCGTCTTAGCGGTTGCCCGTTCGGCTGTGACGTCCTTAGCCATCGGTTCTCCCGTCTCACGTACACGGCCTACTGCATCGGCATGTAGGGGCTCAGACAAGGCACCCAGGCGATGTGCGAATTACGCGTTCGAGCGGGCCAGAGGCACCCGGCGTCTCCGCGCCTGCCGCGCCACTCGTACCGATCCGCTCACATGGAACCGTCGGCCTCGGCGTCCACCCGCCGCGCCAGTTCCCCCACCCTCAGCTCGATCCGCCGCCCATCAGCCATTCGGGACCGACCCAACGACGCTGCCTCGACGTCGTCGACCGCCTCGTCGTACGCGCGAATCTCCCCACTGCTCAAGCCAGCTCCTCCTCTTCTCTCCACCCGGCCCCGCGAACGGCCGCTCCCGCACCAGCTGAGCGGATGACCGTTTCATTCCGCGTTGGACGGACAGCAGTCCTCGCATCCGCGGCCAGTTCGCCCACGGCAGACGCACACCGCGGGCAACGACTGGAGACACCGCCCAAGACCATGTCAACGTACGGGAGCCCGGAAAAACCGCAGGTCAACGAAGGGTTCTCTGTTCGTGACGCTCACCGCCACAACCACGCTCCGGCCTCTCGCAGAACTTCCTCCGCCCACCCTCGGCGAGCGTGAGTGGCTCCTCGAATGCCACTGCGCCCGACCCGTGACCGACCTTCTCAAGGACCAGGGATGGGACGTCGTCACCGACCTGGACTGCAACGTCCACTGCTCCAGCCCCGACCGACGCGTGTACGTGGGCTTTCTCCCCGAAAGCCGGGAGGCAGTCCGCGGTGAGCTGTGGCACATCCACGTCACGGACAACGACGGCACCAGGGCCTGGCGCCAGACCTTCGGACCGGATACCCCGGCACAGGCCGTCGCCGGATTCCTCGCCGCTCTGATCGCCCTCCCTACCCGTTACTGCACCTGCGTGTGACACCCGCTCCGCACTCTCATCGCCCAGGAGACTGTCTTGCCCTCCAAGATCACCGTTGGCCAACTGGTTCATCAGCTCCAGACCTTCGACCCCGACCTGCCCGTGTGCCTCGCCATCAACCCCGACTGGCCCTACGCCCACCGCATCGGCCGCATCGTGGAGATCACCGGATCGAACGGAGCCGTCTACATCGCTGAAAACGGCCAGGAGGGCGTGCTGCCGCCCGCCGTCCGCAACCAGCTGGACTGGGCCTCCGTATGACGTGCCACCCGCGTACACGTCCCGCTGCTTCGCCGATCAATTCCTCCGACTCCTCGCAACACCTGCTCCTCAGTGACCTGGTCCATCACCGCATGCCACCGTCGGTGCGCGGCGCACTCCTGCGCTGCGTGCCTCCTCATCCCACCCAGCCGATCCACACGGTGTGGATCAGCGACCTGGAGCCCGAGCGTCTCCATCCCGGCTCCATCCTGCTCAGCTGGGAGCCCAGCCTCGGAGACGGAATGGATGTGACCGCTCACCTCCGTCTGGCCTCGGCAGAGGTCCTCCTCGCCAGCTGGCCGGACCTCCACGGCGACTGGACCGCCGTCGTACACCCCACCCTTCACGAGGTCATTGGGCTTCACACCGCGCTGTCCATCGCCACCGACGCGCTCCACGTCGCCAACCACCTGGCGACCCGCTGACGATCCGCTCGCCACGAACTTCCGAGGGCTCCCCCAAGATGGGGCAGCCCTAGTGGCGTTGGGACATCGCAGTCCTGTCTCGGACGACCGAGTGCCTTCTTGCCCCTGAGTGGGCTAGTACTGTCTGTAGTACGTGCGGAAGTTCCAAGGCAGAGTCACGAACCGCATGAGGCGGGCCGCGGAGTTCCGCAGCCGCGCGGAACAGGCCCGGGGCTTCCGCCTCTGGCATCAGGCCGAAGGCGCCTAGTCCAGTGAACTCACTTGTCGGGTCCGGCAAGCTCTTCGGTCAGGGTTCGGAGCATTTCAAGGCTCGGTGCCGCCTGGTGGAGGGTTTGGGAGCTTCTGCCACTGGCTTCCGCGAGCTGTCCCAGGCGTTCGTCCAGCTTCTTCACAGCACGGGACTGAGCCACGGCGTCGCCGAGGAGCAGTGCGCCAGCACCAACGGCGATAGAAGTCGCGGGGAGCGAGATCGAGGTTCCACGAAGTCGACCTAGGGTCACGGACTTTCCTGCCAGCGCTTTCGCGGTGGCCGAAGCAGTTGCCGCGATTACTGTGTCTACCGCCGAAGACGGCAAGCTCACGTTCTTCGAGGCGGGCCGGAACTGGGCACGGATGCTCTCGTCAAGCCGGCCGAGCCGGCCATGGACGTCCTCGATCTCAGTACGGAGCTCCGCGGTGGACTGAGTGATGCGCTCGGCCAGCGTCCTGGCCACGTCAGGCTTCTTCTTGTGATACTCGAAGGCGATCTCGGCGAGTCCGAACTGGACCGTGGCCGCGTAGCACTTCGCCATCAGATCGAGGTACAGCATCGCCTCTTCCACCGCCTCCTCACTCAGGCTCTTCTCCGCCTTACGTGGGGACCTCTGCTCGGCGTTCTCCAGCCTCGAGACCGCATCCTGGAGATGGTGAAGGCACTTGTGCCTCGCATCACCCAGGCTGTTCCTTGCGACCGAGAAGTCGCTCGCCTCGACGCCGCGCTCGCCGTGAGCACGTAGCCGCGCGACCAGATCCTCGACCTGCTCGACGGCATTCTCGACAGCACCGGTCTGGTCGGTCCGCAGGTGCTCGCGGATCTCGTCCAGCCCCTGCCGGATGGCCTTGATATCCCGGGCCATCTCGGCCGTCTGCGCTTGAGCCGCGATGGCACCCAAGATGGCCGCCCCACCTGACATGGCGGCGACACCCGTGGCGGGACGGATACGCATCAGACGCGTCACTCGGCCTCGGTCGCTACGGATAGCGCTCTGGATCCAACCCCCTCCCTCGGTGATCACTTTGCCGACCCTCATCACCTCGCGAGAGGTCTGGTCGAGTTCGACCAGACGGGCGGTCAGACGCTGAGACTCAATGAAGGACCGGACCGCAGGGTCCAGTGTCCGCACGAGAGCCGCCCATTCGCCGGAGGTGAGGTCGGCAACCCAGCGCCCCCAACGTGAACGCTTCGTCTCGGAGGGGGCACCGATCACGACGGCTCGGTCCTCCGCCACACGGACGACGATCTCTTCGGACTCATCGCTCAGCGACACTTCGTGCAGCCCCCTCGACCGGACTCGACACCCCGGCCGATTGTAGGGCTGGGCCCCGACATATTTCGGGCAAACGAATCAGCATCACCACCTCACGCACCGCCACCCCCCTGTGGCTGCTGCTCTCTCCCCTCACTCGAATTCCCGAAACCTCTTGAGCTTTCGGAGGGGCACCCGCTGACCTGCGCAAACACCGGCCGGGCGGGTTCGCCTATCCCCCGACGGGCGGCCACTGGAGGGGCTCGAAATGGTGACCCCTGCAACGCAACGTGGCGTGAGCGAGAAGGGCATCCGTTGGGGTGGACGCCCTCTCCGCTGCCGCAGCCTGACCAAGCCGGTGAACCTAATCGGTCAAAAGCACTAGCCCGCACGGTTCAGAAGGCGTGCGCCATCAGCTCCACGAACAGCGTGTGCTCGTCGACCTCGAGGCCCCGCGAGCGGAACCAGCGGCAGATGTTGGCGCAGTCCCGCTGGAGGAAGGTCATCCCGTTGAGGTTGCCGACCAGGTCGACGATCTGTGGCAGGTCGATGATGACCAGCCGCTCGCCCGCCGCCAGGATGTTGTACGCCGAGAGGTCGCCGTGCACGAGGCCGCTCTGCACCATCGTCGCGAGCGCATCGGTGAGTTGCTCGAAGTAGGCCGCCAGCAGTTCGGGTGAGGGTCGGGTCTGGGCGAGCCGGGGCGCGGTCGCTAAGGCGCCGTCCTCGTCGACGACGGTGATCCACTCCATCAGGATCTCGGTGCCGTCGATCTGGACCGGGTAGGGAACCGGCAGCCCGAGGTTCCAGAGCCGCACCAGCGCACCCCACTCGGACACCGCCCACTCGCCGGCCGCGACCTGCCGACCGAAGGTGCTCTTCCGCTTGATGGCCCGCTCGTCACGTGAGCGCTTCATCGAGCGGCCCTCGGTGTAGGACGCGGCGCGGTGGAAGGTCCGGCGCTCGGGAGAGCGGTACCGCTTCGCCGCCATGACCACGCCGGCGGCGGGGTCAAGCGGGTCGGCGCGCTCGACGAGGTGGACGTCGGCCTCCTTGCCGGTCTTTAGGACGCCGAGCTCCGTGTCGATCGCGCCCTGCGAGGTCACCACCCAGTCCGGTAGCGGCTCGGGGCCTCGGCAGAGGGGTTCGACGCTGAGCCAGGTCGACCAGCGCTGGCCGTCCTCGAGGTCGTCGTAGGAACGGAAGTCGAAGACGAACCGGTCGTCGACGTCGCCCAGGTCGTCCGGCGGCGCGACGTAGCGGTAGGGGTCGGTGATGAAGTCGTCAGGAAATGCCGGGTGCTGAGAGTGCTGCGAGAGATCGTCGCGAGACATCGCTGGAGGTGCTCCATGAGGCGAGAGGGAGTCGGTCTGCGGGCAGGCCGAGGACAGTCGTAGTCACGGTCGTGCCTCCTCTCGTGGAGCACTGGGCAGCTCCCGGTGTCTCGCCCATGGTGAGGGCGGACACGGGGAGCGGCAACCGAATAAAGTGGGCCCGCGTTGAGGGGCCCAGCGGTGCCGTAGGTTTCCGGAGTGATCCTCCGTACCGGGCTCGTCCCGCCCCTGCTTGGGCTGACGCTGGCCTGGTCGTTGCCGGCCGGACCCGCGGTGGCCGAGCGGGCCCCGACGCCCGGTGCGAGCGGGATGGGAGACCCGTGCTTCCCACAGGACGGCAACGGCGGCATCGACGTGCTGCACTAGGACGTCCGGGACGGCTACTCCTTCCGCACCGGACGGCTGCTCGGCCGGACCGTCCTCGATGTGCGCGCCACCCAGGACCTGTCGCGCTTCGACCTCGACTTCCTGCTGCAGGTTCTGCTCGTTGCCATCCGGCAGCCAAGCAGCCATCGCCTGGATCGACTTGCGTCGCCCATCCAGCATCAACCCGCGCAGATAGCAGTCGCCTTGTTGCGGTTGGCAGCCTGGTCCTTCTTCTCCGGGATGACCGCCTTGATGCGGCGTTTGCGCAGGTGGGCGCGGTGGGCGTGGGAGGAGTAGGCCTTGTCGCCCCGCCACGGCGGTGGGCCGGGTGCGGGGACGGCTGACCGGCAGACGGACCCGCACGTTGTTCAGTACCGGGATGGACTGAGGGCTGTCGGCGGCCTGCCCGGCGGTCAGGACGATCGCCATCGGCCGACAGCGCCGGTCGGCGGCCAGGTGAATCTCGGAGGTCAAACCCGCCGCGGGACCGGCCGCTCCCCGGCACTCGGGACATCGTGCGCTTCAGCTCACGGCCGTCGGCTGTTCCGCAGCGGCGAGCACTGATAGCGCAGCCCCTTGCCCACGATCCGGAACCGCTCGCGACCGGCCGCCGAGAACGGGTTGGGCAGCTCGAACACCTGACGGTGCTCCGGGTCCAGAGCGGCGGTGATCAGCAGGATCCGGTACCGACCGCCACGCGCGTGGGTGCGCGCGGCATCCACCTCGGACGGCCCGAGCTCGAACTCCACGCGCTCGCCGACGGGTTCGCTCAGCGCCTTCACCTCGTACAACCGTGTGGTGTCACGCCAGGCGACCTCGAAGTCATACCCCAGGCTGTCCGATGCCTCCCGGTCGCCGTTGATGACCGCGGCGTACCCCGACCGCCAGCGCACCTCGGGGTAATGGCGCTGGAGCCAGGCCCGTGCCACGACCTCCCCGACCAGACCGATGGCCGACCGCTGGTCCTCACTCACCTGGTGCAGACGGGCCACGACCACCCGCGACGTGCCGGAACTCCCACCCCGCCCGAGCTGGGGCACCGGCGCGACCGTGTCCAGGCGTACCTTGCCGGACTGGGCGAGGAACGCCTCGTCGACAGTCCTGGAGGCTAGGTCCGCGATGGCGGAGAAGTGGTCGCGTCCCACGGCGACCTCCTTCTCGCCGATCATGATCGTGGCCGGGCCCACCCCGCGTGATCCGGCGGTGCCCTGCGCCAGTCCGGTCCGGGGCGCCAGGTCGGCGGGGGTGAGGCCGAGGAGCCCCGCGTCGGCGGTGAGCGGCATGCCGGTCGGCCAGCCCACACCGCGCCGCACCACGTCGAGCAGTTGTCCCTCGCTCAGCTCGATGAGGTCGCTCAGACCGGAGCCATCGAGGAAGGTCCGCGCCTCCAGCAGGGGCGCGCCCTGCCAGCCGGTCGGTACGGGTGCTCCGCGCCGGCGGCACCAGGCGGACACCAGCCGGGCCAGCGCCGGAACCAGGGGGTCCAGTGCGGCGGTGTTGAGTTCGCGGAGCCGGTCGACGGGCGGGAGATCGGTGGTTCGGCCGAGATCGTCGTCGGCGCCGTGCGAACGCAGCCAGGCCTGAGCCCTGGCCCGCATCTCGTCCTCGGGCGGGGTGACGAACCGGGGCAGCCAGTCGGGGTCCGGCAGCAGGTCGTGGAGTCGACGGGCCCCGGCGTACGCGGAGAGGTCCGCGCCGTCGCGGGCCGCCGCCACGTACCGTTCCCGCAGCCGGTCCACCAGGGTGCCGGCGTGGCCGCGTACGAAGTCACCGAAGGCCTGCTCGTGGAGATCGGGGTGGGAGTAGGGGGCGTAGCCGGGGCCGAGCGTGGTGAGCGCCTCGTTGAACCGCTGGAAGTCCAGGCCCAGTTCGTCGCGGAGTTCGGCCGGTGTGGTGCAGGAGCGGGCGAAGGCGACGAGTTCGGCGGCCGGCACGGTCAGCGAGACGGTGAACCGGCCGACGATCTGGACGAGTTCGTCCTCGCCTGCCGCGCGGTCGAGCGCCCGCGCCGCTTCCTCGTCCCATGCGGGGCCGAGGAGACAGCACAGGGCCGGGCGCAGCAGCCGTACCGTGTCGTGCACGTCTCCCGTGAGATTGCGTCTGATCTCGGCGACCTTGGCCTCGGTCGTGTCCAGTGCCATCGCCAGGGTGCGGTCGTCGATCCTTTCAGGATCATGGGTGTCGAGCTGCCGTTCCAGCTTGACCAGGACCAGCTCCAGCGCGTCCTGCAGCCCCGGCCTGCCCAGCAGTTGGGCGAGCGCGGACGTGCACGCCTGCAGTTCGTCCCAGCCCTCCTCGCTGTGCCAGACGACGACCGTGGGATGGTCGGCGTCCGGCAGCGGCAGCGCGCGGGTGGTGGGCGGTGGTTCGGTGAGCACGCCCGAGATGACGACCTCCACAGCGTCGGCCCGGACGACGCGCACGGTGCGCAGCCGCTCCAGCAGAGCCCGCACACCGCGCTCGCTGCGGCGCAGGAACGACCCGGACTTCAGTTCCACGGCCAAAGCCACCACCGTGACGAGCCATTCCCTGCCGTCGATGAGCGTGTCGGCGTGTCCGGTCGGCGTGATCGGTTCGCCGTCGCGGTCGCGGACCTGCACATCGGTCGCCGACGTGCGCAGGGTACGGATGCCGTGCGCGTCGGCCATCTCCACGATGGCGTCCCCGCTCTCCGGTCCGGCGACCAGGACGGGATGGCCCGCCAGTTCGACGAGTGCCTCCTTCAGCGGCGCCTGCTCGTCGCAGACGTGCACGGGCACGTCCTCGGCCGTCGGTACGAAGGTGCCGAGGGCGTTGCCGCGACTGACCACGAGCCGTACCTCCTCGCCGGTGAGCCACGGCCAGCGGGTGTTCTGCGCGAGGTGCGACCACGCCCGCCCGTAGTGCTTCTTGAAGGAGACGCTGAGGTGCGTCGGCACGTCTCCCCGGTGGAGGATCTCGCCGAGGTGCTTGACGGCCGCTCCGGCGTGCCGAGGGGCCTCCCAGCTCCGCAGCCCGCACCGGCGGAGCCTCGCGGCCGCAGCCTTGTCGGTGAGAAGCCGCCGGGTCGGCAGCGGCAACGAGGGGACGAAGCCGGGTAGTTCCCCGTCGGTGCTGAACCACGCCTCGCCGGGGGTGACGAAGGCCGGGCCGTCCGACTCGGCGTCCTCCACCGGAAGCCAGGCCGTGCGGCGGAGGAAGGACGCGAACGGTGTGGGCCAGGAGTGCTCGTCCCTCTTATGCGGGTGCTCGGGCCGGTACACGGTGACGTCGAAGACCTCGTCGCCCCAGGTGCGGAACCCCAGGATGAGCAGTTCGGCGAACTCCCGCCGTGTGGTGGGGCCGAGGTCCGCCACCTCGGTCGCTCCCGGGAGATGGGCCAGTGGCCGCTGGAACGCGTAGGGCGTCCACGGGTGGGCGAACTTGGTCCACCGGGACCGTACGTCCGCCGTCCACACAGGCCCCAAGTCGTCGCCGAGGCCGAACCGCTGGGCCAGGACACGGGGTGCCAGATCGTTCCCCTGCTGGGCTCCCAGGCGGTCCCCGACAACGGACAGCCGCAGTCCGTCGACCACGCCGACGGCCGTGAGGAATTCGAGGTACGCCTCCCGGTCCCGGACCGGCGCGGGCCAGTCGTCGGGGCCGCTGATCCAGTGCCGCCGCTGGTCCGCCAGCTCGGGGATCCGGGAACCGCCCGCTTTGAGGAACCTCTCCAGCCGCTGCGCGCCTTCGGTGCCCCAGCCCGGTGAGTACGAGCAGCGTGCCGCCCTCGCCCAGCCGCCGTCTGCGAGCGGCACCCGGAAGGGGATCCGCGACAGTCGGTCGCGCTGCCCCGGCGTGAGCGCCGGGAACTGCCGCAGGGCGAAGGTGAGGGCGTCGCGGCTGAGGGCCTCCGAGGGCCGTGCCCCGAGCAGGTCGTGCAGCGCGTCGAGGACCTGGTCCAGCTGGTAGGAGCGGACCAGCCCGCCCCGCAGCAGGAAGTCCCGTCCGGGGCTCTCCCAGGTGATGTCGGGGTGGGTGAAGGCGATACGGCGGCGCAGCGCCTTGAGATCGCCGGGGACGCGGGTGCCGGCGTCGTCGTGCTCGTCCCCGGGGTGGAAGAAGACGGTGCCCTCCATCTGGCCCTTCCTTCCCTGCTCCGCCGCACCGCCGAGCGCAGGCCGCAGGCCGCCGTCCTGGTCGAGGACGATCCGCCGGCCCCGCAGCACGGTGTGCTGGCCGGTGAAGGCCTGGGCCAGGTCGTTGTAAAAGTCCGCCCAGCGCGGGCTCGGCGACTCGCTACCTTCTGCCCGGATCTCCTCGGCCACCGCCTCAGCCCAGTCGGCGGTCCTGACCAGCGGAGGACGCAGGGCCCGGGAGACGACCGCCTTGGCCAGCCGGTCGGCGCGGGCGTGCCGGACCTGGCCCTGCGGAGGCGGCCAGCAGATGGGCTCCGGCCCGGGCGAGCGCCCCGGCGGTGAGGACGCGCCAAGGGCGTCGGCCGTCCGGCCAGGCGTAGGTGTCCCGCAGGGTGCCCCAGGACTCCCCGCCCTCCAGGGGGAGGAACGGCTCGACGGCGAGCCGCCCGTCCACCGCCTTGCCGAGGCGGGCCGGGGTGTCCCAGCACATGAGGTCGAGGACGAGGTCCCCGGCACGGGCGTGCGGGGTCTCGGTACGCAGGCGTCTGGCCGATTCCGCGCAGAGAACCGCCAGTTGGTCGAGCAGCAGATCGTTGAGGGCCACCGCCTCGCTGATGTCGAGCCGGGCGAGCTTGGTGAAGAACGGCGCGTGGGCGTGGCCCGGGAACGGCGCGGAGGACGCCTCCGACATCGGGATGAAGGTGTACATCCGGCCGTTCCGCGACAGCGGCCGGTCCAGTCGGAGCGCGACACCTACCCACGCCTCGCCCTGCCAGTCCAGCCATTTCGCGTCGATCCCGTGGACGTCGACGCTGCGCTCGATCGCCACGCGCAGCGCCTCGGCGTCCAGGGTCCGCCGTGCCAGCAGATACCGCCCGGCATCACCGAGGTCGACCTCGCTGATCCAGTCCGCGGTCCGGGACGCGACCAGGTCGCAGGGGCGTTGGGCACGTGACAGCACATGTCGTGTGCCGCCCTCGGCCCCGTCACGGATCTCCACGACCAGTTCCCGTACGCGGTCGAGGAAGAGCAGCAGGGGCGCCTCGTCGTCCACCACGTTCTCGGCCTGCGCCACGACGAGGCTCCAGGCGTGGTCGTTGCGCAGCGGCAGTCGTACGACGGTCGCGTAGCCGTCCGTGGCGAGTTCCTTGAGCACGGGGTCAGCGGCCTCGGCGGGCACCGGCAGTGCCAGCGGGGAGACGTCCTTGATCACCCGGGCGGCGAGGGCCGGGTCGTTGACGACGGCGTGGATGTCGTCCGGTCGGGCGAAACGGAAGCAATAGCCGTCGAACGAGTCGGAGGCGGGCGACGCCTTGGAGTAGATCTCCGGCCAGTCGGTCAGCTGCAGCACACTGCGGAAGCCGAGCCCCTTGTTGCCGATGCCCTCACCGGCTCCCTTGCTGGAGAGGGCCAATTCGGTGATGGCCTTGAAGTTCTCCACGGTGAATCCGCTGCCTTCGTTGGCGACATACAGGACACCGCCGCCGTCCTGGTGGCGCGTGGCCAGCACAGCGATCCTGCCGGTGCCCCCCGCGGCCAGGGCATCGTGTCCGTTCTGGATGAGCTCCAGGATCGTGCGGCCCTCGTACTCCTGGGCCGTGTCCTCGCTGACGGACTTCAGGCTCTCGGCGAAGCGCCAGTCTCCTCCCGCTCCGTCGAAGATCTCGATCCGCCGGCGTGTCAGGGCGGTGATCGCGTCCCCGAACCCCACCCCTGATCCGCTGCCTTTCATCGGTGTGATGGCCGTTCCCCCCTCGCTGAACCGGCATGCCTGTGCGTGCCTGCCGGGAATCGTGCTCATCAGTGTGTCCGGAAGGGGGCACCAGCCACGTTTTCCGGCCAATTCCTTGACAGCCCACATGTCGATGCGAGAGGGGGTGGGGCCCGCTCGGTCCCCTGCGACGTCCGGGCACCCTCAGATGTGGTGAACGGCGGGACGACCGAAAGAAGCTCGTCGGCAGCCCGAATTGTCAGAGGCGAGTGCTAGGGGCTGTCTGCGGTTGTGATCAAACGCGGGTTAAGCGAGAGCTGGTCGTTCTCAGGGAACCTCATGAGCCTGAGTGCATGCGCCACCGGGCGGCGTCTACGGCGCCTGGTCGCAGGCCCTATTCGGGCCTGGGCTCGGTCAGATAGACGCCGACGAGCGTGCCGTCGTAGCCCGCGGCCTGGGCCGCAGCCTCCAGGCTCGGGTAGTCCTGCCCTCCGACGTCGATCATCGCCTCGTAGTCCGCTCGGGTCAGTTCGCACTCGACCCACTGATGCGCGCAGCGGCAGCGGATGCTGATCTCGTTGCGGTCGCAGACGACCATCCAGTCGCGCCGAGCGCCGCACTGCGGGCACATCACGGGGATACCGGTGATGACGATTTCCTCGGGATGGGTGGTGGCCCGGAGACCGATGTTGCCGTCGCCGAGCCGCATCTCCTGCTGGAGCCGCAGCAGAGGATCGTCGCCGAGGGCCGTCTCCGGCAGAACGGTTCTCTGAGGATGGAGGCCTTCGCTGAGGATCTGCATCGTCTCCTTCTCCATATCAACCAGCCCTAACAGGCGCTGGCGGTCGGTGTCCAGCTCTTTGTGCTGCTCAGCGCATCGGTCCTCGGGAGCGAGGGGCGACATGGCGGGTCTCGGCCGGCGTCTCGGGCGCCTGTGGCGGGGACGGGTGGGAGCGTGATTGCGCTGCCCGCGCGTTCGTACGGGCACGGGGCGGGTCCATGGTGGCCGGGAGTTTGCCGATGCGTCGCAGTCGCCAGACGAGGACGTCGGTGACGCTGTCCGCGGTGTCCAGTTCGCGCCATTCGATGGCCTGCTGGAGCAAGGCATCGGGGTCGTGTCCCGCACGCTCGGCCTGGTCCAGGGTCGCGGCGAGGGCGTCCCAGCCGGGCTCGCGGCGTACGGAGTCGGCCTGCTCGGGCAGGGCGGTTTCGAGGGTGCCGGCGTACCGCTCTCGTACGGGTTCGGGGAGGCGGCGGCCGTGCTCGCGCATCGTGTGCATGGGGGCAGCGGCGGCTGATCGGTAGGCGCTGCGCAGGTGTTGCGCAGCTCGTTGAGCAGCGGCTGCCTGCTGGGCGTGGCCGCGGGCGGAGTGCCAGCGCACGGCGGCGATGGTGACGAGGACCATCGTGGACAGGAGCATCGCGGTGGTGCCGCCGTCTTCGCCTTTACCGAGGGCGTTGCCGGCGCGGATGATGCCGCGGGCGGCGGAGCGGATGGCTCGGTTGTCGGCGCGCTCGGCGCGGATGTGGGAGCGGGTGGCGCGTTCGAAGGTGCGAGCGGCCTCGGCGAGTTCCTTGCGGGTTGAGGCCGGGGCGGTCTGAGCGAGTGCGTCGAGGATTTCGCCGACGCCGGCCAGTTGCGCGGCGGAGTCTTCGTCGTCGTTCCCGTCGAGGATCGATGCCGCCCGTTCGGCGATCGGGGCTGCCTGGCGTCGGGCGCGCGCAGCGCGAGGTGCTCGTTCGCCGACATGGTCGGTGACGGGTTCGTCGTCGGGTCGTCCGGCGTCGAGGCGCTGGCGGATCCTGGGGAGGGAGAGGTCCGGGGCGAGTTTCGAGCCGGAGAACCAGACGGGTTCGCCGTCGCGGTTGCGGTCGCCGGGGAGGGCAACCTTGTATCCGAGGGTGTCGCCGGACGGGGCGACGCGTTTTTCGACCCTGAGGCCGGCCTCGGCGAGGCGGTGGAAGAACTCCTCCTCGCTGGCGGCTCCGGCCAGGGCGTGGCGAACGCTCTCCCGCAGCGTCTCGCGGGGAGTCTCGGCACGGCCGGATCGCTCGGCCTTGGAACGTTCGGCGCTGGTGGGGCGCTGGGCGGCGGTGCGGTCGCCGCCGTTGAGGACCTGCAGGCCGAACTCCTTCTCGATCTTTCGGCATTCGGCCTGGGCACGGATGCCGTCCTCGTGGCGGCGGGGGCGGCGGCCGTCTTCGCGGACGAGGGTGGCGACGATGTGGATGTGGTCGTCGGCGTGGCGTACGGCAATCCACCGGCAGGCCTTCGCGTCACCGTCCTCGGCGATACCTGTGGCGTGGACGATGCGGCGGGCGACCTCGGCCCATTCGGCGTCGCTGAGGTGACGGTCGCCGAGCGCCGTGCGGACGGGGCAGTGCCACACGTGCCGGGCCGGACGGCGGTTCTTCGGGAGGGCGAGCACGGGCAGGTCGAGCCGGTCGGTGAGCTGCTTGAGCGTGGCGGCCGGATCGCGTCCGGGGTCGGGGGCGAGCCCTGGCATCCAGGAGGCGACGAGGTGCGGGTCGGTGTGCTCGTCCCGACGGCCCGGCCCGTAGAGGTAGTTGAGCAGTCCGTATGTCCGGCTGCCGGTGGAGATGTCGGGGACCACAGTCAGCGCCGCGCGATCTCGATCGCGGCGGCCTCAACCCGGTCAGCGGCACGCAGCACACGGGCTATCGCGTCGTCCGCGTAGGCCACCTGACCGCCGGAGTTGAGGATGCGGGCCACCTGGTTGAGGTTGTTGCCGACGCGGGCGAGCTGTGCGCTGGCGGCCATCAGTTCTTCGACCCGGCCCCGCTGGTCCAACAGCCATGGCTGGGGACCTCCTTGGGCCTGGGCGACCGCGACCGCGGCGTCGGCGAGGAACCCGGCGGTCTTCAGGCCGACGGCTTCCGCGGCGCGCTTCACCAGCTCGAGTTCGTCGGAAGTCAGGCGGACGCTGCGGACTTGGTCACGGTGCACGCTCTGGCGCAGGCGGGGGCGCGTACGCGACGTGGCGGGCGCGTTCGGTTCCTCCCCTGGCTGCGATCCGCCCTCGGTCGCAGCCTCCGAGCCAGGCACCCCCTGGTGCCGGGCCTCCCCCGCCCCGCCCGGGGCTGGGGCATGCGCTTCCGAAACTCCTCCGCAGCCCGTGGCAGCGGAGGAGTTTCGGAAGCTACAGCTTGCTCGGCTTCGTGCCGGGCAGTGAGGTCCGCCCAGGTCAGAGTGGGTTCCGGAGGATTCGAGGGCGGTCATCGGGCCCGCCCGGAAGCGCGGTGGCGTACGTCGTGGAGGATCTCGGCGACGAAGTCGAGGGCGAGGACCGGATGGTGAAGGGTTCGTGGCAGGCTGTCCGCCGTGCGTTGGACGGTCCAGGCCCCGTCCGGCCCGAATTCGGCACGGTGAATGTGCCCGTACCGGCGAAGCACGGTGATCCAGGCGTCGGCTTCGGCGTGGGTGGCCGGGGTGGTTCGCATGAGGGTGGCTCCGATGTGCGGGTCGTTCGGGAAGTCATACGGCGGGGTGAGTGACCGGCCAGGGAATGAAGCCGGGTGACCGGCCATGTGTGATGGCCGGTCACCCGATCTCGGTGTCCGCGCCCGTGTCCGCCTCCGTCCGGAGGCGCTGCATGAGAGCAGTCAGGCGGTCGTTGCCGAGGGTGTGGCCCTGTGCCCGGATGGCGTCGCCGACGATCTGCCGGGTGAGGTTGCCCGCCTCGGCGACCGCCCGACGGCCGATCGCCAGAAGTTGCTCGTCGGTTGCCCGGACAGGCTTGCGGTCACTGAGGCTGGGGCTTGTCCGGCGGCCGGTGACCGGTGCGGTGGCAGCGGGCTTGGCCAGGTGGAGGACGGTGACCGGAGCCGGTCTGGTGATCGGCTCTCCACCCGGGTCAGCGCCTCGGCCGGCGTGCTCCGGCTCGTGCTCCACGGACGCTTCCGGCGGGCCGGACGGGTCCTCCCGGTCAGCCGGTTCTTCCGTGTCCGGACGGCCGGTGTCCGGCCGGGCACCGGCCTCCAGAGCGGATGGCACGGACAGGGCCGGCCGTCGTCCGGAAGTGACCGGGGCCAGCCGCCGCTCATCCTGGCGGACAGGGGTGTCCGGACGGTCAGCGCCGATCCGGTCGGTGTGGACACCGGGGCTCTCCGGTTGTCCGGCGATGGCGGATTCGGTGACCCGGCGGGCGATGAGGATGTATAGGTGGACGGCTCCGGCCAGGGCCAGCGGGGCGAGGGTGGACAGGATGCCGACGGTCAGGTCACCGAGTCGAAGCCCTCCGCCGGTCGGCTGCTGCTGGTTGAGGCGTACCGCGTGCAGGGCGTTGGCCCAGATGCTGGCGGCGGTCGCGGTGCCGAAGAGCATCCAGACGTAGCAGCGGGCGGCCAGCGGGGCGGTGCGCAGGACCAGTAGGGCGCGTACGCCGTAGGCGATGAAGCCGTCGATCACCAGGGGAAAGAGGAAGGTCAGGAATCCTCGGACGTGGATCGCGATGGCCATCTGCTGCAGGGCGTCGTACGAGAGGGCGCATCCTGCACCGCCGAGGGCGACGATGGCGGCCCGGTCCCAGCCAGTGATCCGTGCCGGCATCGGCGCGTCGTGGCTCACGCGGCCGTCCCGAGGTCGGTTCGAGCCTGGACCTTGGCCTTGGCTTCACTCAGTGCCTTGGTCCGGGTCCTGGGCGCCTTCTTGCCAGTGCTCGCCTTCTTCTGCTGGTCGACGGCGCGGTTTCGGATCTCCCTGCGGGTGCGGCGGTAGAGCTTCTCGGCGTGTTCCTCGGTGATCTTCAGCAGCCAGGCAAGCCGTGAGGCGGGGAGTTCGGACTGGTACGCGATGCGGGTGACGGCCCGGCGTTCGGCCTTGGTGAGATGGATGTCGCGTCCGGCCAGGACTTCGTTGACCCGGGCGTAGTCGAGTCGCTGTTCCAACTTCTTGTGCAGGGGCTCTCGTTCCTCCTCGGTCATGCCGCCCCGGATGCCGACGCTGTCGCCGTTTTCGAGGGCCGCGTCGAGGCAGACGTTGCGGACGGGGCACTGGACGCACAGAGCCTTGGCCTCGCGGATGCGGTCCATCTCGTCGGGCTCGGGGAAGAAGAGTTCCGGGTCGACCTGGTGGTGGGCCGTTGAGAGGCAGGCTGCGCGGTCCTGCCAGGTGTTGTCGCCAAGGGTGCGCGGCTGCTGGGTCTCGGGGCTGTGCATGGGAGGTCTCCGTATCCCCCCGGGCGCGTTTGGGCAGGCGCGGGCCGGGGGTTGGTGCGTGAAGGAGGCAGGCCAGTGACGGCCGGCGCGGGGACTCAGGCGCTGGCAGCGGCGGTGTTACGACGCTCGGCTGCGAGGGTGCGTCTGCGGTCCGGGCCGTCGAGGATGACCTTGTCGGTCATCTCGGTGAGCCGGGAGGCGACGCGGTCGCCGATGTGGGCGCGCAGGTCGGCCATGCCGAGGTTGGTCGTGATCAGCGTCGGGAGCATCGCGTTGTAGCGGCGGTTAATGAGCCGCATCGTGATCTCCTCGGTCCACTCACTGTTCTTCGCGGCGCCGAGGTCGTCGATGATCAGCAGAGGGCAGCGGGCCAGGTCCATCAGCTCCCGCTCGCCGTCGTGCCCCGGACGGGGCCGCAGCTCCGCGTACAGGTCGGCGGCCGTGGTCGCCTTCCAGCGCAGCCGGACCCCGGCGATCAGCAGCGAGCGGACCGCGCCGTACGCCTGGTACGTCTTGCCCGTGCCGGTGGTGCCGACGATCAGCAGCGAGCGGCCCTCGGCGAGCCCGGGGGCGCCCTTGGGGCCGGGGCGTCCGGCCTGGGCGACCTCGCGGACCCAGGCAGCGACGGCCGGGTGGTCCGCGACGGCGGCCCGGTAGCGCGCCGGGATACGGGCCTGCGCAGCCTGGAGGGCTGGGATGGGCTCGACCGGGTCCGTGACCTTGGCGTTCAGGTCGATGCCCCGGGAGGTGAGGATGTGCGCCAGGCGGCGGGCGATGCCACCGACGGGCTGGGCGTCGTGGTCGCGCATCACAGCTCCTCGGCGTAGGCGGCGGCAGGGTCAACAGGGTTGGCCCAGGCCCGGTGAGCGGGCACGTTAGGCCGCGATTCCGGCCGTACCAAACCCGCTGAGGTGGCGTTCATGGCCTCGTGGACCAGGCTCGGCAGGGTGCTGGGGTGCAGCAGCTTGGCGCGGTGGCGGGCCAGCCCGGCTCGGATGTGGGCGGGGTCGATGCCCTCCGCGAGGAGCTTGGCCGTCTCGCGTCCGAGATGGCCGAGCACTCCGCTGGGCGGGCGGTGTGCACAGGCGGCGGTGTACTCGTCCATGAGCTGCTTGGTCGAGACGGCCTCCGGTGCGGGGACGATTGCAGCCCCCGAAGGAGAAGTAGTTCCTAGATCCAGGTTCCTAGGTCCTAGATCCGGACCGTGAGGACTCACGGACAGCTCACTGCGTCCTCCGTGAGGGCTCGGTGATGGCTCACTGAGTACGTCACTACCTGCGGTTTTGCGATTCAGCGAGGGCTGACGAGGAGTGCGTGAGCCCTCAGTGAGTCCTCCGGGAGCCTTCACCGAGGACCCCGGGACGGTTCCATGAGCCTGCGGCGCATGCGGGGTGGGCTGTTCGCCGTCGTGCTGCGGGCAGGCGGGGTGGCGGATGCCGCTCGGGCGGTTGATCTTCTGGTGCAGACGCCAGGTGACGATGTGCAGGTACCGCTTGCCGTCATCGTCTTCGTAGCGGCAGATCAGATCGGCGGACGCGAGCTGGGTCAGATCGTCCTCGACTCCGACGGGGCCGTGTTCGGGGCGCAGGGACCACAGCAATCCAGCGAGGACTGCGGGCTGGTCGCGGAAGCGTCCGTGGTCGTCGGCCTGGGTCAACAGGCCGAAGAAGGTCCGTTCAGCCGTGAGGGAGACAGCCGCGAGGGACTCGGAGGCAAAGGCTTCGGGCTTGATGGTGCGAATCCTGGCCACGTTCAGCGCTCTCCGCTCGCATCGGTGTACGCCTCGGCGGCGGGCCGTAGGACTCCGGTGGTCAGGTCGAGGTCGTACGCCCCGTCCCAGCTCAGCTCGGGGTGGGCGCGGATCACCCAGCGAGCGACGGTCAGGCACCGGGCACGGTTGAGGCGTATGAGCTGCCCCTGCGCGCCGTACGCGCGGGTGTAGGGGCTCGGCCATATGTGGCCAGGGTCCCGCTGTGAGACGCGGATGGTGCGGGCACCCGGCACCATGTCCGCCAGGAGAGCAGCCAGGCGGTGCCAGCGAGTTCGGTCAGTGGGTTCAACGGCCTTGGCGGGCTGGGCGGCGAGCGCCCTTCCTCTCCAGGACTTGGGCATGCGAGAATCCCTCACTCGTAGGTGGGGTGCGACGGCCGTTCTCGTCGAAAAGGTCAGCCGACTCGCCCCGGTTATGAATCCGCGCCCTCGCGGTGGCGGTCCTGGCGCCCGGAAGCTGCTAACTCCCGGGCGCCGGTTTCATGTGTGGCTCGGGAGCGCCCTCACGGCCCTCTGTTCGGCGGCGTTCGCACCGGTCCCCCTCTCACATCGGTCCGGCCCTCGGGAGCGACCCATTCACATCAGTCGATGGCGACGCGACGACACTAGACCAGTGAATATGGATCTCGTCAACTGACAAGAATGGAACGGACACGTCAGGATGTGTATCGTTCACAGCAGTCGATACGATCAGAACCGAGCGAGCTACGAAGGACAGGCCGACATGAGCGAAGGAGCGCCCGCCGAGCAGCGCACCCTCGCGCAGAAGCTCGACCACCTCTTCACGACGGTCCATCCGAAGAACCGCGGCCAATACACCTACGAAGAGGTGGCGTCAGGCATCGAGCGATCCGGGGGACCCACCATCTCGGCGAGTTACATCTGGAGCTTGCGGACGGGCAAGAAGGACAACCCGACCATGAAGCACCTGGAAGCCCTCGCCGGCTTCTTTGGCGTCCCTCCCGCCTACTTCTTCAGCGACGAGTCCTCCGAGCGGATCGCCGCCGAGTTGTCGCTACTCGCCTCCATGCGGGACAACCAAGTACGGGATGTCGCCCTAAGAGCCTCCGGCCTTTCGGCAGAGACCCTTGAAACAATCAAGGGATTCATCGAGCGGGCCCGCACCCTGGAAGGACTCCAGGATGGCGGAGCATCCAGCACGTAACGCAGAGCGATCATCACGGGCACGGCTCTTCGCGTGACCAATACGTGGCGGACATCACTCAGCGGGTCGATCTCATACCTCACAGCGACACCGAGCATGCCGTGAGGCCCTACATGCCCCTTTTTGAGCCATGATCAAATGATACTGAATCAGGCATAGCCCTTGATCGTTGAGGAACTTGGCGCACGGGCGATAAATGCTCCTCAGCCCTTGACGTATCGTTGCGACGCCGGAACGCAGGGTTCCGGTTGCCTCACGTACAGCGATACCTTCGGAGCGGAGTTGCCCTTGCGTAGCCGACGCGAGCAACCTGGCAATGGACGTCAGGGCAGCCCGGACTTCGAGGACCTGCTCACTTCGATAGATATCCCGGAGCCCTTCGACGTCCAGGTCTTCTGCGATCAGATCGCAGCACAGCGCGGTCGCCCGCTCCACCTGCACAGCGTTCCTGGGATCTCCGGCACCGACGCTCCGTGCGGTGTCTGGATCGCTACCGAGAAGGCCGACCACATCTTCCACGAGGCAGCGACCAGCCCGCTGCACCAAGACCACATCATCCTGCACGAGATCGGCCACATGCTCCTGGGCCACACGTCGATCCTCGACGGCGTCCAGTCGGCAGGCGGCGGCCTGTTCGCGGACATCGACCCCGCCACCGTGGTCAGTCTCCTGACCCGGGCCAGCTACGGCACCGAGGATGAACGCGACGCCGAGCGTTTCGCAGGGCTGATCGCCGGCAAGGCCGCCACCTCCCGCACCGGCAAGACCGCACGCAGCAGCGTCCTCCGCCGCCTCGGCGATGCGCTCAGCGACTCATAAGAGCGCCCTGGAATGATCGACACACTTCCTGCGGTCCTGCTGTGGCTGGTCACCGCCTGGCGCACCCCGGCCGCATGGCGCGATCCGAGCAAGCGAGTCCTGTGGAGCGCCTTCCTCGCGCTGGCGGTTGCCATGACGCTCCGGCCGGCTTTCGTCGCCGCGCCCCTGGACGCAAGCCTGCATGTCCACAACCTGAGCTCCCTGGGCAAGCACCTCAGCGGTATCGTCGCGGCGCACTCGGTGCTGACCTTCGTACACAACATGGCCGAGGAGAAGGCACCCGGGCTCAAGTCCTCCCGCCTCCACCTCCTGGTCCCGGTCGCTGCGGCAGCCATCATCGCGGTGCTGTTCTTCGCCGCTCCTCAACCGTACGAGGCGGTGGACCTGCTCACCGACTACGCCACCGACTGGCGCATCGCCGCCTATGGAGTGGTGTGGACGGGGTACCTCGCAGCTGCGCTGTTCAGCGCCTCCCGGCTGTGCTGGCGCTGGGGCCGACAGCCCGGCACCGGCCTCCTCGGCCGCGGCCTGCGTCTCACCGGCATGGGCACCACCATCGGCATCGTCTACGCCGTGCACCGCGTGGCCTTCGTGATCCTGGGGTTCCTGGGACACAGCCCCGTTCCGGCCAGCATGAGTGTGGCGATCAGCGGTCTGCTGCTCTTCACCGCGCTGCTCTTCATCGTGACCGGTAGCACGCTGCCCGCGGCCGGACGACTGCTCCGCTGGAGCCGCGAATACCGCGACCTGCTGCAGCTTTACCCGATCTGGTTCAGCCTCACGGAGGCCGTACCCTCCGTCCGCCTCGACCCGCCCCGGCGCAGAACATCCGAGATTCTCCGCCCCCGTCACGTTCACGACCGGCTGTATCGCCGCACCATCGAGATCCGAGACGCCGTTCTAACCCTCAGCGACCACGCCCCCAGCAGCCTGCGCGACCAGGCCCGCGCCCACGTCGCTGCCTCCGGCCTCATCGGCGCCCAAGCCGACATCGCAGCGGAAGCCTGCTGGATCGTCGGCGCCCAGAACTCCCGGCAGCGCAACGAGCCCTCGTCCGGCGAACCCCTCCCGCCGGCCAGCGGCGGACGGGATCTGCCCAGCGAGATCCACGCACTTAAACAACTCGCCAGGGCCTACAACTCCGACCTCACCCGCACCTTCGCCGCCAAGCTCGACCACGCCCGAACGCAGGAGACGACACAGTGACCGAGTCCCGCACGGCCCGCCTCATCACCGACACCCTCGCGCCGGCCAACCTCGTCATCGCGATACTTCTGATCATCGGCTGGCACAGCACGAGCAGCGTCACAGGGCTCGGATGGGGCGTGCTGGCCGCCCTGTTCTGCGGCGGCATCCCGTTCGCCGTCATCATGCTCGGCGTGAAGCGCGGCAGCTGGACCGACAAGCACATACGAGTCCGTGAGCAGCGAGCCGTCCCCCTCCTCGCCACGATGGCATCGGTGCTCATCGGCATCTCGCTGCTTGTCGCCTTCCGTGCTCCCCGTGAGGTTTTCGCTCTGGTCGTCGCCATGCTCGTCGGCCTCGTCGTGACCATGATCGTGACTGTCTGGTGGAAGGTCTCGGTGCACACCGCCGTTGCCAGTGGGGTCGTCGTGATCTTGTTGCTCGCGTACGGCGTGCGCATGGCGCCACTGATGCTCGGAATCGCAGCCATAGGCTGGTCCCGCGTTGCCCTCCGCGATCACACCCCCGCCCAAACCGCCGTTGGCGCCCTGCTCGGCGGGCTGGCAGCCGCTGTTGTATTCAGCCTGATGCGCTAAGCCCGTCCTTCAACGATTCCCCTCGGCTCGGGATGCGGGGCGGGACAAGCCGCTCTATCCCGGATCTGCGGCGGAGCGGGGCGCCCTACCGGCGTTTGGCAGGGCCTGTCGGGCTGGATCGGTTGCTGGGCCCTGCGAAGGGCATCCTGGCGGCGGGCGTGGGCAAGGCGTGGGAGCGGTACGACGCGCTCAAAGGTGTCAGATGGCGAGTCCTGGCGCCCCTGCCACGCCGCCTCCACTTACGTCCGGCGGGGCTGGTTCGGGGCCCGGTGAGTTCCCAGTTGGCAGCCTGCGGCTTCCAGGTATCCGTCGATCGCCGGAACCTGGGAGCGGGCCTGGAGCGAGTGCAGCTTGTCGCGCAGCTCGGCTTGTCACCGAGCAGATCCAGAACCTCTCGAGCAGCGATATTGGCAATCCAGGGGCTCTCAAGAATGGGATCGCAGCAGCGCGCACGCCCTTTCGAGGTCCTCCGGCGTGTCCACCGCGATGCCCTCGTCCTCGACGGGAAGCATCCGTACTCCGTGCCCGTGCTCGACCAGCCGGAGCATCTCGACGCCTTCGGCGCGCTCAACTGGTCCCTGTTCCAGGTGCCGGAACAGGTCGAGTCCGCTGCGCGTTAAGCCGTAAAGGCCGAGTTGTCGCAGGTAGTTCGGACGATGGCCCCGCGGATACGGGATCGGCTGCCGGGAGAACATGAGGGCCTTGCCGTTCTCGCCGACCACCACTTTGACGACGTTGTGGTCGATGACCGCTGCCGCGTCGTCCAGCTTCGCGTACGCGTTGACCGCCAGGGTCTCGGCGCTGAGGTGGAACAGGGCCTCCGACACCGCGTCGATCGCGGCGGGGGCGATGAACGGTTCGTCGCCCTGGACGTTGATGTACGCGTCGGCCTGAACGCGCTGGGCGCACTCGGCGACGCGATCCGTCCCGGTGGGGTGGTCGCCGGTCATCACGCAGGGGATGCCGAGCCGGCGGCAGGCGGCTTGGATGCGCTCGTCGTCGGTGGCGACCACGGCGTCGTCGATCCGTTTCGCCTCCTGACAGCGCTGGTGGACGTGCCACAGCAGCGGCATGTCGCCGAGCAGGGCCAGGGGCTTTCCGGGAAATCGTGAGGCGCCCCAGCGGCAGGGGATCACCGCTATATGGCGACGCGCTGCGGTGGCGGTCACAGCGTTCTCCTGTAGGTCGATGGCGGATCAAGGGTGTGTGGGACTGGGGCCGTGATCACCCGGCGAAGTGGTCGAGCCAGACCTTCGCGATGGCCCGGCGTTCGGACGAGGACATTTCATGCAGGCCCGGCTCGTGGTCGCCGCGGCTGAGCGCAGCGGTGGCCGCGAGTATCTCGGCCTGCACAAGGTGGATGTAAGTACCGACGGACGCGCCGTGGACGAAGTTGACGGCCCCGCCGTCGGCGAGAACGAAGAAGTGATGGCCCGTCACGTCGTACCGCGTCAGATGCTCCCCGGCGGGAGTCCGCCGATAGCGCCCGTCGAGCGAGCCCAGCTCTAGTTCGTCCTCGGAGGACGTCACCGAGGCCACGTAGGCGCCATTGCACAGCGCCTCGAAATGCCCCTGCCGCAGCGCCAGGTTGCCGGTGGCGCACAACACGAGGTCGGCGTCGCGGAGTGCCTCGGCGCGGGAAGTGGCCGTACGGAACCCCTGGGAGTGTGCCTGCACTCGCTTGACGGGGTCGCTGTCGTAGACGGTGACGCGTACGTCGTTGGCGCGCAGGGTCTGGGCGATGGCGCGGCCGACCTTGCCGAAGCCGATCACGCAGGCACCCCGGCTGACCAGGATGTCGCCGCGAGTGCGGACCAGGGACTCGGTGGAGAAGACGATGGACCGTCCCACCAGGTGGTCTTCGCAGTCCTTCAGAGGGGACCGCGCCACCGAGAAGACGGGGCAGGGCAGTTGGCCGAGTGACGCGTACCGCTGGTGGCCGTTCTCGGTGTCCTCGACGACGCCGACGATCCGGCCGGAGAACTTCTCGACCAGAGTGCCGAGGCTGGGTGCGAAGTAGCCCCCGATGTCGAGCAGTACGACGTCACGACCGGGAGCGGTGACCTCCAGGTACTCCAGGGCGCTGGTGGGGTCCGTGAACAGGACGCGGCTCAGAGGGTGCACGGCGTACTCGCGGCGCACCTCCGTGAGGGTCCGCTGGGAGATGGACCTGGGCTTGGGCAGCACAGCAGCGACCGTGGTGATCCGGGCCATCGCGTGGAGGAACGCCGGGCGCTCGGGGAGCAGGTGGGTGATGATCAGCGAGCTGATCTGTCCGTCGGCGGGGAATTGCGCGGTGATCCGGCGGAAGAAGGCGTCCCGCCGGATTTTTTCGGGGCTCTCCACGGCAACTCCTGTCAGGTCGCGAGATGGTCAGGCCGCGGCGTGGTACGCCGGCCGGGTCAGGGCCTGCATCTGGGCGCGCATGCCGTTGTGAAGGTCGACCGTGGGCTGCCAGCCCAGTAGGTCGTGGGCGCGGCCGGAGTTGGCCCGGGTGGTCAGGACGTCGCCGTTGCGTGCGTGCTCCACGTGGATCTGGATGTCGCGGCCGACGAGGCTCTTGGCGATGTTGATCACTTCGAGCAGGGAGGCGTTGGAGCCACCGCCGACGTTGACGATGCCCGTGTCGGTCGGCGCGAAGGCAGCCGCGATGGTGGCTGTGACCGCGTCGTCGATGTAGGTGAAGTCCCGGCGCTGGTGACCGTCGCCGTACAGGCGGAGCGGCTGTCCGGTGATGGCGGCCAGGAGAGCGCGGTGGGTGAACATGTCATGGCGCTGACGCGGCCCGTAGACGGTGAAGTACCGCAGAGCGACGACGTCTGTGGGGCAGTCGACGCGGGCCGCGTGCGCCAGGCAGAGCTGCTCCTCGGCGAGCTTGGTGACCGCGTACGGGGAGGCCGGCCGAGGATGGTCGCTCTCGACACTGGGACCGCCGCTGGTGGGTCCGTAGACGCTGGAGGAGGAGGCTACGACCACGCGGGGGACGCGCATGCGGGTGGCGGCGTCCATCACTCGCTGGGTGCCGAGGATGTTGGAGGCTACGTAGTCGCTGAAGTGCGGGCCCCACGAAGGTCGTACGCCGGGGATGCCCGCCAGGTGGAAGATCACGTCCGCGTCGAAGAGGAGCGGATCGATCGCGCAGGTCAGCAGATCGGCGGTGATGTGCATGTATCCCGGGAGGCCGTGCGACGCGGCGAGGTTGGCCGCTGCCGTCTGATCTGTGGCGGGGTCGCGACGGTCGACGCCGATCACAGTGGTTCCTGCCTGGAGCAGGGTGTGGGCGAGGTGAGAGCCGATGAATCCGGCGGCTCCGGTCACCACCGCGCGCCGGGGCGTCGGTGTGGTCGAGGCGGAGGTGCTTTCTGACACGGAACTCTCCAGAGGTTGGTGGGGTCGGTCAGCTCAGCCGCGCCAGCACGGTGCGGCCGTGGGCGCTGAGCGCGAGGTCGTCCTGCTCGTGTCCCCGGACCAGCGCGGTGGCTGCTTCGATGGCGCCGAAGGACTCCAGGAGATGTTGCTCGGCGTCGCTCAGCTCCCTCCCGTACGCGGCGAAGAAGGCGCTACGGAGATGAGGGGCGGCCTGCCAGCGGCGGAACTCGAGCCGGGCGAAGTCCCGGATGCGGGCGTCGCGTCGCATGTGCTCGAAGTCGCAGATCCAGAAGCCGTCCCCGATGAGCCAGTTCCTGGGCTGGTAGTCGAGGTGGCACACGGCGCTCTCCACCTGGATGCGGGATAGAAGGTCCGCGACCTGCAGCAGGCGCCTCGTTTCGTCTGTCGAAAGGAGGTCCGCGCGGTCGGCCCTGTCGACCCAGCCTCGGAGCCGACCGGCCAGCTCGACGCCGATGCCGCCGGTCTTGGGACCTGCCGTGGCCCGGTGGAGGGCACCCAGCACGAGGCCGGCGTTGTGGTGAGCCTGTTCCTCCTCGGCCGAGCCCGGCGGCAGGACGTCGCCGCTCTGCCCACGTACCGCCGTGAGCAGCAGAGTGCGTGTGGAGTCCTGTCGGCCGACCAACTCAGGGGCGTGGCCTTGAAGGTGGCGTCCCCATGTCACGTAGGCGTGCGCCTCGTGGACATACCGGTTCCAATTGGCGTGCTGCTTGGCTAAGTAGGCGTTCCCGCGGACATCGACAAGGTGTAGCAGGTGAGGCGGTAGGGCCGGGTCCGCGACGATGTGGACGGCTCCGACCGTCTGGCGCGCGAGTTCCATGCGCGGGTCGTCGTACGCCGTGATCACGACGCCGCCTCCGTCGCTGACGCGTATATGTGGGCGGTGTCGTTGTGCCGGTCCAGCATCCAGCGCCGCTGGCCGAGGCGGTTTAGGTGGTGCTGCCAGCGGGTGATGGAACCGTGGGACACGGTGAAGCCCGCCGGCGAACCCGGCGGGATCGCGAGAAGCAAGGTGTGCGCGACAATCACGGTCTCGCCGTGTGCGGCGAACAGGACACGATCGCCCTCGTGCCGGTCGATGAGGCCGTGGAGGAAGTCTCCGGCCCGCTGGAGGTAGCCGTTCCAGGTGTCGGACCCTTCCGCCCAGGGCCGGTCGGGGTGGGCGTGCGGCCCGCCGTCGGCGGCGGTCTTCACCTCGGTCCAGGATTTGCCGTCGGCCGCACCGTGGATGGGGCCGTCGAGACCGGGCGCGGTGCGCATCGGCAGGCCGAGCGCCTGGCTGAGGATCTCGCCGGTCTGCCGAAGTCGGAGACGAGGGCCGGTGTAGAGAGCGGTGAAGGGCCTGTCGCGATGCTCGTCAGCTAGCCGGGCAGCTGCCTGTTCGACCTGGTCGTACCCGAGGTTGGTGAGCCCGGTGCAGGTGGCCGGGCCGCCGACGACGCCTTTGGCGTTGCAGTGGGCCTCACCATGGCGGACGAA
The DNA here is from genome assembly GCF_014257025.1 of Streptomyces cupreus. Taxonomy (GTDB): domain Bacteria; phylum Actinomycetota; class Actinomycetes; order Streptomycetales; family Streptomycetaceae; genus Streptomyces; species Streptomyces cupreus. Next base: position 105,191 of record NZ_JACMSF010000009.1, read on the forward strand.
GACGAGTTCCGTGGTGATCATGCGAGACCTTGGAGTCGGGGGCGTGGAACCGGCCAGCCGAAGCGGTAACCGTTGCGCCCTGCGTACGGGGCGGTCAGAACGCAGTGCAGGGCGAGGAAGTCGTCGAGGCGCTCGCGATCCGTCGTACCGAGCCGGGAGTCGTGGCGGCCGGCGGCCTCGTTGTACGTGCTCAGGGCCTCGTCGATGGCGGGTGGGCCGATCGGGCCGTACGTCATGACCAGCGTCGTGATCAGCTTGGCCAGGTCGTACCCGAACGGGGCGAGTGTGAGGTCGTCGGTATCGAGGGTGAAGACCGTGCCGTCCTCGGTGAACAGGAAGTTCCGCGGGTTGCTGTCCTTGTAGAAGGCGGCGGGCCCCTCGGCGGTCTTCTCCAAAAGCGTCAGCATCGCGTGCAGAGCGATCCTGTCCGGCAGGTGGCCTTGCTCCAGCCGCCTGCGCAGTGCCACTTCGCGTACCGTGAGGTAGCCGCCGAACGGAGTGCCGTCGCGGAAGGTGTGCGGCTCGTTCAGGGAGACGGATCGCAGGTCACTGGCCCAGGCGGTGCCGTGAGCGCTGCCCAGCAGCCCCGCCAGCCGCGGCAGGTCGCCGGGTTCTGCGTGGCGGCCCTCGATCCACTCGAAGGTCAGGCTGTTCGGGCCGGTGACCGTCAGGGCCGGCTGGCGAAGCGGCTGCGCGTGGGCGTCCAGCCAGGTGCGGTGACGGGCGGCGGCGGCAGTGTGTTCCGGGGTCGCGTAAGTCTTGGTGAAGTGGGTGATTCTCACGTCCGGCCTCCTCGCGGCCGGGCCACGACGTAGGTGATGACCGAGCTGGTGGTGATCGGCTGGTCCGAGAGGAATTCGTGGAGCGCGGCGGCCAGCGCGCCCGGCTTGCCGTACAGGTCGGGGGCGAGGTCGTACTTCGGGTTCGTGGCGAGATACTCGGCCGCGTGATCGTGTCCGTCGAAGGTGAAGCGGTGCTCCTCGTGCTCGGTCGTGATCACGTTCAGGGAGGGCTTCGCCAGGTCGGCGAGGTTGCCGCCGTGCGCGGAGATGTAGAGGCTTTCGTGCTGCTCGGCGCGCGGGTCGAGTCCGGCGGCGGCCACCAGGGAGTCCATCTCGCGGTAGCTGTCGAGCGCCTTGGTGACGAGGATGGCCACGCCGTCGGGGGCCAGGACACGGGCGATCTCCGCAATGGCCTGCTCGGGGTGCGTCGAGTGGTAGAGGCAGAAGGCGGCGACGGCCAGGTCGCAGGAACCGTCCGGCATCGGTATGCGGTGGAAGTCCCCTTTCAGGAAGCCGATCTGGACACCGGGAACGCGGCCCACCCGCTTGCGGGCATCGGCCACCAGCGCGGGCGCCGCGTCGATGCCGACGAGGCGTTTTGGATGTAGTTGCTCGGCCAGGACCCGGCTGCTGGTGCCGCGACCGCAACCGATGTCCGCCACGAGGCGGAGACGCTCCGAGCCCTGCGCACGGTGGGACCGGGCAAGGTGGACGATGGTGTCGGGTACCGGCCGACCAGCGGTCCTGGCCCGCATCAACGCGTTGGACCGTCTGGCCAGCCGGGAGGCGTGCCCGTACAGGGCTTCCTGCCGCCCGGGATCGAGGAACGGGTTGAGGTTCATGCGCCGCACCCCCGCTGGAGGCGCGGGCGGCTCAGCTCTGCCGGGCGGCGGCCTTCCGCAACCAGCGCCGCGTCTGCCGTCGGCTGGTCAGCAGCACCACGTCGGCATGCCCGGCCGCAAACTGATCGATCTTGGCCATGACACGGGGACGCATCTTGCGCCGGTACGTCGCCACGTACTTGATCACGCCCCAGTGGATGCGGTTGTGCACCCCGTTGCCCTTGTGCCCGGCCCCGTGCCGGAGCTGCCGGGAGAAGACCCCCCACAGTGCGGCAGGGGTGGAGACGTCCATCAGGACGACGGTGTCGCAGGCTTCGAGCCGGATCTGGAGCGTGGAGTTGTAGTTGCCGTCGATCACCCACTTCTCCTGCGCGACCAGGTCGCGCTGGACCGCGGCGAACTTCTCCATGGGCAGTTCGTTCCACTCGTCGTCGTAGAACGCGGCGTCCAGGTGCGTCACCGGGGCGTCCAGGACATCCCCCAGCGCACGGGCCACATGCGACTTGCCGCTGCCTCCGCAGCCGACGATGGCGACCTTCTTCATGGTGCTCCACCCTAGGGGTGCTGAGGTGTCCGGACGGACCGACCGCCGGAACACGTACGGATGGTCCGGGCTCGGCGGCCTGCGGCAGGTGCTTCATCACGCGGCTCCTCGCTGCTCTTCGGCAGCTCCCGTGACCGTGGCGAGAACGGTCTCCAGCGCGTCCACCTGACGGCTGAGCCGGAAGAGTTCCAGACGGCCGAGGCAGGCGGCGATCAGTTCGGCGTGCCGGTGGCTGCCGGCGATCTTCTGGAGGTCGGTGATACGTCGGATCACCTGTCCGCCGGACTGCACCACCAGTTCCTCGGGAACGAACCGCTCAACGTGCTGAATACCGGCGGGAGCCAGTGGAAGGCACCCGGCGAGAACGGCTTCGAAGATCCGCTGCGTCATCTGCCCGACCGCGGCGTATCGCTCGGGCAGCAGCAGGACAGTGGCCAGGGCTCCGCTGTAGAGGCGGTGCACCCCCTCGAAGGGGATCCGGCCGAGGAAGGTGATGTGCGGCCAGCGGCTGGTGTCCGTCCACTTTCCGCCGACCTGGTGATCGAAGCATGCGGCGGCCGGGGAGAAGTAGCGGTCGAACTGTGCGTCGCGGTCGTACCGGTTGCCGACGTAGGCGAGCACTGTCTCCCGCGGCCTCTTTGCGAGTGCGTTCGGGTCCGCCTGGTCCAGCAGTCGGTCGTCGACGGGGAAGAGCAGACGGTGAGCACCGAGCGTGGGGGTGAGGGCTGCCTCGCACACCGCGACGCCGGGGGCACGGCGAAGGACGTTGTCTTCGCGCAGTTGGCGGTCCTTGTCCCAGATCACGGTGGGGGTGCTGCGGACCAGGGTGTAGCGCTTGACGAGTTCGGCTTGGCGGTGGAGGTCGCAGGTGTGTCCCTCGGTGCCGCAGGGCGTGTTGTTGCGTCCGTCGATGAGCCAGCGCCATTCGAGGAACAGCACGTCGATGTCGGGGATGCCGCCGTCGAAGGTGTACGTACCGCCGAGGTCGTCTCCTGCTTCAAGGAGGTCCCGGTCGGCTTGGAGGAAGACGATCTCGTGACCGCGCGCGAGGAGAGCGTCGACCAGAGGGCGGCGGTGGCTGCGGCCTCCGTCGGGTGTGTCCGTGATGCCGTTGCCGAGGAAGCCCCAGAAGCTGTATCCGATCTTCATTTGGTGATCCACCGGCCTTCCAGCAGCAGGGCGTCGAGCCCGGAGTGCGCGAGGCAGTCGAGGGCCATGTCCGGGGTGCCGCAGATGGGCTTGCCCTTGACGTTGAGCGAGGTGTTGATCAGCACGGGGACGCCGGTACGACGAGCGAATGCCCGCAGCACGTCGTGCATGAAGGGGTTCTGGGTCGGGTTGATGGTCTGGAGGCGGGAGGTGCCGTTGGCGTGGACGACGGCGGGGATGTGTTCGCGGGCCTTGTCCGTCACTCCTGAGGCCATGGACATGTACGGCGCGTCCTGGCCGAGGGTGAAGAACTCCCGTGCTCGGTCGGCGAGGACCATGGGGGCGAACGGGCGGAACGGCTCGCGGAACTTCACGCCCGCGTTCAGACGCTCGACGACGCCGGGCTCCAGAGGGGAGGCCAGGATCGACCGGTTCCCCAGTGCGCGGGGGCCGGCCTCCACCCGTCCCTGGAACAGGCCGACGATCATGCCGTGGGCGAGTTGGTCGGCGAGGAACTCCGCGACCTCGATGTCCAGGGACTTCTGCTGGAGTCCCGGCCACGGGGTGAGGTCCAGGTTCGGCTCTGGATAGGACGGCCCGAGGTAGCAGGCGCGGGCGACCCCGCACAGCGGCCGGCCGTTCCCGCTGTCGGTGTGCACGGCGACCGCGGCACCGAGCGCGGTGCCTGCGTCGCCCGGAGCGGGCGGCACGAAGACCTCGTCGAAGATGCCCGCCTCGATGATCCGCCCGATGCTGACGCAGTTCGTGGCCACGCCGCCGCCCAGGCATAACCGCCCGGAGCCGGTGAGCAGGCGGGCACGCCGCGCCAGGTGGAGCATCACCTGTTCGGTGCGCTCCTGCAGCGCTGCGGCCAGGTCCTGGTGAACCTCTTGGAGCGGCTCGTCCGGGCGCCGGGGCGGGCAGGTCTCCACGACGAAGCGGCGGGAGGTCCGCGGGTAGCCGGAGGTGAGGACGCGAGGCGGGAAGTAGGCCGGGTCCAGGGCGAAGCCGGTGGCGGTGGTGCGGACCGCGCGGGCGAAGAGGTGTCGGAAGCGGGCGGGGTCGCCGAGGGCGGCGAGCGCCATCACGGTGCCTTCTTCGTCGCCCCGGCGCCAGCCCAGGTGCTCGGTGACCGCCCCGTATACGTAGCCCAGCGAGGCCGGGTCGTGGATCGCCTCCAGCGTACGGGTAGCGGGACGGTCGGCATGGTGGCCGTGGGCGATCGTCGTGGTCTGCCGCTCGCCGAGGCTGTCGACGACCAGCACCGCGGACTCGTCCCACCCCGAGGCGGCAAAGGCGGTCAGCTGATGGGCGCGGTGGTGCAGTACGGGCGAGACCTGCGCGCCGGGGAACTGTCGGCCGAGGGACTGGACCCGGCGCCGGGTGCGCAGCGCAACCTTGGCGAATCCGGCGGCCCGTGGCAGAGCCCGGCCACGGGTTGTGCCCGAGAGTGCGAGGCGCAGGGCTGCGGGGGTCTCGGCGAGGTAGCGGACGGGCTGGAAGTTGTACGCGACGGCGTCGACGTCGGCGGACGTGAGGCCGGCCTCACCCAGCAGCCACTCGACGGCGTGGTGGGGGTACTCGTGGGTGTGCTTCTTCTGGGAGAGGCGTTCCTCCTCGACGAAGCCGACCAGTTCACCGTCCACCAGGAGCGCGGCGGCGGAGTCGTGCGTGTAGGAACAGAGGCCGAGAACGACGGCGGGCACGTGGTCCACCGCGGTCGTCACCTCCTTCCCGCAGTAGCCGGGGCGGCCGAGGTTCCGGTTCGGCGGGTCAGTTCGCCGTACCAGGCCGTCAGGGCCTCGCCGAGAGGTCCGTCGACGGCGTCGGCGACGCGCCACGCCTGTTCGCGCATCCCGTCCTTCCACAGCCGGTAGCTGCACATCGTGTCGGCCATGGAGTCCCAGCCCGGATGCCCGGTCTCAGCACGTGCCTCGACTCGGCCGAGTAGTTCGTCGAAGCCCTCCCACGGCGTGGTGAGTCCGGGCATCAGGGGGCTCGCGGCGACGTCGGTCAGCCCGTCGGCCCTGTCGAGGTCGCGCTCGTAGATGTGCAGCGAGCTGACGTGGTGGTGGTACTCGCCCAGCTCCGCGTCGAGCCAGCCCGCGACCAGCTCGTGCAGCGTGGTGAAGAAGAACAGGTCGTACGGCAGGCCGATCCACACATCCTGGCCGCGCATGGTGGTGGACATGTGCAGGCGGCCGGCACGCAGGTGGAAGCGGAAGCCGAGCGTGCAGGGGACGTCCCTGTGCCCGGCGGTGTCGCGGGCCGGGTCGTACAGCTGGATCAGAGCGCGGCGGGAGTCGGGGTCGTCCCTGAGGATCTCGACCACGCGGTGGAGCTGGTCCACCTTCCCGGCCCAGTTCCGCATCCGCGGGCCGTAGGCACCCTGCAGGATCCCGTCGTCGGCGTACTGGCGCAGCCGCTCGTTGTATCCGTAGATCCACGGGGCGTCGGTCCCGGAGAGATGCCAGACGGTCTCGGCCACCGCGAAGGCGGGATTGAGGATTCGGACGGGCGGCGCGTACAGCAGACGGGCCCTGGGCTGGGTCAGCGTCATGTTGACATCGAAGACCTCGCGGGTGGCCATTCCGCGCGGGCTGACCTTGTCCCCGCTCTTGGCCAACATCACCGCGCCGATGAAGAGTTCGGCAACGCTGTCGCCGGTGAACGTGTTTGTCATCGCCTGTCGGTCCCTTGCGCTGAGTGGTGGGGAGTTGTGCTGCCGGACAGCGCCTGGGTGACGATGTCCGCGACGGCGTCGGCGCTGCGGCCGTCCCAGTGGCAGATCGACTCCCTGGCCGCCGTCGGTACGCGTACGGTCTGCGGAGACTCGTCGATACGCGTCAGGAACCTGGCGATATCCCGGCTGGACTCGCAACGCCAAGCGGCCCCGTGGTCGGCGAGTCCCAACGTGCGCGTGGCAGGAAGCGCCAGTTCCAGTACTGGCACTTCGAGGAGCAGAGCCTCGATCCCGCACGTCGATGACGCGCTGATCAGGGCATCCCCGCCGGCCAGGCATCCGCGGGCTCCGACCTCCGAGCCGATCAAGGCGACCGGGACACCGTTCAGCACGTCGAGCAGAGGCGACAGCGTCTCGGCGTCCTGGGCAGGGTGTGGCGCCACCACAAGGCCCCAGCCGCCCTCCGCGTTACGTAGCCCCTCAACCAGAACCTCCGTCTGGCCAAGAAGCCGCTGCTCGTTGAACGGCTGGCACGCCCACACGACGATCCTTGTCGGCGCTGAACCCGTCTGCTCCTTCAACATCCTCTGCAGGTAGGCCCGCTGACCGAGGCGGTCAACCTGGGTGAGCCCGTCGAACCGCGGCTGGCCGACGACGTACGTACGAGCGTCAGCGCGTCGAGTCCGCGCCTGGGCCGCGCGCACATCACGCGCCCCCATGACCGCGACATGGCGGCAGCGCTGGGCGTGCGAGGAGGTCTGCCCCTCGATCCACGCGCCGTGCTGGACGTAGACGGTGTCCGCGGCAGCACGTTCGGCGGCGCGAACGGCGAGGACGCCGAGCGGGCTGGAGTCGTTGCTGCACAACAGGACCCGACTGTGGGATGCGAGGAGAACGGCGTCGAGCCACTGCTCGACGTACAGCGTTGCCGACCAAGACGGTTGGGTGCAGCCGGCGCTGCGCACAAGCACTCGGGCGGCGAGCCACGCCAGTCGGCCGATGCCGATCTCGTGCTGTCCTACTCGTACCGTGCGCTCGTTTTCGGGCCGGAAAGCGCTCTGGGCAGGTACGTCTCTGTGTCGGCCAAGGGCTTCTTCTGGCAGGCGGAGCACGGTGATTCCCGGTTCCGACGTATCCGGGAAACGTTGATCCACTTCGGAGGCCATGTCCACGACGGTGCTCCTCACCCCTTGGCAGGCGAGGTCGGAAAGAACCGGAAGCAAAGTCTCCGCATGGCGGGATGACCAGGAGACGGCGCACACGGGTGCGGTGGTGACCTTCAAGCGAGGCTGGACCGGCACCGCGAGCTCGCCACCGTCCGGGGTGAGTTGGCCGGGCTCGCCGTGCCCGAGGAGAAAGGAAAGACCTGCCTCGGACACTTCGTACGCGACGTAGCCGAGAGACGTACTGCCGCCAGCCACCACCAGATCCTCGGCTGCGCCGAACACCGTGGTGGTCGGCACCTCGTCCAGTTCCAAGAGCTGCCTCACCAGGCGGGTGACCAGGCGGCGAATCGGTACGTGGTGGACCGACAGCCAGCTCACGCCGCCGGCCGTCACGAGCGCATCACCGTACTCTGCTTCCAGCGCGGTCATCAGCGCCTCGACGCCTTGGCCAGAGTCGGTCACAGCAGGCTCCCCTCGATGAGGGACACGCTCTTCTTGCTCACGTCGAGCAGTCGAAGGAGGTCCACCGGCGACTGTGCGATCTGGGGCTCCGAAGTGCCGGGGGCGCCATAACCCCAGGCGGCGTGTACGTAGGAGATACCGGCTCGGCGAGCGGCCTCACGGTCGACTTCCATGTCGCCCACGTAGGTTGCGGACGCCGGATCGGCCGCGAGGTCAACGAGTGCGAGCAGCAGCGGGTCCGGGGCCGGCTTGCCTCTCCCCGGACCGCCGGGTGCGCGGACGGTGGCGAAGGGACAGCCGAGTTGGGCGAGGAGTGGAGCGGCTCGGTCCAAGGGCTTGGACGTTACGACGCCGAGGCGCCAGTCGGCGGCGGCGAAGGCGTGGAGCACTTCCTCTATGCCCTCGAACGGTCGGGCCGGAGGGGAGACGGCCTTCGAAGCCTCCGCGTACGTCTGGTGGATCCGATCGGCGTCGGCCAGCTCGAGCCGCTCCATGATGTCGTTGAACGGACGGCCCAGGTGCTGCTCGTACATCTCGAACGGCAGGTCGATGCCGTGACTCTGCTGGACCGCACGCCACGCCTCCTGCATGACGGGGCGCGTATCGACCAGGACACCGTCCAGGTCGAGGAGCAGCACATGCTGCGTCACGACGTCTTCCATCTTCTTCCTCGGGGGTAAGGGCAAGGCGACGGGCGCGGGTTGAGCGGGCATGGCGAACGCCTCCATGGCGAGCGAGGGGGGCTGAAAGGGGTGTGCGGTGGGGGTCAGGCCGCAGGGGACGGACTCTCGGCGTCTCACGACCGCGAGAACCCGCTTTCCGCTGCCGTCTTCGTTGAGACAAGCCGTCCACGTGTCGGCCTCGGCCGTGACGAGCAGCAGACCGCGTCCGTCCAGCGAGTCCGGCCCACTGGTGCGAGGGATCGGCGGCAAGGGAGAGTTGTCCTCCACCTCGATGCCCACGATTCCGCTCTGGGCGGCGAGGGTCAGGGTGATGTGCTCGGCCACCACCTGGCCGTTCGCGTCCGAGGGGCGCTCGGTGCCGCCTGGCGTACCGCCGTGGCGCTCGGCGTTCGTGGTGAGTTCGCTGACGATCAAGACCGTGCGGTCCATCAGGTCTTCGAGTCCCCAGGCCGACAGCTTCTCCCGCGTGAAGGTCCGTGCCGCCCCGGGTGCCCTGTCGTCCGAGACCATGGTGAGGCTCACCCGGTACTCGGGGGACTCGATGACGGACTCCAGGCTCCAGATGGGCATCATCTCGGCCTCCTCACAGCGTCCGCCGGAGTCCATCAAGGACTCGGCGGCAGGTCTCGGTGGAGGCGTCGAAGCTGCGGAGGTTCGCGTCGACCGCCGTTCTCGGACCTCCCTCTCTGCCCTGGGCCGGCTCGGAGACATGGCCCGGTCCGCCCGGCAGCATCCGGTCTCCAGAGCCGTACGTCTGGATTGCGTTCACCGAATTCCTCCCGGGGGGAAGCCAGTTGGTGGTTTCGTTGACCTTGAGCGAACCGTGAATCACGGTGGGTTGGTATCCCCCACCGGTCGGCGACGCCGTCAAACCCGTCAAAGATCATCTTGTGGACAGGGGCGCACGATGAGGCGCGAGCGGAACGAGAAACTGGCCGCTGTTATCGCGGAAACCGGATGGTCGCAGCCGAAAGTCGCCGCTGCCCTCATACGGGTTGCGGCCGAGGTCGGCGCCGACGAGCTGCTCGGCACCAGCCGCTCGCACATCGCGATGTGGATCGCGGGAACGGAACCCTCCGGGCGGGCGCCCCTTATCTTGAGCGAGACGTTGTCCCGTCGGCTCCAACGCCCCATCACTCCCGCCGAGATCGGCCTCACCCCGCCGAAATCGGGTGCGGTCATGGCATCCGAATGGCACGTCGATACGGTGAGTGCGTTGGTGGATCTGGGGAGAAGCAACGTGGACCTGGAGCGACGCCGAGTGCTGGCCGGCACGGCCTACTCGGTGACCGGACTCGCCCTGCCTGGACAGACGTGGTGGGACGAGGCCCCCGAGCGTGCCCGATCGCGCCCCGCTTCGACGAGCCGGAGAATCGGGACTGCCGAGATCAACGCGCTGAAGGAGATGACCGAGTTCTTCTCGAAGCGCGACCAACGCCAAGGCGGAGTGGACGGCCGGACAGCCCTCTACCAGTACATCTACGACGACGTCGCGACGTACGTCGGCGGTGTCTTCGCCAGTGACGAGACGCGCTGCCGCCTCTTCGCCGCCGCTGCCGAGCTGGTGTACGTCGCCGGCTGGATGAGCTTCGACGCGTCGCACCATGAGGCCGCCCGGCGGTACTTCACCCTGGCGGTGAAGCTGGCGGCCGAGGCCGAGGACGCACCACTGGCTGGCCACGTCCTGCGAGCCATGGCCCACCAGGCGACAGATCTCGGCCACCCCGAGGAAGCCGTGGACATCGCGACGGCCTCGGTCGAGCACAAGCGGTACACCCTGGCGACTCCTCGCGAACGAGCCTTGCTAGGCGTCGTGCGGGCGCGGAGCCTGGCCACGGCCGGACAGCGGCGAGAAGCGCGTGCAGTCCTCCTCCGGGCTGAGGACGACCTCGCAGCGGCAAAGCCCGGGGATGACGAACCAGCCCGCGTCTGGTTCTTCTCCGAGGCCAGCCTGGCTCACGAGACAGCTCGCACGCTCTGGGCTCTCGGCGACCTCCAGGGGGCCCAGGACGAGTTCTGGCGCAGTGTCCATACGAGGGAGACTGGTGCCTTCGGTCGCACTCACGTCGTGACCTTGGGATACCTGGGCGCCGCGCAGGCAAGTCAGGGCAACGTCGAGGCCGCGTGCGGCACTTGGGCCCAAGCCCTGGACGCCATGAACGGCGTCCATTCCGGTCGAGCCCGCGAGGCGGTGATCAACATGCGCCGGGTTCTCTCCCCGTACCGCAACCGCGGGATCAGCGCGGCAGCGGAGATCGACGAACGAGCCAAGGCCGTGCTCAGGCGAGTAGCCTGACCGCGCCATGACGATGGGGGCGCGGTGCGGTCACGTACCGGGCATCCCATCTGGAAGGACAGAAGGGGCAGTTGTGACCGCACAGTCCATCGAGGTGCCGATCGTCGCCACGGTTGTCGGGGGCCATCTGAAGGTCGGCGACGACTTCCAGGGCGGCGTGGAATCCATCATCCGGCTGCGCCCGGACTACCCCCTCGACACGTTGCAGGGGATCGAGGAGTTCTCACATCTCCAGGTCACCTGGTACTTCTCCGAGGGCTCGCCCAGCGACGTCGCGCTGCATGCCCGCAGCCCTCGCAACAACCCGGAATGGCCGGCGACCGGAACGTTCGTACACCGCAACCACCGGCGCCCCGCCCGTATCGCGACGTCGTTCCCGCGACTGCTCCGAGTGGACGGGCGCGACCTCCACGTGACGGATCTCGACGCCGTCGACGGCACGCCGGTCATCGACTTCGTGGCCGTGTTCAAGGAGATGCTCCCGCGCGGCCCTGTCACACAGCCTTCGTGGCCGACCGAGATGCTCCATGACTACTGGAGGGATGCGCGCGAGCGGTGAGCGTGGGCCGATGGAGGGCTAGCAGCCCATCGAGTCCCTCCTCGTACGGCTGTCGTTCAATCTGCTTGTGCTCGTGGCTGAGCACCAGTTCCACGCCCGAAGTGAGGACTGTGCCGCCGCACATGGTGATCACGACCCGGCGCTCGGGGAGGGCCTCCGGAATGTGCCTCGGGACTGATAGGCCCGCATGTTGAGGTGTCGCGTATTCGGCCGTGGTGCAGCCTGTGTGTCACTCTGAGTGGTCAGGAGGCGCACCGCCCGAGCGTCCAAACGGCGGGCGCGTCGGGCAGTAAGTTAGCCAGGTGTCCAATTCGTCCCAACCGTCCGCGGGTCCACATGACGAGTCACCAGAAGCCCGAAGCGGAAAAGACCCTGGCTCCGGTGGACGTTTGCCCTTGCGGGGAGTGGTCTGACTCTGGGCGCGCCTGGGCCGCTGCGGTCACCATACGTGAGGACGCGCCTCAAGAAGCTCGCCTCGCTCGCGCACGATCCTCTCAAGAGTTTCCTGGACGTCTCCAGCCTCGTCCTCGCCTGCCTCATGAATCCAGCTCTTGATCCACAGGGCAGCTGGCGAATCTTCATCAACCCGCCGCCAGAGCGGCAGCAGCGCTCGCCATACCCGCGCCTCATCGCCCAAATACTCGGCTGACGACATCGCTTCGAAAAGCAACGAGCTCGCCTCCGCCTTGGACCCGCAAACGTAGAGTGCTACGGCATACCTGCACTGATGGATCAGCGCCGCAATCCCCCCGAGTTCGACGAGATCCAGCGAGATCGCTTCCCACAACCTGAATGCCTCATTGATGCAGTCGACGTCGTCGATAGCGAGCCCGAGAGTGAACCAGAGCTCGGCAATATCATCGACCAGCACCGGCGCCAGGCTTTTGTCCCCGGCGATCTGGCTGGCCAGGTCGAGTCGCTTGCAGTATTCCCCGAGGTTGTTGCGATTGAACAGCTCTGCCTTATCAGGGACCATCCATCCAGGCAGCAAGTACGAACTTCCAGGCCACCTGGCTTCCATGTGACGCATCGCGGCTTTGACCGCATCCCCACCGGGCAGTGAACCTGACCTGACCGCGGCGAGGCATTCATTGATGATCTTGTCCCGCTCCTGGTACAGCGGAAGGAGTTTCATCCGTAGCCCAGGCGAAATACTCTGGGGGGACCCCTGCCACACGCGTCCGCCTGCGTAGTCCACGTGTTCGAGGCGGCGCACCAGTTCGTGAAGCATCCGGCCGTGCACGCCGTCAAGCCCGAAGCCGTCGATCACGAAGTCGCTCAGCGTCGACAGGAACCAGAGGCTTGCTTCCGGGCTCGCGAATGTCACGGCGGCATTCGTCAGTTCGCGGAGCGCGTCCGCGGCATAAGCCGATCGCTCAGTCGGAATCGCCGACTTTTTCGCAAGAAAATACAACAGGCGTTCGATGTCGAGGTCTAGGCTGACGCGCTCAAAGGCATTCTTCTTCGCACGGACGGCTCGAAGTGCTGCGAGTGCCCGCCCCATCCAATGCTCCTCGGAGTGATGCACCTCTTGTGCCCAGCGTGTTTGGTCCACGACAAACACAGCTCCCCGGCTGACAACCACCCCCAGCCCCAGCACGTCACCGAGTTGCCGTCCCCGCCCCTCGTGTGAAAGGACCTGGGCGAGGTCTTCCTCGGACAACGGCGCTCGAAGATGGGGTAGCACTCCCGCGGACTCTTCGGGTAAAACCAGGGATCGTGAATTCAGTCTCAGGGAGCTGAACCCGGCCGCGCTTGGGATCCCGTCATCACCCTCGTCGCCCTCGGAGATGATCCAGATCCGGGGCCCCTCAGGTGCTGCCGCACCCAAGCGTTCGAGAAGTTCCACAGAAGACTGGGCGGCTGCGGTCCCCAGGCCACCAGTGTTGACGATCATCCACAGGTCCGCCGTAGGCAAGTCGTGCATTGCGAGATGAAGCCGGCTTCGCTCCACGCTTCGTCCGAGAACGCGAGCGCACCAGGCCGACAGCGAGCGGGACAGCGCGACATCGCGCGGCAACTGCTGCGCCTGGTCGAGCGAGAAGACGAATCGGGGTCCGCTTCCGAGCTGCAAACTCGCATCCACTACCGACTGGAAGACGTGCTCTGCACCTGATGATGCGCGCACGTGGGCTAGCCGCGTCCCGCCCTCGTCAGCCCGCCGCACCGCATCCACGACAGGCTGTCGCCCGCGGCCCTGGAGAGAGTAGGGGTCGATCTCGCCGCCGCCGTGATAGAGCCCCGTAACGACCTGGAACCCGGGCAAGAGCTCCTGGCGAGGCTCGAAGGTGTCCCCGCTCACCTGTTCGTACAACTCGACCAGCGCACAGGCAGCGTCAGCTCTCACCATCCGAAGCCGACGGCCGCCCCCGTCAGCGCCGAGCGAGCGCGCGAAGCTCGACAGCCGGTCGCTGGGACTCCTTCGGACAATCCAGTAGACGCGGGCGATCCGTCGCGATTCGACGAGATCCTGGACCAGCGCCCGCACGGGACCGTCATTCCCGGAGTGCCCGACCGCGAGCAGCACGCTGTCTGGATCGATTTCAAACTGCGACCACCGCGTAAGCCACGCATGGTGCTCGCTCATCTCCTGATTGCTGTGCGCCGTCATGTCGAACTTCGCATCACCGTGGAGCTTGAGAACCTGAACCGCCCCCGCTCGGCCAGACGGGCCGGAGGGCGAGCCCACCGTGCCGACAGCAACAGCGCGACTGCCAAGTGCCACGCACGCCTGTTCAAGAAGGTGGTCGAAGTTCGTGGTCAGAAGCGGGCCAACGCCATGGTGCTGAGCAAGGAGAGCGATCGCCTGATTGCCGGACCCGGCGAGCCTCTTGTAGCACATATTTCGGATGAATGCCCCGCGGGCCGCATCCGACTTGAAGGCCCGGGACATAGCCTCCTGGTAGTCCAGCTTGTCGCTGTCGATGAAACGTTCCTTGTGAAGCCTTTCCACGACTCCGTTGGCCAGCGGAATACCCGACTCGAAGGACACCCCAGCCCCGGTGAGCACCAGCAGGCGGCCAGCGTGCACCGCGTCGGCCAGCTCCGGGAGCGCCTCCGGCCACTCTGTGATTTCGGGGTCGTCGGAGACACTTACTTCGCCCAACGCCGCGCTCTCCTGCTCTCTCGGATAATCCGAGAGCATTCTGAAACAGGAGAGAAGTCGACTGATGTCTGTGTGACCGCGTGTCGCGGATTAGGCCCGGCTGGGATGTGCCTTTTTGAGGGCGCCGCTGCCGCGATGATGGAGCTGCGACGCTTCTGAGGTTTTCGCTTCGGGGTGACGTCATGGCGGGGCCAGGGTGTGGCCGGTCTCGGCGATGAAGCCGTCGAGGAGTTCGGGCCGGTACTGCATCTTCTTCAGCCGGGTGCGGGCCAGTTCGGCGAGGGCGTCGATGGTGCAGGCAGCGAGGTTGCCCAGGTCATTCTTGAGGTTCGCCCACACGCCTTCCGCCGGGTTGAGGTCCGGGGCATACGCCGGCAGCCGGAAGACGGTCAGCCACCGATCCCGGGCGGCCAATAACTCGCGCATCAACGCGTCCTTGTGATGGCTGGAGTTGTCCCAGACCAGGACGATGTTCCCGCCGAGCTGCTGATGAGCGGCATCCAGGAGCTGGGCGAAGTCGCGTTCCCTGAAGCCGGGCTTCTCACCACGGCGGCCGGAATGGTGCACCAGCATCCGGTAGATCAGCCGGGTCCGCTCGCCCGCCCGGGCACACACTATGCCCGCCAGCGAGATCCGCCCCGAGCCCTTGCCGGACACCCGTACCTGTGGTGAGCAGCCGATACGCGACCAGGTCCGCGCCTTGGGCGGGCGCAGCGACTGCCCCGACTCGTCCTCGAACACCAGCCACGCGCCCTGCTCCCTCACCGTCTTTCCACGCGCGCCCAGGTCTCCTCCCGCCAGCGGGCCACCTGCTTCTCGTCGCGTTCGGCGGCCCGGTGCACCGGGACCTGCACAGAGAAGCCCATCTCCCGCAAGATCCTGCTGAGCTGCGGACGGCTGAAACGGACATGGAAGCGGCGCGCGACCAGGACAGAGATCCGTGCCAGCGTCCACCGCTGGTCCTCCACCCAGCCATGAGCGGCCGGCCCCTCGTCCAACGCTCCCGCAAGCCAGGCCCGCCAGGACGGCTGCATCCTCGATGCCACCCCCGAGGGCCCCTTGGACCGCAACGCGTCCATCCCGGCCTCCCGCCAGCCGGCGTGCCAGGCATAGGCCGACTTCCGCGACACCCGTAACGCCCTCGCGACCTGCGGCGGCTTGAGCCCCGCCGCGAACATCTCGGCGGCCTGGAACCGTACGCGCTCCCGCTGGGCCCGCTGCACCCCGGTCAGGCCGCCCTCATCGGGATACCGCATGACACCGGGATACACCCACCCACGACGACCACGTCACCCCAAAGCGAAAACCTCAGAAACCACCGCTAGTAGTTCTTGGCGGCTTCGAGGGACCATAGACGGGCCGGGATGTCTGGATAGTGTGCGGCCACGTAGTATCCACCCCCGGGCAGCACATGGGTGAACTTGACTTCACTCTCGTACGAGACCCTCGTAGTCGACTTAACCTCGATTCCCAGCGTCTCAGCCTTGAAATCAACTCCGAATTCCCAGCTGGTACCCTGAGCCATTTCGAAGGTGGCCGTAATTGGGTCGCCGTCTGACGCGTCATATTGCGTCGTCTGGCTTGGCGTGACTCCCGCAGCAGGAGATGGCGGCAGGGCCGCATTGGGTTCCCACTTCAGGTGATTTTTGTCAAGAGACGCCAATCTGGGATACGTTGTAATTCTCTCACCGCCGCGAGTCACGGCGATCGTCTGGATCTTCCCTCGGGCCGAGAGGGCGATCCGCTTATCGGTCGCCGCCGTCACGCTTAGGCCTTCATATACCTTGATTGTAAACTCCGGGCCACCCCCGATACCCGCGAGTTTGAACGACGCTGCTGAATTTTGTGCACTTGCGCTATCAACGTCGATTTGGCCGCTAGCCCCTGAGACAGGTGGAACCGTGAGCCAGTAGGCCCCCAGTTCCACCATCTGAGTCTCGTCGACGATAGAATGCTTCTCCCGAAGGAGCCATCTCCGCACCGAAGTAAACCACGCGAAACCTCCCTCGGTGGTCTCGGCCGATCTGCTGATTTCATCCATTAGATCCGACTCGACTTCAGTACCGGTGACTCTTGGCGTTGCAAGGAAGCTGTGAACCGCAGTCTGGTACAGGACATCGGGGTGGTGGTCTTCCGCTAGATCAAATAGCCCCGGTCGTGTCAAAATCTCGGCCTTCAATCCCATGAATTACTCCTATTCACGGATGGGCTTGAGTGCAGCAGTTGAGCGCCGCATGGATATTGAGCTTCCCGGCTCCCCACGCTGTTGGCGGTCCGGCCTGGGTATCGTTGTCTGTGCGGCTGTTCTGCAACAGACATTTCAGCACTTGGTCTCGAGTGAGCGTCGGTTGCTTCTCCAGCATGAGGGCGATGGCTCCGGTGACGTGGGCTGCGGCAAACGATGTACCGGTGACTTGAAGGTGCATCGAGTTGGACAGCGCAGCGGGGCAGCAGCTTGTAATTGGCGCCCCAGGAGCAGTGAGCAACTGCAGTGAGTTGCCGTTCCGATCGGGGCCTTGGCTGGAGCTCGGAGCGAGCTCGCCGAGCGTAGGACTCATGCGGTAGGAACCGGCGACGGTCACTCCGCGTGCGGCGGCCGGCGCCGTCGCGGTGCAGGAGGCGTCCGAGAAGGGATCCTGGAATTTCGGGGAGGCGAGCAGCCCCCGCTCCAGCCATGCGTGCAAAGGGCGATGGCCTGCCACCCGGTCGCCCGTGATACGGACGATCCAACCGCCCGGGGTGACATGATGCCCGAATGCCATGACTTCAATCTGCATTTGATTGGCGTTGACGCCATGAACGTTTGGCACCCTGCTGAGAACGCAAAATTCATTGGTGAACTTGTAGTGACCGCTGTTACCGGTGACCGTTGAACTGTGATCACCATTTGGATCGATTACCTCGAAATGGAGAGAGTCTGCGCGGTCGTACCAGAAGTCGATCACTATATGCCGGCCGACCCCTGCGGGTACGTCCACGTCGAGATCCATGCTCTGACCTTCGACCGCTTGAAAGCTTGCATGTGCTTTGGCGTCGCCGACGTTTCCAGCAGACGTGACCAAGATGCGCTCAGCATTGACTTCGAGTACATCTGTGATTTGCATTTCGAGTTGTCCGTTTGGGTCGTGTGGGCCCAGTTGCGACCCTTGGCTCAGGTTGACTACTGCCCGCTTACCTAGGCCCTCAGCCACCTCAAAAACATACCGAACTGCGTCGGTCACATTGGCCGTGCTCGGGAACACTCCACGCGCCGCAGCAAGTTTCACGACGATCAGGTCTGCTGAACTGGCAACGCCGACACAATATCCCCCGGCTCCCCAGCCGTTGCTCGCGATGATGCCGGCCACCGCCGTGCCGTGCCCGGTGGTATCGACCGTAGGGAGAGCCGCCGACGACCCCAAAAAATGGAGGCCGATTGCGGCTGCGTCCCACTCGCTCCCATAGTTGTACGCCGCCGGGCCCTGCCCGATGGAAACTCCCTGGTCCCACAGTCGAAGGATCCGGGTTTGACCCCCAGGCCCGATGAGGCTGGGATGGGTGACATCCACTCCTGAGTCGATGATGCCGACAATGACTCCGGACCCCGTTGGCCCACTCCCCGGTGACGGGAGCGGGCTGTGCCACACCTCGGGCACCGAACCGTTGAGCTCGGGGTAGACCGGGGCTGCGGCCTCCATGTAGATGCCATCATCACCGTCGGCCAGCATGTCGAGGCGGCCAATATCGACGGACCCAGCTGCCCCCCGGCCTGTCCACGTGGTCAGATGGAAACCGCGCTCTGCCACACTTCTAAGGGCACGTTCACGGCCGCTCGAGTCCTCCTGCGTAAGCGTCGCCAATACATCGACCCGCCCCCATGGTTCAGGTCCCGGACTGAGCCGCACGGGCAAGTCGAGGAGGAAGGGGAAGGGGAACTCTCCACGAGGGTAGAAATCCGGGAAATCCCCTCGCAGTACTGCATAGATGGTCCTCAGCATTGGCCCGAACTGCGCCACGTCGCCTCCTCGGTCACGTAAAAGCCGTACCCAGATGGCCTTCATGGTCGGCTCACCGCGATGCTGAACGGCGCTCACTCCGAACGTACACCCGTAGTATGAAGCCTGCAGCTCAGCGGAACTCCCCAAGATCACAAGTTCGGCATTCAATTGGCGACCAATCAATTACTGAACTTGAAAACCCGGGTTGTCGTAGCTGCTGACAGAGCTTGATCCTCGCGGTACGCCGTTGTCATGAGGTACCCGCAGGGTGGGGGCCTGGCGGACGAGCGCAGGCTTCCGCGAGGGCATCCGGATGAGGGCAGCAGAGCGGTTCGCGGTGGGCGATTCCAGTTCGATGATCGCGAAGGAGTTACGGATCAGTGTCCCGTCAGTGCAGCGGTGGCGGCAGGCCTGGGACAAGGGCGGTCCACGGGCTCTGCGATCGGTGGGCTCAGCCTCGCCACCGCGGCTGAGCGAGGCCCAGTTCGCGGCGCTGGAAGCTGAGCTGGCCAAGGGACCCATCGCACACGGCTGGCCGGACCAGCGGTGGACGCTGTCGCGGATCAAGACCGTGATCGGGCGCCGGTCACATCGGTCACGCCCGACCAGGACACTTCAACAAGATCGTGTTACGAGCTCTTAGGGCCAGAATCATAAGCCTGGCTTCAGGGACTCCACGAATCCGGGTCAGCTCAAGGTGGCGTCTGTGGCGAACTTGTCGCAGGTCAGGCAGGCGTTGCCCTTCGTGCATGCCTGACGGGGAGGCAGCAGACACAGTCCGTTGGGCAGGATGCGGTCGGTGCGCTTGTCGAGCTCCAGCATGTCGTAGAGGTCGCACGGGTCGGTGGCCAGCTCCCGGGCATCGGCGGTGATCTTCCGGTAGCGCAGGAACTCCCGCTCGTGGGTCTCGGCGAGGGTCTGCGCGGAGTGCATCAGCATGGCCGGCGACAGGTGTCCGAAGTAGCGCTGGACGACGTGCAGTGGGACCCCCGCGTTGAGCAGGCTGGTGGCCTTGGTGTGCCGGAATCGGTGGTTGCGGTTGAAGTCGACCAGCCGCCTGGCGCTGTCGCGGATGCCGAGGCGGCGGGCGAACTCGGACGGCGTCTGGTGGATGCGCTCGACGGGGTAGGGCTTGTCGGCGTGCCGGTTCATCTTGTGGGCCAGGAAGAGGTATTTGGGGCTCGCGCCTGCCGAGGAATACGCGATACCTCAAGCGTCCGCTCGTGGTTGCTCCACCGGACGCTGGGCCCGTGTGTGGTGCCGCCCAGCAACGTGGGCTGGCCGATGCGCGCCATGATGGCCTCGTAGACCGGCCGCAGGGCCTCACGGCGTTCGACCAGGCCGCTTGCCTCCTCGTGCGTCAGGATGGTGCACGGCCGGTCCAGCACCGCATCGTCGTGGGTGAGAAGGCTTTCTGCGAGATCCGCCGCGTCCTGGCGGACCGTCCCCGTGGTGTGTGTCATGACGATCATCCTGGCAGCCGCCGCTGACATCGCTGTCGGCAATCACGCACGGTCACCAGCACGCTGGACGCCACGAGGAATTGGCGACACTTCAATAGGCGAGCTCACCAGCACCGAGGCCGGAAGAGGCTTCCTGGTCACCGACTTCATCGGCCCGGAACTCCCCGTTGTCCTCGCGCTCGCCGCCGACGGCGGTCTCCCCGGTCCTCACCTCGCCCGCGAGGCGTGAGCAGATAGCGGATCAGGCTCGTGTCGCGGGCGCCCAAACGCGGCGGATCGTCTGACGAACCTCCTACTGCATGTCGCCACCGAGTGGTGAACCGAGCGCCGAGTCGAATCAGGCCGTACCGGTGTCGACCCGGTACACGATTTTCCCGTCGCACTCCGCGAACCCAAGCGACTTGCAGAAGGCGCGCGCCAGGATTGACGCGGTCCGTCATCCACTGAAAAAGAGGGAGTGCGTGGAACCGGCGCTGGGCCAGAGGAACGAGTAGGCGGCGAGGCCGACGATGTCACCGGCTTCGTCCTCGACCAGGAGCGCGGGCGCCGGGGGCGGGGAGCCGAAGAGGGCCTCTTCCACCTGGGCCCGGCGTTCCTCGAACGGCTGGATCTCCGTCGAGCTTGGTGGCGTCGTTGGCCACATCAGTCACGGCGTCAACCGGCAGCTCGGGTCAGCAACCTTTCTATGCGGGAGCGGATGGACGTGGCCCGGCGGTCGGTATAGGGGGTCAGGTGGGTCAGGGCCTCGATCCAGTGGCCACGGGCAGTCTCGGGGTCCTCCGGGTGAACGGCTGCGGCCAGGTGGTCGAGTTCCAGGGCGAGCTGCCAGGTGTCCCCTAGGTCGCGATGAACGGCCGCGGCCTGGCGGTGGAAGGTGGTGGCCTCGCCGTGACGGTCCATCGCGGCATACGTCTGGCCCGTGCCGCGCCAGGCCAGGGCCTCGCGGCTGCGGTCGCCAAGGCGTCGGTGGAGCATGGCGGAGCGCTGGTAGGAGGTCAGGGCGTCGCCGTGCTGGGCGGCGGTGCGCTGGATGTCGCCGAGGGTGAGGAGCCAGAAGCCTTCCCGGGTGTGGTCGCGGAGGGCGAGCGCGATGTCGAGCGCCTCGTCGATGGATCGCCGGGCGGCATCCGTGTCGCCCTCTTCGAGTCGCAGGGCGGCTGCGATCCGAAGAAGGTTGCCTTCACCGCCACGATTGGCCAGGGCCCGGTGCGCGGCAAGCGCCTCGTCGATGACCGAGGCGGCCTCGGGCAGGCGGCCGGCGCTCAGGCGAGTGCTGGCGATGTTGGACAGTGCGGTGGCGGCTCGTTGACCATTTCCCAGGTCTCGGAAGACGGACATGGCCTGCCCGAAATGCGCGTCCGCCAAGTCGAGTTCGCGCTGTCGTAGATAGATCAGGCCCATGAGGTTGAGGGCCTGGGCCTCGTCGAACCGGCTCTGCGAGCTGCGAGCCAGCGTGACGGCTCGCTCCAGAGCGTCCTGGCCCTCGGAGAAATTGTTCAGAGCCCTGTGCGCGATGCCCATGTTGATGAGCAGCCGTGTCTGCGCTCTCTGGTCCTCTCGTCTTGTCGCTGCCTCCAATCCGATTCGGCCCAGCTCCAGCCAGTCCCGCTCCGACGAGGAGGCGGGACGTGCGAACCACAGGATGGTGGCCAACAGCCAAGCCGTCTCGTCCATTCCGTTTCGGGCGGCGTCGCGCACGACGGGGAGGAAGTTGCCCTGTTCCCGTTCGGACCAGTCGACGGCGGCGTTGTAGTCGGTGAAGACGAGGGGCGTGACTTCCGGCAAGGGTTCAGGCAGTGGCAGGTGGTCCTCTGACGGATAGAGCCACGTCTGGGCGGCGTTGGCGGTGTGGAGGTACCAGCTCAGGACGCGTCGTCGCGCAGCTTGCCTTTGGTCGGACGACTCCTCTGCCTGCGCAAGGTCGGTGGCGTACGCGCGTAAGAGGTCGTGGAACTGGAACCGGTCCGGAGCGGTCTGCTCCAGCAGGTGGGCCCCGACCAGATCGTCGAGTAGCTGGCGTGTTCGGCTGGGTGTGGCTTCACCGAGGGCGGCCGCAGCGGGGAGGCTGAACGCCGCTCCAGGGTGCAGGCCAAGGAGGCGGAAGAGGCGGGCCGAGTGCGTGGGTAGAGCGCGATAGGACCAGGTGAAGACCGAACGGATTGCTTCGGCCTCGTCATCGATGCCGGTGCTGAGGGCATCCCAGAGGGCGGACTCGTCACGCAGATCGCTGATGAGATCGTCGAGTCGCATGTGCGGGTGGCTGGCGGCCCGTTCCGCGGCGATTCGCAGGGCAAGCGGCAGACGGGCGCACAGGCGCGCCAGTTCTGCCAGTTTGTCGCCGTCGTCCTCGGGCCGGTAGCCCCTCGTGACCGCGCGCAGCAGAGCGACTGCCTCCGGCTCCGGAAGCGTGCCAAGGGTGATCCTGCGGGCGCCGTCACGCACCGAGAGACCCGCCAAGCGGCTGCGGCTGGTGACCACAACGAGGCTGTCTCCTCCGCCGGGGAGCAGCGGCCGGACTTGGCTGACCGTGGCCGCATTGTCCAGGAGGATCAGGACCCGGCGGTCGGCGATCAGTGAGCGGTACATCGCTGCTGCGTCGTCGACGTCCTGAGGAACCTCAGCCGGGGCCACGCCCAAGGCCCGCAGGAAGCGCTGAAGCGCCTGCGCGGCTGTGACTGGTTCTCCGGGATCGTACCCGCGGAGGTTGACGAAGAGCTGGCCGTCGGGGAACTGGTCCTTGACCTGGTGCGCCCAGTGCAGGACCAGCGAGGTTTTGCCCGCGCCCGCCGTGCCGGCCACCACGTGAACGGAGACGACGACGCGCCCGCCGTTTCGGTCGGCAAGCACCGCGTTCAGCTGTCCCAGTTCGTCAGAGCGGTTGACGAAGGTGCTCACGTCGGCTGGGAGCTGGCGTGGGACGGGCCCCGATGGCCCCGAGGCGGCGACGTGGTGGAAGTGGATGTCACCAGTGACGCTCCCGGCCTGTACGACATCGCGAGACGACCCGGAGAGGTCGTTCTGCGAGTCTCCGGGTCGCCTGTTGCCCTCTGTAGGCACGTCGATCGATGCGCCCTGGTCAGGCCGCGGGCGGCGGAGGCAGGTCGGCCACGGCACGGCCGAAGTACGCCTGGACGTCCTCCGCAGCCGCGTACAGTTCCTGCAGATACTCCACCCAGTTCCTCACGGTGCTGGGATCGGTGAAGCGAATCGCCCCGTCCGGTTGACCGGCAGCGGTGTACAGCACACGGAAGAGAACCCGACTGTCCAGAAGGTTCAACTCCGGCAGCAGCGCATCGCCCTCCGCGGCGGCGACCGCGGAAGCAGGCAGGACGCGAACGGAATGCCCGCATTCCGCACTCAGTCGTAGCCAGTGCAGCTCCCACTGCACATACGGCGTCAGCGGCTCCTCAACCACACGAATACGATGAAAGACCGCCCCCCGCGACACTTCATCCCTGGCCCTTCGAACCAAGGCGTCACGTTCGGCCTCGAACAGCCGCAACACTCCTGGCCAGTCCCCCTGACGCAGCGCCTCCCGGCTGTCGTCGTTCGTCTCCTCGAAGTGCTGCAACCGCTCCAGTTTCCAGGACTCCCCATCGCGGATCGCGGCGCGCCGCTCCCGGAAGTCCCGCTTGTAGTCCTCGCGTGTGAGCCGCTCACCTAGCTCGTCCGGGAGCCCAGGAGCGAGGAGATCAAGCATCGGGAATGTCCACCTTCGCCGCACTCAGCATGTTGCCCGGGATGACAACCAACCGCTCGTCCGGCCCCAGGTTCACCTCGCTCGGCAGGCGCGACCGGTAGTGCGCGGTGAGATCGCGGCCGATCACGGCAACGTCGCCGTTGCTCAGCTGCCAGATGTCCGGGCACTCGTCGTCGTCCTTGGAGTTGCCCAGCTCCGCCGCCGACTTACCGAGGCGCTTGACGAATAACGCAGACGGATCGGCTTCCCATGCGCGGGCCACGACTGCCTCCAGTATCCACAACGTCACTGACAGTGTCCTCAACGATACCGGGCACACCTGGATGCGTACATCAGGAAAGGCGCCAGTCCACGCAGCACTCCCCCAGCGGACGCTCGGACGTCCTGAGCTACCGCTCAATACCGCCCGGGTGATCCGAGTCATACAGATGATGGGACGCAACCCCCTGCGTCGACGGCATCCGAACCGGGGCCGCCCGGGACGTCGCAAGGGTCAACCGAAGCCTTCAACTCTCCCGCGCGGGAGGAGCTGTAGGACTGTTGAAGGTGATGCCGGAGAAGTCCCGACCCTGGATCACCGGACCATACTGGGTACCGCCACTGACTGTGTTGGTCACCGAGCCGTCAGCCAACGCTGGAATCTGGCCACGCCACGAGTCCAGCGCAGCAGCGAACTCCGGGTCAACGGCCGCCCGCGCGGCGAGGGCACCACTCAACGCTTCTGCCCGTGTCGGTTCGCCTGGCGCCTCGCTCAGCGCCACCAACTCGGCCTCCCCGGGTGCCGGGGCTCCCGCCTGCCTGCCGAACGGTCTCCGCACCAACTCACTCAGCGTCGCCCAGGCCTGCCGACCCAGCTCGCCCCCGGCCCCGCCTGCCAGCGCCGCCAACACTCCCACCGATACCGGATCCAAGGCCTCTCCTCGACTACACGTTCCCGGTCTCATTTCGACTGACCCACGGTAGAGGCGCAATCATCCTCACCGCAGCCCGAATCTCTGAACCTTTCCAGACGCCGCTCAAATGAGCCGAGTCAGACCAGCCGCCGCTGTCCGGGGCGGCAGACTGCACCGAGCCCGAGACGATGCCGCGCCGGCCCTGCGCACCGCCGGTCCAGCCGGTGGCATAGACGAGCAAACCGCTAGCAGGCGGCAAGGCCGTGACGCTCGCTTCGGTCAACTGCGGGGTAGAGCGACAGCGTGATGTCCCATCGCCCCCCAGCTCAGAGGCGTCATCCGCCCCTCCGCTCCAGGGACTTTTCAGGGACTTTCAGCGCTGTCTGAGGGACTTCCGAGGGACTTTTCGCGGCCTAACACGGCAAGCCCCTGAAAGACCGGAAAGGGCCTCCGACGCAGGTCAGAGGCCCTTTCCAAGGCAAAACCGCAGGTAGCGGCAGACGAGTCGGGCTGTACGCCGGGTTCTGTTCGAGTCTGAACCGATCCGAATTCGCCAGTCGCCCACTCTCAGGATGAGACTCCCCAGCCTTCCAGAGGATTGCCGCTTACTGCCCAGCCACTTCGACCCGGATTCGACCCCATACCTTCATGCGCCCCTGACGCACCCGTCTGATCTGCGCAAACAGTGACGCGAGGCAGTCAGAGGCTGTACTCGTGGTAGTACCCGGTGGGCTGACCGGGCAGGATGCCTTCCCGGTTCTGGAAGACCGTGCCGTCCTGCGTGTACGGGAACGGCCCGCCCTGCTCGATCAGCTCCAGCGTGTCGTACGCCTGGGAGGGCAGGTCGCTGTAGCAGATGTCGCCGACCGCGGCGGCGGCCGGGGTGGCGGTGACGGTGCCACCGATGAGAAGGGCGGACAGGACGGCGGCCGCGGCGCCGATGCGAGTGATTCGTGGGGGGAATCTCATGGCTCCCATGATGACGCGCGTAGACCGTGGCATGTCAATGACAACCTCGGGGAATTTCCCGTCAAGTCCGATGAGTTTTCAGGGAGTTAACCTGACGCGTCAGGCGTTCTCGGGGAGTTCGTAGGAGCCGTACTCCGGCTTTCCCGCCAGGTCGTACGTCTGGATGGAGACGCCTGTCGAGGTGATGCTGCCGCCGGTGTGGCGGAAGGCCGTCGGGACCGTGCCCTCCGGGAAGAAGCGGCGGCCCGCGCCCAGAACGACCGGGAAGGTCAGCAGGTGCAGGGTGTCGAGCACGCCGAGGCCCAGCAGGGACTGGACGAGTGCGCCGCTGCCGTGGATCTGGAGTTCGCCGTCGGTGCGCTCCTTGAGGGCGGTGACCTCCTTGGCGAGGGGCCCGCTGATCACGGTGGTGCCGTCCCAGTCCGGGTCGGTGAGGGTGGCGGAGACGACGTACTTCGGCAGGGCGTTCAGCCGCGAGGCGACCGGGTCCTCGGGGTCGGTCACCTTGGGCCAGAACCCGCTGAAGATGTCGTACGTACGGCGGCCGAGCAGGAAGGCGCCCACGCCGTCGAAGACGCCGTTGATGAACCGGCCGAAGTCGTCGTCGGCGTACGGGAAACTCCAACCGCCCTGCTCGAAGTCGTCGCGGGTGTCCTCCTGGGGGCCGCCGGGGGCCTGGTAGACGCCGTCGAGGGTGACGAAGATCGTGGAGACGAGCTTGCCCATGGCGGGTACCTGCTTCCTGGTGCGGGGTCTGTAGTCATCAGGGCAGACCCCGCGGGCCCCCGCAACTCATCGGTTCAGCCGGCGTGCGTGGAGAACAGTCCGCCCGTCGGGCCCTGCTTGTCGCCGCCCTGGGCCTTCTTCAGGGCGTTGGCGAGGCTCTCGATGGTGAGGGACTGGAGGATGACGCGGCCGCTGCCCTCCAGGGTGGCCAGCGACAGGCCCTCGCCACCGAAGACGGCGTTCATCATGCCCTGGCGGTTGAGGCCGCCGACGCGCTGGACGCCGTACTGGATGCCCTCCTCGAAGGCGACGACGCAGCCCGTGTCGACCTCGATACGCCCGCCGAAGTCGGCCGGGTTCAGGTCGATGAAGTTGCCGGCGCCCGCGATGATCACTGTGCCGTGGCCGGTGAACTTCTCCAGGACGAAGCCCTCGCCGCCCTTCATGCCGGTCTTGCCGCCCTGGAAGGCGATGCCGAAGTCGACGGTGGACTCGGCGGCGACGAAGGCGTCCTTCTCCGCGAACCACGCGCGTGTGCCGTCCAGCTCCAGGGCGCGCATCTCGCCGGGCAGGACGCCCGCGAAGCCGACGGTGCCCTCGCCGCCCTGGGAGGTGAAGTACTGGAACGCCAGGGATTCGCCCGCGAGGACACGCTGGCCGACCTGCATGGCGGTGCCCATGGCCTGGCGGAGCATGCCGCCCATGCCTGCGCCGGTGGAGCCGCCGCCCTGGGGTTGCTGACCGTTCGACGGGCCCGTCAGGCGGGTCTCCATCGTCACGTTCGTGGTCTTGAAGAGGAACTTGCCCGCCTCGCAGTACACGGTCTGGCCGGGCTGCAGGCTGACGACCGCCATCTGCATGGCGTTGCCGACGATTTCTTGCTGGAGAGTCACGTGGGGTGAACGTGGGCGGGGGGAGAAGAGTTCCGGACGTGGGTCGTCCGGGTGATCTCGATGTCCGCTCGCCGCCGGCGTGGCGGGACCCGTTGGCTCAGCCGCCCAGCTCCTGGTGCCTCGCCGACAACGCCGACGCCCCCTCCTCCGTCAGTGAGCCGAACAGGCGGAGTCGGGAGATTCCGCCGTCCGGGTAGATGTCCACGCGCGCGTGGGTGGCCACGGCGGGTGTCGGCAGGACGAAGCGGTGGTTCGTGTCCGGCTGAAGGCGGGTGCGCGGGAGGATCTCGCGCCAGTCCCCCGTCTCACCGTCCCGTACCGACACCGACGCCCACCCCGCGCTGTTCCCCTTCAGGTACGCCGTGTCGATCTCGACCGCCCGGATCCGGGACCGGGACACCAGCCGGTACCGGATCCAGTCGTTGCCCTGGTCCCGGCGGCGCCGGGTTTCCCAGCCGTCGTCCATCTTCCGGGACCGGCCCGGCTGGATCGTGTTCGTGGCCGGCGAGTAGAAGAGGTTCGACGCGTCCTCCACCTGACCGCCGTTCTCCAGCGCGACCACGTCGAAGGTGCCCAGCACCGCCAGCCACGCCGGGTCCGGGACCACCTCGCCGTAGACCCGCAGCCGCGCGATGCCGCCGTCGGGGTGCTGGTTCACCCGTAGGTGCGTGAAGCGCTGCTCGACCGACACCGCGAAGCCGTTCGCCGCGTGGCCTCCCACCGGCGTGCGCGGTACCAGCGTCGTCCACTTCACGTCGTCGCCCAACAGCTCCTCGGGCGACGGGGAGCCCGCTACCGACGTACCCTCGATCGAGACCGCCTGCGGGTAGTTCCCACGGAAGTGCGCCGTGTCCACGACGATCCCGCGGATCACCCCCGGCGCCCCCAGACGCACCAGCGCCCAGTCGTGGTCCTCCGCCGTCGGCCACGGATGCTCCGCCGAGGCGCCCCGCCGGCGCCGCGTCTCCCAGCCGTCCATGATCTTGCCCTTGTGCCCGAAGTGCTCGGGGTCGAACTCGGCCCGCTCGGGCACAAGGAGGTTCTCCCGCTGCGCGAAGAACTCGTCGTTGGCGGCGATGACACCGGCCCCGAGCTGCCGGTCGGCGAGGTTGGCGTACTGGGTGAAGGGGAAGTCGGCGGTGCGGTAGTCCGCGTACGGGTCACCGCCTCCGTACGGGTTCGCGTCGCCGGTGAAACTCACAATCGCCGTCACTTCATGTGCCTTTCGGATGTCGGGGCTGGGAAGAATGGTCAGTGGGTGCGTGCCAGCAAGCGTCCCCTCGGCTCCGTGAACTCGCCGTCCACGACCACGCGTTCGCCGCGCAGCCACGTCGACTTCACCACTCCGTACAGGGTCTTGCCCGCGTAGGCCGTCACACGGTTGCGGTGCTGAAGGGCCGCCGGGTCCACGGTGAACGTCTCGTCCGGCGCGAGGACCGCGAAGTCGGCGTCCCGGCCCGCCTCGATGACGCCCTTCCTGCCGTCGAGGCCCACGAGTTCCGCCGTACGCGAGGACATCCAGCGCACCACGTCCTCCAGGCCGTGACCGCGCTTGCGCGCCTCCGTCCACACCGCCGCGAGGCTGAGCTGGAGGCCGGAGATACCGCCCCACGCCGTGGCGAAGTCGTCCGTCTTGAGGTCGGCCGTCGACGGCGAGTGGTCCGTGACCACGCAGTCGATCGTGCCGTCCGCCAGCGCCTGCCACAGCAGGGCCTGGTTGGCGGACTCGCGGATCGGCGGGCAGCACTTGAACTCGCTCGCCCCGTCCGGGACTTCCTCGGCCGTCAGGGTCAGGTAGTGGGGGCAGGTCTCCACCGTCAGCCGCACGCCCTCCGCCTTCGCCTCGGCGATCAGCGGGAGCGCGTCCGAGGACGACAGGTGCAGGACGTGCACCCGCGCGTCCAGCCGCCTCGCCTGCGCGATCAGCTGCGCGATCGCCGTGTCCTCCGCGTCACGCGGGCGCGAGGCCAGGAAGTCCGCGTACTTGGGGCCACCCTGCTGTGGCGCCGCCTGCAGGTGGTGCGGGTCCTCCGCGTGCACGATCAACAGGCCGCCGAAGGAGGCGATCTCGGCCAGGCACTGGGCGAGTCGCTCCTGGTCCAGGTGCGGGAACTCGTCCACGCCGGACGGGGACAGGAACGCCTTGAAGCCGAACACCCCGGCCTCGTGCAGCGGGCGCAGGTCCTTGACGTTGTCCGGCAGCGCGCCGCCCCAGAAGCCGACGTCGATGTGCGCCTTGTCGGCCGCGACCTGCTGTTTCACCCGCAGGTTCTCGACCGTCGTGGTCGGCGGGAGGGAGTTCAGCGGCATGTCCACCAGGGTGGTGATACCGCCGGCCGCCGCCGCGCGCGTGGCGGTCCAGAAGCCCTCCCACTCGGTGCGGCCGGGGTCGTTGACGTGCACGTGGGTGTCGACCAGGCCGGGCAGCAGGACGTCGTCGCCGAGGTCCTCCACACGGGCGCTCTCGACGGAAGCGTCGTACGGCAGTACGGCCGCGATCTTCCCGGCGGAGACCGCGACCGAAGCGGCCCGCGTCCCCTCCGGGGTGATGACGCGCGTCGAGCGCAGCACCAGTTCTACGTCGGACACCCGGGACCCCTCTCTCTGCCGCCGTTTTACTTCCGGGAAACGGGGGTGACTTCCACGTTACGGAATTCAACGTTCTGTTGAAGGAGTCTTCACTCCCATTCCCGTGCCGTCAAGGGCACACTGCTACCCAGCACCCTTCACGCATCCACTCTGGACGTTTCCACAAAGTGGAATTAGAATTCCACCAAGCAGAACGTAGCTACGCACAAGCGAGGAGTCAACCGACTGCCGGGTAGGCTTCTGCCCTTCCCGCCAGTCCCGAAAGGAACGCGCCGTGCCGACGTCCAGCGCCAGCACCACCGACTCCGCCAAGTCCGCCAGCGGTGGCGTCCAGTCACTCGAGCGCGCCTTCGACCTGCTGGAGCGGATGGCCGACGCCGGCGGCGAGGTGGGCCTGAGCGAGCTCTCCGCGAGCAGCGGACTGCCGCTGCCCACC
This sequence comes from Streptomyces cupreus, assembly GCF_014257025.1. GTDB lineage: Bacteria > Actinomycetota > Actinomycetes > Streptomycetales > Streptomycetaceae > Streptomyces > Streptomyces cupreus. Next base: position 135,109 of record NZ_JACMSF010000009.1, read on the forward strand.
ATCCACCGACTGATGCGCACCCTTGTGGCCTGCGGTTACGTCCGCCAGCAGCCCAACCGGCGATACGCCCTCGGCCCGCGTCTGATCCGCCTCGGCGAGTCCGCCTCCCGGCTGCTCGGTACCTGGGCGCGCCCCTACCTCGCCCGCCTGGTCGAGGAGACCGGCGAGACCGCGAACATGGCCCTGCTCGACGGGGACGAGATCGTCTACGTCGCCCAGGTGCCGTCCAAGCACTCGATGCGGATGTTCACCGAGGTCGGCCGGCGCGTGCTGCCGCACTCCACGGGCGTCGGCAAGGCCCTGCTGGCGAACACCCCGGACGCCGAGGTGCGCGCCCTGCTCTCGCGCACCGGCATGCCGGCCGCCACGGAGAAGACGATCACCACCGCGGACGGCTTCCTCGCGGCGCTGGACGACGTGCGCCGCCTCGGGTACGCGGTCGACGACAACGAGCAGGAGATCGGGGTCCGTTGCCTCGCGGTGTCGGTGCCCGATTCGCCGACGGCCGCCGCGATTTCCATCTCCGGCCCGGCAGGCCGCGTCACCGAGGCCGCCACCGAGCGGATCGTGCCCGTGCTCCAGCAGATCGCCCAGGAACTCTCCGAGGCGCTGGCCACCCAGAACCCGGCGTGACTAGCGCTTCTGCTCCCCGAACAGATCCACCGCGTTCCGTACCTCGGCCAGCCCCCGCGACAGCGCGCTGACCGACCCGATCGCTCCGGCGATCAGCAGCAACGACCGCTGTAACCGCGGGATTTCGGGGGCGCCGCCGATCGTCATCGCGGCCAGCGCCGCGAGTTCATCATCCGCGATTCCCCGGTCCGGGAACTCGGCCGGGAGCGCGGCGAGTTCGCGGCGCAACCGGGACACCGCGGTCCTCAGTTCCGCCACTCTCGGATCCTCGTAGCTGCCGGTCACCAGCCTCTGCCCCAAGCTCCGCAACACAGCTCTCCCCCCGCGCACGCCGTTGTGCGCGTCCACGTCGTGATCCCCGATCCCCGCCGAGCAGCCCCCGTGGCGTTGGTCGGGCGCCGTGGGGACGCGGGCCAGTAAACGCCTTCCATGCGCCGTGCGCCACCACGCGGACCGAAATTCAGCCCTGGGAAACCGTGCCGCCCTCGTGCCGTCAGGTATGCAGGAGGCATGACGCAGAACGAACAGCAGGTCGCCGGTCTCGTCCTCGCCGCGGGCGGGGGGCGCCGGCTCGGCGGGCGGCCCAAGGCACTGCTCGAACACCGCGGACGTCCGCTCGTCGAACACGCGGTCGGAGTGCTGCGCGCGGCCGGCTGTACCCGCGTCCATGTCGTCCTCGGGGCCCGTGCCGACGCCGTACGGGAGCGCGCGGAGCTCGGTGACTGCGTACTGGTGGACAACCCCGACTGGGAGCAGGGGATGGGGACCTCGCTGCGGGCGGGGCTCGCCTCGCTCACCGGAACGGGCGTACGGGCCGCGCTGGTCTCGCTCGTCGATCAGCCCGGAATCGGCGTTCAGGCGGTCGCCCGGGTTCTGGCCGCCTACGCCGGGGAGGCGTCGCTGGTCTCCGCCGCCTACGCGGGCGTACGCGGGCATCCCGTGCTGTTCGGCGCCGCGCACTGGACGGGGGTCGCCCGGGCCGCGACCGGGGATCAGGGGGCGCGCGGTTACCTCAAGGAGCATGCGGACGCGGTCCGGCTCGTGGAGTGCGGGGACGTGGCGCAGCCGTACGACATCGACACCGAGGCCGACCTGGTCCACCTTGAGTGAGCGGGGTGGCACTGAGCGACACCTTGTGTCGACTCAGAGAATCTCGACATCAACAAACCATTGAAGTTCCACGATGAGGAAACTACTATCCACTGCTCAGAAGCGTCCTATCGCACAGTGGGCGCTCTCTGTTCCATGCGTGCCGCCTGGCACCCGGTGCCACCGCTGAAGGAAGTGACAGCTCATGTCCGCACCAGCGCCGTCCCCGCTGGCCATCGTCGACGCCGAGCCCCTGCCCCGGCAGGAGGAGGTCCTCACCGACGCGGCCCTCGCCTTCGTGGCCGAGCTGCACCGCCGGTTCACGCCCCGGCGTAACGAACTCCTCGCCCGCCGCGCCGAGCGCCGCGCCGAGATCGCCCGCACCTCCGCTCTCGACTTCCTCCCGGAGACCGCCGACGTCCGCGCCGACGACTCCTGGAGGGTGGCCCCGTGCCCGCCCGCGCTGCAGGACCGCCGGGTCGAGATCACCGGCCCCACCGACCGCAAGATGACCATCAACGCCCTCAACTCGGGCGCCAAGGTCTGGCTCGCCGACTTCGAGGACGCCTCGGCTCCGACCTGGGAGAACGTGGTCCTCGGCCAGCTCAATCTGATCGACGCCTACACCCGCAGCATCGACTTCACCGACCCGAAGTCCGGCAAGTCGTATGCCCTGAAGGCCGACGAGGACCTCGCCACGGTCGTCATGCGCCCGCGCGGCTGGCACCTGAACGAGCGTCACCTCCAGATCGACGGGCAGCAAGTGCCCGGCGCCTTCGTCGACTTCGGCCTCTACTTCTTCCACAACGCCCAGCGGCTGCTCGACCTCGGCAAGGGCCCGTACTTCTACCTCCCGAAGACCGAGTCCCACCTGGAGGCCCGCCTCTGGAACGACGTGTTCGTCTTCGCGCAGGACTACGTCGGCATCCCGCAGGGCACCATCCGCGCCACCGTCCTGATCGAGACGATCACGGCCGCGTACGAGATGGAGGAGATCCTCTACGAACTGCGCGACCACGCCTCCGGGTTGAACGCCGGCCGCTGGGACTATCTGTTCTCCATCGTCAAGAACTTCCGTGACGGCGGCGCCAGGTTCGTGCTGCCGGACCGCAACGCGGTCACGATGACGGCCCCGTTCATGCGGGCGTACACCGAACTCCTCGTCCGCACCTGCCACAAGCGCGGCGCGCACGCGATCGGCGGCATGGCGGCCTTCATCCCCTCGCGCCGGGACGAGGAGGTCAACAAGGTCGCCTTCGAGAAGGTGAAGGCGGACAAGGACCGCGAGGCGAACGACGGTTTTGACGGCTCCTGGGTGGCCCACCCCGACCTGGTGCCGATCGCCATGGCCTCCTTCGACGCGGTGCTCGGCGAGAAGCCGAATCAGAAGGACCGGCTGCGCGAGGACGTCGAGGTCGACGCGGAGGACCTGATCGCCGTCGACTCGCTCGACGCCAAGCCGACGTACAACGGTCTGGTCAACGCCGTTCAGGTGGGCATCCGTTACATCGAGGCCTGGCTGCGCGGGCTCGGCGCGGTCGCCATCTTCAACCTCATGGAGGACGCGGCCACCGCCGAGATCTCCCGGTCCCAGATCTGGCAGTGGATCAACGCGGGCGTCGAGTTCGAGAACGGCGAGAAGGCCACGCCCGAACTCGCCCGCAAGGTCGCCGCCGAGGAACTCTCGAACATCCGCCGGGAGATCGGCGAGGAGGCCTTCGCGGCCGGACACTGGCAGCAGGCGCACGACCTGCTGCTCCAGGTCTCCCTCGACGCCGACTACGCGGACTTCCTGACCCTGCCGGCCTACGAGCAGCTCAAGGGCTGAGCTACTGCTGCGCCGCCGTGTCCGAGTGGCCCAGGGACTTTCCCGGGGCCACTCGGTCGCGTACGGCCCGCTTCACGGCCGTCGGTTCGGGGAAGCCCTGCTCGCGGCGGTCCCAGACGACCTCGTCGTCGACCCGGACGACGAAGACGCCACCGGTGCCGGGCTTGAGGGACAGCTCGCCCAGCTCCGCCTCGAAGGTGGTGAGCAGTTCCTGTGCCAGCCAGGCCGCGCGGGGCAGCCAGCGGCACTGGGTGCAGTACTCGATCTGTACGACGGGGCTCATCCGAGGTGCACCGACCAATCCTGTTCCGCCGCCGGTTTGCCGTGCAGGTCGGGCACCCGCTTCAGCCAGTTCGGCCGGCCTTCCTGTGTCCTCGCCGCACGCAGGGCCTCCTCGGCGGCGAGTTCCTCCCGGGTGGGGAAGTCTGTGGGCAGCCACGACGCGGAGGCCTGCACGCGCGCGTGGAGGTAGCCGACGTACGCCTCCCGGGCCTGCTCGGCGGTGGCGAAGCCGGGCTCGTCCAGCAGCCAGGCGTCGGGGACCTCGGCCGTGATGGCGCGCAGCAGTTCCTCGGTGACCTTGGGCGCGAGCTCCGCGTCGGCGGCGCCGGTGTCCGGCGTGCGGTGGCCGAGGGCGTGGTGGCGGAAGTCGTAGGCCTTCGCGGGGTCGGAGGTGTCCCAGCGGTGGTGGAAGACGAGGGCGGCACCGTGGTCGATCAGCCACAGCCGCGGGGGCACCGTGCCGAAGGTGGGCCAGACCATCAGGTTCGAGCTGTGCACCGTGCGGTCGACGTTGACGGTGAGGGCGTCCAGCCAGATGATCCGGCCCGCCTCCAGCGGATCGACCTCGAAGTGCCGGGCGATCTCGGGCGTGAAGTCCTTCGCGCCCGGCAGATAGTCCATCCCGAGGTTGACGCCCGCGCTGGCGCTGTGGAGTTCCCGCACCTCCTGGTGGGGTTCGTCGTCCGCGATCGCCGGGTCGAAGTGCACGAGGACCAGCTCGGGGAAGCGCAGTCCGAGCGCGCGGGCCAGCTCGCCCACGATCACCTCGGCGACCAGCGCCTTGCGGCCCTGTGCGGATCCGGTGAACTTCACGACGTAGGTGCCCAGGTCGTCGGCCTCGACGACGCCGGGGACGGAGCCGCCGGAGCGGAGGGGTGCGATGTAGCGGGTCGCGGTGACCTCTCTCAGCATCTTCCAAGGCCCCGCGGCTCGTTTGCCTTATGTTCCACAGCGAGCTCCAACCCGGTGCGGCCCTTGCTTCCGGCCTCTGGCATGAAGTGAGCATAGTAACAATGCGTGACAGCCGGGGAAGAGCGGCCGAGCCAAGCGGCCCGGCGTGACGTTTCGGCTCGCGGCGCTCTGGGGACCCGGTGTCGCACCCTGTGGAAGGGAGCCGAGCCGTGCCCGACACCGAGCAGGCCCGTATCCGGAACGCGGCGCTGCCGCTGGCGGATCCGCCCTCCCTGGATCCGCTGCTGGAACGCATCGGGGACGCCCACTACGTCCTTCTCGGCGAGGCCTCTCACGGCACCGCCGAGTACTACCGGGTGCGGGACGCACTGACCCGGCGGCTGATCGAGGAGAAGGGCTTCTCCTTCGTGGCCGTGGAGGGCGACTGGCCGGACTGCCAGGCCGTGCACCGTGCGGTGACCGGCGCGCCCGGAGCGCCCGGGGATCCCGCCGAGGTGCTGGCGGGCTTCCGGCGCTGGCCGACGTGGATGTGGGGCAACACGGACATGGCCGCCTTCACCCGCTGGCTGCGCCGGCACAACGGGAATCTGCCGCCCGAGCGGCGCGTGGGCTTCTTCGGTCTTGACGTCTACAGCCTCTGGGAGTCGCTGCACGCGGTGCTCGGCCATCTGCGCGAGCACGACCCCGACCGGGTCGGGCATGCCATGGAGGCGTACCGCTGCTTCGAGCCGTACGCCCAGGACCCGCAGTCCTACGCGCTGGCCACCCGTTATCTGCCCGAGGGCTGTGAGCCACAGGTGATCTCCCTGCTCGGGGAGCTGCGCCGAAGTGCCGCGCGGACGGATGCCCTGGACGGCTCCCTCGCGGAGTTCGCCGCCCGGCAGAACGCGGAGGTGCTGGCCGGCGCCGAGCGCTATTACCGGGCCATGCTCGACAGCGGGCCTCAGTCGTGGAACATCCGCGACCACCACATGGCAGACACCCTGGACCGGCTGATGGAGCACCACGGCCCCGACGCCAAGGCTGTGGTCTGGGCACACAACACCCACGTCGGAGACGCCCGCGCCACGGACATGGCCGACATCGGCGAAGTCAGCGTCGGCCAGCTGGTGCGCGAACGCCACATGGGCAAGGGGGTCGTGCTGGTCGGCTTCGGCTCGTACTCCGGCACGGTGATGGCCGCGGACGAGTGGGGCGACGTCCCCAGGGTCATGGACGTACCGCCCGCCCACGCCGGCAGCCTGGAGGACCTGCTGCACGGGGCGCTGCCCGGCGAGCAGGCCCTGTTCGTCTTCCCGCATGTGCAGTTGCAGCGGCCGCCGAGCACCGGGCCGCGCGAGTGGTTCCACCAGGAGCGGGGGCACCGCGCGATCGGGGTGGTGTACCGGCCGCGGTACGAACGCGTCGGCAACTACGTCCCCACCGTCCTGGCCGAGCGCTACGACGCCTTCTGCTACCTCGACCGCGCCCAGGCCCTCACCCCGCTGCACGCCCTTGCGGCCGAGAGCCCGGAGGAGCAGACCTGGCCGGTAGGCGTGTGAGAACCATGGTCGGCGACCTCGACGACGAAGTGCGGGCGCGGCGGCAGGGCGAGAGCGGCCACCGGTCGGTGCCGCACACCGCCGACGCGCGGTTGCGGGCGTGGGCTCCCACGCGGGAGGGGTGCCTGGCGGAGGCCGTGCTCGGGATGGTGGGGTGCTTCGCCGAGGTGTCGGGGGTACGGCCCACCGCCGTCGAGCGGGTGCGGCTGGCGCCGGGCCGCGACGAGGATCTGCTGGTGGCGCTGCTGGACGAGGTGGTCTTCCGGCTGGAGGTCGCGGGCCGGGTGCCGGTGGACGTGGAGCTGACGGCCACCGACGACGGCGGCCTTGAGGTGCGGATGGCGGTCGCGGAACTGGCGGACGTCGACATCATCGGCGCCGTGCCGAAGGGCATCTCCTGGCAGGGGCTCCACATCGGACCCGATCCGCACGGCTGGTCCTGCACGGCGATCGTGGACGTCTGAGCGGCGACGTCGGTGCGCAGGTCACACCGACGTCGGTGCGCAGGTCACACGTTGGCCGAGTCACCCTTCGACCACCCCGGAGTCACCCTTTGACCACCCCGAGCGGCACCAGCCGGGCGATCCTGCGGCACAGTCCCGCGCCCTCGCTCACGGCCACGACGGCGTCGACGTCCTTGTACGCCTCCGGGGTCTCCTCGGTCAGGCCGCGCCACGACTTCGGGCGGGCGGCGATGCCGGCCTGGCGCAGACGCGCCCGCAGTTGGCTTCCGGTGATGCTGCGCGCGGCCTGATGGCGGCTCATGGTGCGGCCCGCGCCGTGGCAGGTGGAGTAGAAGGCGCCACCCCCGGCCACGCCGGCGAGCGCGTACGAGGCCGTGCCGAGCGTGCCGGGAATGAGCACCGGCTGGCCGAACTCCCGGATGTCCTCGGGCAGTTCGGGATGTCCGGGCGGGAAGGCCCGGGTGGCGCCCTTGCGGTGCACGCACAGCTGCCGCCGTACTCCGTCCACCTCGTGCGTCTCGATCTTGGCGAGGTTGTGGGAGACGTCGTACACCAGCGACAGCCGGGCACCCGTGGCGCGCCGGAAGACCTCGCGGGCCGCGTCTGACAGCAACTGGCGGTTCGCCCGGCCGTAGTTGGCGGCCGCGGCCATCGCCCCGAGGTACGCCCGCCCCTCCGGGGAGTCCACCGGGGTGCAGGCCAGCTGCCGGTCGGGCACCGTGATGCCGTAGCGGGCCATGGCGCGGTCCATCAGCCGTACGTGGTCGGTGCAGATCTGGTGCCCGAGCCCGCGCGAACCGCAGTGGATCATCACGCACACCTGGCCGGGGGCGAGTCCGAAGGCCGCCGCCGTCGTGTCGTCGTACACGTCGGAGACCTGCTGCACCTCCAGGAAGTGGTTGGCGGAGCCGAGGCTGCCCACCTGGACGAGGCCGCGCTCCCGGGCGCGCTGGCCGACCTGCGTCGCATCGGCGTCTGCGACCGCGCCGCCGTCCTCGCACCGCAGCAGGTCGCGTTCCTCGCCGTAACCGCGTTCCACGGCGAAACGGGAGCCTTCGGCCAGCAGCCGCTCCAGTTCTCCGGCGCCGTCCGGCCGCCACACGCCACCGGGCCCGGCCCCGCGCGGAATGGCGCGGTCCAGGCCGTCCATGATCTCGGCCAGCGCGGGCCGCAGCGCCTCGCCGTCGCAGTCGGCGGCCAGCAGCCGCACTCCGCAGGAGATGTCGAAGCCGACACCGCCCGGCGAGACCACCCCGCCGTCGTCCGCGTCGGTGGCCGCGACGCCGCCGATGGGGAAGCCGTAACCCCAGTGGATGTCCGGCATGGCGTACGAGGCGGCGACGATGCCGGGCAGGGCGGCCACGTGGACGACCTGCTCCAGGGACTGCTCGGCGTCGGCGAGCAGCTCGCGGGAGGCGAACACGATCCCGGGCACCCGCATGCCCTCGTGCGGATCGATGCGGTAGCGGAAGGGACCTTCCTCGACCAACTCCATCGCGACCTCCCGCGCGCCCGGGTACCCGTGCCGTATGCCGTCAACCGCCGCAGCAGGACCCGGCTCGGGAGGTCCGATGAAGCACTGGCTGAGACTGACGCTCCTCGGTGTGGGAGCGATGAACTCGCCGCGGTTCGCACCGGCGGGCCTGCTGCTGCGGTGCCCCGGACACCGGGTGGCCTTCGACGGCGGGCCCGGAGCCGAACCGCCGGCCGGGCCCCTTGACGCGTGGCTGGTCACCGACGAGAGGGCCGAGCTGCGATCGGTCCTGCGGCGACGGGCGGCCGCGCGGGGTGTCCATGTGGCCGCCGGCGATCTGCGGATCGGCGAGATCCTGGTGCGCTGTCGGCCGGTGGTCCATACCTCGCACCCCGCCTACGGGTATCGCATCGAAGCCGGAGACGTGGTGGTGGTCTGGGCACCGGAGTTCTGGGAGTTCCCGGACTGGGCCGCCGGGGCGGACCTGATGTTCGCCGAGGCGGCGGCCTGGGACCGGCCCATACGGTTCCGGGGCGGCGTGGGCGGCCATGCGAGCGTCCGCACCACGGGTGAGCGGGCAGCGCGGCTTGGCGTGCGGCGCCTGGTCTATGCCCATATCGGGCGCCCCAGCCTGCGCGCGATGGATGCCGGAGCGAGGCCTCCCGGCGGGGAATGGGGCGTGGAAGGCCGTACGTACTCCCTGGCCTTCAGCCGATGAACGCACGCGACACCCGCGCTACCCCACGGGCACGACGGCGACCGGGCAGCGTGCGTGGTGGAGGACGGCGTGCACCACCGTGCCCAGCGGCAGCCCGAGCCGGCCCTCCACCGGGTGGCGCGGGAGCACCACGAGGCCGGCCTCGGCCGACGCCTCCACCAGAGCGGCGGCGGGCGAGTCGACGGTCAGCTCGATCTCCACACGGACCGTCGGATACTCGGCGACGGGGCGCGCGGCGTGGTTCAGCAACTGGGCGTGGGCGTCCCGCTCCTGGTCGAGGTGGCTCACCTGGGTTGCCATGAGGCCGCTCACCGTGAGCGGCCTCCAGGCGTGCACCAGACGCACCCCGGCCCCGTGGAGCTCCGCCTCCGCGAGGGCGAACCGTACGGCCTCCTCGTCCCGTTCGTCGCGTACGCCCGCCACGACGGGACGGTCGGCGGCGTTCATGGTGTCCCCCCGCACGACCACGACCGGCCGGTGGGCGTGGGCGGCCACCTTGCGGCTCACCGAGCCCAGCAGCAGCCCGGCGAAGCCGCCGCGCCCGCGAGTGCCGACCACGAGCACGTCGGCGTCCTCGGCGGCGTTGATCAGGGCCTCGGCCGGATCGCCCCGTGCGAGCCCGGTCTCGATCGGCACGCCGGGGTGGGCGGCCGCGAGCCGTGCCTGGGCGTCGTCGAGCACTGCGGCGGCCGCCTTCGCGGCCTCGTCCGTGAGACCCGGTCCCGCCGCCTCGCCGTATGCGGCTTCCGCGCCACTGCCCACGGCGTGGACGACCTTCACCCCGCAGCCGCGCGACTCCGCTTCCGCGGCCGCCCAGTCCGCCGCGAGCCAGGAGTACGACATGTCGTCGACACCGACGATCACCGAACCACGCTCACCGCCGGTCATCGTTCCTCCCTCTCCGCCTGCCGGGCCGTGCCGCTATCCCTCGCCCCCGATGGAGATGCTGCGCCGCTTGGACTCGCCGGACTTCGGCAGCCGGACGGTCAGGATGCCGTTGGTCATCTCGGCCTCGGCCTTCTCGCTGTCCACACCGCTGGGCAGGCTGGTGCGGTAGAAGAAGCGGCCGGCCCGGCGCGAGAGCACCCGACCCTGCTGCTCCTCGGTCAGTTCACCGGAGATCCGCAGTTCGTGGGCGTCGACGTCCACGGAGACGTTCTCGCGCGGGATGCCGGGCAGTTCCGCCCGCACGACGTAGGCGTCGTCGGTCTCGTCCTCCTCGACCGCCGGCACCCAGCCGCTGCCCCACACCGGGCCCGCCCCGCGCTCGAAGGTCCGGCTCATGTCGCGCCACAGGTTCTCGAACTCGGTGAACGGATTCCACTCCCACGGCTCCCAGAACGGACGGCGGCCCTGCTCCGGCGTACCACCGCCGCGGTGCACAGGCAGATTCACGACACACCTCCGTGCTCGCTCCCGTCCTGACCTGCTCCGGGTATCCCGCGGCAGGCAGCGCCACACCCTGCTCCGGTGATCGAAGCCAGGTCAGGCGCCTGCCAGGGGGTTGGGCAGTGGGCGGTAGCGGGCGGCGGCGCCGTCGGCGGCGGTCCAGCGCAGGAGGAGGTTGGTCTTGCCGGGGAGGGTGGGGGCGGTGAGCAGGGCGGGGATCTCCGGGAGGTCGTGGGCGGCCAGGGCACGGCGTACGGCGGGCCAGGGGTCGAGGCCGGGCCGGCGTTCGGCGAGGGCCGCGGCCACCTCCCACAGATGGTTCACGACCAGGCAGTACACCAGCCGCTCCCACCCGGCGGCCCGGTCCACGTCCGCCAGCAGCTTCACACCCTCGGCGTCCCGGTACAGCGCCTGCACCGGGGTGCCGTCGGCGTCGACGGCGACCAGCGTGTTCTGCAGGTGTGCTTCGAGTACGACGCCGTGGTCGGCGAAGGCCCTGAGGGCGGGCGGTACGACCGCGCCCAGGTAGGCGTCCCACCAGGCCACCGGGTCCTTCGCGGTGTCGAGTGGGCTGCCGGGGAAGCCCTCCACGAGGCCCGCCGCGAGCAGCGGGGTCGCTCCGGGGCGCAGGTGGGCGTGGAATCCGTCGCGGACCAGGACGGCCAGCTCCTCGAAGGCGAAGTCGGCCGTACGGTAGCCGCGGTCGCTGAGCCAGGCGCCGGGGCCCGACGCGAGGGCCTCGGCCGCCGCCGTGTCGGTCCTGCGGAGTTTCAGCAGGTCGTGGCGCCAAAGGCGGCGGATGTCGTTGGTGATGCGCACATCGAGGCTGAATTTCAGGAAGAGATCGCGCTCGGGTGTGTACACCGTGCGGATCGCGGCCGTCGGCCAGGTCTGGAAGCCGGTGCTGCCGAGCCGGATCAGGCGGCCGTCGGCGAAGGCCTCGGTGAGGTCCAGCAGATCGAGCTGCCAGGGGTGGGCGGGCAGCAGCCGGTAGCCGGGGGGCGCCTCGCCGAGGGCGTCCAGGGCGGTGGTGTCGCCCTCCTCGACGACCGTGTCCTCGCGCAGGCCGAGCAGCACCAGCGGGAAGTGGGCGTACGCCTCGGGCGCGTACGGCAGCCAGCCCGCGGCCGGGCCGCCGCCGCGCGCCTTCGGGGCCGGGTGGTGCGGGTGGCCGGTGACCAGGGACTGCTCGGAGAGCAGATAGGGGTCGGCGGGCGGGGTCGCGCGGGCCCGCGCGGTGAGCAGCGCGGCGACCGCGTCCCGGCTGTCGACCATCTCGGCGGGGAGTTCGTGGTTGTCCAGGCCGGTGTGCCGACGCAGTTCCTCGGCGACGAGTTTCACCAGTTCGGGGTGGCCGACGGGAAGCCAGCCGCCGGCCGCGTACACCTCGGGGTCGGCCGGGCGGCGCTCGCGGCGCACCCGGAGCAGCCGGCCGCTGGGCAGCCGGTGCACATGGGGCTCGTCCGGTTCCGCGAGCGGCTGCGCCACCTCCCGCAGCAGACAGTTGAGCAGGGGGGCCGCCGCGAGGGCGTCGGCGCGGGATGCGGCGTCGGCGTCGGCGGGCGGGGGCATGAGGTCCACGCGTTTCACTCGTTCTCTACGGTCCGTTCGGGCGGAGAAGATCAGTATGTCTGTCATTCGTCGCCCGACCCGACGTCCTACTCGTACCCGAGGAGCCCGACCGTGCACCGTCCCCCCACCGCCGAGGCCGAGGTAGCGGCCGAGTTGGCCGATGTCCGCCCCGGTCTGGCGTCCCGGTACACGGCCGAGCTGCCCGGCGCGCGGGCGGCCGTGCTGACCCGGCTGTGGCGGGCGCTCGCCCATGAGCCGCTGCCGTGGATCACGGCCCGAGAGAACGGCCGGGAGGGCCTCACCCTGCGCCTCTCCGACGGCCGCCGGCTGCACGGCCCGCACGCGGACCCGTACGCCACCGCCGCGTATGTCACCGCCGTACGGCTCGACGAGAGCGTGTACGACGATCCGGCGCGGCTGATGAGCGATCTGGGCGTGGCGCACGGTACCGCGTTCGTGGCCGAACTCGGGCACAGCGTGGCCTCGTTGGCGCTGTCCAGGGCCTGCCAGCCGGATGCCTCGAAAGAGTGGCCCGTCAACGACTGGGAGTGGGAGCAGCGGGTGGTCGACGGGCATCCGTACCACCCCAACTGCCGTTCCCGGCCGGGGTTCTCGGTGGCCGAGCAGCTCGCGTACGGGCCCGAGCACCGACCGGAGGTGGAGCTGGGCCTGTGGCCGGTACCGGCCGCCGAGTGCCTGCTCACCGGTGCGTGGCCGGACGAACTGCGGGACGGGGAGCGGCTGTTGCTGCCCGTGCACCCCTGGCAGGCGGCGCATGTGCTCAAGCGCCCCTGCGAGCGCGGGATCCCCGGCGCGCATCCGCTGATGTCGCTGCGCACGCTGGCGCTGCCCGGCGGACCGCATGTCAAGACGGCCCTGAGCGCCCGGCTGACCTCCTCGGTGCGGGACATCTCGGTGTACTCCATCGCCCTGTCGGAGGCCCTGTCCGCGTTCGCGGAGTCGTTGGCCGCGCGCACGGACGGGCTGCTGCACGTCACCCGCACCCTGGGGGCGGCGACCGCGGACTCCCCCGACCTGGCCGCCGTACTGCGTGAATCGCCGCGGGAGTACGCCGGTCCGGGCGAGCGTGTGGTGCCGGTGGCCGCCCTCGCCACCACGGAACTGCCCGCCCGCGCCGACTGGACGGCCTCCTTCGCGCGGCTCGCCCTGACCGTGGGGCTGCGGTTGCTGGAGCTGGGGGTGGCCCTGGAGGCGCACGGACAGAACCTGCTGGTCGTGCTGGACGCCGAGGGCACCCCGCTGCGGCTCGTCTACCGCGACCTCGCCGACATCCGGGTCAGCCCGGCCCGGCTGGCCCGGCACGGCATCCCGGTGCCCGAGCTGACCGGCCGGATCGTCACGGACGACGAGACCACGCTGCGCCGCAAGCTGTTCGGCTCGCTGGTGGCGGGCGCGCTCGCCGGTACGGCGGGTTCGGCACCGGCCCTGCGCGGGGCGCTGGAGGCGGCCGTACGGGATCTGCCGCGCACGCCCGATCTCGCCGTGCTGCGCGAGGAGCCGCTGCCCGCGAAGGCGCTGACGCTGATGCGGCTGTCGCCGCGGACCGGGGACCAGTGGGCGTGGCTGCCCAACCCCCTGCTGTGAGCGGCCGTTTTGGAGCGGGGCACCTCTGATCAATAGGATCCGCCGATGATCACAAGAACACGGCTGGCGGCGGGGGCCTGTGCCCTGCTCGCCGCGCTGACGGCCGGGACGGCGTTCCCGGCCGGGGCAGCGGCCGGCGAACCCACGGGCGAGGACGCGCCGAAGGTGAACCTCGTCCTCGACGTGAGCGGCTCGATGCGGGCGCGGGACATCGACGGCCAGTCCCGGATGGCCGCGGCGAAGCAGGCCTTCAACGAGGTGCTCGACGCAACTCCCGAGGAGGTCCGGCTCGGCATCCGGACCCTCGGCGCCAACTACCCGGGCGACAACCAGAAGACGGGCTGCAAGGACACCGCGCAGCTCTACCCCGTCGGCCCGCTGGACCGCACCGAGGCCAAGACGGCGGTGGCGACCCTCACGCCCACCGGCTGGACCCCGATCGGTCCCGCGCTGCTGAAGGCGGCCGACGACCTCGACGGCGGCACCGGCTCCAAGCGCATCGTGCTGATCAGCGACGGTGAGGACACCTGCGCCCCGCTGGACCCGTGCGAGGTGGCGCGGGAGATCGCGGCCAAGGGCATCGGGCTGACCATCGACACGCTCGGTCTGGTCCCGAACACCAAGATGCGGCAGCAGCTGAGCTGTATCGCGGAGGCGACCGGCGGCACCTACACCTCGGTGGAGCACACCGACGAACTCACCGACCGGGTCAACCAGTTGGTGGACCGGGCGGCCGATCCGGTGGTGACGCCGGTCGCGACCGAGGGCGCGGACCGGTGCGCCGAGGCGCCCGCGCTCAAGTCCGGTCTGTACACCGACCGCGAGGAGTTCGGGCAGCAGCGCTGGTACCGGGTGGACGTCGAGCCCGGCAAGGAGCTGCGCGCCTCGGTGAGCGTGGGCGCGGACCGGGCGGTGAACCCCTCCTACGGGGTGCTGCTGCGGGCCGTGACCGTGCACGGCCGGGAGATCGTGCGCGGCGAGGCGGCGGGCAACGGCCGTACGGACGTGGTCTCGACGGGGGTGCGCTATCCGAAGGCGGACAGTGAGGACGCGTCCACCGAGGCCGTGTGTCTTCAGGTCACGCACTCCTTCTCGGCGGCCTCGGGCGTGAAGACCACGCCCGGTCTGCCGCTGGAGCTGACGATCGATGTCGTCGACGGTCCGTCAGGCTCCAGCGACGTGGCCTCCTTCGGGCTCGGGCGCGGCTGGTGGCTGCTCGGTGCGCTGATCCTGACCGGCTTCCTCGCCGGGATCGTCTGGGGCTGGCTGTCGCGCTGGCGGGTCGCGGTCTGGAGGACCAACTGATGCGGATCACACGTACGTCGATCGCCGCCCTGCTGATGCTGGGGCTCGCGGCGGCTCCCGCCCTCGCGGCCGAGGCGCCGACCGAGGCGGGCACCTCCTTCCGTACGGCGACGGAGATCGCGCAGGGCGTGGAAGCCACCGCCAGCGGCTCGGCGGGTGACTACCTGTACTGGTCGTTCCCGGCGGACGCCGGCGGGCGGCCCACCGTCAAGGCGACGGTGAAGCTCCCCGAGACGCACGCCGCCGAGACCTGGCAGATCGACGTCTACGACGGACTGCGGCGCCGCCAGGCCTGCCAGTACGGCGCCCAGACGCGCACCGCCGACGCGGACACCGCGTCCGTGGAGCTGGCCTGCGTCCTGCGGACGGTCCGCGCCTGGTCGGAGCCATGGGCGGACGACCCGCTGCCGGGCACGTACTACATCCGGCTGACGGTGGTGGAACTCGCCACGTCCGACCTGGGTCTGCCGGTGGAGGCCTCGGTCCGGGTCGACTCCAAGGACATCGGCGGCGCGGCGGCGGTGGACGGCTCGCTGGCGGAGCCGCTGGTACCGGGTGTCGCGATGACGTCGGCGTCGGAGGACTCGGAGAATGCGGAGGAGGACGGTTCGGCCGTGCTCTCCAGCATCGATCCGGAGGACGGCTGGGCGTCCGGCTGGTGGTCCGACCGTTGGGTGTGGACCGCGGTGGGCGGTGTGCTGGCCGCGCTCGCGGGTGTCGGCGGGTATGCGCTGACGCGTGGGGCCGGGCGGCCGCCGGGGGTCTGACGACGGTTGGAGAAGGGCCCGTTCGCACGACGGGCCCTTTTCTCATGCCTCGCGAAGCGCCTTGGCCGGCGTCCCGTCACCGGTCACCGTGATCCGCCCGGCCCGTACCGCGTCCGGCAGGCTCAACTCCCCGCGCGCCACGGCCGTACAGGTGTCGGTGTCCAGGGTCAGCCGCGCGTCGGGCTCACCCGGCGCGGCACCGTCGCCGTACACGGGCCCGTCCTCGGCACCGACGTACAGATGGAACTCCCCTTCCTCCAGCCGCACTTCGACGAGCCCCTCCCCCGCCAGGGCCCGAAGGAGCGGCAGCGCGAACCAGTGGGCCCGCACGGCATCGGTCGGCCTGCGCTCCCCGAGCTCGGCCTGGCCCCACGTCCCGAGGGCCTGGAGGACCGGGAGCAACTCCCAGCCACGCGGGGTGAGTTCGTAGACATAGGCCGCACCGGGAGGGGGCAGTCGGCGCCGGGTGGTGAGCCCGTCCCGTTCCATGTCCTTCAGGCGAGAGGCGAGTACGTCGGTGCTCACGCCCGGCAGATCCGCGTGCAGGTCGGTGTAGCGGCGGGGTCCTGCCAGCAGTTCGCGGACGATCAGCAGGGTCCAGCGGTCGCCGACGACATCGAGGGCGCGGGCGGCGGAACAGTACTGATCGTAGCTTCGGCGTGGTGACATGGGACGCAGTCTAGACATGTCATTGGACTTTCCAAGCGCTAACTTGGTAAAACCAAGTAACACCAGATACTGGAGGGGCGCATGGAGTTCCGGCAGTCGAACAAGCTCAGCGAGGTCTGTTACGAGATCCGCGGCCCGGTGATCGAGCACGCCGACGCGCTGGAGAAGGCGGGCCACAGCGTGCTGCGCCTGAACACCGGCAACCCCGCGCTCTTCGGCTTCGAGGCGCCGGAGGAGATCCTCCAGGACATGATCCGGATGCTCCCCCAGGCACACGGCTACACCGACTCCCGGGGCGTCCTCTCCGCCCGCCGGGCCGTCGCGGGGCGCTACCAGAACCTGGGCATGGAGGTCGACGTCGACGACGTCTTCCTCGGCAACGGCATCTCCGAGCTGATCTCGATGGCCGTGACCGCGCTGGTCGAGGACGGCGACGAAGTGCTCATCCCGGCCCCCGACTTCCCGCTCTGGACCGCCGTCACGACGCTCGCGGGCGGCAAGGCGGTCCACTACCTCTGCGACGAACAGGCCGACTGGTACCCGGACCTGGACGACATGGCGTCGAAGATCACGGACCGTACGAAGGCCGTGGTCATCATCAACCCCAACAACCCGACCGGCGCCGTCTACCCCAAGGAGATCATCGAGGGCATCCTCGACCTCGCCCGCCGGCACGGCCTGATGGTCTTCGCGGACGAGATCTACGACCAGATCCTCTACGACGACGCCGTCCACCACTCGGCCGCGGCCCTCGCCCCCGACCTGGTCGTCCTGACCTTCTGCGGTCTGTCCAAGACGTACCGGGTGGCGGGCTTCCGCTCGGGCTGGCTGGTCGTCACCGGCCCCAAGCAGCACGCCAGGAACTACCTGGAGGGCCTGACCATGCTGGCCTCCATGCGGCTGTGCGCCAACGCGCCCGCGCAGTACGCCATCCAGGCCGCGCTGGGCGGCCGCCAGTCCATCAATGAGCTGACCGCGCCGGGCGGACGGCTGCACGAACAGCGCAACGTGGCCTGGGAGAAGCTCAACGAGATCCCCGGGGTGTCGTGTGTGAAGCCGAAGGGCTCGCTGTACGCCTTCCCGCGTCTCGACCCCAAGGTCCACAAGATCCACGACGACGAGAAGTTCGTCCTGGACCTCCTCCTGCGCGAGAAGATCCAGGTCGTCCAGGGCACCGGCTTCAACTGGCCGACCCCCGACCACTTCCGCATCCTCACCCTCCCGTACGCCGAGGACCTGGAGGCGGCGATCGGCCGGATCGGGCGGTTCCTGAGCGGGTACCGGCAGTAGCGGCCGAGTGCGCGCGACCGGGGCGCGGTGCCCATAGCCTGTGAGACATGGGTGATCTTCTGCTCGTGCGGCACGGTGAGACCGCGTGGTCCAGGTCGGGGCGGCACACCGGGTCGACGGACGTGCCGCTGACCGAGCACGGGCGCGAGGAGGCGCGGGCGCTGGTGCCGCTGATCCGCTCGCACCGGATCGGCGCCGCGTTCGTCAGCCCGCTCCAGCGGGCCCGGGAGACGGCCGAGCTGATCGGCCTCACCGGGACGCGGATCGATCCGGATCTGCGGGAATGGGACTACGGCGGCTACGAGGGCGTCACCACGGTCGCGATCCAGCGGGAGCGGCCCGGCTGGTTCCTGTTCTCCGACGGGGTCGCGCCGGGGCCGCCGGAACACCCCGGGGAGAGCCCGGCGCAGGTCGGGGAACGCGCCGACCGGATGCTCGCCAAGGTGGACGCGGCGCTCGCCAACACCGAGGGTGTGGTGGTGCTGGTGGCGCACGGTCACTTCCTGCGGGTGCTCACGGCACGGCGGCTCGGCCTGCCGCCGGCGGACGGGGCGCTGTTCCAGCTGGCCACCGGGACCGTGTGCCGGCTGAGCACCGAGCACGGGCGGCCGGTGATCGCGGGGTGGAATGTCAGACCCGGGTCGTAGTCTTCGAAGCGGTGGGACATCGCTGGAAGATCGCCGGAAGGGGGCACGCCGTGACACGACCGCCGACCGCTGCGCAGCGGCGTGTGATCGAGGCCGCCGACCCGGTCACCGGCCGACTGCTCAGTGGTACGGAGACCCAGCTCGCGGCCCTGGTCAAGCGCGGGCTCGCCTTCCGGCATCCGCGTCCGCCGCACGATCACTTCCTGACACCGGCCGGGCATCGGATACGGGAGGCGGCGGACGCCCCGGCTGTGACGGCCGTGGAGACGCCCGCCGCCGGGACCGGGGTGTTCGCCGCGCGCGTCGGGGGCGAGGAGGAGCCGCCTCCCTCCGGTCCGGCCCGGCTTCGCGAGGTGCGCGGTGCCTGGGAGGGGCTGGTGGAGCTGCGCCGGATGACCAACCCGGACGGTGCCAGCGATCGGCCGTGCGGCTGGGAGCGGACGCATCTGGTGCGGGCCGCCGCGCTGGCGCTGGAGGCGGCCGACCACCCGCCGGCCGGACCGGACGGTGACGGCGGCTACCGGGTGCGCGCGACCCCGCAGCCGGAGGCCGTGGCCGTGCACCAGCCCGACGCCGAGGGGTTGGGCGCGTGCGCGGCGACATTGGAGAAGGCGGGGTGGCAGGTGAGCGAGCACACGGATCCTCGTACCCGCGCGCGATATCTGCTGGCTTCTCCGCGCCGGGTGTGAGGAGGATGCCAGGACTGCCGCACAGGGCATCGTCGACGAGAAGAGGAAGTTCGTGAGCGAGCCGTTCTCCGTCCGGATCACCGTCCGCGGATACGAGACCGACGTACAGGGTCACCTCAACCAGAGCGTGTACATCAACTACGCCGAACACGCCCGCTGGTCGCTGCTCCAGGCGGCGGGAATCAGCCAGGCGGGACTGATCTCCAAGGGGGTCGGCCCCGTCGCTCTGGAGACGACCATCCGCTACAGGCGGGAACTCCTGGCCGGTGACGAGGTCGATGTGTCGTGCGCCTTCGAGTGGGGCGGGGGCAAGACGTTCCGCATCGAGCAGACCATCACCAAGGCGGACGGCACCGTGGCGGCCGAACTCACCGCGGTCGGCGGGCTGCTGGATCTGACAGCACGCCGGATGGTGGCGAACCCGCAGGACTACTTCAAGGAGCTGGCGACCGACCCGAGTCTGTTCGGGCTCTGAGCGCCCGTGTCCCGGGGCAGCGTCACCGTCACCGTCAGGCCCCCGCCGTCCCGGGGCACCGCGGACACCTCCCCGTGGTGGGCGTGGGCGATGGCCCGCACGATGGACAGGCCGAGCCCCGCGCCCTTCCCGGTGACCACCCGGTCGGCGCCGAGCCGCCTGAAGGGCTCGAAGAGCAGGGGCACCTCGTACGGCGGCACAGGGGGCCCGGTGTTGCCGACCTCCAGCTCCACCCGGTCCATGTCCCGCGCCCGGCTCACCACCCGGACCCAGCCGCCCTCGCCGGTGTTGTGGCGGACGCCGTTCTCGACGAGGTTGTGCACCAGCCGCTCCAGCAGCAGTGCGTCGCCGAGTGTGGGCGCCTCGGCGGACTCGTCGTGGACGACGATGCCGGCCCCCTCCGCCTCCGCCGCGCCCTGGTCCACCACATGGGCCACCACATCGGCCAGGTCCACGGGCAGTCGCTCGGCGATCTCGTGCTCCGACCGGGCGAGCAGCAGCAGGCCGCTGATCAGCCGTTCATGACGGGCGTTGATCTCCAGCAGGTGCTCGCCGAGCTGTCGCACGTCCGCTGACGCGGTGGCCCGGTGCATCGCCACTTCGACGAGGGCGCGGCCCAGGGTGAGCGGGGTGCGCAGTTCGTGCGAGGCGTTGGCGACGAAGCGGCGCTGGCCGTCGAAGGAGCGGTCGAGCCGTTCCACCATCGTGTCGAAGGTGTCGGCGAGGTCCTTCACCTCGTCGTCGGGGCCGCGCAGCGCGATGCGCTCGTGCAGTCCGCGGTCGGCCGCGGGGGCGCCGGCGATGCGGCGCGCGGTGTCGGTGACCCGGTGCAGCGGCGCCAGGACACGCCCGGCGAGCACCCAGCCGAGCGCGGCCGCGGCGCAGCCGGCGACGCCGAGCGCGATGCCGCCCTGGGTGAGCAGCGAGGTGGTGGCCTCGTCACGCCAGTGGTCGCGCTGTTCCTCCATCCACTTGTCCAGGTCGGCGCCGGGTGGTGGGGTGGACAGGCCGGGGCCGCCGCCGACCAC
Source organism: Streptomyces cupreus (assembly GCF_014257025.1). Taxonomy (GTDB): domain Bacteria; phylum Actinomycetota; class Actinomycetes; order Streptomycetales; family Streptomycetaceae; genus Streptomyces; species Streptomyces cupreus. Next base: position 155,486 of record NZ_JACMSF010000009.1, read on the forward strand.
GGTGCGGGTCTCCTCCCGCGGGACGCCGCTCGGGGACGACGTGGGCTGCCCGGTCGGGCTCGTCCGTGACACCACCTTCGTGCCCGCGCCGCCGAGTTGCTGGCCGAGGAGCGCGTAGGTGACGCCCAGCAGCACGATCCCGCCGACCAGGAACAGGCCGCCGTAGGTGAGGGTCAGGCGGGCCCGCAAGGTCGTACGGCGGGGCAGCAGACGCGGGCCGCTCACGGGATGCGGTACCCGACGCCGGTCACGGTCTCCACCACCGGCGGATCGCCCAGTTTGCGGCGGAGTTTGAGCACCGCGAGCCGCACCGCGCCGGTGAACGGGTCGGCGTTCTCGTCCCAGGCCTTCTCCAGCAGCTGTTCCGCCGACACGGCGGCTCCGTCGGCCCGCAGCAGCTCCGCCAGCACGGCGAACTCCTTCTTGGACAGCGGGACATAGCGGCTGCCCCGGAAGACCTCGCCGCGGGCCGGGTCGAGGGTGAGACCGGCGCGGCGCAGCACGGGCGGCGCGGCGGGCCGGGAGCGGCGGCCCAGCGCCAGGACGCGGGCGGCGAGTTCGGGGAAGGCGAAGGGCTTGACGAGGTAGTCGTCGGCGCCGAGGGCGAGGCCGCACACGCGGTCGCTGACGTCGGCGGCGGCGGTCAGCATCAGGACGCGGGTGGCGGACATCGAGGCCACGAGTGCGCGGCAGACGTCGTCGCCGTGCACGAGGGGCAGGTCCCGGTCCAGGACGACCACGTCGTAGTCGACGACGCCGACCCGTTCGAGGGCCGCGGCGCCGTCGTGCGCGAGGTCGACCGCGTGGGCCTGTCCCCGCAGCCACTCGGCGACGGCGTCGGCCAGCATCGGTTCGTCCTCGACCACCAGGACCCGCATCCAGGTCACCTCTCCATCGGCGTTTGGGCGGAGCGCTCCGCCCGGAAAGGGTGCCGAATCCCGCGTTTCCTCGGCATAAGTCCCGGCTTGGAAACGGTGGGGAAACGGCCCGCCCGCTTCGCTTCGTGCCAAAGATCCGACACGAGGAGACGAAGTGATGCGGATACGGACCGGTGGCGCCCGTGCGGCGCTGCTGCTGGCGCTCGCGCTGGCCGTGGCCGGCTGCGGCTCGGACGGCGAGACCGACGAGGCGGCCGACCTGGCGGCGGAGGCGAACGCCCAGGACGAGATGGCCGTGAAGTTCGCCGAGTGCCTGGGCGAGCACGGCGTGAACGTGGAGACGGGTGAGGGCGGAGGCATCCGGATCACCGGCCGGGTACCCAAGGAGAAGGTCGACGCGGCCATGGAGGCCTGCCGCGAGTACAGCCCGATGCAGAACGGGGGGAGCCCGGATCCGCAGGCCGAGGAGCGGATGCGGAAGATGGCGCAGTGCATGCGTGACAACGGCGTCGAGGACTTCCCCGACCCGGAGCCGGGCCGGGGCATCCAGCTCGACCGGAGTGTCGCGGAGGACCCGGACTTCGAAGAGGCGCAGAAGGAGTGCGAGAAGTACGCGCCTGCGGGCGGCCAGAGGTCCACGGAGACGCACGGCGATGACTGAGGCGACGACCGAGGAGACGCTCACCGGGGAGCCGGGCGCCGAGCCCGAGCCGCACCGCCGCCCTCGCCGCACCCGGCGCCTTCTGGCGGCCCTCGGGGTCCTCGCCGCCGTGGGCGGAGCCGCGGCGGCCGGAGCCGGACTCCAGGACGGCGGATCCGGGGAGGACCGGGACGACCGGCGCCCGCCCGCCACCGCGGAGGTGACCCGGCAGACGCTGCGGGACAGCCGTACCGAGGACGGCGAGCTGGGCTACGGCACGTCCACGACCGCGACGGGACGCGTCCCGGGCACGGTCACCCAGTTGCCGGAGGCAGGCGAGCGGATCACCCGGGGCGAGGCGCTGTACCGCGTGGACGACGAGCCGGTCCTGCTGATGTACGGCGCGGTCCCGGCGTACCGGGAACTGCGGCCGGGTGCCGAGGGCCGGGACGTGGCCCAGTTGGAACGCAACCTCAAGGCCCTCGGCCACGACGGCTTCACGGTCGACGACACCTACACCGAGGCGACCGCCGACGCGGTACGGCAGTGGCAGCAGGACCTGGGCCTGGAGGAGACCGGGACCGTGGAGCCGGGCCGGGTGGTGTTCGCCCCGGCCGCCGTCCGGGTGGACACCCTGGACACCGAGGAGGGCGCCACCACGGCCCCGGGCCAGAAGGTGCTGTCGTACACCGCGACCGCCCAGGCGGTCACCGTCGAACTCGACACCGCGGACCGGCGGTTGGCCGAACCGGGGGCGAAGGTGGACGTGGAGCTGCCGGACGGCACCCGCGTGGACGGCCGGGTCTCCGAGGTCACGACCGAGGTCGATCCGGGCAACGGCGCCGAGGAGAACCCCTCGACCAAGGTGAAGGTGCTCGTCGCCCTCGACGGGGCGAAGGCGCAGCAGGCGGCGGCGTCCTATGTGCTGGCGTCGGTCGACGTGTCGTTCACGGCCGGGGAGCGCGAGGACGTGCTGACCGTTCCGGTGGCGGCGCTGGTGGCGCTGGAAGGGGGCGGTTTCGGCGTGGAGGTGGTCGAGGAGGACGGCGGCACGTCGTACGTGCCCGTGGAGACGGGTCTGTTCGCGGACGGGCGGGTGGAGATCAGCGGTGACGGCATCACGGCGGGTACGACGGTGGGGATGCCCGCATGATCGAGCTCACCGATGTCACCAAGGTCTATCCGGGCGGCGTCAGCGCGCTCGGCGGGGTGACACTGACCGTGGCGCGCGGCGAACTCGTCGCCGTGGTCGGGCCGTCCGGGTCCGGCAAGTCGACGATGCTGCACATGCTCGGCACCCTCGACCGGCCGACCTCGGGGCGCGTGCGGATCGACGGGTACGACGCGAACTCCCTGTCGGACGCGCGGCTTTCGGCGCTGCGGGCGCGGCGGATCGGGTTCGTGTTCCAGCAGTTCCATCTCGCGGCGGGGGCATCCGCACTGCGGAACGTGGCCGACGGGCTGCTGTACTCCGGTCTGCGGCCGGCGGAGCGGCGGGCCCGGGCCACGGCGGCGCTGCGCCGGGTGGGCCTCGGCCATCGGCTGCACCACGCGCCGCACGAACTGTCCGGCGGTGAGCGGCAGCGCGTCGCGGTCGCCCGTGCGGTGGCCGGGGAGCCGCCGCTGTTGCTGGCGGACGAGCCGACCGGGGCGCTCGACTCGGCGTCCGGGGCGGGCGTGATGGCGCTGCTGCGGGAGCTGAACGCGGCCGGAACGACGGTCGTGATCATCACCCACGACCAGGAGATCGCGGCGTCCCTGCCACGGCAGGTGCGGATGCGGGACGGGCGAGTGATCGAGGACTCGGCGGCCCGTACGACGGCGGGGGCGGGCCGATGACCGCGACCCTCCCGGCACCCGATGTGCTGCGCCCTGCCCGGCTTCGTCCCGCCGACGTCGTCCGGGTCGGCGCGGTCGGCCTGCGCACCCGTCCGCTGCGTGCGTTCCTGTCGGCGCTGGGCATCGCGATCGGCATCGCCGCGATGGTGGCCGTCGTCGGGATCTCGTCGTCCTCGCGTGCCGATCTGGACCGGGCGCTGGCGGCGCTGGGCACGAATCTGCTCACGGTCTCCCCCGGCAGCACCCTCACCGGCGGACAGGCCCAACTCCCCTCCAGCGCCGAGCCGATGGTCGCCGGGATCGACGGGGTGGAGTCCGTGTCCGCGGTCGGCAGGCTGCCGGACGCGAAGGTGTACCGCACCGACCGGATACCCGATGTCCAGACGAACGGGCTCGCGACCTACGCGGCCCGTACCTCGCTGCGTTCCGCCGTGGGCGCCGAACTCGCGGACGGCGCCTGGCTGAACGCGGCCACCGCCCGCTACCCGGCCGTGGTACTCGGCGCCGCGGCGGCCGATCGGCTGGGCGTGAGCCACGCGGGCGAGGACACGCGGGTGCTGGTCGGCGGACGCTGGTTCACGGTCGTCGGAATCCTGGAACGGGCCGCGCTGGCCCCGGAGCTGGACGCCGCCGCCCTGATCGGCTGGCCGGTGGCCGAGCGGGAGCTGGGCTTCGACGGGCATGCGACGACCGTGTACACCCGCTCGGCCGAGGCGCGCGTGGAGTCAGTGCGTGAGTTGCTCGGGGCGACGGCCAACCCCGAGGCGCCGAGCGAGGTCGAGGTCTCGCGGCCCTCGGACGCCCTGGCGGCGCAGCGGGCGGCGGGCGAGGCATTCACCGGGCTGCTGCTCGGCCTCGGGGCGGTGGCGCTGCTGGTCGGCGGGGTGGGCGTCGCCAACACGATGGTGATCTCGGTGCTGGAGCGCCGGGCCGAGATCGGCTTGCGCCGCTCGCTGGGTGCGACACGCGGTCAGATCCGGGGCCAGTTCCTCACCGAGTCCCTGCTGTTGTCGGCGCTCGGCGGGGCGGGCGGAGCCCTGCTGGGTCTGGCCGTGACCGCCGGATACGCCCTCTACCAGGGCTGGCCGACGGCCGTACCGGCTTGGGCGTTGGCGGGCGGGGTGGCGGCCACGCTGGTGATCGGCGGGCTGGCGGGACTGTACCCGGCGCTCCGAGCGGCCCGGCTGTCGCCCACGGAGGCACTGGCGACGCCGTGAGGGGTGCGGGCGGCCTACGTGTCGACGAGCTCGGGCCGGTGCTCGGCGTCGTAGGTCGCCCGTGACTCGGCGATGTACACGCGGTTGCGCTCGGCCCAGTCGGTGAGGCGTTGCAGGGTTTCGTGCAACTCGCGTGCCTGCTGGGTGAGTTCGTACTCCACCTTCGGCGGGACCGTCGGGTGCACGGTGCGGATTACGAGGCCGTCGCGCTCCAGATTGCGCAGGGTAAGGGTCAGCATGCGGCGGCTGATGCCCTCGATGCTGCGCTCCAACTCCGTGAAGCGGATGGGTCCGTGGGCTGCGGCCACCAGGATCTGCACGCTCCATTTTCCGGCGACCCTGTCAAGAACTTCCCGCACCGGGCAGGCGTGCGCGTTCACCACCTGCGAGGTAACACCGGTGTTCCTCTGGGACATCGAACTGCCTCCTTACGCCGACCTCCATGGTTCCGCACGATGTTCCCCGTTACAAGTCGTGCACCTTTGGAATCCTGGAAGAACACGGAGGCGATGCCGTCATGACGGCCATCATCGAGTCCCGGACACGGACCGCGCAACGCACCTACTCCCGCTGGGCGTCCCTGGTGATCCTCTGCGCGGGGACGCTGATGACCATCCTGGACGGCAACATCGTGACGGTGGCGATGCCGGCCATCCAGAACGACCTCGGTTTCACGGCGTCGGGTCTTGCCTGGGTGGTCAACGCCTATCTGATCCCCTTCGGCGGGCTGCTGTTGCTCGCGGGGCGGCTCGGCGACCTGGTGGGCCGCAAGCGGATGTTCACCGCAGGGCTTGCCGTCTTCACCGTGGCGTCGGTGCTGTGCGGAGTGGCGACCTCCCAGGGCGTGCTGATCGCCGCACGAGCCTTGCAGGGGGTCGGCGGGGCGATGACGACCGCCGTGGTGCTCGGGATGCTGGTGTCGCTGTTCCCCGAGCCTCGTGAACAGGCCCGCGCCATCGCGGTGTTCAGTGCGGTGGGGGCGGCGGGCGGGGCCCTCGGCACGTTCCTCGGCGGGGCCCTGACCGAGGCCCTGAACTGGCACTGGATCTTCCTGATCAACCTGCCGATCGGGGTCGTGTCGTGGGTGGCCGCCGTACGGGTGCTGGACCGGGAGTCGGGCGCCGGGCTGGGGAAGGGCGCGGACTATCCGGGGGCGGCGCTGGTGACGGGGGCACTGATGCTGACGGTGTTCGTGATCGTGGGCGTGGGTGAACGGGGGCTCGCCGAGACGCTGTTGATGGCTCTGCTCGCTCTGGCACTGTTCCTGGGCTTCACCGTCCGGCAGGCGCGGGCCGCTCGGCCGTTGCTGCGACTGCGCCTGTTCGGGTCCCGGCTTCTGGCAGGGGCGAACGCGGTCCAGATCATGATGATCGCGACGATGTACGGCTTCCAGTTCATCGGCGCGCTGTACCTCCAGCGGGTGCTGGGATACGGGGAGTTGCTCACCGGGACGGCGTTCCTCCCGGCGCCGATCGTGATCGGGGTACTGATGCTGGGGTGGTCGGCGCGGACGATCGGGCGGTACGGGCCGTACCGGGTGCTGCTGGCGGGACTGGCCCTGATCACCGTGGGTATGGGCCTGTTGGGACGGGCGTCGGCGGGAGGTTCGTACGCGGTGGACGTCCTTCCGGCCATGCTTCTGCTCTCGGTCGGGTTCGCGGCGGCGATGCCCGCGCTCACGGGACTGGCTATGTCGGGCGCTCAGGAGGAGGACGCGGGGGCGGCGTCCGGGCTGTTCAACACCACGCAGGTGGTGGGCGGTTCGCTGGGTCTCGCGGTGCTGGCGGTGCTGGCGGCGAGCCGTACGGAGGGGCTGCTGGCGGACGGTGCCGAGGTACTGTCGGCCACGGCGGAGGGCTACCAGCTGGCGTTCCGGGTGGCGACGGTTGTGGCGGCGGGGGCGCTGGCGCTGGCGGCGGCCGTACTGCGCCCCCGGACCTGACACGGCCCTCGCTGTTACGCGAACGCCCCCTTGTGGTCCTGCGCCCACTCCCGGTACGTCCGCGCCCTTCGGCCCAGTACCTCCTCCACATCCCCCGTGATCACGTCGTTGCGACCGCGCCGGACGTAGGCGCATCCGGCGATCACGCCCTCCGCGTACACCTCCGGCATGCCGGAGGCGAGAAGCTGCTCGCGGACCTGGGCCGGGGTGAGGTCGAGGGTGTGCACAGCGCGGCCCAGGACATCCGCGAGGCCCTCACCGCCACCTCCGACACATCCCGGGGGGCGACGACCCCTTGGGTTCCCTCACCCGTCAGGTTCGGTACCGGCTCACCCGCCCTGGCCGCCAGTGAGCGGCAGTTGCGGAACCTCTTCGCCGAGGGGGTCGGGGTCTCCCCCAAGGCCCACGCGGACACCGCACCCTGGGCCCAACTCGCCGCCGCCACCGGCTACTACGACCAGTCACACATGACCGCCGACTTCCGCGCCCTGATGGGCGTCCCGCCCCGGTCGTTCTTCACCGGGCTCCTCCCCCGTGCCACCCCCTGCGGGATGCGGAACTAAATCGGGTGCACAGGCACCGCCCCCCCTGCGAAGCTCACACCCCATGGCAGCACGACGTGTCAAGCCCAGTCTCTACATCTCCGTCGACATCGAGGCCGACGGGCCGATCCCGGGGCCGTACTCCATGCTCAGTCTCGGGGCGGCGGTCGCCGGGGTGCAGGATGCCGACGGGTTCGTCCCGGCCGATCCCGAGGCGCGGACCTTCTATCGGGAACTCCGGCCCATCAGCGAGGACTTCGTGCCGGAGGTGCTCGCGGTCAGTGGGCTCGACCGGGAGCGCCTCGGCCGGGAGGGCCTCGACCCGGCTGTGGCTCTCACGCAGTTCAGCCGGTGGGTCCGGGAGGTCGGTGCGGGCGCTCAGCCGGTCATGTGCGGCTACCCGGCCTCGTACGACTGGACCTTTCTGTATTGGTATCTGATCCGGTTCACGGGGAGCAGTCCTTTCGGGCACTCCGGGTGCTTCGACATGAAGACGCTCTACGCGACCAAGGCCGGGCTGCCCCTGCGGGCCGTCACCAAGGGCATGATGCCGCGCGAGCTGCTCTCGCGGCGCCGGCACACGCACCATGCCCTCGATGACGCGATCGAACAGGCCGAGCTGTTCGCGGGGCTCATGGCGTGGCCGGGGCCGTCCGGGTCGAGCCGGTGAGCTCCTCGCCCGCCTCCATGGGGTGGGTGACGTCCTCCGCGTCCTGGTTCCGGCCCAGGTGGTTGAAGACCAGGTTCAGTACGACCGCCACCACACAGCCCGTCGAGATGCCCGAGTCCAGGACGATCCGGGCGGTCTCCGGGAAGGAGTGGTAGAACTCCGGGGCGGAGATCGGGATGATGCCGACGGCCAGCGAGACCGCCACGATCAGGACGTTGTTGTCCTTCTCCAGACCGGCGCGGACCAGGGTCTGGATACCGCTCGCCGCCACCGAGCCGAACAGGACCACGCCCGCCCCGCCCAGCACCGGGCGCGGTACGACCGCGATCAGCGAGGCGGCCATCGGGCACAGGCCCATCAGGACCAGGAAGCCGCCGCCCGCCGCCACGACATAGCGGCTGCGGATCTTCGTCATCGCGACCAGGCCGATGTTCTGGGCGAAGGCGCTGCACATGAAGCCGTTGAACAGGGGGCTGATCGCCGAGCCGAGGGTGTCGGCGCGCAGGCCGGCCGCGATCGTCTTCTCGTCCGCCGGGCGGTCCACGATCTCACCCAACGCCAGCATGTCCGCCGTGGATTCGGTCATCGAGACCACCATCACCACGATCATCGAGACGATCGCGGCGATCTGGAACTGCGGTGCGCCGAAGTGGAACGGCGTCGGGAAGCCGATCACATCCGCGTCCGCCACCGGGCCGAAGTCCGTGACGCCGAAGGGGATCGCGAGGAGGGTGCCCGCCACCAGGCCCAGCAGTACGGCGATCTGCTTGACGAAGCCGCGCGTGAAGCGGCGCAACAACAGAACGATCAACAGCGTGCCCGCCGCCAGGCCGAGGTTGGTGCTCGAACCGTAGTCGTCCGCCGCGGGGTTGGGGCCCTGAGCCCAGCCGAAGGCCACCGGGAGCAGGGACACGCCTATCAGCGTGATCACCGTGCCGGTGACCACCGGCGGGAAGAAGCGGACCATCTTGCTGAAGAAGGGGGCCGCTATGAAGCCCAGTACGCCCGCGACGATCACCGCTCCGAAGATGATCGGCAGCGCGTCGGACTTGTCGTCGGTGGAGGCGACGATCGCGGTCATGGGGGCGACGCCGGCGAAGGTGACGCCGTTGACGAAGGGCAGACGGGCGCCGATCTTCCAGATGCCGAGGGTCTGGAGGAAGGTCGCGAGGCCCGCCGTGAAGAGGCAGGCGCCGGTGAGGAAGGTCAGTTCGGTGCCGGTCAGGCCGATGGCGGCGCCGACGATCAGGGGTGGAGCTACGACGCCCGCGTACATGGCGGCCACATGTTGCAGACCGGTCGTCGCCATTTTGAGGGCGGGGAGTTTCTCGTCGACGGGGTGGGTGGACACGGGCGGCTCCTCCGGTCGGTTGACAGCACGTCGGCTCTGACGTGGGTTTCAAGGAGGTGGTGCGCGGTCGTGCGGGACCGGTGAAGCGGGGACGGAAAAGAGGGGACGGGTGACCGTTCCGGGGCGCACACGTCCATGCGCGCCCCGGAGACGGCCGCCATGGACCCCGCTCGGGTCCACGGCCACCGGCCGAGAGCCGTCCCTCTCAGCCGGAGATCTTCAACTGGTCAGCCCTGCGCGACGATCCGCGCCAGCCGCTGGGCCTGCTCGCGCGTGGAGCCGGCGATGGCGTCCTCGTCGACGGTGAGCAGACGGTTGTTCTCCACGATCTGCTCGCCGTTGACGAAGGAGGCGGTGACCGGGGCCGCGGCACCGAAGACCAGTGCGGTGACCGGGTCGGCGATCGAGGCGTGGGCCAGGGTGTCGAGCTTCCACAGCACCAGGTCGGCGAGCTTGCCCGGCTCCAGCGAGCCGATCTCGGCCGCGCGGCCGAGGACCTGGGCGCCGCCGTAGGTGCCGAGGCGCAGCGCCTGGCGGGCGTTCAGGGCGGCCTCGCGGTGGGCGCCGAGGCGGTTGATGAGGAGGGCGTTGCGCAGTTCGGTGTGCAGCTCGCCCGACTCGTTGGACGCCGTACCGTCGACGCCGAGGCCGACCGGGACGCCGGCCGCCAGCATGTCGGGGACGCGGGCGATGCCGGCCGCGAGGCGGGCGTTGGACGAGGGGCAGTGGGCGACACCGGTCTTCGTACGGGCGAAGGCGGCGATGTCGGAGTCGTTCATATGGACGCAGTGCGCCATCCACACGTCCTCGCCGAGCCAGCCGGTGGACTCGAAGTAGTCGGTCGGGCCCATGCCGAACAGCTCGTGGCAGAACTTCTCCTCCTCGACCGTCTCCGAGCCATGGGTGTGCAGGCGTACGCCGAGGCCGCGGGCGAGTTGGGCGCCCTGCCTCAACAACTCGGTCGACACGGAGAAGGGCGAGCAGGGTGCGACGGCGACCTGGGTCATCGCGTCGAAGGAGGCGTCGTGGTGCTCCTTGACGGTGGCCTCGGTCGCGGCGAGCGCGCCGTCCAGGGTCTCGACGGCGAAGTCCGGTGGCAGACCGCCGTCCTTCTCGCTGCGGTCCATCGAGCCGCGGGCGAGGGTGAAGCGGACGCCCATCTCGCGGGCGGCCCGGATGATCGATCCTGACAGGTCGCCGGAGCCGTGCGGGAAGACGTAGTGGTGGTCCATCGCGGTGGTGACACCGCCGCGCGCCATCATGGCCAGCGAGCCCTGCGCGGCCGAGTACGTCATCCGCTCGTCGATGCGCGCCCAGGTCGGGTACAGGGCGACCAGCCAGTTGAAGAGGTTGTGGTCGGTGGCCAGGCCCCGGGTGATCCACTGGTAGAAGTGGTGGTGGGTGTTGACCAGGCCGGGGGTCACGAGATGGCCGGTGGCGTCGATGCGCCGTACGACGTTCTCCAGGCCCTCGGGTGCCTTGCCCGCGCCGAGCGACTCGATGCGATTGCCGTTGAGGACGACATGGCCGGAGGCGTGCTCGGTGTCGTTGGCGTCGACGGTCGCGATCGCACAGTTCTCGATGACGATGCGCTGGTCTGCTGCCATGGTTCGTCCTTTGCGCTGATGTGGAGAGGGCACGGCAGGACCCTGGAGATTTGAGTGCCGCGGCCGGGTACACAGAGCCCGGCCGCGGGTGCCGAGATGGAGTTGCTCGCTTACAGGTTGGTGAGGTCCACCGGGATCTTCGCCTCGCAGCCGTCCCTGAGGATGGTGGCCTCGATCAGGCCGTAGGGGCGGTCGGCGGCGTAGTAGACCTCATTGTCGTTCTTCAGCCCGAACGGCTCCAGGTCCACCAGGAAGTGGTGCTTGTTCGGGAGCGAGAAGCGGACCTCGTCGATCTCGCTGCGGTTGTTGATGATGCGCGCGCCCATCTGGTACAGCGTCTGCTGGAGTGAGAGCGAGTAGGTCTCGGCGAACGCCTGGAGCATGTGCTTCCTCACCTGCTCGTAGGACTTCTCCCAGTTGGGCATCTTCTGCTCGTCGTCGGTCCAGTTGAACCGCCAGCGGCCGGAGACCTGGGTCGCGAGGATCCGGTCGTAGGCCTCCTGGAGGGTCGTGTACTTGTCCTTGACGTAGCCCCAGAACTCGGAGTTGGTCGAGTTCATCACGATCAGGTCCTTCAGGCCCGAGATGACCTCCCACGACGAGCCGTCGTAGGTGATCTGGGTGACGCGGGTCTCCTGGCCCTTGCGCACGAAGGAGTGCTTGACCTCGTCGGCGCCGATGAACTTGGAGTTGGCGTCGGAGGTCTCGATCCGTTCCCAGGCGTACTCCTCGATGCGGATCCGCGCGGTCCTGATCGGCTCCTGCGAGGTCACGAAGTGCCGGGCGAGGTGGATGCCGAACTGCTCGGCCGACTCGATGCCGTACTCCTTGGCGAACGCGTACACCGTGTTCTTGGTGGTGTCGGTCGGCAGGACGTGGGCGTTGGAGCCGGAGTAGTGGACCTCGTCCATGTCGCCGGAGAGCGCCACGGAGACATTGAGGTCCTTGATGTGGTGGGTGGCGCCGTCCCGCGTGATCTTTACGACTCGGTTCTCGGCCTTGCCGTACTGGTTCTGTCCCAGGATGACAGGGCGGGCAGGGCGGGAATTGTCAGTCATTTAGCTAGCTCCCTCGGTAAACGGAGTAGCCGAACGGGTTGAGCAGCAGCGGTACGTGGTAGTGCTCGCCGGGCTTCACGGCGAAGGTGATCGCTACCTCTGGAAAGAACGCACCGCTGTCCCGATTCGCGGGGGCGTCCTGCTGCGCATCGGCTTGCTTCTTCTCGAAATACGGCTCCACGGCGAAGTCGAGCCGTACGTGGGTGGTCCCCTCCGGCAGGGCGGGGAGGTCCTTGCACCGGCCGTCCGCGTCGGTCGCGGAGCCGCCGAGCGTCTGCCAGTCCCCTCCTTGCCCGTAATGGGCGGACCGGCCGCTACGGGCGGAGAGCTGGACGGCGACTGCCTCGGCGGGGCGGCCGACGGATGTGTCCAGGATGTGGGTGGACACGGAGGCGGTGGTGCTGGTGCTCATGCTGCTGTCAGTCCTCTTCGACGATGCGGGCGAGCCGGATACGGTTGATCTTGCCCAGCTCGGTGCGGACGATCTCGCGCTCCTGCTCCGGCGAGTTGCCGATCCGCTCCTTGACCGCGTCGCGCATCTGCTCGCCGGTCCGGCCGGTGGCGCAGATGAGGAAGACATGGCCGAACTTGTCCTGGTAGGCCAGGTTCAGTTCGAGCATCTCCGCCTTGAGCTCCTCGGGGGCGCCGGCCATGCCGCGCTGTTCGCGGGCCGAGGTCGGGTCGCCGGGCTTGGGGCGGCCGATCGGCGGGTGGCCGGCCATCGCCTCTTCGAGGTCCGCGATGGTCAGCTCGGCCATGGCGGCGTCGCTTGCGGCGTAGAGGGCCTCGACGGTGGCGTACGGGCGGGCGGCGAGGAGCCGCTCGGCCCAGGTCCGGGAGGCGCACGCCTCGTGGAGCGCGGCGAAGGCCGCGTGCTCCTCCAGGGCGTTGAACCGGACCAGGCCCGGCGTGGATGTGGACGTCACGGGAGCCTCCGTGGCCTTGTGCTGAACGGGCTGCCGATAGCTAACGCCCTGCGCGACACCCACGTCAACACTTTGTTGAAAATTCCGGGTGACGAAACCCGGCAGCCGCCGGTCAGGCCCCCTTCTCGCGGTTCAGGTAGTTGTAGACGGTGAAGCGGCTGACGCCGAGGGCGCCGGCAACGGTCTCCACGCCGTGCCGTACGGAGAAGGCGCCGCGCGCCTCAAGTATCCGTACGACCTCCTGCTTCGCTTTGCGGTCGAGGTCGGCCAGCGGCTTGCCCTGCTTGCGTTCCATGGCGGCCAGGATGTGGTCCAGGGAGTCCGCGAGCTGGGGCAGCCGTACGGCGAGCACATCGGCGCCCTCCCAGGAGAGCACGACGTCGTCGGGGCCCGCCTCGTCCGGCGGGAGCATCTCGCCGCCCATGGCGTCGACCAGCGGCTTCACGGCCGCGATGAAGGGCTCGTCGTTCACCGCGCACCCTCCCCGAGCACATTGATCTGGAGCGAGACGCGGGTGGCGCCGGACTCCAGGGTCTTGCGCAGCAGCGCGTCCACGGCGGTGAGGACGGCGTCGGCGCTGCCCTCGGCGGTGTTGCCGAACGGGCCGACGTCCACCGCGTCCAGCTCGGCCGCCTCGATGACCTCGCGGGCGACGACCGCGTGCGCGGGCGCCTCGTCGAGGTCGAAGGGCTCGGTCGTGAATTCCACTCTCAGTCGCACGCGCTCAACCTAACCGCTGCACGGTTCCTCGGGCAGCCCCAGCCGGTACGGGATCCCCGCGACGGACCCGCCCCCCTGCCCCGTAGAGCAGACGAGGAGAACTCACCGGAGGGGAACGCGACGTGGCAGGACACAGAGTCAGAGGTATGAGGGGTACGGCGCTCGCGGCTGCGGCGATGGCGGCGCTGACCGCGTCCCAGGCGCCGGGGGCGGCACCGGCGCGGGCCGCCGCGCCCATGGAGCAGGCCGCCGGGCGCGGGCCGAGCGTGTCCGGGGACGCCCCCTACCGCACCGGGCTGCCGCCGCTGCGGGTACGGAAGGCCGGGTCGGCACCGGTGGGCGGCGCGCTGCCGGCGAGCGTGTTCGCCGCCTACCGGCGGGCCGAGGCGCGGCTCGCCGACTCCGCGCCCGGCTGCCGGCTGCGCTGGCAGTTGCTGGCCGCCGTCGGCCAGGTGGAGTCGGGGCAGGCGGGCGGCGGACGGGTGGACGCGGAGGGCACGACGCTGACGCCGATCCGCGGCCCCCGGCTGGACGGCGTGCGCTTCGCCCTCATCCGGGACAGCGACGGCGGCGCCCTCGACGGGGACGCGGTGTACGACCGTGCGGTGGGCCCGATGCAGTTCATCCCGTCGACCTGGGCGGTCTGGGGCGCCGACGGCAACGGCGACGGGCGGGCCGACCCGCACAACGTCTTCGACGCGGCCCTCGCCGCCGGCCGCTATCTGTGTGCGGGCGGACGCGATCTGTCCGTGCCGGGCGACCTGGACGCGGCGATCCTCGGCTACAACCACTCCGGGGCCTATCTGCGGACGGTGCGGGCGTGGTTCGCGTACTTCCTGGAAGGGCACCGGGTGGTGCCGGACGCCGGGGCGACGGGCGCCGCGAGCCCGGACCCCGGGGCGTCCCGGCCGGCCCGGCGGGAGCCCTCGCCCACGCCGAGTGCCCGCCCGACGAAGAGCGGATCGCCTACGCCTGCCTCCCCGGCGCCGTCCGAGCCGCGGCCGACGCACAGCGCACCGGCCGACCCGGCCCCGGCCGAGCCCCTGGTCCCCCTGCCCGGCACCGAGGTCGCCCCCGTGCTGCCCAGCGCGCCCCCGCTGCCCGGCAACGATGAGAACTCGATGGTCGCCGCCCCCTCCACAACCGCGACTACCGGGCGGTAATGTCGCCCTCCGCCGGGCGCACGTGACCGGCGGATGAGCGCGAAGGGGCCCTCATGGCGATGGACATGCCGGCGGAGATACAGGCGGCCCACGACCGGTGGGAGCGCATGTGGACCCACCGGGAGCATCTGCTCAGGGTGGCCCGCCGCAGGTCGATGTCCCTGGAGGACGCCGAGGACGCCGTGCACGAGGCGATGCTGCGCGCCGCCGAGCGCCCCGACCTGGACGACGAGCGGCTGGCCGCGTGGCTGACCACGGTGACGATCCGGCTGTGTGTGGACCGGTACCGGCAGGTCAACCGCGAGGCCGAGGTGCGCACCAGCCCGACCCTGATCGCCCCGGGGCCGGTGCCCGTCGAGGAGGCGGTGTGCGACCGGGCCGAGGCCAAGTGGCTGGCCGTGCGCAGCGGTGAGCTGCCCGCGCGCCAGGCGGAGGCGCTCCGGCTGAAGTCGGAGGACCTGGACGTCGGGCAGGTCGCGGTGCGGATGGGCCTGAGCTACCGGACGGTCGAGTCGCTGCTCGCCCGGGCCCGCCGCACGCTGCGCAACTCGCTGGCCGGGACGCTCGGCCTCGCCCTGTTCCTGTGGGGCCGGGGCAGGCCGCGCGGGGCCTCGCAGGCGCAGGCCGTGGCGCTGGCGTCCACGGCGGCGACGCTGGTGGTGGCCGGGTTCGTGCTGCCGTACGCCCACGACTGGGACGGGCAGGGCACCACGCCCCGGACCACCGTCTCCCCGGTCCCGGAGGCCTGGCAGGGGCCGGACACCGACGGCATGGTGCCGTCCCCGGACGCGCGGGAGCGGCCGTCCGCCTCGGCGTCCGGCGCCCCGAGGGCGACGCGGCCCCCCTCGGACCGCCCGCTGCTGCCGCTGTCGGTGCCGCCCCTGCCGGAGGTCCCGCTCACCTCGGCGCCGGAGCTGTCGGCACCCGAGGTGCCGGAAGTGCCCGAGGTGCCGGTGCCCGAGGTACCCGAGCTGCCCGCCACACCCGCGACCCCGGACGTAAGCGACGTCGCGCCCACCGTGCCGGACCTCCCGGACGGCCCCGTCGCTACGGACCTGCCCGAAGCCTCCGTGGACCCACTGCCGTAACCCCTTCTCCACCTGTCCGAAAAAAAATTCGCCTCCGTCGCGACGGACGCCCCGCCCCTCCCCGTAGAGCAGATGAAGGAGCTGCTCCGTGGGCTGAAGGGTGGACCGGATGGGTGTCGAGATCTGTGTGGAAGGGCTGACCAAGTCCTTCGGTCACCAGGTCATCTGGCAGGACGTCTCGCTGACGCTGCCGGCCGGGGAGGTCTCGGTCATGCTCGGCCCCTCGGGCACGGGCAAGTCGGTGTTCCTCAAGACGCTCGTCGGCCTGCTGAAGCCGGAGCGCGGCTCCATCACGATCCAGGGCCGGGACATCACCAAGCTCCGCGAGCACGACCTCTACGAGGTGCGCAAGCTCTTCGGCGTGCTGTTCCAGGACGGCGCGCTGTTCGGCTCGATGAACCTGTACGACAACATCGCCTTCCCGCTGCGCGAGCACACCCGCAAACCGGAGAGCGAGATCAGACGGATCGTCCTGGAGAAGATGGACATGGTCGGTCTGATCGGCGCCGAGGAGAAGCTGCCCGGGGAGATCTCCGGCGGTATGCGCAAGCGCGCGGGGCTTGCGCGGGCGCTGGTCCTGGACCCGGAGATCATCCTGTTCGACGAGCCGGACTCGGGGCTCGACCCGGTGCGCGTCGCCTATCTCAACCAGCTCATCGTCGACCTCAACGCCCAGATCGACGCCACCTTCCTGATCGTCACCCACGACATCGCCTCGGCCCGCCAGGTCCCGGACAACATCGGGCTGCTGTTCCGCCGCGAGCTGGTCATGTTCGGACCCCGCGACCAGCTGCTGACCAGCGACGAGCCGGTCGTACGGCAGTTCCTCAACGGCCGGGTGCAGGGCCCGATCGGCATGGCGGAGGAGAAGGACGCGGCCCAGGTCGAGCAGGAGCTGGCCGAGATCGGGGAGGGCACCGACCCCGAGCACCTCACGCCCCGGCTGCTGCCCAGCCCGGGCATCCCCCGGCCGCCGCGCTGGCAGGCCATCGCCAGGCGGGAGGAGGTGGCCCGCGCATGAGCCTGAACCCCGTGGGCGCGCTGCGCCACTCCGGCAGCCTGTTCGCGATGGCCCTGGACGTCGTACGGACCGTGCCCCGACGGCCGTTCCAGGTGCGGGAGTTCATCCAGCAGGCGTGGTTCATCGCGAGCGTCACGATCCTGCCGACCGCCCTCGTCTCCATCCCCTTCGGGGCGGTCATCGCCCTCCAGATCGGCAGTCTCACCCGGCAGCTCGGCGCCCAGTCGTTCTCGGGCGCGGCCTCCGTGCTCGCGGTGCTGCGCGAGGCCTCACCGATCGTGACGGCGCTGCTGATCGCGGGCGCCGGGGGCACGGCGATCTGCGCGGACCTCGGGGCGCGGAAGATCCGCGAGGAGATCGACGCGATGCAGGTGCTGGGCATCGACCCGATCCACCGGCTCGTGGTGCCGCGGGTGCTGGCCTCGATGGTGGTGGCGGTGCTGCTCAACGGCCTGGTGTCGGTGGTCGGGGTGGCGGGCGGCTACTTCTTCAACGTCGTCCTCCAGGACGGCACACCGGGCGCGTATCTTGCCTCCTTCACCACGCTCGCCCAGCTCTCCGACCTGTGGGCGGCCGAGATCAAGGCACTCGTCTTCGGCGCCATCGCCGCGATCGTCGCCTCCTACAAGGGACTTACCGCCAAGGGCGGCCCGAAGGGTGTGGGCGACGCGGTGAACCAGTCGGTGGTGATCACCTTCATGTTGCTGTTCGTGACCAACTTCGTGATGACCGCGGTGTACTTCCAGGTCGTCCCGCAGAGGGGCTAGCCGATGAGACTTCTCGACCGCCCCTTGAGGTCCCTGGAGGACCTGGGCGCCCAACTCTCCTTCTACGGACGCTCGCTGGCCTGGACCGGCCGCACCCTGCGCCGCTACAAGAAGGAGATCCTGCGACTGCTCGCCGAGGTCAGCTTCGGCCGGGGCGCGCTCGCCGTCGTGGGCGGCACGGTCGGCGTCATCGCCTTCCTGTCGTTCTTCACCGGCACAGAGGTGGGCCTGCAGGGCTATGCCGCGCTCAACCAGCTCGGCACGTCCAACTTCGTGGCGTTCCTGTCGGCGTACTTCAACACCCGCGAGATCGCCCCGCTGGTGGCAGGGCTCGCGCTGTCCGCGACGGTCGGCGCCGGGTTCACCGCGCAGCTCGGCGCGATGCGGATCAGTGAGGAGACCGACGCCCTGGAGGTCATGGGCGTGCCCTCGCTGCCGTTCCTGGTGACCACCCGGATGATCGCCGGGTTCGTCGCCGTGATCCCGCTGTACGTGGTCGGGCTGCTGTCCTCGTACCTCGCCGCCCGCACCATCACCACCGGCTACTACGGGCAGTCGGCGGGCACCTACGACCACTACTTCCAGCAGTACCTGCCCCCGGTCGACGTGCTCTGGTCCTTCGGCAAGGTGCTGGTCTTCGCCGTCGTGATCATCCTTGTGCACTGCTTCTACGGCTACTACGCGAGCGGCGGCCCGGCGGGCGTCGGCGTCGCGGTGGGGCGGGCGGTGCGGACCTCGATCGTGGCGATCAACGTCCTTGATTTCTTCCTGTCGTTGGCGATCTGGGGCGCCAACACGACCGTACGGATAGCGGGGTGAGCCGGGTGAGAGTGGTGCGACTGCGGGTGTACGGCCTGGTGTTCATCGCCGTGCTGGCGCTGTTGCTGTCCCTGTCGGTCGCGGTCTACCGGCAGGCGTTCACGCCGGTCGTGCGGATCACGCTGGAGGCGGACAGCCTGGGCAACCAGCTCGACCGGCGGGCCGACGTCAAGCTGCGCGGACTGCTGGTCGGCGAGGTGCGCGCGGTGCGCGCGGACGGGACGAAGGCGACCCTCGACATCGCGCTCAGGCCGGAGCACGTCGCGTACATCCCCGCCGATGTGCACGCACGGCTGCTGCCCAAGACGCTGTTCGGCGAGAAGTACGTCGATCTGGTCGTGCCCGCCGGCTCGTCCGCGCGGCCGATCAGCGCCGGGGACGTCATCACCCAGGACCGCACCCGGGTCGGCATCGAACTCCAGCAACTCATGAACGACCTGCTGCCACTGCTGCGGACCGTGAAGCCGGGCGAACTCAACGCCACCCTCTCCGCGTTCGCCACGGCGCTCGAAGGGCGCGGCGACCGGATCGGCGACAACCTCACGCGCGTGGAGGCCTATCTGCGCAAGCTCAACCCGCATCTGCCGTCCCTGAAGGAGGACATCGCGCGGTTCGCGGACGTCGCCGAGGTGTACGGCGACGCGGCGCCCGACCTGATGAGGATCCTCCGCAACACGGTCACGACCAGCCGCACGCTCGTGGAGAAGAAGGAACAGTTGGCCGCAGCGCTCACCTCGACCACCACCACCGCCCGCACGGCCGACGAGTTCCTCGCCGTGAACGGCGACCGGCTGATCACCCTCGGCCGCGTCTCGCGCCCCACCCTGGAGCTGTTCGCCCGCTACTCCCCCGAGTATCCGTGCCTCCTGGAAGGCCTGGTCCGGCAGGAGAAGGCATCGGAGGAGGCGTTCCGGGGCGGCAGGATGCGCATCACGCTCGAAGTGGTGCGGCAGCAACCGGCGTACGAACCCGGTGAGGAGCCGCGCTACGGCGAGCGGTCGGGGCCGGACTGCCGCGACATGCCCCACCCTCCGGTGCCCGGACCCAAGCCCCACCTCAACGACGGTACGTCGGCGGCGGGTTCGTCCGGAGCGTCCGGCACCCGTGCCGAGCAGCGCGCCGTGAGCTCGCTGGTGGCGCCGGTGCTGGGCGTGCCCGCCGACGAGGTGCCGCCGGTGGCGACGCTGCTGTTCGGGCCGATGGCACGCGGGACGGCGGTGAGCGTCGCATGAGCACGAGCACGAGCACGAGCAGGGCGAACCGGACCGCGGGACCGCTGATCAAGTTCAGTCTCTTCGCGCTGGTGACGATCCTGGCGACGGCACTGCTCGCCGCCACCATCGTGAACATCTCCTTCACCCCGACCGACACCTACCGCGCGGTGTTCAGCGACGTCACCGGTCTGGAGGAGGGCGACGACATCCGGGTGGCAGGGGTCCGGGTGGGCGAGGTCGAGGGCATCCGGATCAAGGACCGCACCCGGGCCGAGGTCACCTTCACCGTGACCGAGGAGCGCCCGCTGCTGACCAGCACCGGCGCGGTGATCCGCTACCGCAACCTGGTCGGGCAGCGGTACGTCGCCCTGACCGAGGGCCCGGGCAAGGGCACCCGGATGCGGCCCGGCGCGACCATCCCGCTGTCGCGGACGCAGCCCGCGCTGGACCTCAACGCGCTGCTGAACGGCTTCAAGCCGCTGTTCGCCGCGCTCAGCCCCAAGGACGTCAACCAGCTCGCCACCGAGATCATCAAGACGCTCCAGGGCGAGGGCGGCACGGTCAACAGCCTGCTGGCGCACACGGCGTCGCTCACCACCACCCTGGCCGGCCGGGACGAGCTGATCGGTTCCGTCATCGACAACCTCAACACCGTGCTGGAGACGCTCGACAAGCGCGGCGGCCGCTTCTCCGGGCTGCTGAAGCAGTTGCGCCGGGTCGTCTCCGGGCTGTCCGCCGACCGTAAGCCCATCGGGGAGTCGCTGGTGAGCATCGGCGACCTCACGGAGGCGACGTCGGGACTGCTCGCGGACGCCCGCCCGCCCCTCAAGGACGACATCGCCGAGCTGACCGAGC
Organism: Streptomyces cupreus; assembly: GCF_014257025.1. Classification (GTDB taxonomy): domain Bacteria; phylum Actinomycetota; class Actinomycetes; order Streptomycetales; family Streptomycetaceae; genus Streptomyces; species Streptomyces cupreus. The sequence goes on from NZ_JACMSF010000009.1 coordinate 175,803, forward strand.
TGACCGGAACGCTGAACAGGAACGAGAAGACCGTGGAGGGCGTGCTGAAGCGGCTGCCGAACAAGCTGGGCGAGCTGACCGGGACGGCGTCCTACGGCTCGTGGTTCAACTTCTACCTCTGCGACTTCGACGGCCGGATCGTGCTGCCGAGGACGCGCGAGGTCATCACTCCCGAGATGCATGTCGCGAGGGCGAGGTGCGCCGGATGAAGCTCCCGCTGCGCAGGAAGCGCACACCCAGGCCCAAGCCGCTGGTCAAGGTGCGCATCGACCCACCGAGGCTGCCGAAGCTGCCGCGTCTGCCGCACCTGCCTCCCTTCCGGGAGCAGAACCCGGTGGTGATCGGCGCCGCCGGTCTGACCGCCCTCGCGCTGCTGACCGTGGCCGCCTTCAACGCCGACTCCCTTCCGGTGATCGGCGATGGCGACACCTACAGCGCCGCCTTCGCGGAGGCGGGCGGTCTCAAGCCCGGCGACGAGGTGCGGATCGCCGGAGTCAAGGTCGGCAAGGTGGAGGAGGTCGACCTGGACGGCGACCATGTGAAGGTCACCTTCAAGGTCAAGGGCGACCCGGAGTTCGGCACGCAGACGGGTGCCTCGATCCGGGTCAAGACGATCCTCGGCGCGAAGTACCTCGCCCTGCACCCCAAGGGCCGGGGGCAGTTGGAGGCCGGCAGTGAGATCCCGCTGACGCGGACCGTGCCGGCGTACGACGTGGTGCAGGCGTTCAGCGATCTGACGACCACGACCGAGGAGGTGGACACCGAGCGGCTGGGGAAGGCCCTGGACACCATCTCCACCACGTTCCAGGACTCCCCCGCCGAGGTGCGGGCGTCCGTCAAGGGCCTGTCGAAGATCTCCCGGACGGTCGCCTCGCGCGACAAGGCGCTGCGTGAACTCCTCGACCACGCGAACGGGGTGACCGGCGTACTCGCCGAACGAACCGAGGACTTCACCGCCCTGGTCGAGGACGGCGACGCGCTGTTCAAGGAGATCAGCAAGCGGCGCAAGGCCATCAGCAAGCTGCTGAAGTCCTCCGCCGCGCTCGGCGTCGAGCTCTCCGGCCTGGTCGAGGACAACGACAAGGAGATCGGACCGGCGCTGAAGGGCCTGAACGGCGTGGTCGAGATGCTCGAACGCAACCAGTCGAGCCTGGACCGCAGCGTCAAGCTGCTCGCGCCCTACGTCCGGGTCTTCACCAACACCCTCGGCAACGGCCGCTGGTTCGACTCCTACGTCCAGAACCTGGTCGCCGCCCCGGTGGTGCCGCGCACGGGAGGCTCGCGATGAGGAAACGTCTGGCGCTGCTTCTCGTACTGGCGCTCGTCGCCGGGGCCGCCTTCGTACTGTGGCCGCGCCCCGAGAAGGTGCGGGTCACCGCCTATTTCCCACGCACGGTCGGCATCTACCCCGGCTCCGACGTCCGCGTCCTCGGCGTCCGGATCGGCGAGGTCAAGGAGATCACCCCGGAGGGCGACCGGGTACGGGTGGAGCTGGAGTACGACGAGGGGCGCAGGGTGCCGGCCGACGCGCAGGCCGCGATCATCAACTCCTCGGTGGTCAGCGACCGTTATGTGCAACTGCTGCCGGTGTACCGGAGCGGTCCGGTGCTGCGGGACGGCGCCGTGATCCCCGAGTCGCGTACGGCGGTGCCGGTCGAGCTTGACCGGATCTTCGACAGCCTGCACACCACGGCCGAGGCGCTCGGCCCCGAGGGCGCCAACAAGGACGGCTCGCTGTCGCGGCTGCTCGGCGTGAGCGCGGACAACCTCCAGGGCCAGGGCGGGAACATCCACCAGACCGTGAAGGACCTCTCGGAGGCGGTCACCACGCTGTCCGACGGCCGCGGGGACCTGTTCGGCACCGTGCAGAACCTTCAGGTGTTCACGGCGGCGCTGGCGGCGGACGACAAGAGCGTGCGGTCGTTCAACACCAGCCTCGCCAAGGTGGCGGAGCAGCTCGCCGGTGAGCGCGAGGACCTCGCGGAGGCGCTGCGCAGCCTCGGCACGGCGCTCGGTGATGTGTCGGCGTTCGTGAGGAAGAACAAGAAGTCGCTGACCTCGAACGTGAAGGGCCTCAGCAAGGTGACCAAAGTGCTCGTCACGCAACGCGCCGCGCTGGAGGAGCTGCTGGAGGTCGCCCCCACGGGTCTGTCGAACCTCCAGAACGCCTACAACGCCTCCGCCGGGACCCTCGACACCCGCAACAACGCGCAGCACCCGCAGGATCCGGCCGCGCTGCTGTGCTCCGTGCTGCGCACGACCGGCGACGAGGGCGGCGCGAACCCGGACTGCGCGGAGCTGGAGCGGCTCTTCGACTCGCTGCCCGAAGTGCCGACCGCACCCGCGGTCTCGGGCACCGTGGACCGTACCCTCGGCGGAATCCTGGGGAGCGCCGCATGAGCGGGCCGCGCAGGCGTGGTGCCGCCGCGTGGGCGGCGGCCGGTTCGCTGCTGCTGACGGGCTGTGAGTTCAACGGCTGGTACGACGTGGAGCTGCCGGGCGGCGCCGCCGCTGACGGCCGCGCGTACCGGGTCACGGTCGACTTCCGCGATGTCCTCGACCTGGTCCCGCAGTCGGCGGTGAAGGTCAACAACGTGACGGTGGGCGCGGTCGAGAAGGTGGAGCTCGCGGGCTGGCACGCGCGCGTACAGCTGCGGGTCGCCGACTCGGTGCAGCTGCCCGCCAACGCGGTCGCGGAGCTGCGCCAGACCAGCATGCTCGGCGAGAAGTACGTGGCACTGTCCGCCCCGCCCGGCACCGACCCGGTGGGCCGGCTGCACGACGGCGACCACATCCCGATCGCCCGCAGTGGCCGCAACCCGGAGATCGAGGAGGTGCTGTCCGCCCTGTCCGCGCTGCTCAACGGCGGCGGGGTGGCGCAGCTCAAGACGATCAGCGTGGAGCTGAACAAGGCCCTGGACGGTCGCGAGGACCGGGTCAAGTCACTGCTGGGGGAGCTGGACACGTTCCTCGGCGGCCTGGACGGACAGCGCGAGGACATCGTCCGTGCGCTCAAGGCCGTCGACCGGCTCGCCAAGCGGCTCGGAAGGGAGAAGAAGACCATCGCCAAGGCCGTCGACACGATGCCGCCCGCGCTCAAGGTGCTCGCGGACCAGCGCCGCGACCTGACCAAGATGCTCACCGCCCTGTCGAAGCTGGGCAAGACGGGCACGAAGGTGGTCGAGGCGTCCCGGGACGACACGGTCGCCAACCTCAAGCAACTGCAGCCGATCCTACGGGAGTTGAACAAGGCCGGCAGCGACCTTCCCAACTCCCTCGAACTGCTCACCACTTACCCCTTCCCGCGCAACGCCGTGGACGCGATCAAGGGCGACTACGTCAACCTCTCCGTCACCGCGGACCTCGATCTGGCGAGCCTCTACGGCAATCTGGCCGAGGAGCCCGGCGACGGCGGCGACACCCCCGACGGACCGGACCTTCCGGATACCCCGGATCTCCCCGACACGCCCGAACTCCCGGACCTGCCGGGCGTGCCCACCCCCACGCCCGGTCTGCCCGACTCTCCCACCGCCCCCTCCGCTCCGTCCGACGGCGGCGACGACCTGCTGTGCCCGCCGGTGTGCACCGCCGCCTACGGCACCGGAAACCGGGGCCTGCCAGCCGGGATCGACCTCGCGCTGGCGGAGCTGATGCTGAAGGGGATACAGCCGTGATCACACGTACGGTCAAGGCCCAGCTGATCGCCTTCGCCACCGTCACCGCCGTCGGTGTGTCCTATGTCGGCGCCGAGTACACGGGCCTGGTCGACAGCGCGCTGGACCGCGGCTACACCGTGCGGGCCGACTTCGCCGACTCCGGGGGCATCTTCACCGGCGCCGAGGTCACCTACCGCGGGGTGCCGGTGGGACGGGTCGGCGCGCTGCGGCTGACCGGCGCCGGCGGGGTCTCGGTCGCGCTGGACATCGACGACGGCGCGCCGCGCATCCCGGCGGACACCCTCGCCGTGGTGGCGAACCGCTCGGCGGTGGGCGAGCAGTACGTCGACCTCCAGCCGCGCGGCTCGAGCGGGCCGTATCTGCTCGACGGCAGCACGATCCCGCGCGGCCGCACGCGCGTGCCGCTGCCCACGACCGACCTGGTCCTCGGCCTCGACCGGCTGGTGAACTCGGTCGGCAAGGACGATCTGCGGGTCACCGTCGACGAGTTGGGCAAGGCCTTCGCCGGCACCGGCCCGCATCTGAGCCGGCTGGTGGACTCGGGCAACGCGCTCGTCGAGTCCGCGTCCGAGTCGCTGCCCGAGACGATCGAGCTGATCGAGGACTCCCGGAAGGTGCTCAAGACACAGGCCGACCAGGGCTCGTCCATCAAGGCGTTCTCCCGCGATCTGGCCCTGCTCACCGCGGAGTTGAAGTCCAGCGACGGCGATCTGCGCAAGCTGATCGGCAACGCGAAACCGGCGGCGGTGGAGCTCAACTCGCTGCTGAAGTCGACGCAGCCGCAACTGTCGGTGCTGCTGGGCAACCTGATCAGCGGCGGCCGGGTCACGCTCGCCCGGCTGCCCGGCGTGGAACAGGCCCTGGTCACCTTCCCGGTGGTGGTCTCGGGCAGCTACACCGTCATCCCCGGTGACGGCACCACCCACTTCGGCCTGGTGGTGAACGCCGACGACCCGCCGCCCTGCACCCAGGGATACGGCACGGCCCGGCGCGACCCGGCGGACACCAGCACGCGCGAGCCGAACACCGACGCGCGCTGCACGCTGCCGCGCGGCAGCGAGTCCTCGGTGCGGGGCGCGCAGAACGCCCCCGGTTCCCAGCCGACGACATACGTCACGGCGTACGACCCGGAGACCGGCACCACCACCGGCCCGGACGGAAGGACCGTCGAGATCGGCTCGACGGGCGGCCAGCAGGCCGTGTTCGGAAAGGAGTCGTGGCAATGGCTGCTCGTCGGCCCCATGGCATGAGGCACCCCGGGGCGGTGGCGGCGGCGCTCGTCGTCGCGACCGTCCTCACCACCGCGCTGGCGGTCTGGCTGGCCCTCGGGCTCGCCGGACAGCGCGAGGCGGAGCAGCGGCGCCAGGACATCCTCGCCGCCGCCCGTCGCTCGGCACTGAACTTCACCTCGCTCGACTACCGGCACTACGGCCGGGACAGCGCGAATGTGCTGGAGAGCGCCACCGGGAACTTCAAGAAGGAGTTCGCCGCGCAGACCAAGCAGCTCACCCAGCTGGTCACCGACAACAAGTCCGTCTCCGAGGGCCAGGTCCTGGAGGCGGGCATCGTCCGCTCCGACGAGCGCTCGGCCCGTGTGCTGGTGGTCGCCGACAGCGAGGTGACCAACACCGCGGTGCCCCGGGGCGAGGCGCGCACCTACCGGCTCCAGCTCGATCTGGTGCACCGCGACGGCCGCTGGCTGACCTCGGACGTCGAGTTCGTCGGCTGACACGCACCACCTGTTGAGGAGTACGACCATGGCGAACCCGACCACCCGAACCCGCAGCGCCGGCTCGGCCGGCCGCCGGACCCTGACCGCGGCCGCCCGCGCGGCGGCCAAGCGCGCCGAGCGCGGCGCCACCACCGATGACGTGCCCGAGGACCGGGCCTCCGGGCGCACCGTGCTGGTCGAGGCCCCGAAGAACGGCTGGGAGGACCCGCCCGAGCCGTCGCCGGAGGATTTCGAGGAGACCCCGCCGCGGGAGCGGGGCACCTCCCGTCACCGGAAGCTGCTCACCGCGGCCCTGTGCGTGCTGCTGGTGGCGGGGCTGGTCGCGGTCGGCGTACTGGGATGGCAGTACTGGGAGGCGCGGCGGGCTCAGCAGGCGCGGGGTGAGGCGATGGCCGCCGCGCGGAAGGCGGCGCCGGTCGTGCTGTCGTACGACTACCGGCATCTGGACCGGGACTTCGCCCGCGCCCGCGCGCTGCTGACCGGGAAGTTCGCGGGCGAGTACCGCAAGACCACGACCGCCGTGGTCGGCCCGACCGCGAAGAAGTACCACGGCGTGGTGAAGGCGACCGTCGCCACGGCCTCCGTCGTGTCGGCCGCACCGGACAAGGTCGTCGTGCTGCTCTTCGCCAACCAGATCACCGAGAGCACCCGGGTCTCGGGCTCACGCCTGGATCTGAACCGGGTGCGGATGACGATGGCCCGCACCGACGAGGGCTGGAAGGTGAGTGCCGTGGACGCACTCTGATCAGCCGTTTCGACCTGCCCCCGCGCATCACGCGCGGGGGCTTTTTTGTGCGCTCGGCTCTTGACAGCTCTCCCCCTCCACAGGCAGTCTTCCATTAAGCAGAAAGCAACTTCCGCAATACGGAATAGTCAGAGTACGGAAGGGAGCGCCGGACCCTATGGGATTCGACGAGCAGCGCTTCAACGTCAACCTGTCGATCCTCTTCACGGAACTCCCGCTCCTGGAGCGCCCCGCGGCCGCCGCCACGGCCGGCTTCACCGCGGTCGAGCTGTGGTGGCCCTGGATCGACTCCCCGACCCCCGAGCGGTCCGAGCTCGACGCCCTGAAGAAGGCGATCGAGGAGGCGGGCGTCCAGCTCACGGGCCTGAACTTCTACGCCGGCCGGCTCCCGGGCCCGGACCGCGGCGCCCTGTCGGTCCCGGGCGAGGAGTCGGACAGGTTCCGCGCCAACATCGACGTGGCCGCCGACTTCGCCGCCTCCCTCGGCTGCAAGGCGCTCAACGCGCTGTACGGCAACCGCGTCGAGGGCGTGGACCCGGCCGAGCAGGACGCGCTGGCGCTGGAGAACCTCGTCCTCGCGGCCCGGGCCGCCGACCGGATCGGCGCGATCCTGCTGATCGAGGCGCTGAACAAGCCCGAGTCGCCGCTGTACCCGCTGGTGAGCGCGCCCGCCGCGGTGGGGATCGTCGACAAGGTCAACGACGCGACCGGCCTCGGCAACGCGAAGTTCCTCATGGACCTCTACCACCTGTCCATGAACGGCGAGGACCTCCCGTCGGTGATCGAGCGGTACGCCGCCAGGACCGGCCACGTGCAGATCGCCGACAACCCGGGCCGAGGCGCTCCGGGCACCGGCTCCCTCCCCCTGGAAGACCTCCTCGACCAGCTGCAGAAGGCGGGTTACGACGGCTGGGTCGGCCTTGAGTACAAGCCGGGCGACCGCCCGAGCGCCGAGGCCTTCGACTGGCTGCCCCGCTGACCCCCCTGACCGAAAGGCACCCCATCATGAGCAACCTCGCAGATTCCTCCCACCCGACCCGCCCGGCGATCGCCTGGATCGGCCTCGGCATCATGGGCTCCCCCATGTCCGAGAACCTGATCAAGGCGGGTTACGACGTCACCGGGTTCACCCTGGAGCAGGAGAAGCTGGACCGGCTGACCAAGGCCGGTGGCACGGCCGCCGGTTCGATCGCCGAGGCCGTCAAGGACGCCGACGTCATCATCACGATGGTGCCCGCCTCCCCGCAGGTCGAGGCCATCTCCTACGGCCCGGACGGCATCCTGGAGAACGCTCGCTCCGGCGCCCTGCTGATCGACATGTCGTCCATCACCCCGCAGACCTCCATCGACCTGGCGAAGGCAGCCGAGGTCAAGGGCATCCGCGTACTGGACGCCCCGGTGTCCGGTGGTGAGGCCGGTGCCATCGAGGCCGTACTGTCGATCATGGTCGGTGGTGAGCAGGCCGACTTCGACGAGGCCAGGCCGGTGCTGGAGGCCCTCGGCAAGACCATCGTGCTGTGCGGTCCGCACGGCTCCGGCCAGACCGTGAAGGCCGCCAACCAGCTGATCGTCGCCGTGAACATCCAGGCGTGCGCCGAGGCCGTGGTCTTCCTGGAGAAGTCCGGCGTGGACCTGAAGGCGGCCCTGGACGTCCTGGGCGGCGGCCTGGCCGGCTCCACCGTGCTCACACGCAAGAAGGACAACTTCCTCCAGCGCGACTTCAAGCCGGGCTTCCGGATCGACCTGCACCACAAGGACATGGGCATCGTCACCGACGCCGCCCGCAACGTCGGCGCGGCCCTGCCCGTCGGCGCCGTGGTCGCCCAGCTCGTGGCCTCCCTGCGCGCACAGGGCGACGGCGGCCTGGACCACTCCGCGCTGCTGCGCGCGGTCGAGCGCCTCTCCGGCGCGCAGGTCTGACGACCCCGAAGACCTCCGGGCGGCGCCGCCGCTGACACCTGTCCTGTCGCGCCCAGGCGGTGGCGCCGCCCGGAATCCAATTCAACAAACTGTTGACGCTCACTCCCGCCCACTTCTAGGCTCCACGAAGCGGAAACAGGTTTCCGCTGACTCCCGCACGGAAGGTCCACGATGTCGAAGCGCGTGCTCACCACCGAGTCCGGCGCCCCGGTCGCCGACAACCAGAACTCCGCCTCCGCCGGCGTCGGCGGCCCGCTCCTGCTCCAGGACCAGCACCTCCTGGAGAAGCTGGCGCGCTTCAACCGGGAGCGGATCCCGGTGGGGGCACCTCCCACGCCCTTAAGGCAGTGGGGGAGTGTGGTGCACGCCCGCGGCTCCGGCGCGTACGGCTACTTCGAGGTGACCGACGACGTCACCGGCTTCACCCACGCCGACTTCCTGAACACCGTCGGCAAGCGCACCGAGGTCTTCCTGCGCTTCTCGACCGTGGCCGACAGCCTCGGCGGCGCGGACGCGGTCCGTGACCCGCGCGGTTTCGCGGTCAAGTTCTATACGGAAGAGGGCAATTACGACCTCGTCGGGAACAACACCCCGGTGTTCTTCATCAAGGACCCGATCAAGTTCCCTGACTTCATCCACTCGCAGAAGCGCGACCCGTTCACCGGTCGCCAGGAGCCGGACAACGTCTGGGACTTCTGGGCGCACGCCCCCGAGGCGACCCACCAGGTGACCTGGCTGATGGGCGACCGCGGCATCCCGGCGTCGTACCGCCATATGAACGGCTACGGCTCGCACACCTACCAGTGGACCAACGCCGAGGGCGAGGCCTTCTTCGTCAAGTACCACTTCAAGACGAACCAGGGCATCCGCAGCCTGTCCACCGAGCAGGCACAGGAGATCGCGGGCAAGGACCCGGGCTCCCACCAAACGGACCTGCTCCAGGCCATCGAGCGGGGCGTCAACCCGTCCTGGACGCTGCACGTGCAGGTGATGCCGGCGGCCGAGGCGGCGGAGTACCGCTTCAACCCGTTCGACCTGACCAAGGTCTGGCCGCACAAGGACTACCCGCTCCGGCGCGTGGGCCGCCTGGTCCTGGACCGCAACCCGGACAACGTCTTCGCCGAGGTCGAGCAGGCCGCGTTCTCCCCGAACAACTTCGTTCCGGGCATCGGCCCCTCTCCCGACAAGATGCTCCAGGGCCGCCTGTTCGCCTACGCCGACGCGCACCGCTATCGCCTGGGCGTCAACCACACCCAGCTCGCGGTGAACGCCCCCAGGGCGACGACGGCGCGGAACTACGGCCGTGACGGCCTCATGGCGTCCAACTCCCAGGGCCGGTACGCCAAGAACTACGAGCCGAACTCCTACGACGGCCCGGTGGAGACCGGCCGCCCGCTGTCCGCCCCGCTGGCGGTGCACGGCCACACCGGCACCCACGAGGCCCCGCAGCACACCAAGGACGACGACTTCTTCCAGGCCGGCGAGCTGTACCGGCTGATGTCCGCCGAGGAGAAGTCCCGGCTGATCGCCAACATCGCCGGTGGCCTGTCCCAGGTCTCCCGCGACGACGTGATCGAGAAGAACCTGGCCCACTTCCACGCCGCCGACCCGGAGTACGGCAAGCGCGTGGAGGAGGCGGTCCGCGCCCTGCGCGAGGACTGAAAGTCTCCCTGACCGCGTCCGCGCGAGCTGAGAGACCCGGATGAGGGGTGGTCGATCAGTGGTGGGCGCGGGGCAGGGTGAGGACCGCGGCGGTGTGCGAGCCAGTGCGGTGGTGAAGGATCCGAGCCCCTTCTCGACCTGAGGGAAGGGCGTTTCGGGCTCCGTCGCGACCGCCGCGGTCCCGAAAAACCTCCATGCCTCACCGGCCGAGAGCGCCGGATACGGACGGTCCCGTATCCGGCGCTTCTCGGCGTTCCCGGGGTGCGGAACGGCTCCTCGCGCAGGAGTCTGAAGACATGGCACAACCAACGCAGCAACCGCACATCGTGGTCCACTCCCCGGCCCTGGACGGCTCCCGGCGGGTCACCGCGGGGGACGAGACGCTGGGCATCGCCTCGCACGTCGACGATGTCGCCGAGTTCCTCCGACTGGCCGACCTGTACGTCACCGACGTCGCCGAGACCGACCTCATCGAATGGCAGGGCGGCGGCCCGGACGAGTGGCCGGGGCTTTCGGAGCACCACGAGTCACACGAGGCGTGAACCACCTACACCGCCGTCCGTAGTCCGGCTACGCAACCCTCAAATCAACCTCTGAACCCGCGCCCGGGGGCTTCAACCACCCCCGGGCGCGGGCACATTCTCGGAACACGGGGCCCGTCGGCACGGGGGCGGCGGGCCCTGGCGGGCCGCACACCGGTCAGGGGTGTCCGGTGGGCCCGGAACAACGGGGGCGGCCTGAGGCCCGCCGATACGGGGGTGTGCGGCGGGCCTCAAGCCAGTGGAGGTGTGTCATGAGCGACGACGTTACGGACCGCCTTCCGGAGCCTTACGGGATCGCCCTGCTGCGCGGCGGCCCCCGCGCCGCCGTCACCGTCGCCGTGGTGGCGCTGCGACTGCGGGGCGTCGTCGAGGCCGGCCGGCCCGGCACCCTGCGCAGGGCGGCGACCACGGACAGCTCGGACTCCTGGGATCCGCTGGAGAAGGCCGTACGCGCCGGGCTCTACCGCCCCGCCGGGATACGGGAGTTGCTGGACCGGACCGTCGTGGGCCATGCCCTCGCTCGTCTGCGACGCGACCTCATCGCGACCGGACTGCTGCGCTCGACCCTTCCGGGCCCGACCCGCGCGGGGCGCCGTCAGCTGGCGGCTCTGCGGCGGCTGCATCCGCTTCCGTCCGACGCTGCCGGCGTGACGCTGGAGGGGCTTCTGCTCGCGGTCGCACTGTACGGGGACCAGGCCCTCACCGCGTTCCTGCCCCGGTTCACCGAGGCGGCGGGGCTCGTCGGCCGTGGCCGTGACATGCGCGTGGACGAGGGGCACCACTCCGCCGGCGGGGTCACCGGCCTGGGTGGCGCTCTCCGCGACGAGTACGAGTCCGGCGGGTACGGCTGCGGCGGGGGTGGCGGAGGCGGCGGGGACTGAGAGGCCCCGGGAACGACGAAGAGGGGGCAGCCCACACCTCGGATGGGCTGCCCCTGACAGGTCTGATCTGACGGATCAGACCTTCAGCGTCTTGATCGAGGTCGGCGCGTGGCCGGGCTCGGTCGCGATCTCCTCGAACTCCACGACATTGCTGATGTCGTTGGTGGTCGACATGGAGATGTTGGTGACGCGCTCCAGGATCGCCTCGACGACGACCGGCACCTGGAACTCGGCGGCGAGCTTCTTGGCCTGCTCGAAGGCGGCGCCGAGCTCCGCCGGGTCGGTCACCCGGATCGCCTTGCAGCCGAGGCCCTCGGCGACCTTGACATGGTCGACGCCGTAGACGCCCAGCTCGGGCGAGTTGATGTTCTCGAACTCCAGCTTGACCTGGAAGTCGATGTCGAAGGCCCGCTGCGCCTGGCGGATCAGGCCCAGGTAGGAGTTGTTGACCAGGACATGGACGTACGGGATCTTGTGCTGCGCCCCGACCGCCAGCTCCTCGATCATGAACTGGAAGTCGTAGTCCCCGGACAGGGCGACCACGGAGGCCTCCGGGTCGGCCTTGGCGACACCCAGCGCGGCCGGGATCGTCCAGCCGAGCGGGCCCGCCTGACCGCAGTTGATCCAGTGCCGCGGCTTGAAGACGTGCAGCATCTGGGCGCCGGCGATCTGCGAGAGGCCGATGGTGGAGACGTACCGGGTCTCCGGGCCGAAGGCCTTGTTCATCTCCTCGTAGACGCGCTGCGGCTTGATCGGGATGTCGTCGAAGTGCGTACGGCGCTGGAGGGTCGCCTTCTTCTCCTGCGCGGACGCGGCCCACACGGAGCGGTCGGGCAGCTTGCCGGCCGCATTCAGCTCCTTGGCCACCTCGACGAACAGCTCCAGCGCGGCCTTGGCGTCGGAGGCGATGCCGTAGTCCGGGGCGAAGATCTTGCCGATCTGGGTGGGCTCGACGTCGACGTGGACGAACTTCCGGCCCGCCGTGTAGACGTCGAGCTTGCCCGTGTGCCGGTTGGCCCAGCGGTTGCCGATGCCGAGGACGAAGTCGGACTCCAGGAAGGTCGCGTTGCCGTAGCGGTGTGAGGTCTGCAGGCCCACCATGCCGGCGTTCAGCTCGTGGTCGTCGGGCAGCAGGCCCCAGCCCATCAGGGTCGGGACGACCGGGGTGCCGGTCAACTCGGCGAATTCCACGAGGAGTTCGGCGGCGTCGGCGTTGATGACACCGCCGCCCGCGACGATCAACGGCCGCTCGGAGGCGTTCAGCATCCCGATCGCCTTCTCGATCTGGGCGCGGGTCGCGGCGGGCTTGTAGACCGGGAGGGGCTCGTAGGTCTCCGGGTCGAACTCGATCTCCGTGAGCTGGACGTCGATCGGCAGGTCGATGAGGACCGGGCCCGGGCGGCCGGAGCGCATCAGGTGGAACGCCTGCTGGAAGACGCCGGGGACCTGCGCGGCCTCCAGGACGGTCACCGCCATTTTCGTGACCGGCTTGGCGATCGAGGCGATGTCGACGGCCTGGAAGTCCTCTTTGTGGATCACGGCGGTCGGCGCCTGGCCCGTGATGCACAGGATCGGGATGGAGTCACCGATGGCCGAGTACAGGCCGGTGATCATGTCGGTGCCGGCGGGGCCGGAGGTGCCGATGCAGACGCCGATGTTGCCGGGGTGCGTGCGGGTGTAGCCCTCGGCCATGTGCGAGGCGCCCTCCACATGCCGGGCGAGGGTGTGCTGGATGCCGCCGGAGGCCTTGAGCGCCGCGTAGAACGGGTTGATCGCCGCGCCCGGCACACCGAACGCGTTGCTGACGCCCTCGCGCTTGAGGATCTCAACTGCCGCGCGGGCAGCGGTCATTCGAGCCATCGAGTACTCCTGCTTCGGCTGTCGGATTCGCATCCCCGTCGCGCCCTGCGGTTGAGCTCTTCCGTATTGCGGAAAGTAATTTCTACTATCTGGAAGCAATGTAAGTGGGGGGACGAAGCCCGTCAAGAGTCGGACAAGCCGGGGCCGACTGGAGCACCATGGGTGCCATGCCCCAGAGCGTGGCGGTGTGCTGCCCGGCCTGCAGACGTGAGCACCAGTACGCGGCTCCGTCCTATCCGTGCGTCTGCGGTGCCCCCGTCATACCGCCGCTGGATCCGCGCGGGGTCCCGGTCGCCGTCCAGCACCGGGTCTGGGCCGAGGAGTGGGTGAGCGTCCGGTGCGTCGCCTGCGGCCGGCGCGGCCAGTGGCCGCACCCCGAGCTGGGCTGCCCGTGCGGAACGGTCGTACGGGTCCCGGTGGCGCGGACGCCCTCCTCTGCCGACCCCGGCGCCCCGGCGGCCGAGGAGCCACGGCACCGGCCACCCTTCGCGCCCGTGCCGATCCGCACCGCCCGGGACGCCGTCACGGCCGCCGCCCTCTATCTGCGCTGGCTCGGCTACCGGGACATCCGCCGCGCCCACCAGCGGCCCCCGTCCGGCATCGGCCTCGCCGCCCACGGACTGCTCGCCCAGGTGGACCCCACCATGCGCCCGGCCTCCGTGCGGGACGTGGAGTGTCTGTGGCTGACCGCCATGACGGAGTCGTCGCTCTGCGTCTACTTCTCCCTCGCCGGATACGCCGTCGACGGCCGCGCCCGTGCCGACGCCCTCGGCGTCCCCCTGTTCGTCCTGGACCTCACGGGCACCCCGCAGCCGGTCAACGACCACGCCGACGCGCTGGCCTTCCCCACCGGCTGACGTCCGCGCACACGAGAACGCCGGCCCCCGGGAGTGCGGGAGCCGGCGCTTCGGGCAGGACTCGTCACGGGTTGACGCACCGCTGTCGGCGCACGGCCCAGCCGGAGACGCCCCGCTCTGATCGAATGTTTCGGCGGCGGTCAGCCCGAGTAGCGCTCCCTGAGCTCGATCTTGCGTACCTTTCCGGACACCGTCATCGGGAAGGAGTCGAGGACCCGTACCCCGGCCGGGATCTTGTAGTGCGCCAACCGCCCCTCGCAGAAGGCCCGTACGCCCTCCAGCGTCGGCGGGTCGGCCGGGTCGCGCGCGATGACACAGGCCAGGACCTCCTCGCCGTACCGCTCGTGCGGGACGCCGATGACCTGGACGTCGGCGATCTTCGGGTGGGCGTAGAGGAACTCCTCGATCTCGCGCGGGTAGATGTTCTCGCCGCCCCGGATGATCATGTCCTTGATGCGGCCGACGATCTCGACGTACCCGTCCTCGCGCATCATCGCGAGATCGCCGGTGTGCATCCAGCGGGCGGGGTCGATGGATTCGGCCGTCTTCTCGGGTTCGTTCCAGTAGCCGAGCATCACGCTGTAGCCGCGGGTGCACAACTCTCCGGCGGTGCCGCGAGGTTGGGTGACGCCGGTCGCCGGGTCGACGATCTTCACCTCGATGTGCGGCAGGGCGCGGCCGACGGTTCCGGTGCGGTGTTCCAGGTCGTCGTCCATCCGGGTCTGGAGCGAGACCGGGGAGGTCTCGGTCATGCCGTAGCAGATGGACACCTGCTCCATGTGCATCTCGGCGACGACCCGCTTCATCACCTCCACCGGGCAGGGCGAGCCCGCCATGATGCCGGTGCGCAGGGAGGAGAGGTCGTACGACGCGAAATCGGGATGGTTCAACTCCGCGATGAACATGGTCGGGACGCCGTACAGCGAGGTGCACCGCTCCCGCTGGACCGCCTCCAGCGTGGCGCTCGGCTCGAAGGAGGGGCCGGGGATGACGATGCAGGCGCCGTGCGCGGTGGCCGCCAGATTGCCCATGACCATGCCGAAGCAGTGGTAGAAGGGCACCGGCAGACAGACCCGGTCCTGCTCGGTGTAGGCGATCAACTCCCCAACGAAATAGCCGTTGTTGAGGATGTTGTGGTGGGAGAGCGTGGCGCCCTTGGGGAAGCCGGTCGTGCCCGAGGTGTACTGGATGTTGACCGGATCGTCGCAGGACAGGTCGTCCGGCAGGTCACGCGGGGTGGCGCGGGCGAGCAGCGCGTCCCAGCTCGGGTCGCCGAAGTACACGGCCTCGCGCAGATCGGGGCAGTCGGCCCGCACCTCGTCGACCATCGCCCGGTAGTCGCTGGTCTTGTGGCCGAGCGAGGCGAACAGCAGCGAGACCCCCGCCTGCCTGAGCACGTACTCGACCTCGTGCACGCGGTACGCCGGGTTGATGTTCACCATGATCGCGCCGATGCGGGCGGTGGCGTACTGGACGAGCACCCACTCGGGGCAGTTGACCGCCCAGATCCCGACCCGGTCACCCTTGACGACCCCGCTCGCGAGCAGCGCGTACGCCAACTCGTCGATATCGGCCATGAGTCGGGCGTACGTCCAGCGCCGCCCCGACAGGACGTCGACCAGCGCCTCCCGCTCCGGCCAGGTCCCGGCCGTGCGCGCGAGGTTGTCCCCGATCGTGTCGCCGAGGAGGGCGGTCGCGCCGGTTCCGTGCGTGTACGACGCTGCGGTCACCGGAAGTCCTCCTCGCGGTACTCGTTGTCCGAGCCGGCCGCCGTGGCCTCGCGCAGTTCGATCCGGCGGATCTTGCCGGAGACGGTCTTGGGCAGGGGCGCGAACTCCAGCCGGCGGACGCGCTTGTAGGGGGCGAGGACCTCACGGGAGTGCTCGAAGAGGACCTTCGCGGTGTCGGGTCCGGGCTCCCAGCCGTCGGCGAGGACGACATAGGCCTTGGGTACGGCGAGCCGCAGCTCGTCGGGGGCGGGCACCACGGCGGCCTCGGCGACCGCCTCGTGCTCCAGCAGGGCGCTCTCCAGCTCGAAGGGACTGATCTTGTAGTCAGAAGCCTTGAACACGTCGTCACTGCGGCCGATGTACGTCAGATACCCGTCCTCGTCCCGCGACGCGACGTCTCCCGTGCGGTAGTAGCCGCCCGCCATCGCCTCCGCCGTACGGTCGGCGTCGCCGTGGTAGCCGGTCATCAGGCCGACCGGGCGGGCCGACAGGTCGAGCGCGATCTCGCCCTCGGCCGCGCCGGGCGCGCCGGTGACGGGGTCGAGCAGTTCGACCCGGTAGCCGGGGCTTGGGCGCCCCATGGAGCCCGTCTTCAGTGGCTGGCCGGGGCTGTTGGAGACCTGGACGGCGGTCTCGGTCTGGCCGAAGCCGTCCCGGATGGTGACGCCCCAGGCCCGCCTGACCTGCTCGATGACCTCGGGGTTCAGCGGCTCCCCCGCCGCCACGGCCTCGCGCGGAGGGGTGCGCAGGGCGGTCAGGTCGGCCTGGATGAGCATCCGCCACACGGTCGGCGGGGCACAGAAGGTCGTCACGCCCGCCCGGTCCATCTCCGCCATCAGGCGGGCCGCGTCGAAGCGCGTGTAGTTGTGCAGGAAGACGGTCGCCTCGGCGTTCCACGGCGCGAACAGATTGGACCAGGCGTGCTTGGCCCAGCCGGGCGAGGAGATGTTGAGGTGCACATCGCCGGGCCTCAGGCCGATCCAGTACATGGTGGCGAGGTGGCCGACCGGGTACGAGACGTGGGTGTGCTCGACGAGCTTGGGCCGGGCGGTGGTCCCGGAGGTGAAGTAGAGCATCAGCGGGTCGTCGGCGCGGGTGGGACCGTCGGGGGTGAAATCGGCGGAGGCCGCGTGGGCGTCCTCGTACGTCTGCCAGCCCTCGCGTGCGCCGCCGACGACGACGCGGGTGTAGGTGCCGGGGACCTCGGTGAACTTGTCGGTGTCCTCGGACCGCACGATCACATGCCGGACCCGCCCGCGCTCCACCCGGTCGCGCAGATCGGCGGGGCCGAGCAGCGGGGTGGCCGGGATGACGACCGCGCGCAGTTTCATGGCGCCCAGCGCGGTCTCCCACAGCTCGGTCTGGTTGCCGAGCATGACCAGGACCCGGTCCTCGGGCCCGACGCCCCGCGCGCGCAGCCAGTTGGCGACCCGGTTCGAACGGGCGGACATCTCGGCGAACGACACCCGCGCCTCGGTGCCGTCCTCCTCGACGATGTGCAGGGCGGTGCGGTCATTGCCGTCCGCGATGACGTCGAACCAGTCGAGCGCCCAGTTGAACCGCTCGGCCCGGGGCCACTCGAACCCCTCGTAGGCCCGCGCGTAGTCCTCGCGATGCTCCAGCAGGAAGTCCCGTGCCCCGCGGAAGAGTTCTGCGGCCGTCGTCATGTGTCCTCCTTGTTCCCGGACCATTGCCGGGCGGCTCCCTGCCATCGTGTAATCCGTGATGCGGGTCTCACTACCCCCGAACGGGGGTGTACGCCGCAGAGGAAGGGCGGGCAGTTGGCAGCAGATATCACCGGAACAGCGGAGATCCGGAGCGCCCTGGTCCGGCTGCGGCGCTCGACCGGGCTCCCGGTCGCGTTCGGCGGTCTGGTGGAGTCCGCACGCCCGCAGATGCTCATCAGCGAGCTCAACGGCACCGCCACGCACTCGCTGAGCCGGCTCGCCGTGACCTCCGGCACCGGCCTCGGCGGCCGCGCGGTCGCGCTGGCCCGCCCCTGCGCGGTGACGGACTACTCCTCCTCCCGGCAGATCAGCCACGAGTACGACACCGCCGTCGCCGCCGAGGGCCTGCGCTCGGTCCTCGCGGTCCCGGTCGTGGTACGACGCCGGGTGCGCGGAGTCCTCTACGGCGCCCTGCGCACCCCCCAGCCGCTCGGCGACCG
Organism: Streptomyces cupreus; assembly: GCF_014257025.1. Classification (GTDB taxonomy): domain Bacteria; phylum Actinomycetota; class Actinomycetes; order Streptomycetales; family Streptomycetaceae; genus Streptomyces; species Streptomyces cupreus. The sequence continues at coordinate 193,576 of NZ_JACMSF010000009.1, forward strand.
CACGCTGACCGCGGCCGTGAACGCGGCGCGGGACGTGGAACAGGCACTGGTCGTCCAGGAGTCGGCGCGCGAGCTGCTGGACGCGGCGCGGCCGGAGCCGGAGCGGCGCGGTGACGGGGCCGCGTGGGAGCAGGTGCGCGAGGCGCACGCCGCGCTGCGGGCACTGGCCCCGCGGATCGCGGATCCTGGGTTGCGTTCGGAGCTGCTGGAGGTGTGTGGGCTGCTGACGTCCGAGGGGCCGACGGAGGGGGTTTTTCTCACGCCCCGCGAGCTGGATGTGCTGGCGTGTGTGGCCGCGGGCGCCACCAACGCGGTCGCCGCCGAGCGTCTTGGCCTGCGGCCGGAGACGGTGAAGGGGTATCTGCGCTCGGCGATGCGCAGGCTCGGCGCGCACACCCGGGGGCAGGCCGTGGTCGAGGCGCGCCGGGCGGGGCTGCTTCCGTAGCGGGCCCGGGGGCCGTCCTGGCAGTCGCGCTCCCATTCATTCATCCGCGCCATGAATTTCCCTATGCTCCCGGGCTGTTATTTCCCTCACCCGGCGGGCCCTCCGAAATTCAAAGACCCATTGCCTAATATTGGCCAGGACACGACACACGGAGGGGAGCGGTGACCGTGCCACGGGACTTCACGGAGCCTGCCAGATCCCGCCCCGACCTGGTCATCGGCCGGGACGAGCCGTTCACGGCCGCGCGTGAGCAGCTCGCCCGGGGCGGCAGCGTCCTGCTCCACGGGCCCGCCGGAATAGGAAAGTCGACCGTCCTGCGGGCATTGGCCTCGGAATACGGCGCAGCGGCACGGACCGTGTTGCGCTGCTCGGCGACCGAGTCCGAATCCCATCTCCCCTTCCTCGCCCTCGCCGACCTCCTCGGCCTGGTCCTCGACGATGTCTGCGACAAGCTGCCCGCCGCCCAGCGCACCGCCCTGGAGTCGGCGCTCACCGGCCGCGGCGAGTCCACCCTCCAGCGTGACGGACTCGCCCTGCGCCTGGCCGTCCTGTCCACCCTGCGCGCGCTCGCCGCCGAGGGCCCCGTGCTGATCGTCGCCGACGACCTCCAGTGGCTGGACCCGGCCAGCGCCGAACTCCTCGGCTTCGCCGCCCGCCGCCTCGGCGACACCCCCGTGCGGATGGTCTGCGCCGCCCGGACCCAGGACGAGGAGTACGACCGGCATCTACGCGCGTCCCCGCCGGACACCCTCGCCCTCAGGCTCGGCCCCCTCTCCCGCACCCAGGTGGCCGCCCTGCTCGACCACCGCGGCTACACCGGCCTGTCCCGCTCCACGGTCCGCGACATCCACCGCACCAGCGGCGGCAACCCGCTCTTCGCCCTGGAGCTCGGCCGTGCGCTCGCCGAGAACCCCACCCCGCCCCGGCCGGGCGAGCCGCTGCCGGTGCCGACCTCGCTGCGCGCCCTGGTGCTCAACCGCCTGGAGATGCTCTCGCCCGACGCCCGCCACACCCTCCTCGTGGCCAGCGCCGGCGCCCGCCCCACCCTGGCCACCCTGCACGCGGCTGGCCGGACCGACGCCGAGGCGGAGACCGCCCGGGCAGCCGAACTCGGGCTGCTCGCCACGGAGTCGGAGGGCCCCGCCGTACGCTTCGCGCATCCGCTGATCTCGGCGGCGCTGTACGCGGAGGCGCCCGCGCAGGAGCGGCGGGCCGCGCATGCCGCGCTGTCCACGGCCGCCTCGGACCCCATCGAGCGGGCCCGGCATCTGGCGCTGGCGACCACCGGCACGGATCCGGAGGTGGCCGCCTCGCTGGCGGAGGCCGCGGCGCTGGCCCGGGACCGCGGGGCGCCCTCGGTGGCCGCCTCGCTCGGCCGTCTTGCCGCCCGGCACACCCCCGCGGAGGGCGGAACGAGGCGGGTGCGGCAACCCGGCGACGACGCCGCCGGGGGCGCGGCCTCGGGGGAGGCGCGATCCCGGGCCCACGAGACCGGAGCGCCCTGGGGCGAAGCGGGTGCCATGGCCTACGACACCGGCGCGCCCTGGGGCGAAGCAGGTGCCATGGCCTACGACACCGGCACGCCCTCGGGGGAACCGCAGACCCAGGCCCACAACCCCGGTACGCCCTCGCGGGAACCACAGACCCACGCCCACAACACCGGAGCGCCCTCGCGGGAACCACAGACCCACGCCCACAACACCGGAGCGCCCTCGGGCGAAGCGCGTGGCGAGGTCCACGACACCGCCCCGGCCGAGCGGATACCCCCCAGCCGCCAGGACCTGCTGCTCCAGGCCGCCGAGGACGCCATCACCGCCGGGGAGCTGGACCTCGCCCGGGACATCGCGCGCGAGGTGCTGTCCCGTTCGACGGTGCCGGCGGAGCGGGTGCGGGCCTGGATCGTAGTGATCGAGACCGCCGGCCATGCCATGACCGAGGTCGACGCCGTGTTCCCGCAGGCGCTGGCCGACGCGGGCGACGAACCGAGGCTGCTCGCCCTGATCCACTACCAGCTGGCCTGGCGAGCGCTGCTGGTGGACGGCGACTTCGACCCGGCCAGGGAGGAGGCCGCCTACTCCGCGGAGCTGGCCGCGCGGGGCGGCGACCGGTACACCGAACTGATGGCGCTCGCGTTCCGGGCGCAGATCGAGACCCTGATGGGCCACCCGGACGCGCCCGCGACGATCAAACGCGCGCTGCGTGAACCCCAGGACCCGCGGGTGGCGTGCCATCACAACGGCGCCGGGTACGCCCGGTTCCGCTGGCTGGTGATGAGCGACCAGTTGCCCGAGGCCCGCGCCACCGTCACCGCGCTGCTGCGCGAGGTGCGGCGGCGCGGCTCGGTCGAGAGCGAGGTGCACTTCCTGCGCGGACTCGCCGAGACCGAGCTGCGCACCGGGCACTGCGCCCGCGCCCTCGACCTCGCCCGGGAGAGTCTGCGGCTGGCCCGGGACACCGGGATCGGCGAGGTGGCCTCGGCCGTGCTGACCTCGCTCGCGGAGGCCGCGGGCGGCGAGGTGGACCGGGCGCTGGCGCTGGCCCGGGAGGCGCTCGACCACGCCGAGCAGGACGGCGACCAGATGTATGTCTCCCGCGCCCTGGCCGCCCTCGGCCATGCCCAACTGGTGGCCGGGGACGCGCCGGCGGCGGTCGCCTCGCTGCGCCGGGTGCGCGAGCTGGAGCAGGGCCTCGGCATCACCGACCCGGCGCGCGGACGCTGGCACGGCGATCTCGCCGAGGCACTGGTCCGCATCGGCGAGACCGAGGAGGCGCAGGACGTCATCGACACGGCACGTGCCCGCGCCCTGCGTCTTGGCCGAGAGAGCGTGCTCGCGGTGCTGGACCGCGCCGAGGCCCTGGTGCGCGCGGCGCGTGGCGAACGCGAGGCCGCCGCCGACCGGTTGACGTCGGTGCAGGACCGGCTCGCCAAGCTCGGCTACGGCCTGGAGGAGGCGAGGGCCGCCTTCGCGGTGGCCGCGCTGCGCACGCGCAGGCCGGGTCCGACGTCGTACGACGAGGCCGCTCGGCTGTTCCGGCGCTGCCGGGCGCTGCCGTGGCTGCGTCAGGTGGAGGCGGCCGCAACGGCGCCCGCCGCCGAACCGGCGCCCGCTCCGGCCGCAGCCCTCGACGCGCTGGACTCCCTCGCCTCGATGGAGCGTCAGGTCGCGGCGCTGGTCATGGAGGGCGCGACGAACCGCGAGATAGCGGCGCGGCTGTTCATCAGCGTCAAGACCGTCGAGGCGACCCTGACCCGGGTCTATCGCAAGCTGGGGATCCGATCGCGCGTCGACATCGTCAGACTGGCGGCGGGCCGTTCCGGCAACTGAGACCCCGCGCGATTCACCGGCAGCGGGGGTTTGACGGGGGCCGACCGAGGGTTTTCCCTCCCCAACTCCCTTAGGGGGTTCCCTCATTGGGAAGGGGATCCGCGGGTTCTAGCGTAGGGGCGTGCCGCTCGCCCGGGCACACGGGGGTCTGTCCCGAGACCCCCGTGCTTCACCCCCCACACCCGCGCGACCCCCCACCGGCAACCCAATGAGGAGACTCATGTTCGGGCTCACCCGTGCCAAGAAGACCGCCACCGCGCTCGCGGCCACCGCCGCAGCGGCGGCCACCGCGCTGATCGGCGTCTCCCCCACCGCCGTCGCCGCTCCCCAGCCCATCGTGGGCGGCTCGACGACCACCACCACGTCGTACCCGTTCATGATGCAGATCACGGACTCCTCGCAGAACCAGTTCTGCGGCGGCACCCTCGTCTCGGCCACCAAGGTCGTCACCGCGGCCCACTGCATGGTCGGCGAGACCACCAGCAGCGTCAGAGTCGTCGGCGGCCGCACCTACCGCAACGGCACCAACGGCACGGTCAGCCGGGTCAGCAAGATCTGGATCCACCCGAGCTACACGGACGCCACCAACGGCGACGACGTGGCGGTGCTGACGCTGTCGACGTCGATGCCGTACACCACGGCGCCCTACGTCTCCTCCTCGCAGACGGGCGTGTACGCGGCCGGCACCACCGCGCGCATCCTCGGCTGGGGCACCACCTCCGCGGGCGGCAGCTCCTCCAACCAGCTGCGCACGGCGACCGTGCCGATCGTGTCCAACTCCAGCTGTGCGAGCTCCTACGGTTCGGACTTCATCGCGTCCGACATGGTCTGCGCCGGATACACCTCCGGCGGCGTTGACACCTGCCAGGGCGACAGCGGCGGTCCCCTGCTCGTCGGGGGCGTCCTGGCAGGGATCACTTCCTGGGGCGAGGGCTGTGCGGCGGCCGGTTACCCGGGCGTCTACACCCGGCTGACCACCTTCTCCAGCCTGGTGACCGCGCAGGTCAACTCGTGACCCGGAAGAACTCCTGAGTATCCCTCAGGTGCAGTACCAGGGGGCGTTGCGGGCCTCCACGAGCGGCCCGCAACGCCCCCGATCCATGTCCGGCGACAGGGCCTACGGCAGCACGGTCCCGAAGCGGATGTCGTACGACGACTCCGGGTGCATGACGTTCAGCATGTACGCCCCCTCCTCGAGGACCTCGGCGCGCTGGGCCTTGGTGAGGTCGCCGAAGGGTTCGATGACGAGGGCGTCGGCGATGATGCGCCAGACGCCCGCGAGGAAGCCGTCGACGAGGAGCGGGCAGTAGACGGTGTTCGCCTGCCAGGTGCGGCCCCGGTTCGCGGGCGGGATCACCCGGGTGCGGTCCGCGTGGGAGAGCAGGACGTTGTCGAACTCGGGCAGGAAGCGGGGCGGCGCCGGGGTCTCGGGGTCGGGGCGCGGGGCGTCGGGGAGGTCGAAGAGTTCGACGCCGTTCTCGTCGCGGAAGGTGAGCAGCCGCGGGCGGAGCCGTTCGAAGGCGGGGCGCATCCGGGTCAGGCCGCACCAGGTCTGCATGTCCTTCACGGAGGCCGGGCCGAAGGCGGCGAGGTAGCGCAGGACGGTGGCGTCGGCGGACGCGGCGGGCTCTTGGGGGCGGCCCAGCCAGTGCTCGACGGTGGTCAGGGAGACCTGGGCGCTCTTTCCCCACAGCCCACGCGGGGTGACCTGGACCAGCGGCAGCTTGCAGCGGGCGGCGATGGCCAGGGACTGCGGGTCGGCGTCCGGCCACTCGGCGCTCAGCGCCTCGCGCAGGTGCTTCATGGTGCGCGGCGCCTCCTCGACGAGGCCGCGGGCGAGGGTGGCGAGCCGGTCCAGGTCGACGCCGACGAGCCCGTCGCGGAAGTAGTTGATCTCGCGGTCCCGGGCGGGCTGCACCAGGGGCCGCAAGGTGAGGCTGTCGTCGGCGGTGTGCAGGTGGATGGTCGAGCGCATGGTGACGATCCGCACGGTCTCGCGCCGCTCCAGCAGCCCGGCAAGCTCCTCGGTCGTGAAGTTGTCGAGGCGGGCGGCGAGCGCGTAGTACGGCGGCTTGACCTCCTGGGCCTGGAGTCCGACCAGATGCTCCACGGCCGCCTTCGCGGACATCGGGGCGCGGCGCAGCAGCAGTTGCCGGTCGAGGGTCGCGCGGTTGAGGGCGCGGGTGCCGAGAACGGGGCCCTGGGTGGTCGTCGTCTTCGTCATGCTCCGCACGGTAGTAGGGCTTGCGGACAGATACGGACCGCAATTCCGGATCGCCATGTGGTGCGCCCCGTATCCATGTGGTGTGCCCCGTATACCCTGCGACGAGATCACTGGCGTCGGCCGAGAGGCAGCCACGATGTCGAAGAACAACCGGAAGTCCGTCTGGCGCCGCGCCCTGACGCCACCCGACGACCCACCACGGCCGACGCCGGAGCAGGCCGAGCCGCCCGCCCCCGAGACGGAACCCGCGAGCATCGTCCAGGCCGCCCTGTACCGGGACGGAGTGCGCGTCTCCTCCCCCACCACCCTCGCCGAGACCTTCCGCGAGCTGCGCAAGGAGCCCTCCGGCATGGCCTGGATCGGCCTCGCCCGCCCGACGGAGTCCGAACTCCTCTCCCTGGCCGCCGAGTTCGATCTGCACCCGCTGTCCGTCGAGGACGCGATGGAGGCCCATCAGCGCCCGAAGCTGGAGCGCTACGGCGAGACGCTCTTCGTAGTCCTGCGCGCGGCCCGCTATCTGGACGCACCCGAGAAGGTCGACTTCGGCGAGCTGCATGTCTTCGTCGGCCCGGACTTCGTGATCACGGTCCGGCATGGCGCGGCCCCCGATCTGTCGGCGGTCCGGCGCCGTATGGAGGAGACGCCCGAGCTGCTGAAGCTGGGCCCGGAGGCGGTGCTCTACGCGATCCTGGACGCGGTGGTCGACGGCTACGTCCCGGTCGTCGCGGGCGTCCAGAACGACGTCGACGAGATCGAGACGGAGGTCTTCCGCGGCGACCCGACGGTCTCCCGCCGTATCTACGAACTCTCCCGGGAAATGGTCGAGTTCCAGCGCGCCACCCGTCCCCTGGTCGGCATGCTGCACGGCCTGATGGCGGGCTTCGCGAAGTACGGCACGGACGAGGAGCTCCAGCGCTATCTCCGGGACGTCGCCGACCACGTCACCCACACCAGCGAGCGCGTCGACGGCTTCCGCCAGGCGCTCACCGACATCCTCACGGTGAACGCGACCCTGGTCACCCAGCAACAGAACGCGGAGATGCGGGCGTTGGCGGAGGCGGGATTCGAACAGAACGAGGAGATCAAGAAGATCTCCTCCTGGGCCGCCATTTTGTTCGCTCCGACGCTGGTCGGGACGGTCTACGGCATGAACTTCGAGCACATGCCGGAGTTGCACTGGGTGTTCGGCTACCCCCATGCAATTGCCCTGATGGCGGTTGTTTGTACGAATCTGTACGTCATCTTCAAGCGGCGCGACTGGCTCTGAGCAATCACTGGCCGTGGGCGCTGGGGAGAATCTGACGGGACCGCGGCACACGCGCGTCGGGGACGCCTCCGCAGTTGGAACGGAGGCGTCCCCGAGGGCTGTGTGCGAGGGCGAGGTCAGGGCAGCGGGATGCGTACGACCTGCGGGTCGTGGTCGCTCAGCTGGGTGGCGAACTCGGAGTTGACGTGGACCACGTCGTAGCCGTACGCCCTGGCGGCGAGAGCGGACGACAGCAGGATGTGGTCGAGCACCTGCGAGTTGCCCTCGTAGACGTAGGTGTACCGCTCCGCGGTGGGAAGTGTGCGGGGCAGGTCCACCAGGGCGTTGTTCGCGGTGAGGATGTCGGCGGTCCGGGAGAACTCGAAGTCGTTCAGGTCGCCCAGCACGATCACGGAGGCGCCCGCGTCGACGGCCAGGATCTGGTCGACGAAGTTCTTCACCACGGTGGCCTGGTTGTGCCGCTGCGTCTCCGAGGAGCGGGTGGGCGGCTGGGAGTGCCCGAACAGGGGCTGGTCGCCGCCCTTGGAGTTGAAGTGGTTGGCGATGACGAAGACTCTGTTGCCCTTCCAGGTGAACTCGCCGGCCAGCGGTTTGCGGCTGGAGGAGAACGCCGAGTTGGTGGGGTCGATGCGGCCGGGCGAGTACTTCAGCGAGGGCACGCCGCCGGTGTTGACGACCGCGTTCCCCTTGGTGGCCGTGCCGCCGGAACGGTCGGTGAAGGCCAGCCCACGGTCGGTCCGGTACATGAACACCTGCCGGATGTTGCCGCCGGGCTCGCCGCCGTCGGCGTTGTTCTGCGGGCTGATCTGCCGGTAGCTGTAGCTCGGTCCGCCAGCCGCGGTGATCGCGCTGATCAGCTTGCCCATCGTCTGGTCGCAGGCCACCGTGCCGTTGTCCGTGGCACCGCTGTTGTCCTGGACCTCCTCCAGGGCGAGAAGGTCGGGCGACTTGAGGTTGGCCACGATCTGCCCGGCCAGTCCGTCGAACTTGGACTGCGGGTCGGACGGGTCGAGGTTCTCGACGTTGAAGGTGGCGGCGGACAGCTCACCCGCGGTGGGCGTCTGGGTGGTCTCGGGCGTGATGCTGCCGCTGGTCACCATGGGGGTGCTGGTTGCGAGCAGCCTGAAGGTGCCGAAGGAGTAGTCCAGCACGCCGGTGGTGGCGCCGGACAGGGTGTCGCCGACCTTCGCGGTCGGGGTGGTCGCGAGTACGTCGTCCACAAGCACCCGCTCGGGGTTGGCGTCGCCGGACTGCAGCACGATTCCACCGCGATTGGTGCGGGTGGTGCTGCCCTGCGGGACGACCGGAATCTCGCCGTAGCTGCTGCGCGGGCCGACCACGGCGGCGTTGTCGATCTCGACGCGCATTCCCTCCATCGACTCCCAGAAGTCGATGCCGTCGCTCGCCGGGTCGGAGACGCCGCTGTTCTCCACATCACCGGTGGCGTCGTCCTCGATCACCGCTGACGGCGGGACACGTCCACCGGAGCCGACCACCGTGGGCGCGGGCAGCGTCGCACCGCTCGCCACGACAGAGACCGTCGGCGCGGTGATCTCGGTGGTGGTCAGGTTGTCGGTGCCGCTCGTGCCACCGGGGCGGAATTCGCTGACGGTCCCGCCGACGGTCACCGAGTCGGCGACCTGAACCGTCGGGGCGGTGCTGCTGTAGACGAAGATGCCCTCACTGGTGGCGGGGTCGGTGTCGGGCTGCGGATCCTGCATCCAGAAGCCGGTGGCCGACTTGGCGGTCACCACGCCGGCCACACCGCTGACCGGTCGGCCATTCAGCGGGGAGATGTGGGCGCTGCCCTGGATGTCGCGGATGCGGGTGGCACCACCGCCGCCACCGCCACCGCCACTGCTGGAGCTGGAGTTGCGTGGTGTGGGTGCGGTGACGGTGAAGTCCGCGGAGTTGTCGTCGGTGTCGGTCGCGCCGCCGCCGGCGCGCAGGGCGGCGGTGGTGTTGGACAGAGTGCCGGTGGGCGCGCTCTCGTAGGAGCCGGCGCTGCTGCCGTAGCCCACGAAGTCCCGCACCCCGGCCTGGGTCGCGCAGCCGGTGGCGCAGGTCAGCGCGGTGGTACTGGTGACCAGGGCCACTTTCGCGGAGGTTGCGCTCATCGCGATGCTGCCGGTGGCGTCCGGGGTGGGAAGCGACGTGCCGCTGCCCGCACCGGCGGCCTCTTGGACCAGGTAGTAGTGGCCCGGCGCAATGCTGCCCGACAGCGCGGTCGTCGACCAGCTGGAACCGGACGCCGACGCGTACTGCACGGTCCAGCCGGTCACGGACACGGTGCTGGTGCCGCGGTTGTACAACTCGATGAAGTCATGGGTGTAGGGGGCTCCCGAGTTGCCTCCGCCGCCGTAGACCTGGCTGATCACGATGTCCGGCGAGGCCGCGTAGGCGGCGCCGCCGGACGGTGCCAGCAAGCCGCCGACGACGGCCGCGGTACCCGCAACCGCCACGCACCGGCGCACTGTTCTTCTTCGCCCTGGCTCCATTGGATTCCTCCCGACTGCAGGCGAAACCGACGCCGGGAACTTTGACAGCGGAAGCCGCACCTACGCGCGTCAATCCGTCAACGTCCGGTGAACAAAAGGACAGCGGATGGTGCGTGACGTCGAGGTCGGTGAAGTAGACAAGCCGGAGCCGGGTTACTCCGAGATCCGCATCAAGGTGCAGGTGGCCACGCTCAAGAAGGCCAGCGCTCAGGCCGCCGCCGCTGCTGGGCGCAGGCCGGGGGCGTACGTCTTCCAGAGCTGGATGAGCAGACGCATGACGATCGCCTCGATCACGGCGACCGCCACCTTGGTGAGGATGGGAGCGAGCAGGTGCGACACAGTGGGCCGCCTTTCTTGTGCAGTTCCGTACTCCTCATTTGTGCGGCCTCAAGGCCTCATACGGCCGGAACGCGGATTACCACAGGGTGAACTGTCAGTGATATCGGGGTGCGGCTGCGCGGGGACGCCTGCTGTGAGCGGCGATGCGGTTCAGCGCGGCCGGCAGGATGACGGATCCGGCTGCCGCTGTCAGGCCGATCGTCCAGCCCGCGGGGCCGAGGGGTCGGCTGCCGAAGAAGTGGCTCACACCAGGCGGGCGCGCGCCCACGCGTGGGGCCGGGGAACGGCGAGTGCCACCACCACACCCGTAACGGCACCGACCATTTCCAGGCGAACGCACTGGCGGCTCAGCTTCAGGGCCTGCGGGACGGCGGTGAGCAGCAGATGTGCCACGTCGGGCGGACCGGCGACGTCGGCGTCCCAGAGCACGCGGCCGGCGCCGGTGCCGCCGGCCGGAGCACAAGGCCTCCCCGGGCGGAGGCGGCCTGCCCCACCGCGCAGGCAAGGGACTCGCGGCCGAGCCGGGGGCTTCTCGGTGTCCCCGCGATCATCGTGGCCAGCGCGCGGTCATGGCTGCGTGTGACGGCCGCAATGAAACCGTAGCCCGCCAGCGTCGCGGGAACGGCTGCGTCGGCGTACCGCTCCGCCGGCCCCGGCGGCAGCGGAACCGGCCGCTCGAAGGCCGGTGCGGCATCGTGGCGGTACGCCCCCTCCCGCTCGCCCAGCCGGAGCGCCCAGTCCTGCCATGCCTCGCGCCTGGCCTTGGCCTCCGCGTACCGAATGCCGGCAAGGAAGGTGGTCACTAGGGGACCGAGCGGCCTGAATGTCAGCGTTGTGGTGAGCAGGTTCGCCGTCGCCCAGCCGGTCTCGGCGGCGGCCGCACCAAGTCGCCGGGCGGCGGCACCGCCCAGCCGCGGCGTGGCCTCCGTGAGCTGGATCAGCGCCGGCACGACCGGCGGCAGACCGGCGATCCTGGCGGCTCGGCCCACCACCGCGACACCGACCGCGGCAAGACCCACTCCCAGCTGCACCGCCGCACCGAGTTGCGCCTCGGGCCCGCCGGGAAAACCCACAGCACGTGGGGCCCGCTCCACACCGGCGTCGGCCTCACCCCGGCCCTCCCAGCGGGCCGCCTCCTCAGCGGCGGCCTCGGCCTCCTCGACGAGGCGGACGACATGCTCCAGATCGGTTCCGGCGGGCTCGAAGCCTGCGTACACGCAGCCGAGGGTTGCGTTCACCTCGGCGCGGACCACCCCTGGCACGTCGAGCAGCCGAGTCTCCAGATCGCGTGCGGCCTGGGTGGTGCCCGGCAGTCCCATATGACCGACCTCGATCTGCATTCCGCCTGGGACTTGCCAGGTCCGACGCGTATGCGGCGTCAGGAGACGTCCGAGCTCCGACAACACCAGGGGCACTGCGCTCACCGCCCCTGCGGCAGTGCGCACGGTCCCGGAGAGGAGTGCCCCGATCACACGACCTCCGCCATCGGCTTGCGGTGGTGCACGGCGGTGCCGCCCTGGAAAAACCGGGCAGGAGCCCCTTACTTGAGTATGCTCGCGCCTCTACGGCACTGTCCTGTCGGCCACACGAGTCAGGCGATTCTCACGGTGCGGCTGCTGCCGTCATACCGCTTGCAGCCTCTCCGCGCCAGAATGGGGAAGAGAAGCATTTCATCCCGTTCGAGTGAAAAAAGGGGGGTTTGAGATGCCAACCGCCCAACGAAGCAAGAAGGCAGAGGAGAAGCAACAGGCGAAGGACGGGCAGGTTCTGCACATGCATACCGCCCATCCCGCGATGCCCGTTCCGTACCTCACCCCCGGGGACCTGAAGGCCAACGCCCAGGCGATGGCATCACTGGTGCCGACCAAGGATGTGCTCTTCTACGGCGGCCTGGGCGCGCTCACCATCGCCGGTGCGCTCGAGTGGCCCGTCGCGCTCGCCATCGGAGGAGCCACCGCGGTCCTGCGCGGCAGGGCGGGGGGAGAAGCGAAGGCACAGCGGTAGACCACCCAGGAAAGGCATGACAGAGATCCCGAAGCGGCAGACGCCTCACAGCCGAAGCGGCCGGGGACACGGTCCCCGGTGCGCAATGGCACATGCTTCATGAGAGTGCGCCCACGCCGAAGGTGACGGCGACGACGGATACGTCGAACCCGGGCATCAGCCGATTCGGCCCGTGATGTAGTCCTCGGTCCGCTGATCGGCGGGGTTGGAGAAGATCCGTGCCGTCTCGTCGTACTCGACCAGACGGCCGTGCCGTTCCCCCTCGCCGCCGACGTCCGTCGTGAAGAACGCGGTGCGGTGCGAGACGCGGGCGGCCTGCTGCATGTTGTGCGTGACGACGACGATCGTGAACTCCTGCGCCAGGTGCTCCATGAGGTCCTCGATCTTCGCCGTAGCGATCGGGTCCAGGGCCGAGCAGGGCTCGTCCATGAGGATCACTTCCGGCTT
>NZ_JACMSF010000090.1 GCF_014257025.1 Streptomyces cupreus
ATCAGTCTGGGGTCCATGTGCAGGGAGCCGGTGACGCGGGCGCCGGCGAGGGGCTGGGCCTCGGCGTACTCCTTGCGGATCGCCATCAGGCCGGGCATCTCGTGCTCGGCGAGGGTGATCTCCTTGCGGCCGAACTCGGCCAGGGAGAGGTCGGCGACCTTGAAGTCCTGTCGGTTCTCGACAGTCGTCATTGCGAGCTGCTCCTCGGGGTGTGGGTCGAGGTGGGTAGGGCTGGTCTGCGCGGCGGCGGACACAGGGGTGCCCGAAGAGGACACAGGCATGCCCGCGTGCGCGCAGCGCAGTCCGTCGGAGGCCCTCTCTCCCTCGGTCGGTCCGTGTCGGGACCGCCCGACCGCCATCAGCAGCGACGTCTGGCTCCGTCCCAAGCTACACCGGTCGACCCGGCCGCCCTAGTCCGCCTCCGTACACATCGCGCCATCGCGGGCCGCTGTGGGGGTCCGGTGGACGGGGTGGGCGTGGGCCCGCAGGAGCGACAACAGGACACCTACGCAGGACGCGGGGAGGTCTGAAGAGCCGCGGTCGATACGCTCTGCCGCCGCGGGAGTTCCGCGTGGGGAGGGAGTGGCGATGGAGGCGAGCACGGCGCGCAGACTCATGGTGACGGCGTGGGTGGTGGGGCTGCTGGGGCTGGCGCTGGTGGTCGGGTCGCTGGTGTGGCTGCGGACGGGGTATGTGCTGTCCAGGGTGAACAGCGAGAGCATGACGCCGACGTACGCCGTCGGCGACCGGATCGTCGCCGAGCGCGTCGGCGGGGACGAGGTGAAGCCGGGCGATGTGGTGCTGTTCTCGGCGCCGGAGCGTTACGGCTCCGGCGTCAACTCCATGCAGCGCGTCATCGGCGTCGGTGGTGATCGCGTGGTGTGCTGCACGGACCAGGACACGCCTCAGGAGGCGATCACCGTCAATGGCAGGCCGTTGCGCGAGTCGTATGTGAAGGACGGTGTCGGGGACGGGCTGCACCGGTCGTACGACGTGACCGTGCCCGAGGGACGGATCTTCCTGCTCGGTGACCACCGGCAGAACTCGCGAGACTCGCGGGCTTTCCCCGACGACCACGGCGGAACGGTTCCCGTTGACGCCGTTCAGGGTCGGGTGATCGACAGTCATGCGGGGCCGCTGCTGCTCGGGGCCGCCGCGTTGATCGGGCTGGTGGTCGCGCTGCTCGGGCTCGCTCTCGCGATCGGGACCCGGGTCATGCGGCGGCGGCCTGCGGTGCAGACGGTGTTGTGGCCCGAGCATCTGTGACGCCAAGTCGTACGAAGACTCTGTGACGCCCACGTCCTACGACGAAGGGGTCCGCCGAACCACTCGGCGGACCCCTTCGTCATGACGGGTCGTCAGTGACCGGCGCTCTCCGGGGCCGGGCCGCCGGGCGTGGCCTCGCGGTCGGCGCCGCGGGCCGCCTCGGCATCGCTGTAGATGTCCGGCTCCAGGTAGATGACGCGGGCGATCGGGACCGCCGCGCGGATGCGGGCCTCGGCGGCGTCGATGGCCGTGGCGATCTCGGTGGCCGTGTCGTCGTGCGGGACGGCGATCTTGGCGGCGACGAGCAGCTCCTCGGGGCCGAGGTGCAGCGTGCGCATGTGGATGATGCCGGTGACGGTGTCGCCGTCGACGACCGCCGCCTCGATCTTCTTGACCTCCTCGACGCCCGCGGCCTCGCCGAGCAGCAGCGACTTGGTCTCGATGGCCAGGACGATCGCGATCAGGATGAGCAGCACACCGATGCAGAGGGTGCCGATGCCGTCCCAGACGCCGTCGCCGGTGGCGAGGGCGAGGCTCACACCACCGAGGGCCAGGACCAGACCGACCAGCGCGCCGAGGTCTTCCAGCAGGACGACGGGCAGCTCGGGCGCCTTGGCGTGGCGGACGAACTCGGTCCAGGACTTCTTGCCCCGCAGGACGTTGGATTCCTTGATGGCCGTCCGGAAGGAGAAGGTCTCGGCGATGATCGCGAAGACCAGGACGCCCACCGGCCAGTACCAGTGCTCGATCTCGTGCGGGTGCTTGATCTTCTCGTAGCCCTCGTAGAGGGCGAACATGCCGCCGACGGAGAAGAGGATGATCGAGACGAGGAAGGCGTAGATGTACCGCTCGCGGCCGTAGCCGAAGGGGTGTTGCGGGGTCGCCTCGCGCTGGGCCTTCTTGCCGCCGACGAGCAGCAGGGCCTGGTTGCCGGAGTCGGCCAGCGAGTGCACCGACTCGGCGAGCATCGAGGACGAGCCGCTGAACAGGAACGCCACGAACTTCGATGCCGCGATCGCGAGGTTGGCGGCGAGTGCCGCCACGATCGCCTTGGTACCGCCTGACGCGCTCATGTGCTCGCGTTGTCCCTTCGTACGCCGTCCCGGGCACGGCCCCTTGTGGCTTTGCCCGTCCTTTGCCGGTGGGCCATTGTTGCAGCCTTGCCCGGGGGCGGCGCGTCAGGCATCCACAACGCCGGTCATACGATCACAGTGGCGCGGAAGACCGTGCCCGTACCGGTCACCTCGGCCCTCTCGCCCGCCGGAACGAAGACCGACTGACCTGGGCTCAGCTCGTGCTCCCCCGCCCGGACGGAACCCGCTGTGCACAGGAGGATCTGCGCGGTGGCGCGGGTGAGGTCGTGGGTGACGGTGCCCTCGGGCAGCACGTACCGGGACAGCCGGAACTCGTCGATCGGCGTCTCGTAGACCTCCTCGCCGTCCGGGGACGCCTCCGGGCGCAGGACACCCGGGTCGGCGGCCTCGAAGTGGACGATGCGCAGGAGTTCGGGGACGTCCACGTGCTTGGGGGTCAGTCCGCAGCGCAGGACGTTGTCGGAGTTGGCCATGATCTCGACACCGAGGCCGCTGAGGTAGGCGTGCGGGATGCCGGCGCCGAGGAACAGGGCCTCGCCGGGCTGGAGCCGGACGTGGTTGAGCAGCATGGCGGCGATGACGCCGGGGTCGCCCGGGTAGTGGTGGGCGAGATCGGCGTACGGCGTGTACGCGCCGTCGAGGCGGGCGCAGGCAGCCGCGGCCTCGGTGACCGTGCGGGTCATCTCGTCCGGGTCGGCGGTGAGGATCGCGGTGAGCACCTCGCGCAGGGCCGCGTCCTCGGGGTGGGCGTGCAGCAGATCGACGTACGGCTTGAGCGAGTCGACGCCGAGGCCGTCGAGCAGATCGGCGGCCTGGACCGGGTCGCGGAAGCCGCACAGGCCGTCGAACTCGGTGAGGGCGCAGATCAGTTCGGGCTTGTGGTTGGCGTCCTTGTAGTTGCGGTGACCGGCGTCGATGGGGATGTGCCGGCGCTCTTCGCCGGCATAGCCCTCCTTCGCCTGCGCCAGGTCGGGGTGGACCTGGAGGGAGAGCGGGGCGCCGGCCGCGAGGATCTTCAGCAGGAAGGGCAGCCGCGGGCCGAACTTGGCCACGCACGCGTGCCCGAGTTCCTTCTCCGGGTCCGCGTCGATGACGTCGACCAGCGTGCCCCGGCCGGTGCGCGAGGGAGCGCCCGGGTGGGCGCCCATCCACATCTCCGCCTGCGGTTCGCCGGTCGGTTCGACCCCGAGCAGCTGGGGGATCGCGGTGGTGGAACCCCAGGCATAGGGGCGGATGGTGTTGTCGAGGCGGTCCATGCGGTTCTCTCTGCGTACGACGCGGGTTTCGCTCCGCGTACGACGGTCAGGGCGTCCTGGTCAGATCAGGCGCCCGAAGCGAGCGCCAGGTAAACGGCGGCGAAATCCGTGATGGCGATCAACTCCGCGAGGGTCTCCAGTTCGCCCCCGGCCTCAGGTTCCAGTTCGCTGATCGGCGTGTCGTGGCTGAGGGCCAGCTCACGGGCGGCGGGAGCGGCGCTGAGGCTGCCGCCGGGACGGTCCCGCAGCAGCACCACGCGCGCGTGCAACGCGGGGGCCTCCTCCACGCGGTCACGGAAGAAGTCGTCCGGGTCGGCGCTGGCGGCCAGCGGTCCCGCGAGCAGGGCGCTGTGCGCGGCGAGCGCCTCGGGGAGCTCGGCGACGACGCCGGGGTGTCCCGCGAGTTCGGCGAGGGCGGCGGCGAAGCGGCGGCCCGCGGGACCGGCCGAGGTGCCCTCGGTCCAGATCACCGGGAGGGCGTCGGCGAGCTCCGCGGCCAGGGTCTTGGCGGGGTTGCTGTACGTCGCGATGGCGGGCCCGCAGCTCTCGGCGATGTGGTCGAGACGGTCGGCGACCTTCTCCAGGGCGTCGGCCGGGGCGGCCAACAGGCCGATGCGGTCCAGCAGCGCGAGCAGCGGGGTGAGCAGCGCCCACAGCACGCCGGGGGCGGACGCGGCGAGGGGGGTGTCCTGCTCGTACGGCGCGGTCGCCATCGGCACGAACAGGCCGTGGGAGGCGTCGAGGGCCTCGGCGAGCGGGGTGCGGGGAGGGGCCACGGCCACGACGGTGCAGCCGCGGCGGTAGGCCTGCTCCGCCAGCAGGGACAGGCCCGGTTCGGTGCCGTCCGGGGTGGCGATCAGAAGCAGGTCCACGGAGCCGGCCCAGCCGGGGAGCTCCCAGCGCAGGGCGCCGGCGGCGGGGGCGACGCCCGCGGGGGCCAGCCGGGTGACCGGGCTGCCGGCGCCGGCGAGCGTGCCGAGGAGGTCGGCGACGCAGGTGGCGGCGGCGCCGGGGCCCGCGATGAGGACCGCGCGAGGGCGGCCGTCGGGTTTGAGCTCCTGCACGCCCGCCTCTGCCGCGTGCCGGGCGGCCGTGCGGACTCGGGCGCCGGCCTCGGCGGCGCCGCGGAGCAGGCCGCGGCGGTCGGCATCCGAGAGGGCCCCGGGGGTGTCGAGCAGCGATTCGTCGAGCACGGTCGGCAGCCTCCGATCGCCGGGGGGGTTGGCGGGGTTACGCGGGGCGGCGGGCCTCGTCGACGAGGAGGACCGGGATGCCGTCGCGGACGGGGTACGCCAGGCCGCAGTCCTGGCCTGTGCAGATCAGCTCCGCCTCCTGCTCCTTGAGGGGAGCGTGGCAGGCCGGGCAGGCGAGGATCTCCAGGAGACCGGCTTCGAGCGGCATGGGGGTCCCTTCGGGGGCGGGTGGGTGTCGCGGATGTGCCTGGTCAGGTTACCGCCGGGGTGGGTGGCTTGGGGGGTGGAGGGGGTCGGCGTTGTGTTGGTCCGCCCCCGCCAGGAGGTCGTGGCTGCGCCCACCCCGGCCGTACCCGTCAGGCCCGGATGATCCCCAGCACCTCGTCCCGCACCTTCGTCATCGTCTCCTCGTCCCGTGCCTCCGCGTTCAGCCGCAGCAGCGGTTCCGTGTTGGAGGGGCGGACGTTGAACCACCAGTCGGCGGACGAGACGGTGAGGCCGTCGAGGTCGTCCAGGGTGACGTCCTCGCGGGTGCCGTACGCCTCGCGGATCGCCAGGAGGCGGTCGGCCTGGTCGGCGACCGTGGAGTTGATCTCGCCCGAGCCCACGTAACGGTCGTACTGGGCGACCAGCGCCGAGAGCGGGCCCTCCTGGCCGCCCAGCGCCGCTAGGACGTGCAGCGCGGCCAGCATGCCCGTGTCCGCGTTCCAGAAGTCGGCGAAGTAGTAGTGCGCGGAGTGCTCGCCGCCGAAGATCGCGCCGGACTTCGCCATCTCGGCCTTGATGAAGGAGTGGCCCACGCGCGTGCGGACCGGTGTGCCGCCGTTCTCCTTCACCACCTCGGGGACGGACCATGACGTGATCAGGTTGTGGATGATCGTGCCCTTGCCGCCGTTGCGGGCCAGTTCGCGCGAGGCGACCAGGGCCGTGATGGCGGACGGGGAGACCGGGTCGCCCTGCGCGTCGACGACGAAGCAGCGGTCGGCGTCGCCGTCGAAGGCGATGCCGAGGTCGGCGGACTCCTCGCGGACGCGCTTTTGGAGGTCGACGAGGTTCGCCGGGTCGAGCGGGTTCGCCTCGTGGTTGGGGAAGGTGCCGTCCAGCTCGAAGTACATCGGCACGAGGTCCAGCGGGAGGCCCGCGAAGACGGTGGGCACGGTGTGGCCGCCCATGCCGTTGCCCGCGTCGACCACGACCTTCAGGGGGCGGATGGAGGTCAGGTCCACGAGCGAGCGGAGGTGGGCCGCGTAATCCTCCAACGTGTCCCTACGCGTGATCGTTCCCGTCGTCGCCGCCGGTTCCGGGGCGCCCGACTCGCTCCACCGCTCGACCAGTTCGCGGATCTCGGTCAGGCCCGTGTCCTGGCCGACAGGGGCAGCGCCCGCGCGGCACATCTTGATGCCGTTGTACTGGGCCGGGTTGTGCGAGGCCGTGAACATCGCGCCCGGAAGGTCCAGCGCACCGGAGGCGTAGTAGAGCTGGTCCGTCGAGCACAGGCCGATCTCGGTGACGTCGACGCCCTGCGCGGCCGCCCCGCGCGCGAAGGCCGCCGCAAGTCCGGGGGACGAGGGTCGCATGTCGTGCCCGGTCACGATCGCGTCCGCGCCGGTCACCCGGGCGAAGGCCGCCCCGAACAGCTCGGCGAGCGACTCGTCCCACTGGTCGGGCACGACTCCGCGCACGTCGTACGCCTTCACGAGCTGTGACAGATCAGCAGCCACGGCCAACCTTCCTGAAAGTCCCATCGGTCTGCACAAAGTACCCGTACGGACCGACACCGCGCTGTGCGATCCCTGAGTGGACCCTCAGCCGTAACCTCAGGTCAGGGCAGCATCCATTCCAGGACCGGCGAGCTCTGACCGACCACAATCAGACACATCACCATCAACAGGGCAATGCTCCACGGCAGTACCTTGCGCAGCAGATCGCCCTCCCGGCCGGACAGGCCCACGGCCGCACACGCGATGGTCAGGTTCTGCGGCGAGATCATCTTGCCGAGGACACCGCCGGAACTGTTCGCGGCGGCCAGCAGCTCGGGCGACAGGCCCGACTCGCGGGCGGCGGTGACCTGGAGGGCGCCGAAGAGCGCGTTGGCCGAGGTGTCGGACCCGGAGACGGCAACGCCGAACCAGCCCAGCACGGGCGACAGGAAGGCCAGCCCCGCCCCGGCCGCCGCGACGAAGTGACCGATGGTCGCGGCCTGTCCGGAGAGGTTCATGACGTAGGCGAGCGCCAGCACACTCGTCACCGTCAGGATGGCGAACCGCAGTTCGTACACGGTCGCCGCCCACTCCTTGACCGCCACGCGCGCGTGCACGCCGAGAACGACCGCCGTGCACACCCCCGCGAGCAGCACGAGCGTGCCGCCGGTCGACACGATCGGCCAGGTGAACACATTCCCGCCGACCGCCTCCCCGTCCGCGTCGACGACGTCCAGGAAGGGCCAGTCGTACGTCTGCGTCGCCTCGGCCAGCCAGTCCTTGACCGCAGGGATCTGCGCCACGGAGAAGATCGCGACGATCAGCGCGTACGGCGAGTAGGCCCGTACGACCTCCGCGCGCGGGTCGGCCTCGTCGAGCTCCTCGCTGCGCACACCGGTCAGCACGGCTGCCCGCACCGGCTCTTCGGCGGGCCTGCGCGCCTGCGGTACGGCGACCAGGGCGCCCGCGCCGGCCAAGGCGGCGCCGATGTCGGCGAGTTGGGCGGAGACGTAGTTCGAGGCGGCGAACTGGGCGACGGCGAAGGCGGCTCCGCACACCAGGGCGGGCGCCCAGGTCTCGCGCAGTCCGCGCCGCCCGTCGACCAGCCAGACCAGCACGAGCGGCACCACCAGGGCGAGCAGCGGCGTCTGACGGCCCACCACGGAGGCGACGTCGTCCAGCGGCAGACCGGTGACTTGAGCGAGCGTCACGACGGGGGTGCCCATCGCACCGAAGGCGACCGGCGCGGTGTTGGCGACCAGCGCGACCACCGCCGCGCGCACCGGATCGAAGCCCAGCGCCACGAGCATGACCGAGCAGATCGCGACGGGTGCGCCGAATCCGGCGAGCGCCTCCAGCAGGGCGCCGAAACAGAAGGCGACGACCAGGGCCTGGATACGGGGGTCGTCGGACAGCCGCCCGAACGAGCGGCGCAGGATGTCGAAGTGCCGGGTGCGGACCGTCATCCGGTACACCCACAGGGCGTTGACGACGATCCACAGGATGGGGAAGAGCCCGAACACGGCTCCCTGGGCGGCGCTGGAGAGCGTCTGGTCGAGTGGCATGCCGTAGGCGAGCCAGGCGACCAGCGCGGCCGCCAGCAGGCCCGTCAGGCCCGCCAGATGGGCCTTCATACGGACGCCGCCGAGCAGCACGAGGACGATCACAAGGGGCAGGCTCGCCACGAGGGCGGACAGACCGAGCGAGCCGGCGACGGGTTCCAGTTCCTGGACGTACACGGGCGCCTCCCCGGGAGCCACGGATTCCGTCATACGGAAAGCGATTTCTCACTTCGGGCTGAGACGGATGGTCGTGTCCGCGACAAGGCCACGTCAATGGTCGTGCGTCATTCAATGGAACGCGCACTCAAAGAACTGCCGGAAAGGGTGACTCGGCGTCAGTTGTCCGGGGAACGCAGCACCCTGAGGTGGCCGCGGCGCGCGACCTCCATCGGGTCCGCCGCGCGCGCCCCGCCACCGGCCCCCGCAGCACGCTCCTGCGGACGGGCCGCCTCGCGGACGGCGTTGGCAAGCGCTTCCAGGTCGTCGCCGCTGGGGCGGGCCGGAGCGGAGCCGTCGAGGAGTCGTACGACCTCCCACCCGCGCGGGGCGGTCAGGCGCTCGGAGTGCTCGGCGCACAGGTCGTAGCAGTGGGGTTCGGCGTAGGTCGCGAGCGGGCCGAGGACCGCGGTCGAGTCGGCGTAGACGTACGTCAGCGTCGCGACGGCGGGACGGCCGCAAGCGGTGCGCGAACAGCGACGTACAGGGCTCACGACGTTGGACGGTACCGCACTCTTGAGCGGGCCGCGACGACTCTCCACCAGGTCACTCCACCGTGTCGCGCTGTGAAACGCCCCACACACCCCATCTGACGCACCTCTCTGACCTGCGAGAACGTCGAATTTCGACCGGTCGGACAGGAGGGGATCCGGTCAACACTCGGTACAAACCACATCAATTGCCTTGAGATCGTCGGTCTGGGAGAGATACGGAATCGAGCCCAACCTTGGCTGGAATGGTCATCCGGCGACATGGGGTGCGGGGCGGGTGGACGGCGGGCCTGGTGCCGTGTGGGGCGGGGCGCGCGGTCACGGCGAGGACTACGCTTCACCAGTGATGGACAACCCCGTACCGCCCCGTGCCGCCGGCCCCGGGCCCCGCCGTCGTGATCGCCATGGCCGGGGCATGCGTGGGCCGATCGCGCCGCCGCAGGTGCCGCTGGCGGCGAGCCGTGCCGAAGCGTTCGCCGACCTTGTGCAGGACTCCGTGGAGCGCCTTGAGCGACGGTGGCCGCAGCTGGCCGACATCGACTTCCTGGTCCTCGAAGTGCCGCCCCTGAACGGCGCCGGGCAGGCCTGGAACGACGAGGCCGTGCCGCTGGGCGGGTCCATCACGGCGCGCGAGGGGCGGCCGGCGCGGGTGGTCATCTATCGGCGGCCCGTGGAGATCCGCACCAAGGGACGGGACGAGCGGGCCGCACTGGTGCACGAGGTGGTCGTCGAGCAGGTGGCCGAGCTGTTGGGGCTCACTCCCGAGACGGTGGATCCTCGGTACGGGGAGGACTGAGCCGGGGCTCGGCCTACTTCTGCAGGACCGACAGATCCTGCTCCGCCTCCGGTACCTCCACCATCCCCCGGTCGTCCGGGAGGGTCTGGATCGTGAAGGCTGGGACCTCTCCCTGGGAGGAGGTCAGGGTGCGGGAGCCGTAGACCGGGCCGCCCGAGATCGTTTCCACCGTCACCGCGTATGTGCCCTTCAGGCCGCTCGGGGTCGGGAGGTCGATGTTCTGTGTCGTGCCCTTCTTGATCGTGTACGTCTGTGAGGCCTCCGTGCCGCCTTCGGTACCCGCCGAGGCCGTGACCTTCACCTTCGCCGTGCTGGCCGGAGCTGTCAGGGACAGAGTCGTGCCCTTTGCCGTGTTCTCCGCCGAGGTCGCGCGCGTGCCCACCGGCCTGGTGGCCGGGATGAACGCCGTCTCCTGGTCGGCGCCCTTGCCGCGGATCACCCGGAGCGCCGCCACCACCGGGACCGAGCGGTCCGTGGGGGTCAGGACCACCGAGCCCGCCTCGCCGCGCGTGATGTCACCGAGGTCGACCGCGGACGTCATGCCCGATTTCACGTGCAGGGTCTCGTTGCCCGCCGGGGTGATCAGGCCGGACGGGGAGGCCAGCTGGAGCTTCAGGTCGGCGTCGGAGCCGCCGGGGGTGAAGGCGATCAGGCGTACCGCCGTGGCGTCCTTGGGTATGCCGGGCAGGACCAGGCTGCCCGTGGGGTCCGTGGAGGCGGCCAGCCAGTCGCCGCCGAGCTTGTCGTCCAGGGCCTGCACCGCCGCGCCGACGCGCCCGCTGCGGACGCTGACGTGCACGGTGAGGTTGGTCTGCTTCTCGTCGATGAGCGTGGACAGCAGGACCGGCTCGGTGGAGTGCGGCTGGACCGTGATGCCGTCCGGGATGGTGGTCTCCAGGGAGCCGTCTTTGCCGTACAGCTCGATGTCGACCACGGCCGCGGAGTCGTCCGGGTTGGTCAGGTGCACATAGTCCGTGCGGTCGGTCGCCGTGCCGGCGCCCGGGAACCAGAACTCCGTGTCCGGCGCGGTGCAGTTGACGCCCTGGAGACCGCGTCCGGTGCCGGCGGTGACCTCCGTGGTCTGCTGGACGGTCCAGCCGGGCGCGAACTTCCCGTCGGCGGTGCCGACGAGCGCGGGCGAGTCGGCCCCGGAGGCGTCCCCGGTGACCGGCTTGCCCGGCTCCTTGGGCTCCAGGACCGGCTTCTCGTCCGTCTTCTCGTCCGTCTTCTCGTCCGTCTTCTCGTCCGTCTTCTCGTCGCTCTTCTCCGGCGACTGCCCGGCCGCGGCGCTGAGTTCGGCCTTGCCGTCGCTGCCGGTGCCCTTCGTGACGGGCGTGAAGGAGGTGTACGCCGTCTCCGCGAGGTCGGAGGTACTGGGCGACGGGCAGAGCAGGCTCGTGCGCTCCACGGGCAGCACGGCCGCCGCCTGGGCACTGTCCTTGCCGGACGCCTCCGGGGCGCTCAGGGCGGCGTACCCGGTGACGGCGGCGAGCGCGGTCACACCGGCGAGCAGGGAGAGGGTCGTGCGGTTCACTGCTGGCTCCCGTCGGGACGCTCGACTCCGTGCTGCGGGGGCTGCTGCGCCGGGTCGTAGCCGGTGTCGTAACCCTGCTGGTACGTCTGGTCGTACGCGCTCTGGTCGTACGTGCCCTGCTGAGGCTGTCCGCCGTAGCCGTACGGGTCGTACTGGCCGGCCTGGTACGGATCCGCCTGGTAGGCCTGGTCGTAGCCGCCCTGCGGGTACGCCTGGCCGTTCTGGTACTGCTCGCCGTAGCCGCCGTACTCGGGGGCGCCCGCGTAGTTCGGGGTGTCGTACTCGCCGTAGGGCTGCTGCTGCGGGACCGGGACGGGGGGCGCCTCCTGGGGAGGAGACGGGAACTCGTTGGGGCGGCCCTGTTCCTCGGCCTCCGCCTGGGCGCGCAGTCGGCGGGCGCGGCGGCCCTCGCCGGATGCGGCCTGCGCCGGGATGGCCTGCTCCTCGGGGAGGTCGTCGTCGACGTCGCGGCGGCGGCCGGGCAGGGCGAGGACGACGAGGACGACGGCGAGGAAGCCCTGGACCCACAGCCAGGCGGTGTGGCCTATCGGGTCCTCGAAGGTGACGTCCAGCTTGCCGCCGGAGGCGGGCAGTTCGAAGCCCTGCGCCCAGCCGTCGACCGTGGTGCGGGTCAGCGGCTTGCCGTCCAGGGTGGCCGTCCAGCCCGCGTCGGCTGTGTCGGCCAGTCGCAGGGTGCGGCCGTCGGAGCCCTCCGGGATCGTGGTGTGGATCTCGACGGGCCCTGCGGCGACCGGCTGCGGCTTGCCGGAGTCGGTGACGATCGTGGCGCGGGCGACGTCCTGGTCGACCCGCCACAGCGCGCTGCCGTTCTGCTCGCTGAGCCGGCTCAGACCGGGCGTGGCGTCCAGCACGCGCGTGACCTCGCGCGGCGCGCCCTGGTGGACGAGGACATAGGCCACGGCGAACTTGCCGAGCTGGTCGGCCTGGTCGGCGCCGGAGCCGGCGACGAGGTTGGCGACGATCTTGTCGAGGCCGCTGTTCTCGCCGTCGGACGCGGCGAGTTCGCCGTCGCCGAGACGGGCACCGGAGCCACGGACCAGCATGTAGCCCACGTGGGCCGCGGAGTCGCTGTCGAGGACGAGGGTGCGGGTCTGGTCGCGGTTGCCGCTCTCCTCGGCGACGAACGCGGGCACCTGTACCGGGTCGCGCCGCTCCACCGGTCCGTCGGCGCCGCCGATCATCCAGCCGACGGCGACGAGCAGCGGCCCCACGGCGGCCGCGAGGGCAATCAGCGCGGCCACCGGCTGGCGCCAGCCGAAGCTCTGCTCGGCCACGCGTGCGCGTGCCCCGTCGGCGCCGAGCACGGCGGCGGCCAGCAGGGCGATGCCGTAGACGAGGGTGGCGGGGCCGGCCCAGGCGGAGTCGTTGGACAGGACCGCGAAGACCAGGCCCACCAGGGCCACCGCCCAGGCCGTCCAGATTCCGAGCTGACGCTGCGAGCGCAGCAGGGCGGCCAGCGCGACCAGCACGACGCCGATCAGCATCAGCCCGCTGACCGTGCCGGGCCCGCCGGGGCTGGCGCCGAGCAGGTCGAGGGCGGAGGCGGCCGAGGAGCCGTACTCCAGACCGGCCTCGTCGAAGAAGCCGAACGGGAGCAGGGTCAGCGACCAGGGTGCGAGGACCAGCAGGGGGGTGCCGAGCTGGGCCAGGAAGCGCGGGCCGTAGGCGGTGATGTCGGTGCGGCGCACGGCCAGCAGGGCCACGCCGAGCAGCAGCGCGATCGGCCACACGATCGGCGTGAAGGCTGTGGTGATCGTCAGCAGCAGGGCGTACGCCCAGGTGGCGCGCCAACTGCCGCGCGTGCCGGAGGTGTTCGCGAGGCCGCTGGCGGCGACGCCCGCGCGGGCGATGAGCGGCAGCAGGACGGCCAGGACGGCGGTGCCGATCCGGCCTCCGGCGAGGGCGCCGGTCGCGGCGGGCAGGAAGGCGTAGACGACGGCCGCCCACGCGCGCAGCAGGCGCGACTCGACGAGCGGGCGGGAGGCGAAGTAGGCGGTGAGCCCGGCCAGCGGCACCGAGCAGACGAGCAGGACGGTCACCGCGAGTCCGGTGGAGCCGAACAGCACGGAGGCCAGCATCGCCACGATCGCCAGGTACGGGGGCGCGGACGCGGTGCCGCCGGCGCCGACCGGGTGCCAGGAGTCGAGGTAGTGCGACCACAGTTCCGCGGAGTCGGCCGGGGCGGGCAGCAGGGCGCCGCCCGCGAGAGCGCCGCTGCCGAGCAGTGCGCGGCAGGCGGCCAGCGAGACGAGCAGCAGCACCAGGAAGAGCACCGGGCCCGGCTTGCGGGCGATGCGCTTGAGGCGGCCGAACTGCTCGATCTCCAGGAAGTCCGCGTCGTCGCCGCCGGGTCCGGACTCGATGCCGCCGCCGTGCCGTCCGGCGCCGGAGGTGGCCTCGGGGTCGGAGCTGCCGAAGAACTCGCCCGCGGCCTGCTCCACGGTGGCCCGCACGGTCGCCCCGGGCGGCGGGAACAGCGGCCGAAGCTCGCCCTTGTCGACGACCGGGCGGCCCCGGCTGCGCCGCCCGGCGATGATCCGCTCGGGTCGCAGCAGCACGCCCAGCAGACCGCGGATCTCGTCCACGGCCTGTCCGGGCACCTTGCCGACGAGATAGGCGACGGTCCGCAGCAGGGTGCCGAGAACCAGGCGCAGCAGCACCCAGAGCAGTGTGGCCGAGCGGGTGTTGACGAGGAGGGTGTAGACGGCGCCGGCCTTGTCGACCTTGTGCGGGGAGGCCGTGGTGCGGCCCGCGCAGTCGACGGCGCGGCGCTCGCGGGAGGCCGCCTCGGCATGTCGTACGACCGCCTCGGGGGCGACGAGGACGCGGTGGCCGGCCGCCTGGGCGCGCCAGCACAGGTCGACGTCGTCACGCATCAGGGGCAGTCGGCGGTCGAAGCCGCCGAGCTGTTCGAAGACGTCGCGGCGGATCAGCATGCCGGCGGTGGACACGGAGAGCACGGACCGGACGTGGTCGTGCTGGCCCTGGTCCTGTTCGCGGCGGTCCAGGCCGGTCCAGCGGCGGCCGGAGTGGGCGATGGAGACGCCGACCTCCAGCAGCTGCCGCTTGTCGTACCAGCCGCGCAGCTTGGGTCCGACGACGGCGACGTCGTCGCGGCCGAGCTCCAGCTCGTTCTCCACGACTCTCAGCAGCTGGGCCAGGGCGTCGGGTTCGGGGGCGCAGTCGTCGTGCAGCAGCCACAGCCACTGGACCGGCTCGCCGTGCGGGAGTTCCGGCATGTCGTAGGCGTCGTCGCGCCACGTGCGCGTGACCGGGTCCCAGCCGCTCGGCCGCTTCAGGTACGGCAGCTCGTCGGGGGTGAGGACCGGCGCGGTGCGGGCGGCCTCCTCGACGGCCTGGCCGAAGCCGGTGCGCCGGGCGAGGTGCAGGACGCGGTCGGGGCCGAGGGCGTCGGTGACCAGCTGGGCGGAGGCGTCGGCGCTGCCGGTGTCGGCGGCCATGGCGGACTGCACCGGGCGCTCCTGGCCGAGCAGCCCGGCGAGCGCGTCAGGGAGCCAGCGGGCGCCGTCATGGGAGACGAGGACCGCGGTCACCACATGACGCGGGAACTCTGGTGTGGCGGACGCTTCTTGATGCGCCGCCGTGTGGCTGTGCACGGACATCGAGGTACGGGCCCCGGTTCGGTGGACTGCGGTGGACGCCTGTGCCCCGAGGGGACAGCGGGGCGTCTCGGACGAGCGACCACACTATCGGCTGGGCATGACAGCGGCCCGCCGCCTGTGGATAACCCACCTGCGACGGGCCGTACGTGACGTATACGTGCGGATGTGAGCCGTTTCGTCAGACGGCGGCCTTCTTCAGCCGGCGGCGTTCCCGTTCGGACAGGCCGCCCCAGATGCCGAAGCGTTCGTCGTTGGCGAGGGCGTATTCGAGGCACTCGGAGCGGACCTCACAGGCGAGGCAGACCTTCTTGGCCTCGCGGGTGGAGCCGCCCTTCTCGGGGAAGAAGGACTCGGGGTCGGTCTGGGCGCACAGCGCGCGCTCCTGCCAGCCGAGTTCCTCGTCCGCGTCGTCGACCAGCAGTTGCTGCACCAGCTCGGTCATGTGCGCCCCTCGTCTGTCTTTCGCGTCCCCGTGATGTAGCCGTTACCGATTTCGGCTGAACGACACGAGTGAAATTACAAGTGTGCTGCTCCGGGCGAGTCAAGCCGAGATCTGCTATTGGGCCCCTTATTCACTCTGCGGAACCAAGGCCTAGCAGAAAGTGTTCAAATCGGCATAAACCTTGACACGCAGACGAGACCCGGGAGGGCCTCCGGCTCGTCAGGGCCTGATACGGAAAAGGACGCCCAAGAGTTCGATCTCGTTCCGACGCGCGCGTCGAAGCGAACCGGATCACAGTCGGATCACGGGACGGCAACGAGGCTTGTGCGCCCGGTTGAGCGCCATGTGTCCCAGGTGTCCCCTGAACAAACCTTTCGCCAGCCAGATGAACCGGATGAGGTGAAACATGTCCCACATACCGGGCGTCAAGTTGACAGTGAAGGTGTGAACCGCTGTCCTTGAGGGCATGCTCGCGAACTTGGCGCTCACCTCGACCCGCACCGCCGGGTCCCTCGGTGCTGCCCACGCTCGCTGTAGCTGTTGTTGCTGTCCCAGCTGTTGAGCCACCCCCGCTCCAGCTGCAGGCCGGGTCCCGTCCCCTGCGACTCGGTTTCTCGTTCCCCTCTGACCTTCTTTCACTGAGGAACCACCCCACCCCATGAACAGCGACAGCGACCTCCAGATCGCCGGCGACATCCTCGAAGTCCCGCACCTCCTCCAGCCTCCGCGTGAGCACCCGGCCACCGTCGCCGAGTTCGTCGGCCTGGCCCGCTCCATCGCCGCCGACCGGTCCCGGTGGGAGCACCTCGTCCAGTACGACGCCACCTCCCGGTGGTACCACCGGCTGCGTACCGGGCCCGGCTACGAGGTCTGGTTGCTGTCCTGGGTGCCCGGACAGGGCAGCGGTCTGCACGACCACGGCCCCTCCTCCGGCGTACTGACCGTCCTGGAGGGCACTCTGACCGAGCGCACGGATCGCGGCACGCGCGCGTTGGCGCCGGGCGCGCAGCGGGTGTTCGCGCCGGGCTATGTGCACGAGGTGGTCAATGACGCGCTGGAGCCCGCGGTCAGCCTGCACGTCTACTACCCGGGCCTGACCGAGATGCCGATGCACACCCGGTGCGCGGCGGAGGCCGCCCGGGTCTCGTGACCGACTGACGCGTTGTCGGACCCGCCTGCCATGCTTGCTTCCATGCGCATTGTGGTTCTGGCAGGCGGCATCGGCGGTGCCCGGTTCCTGCGCGGTCTGAAGCAGGCCGCGCCGGACGCGGACATCACCGTGATCGGCAACACCGGCGACGACATCCACCTCTTCGGACTGAAGGTCTGCCCGGACCTCGACACGGTGATGTACACCCTCGGCGGCGGCATCAACGAGGAGCAGGGCTGGGGGCGGGCCGACGAGACCTTCCATCTCAAGGAGGAGCTCGCGGCGTACGGCGTGGGGCCCGAGTGGTTCGGGCTCGGCGACCGGGACTTCGCCACGCACATCGTCCGGACCCAGATGATCGGCGCCGGATATCCGCTGAGCGCGGTCACCGAGGCGCTGTGCGACCGGTGGAAGCCCGGGGTGCGGCTCATCCCGATGACCGACGACCGCGTGGAGACCCATGTCGCCGTCACTGTGCCCAATAGCGGCTCCGCCGCGGGGTCCGGCGAGCGCAAGGCGATCCACTTCCAGGAGTACTGGGTACGGCTGCGGGCCTCCGTCCCCGCCGAGGCGGTCGTGCCCGTCGGCGCCGAGCAGGCGAAGCCCGCGCCGGGCGTCCTCGAAGCCATCGCCGAGGCGGACGTCGTCCTGTTCCCGCCGTCCAACCCCGTGGTCTCCGTCGGCACGATCCTCGCCGTACCCGGCATCCGCGAGGCCATCGCCGACGCCGGGGTGCCGGTGGTGGGCCTGTCCCCCATCGTCGGGGACGCGCCCGTGCGCGGGATGGCCGACAAGGTGCTCGCGGCGGTCGGCGTGGAGTCGACGGCCGCGGCGGTCGCCGAGCACTACGGCTCGGGGCTGCTCGACGGCTGGCTCGTGGACACCGTGGACGCCGGCTCCGTGGAGCGGATCGAGGCGGCCGGCATCCGCTGCCGGGCCGTACCGCTGATGATGACCGACCTCGACGCGACCGCGCGGATGGCCCGTGAGGCGCTGGTGCTGGCCGAGGAGGTGCGGGGGGCTTGAGCGAGGTGTCCTACCGGGTCTGGGCCGTGCCCCGGATCCCCGAGGTCTCGGCGGGCGACGACCTCGCCAAGCTGATCGCGGCCGCGGAGCCTGAGCTGGCCGACGGTGACGTGCTGCTCGTCACCTCCAAGATCGTGTCCAAGGCGGAGGGCCGGGTCGTGCGGGCGGCCGACCGGGAGGCCGCGATCGACGCCGAGACCGTGCGCGTCGTGGCCCGGCGCGGCACCCTGCGGATCGTCGAGAACCGGCAGGGCCTGGTCATGGCCGCGGCCGGCGTCGACGCCTCCAACACCCCTTCCGGGACGGTGCTGTTGCTGCCCGAGGACCCGGACGCGTCCGCGCGCGCGATACGGGACGGGCTGCGCGACGCCCTCGGCGTCGATGTCGGCGTGATCGTCACCGACACCTTCGGGCGACCCTGGCGCTCCGGGCTCACGGACGTGGCGATCGGCGCCGCCGGAGTGCGGGTGCTCGACGACTTGCGCGGAGGCACGGACGCGTACGGCAATCCGCTCAGCGCGACCGTCGTCGCGACCGCGGACGAGCTGGCCGCGGCGGGTGACCTGGTGAAGGGCAAGGCCGCCGGGCTGCCCGTCGCCGTGGTGCGAGGGCTGCCGCATGTGGTGGCCGAGGACGACGGCGAGGGGGCGCGGGCCATGGTGCGCGGCGGGCGCGACGACATGTTCCGGCTGGGGACCTCGGAGGCGGTGCGTCTCGCGGTCACCCAGCGCCGTACGGTCCGGGACTTCACCGACGAGCCCGTCGACCCCGGGGCGGTACGGCGGGCGGTCGCCGCGGCCGTGACGGCGCCGGCGCCGCATCACACGACGCCGTGGCGGTTCGTGCTGCTGGAGTCCGAGGAGTCGCGGATCCGGCTGCTCGACGCGATGCGGGACGCGTGGATCGCGGATCTGCGGCGGGACGGCAAGAGCGAGGAGTCAATAGCCAAGCGGGTGCGGCGGGGGAACGTCCTGCGCAACGCCCCGTATCTGGTGGTGCCGTGTCTCGTCATGGACGGATCGCACACGTACGGCGATCCGCGCCGGGACGCCGCCGAGCGGGAGATGTTCGTGGTGGCCGCCGGTGCCGGAGTGCAGAACTTCCTTGTGGCGCTGGCCGGGGAGCGGCTCGGGTCGGCATGGGTCTCCTCGACGATGTTCTGCCGCGAGGTCGTGCGGGACGTGCTGGGGCTGCCTGAGGAGTGGGACCCCATGGGAGCCGTGGCCGTCGGGCATCCCGCGGAGGAGCCTCGGCCTCGGCCCGAGCGGGACGCGGGGACTTTCATCGAGGTGCGATGACGTACGGCGGCTTCGGCCTACCCTCGTAGGGCTTCCCTTCTCTCCCCAGGACCTCATTCGTGGCTGGACGTTTCGCTCCTCGGCCCACGCGTACGACCGTGCGCGGGGGGCATGTCGGTGTGCCTGCCGGGGTGCCTCGGCAGGCGCCCGTGGCGGGGCGGGTGCGGACGTATGTGCCTCAGGGGCCGCTCGATCTGGGGCTTGTTCTCGGGCCGTTGCGACGCGGGCCTGGGGATCCCACGTTCCGGGCGATGCCGGACGGATCGGTGTGGCGGGCCAGTCGTACTCCCCTTGGGCCCGGAACCTTGCGGATCGCCATGCAGGGGGCGGCGGTTCGGGCGGAGGCGTGGGGGCCGGGGGCCGAGTGGCTGCTGGAGCAGGTGCCGGAGTTGCTCGGGGCCGCGGATGATCCTGAGGCGTTCGAGCCTCGGCATCGGGTGGTGGCGCTTGCCCGGCATCGGCGGCCGGGGTTGCGGCTGACTCGGACCGGGCTGGTGCTGGAGTCGTTGATTCCGTCGATTCTTGAGCAGAAGGTCACGACCGATGAGGCTTATCGGGCGTGGCGGTTGTTGGTACGGCAGTACGGGTCGCCGGCGCCTGGGCCCGCGCCCGGGCGGATGTGTGTGATGCCGGATGCGCGGACGTGGGCGTTGATTCCGTCCTGGGAGTGGCATCGGGCGGGGGTCGACAACAAGCGGGCGTCGACGATTTTGCGGGCTGTGCGGGTTGCTGCGCGGCTGGAGCAGGCGGTGGGGTTCACGCCGGAGGATGCGCGGGCGCGGTTGGAGGTTGTGCCGGGGGTGGGGCCTTGGACCTCCGCGGAAGTGGTGCAGCGTAGTCATGGGGCGGCGGATGCGGTGACCGTGGGGGATCTGCATCTGCCGGGGATCGTGGGGTTCGCGCTGGCGGGGGATCGGGATGCGGATGATGCGGTGATGTTGTCGCTGCTGGAGCCGTATGCCGGGCAGCGGCATCGGGCGGCGCGGTTGATTCTGCTGAGCGGGAGGGTGCCGGCGCGGCGGGCGCCGCGGATGCCTCGGGGGGATATCGGGCGGTTGTGATGTGGTGCGGGGGCGGACTGTTTTCGCCCCCGCCGTCCCTACCCGTCCCTCCCCCAGTGGGAGTCCCCCTCTGGGGGCTGCGCCCCCAGACCCCCGTTTCGGCCCTGAAGAGGCCTCGTCCTCAAACTCCCCCAGACGGGCTGAAATGCGGCGCCTGGCAGCGCCCTCGGTTTACTGGTCCGGTGAGAAGCGGAGTGCCCTCGCTGGGATTTGGGCGTCGCACCAGACTCGGGCGCCGTCTGTCAGTTCGTTGTCGGGGCCGATTATGGCGCCGTCGCCGATCACCGTGCCGGTGAGGATGGAGCGTTCGCCCACTCGGGCCTTCGTGCCTATGAGGGAGTCCGTGATGACCGCGCCGGGTTCGATGACCGCGCCGGGGAGGATCGTGCTGCCGAAGACTCGGGCGCCCTCCGCCACGAAGGCTCCCTCGCCGACCACCGTGCCGCCCGCCAGTTTCGCGTCCGGGGCGACCCTGGCCGTGGGGAGGACGAGGCGGTCGCCGCAGCGGCCGGGGACCGCGGGGGACGGGGCCCGGCCCAGGACCAGGTCCGCGGAGCCTCGTACGAAGGCCGCCGGCGTGCCCAGGTCCAGCCAGTACGTGGAGTCGACCATGCCCTGGAGGTGCGCTCCCGCGGAGAGGAGGTCGGGGAAGGTCTCGCGTTCGACGGATACCGGGCGGCCTGTGGGGATCGTGTCTATGACCGAGCGGCGGAAGACGTAGGCGCCCGCGTTGATCTGGTCCGTGACGATCTCTTCGGGGGTTTGCGGCTTCTCCAGGAAGGCCGTCACCCGGCCGGTCTCGTCCGTGGGGACCAGGCCGTACGCCCTGGGATCCGTCACCTTCGTCAGATGCAGGGAGACATCCGCCTCCGTGCGCTGGTGGGTGTCCACCAACGCCCTGATGTCCAGGCCCGTCAGGATGTCGCCGTTGAAGATCAGGACCGGGTCGTCGGGGGCGGAGTGCAGGCGCGAGGCGACGTTGCGGATGGCGCCGCCCGTGCCGAGGGGCTCCTCCTCGGTGACGTACTCGATGTGCAGGCCCAGTGAGGCGCCGTCGCCGAAGTAGGGCTCGAAGACCTCGGCCAGATAGGACGTGGCCAGGACGATGTGGTCGACGCCCGCCGCTCTCGCTCTCGCGAGCTGGTGGGTGAGGAAGGGGACCCCGGCCGCCCGGACCATGGGCTTGGGCGTGTGCACGGTGAGGGGACGCAGCCGTGTGCCCTTGCCGCCGACCAGGAGGATCGCTTCTGTCACCTGTTGTCTCCGCTTCCTGCCGGGACCGGCCGAACTGTCTTTCGGCCGGTCAGTGTATGCAGACCGTTGTGTGCAGACCGTGTGTGGTGCCCTCGACGGCAGTGCGGCGTTCGTCATTGATCCGCCTTTCCCCCGATGGCGGTGAATGTGTTCTTCCGGCGTCAGCGACGGCCCTCAGCGGCCCTGGAGTTCGGCCGCCGTCGTCCGGGTCGTGCCGAGCTTGCGGTAGAGCTGCAAGCCCGGGCACTCCGTGGCGAAGCCGTCGCGGTGGCCGGAGATTACATTCAGTCGTACGTTCCTACCTTTTGCGTAGAGATTGCCACCTCCGGACTTCAGGTATGTCTTTCCGCGCGGATTGGCGCCGAAGAGACCGAGTTTCCAGGCCGTGAGCCGTGCCACGGCCTTCACGGCGGCGCCGGACGGCTTGCTGCTGGCGTGGCTGCCGAGGAGGGCGATCCCCATGCTGTGCGTGTTGAAACCCAGAGTGTGGGCACCCAGGACCGGCTTGGCCACGCCACCGGCGCGGCCCTCGTAGATGTTTCCGCACTTGTCGACGATGAAGTTGTAGCCGATGTCCCGCCAGCCCATGCTCAACACGTGGTAGCGGTAGATACCGCGAATGACGGAGGGCGCCTGCGAGCACTTGTATCCGTTGCCGGACGCCGTGTGGTGCACGAAGGCCGCCTTCACCTTCTTCGTGTAGACGAATTTCTTCTCCCGCCAGCTCTCGTTCGCGCCCCAGCCACGGCGGGTGACGATGCGGGGGCGGGGGCCGATGTACGGCTTCGCCCTCTGTTCCTCCGTCAGTTCGGTGCCGCGGAGGGTGAACAGTTCGTGGCGCGTCTGGTCGGGGGTGAGGGCCGGGATCTCCATCACGCCCATCGGGGCGAGTTCGGTGTTGGCGGCGGAGGCCGCCGCCGTTTCGGCGGTCATGGTGTTGGCGGGGGCGTCGTGGGGGGCCGCCACCGCCTGGATGGCCGGGCGGGTGGTCGGGAGGAGCGGCTCCGCCGTCCGGCCCGGGTCGACCAGTTCGAGGCGCAGGCCTGTCGGGAGTGGGGTGGCGTACGGGCCTTGGGCCTGGTCCACTCTGACTCGTACCTCCACGGCGTCCGAGTCGCCGACCCACAGGGGGGCGGTGGAGCCGCGGACCCGGCCCGAGGTGCGTTCCGCGGTGTCCGGGTCGGCCGCGTGTTCGGCGTTGTGGGTCTCGATGTCCTGCCAGTCGGACCAGGTGCCGGTGGCCGTGGCGCGGGTGCGGACCCGGACCCAGCCGTGCAGTTCCGTGTCGGGGTCGTCCCAGACGACGCCCACGAGGGAGAAGCGGTGCACGCCCCTGCGGGACACGCCTTGGTCGGGGACGGTGGGGGTGCTGGGGGTCGCTCTTGTGGTGGGGAGCGTTGTCAGGGGGAGGGACTCGGTGTGGCCCGGGGTCGATCTCTCGGTGGGTCTCGTGGCCGCTTCCGCCGTCGGCGCGGGTCTGGTGATCGCCGCGGCGGCGGTTGGGGTCAGCGGCAGGACGAGAGCGGCCGCGCAGGTGACACCGATCGAGGAAGCAAGTAATCCACGCATGCCCCTGATGTTGGACATAGTCATACATATCTGTCCATCGGGGATTTGACGGGGCGTCGGGGTCGCGTTCGGCCGAATCGGTGGTGGGTGTGTGGGGTGCGGGAGGCGGGGCACGCGTACGCTAACGCGGGTGAATGCCACCGATCGCACCCCTGCCGACCTGCTGCGTTCCGCGCTTGCCGCGGATCCTGGGCGTCCTCTGGTGACCTTCTACGACGATGCCACCGGGGAGCGTGTCGAATTGTCCGTGGCCACCTTCGCCAATTGGGTGGCCAAGACCGCGAACCTTCTCCAAGGGGATCTTGGTGCCGGGCCCGGGGACCGGGTGGCCCTGCTGCTGCCCGCGCACTGGCAGACGGCGGTGTGGCTGCTGGCCTGTTCGTCCGTGGGGGTCGTCGCGGATGTGGGCGGCGCGGATGTGGCCGCGGCCGATGTCGTGGTGAGCGGGCCGGACACGCTGGATGTGGCGCGGGGCTGTGGTGGGGAGCGGGTGGCCTTGGCGCTACGGCCGCTTGGTGGGCGTTTTCCGCAGCTGCCGGCCGGGTTTGTGGATTACGCGGTGGAGGTGCCGGGGCAGGGGGATCGGTTTGTGCCGTTCTCTCCGGTGGATCCCGAGGAGGCGGCGTTGATTGTCGCCGGGCGGGAGTTCACGGGGGCGGAGGTTGTGGAGCGGGCGCGGGACGAGGCCACGGGGTTGGGGTTGACCGGGCCCGGGTCTCGGATTCTGTCGGGGTTGGGGTACGACACGTGGGAGGGGTTGAACGCGGGGTTGTACGGCGCGTTGGCCACTGGCGGGTCGGTGGTGTTGTGCCGTCATCTCTCGACGTTGGGCGAGGAGGCTTTGGCCAAGCGGATCGAGAGTGAGCGGGTCACTGCTGTGGCGCGGTGACTCCGTCGGGGTGCGGCACGGTTTTCCTCGCCCCCGCCGCCCCTACCCGTCCCATCCCC
>NZ_JACMSF010000091.1 GCF_014257025.1 Streptomyces cupreus
TGGGCCTAGGTCAGGTGGGCGGCACCCGCCGTCCGGCGGGCAGCTTCCGCCGTACGGCGGCACCCGGCGGCGGGCCGGTGCGCGGAGCATGGGCCGTACCAGACGCCCGGCGTGAGGAGTTGCCATGTCACAGGTCCCGCCCCCGTTCGACCCCGAGCTCGCCGCCGCGCTGGAGCTCATCAAGGACCTCGTGTCGCCGGGCCTCGCCCCGGACGACATCGAGGAGGTGCGCCAAGGGCCGGGGATGCGGCTGCTGTCCGAGCTGGACGTCACCATGGACGGCTTCTTCGAGGCCGAGGAGCGGACGGTGCCGGGGCCCGAGGGCGCGCCGGAGATCTCGCTGCTGATCTGCCGTCCGGCCACGGAGCCGGCCCGGCCGCGGCCCGTGGTCTACCACGTCCACGGCGGCGGACTGGTCCTCGGCACCAACCGGGCCGGTGTGGACGTGCCGCTCGCCTGGGCGCGGGAGCTGGACGCGGTCGTGGTGTCGGTGGAGTACCGGCTGGCGCCGGAGCATCCGTATCCGGCGCAGATCGAGGACGTGTACGCCGGTCTGGTGTGGACGGCGGAGCATGCGCGGGAGCTGGGCGCCGACCCGGAGCGGATCGTCGTCGCCGGATCCAGCGCGGGCGGCGGGCTGTGCGCGGCGCTGGCCCTGCTCACCCGGGACCGCAAGGGCCCGCGGATGCTCGGCCAGCTGCTGATGTGCCCCATGCTGGACGACCGCAACGACACCCCGTCGGCCCACCAGATGGCGGGGCTCGGCATATGGGACCACCAGGCCAACGAGACCGGCTGGACCGCGCTGCTCGGCGCCCGGCGCGGCGGCCCGGACGTCCCCGAGTACGCGGCCCCGGCCCGCGCCACGGACCTGACCGGGCTGCCTCCGGCCTTCCTGGACGTGGGCTCCGCGGAGACCTTCCGGGACGAGGTCGTCACCTACGCGTCGCGGATCTGGCAGGCGGGCGGGGTGGCCGAGCTCCATGTCTGGCCGGGCGGCTTCCACGGCTTCGACGGGTTCGCCCCGCAGGCGGCACTCTCGCACGCGGCCCGGGCGGCGCAGCTGCGGTGGCTGCGGCGGTTGCTGGCCGACTGAGCCTCAACTGTCGCGGGACGCGCGGAAGGTCCGTCGGTAGGTGTCGGGCGG
Source organism: Streptomyces cupreus (assembly GCF_014257025.1). GTDB lineage: Bacteria > Actinomycetota > Actinomycetes > Streptomycetales > Streptomycetaceae > Streptomyces > Streptomyces cupreus. The sequence goes on from NZ_JACMSF010000091.1 coordinate 1,148, forward strand.
CACGCCGAGCGTGCGGTTGAAGTGGCGGCGCAGGGTCGTGGCGGTGCCCATGCCGGTGGCGGTCGCGATGGTGTCGACGCTGTCGTCGGTCGACTCCAGCAGCTCCTGGGCGCGGCGGATGCGCTGGTTCAGCAGCCACTGCAACGGCGTGGTGCCGGTCGCCGCCCGGAAATGGCGGCCCAGGGTGCGCGAGCTGGTCCGGGCCCGGCGCGCCAGGTCCTCCACGGTCAGCGGCTGGTCGAGGCGTTCCATCACCCAGGGCAGCAGCGCGGCGAGCGGGTGGTCGTCCCGGGCGGGCACCGGGGTGGAGACGAACTGGGCCTGGCCGCCGGCCCGGTGCGGGGGCACGACAAGGCGGCGGGCGACGGCGTTGGCGACGGAGGAGCCGCGGTCCAGGCGGACCAGGTGCAGGCACAGGTCCAGGGCGGCGGCCTTCCCGGCCGAGGTGAGCACGCTGCCGTTGTCGACGTAGAGCACGTCCGGGTCGACCTCGACCCGGGGATGGCGTTCGGCCAGGGCGTCGGTGTGCGCCCAGTGCGTGGTCGCGCGTCTGCCGTCCAGCAGGCCCGCGGCGGCGAGCACGAACGCGCCGGTGCACAGGGAGGCCACCCGGCTGCCCGCCTCGTGCGCCGCCCGTACCGCGTCGACCAGGTCGGCGGGCGGGGCGGCGCCGATGTCCGCCCAGCCCGGGACGATCACGGTGTCGGCGCGCGGGAGATGGTCGAGACCGTGGTCGGGCTCCAGCAGGAAGCGGCCGACCCGCACCGGGCCCGGCCCGCACACGCTCATGTCGTACCAGGGTCCGGGCACCGCGTCGGGGGCGGATCCGAACACCTCCTGGGCCACGGACAGTTCGAAGTGCAGCATCCCGTCGGTGAGGGCGAACGCCACGGTATCCATGTCCGGAATTGTATGGGTGCTGTCGTTCCGGACACTCACGCCGGGGCGATCCTTCGGCCAGGATCGGGGCATCGGAATTGATCGAGCACGGGGAGAGGTCATGGGACCGGGTCAGAAGGTCGCGGTGTTCGGCGCGTACGGGCACACCGGGCGGTTCGTGGTGGCGGAACTGCTGGAGCGGGGGTTCGTGCCGGTGCTGTCCGGACGGGACGCCGAGAAGCTGCGGGCGTCGGCCGCACCGGGTCTGGAGCCGCGTCCGGCGTCCGTGGACGACGCGGCCTCGCTGGACCGTGCGCTGGCCGGCACGGCGGCCGTGATCAACGCCGCGGGGCCGTTCGCGACGACCGCGGCGCCGGTGATCGAGGCCGCCCTGCGCGCCGGGATCCCGTATGTGGACGTGGCGGCCGAGATCGAGGCGAACGACGACACGTTCACGCACTTCACCGACCGCGCCCGGGCCGCGGGCACGCTGGTCGTGCCCGCGATGGCCTTCTACGGCGGACTCGGCGACCTGCTGGTCACAGCCGCGATGGGCGACTGGACGAGCGCCGACGAGGTGCACATCGCGTACGGCCTGAACGGCTGGCACCCCACCGCCGGGACGCGGGTCGCGGGCGAGGTCTCCCGGGAGCGGCGCGGGGGCCGCCGGGTCCGCTTCGCCAAGGGCCGCCTGGAGTACCACGACGACGCGCCGACCGTCGTGGACTGGCCGTTCCCCGAGCCGCTGGGCACACGGCCGGTCGTCGCGGAGTTCACGATGGCCGACGTCGTCACCGTGCCCAGCCATCTGACCGTGCCCGAGGTGCGTACGTACATGACGACCGAGGCGGCCAGGGACATCGCGACCCCGGACACGCCGGCGCCGACGGCGGCCGACGAGCGGGGACGCTCCGACCAGACGTTCCTCGTCGACGTCGTCGTGCGCTCGGCGGGCCGGGAACGCCGTGCGGTGGCGCGGGGCCGGGACATCTACGCGGTCAGCGCGCCCCTCGCGGTGGAGGCGGTGCGCCGGATCCTCACCGGCCGGACGAGGACGGTGGGTGTCGCGTCCGCCGGCGCGGCCTTCGACGCGGCGGACTTCCTCGGTGCGCTGGCGGCGCAGGTGTCGGTCGGCTTTCCCCGTCGGCAGGGGCCTCCTCGAAAGGCGCCCGGCCAGGCACTATGAGCGTATGAAAGAGCTGGCCGGGCGCCTCACCGCGCTGGACCCGGACGCTGGCGCCGCCGTGCGGGTCATCGCCTACTTCGACCGACTGGCCGAGTCACGGGCCGGTGTGGAGGCGCTGGTGCGGGGGGCCGCCGTGCTGGCCGGGGTGCCGGCGCGGCTGGTCGACGCGGAGCGGCGGGTCCGGGTGCGGGTCGAGGCCGACGGTGCCCGCAGCGACACCGAGCTGCCGCCGGACCCGGCCTGGCCGTGGGCGGCGCTGGCGCCGGGCGGCACGGCGGCGCTGTGGCTCGAGCGGTCGGGGGCGGCGCCCAGCGTGGTCGACGCGGTGATCCTGGAGCGGGCCGCCGGTGCCGTACGGCTGGTGCTGGACCGCACCCGGGGCCGGGCGCCGGCCGATGATCCGGCCCTGGTCGAGACGGTCCTCGACGCCACGGCTCCGGAGTCGGCCCGGCTGCACGCGGCGCGCCGTCTGGGCCTGGATCCGGCGGGCCGGGCGCGTGCGCTGGCCGTGCCCGGGGGTCCGCCTCTGATCGTCGCGGCGGAGACGGAGGGCGACCTGCCCGCCGGCCGGGTCGGGGTCGGCCCCGCCGTCCCCGTGCTCGACCTGCCGCGGTCCTGGGCCGACGCCCGTACGGCGCTGCGTTTCACCGCGGAGGGCACCGCCCGGGACCCCGGACCACGCGTGGTGCACGCCGACGGGCTCGGGGACGTCGCCCGGATCGCCGAGCTGGTGGTGCCGGGCGCCGAGCCACCGGACGATGTCCGGGCCCTGGAGCGCGCGGCGGCGTCCACGCCCTGGCTGCTGACCACCCTGCACGCGGTCGCCTCGACGACGAGCCTGCGGGCGGCGGCGGCCGAGATCAACGTCCACCACTCCACGCTCCAGGACCGCCTCACCCACGCCGAGCATCTGCTGGGCTGGCCGGTGCGCACACCGCAGGGCCGGTTCAGACTCCAACTGGCCCTGGCGATGCGCCACTTGGCACGGAGCTGAGGGCGGCCCAGCCTAGGACCGGAACTCGTGCACGACCTCGATCGTGCCGACGATGTGGGCGTTGAACTCCTCCAGCTCCTCGGCCGGCACCCACAGCTCCAGGATCGTCTCGCCGCCCGCCTGCTGGACCGGGTAGCGGCTGAGGAAGTCGGACTCGACCTCGAAGCGGGTCACGAAGCCGGCGCCGCTGTGCTTGACGTTCCAGTCGCGGGCGATCTTCACCGCGTACTCCTCGTTGAGCACCGGGTAGAAGATCGGCTGCTCCGGCAGCCGGGGCGGCCAGGCCCGCCACTCCAGCTCGCGGACCAGGGCCAGCTCCTCGGGGCCGGTGGGGCGCCAGAGGGTCGTCGTCGCGGGCGGGCGGCTGGTCATCGCGGTTCGCATTCTGTACGGGTCACCGGTCGTCGGATCCGGCCGGTCGGGGATCTTGACGCTAGCGGGAGAGCGCGGGGCGGCGCCATCGAGTAAGGACAGACGCTTGCAGACGGTCGATACTTGCGCACGACGAAAATTTCACTGATGGCATATCCTGGGTGACAGTCACACCGGACGGAGGAGACGGCCCCATGACCGCCACAGACCCCGCACTCACCGCCCTCGCCCAGGGCTGGTGCGCGCTCTCCCTGTTGCACGGGCGGATCGAGGCCCACATCGAGCGCGCCCTCCAGTCCGGGCACGATCTGAGCGTGCGGGAGTACTCGCTGCTCGACGTCCTCAGCCGGCAGCACTCCGGTGAGGGCGGCCACCTCCAGATGAAGCAGGTCGCCGACGCCGTCGTCCTCAGCCAGAGCGCCACCACCCGTCTGGTGACCCGCCTGGAGGACCGCGGCCTGCTCTCCCGCTACCTCTGCCCCACCGACCGCCGCGGCATCTACACCGATGTCACGGAGTCAGGCTTGAAGCTCCTCGAAGAGGCCCGCCCCACCAACGAGTCCGCCCTGCGCGAGGCCCTCGACGAGGCGGCCCGGAACCCCGAACTCGCCCCGCTGGTCCGGGCCGTGGAGACGCTCCGGGTTCCCGTCTGAATCAGCCCACCAGGGCCGACCTCGCCGCCGCCAGCGCCTGTTCCGCGTAGCCGCGTCCGAACAGGACCGCGTGGACCAGGAGCGGGAAGAGCTGGTGCAGAGCGATTCGGGCGGGCCAGCCGTCCGTGAGCGGTGCCGTCCGCTGGTAGCCCTCCAGGAGTCGGTCCAGGTGGGGGAAGCCGAAGAGGTGGAGCATCGCGAGGTCGGTCTCGCGGTGGCCGCCGTGTGCGGCCGGGTCGATCAGCCAGGCGTGGCCGTCGGCGGCCCACAGGACGTTGCCGTTCCACAGGTCGCCGTGCAGGCGGGCCGGTGGTTCGGCGGGGCCCGCCAGTTCGGGCAGGCGGGCGCAGACCCGCTCGAAGTCCGCGGCCTCGGTGGCGCCGAGCGTGCCGACGTCGACCGCCCGGCGCACGTAGGGCAGCACCCGGTGCTCGGCGTACCAGCGCGGCCAGTCCGTGCCGTCGATGTTCCGCATGGGGGCCAGTCCGATGTACGCGTCCCTCAGGCCGTCGGGCGGTGGCGCCCCGAACGCCGGGGCGCCCGTGGCGTGCAGCGCGGCCAGCTCGCGGCCCAGGCGCTCCGCCGCCTCGGGGCTCGGGCGGCCCGCCGGGACGCGGTCCGTCACCAGCCAGTCCTCGTCGTGTCCGTGCACGGCCGGCACACGGACGGTGCCGGCGTCCCCCAGCCAGCGCAGTCCCGCCGCCTCGGCACGGGTCGCACCGGGGCCGCCGTCGCCGCGCTTCACCATCACCACCCGCCCACCGTCGAGGGTGACTTCGGCCAGCGTGCCGGACAGCCGCCGCACGCCGAGCACGGAGCGGCCGGTGAAGCGGGCCGCCGCAGCCGCCGCTCCCTCCTCTGTTGCCCTCATGACTGCAGCGTAGGGCTCCCGCCCGACCACGTGGCCCGACGTGCCCCAGAGGAAACTCCCGCACCAGGCGCCCGTCGCGTCCTCCACACATCTGCCTGCGCGCCGATGCCGGCGGCGCGCGCGTTCGGGTGCTTAAAGGGGCGTGGGGGAACGACCGGCGTGACGAATTCGGCTCCACCCGGCGTACGTCAACTCCTGGAGATGATGGGCGCGTTCTATCTGCCACCGCTGCCCATGCGCATCCCGGCGCGCATACCTCCACCCCGACCGCTGGGCCCCCGACATGTCACCTGTCCGGCGCCTTCGTCCCCGACCCCCACCAGGGCATGGGAAACACGTTCGCCCAGATCGAGATGACCACGGCCATCGCCATGATCTGCACGCAGTGCAATGGACACGTTCGGCGACGACGCACGCACCGTCGCCGAACGCCGCTGGTCTACGGCAGTTTCACGAACGGCGACAGGAACGCGCGGGCGCCCGGGGTGTCCAGGCGGTACGTCACGTTCGTGGCGTAGCAGGGGCTGTCCCCGGTGATCGTGGTGGCCGCCAGGACCGTCTTCCCGCCGAGCACCGCGAAGTTGGGGCCGCCCGAATCGCCGTAGCAGGCACCGCCGTTGCCCTGGGGCGCGGTCATGGCGAGGCGGACCCAGGACTTGTTGAGGGCGTCGAAGGTGACGGGCGCCTTCATTCGGACGCCGCCGCCCGGGTGGGTGTGGCCACCCGGTCCGCGGACGGCCTCCTGGGTGCCGTAACCGGCGACGAGCCAGTCGGCGGAGTTCAGGTCCTGCGTGCCGAGTTGGTTCGCGGTGGGCAGGGTGGCGGGCGTGAAGCTCCAGCGGGCCGCCATCTTGGCCGCGGGCAGCTCGATCACGGAGATGTCGTGGGTGTCGGACGCGGGGCCCGGGTAGTCGGGGTGGCTGTGGGCGGTGCCCTCGACGGCGACGGCGTTCGCCTGCGCGGCCGGGTTCCCCGGGTACTTCGTGGCGGCCGCGTCGAGCCCGGACTGCACGTCCTGGTCCAGGGAGACGTAGAAGCGCACGTTGTCCGGCCAGTCCGTGGTGCAGTGCGCGGCCGTCAGGAAGGTGTTCGCGTCGATCATGGTTCCGGAGCAGACCCAGTCGACCCGGTCGGGGGTGGTGGGGTCGTCGTCGTTGTCCCATGTCGCGACGAGCGCGCCGACCTCGGTGCGTTCGGGTGCGGGCGTCGCGTTGTAGGAGTTGATGGCCGAGGACGGCAGTGCGGTGGTGAGCACGGCCGCACAGGCCGCCGCGGTGACGGCGGTGGCACGGATCGCTGACAAAAGAACTACCCCTTCTGCAAGGTGGGCTCAGGTGTTCTCCTGTGGGAGGTGCGCCAAGTGAAGCGCCTGGGTGAGGTGGTGGCAAGGGATACGCGGTCATCGAGGGACAGCACCCATCTACCTTTGATCTTGCGCAGTGCTCCGCCCTTCTGGGCGGAGGTGAGGCGCGTCTCAGGACTGCTCTGAGACCTCGACTGTGGGCACGGATCCGCGCTGTCGACCCACCGCGCGCACGACGGCCGTCACACGGGGCGCTGCTGGTTCTCGATGTACTGGCGAACGACGCTCAGCGGCGCCCCGCCACAGCTTCCGGCGAAGTAGGAGCCGGACCAGAAACGGCCGCCCCACAGGTAGCGGCGGACGTGAGTGTCGTACTCCTTGCGCAGGTAGCGGGAGGACACGCCCTTGAGGCAGTTGACCAGCTTGGAGAGCTGGACTTTGGGCGGGTAGTGCACGAGCAGGCGGACGTGGTCCTCTTCGCCGTTGAACTGCTTCAGTTCAGCCTCGAAGTCCTCGCAGACCTCTCGCATGATCTCTTCGCAGCGTGTCAGCATCTCACCTGTCATGGCCCCGCGCCGGTACTTGGTGACTAAAACCAAGTGGACGTGAAGGTGGCAGACGACGTGACGGCCGGTGCGCACATCGGGATTTGGATTCCAGCGCGGTGACATAGACCGAATGCTACGGTGATCGCGTGACAACGGAACGTGCACGGGTGAAGCGGCAGTTCGGGCACCGCGCCCGGCTGGCACTGACCCCTGCGCAGATCCGGCTCATCGATGCCCAGGCACACGCTGCCCGCACGGCGTGGAACCTCCTGCACGACTGGTGGACGATGCTGCCGAAGGACAGGCGCACGCTTGCCGCGGCGGACGCCGCGATCCGCCAGGCCCGCAAGGAGATCGACTGGCTCGCCGTCCTTCCCGCCCAGGCCGCCCAGGCGGTGTTGAAGACCTACTTTCAGGCGTGGAAGAACTGCTGGGACGGCCGGTCCGACGCACCGAACTTCAAGGCCCGTTTCCGCACGGTGATGTCCGTGGACGTCCCGCAGGGGCGTGACCTGCAGATCAAGCGCGTGCACCGCCGCTGGGGCATGGTCAACCTCCCCAAGATCGGCCGCGTCCGCTTCCGCTGGACCAAAGACCTCCCCATCGGCAAGGCCTCCGACAACGACAACCGGATCACCGGAGCCCGGCTGATCAAGGACGCGCTCGGCTGGCACATCGCCTTCCGCATCCAGACCCTCGACGCCGTGCCCGAGCCGCATACCGGTCCCGAGGTCGGCATCGATGCCGGAGTCACCATCCCGCTCGCCCTGTCCGACGCACACCACCAGGACCACGGTCGCCCCGCCCGCCTCCCGGACGGCACAGCCGACCGGGACAAGTGGCTGAACCCCGACGAGAAGGCCAAGCTGCTCCGACTGGAGCAGCGGGCAGCGCACCGCAAGAGCTTCCGCAAACCGGGCCAGAAATCCTCCAGCCGGCTGAAGCGGACCTACCACCAGATCGCACGCCTGCGCGCGACAGCCAAGCGCAGGGCGAGTGACTGGCAGCACCAGACCACCACCCACCTCGCCCGCACCTACAGCGTGATCGTGGTGGAAAAACTGGACATCCCGAACATGATCAAGAGCGCCAGAGGCACCATCGAGAACCCGGGGAAGAACGTCGCCCAGAAGTCCGGCCTGAACCGCTCCATCAGCCAGGAAGCGTGGGGACGCACCGTGACGATGCTGACGTACAAGACCGCCCGCCACGGCGGCACCCTGCACAAGGTTCCCGCCCCCGGCACCTCCCGGCGCTGCTCGATGTGCGGCTGCACCACGCCGGGCAGCCGGGAGTCCCAGGCCGTGTTCGTGTGCAAGAACGAAGGCTGCGGCTGGTCCGGCAACGCCGACCACAACGCCGCACGGAACGTCTTGCACCTGTACCGGATGGGCCACGCGCTCGTCCCGGCTGCCGGAAGGGCAGTCGTCAGGCGCCCCCGGGGCGTCAAGCCCGCCACCGCAAGGTAGGAGGGAATCTCCCGGCTTCACCGGGAGAGCACTTCAAGAACCGCAGCACTCCCCCCTCGTGTCGAGGCGGCAGAAGCAGGACGATTCGATCGGTACGTCCGCCAACGCGGCGGCGATGCGGAGCTGTTGGGCGATAATGCGTGCCTCGCCGTCCTTGCCCCGGCGCATCAGGCATTCGTGGAGTCCGTGCAGTGACCAGACATTGCCGGGGTGTTGGCAGGCCCTGGGCAGGGTGCCGTCCAGCCCGAGGTCGGCCCGGTAGACCGCCTCGGCCTCGGCGATCCGGCCCTGTTCCAGGAGGAGGGCTCCGTAGGCGTGCCGGGTGGGCTGCATCCACCCCCAGGGTTCGTCGTAGGGGAGGTTGTCGTCGAGGTCGATCGAGCGTTCCAGTGCGGCGAAGGCGGACTCGAACCGGCCTTTGCGGTAGTCCAGTTCGCCCTCCAGCATCGCCTCGGCGATGGCGAGGATGTCGGCACAGGTGTTGTTGAACAGCATGCGGGTCTCGGGGACCTTGGCCGCGGCCTCCTGGAACAGGCGCTGTTCCGTCTCGGCCTCGGGGAGGCGGCCGGTGGCGGAGAGGGCGACCCCGCGGGCGTAGTGCAGCATCGCGGTCGTCATGCAGTACAGCTCGGGGTCGGCGGGCAGCGGCAACTCCAGGATCTCGGACCACTTCCCGAAGCGGATCAGGACGTGCACCCGCATGGCGAGGAAGGCCTCCAGCCAGTCGGCCATGGGCGGGCTCTGCACCCGCAGCAGATCCTCCGGTACGGCCGCCTCCAGTTGGTCGGCGGTCTCCAGCGCGATCTGCGACTGGCCGAGGAACATCGCTCCGTAGATCCTGAAGTGGTAGTTGTGCGCGCGGTACAGGGTGTAGAAGTTCATCGCCCCGGAGCGCTTGCGGACCTTCTCGTCGGCGAGGATCGCGGTGGTGTTGTCGGAGACGACCCGGCGGTAGTCGCCGCAGAGCACCTCCAGGTGCGAGGGCATGTGGTGAAGGTGTCCGGCGTCGGGCACGAGTCCGCGCAGCCGGTCGGCGGCCGTCAGGGCCACTTCGGGGGTGGGGGACATCTCCATCAGGTGGATGTACATGTGCAGCACGCCCGGGTGCAGCCGACCGCCGGGTGACTCCACGACCCGCTCCAGGACCTCCCTGGCCTCGACGGTGCGGGCACCTTCAGCGGGCTGTCCGGTGCGCAGGTCCCACAGTTGCCACGGCGTGAGGTTCATGAGCGCGTCCGCGTACAGGGTGGCGATGTCCGGGTCGTCCGGGGCGAGTTCATGGGTGGCGCGCATGGCGTCGGCGTAGGGCGCGTTCCACACCGAGCAGTCCTCGACGGCCTTCGCCTGTGGGTAACGGGCGCGCAGGGCGCTGATCAGGGCCTGTTCGACGGGGGTGCAGTCGGCCGCCTTGGCGTGGGCCAACTCGACGGCGTGGTGGGTGCGTTCGACGGTCCGCATCAGGTCCCGCTCGTCGAAGAACTCCCAGGGCTTGTTGTAGTTCGGTCCGAGGGCGTAGGCGATGCCCCAGTAGGCCATGGCGCAGTCGGGATCGGCCTCGGCGGCTTTCTGGAAGCACTCAACGGCCTCCTCGTGGTGGAAGGCGTACGTCCAGGTCAGCCCGCGGTCGAACCAGAGCTGGGCCTCGGGCGATGCGGTGGTGACGGCCCGGCCGTGCGGGCCGATGTCGTAGTACTCCACGTGTCTCTCCTGACGGTGCCGCCGAATCGGAGACGCAATTCTTCCCGAGGGCATCTGGTCTGCCCCGGCTCTCACCAGTTTGTCTCACTCGTACGAGGGGCTGGGCGCCCGTGCGGGAACTCGCGCGAGGAGGGCGGCCGCGACCAGGGCGCTCAGAGCGACGAGCGTGGTGCCCCGCATGCCGATGGCGTCGATCAGCGGCCCGGCGAGGGCGGTACCGAGGGCGCCGACGGCGAAGTACAGCACCAGGTAGGCGCCGCTGAGGCTGCCGGAGTCGGCGGGGTCGATGCCGATGACGAGGCTCTGGTTGGCGGCTTGGGCGACGAAGCAGCCCGCGTCGAACACGGCGAGCCCGACGGCGATGGCCGGGATGGAGTCCGGCGCGAGGGCGATGAGCAGGGTGCCGCCCGCCGCGACCGTCACGGCCGCGGTCATCACGGTGTGGGGTGTACGGCGGTCGACGATCCGACCGGTGAACGGCAGTACGGCGAATCCGAGCAGCCCGGCCAGGCCGAAGAGGCCGATGGCGGTGGGGTCCAGGGAGTGCGGCGGCCGGGCCAGGGAGAGCGCGAGGCCGACCCACAGCAGGGTGAAGGCGAAATACCACAAGCCTCCGGTGGCGACCGCGCGCCGCAGCCGTGCCTCGCGCAGCGGGAGCCGGGGCAGGGTGGCCAGCGCGGTTCGGTAGGAGTCGCGGGCGCGGGGGCGCTCGCCGGGCAGCAGCGTCGCGGCCGTACCGGCGCCGAGCAGAGCCAGGGCGGCGCAGACCAGGAGCATCGCGCGCCAGCCGAGCAGGTCGGTGAGGGTGCCGCCGACGAGTCGGCTGAGCAGGATCCCGGCGGACAGGCCGGTCGCCACGAGCGCGACGGCGGCTCCGCGGCGGCCTGGTGCGGCGAGGCGTCCGGCGATGACGCTCGACTGGGCCGCGACCGAGGCGGCGGCGCCGATGATCAGGTGGGCGGCGATCAGCACGGCCGCGTCGGAGGCGGTGGCGGCCAGCACGAGGCCGGCGGTGAGGGCGGTGAAGTGGGCGGCGACCAGGCGGTTGGGGGCGATGCGGTCGGCGAGGGGCAGCAGCAGGGCGAAGCCGGTCATCGAGCCGGCGAGGGCGGCGGAGGGGACGAGGCTGATCGCGGAGAGCGGGACGTCCAGGTCGGCAGCGACGACGGTGAGGGCGGGCTGGAGGGTGTAGTTGTCGGCTATCGCCGTACCGGCCATGACGGCGAGCAGGGCGGTGGTGCCGCGGCGTGCGGTCCGGGTCACGGCTGGGAGGTCCGGCTGAGGACCACGGCGTAACGGCATTCGGTGGCACCGGAGTTGACGAAGACGCGCGGAGCGGGATCGCCGAGTTCGATGATGTCCCCGGGCCCGAGCTCGTGCACGCTGTCACCGTCATGGAAGGTGAGCCGCCCCTCCAGCACCCAGACAAGCTGGTGAAGGAAGGCGAAAGCGGCGGCGGGGTACGGAACACGCGCCCCGGGCGGCAGATGGATCTCGGCGATCTCGGCGGGGAAGCGGGGAGAGGTGATCTGGCGCCGCCGGTACCCGGTCTCGGGATCGGTCCACTCGACGTCATCGGCCCGCCGCCGTACTCCCTGGGGTTGCTCGACGGTGACCTCGTCGGCCACGGCGAGCAGGGAGGCCACGCTGAGCTGAAAGGCGGCGGACAGCTTGCCCAGGACGACGGCCGTGGGGTTGCTCTCACCGCGCTCGATGCGGTTGATCATCGCGCGGGAGACCCCGGAGGCGTCGGCGAGCTGGGCGAGCGTCCACCGGCGCCGCTCCCGCTCCGCACGAATGCGGGTGGCGATCCTCGCGACGAGAGGATCTATCATATTGGACATGATTCCAATATACGAGAAGCGAGGGGGCGTGACGGTCCGCGCGGCACGGCCGGAAGACACCGAGGCCGTGGTCGCGATCCGCAACCATGCCGTCGAGCACTCGACGGCCCTGTGGACCCAGGTGCCGCACTCCCCCGCCGAGGGACAGGCGTGGTTCGCCGACCATCTCGACCGCGGCTCGGCGCTGGTGGCGGAGGTGGACGGCGAGATCGCCGGTTACGCGGCCTACGCCCCCTGGCGGGCCCTGGAGGGCTACCGCCACACGGTGGAGGACTCGGTCTACGTCCGCGAGGAGCACCACGGCCTGGGCATCGGCGGCTCCCTACTCACCGCGCTCATCGAGACGGCCCGCGCCACGGGCCAGCACAGCATGATCGCCGGAATCGAGTCGGGGAACACCGCATCGGTACGGCTGCACGAGCGCCGGGGCTTCGAGCACGTCGGCACGGTCCGGGAGGCCGGGACGAAGTTCGGCCGCTGGTTCGACCTGACGCTGATGCAGCTACGGCTCCGCTAGGCCCGTTGTCAGTGGCAGCCCGTAGTCTTCGGCGCAGTACTTGGCAATGGGGGATGAATGGCGACGCTCGACGACATCAAGGCACTGCTGGGTGAGCCCCGGTTCAACTGGTCCGACCCGGAACCCTGGGACCAGCTGGAAGCGGAACTCGGAGTCTCCTTCCCTTCCGACTTCCGGGCCATCACCGACGCCTACGGTCCCGTCCTGATCAACAAGCAGGTGTACCTGGACCACCCAGGCCATCCGGTCAGGAACCTGCGAGACGGCATCAAGGAGCAGCTCGAGTTCTACCACGAAGAGGGTTCGGCGGAGTCCCTGACCAGCGCGCCAGGATCTCGCCCCGGCGAGCTGCTGCCGGTCGCGACCACCTCGACCGGAGAGGACATCTTCCTCCGCATACCCGACGGGCCTGCAGAGCCGTGGGCGGTAGGGGTACAGGAGTGGGACAGCTTCGGCTTCGTGCTGCACGAGATGACGTTCGGCGACTGGCTGCTGGCGTATCTCAAGGGCGAGGACATGACCGTGCACTCTCACCACCTCGCCCCCGACAAGCCGTTCTTCGAGCCGCTGACCTGACCCGCGTGTTGATCTAGCCGATGGCGTCGGTGCCGTAGTCGCCGCTCCCCCGTGGAATCACTCAGTTGCTGACCAGAGTCGGTCAGGACGCGACCGAACTCAGCTTGATCATGCGACCTTTCGCGCCTCAGCTGTCGGTCACGAGCAGCCGGTATCCGACGTCGATGGATTCGAGCGTCAGCAGCTCGGCATATCGGGAATGCCATCGACCGGTCGCCAGATCGGAGGCGAGCCGGGTCAGTCCGGGCGCGAGCGCGTCATCGCCGGTCTGGGCCAGCATGGAGATCCCCGCACGTACGCAGGGGTCGAGGTAGGCGTGGGGACGGCGCCAGAACGCGGCGCCGAATCCGTCGGCGCAGTCGTGGGGGATGCGGACGGGTTCCTGACGTCCCCCGCCGAGCAGATCGAGCAGCCGGTCGATCGGGACGGCACGGGTGTCGTCGAACGCCGCCGCCTCCGGGAGGTAGTCGCGCACGAGCCAGAACCGCTCGCGGAAGACGGCCTGGTCCCAGGTCAGGATCACCACCCGCCGACGGGCGACCCTGCGCAGTTCAGCGATCCCGGCCGCCAGGTCGGCCCAATGGTGGACGGTCAGCAGCGCCATGACGGCATCGGCCGAGTCGTCACGCAGCGGGAGGTGTTCGGCGACACCCTGCACGGCAGGCGCCGCACCCGGCGGACGCTGGGAGATCATGACCTGGCTGGGTTCCACCGCGAGAACGGTCCGCGCCGGCTCGTAGGAACCGGACCCCGCACCGACGTTGACGACTCCTGTGGCGTCCCCGAGCGCGGCATGGATCCGCGCGGCGATCCGCGGATCCGCCTGCCGCGTCCGGGCATACGTCGCACCGAGCGCGTCATAGACGGCCATGACAGGCTCCTCTCAGTCCTCCGCCGGAAGTCCCTTTGCCCAAGCGGCCTCCGCCTGGCGCTTGGCGGCGGCGAAGGTGAACACCCCCGTCAACGCGCCGCCGCTGATCGCGGCCCCCGCCGCGATCAGCGCCGTCACCACCGCCTCGGTCACGTCAGCCGCCCAGTGCCCCAAGCACCACCGACCTGGCCTCCTCCTGCACCTGCCGCAGATGGTCCGCCCCGAGGAAGGACTCGCCGTAGATCTTGTAGACGTCCTCCGTGCCCGAAGGGCGCGCCGCGAACCAGGCGTTGGCCGTGCATACCTTGATGCCGCCGAGGGCCGCGCCGTTCCCCGGCGCTTCGGTCAGCACCGACGTCACCGGGTCTCCGGCGAGGGTGTCGGCGATGACCTGGCTCGGGGACAGCTTCGCCAGCAGTGCCTTCTCCTCTCGGGACGCCGGGGCGTCCACACGTGCGTAGGCCGGGGCGCCGAAACGGTCCGTGAGCTCGGCATAGTGCTGGGACGGCGTCCTGCCGGTCACCGCCGTGATCTCGGAGGCGAGCAGCGCCAGGATGATGCCGTCCTTGTCGGTGGTCCACACCGAGCCGTCCCGGCGCAGGAAGGACGCGCCCGCCGACTCCTCGCCGCCGAAGCCGAGCGTGCCGTCGGACAGGCCGTCCACGAACCACTTGAAGCCGACCGGGACTTCGACGAGCCGCCTGCCCACGTCCGCCGCCACCCGGTCGATCATGCTCGACGAGACCAGGGTCTTGCCGATTCCGGCTCCCGCGGGCCACTCCTCCCGGTGGGAGAAGAGGTACGAAATCGCCACCGCCAGATAGTGGTTGGGGTTCATCAGGCCGCCGTCCGGTGTGACGATGCCGTGCCGGTCGGCGTCGGCGTCGTTGCCGGTGGCGATGTCGTAGCGGTCGCGCTGCTCGATGAGTGAGGCCATGGCGTACGGCGAGGAGCAGTCCATGCGGATCTTCCCGTCCCAGTCCAGCGTCATGAAGCGCCAGGTGGGGTCGGTGAGCGGGTTGACCACCGTCAGGTCCAGGCCGTGCTCTTCGGCGATACGACCCCAGTACGCCACCGAGGCGCCGCCCAGCGGGTCCGCGCCGATGCGCACTCCGGCGGACCGGATCGACGCCAGGTCCAAGACCTGCGGCAGGTCGGCGACGTACGTGCCGAGGAAGTCGTAGCGGCCGGTGCCGGGCGCGGTCAGGGCGCGGGCGTACGGGATGCGCCGTACGTCCTTCATGCCGCCCGTGATGATCTCGTTGGCGCGGTCCTGGATCCACGAGGTCGCCTCGGAGCCGGCCGGGCCGCCGCTCGGCGGGTTGTACTTGAAGCCTCCGTCGGCGGGCGGGTTGTGCGAGGGGGTGACCACCACGCCGTCGGCCAGGGCGGAGGCGCCCGAGCGGTTGTGGGTGAGGATGGCGTGCGAGACCGCCGGGGTGGGCGTGTAGCCGTCGGTCTCGTCGATGAGCACCGTCACGTCGTTGGCCGCGAACACCTCCAGCGCCGTGATCCTGGCGGGCTCCGACAGGGCGTGGGTGTCCGCGCCGAGGAAGAGGGGGCCGTCGGTGCCCTGGGCGCTGCGGTACTCGCAGATGGCCTGGCTGGTGGCCGCGATGTGGTCCTCGTTGAACGCCGCCGCGAGGGACGAGCCGCGGTGGCCCGAGGTGCCGAACGCCACCCGCTGGCCCGGCTCGGCCGGGTCGGGGTGCAGCGCGTAGTACGCCGTGACCAGGCGGGCCACATCGATGAGGTCCTCGGGCCCGGCGACCTGTCCCGCTCGCTCGTGCTGCATCTGCCCGCTCCTCCGCAAGGTTCGACCGTCGGTTACGGCCCTCATTCTCCCCTGCTAGGCGGGCGGGAACGCGCACCGGGCAGCCGCCGTTGTGGCCCGGGTCCGCCGGGTGCGACGATGCGGGCCGACGAGCGAAGGGATACGCGACGTGACGCACGAGGACCAACGCCCGCCCGCGGCCGCGCTGTTCGACGCGCTGGGCGCCGACTACGAGAAGGCGTTCGGCCACGCCCCCGCGCATCTGGCCGCGCTGGAGTGGCTCATCGAGCGCCTCCCGCCCGGCGCCCGGACGCTGGATGTGGGCAGCGGCACCGGGCGGCCCACCGCGGCCGTACTCACGGCGGCGGGCCACTCCGTGCTGGGCGTCGACGTCTCCCCCGTCATGGTCGAACTCGCCGCACGTCAGGTCCCCGAGGCCGAGTTCCGGCGCGCCGACATCCGTGAACTCCCCCTCGAAGCCGACTCGTTCGACGGGGTGTGCGTGTTCTTCTCGCTGCTCCAGATGACCCGGGCGGAGCAGTCCGCGCTTTTGCGGCGGCTTGCCCTGGCGCTGAAGCCCGGTGGGCATCTGGTGCTGGCGACCGTGCCCGCGGACGTGGAGGACGTCGAGGTGGTCTTCATGGGCCGCCCGGTGCGCGCGACGAGCTTCGCCGAGGAGGATTTCGTCGGCATGGTGGAGGCGGCGGGGCTGATGGTGCTGTCCCGGAACAGCACCGTCTTCACCCCGGACCACCCCGGAGCGGGGCCCGAGCCCCACCTCTTCCTGCGCTGCCGCCGCGAAGCGGCCTAGGCGATCTCGACCAGCAGGTCACCGCCCTCGACCTGCTGGATGCGGCCCACGGCGAGCCGGGAGACCGTGCCGTCCTTGGCGGCGGTGATCGAGGCCTCCATCTTCATGGCCTCGATGGTCGCCACCGTCGCCCCGGCCGCCACCTGGTCGCCCTCGGCGACCGCGAGGGTCACCACGCCCGCGAACGGCGCCGCGACATGGCCGGGGTTGGAGCGGTCGGCCTTCTCGGTGGCCGGGACGTCCGAGGCCACCGCCCGGTCGCGGACCTGGATGGGCCGCAACTGGCCGTTCAGGGAGGACATCACCGTACGCATACCGCGTTCGTCGGCGTCACCGACGGCCTGGAGCTCGATCAGCAGCCGCACCCCGGGTTCGAGGTCGATGGCGTACTCCTTGGCCTGGCGCAGCCCGTAGAAGAAGTCCTTGCTGTCCAGGACGCTGGTGTCGCCGTAGGACTGGCGGTGGGTCTCGAACTCGCGTGTCGGGCCGGGGAACAGGAGCCGGTTGAGGGTGGCGCGACGGTCCTTGACCAGTCCGGCGCGGTCGTCGGCGGTCAGGTCCGCGGGCGGCTTGGCCTCGGCGCGGCCGCGCAGCGCCTTGCTGCGGAACGGCTCGGGCCAGCCGCCGGGCGGGGTGCCCAGCTCGCCGCGGAGGAAGCCGATGACGGAGTCGGGGATGTCGAAGCGGTCGGGCTCCGCCTCGAAGTCGGCCGGGGAGACGCCCGCGCCCACCAGGTGCAGGGCCAGGTCGCCGACCACCTTCGACGACGGTGTGACCTTCACCAGCCGGCCCAGCATCCGGTCGGCGGCCGCGTACATGGACTCGATGTCCTCGAAGCGGTCGCCGAGGCCGAGCGCGATGGCCTGGGTGCGCAGGTTGGAGAGCTGGCCGCCGGGGATCTCGTGGTGGTAGACCCGGCCGGTCGGCGCGGGCAGGCCCGCCTCGAAGGGGGCGTAGACCTTGCGGACGGCCTCCCAGTACGGCTCCAGGTCGCCGACGGCCTGGATGTCGAGGCCGGTCGGGCGGGCGGAGTGGTCGGTCGCGGCCACGATCGCCGACAGCGGCGGCTGCGAGGTGCTGCCCGCCATCGACGCCACCGCCCCGTCCACGGCGTCCGCGCCGGCCTGGATGGCGGCCAGGTAGGTGGCGAGCTGTCCGCCGGCGGTGTCGTGGGTGTGCAGATGCACCGGCAGGTCGAACTCCCGGCGCAGCGCCGATACGAGGGTGGCGGCGGCCGGGGCCCGCAGCAGCCCCGCCATGTCCTTGACGGCCAGCACATGGGCGCCCGCATCGACGATCTTCTCGGCGAGGCGCAGGTAGTAGTCGAGGGTGTAGAGCCGCTCGGAGGGGTCGGACAGGTCGGCGGTGTAGCACAGGGCTACCTCGGCGACCGCGGTCCCGGTCTGGCGTACGGCGTCGATGGCGGGGCGCATCTGGTCGACGTCGTTGAGGGCGTCGAAGATGCGGAAGATGTCGATGCCGGTGGCGGCGGCCTCCTGCACGAAGGCGTCGGTGACCTCGGTCGGGTACGGGGTGTAGCCCACGGTGTTGCGGCCGCGCAGCAGCATCTGGAGGCAGATGTTCGGCACGGCCTCGCGCAGGGCGGCCAGGCGTTCCCAGGGGTCCTCGGCGAGGAAGCGCAGGGCGACGTCGTAGGTGGCGCCGCCCCAGCACTCCAGGGAGAGCAGTTCGGGCAGGGTGCGGGCGACCACGGGGGCGACGGCGAGCATGTCCTTGGTGCGGACCCGGGTGGCGAGCAGCGACTGGTGGGCGTCGCGGAACGTGGTGTCGGTGACGCCGAGGGTGGGTGCCTCGCGCAGACTGCGGGCGAAGCCCTCGGGGCCCAGCTCGACCAGCCGCTGCCGCGAGCCCGCGGGCGGCTGGCCCTCCGGCACGGGCGGCAGCTTGGCCATCGGGTCGGCCAGGTCGGGCCGTTCGCCGTGCGGCCGGTTCACGGTGACGTCGGCGAGGTAGGTCAGCAGCTTGGTGCCGCGGTCGGCGGAGTGGCGGGCGGTGAGCAGATGCGGGCGCTGCTCGATGAACGAGGTGGTGACCCGTCCCGCCTGGAAGTCCGGGTCGTCCAGCACCGCCTGGAGGAACGGGATGTTGGTGGCCACCCCGCGGATGCGGAACTCGGCCACGGCACGCCGGGCGCGGCCCACCGCGGCGGCGAAGTCCCGGCCCCGGCAGGTCAGTTTGACCAGCATGGAGTCGAAGTGGGCGCTGATCTCGGTGCCGGCGTGGGTGGTGCCGCCGTCGAGCCGGATGCCGGAGCCGCCGGGTGAGCGGTAGGCGCTGATCCGGCCGGTGTCGGGGCGGAAGCCGTTGGCGGGGTCCTCGGTGGTGATACGGCACTGCAGGGCCGCGCCGCGCAGGGTGATGGTCTCCTGGGCGAGCCCGAGGTCGGCGAGGCTCTCCCCGGCGGCGATGCGCAGCTGGGACTGCACCAGGTCGACGTCGGTGACCTCCTCGGTGACCGTGTGCTCGACCTGGATGCGCGGGTTCATCTCGATGAAGACGTGGTTGCCTTCGCGGTCGAGGAGGAACTCCACGGTGCCCGCGTTGCGGTAGCCGATCTGCCGGGCGAACCGGACGGCGTCGGCGCAGATCCGGTCGCGCAGATCCGGGTCGAGGTTGGGGGCGGGCGCGAGCTCGATCACCTTCTGGTGGCGGCGCTGCACCGAGCAGTCCCGCTCGAAGAGGTGGATGACATTGCCCTGCCCGTCGGCGAGGATCTGCACCTCGATGTGGCGGGGTTCGACGACGGCCTTCTCCAGGAAGACCGTGGGGTCACCGAACGCGGACGCCGCCTCGCGGGAGGCCGCCTCGATGGACTCCCTGAGCTGGGCGGGCTCCTCGACGCGGCGCATCCCGCGTCCGCCGCCGCCCGCGACGGCCTTGACGAACACCGGGAAGCCGATGTCCTCGGCGGCGCGGACGAGTTCGTCGACGTCGGTGGAGGGCGCGGAGGAGCCGAGCACCGGCACGCCGGCCTCACGGGCGGCGGCCACCGCGCGGGCCTTGTTGCCGGTCAGCTCCAGGATGTCGGCGCCCGGTCCGACGAACGTGATGCCCGCCGCCTCGCACGCCCGGGCCAATTCGGGGTTCTCGGAGAGGAATCCATAGCCGGGATAGACGGCGTCGGCACCCGCGCGCCGGGCCGCCGCGACGATCTCGTCGACGGAGAGATAGGCACGCACCGGATGTCCCGGTTCGCCGATCTCGTAGGCCTCGTCGGCCTTGAGGCGGTGCAGCGAGTTGCGGTCCTCGTGCGGGAAGACGGCGACGGTCCGCGCGCCCAACTCGTAGCCCGCCCGGAATGCCCGAATCGCGATCTCGCCACGGTTGGCGACCAGCACCTTGCGGAACATACGTGATCCCTTCGCCCGGCGGTGAGGTGCACCATGGTGTCGGCCACATCTCACATACGCCATGTGAACCTGGCCACGGACCGCCTTAACACACCGCGCATCACCCTGGCGGCCCGGCCTCGGGTACGCCTCAGGCGGTCTCGGGAATGCGATGGGTTCGCCGAAGTGCGTCCGGCGTCGCTCCGGCCGGAAGCATGCCGCGCCCGTGGTGGCCAGCGGCCGCAGCACCGAGCCGGGCTCCGGTTCCGGCCGTCCCCGGGGTCGGGTGAGCAGGACGACCGGCCGCTCGTCAGTCAGTGGCGTGCACCGGGCCAGGATGGGAGGCCTCTCGTGCGGTCTGTTCCGCCGTGCCTGCGATGAACGGAGCGAGCTGCTCGGCCATCGGCGCGCACCGCAGGTAGTTCTTGGCGTGATGGAAACCGAATGCCGCGTGCACCGGCGTGGTGAGGTCGAGGTCCACCCCGTGGAACGCTCGGTCCAGGCCCGGCGGGATGGCGACCGGATCACCGGGATCGGCGATGTTCACCCAGCGCCGTACGCCCGGTGGGCGTTGCCCGTACGATCTGGCCGCCCCCGCGACCGGGCGCGGATCGAGTCGGTGGAACACGGCGTGCGGGAGCGCGAGGGGCGAACCCAGGGTGAGGAACAGGTCAACCTGGAGTTCGGGGTGGGCGTGCAGGGCTTCGTAGGCCACGACGGTTCCCAGGGAGTGGGCGATGACTACCTGGGGGCGCTGCCGGGCGATGCGATCGGCGACCTCTTCCCGCGCGGAGAGGCGGACGGGGTCGTCGTCGTGGCGCAGGTACGTGGCTACTTCGGAGAAGAAGAGCCGCACGAACAGCTCGGTCAGGCGACCGTCCAGGCTGAACTTCTCGGCCACCCAGGAGGCGGAGGCGCGCAGCGGCCGGGTCAGCTTGCCCTGGGCGATGGGCGCCGGAGCTCCCAGTTCAGTCAGCCACTGCGCCATGAGCTCCCGGGCCAAGGGATCGCTCAGCGAGTCCGCGGCGTTCTGTCCCTGGGTCACGGGGGCGGGATTGAGGAGGTGGGCGTAGTAGGCGAAGTCCACGCTCAGGCGGTCGGGTTCGACGCCCAGGCCATCGGTGAGATGGCGGGTCCAGTGCTGGGCATGGTCCGCGCGTATCGCCTTGGGGGTGAGGCGGCGGTTGTGGTAGCCGACACCGTGGACGGCGACCACCCGTGCGACGTCGGCGCGAGCGACAGGGGCAGCGGTCAACAGACTCTCCTTGGGGTGACGGCCATGTCGAGCGTGATCACGTCGTTGCCCATGCCGAGCACCACGGCTCCGTCGGGCGCGATCATGACGCATGACGGGGTATCAGGCAGGACCAGCACGGACAGACATGTCCCCGTGGTGAGATCCCACACCCGCAGCGTGCGGTCCCCACCCACCGACACCGCGACCAGGCCCACCGAAGTCCGTCCGCAGGCCACCGCGCTGACCGTGCCGTCGTGTGCGGTGACGTTGCTGGTGCATGCGCCGCTGACCAGGTCCCAGACCCGCAGGCTGTGGTCGGCACCGCCGGTGACGGCCACGGGCCGCCCCTCGACGACCGCGGTCGCCACGGCACCCACTCCCTCTGTATGGCCGTGCAGGGTGCGCGCGCAGCGGCCGTCGGTCAGGTCCCACATCCGTACGGTGTGATCCTCGCTTCCGGTGACGGCGATGGGACGCCCCTCCACCTCCGCGGTGGCGATCGCACCGACCCAGTCGAGGTGGCCGGTGAGCGGCCGTCCGAGGGCGGTGCCCTCGGCCAGGTCCCACAGCCGGACGGTGCCTTCGGTGTCCCCGGTCACGGCGACCGGCCGGCCGCGCACAACCGTGGTGTCCAGCGCCACCGCCTCCGGGGCTTCGGACCAGGACGCCTCACTGCGTCGCGCGGTCAGATCCCAGACGCGCACGCTCTGTTCCATGCTGCTGATGACGGCGAGACACCGGCCTTCGACGGACGCGGTCGCCACACCGGTCACCGAGTCGGAGTGCGTGGGCAGCGGCTCGCCCAGGGGCCTGCCGGTGACCAGGTCCCAGACGCGCAGTGTCCGGTCGACGCCGGCGCTGACCACCGCGGGCGTGCGGTTCACCATGCCCGCGGCCATGCCCCAGACCGGGGCGGTATGACCGTCGCCGCGGCCGAGCTGCGTTCCGGCGATCAGATCCCACAGCCGGACCGTCCGGTCCTCGCTCCGGGTCGCGGCCACGGGCCGTCCGTCCAGCATCGTCGTCGCGACGGCCCGGACCCGGTCGGTGTGGCCCGACAGCACTGCCGTTTCCACGCTCGATGTCAGGTCCCAGATTCTGACGGTGGCGTCATCGCTCGTCGTGACAGCCACCGGCGCACCATGGACATGTGCGATGGCCACCGCGCTGACGGGTGCCTTATGGCCGGTGAGGGTGGCCTGCTGACGACCGGTGATCAGATCCCAGACCCTGACCGTGGTGTCATCG
>NZ_JACMSF010000092.1 GCF_014257025.1 Streptomyces cupreus
CGGCGGTGTCCACGCCGACCGCGTCATCGTCTGCGCCCGCACCGCCGCCCCCACGGCCGAGGACCGCCGCTTCGGCATCTCCCTGTTCGCCGTGGACACCAAGTCCGAGGGCTACTCCGTCGGCCGCAAGCTCGACAAGCTGGGCCTGCGCACCTCCGACACCGCTGAGCTGGCGTTCGTCGACGTCAAGATCCCGGTCGATGACCTGCTCGGCGAGGAGAACAAGGGCTTCTACTACCTCGGCCACAACCTCGCCTCCGAGCGCTGGGGCATCGCCTTCGGCGCCTACGCCCAGGCCAAGGCCGCCGTCCGGTTCGCCAAGCAGTACGTCCAGGAGCGCACCGTCTTCGGCAAGCCGGTCGCCGCGTTCCAGAACACCAAGTTCGAACTGGCCGCCTGCCAGGCCGAGGTGGACGCCGCCGAGGCCGTCGCCGACCGCGCGACCGAAGCCCTGGACGCCGGTGAACTCTCCGCCGCCGAGGCCGCCAGCGCCAAGCTGTTCTGCACCGAGGTCGCCCACCGCGTCATCGACCGCTGCCTCCAGCTGCACGGCGGCTACGGCTTCATGAACGAGTACCCGATCGCCCGCCTGTACGCGGACAACCGCGTGAACCGGATCTACGGCGGCACCAGCGAGATCATGAAGTCGATCATCGCGAAGGACATGGGCCTGTAAGGTCCCCGAAATGACTGGCCGGTACAACCAATCGCCATGAGCCAGGCACTACAGGATCTCCTCGATCTGCTCGACCTTGAGCAGATCGAGGAGAACATCTTCCGCGGCCGGTCCCGGTCCGCCGTCGTACCCCGCGTGTTCGGCGGACAGGTCGCGGCCCAGGCGCTCGTCGCCGCCGGGCGGACGGTCCCCGAGGACCGGCTCGCCCACTCCCTGCACGCGTACTTCCTGCGCATCGGGGACCCCGGCGCGCCCATCGTCTACACCGTCGACCGTATGAACGACGGCCGCTCCTTCACCGCCCGCCGGGTGGTCGCCGTCCAGCACGGACAGCCGATCTTCGCCCTGTCCGCCTCCTTCCAGCGCCCGGAACAGGGCTTCGAGCACCAGGCCCCGATGCCCGACGCCCCCGACCCCGCCACGCTCCCCACCTCCGAGGAGCGGCTGAGCGGCTACGGCCATCTCGACCGCGGCGTCGTGGAGAAGTTCCTGGAGGCACGCGCCGCCGTGGACGTGCGCTACGTCGACGAACCCCCGTACGGGAAGTTCGGCGAGCCGCGCGAACCGCACTCCCAGGTGTGGTTCCGCACCAACGGCAAGCTCGGCGACGACCCCCTGCTGCACGTCGTCCTCGCCACCTACGTCTCCGACATGACGCTGCTGGACTCGATCCTGCTCGCGCACGGCCGGGGCGGCTGGGCCGTCGGCGATGTCGTCGGCGCCTCGCTGGACCACGCGATGTGGTTCCACCGTCCGTTCCGCGCCGACGAGTGGCTGCTGTACGACCAGCAGTCCCCGTCGGCCTCCGGCGGCCGCGGCCTCGGCCAGGCCCGCATCTACACCCAGGACGGCCGCCTGGCCATCTCCGTCATCCAAGAGGGCGTGGTCCGCGCCCCCCGTGGCTAGCTGAGCCAAGGAGGGCGTGGTCCGCGCCCCCCTGGCTAGCTGAGCCCCGCCTCCGCCAGCAGATACGCCGTCATCGGGTCGTAGTAGCGGGGGCTGACCACATGGTCGTCGAGCGGGACCGTCACCTGGACGGTCCCCTCGGACTCGGCGATGAACAGCGCCGGGTCGTTGGAGTCGGCGTAGCCGACGGAGTCGACGCCGTGCTGTCCCGCGTAGCCCGCCCAGCCGTGGTCGGCGACGACCAGGTCGGGCAGCGGGCCGCCGAGCCGCTCAAGGGCCGTGAGGATCGCCTTCATCGGCTCGCCCGAGTGGGTGTGCCACAGCGTGGCGCCGTGCTCCAGCATCGCCACGTCCGCGAACTGCATGACGTACCCCTCGTCCGTCTGCAGCCCGTCCGGGACGACCACGATCTCGCAGCCGGCCGTGCGCAGGGCGGCGGCGGTGGCGCGGTGCACATCGAGCAGGCCGCCGGGGTGGCCGGTGGCGAACAGCACCCGCTGGCCGCCGTCGGCCGCCTTGCGCAGCCGGCCCGCCATCCGCTCCAGGGCCGCGACCGTCAGTTCGGGGTCGATGGTGTCCTGGCCGTAGCGGTACTCCGGGTCGTCGTTCACCCCCACCCGCTCCGCCATCACCGCGAGCACGTCCTGCTCGTCGGTCCAGCGGTCACCCAGCTCCAGGCCGAGCCAGAAGTTCCGGTCGCCGTTCGCGAGCTTGCGGTAATGGGAGAGGTTGTTCTCGCGCGGGGTGGCGACGTCGCCCGCGATACGGGTTCTGACGAGGTGTTCGACGAGCTCGGCGCGGCTGGGTGTCCCGGGTATCGGCATGTGTCCCATTGTGGGGCAGACCCCTGTGGACGCGCGGGGCGTCCCGGACGCTGGGACGTGGGTCACGTGCGCAGCGCGAACCACAGCTCCATGCGTACGTCGGGATCGTCGAGGTCGGTGTCCAGGAGTGCCGCGCAACGGGCGATGCGCTGGCGGACGGTGTTGCGGTGCACGGCGAGGGCGACGGCGGTGCGGTCCCAACTGCCGTGCAGGGACAGCCAGGTGCGGAGCGTGTCGACGAGCGCGGGGGTGTGGGCGATCGGTTGGAGGAGGGTGCGCGCGTGGGCCTCGGCGTCGTCGTGGGGGACGAGTTCGGCGAGACCGGGGCGGGTGCCGTGGCGGGCCAGGGGCGTGCGGGTGGCCCTTGCGCGGGCGAGTGCGCGGGCGGCGCGGGTGTCGGCGGCGGGCCACTCCGTGGGGGGCGCGGGATCACTGACGCCCAGTGTCCAGCCGGGCTGCGGGGCGGGGTCCCGGTCAGCGGGCACGAGGACGCGTACGACGTCCTTCGCGAGGTCGACGAACGGGGAGCCGAGGGCGGCGCCGAGGGCGGAGGCGGTGACGGGGTCGGGGGTGTGCGTATCGGGCCTGGCGTGTACGACGAGCCACTTGCCGGTGCCGAGGAGGGGGGCCACGTCCGGTGGTGCGGCGCCGAGCAGCAGGCGCACCAGCGCGGAGGTGCGTGCCGCACCTGTGCCGCTCTGCTGTTCTCCGGTGAGGAGGGAGAGGAGTACGGCGGCCACGGAGGCGATGGTGTGGTCGGCGGGATCCCTCCGCGGGGCGGCGACCCCGAGCACGAATCCGTGACCGGGGCCGAGGGCGTAAGCGGCGAGGTGGGTTCCGAAGACGGTGTCGGTGGCAGAGGTGGGTGTCCCCGGACCCGAGGGACGTACAACCTCCGTGAGCTCGCCAAGGGCTTCCCGGGCGGCGCTCTCCACAGGGCGACCCGCCGACGAGACCTCCGCTCCCTCCGGCCCGAACAGCACCGCCCACCCGCCGACCCGCTGAGCCAGTTGCCGTAGTACGGACGGCACCGGGTCCGGGCGGGAGGCCGCCGCTGCCAGGCTCTGCTGGGCCTCTGTCACTCGGCGGAGTTCGGCCAGGCGGGCCTGGGCCATCAGCTGCCAGACCGCTCTGGCCACTCCGGAGAACGTGGTCTGGGGTGGGACCTCCAGGAGGGGGAGGTCGTAGGACTCGCAGGCGGCCACCAGGGCGCGGGGGACCGTGTCGTGGACCGGGGCCAGGCCGAAGCCGAGTGCCGCGCCGCCCGCCGCGACGATCCGGGAGACGTAGTCGTCGAAGTACGTGCCGGAGCCGGCCGCCTCGGGGATATGGACGCCCGCCGTGAGCAGGAGCTCTCCGCCCAGCAGATACGGATACGGATCCGCCATCTCCGACGTATGCGCCCAGTGGATCACGATGTCCGGATCCGTCGGGCCCGCGATCTGGCGCAGGGCCAGGTCCTCGCGGGCCAGCAGGGCCGACAGCGGTACCGGTGGGGTGGGTGGGACGGACGGATCCGGCATGGTGTGCGTTCCCTCCACTCCTTACGGCCTCAATGGATGAAACGTACACTTCGCAGTCGCTTTCCGGCCACCTAGTGTCTGTCCAGACCGGCAGCCGCGGGTACGGGCGGATGTCCCCGCGAGCCGCTGCCGACGTCCCCACCTCATGTATCTGCACGACACGCCACCGGGATGTTCGTAAGGGAGGGCCCACATGGCCATCGACTACACAGTGATCGTCGTCTATCTGGTCGGCATGCTGGCAATGGGCTGGTGGGGCATGCGCCGCGCCAAGTCCAAGAGTGAGTTCCTGGTCGCCGGGCGGCGGCTCGGCCCGGCCATGTACTCCGGGACCATGGCCGCGATCGTCCTCGGCGGCGCGTCCACCATCGGTGGTGTGGGTCTTGGGTACCAGTACGGGCTCTCCGGCGCCTGGATGGTCTTCACCATCGGACTCGGGCTCCTCGCCCTCTCCGTCTTCTTCTCCGCCCGGATCGCCCGGCTGAAGGTCTACACCGTCTCCGAGATGCTCGATCTGCGGTACGGCGGCCGGGCGGGCGTGATCTCGGGCGTGGTGATGTGGGCGTACACCCTCATGCTCGCCGTCACCTCGACGATCGCCTACGCCACCATCTTCGACGTGCTCTTCGACATGAACCGCACGCTCGCCATCGTCCTCGGCGGCTCGATCGTCGTCGCCTACTCCACGCTCGGCGGCATGTGGTCGATCACCCTCACCGACATGGTGCAGTTCGTGGTGAAGACCATCGGCGTGCTGCTTCTGCTCCTGCCCATCGCCGTCGTCAACGCCGGCGGGTTCGGTGAGATGAAGGACCGGCTGCCCACCGAGTACTTCGACCCGCTGGGCATCGGCGGTGAGACGATCTTCACCTACGTGCTCATCTACACGTTCGGCATGCTCATCGGGCAGGACATCTGGCAGCGCGTCTTCACCGCGCGCAGCGACAGGACCGCCAAGTGGGGCGGCACGGTGGCCGGAACCTACTGTCTGGCCTACGCCCTCGCCGGCGCCGTCATCGGTACGGCAGCCAAGGTGCTCTACCCGAACCTGGCCAACGCCGACGACGCCTTCGCCACCATCGTGAAGGACGAACTCCCCATGGGCGTCAGGGGCCTGGTGCTGGCCGCCGCCCTCGCCGCCGTGATGTCCACGTCCTCCGGCGCGCTCATCGCCTGCGCCACCGTCGCCAACAACGACATCTGGTCCCGGCTGCGGGGGCTGGTGAAGCCTGCTGACGGGGAGCACGACGAGGTCAAGGGCAACCGCGCGTTCATCCTCATCATGGGTGTCGGTGTGATCGTCACCGCCATCGCCCTCAACAACGTCGTCGAGGCGCTGACGGTCGCGTACAACCTCCTCGTCGGCGGTCTCCTCGTGCCCATCCTCGGCGGGCTGCTGTGGAAGCGCGGCACCGTGCAGGGCGCCCTCGCCGCGGTCGTCGTCGGCGGCCTCGCGGTCATCGGCCTGATGGCGACGTACGGCATCCTCGCCAACGAACCCGTCTACTACGGCCTGCTGTCTTCCCTCGCGGCCTACGTCGCCGTCTCCTTGGTGACAAAGCCCACCGACGCCGCCGTCCTCGCCGCCTGGCGCGAGCGCCTCGCCGGACGGGCCCCCGAACCCGAACTCGTGTCCGAAGCGGTCCCGGCTCACCAGTAGAGTCGAGAGCAGATGAACATACGCGACGAAGCGTAGGAAAGAAGGCAATTCCCATGAGCAGCAACGAGACGCCCCGCGGCCCCGTCGACTCCTCGCGCATCCCGCGCTACGCCGGACCCGCGACCTTCGCCCGGCTCCCGCGCCTCGACGAGGTCGGCACCGCCGATGTCGCCGTGGTCGGTGTGCCCTTCGACTCGGGCGTCTCGTACCGGCCGGGCGCCCGCTTCGGCGGCAACGCCATCCGCGAGGCGTCCCGGCTGCTGCGCCCCTACAACCCGGCGCAGGACGCGTCCCCGTTCGCGCTGGCCCAGGTGGCGGACGGCGGTGACATCGCCGTGAACCCGTTCAACATCAACGAGGCCGTCGAGACCATCGAGGCCGCCGCCGACGACCTGCTCGGCACCGGCGCCCGGCTGATGACCCTGGGCGGCGACCACACCATCGCGCTGCCGCTGCTGCGCTCGGTCGCGAAGAAGCACGGCCCGGTCGCCCTGCTCCACTTCGACGCCCACCTCGACACCTGGGACACCTACTTCGGCGCCGAGTACACCCATGGCACGCCGTTCCGCCGTGCGGTGGAGGAGGGCATCCTCGACACCTCGGCCCTCTCGCACGTCGGCACCCGCGGCCCGCTGTACGGCAAGCAGGACCTCACCGACGACGAGAAGATGGGCTTCGGCATCGTCACCTCCTCCGACGTCTACCGCCGGGGCGCCGACGAGATCGCCGACCAGCTGCGCCAGCGCATCGGCGACCGCCCGCTGTACATCTCCATCGACATCGACTGCCTGGACCCGGCGCACGCGCCCGGCACCGGCACCCCCGAGGCGGGCGGCATGACCTCCCGCGAGCTGCTGGAGATCCTGCGCGGACTCGCCTCCTGCAACCTCGTCTCGGCGGACGTCGTCGAGGTGGCGCCCGCGTACGATCACGCCGAGATCACGTCGGTGGCCGCGTCCCACACGGCGTACGAACTCACCACGATCATGTCCCGCCAGATTGCAGAGGCCCGCGCGAAGTGACTCACGACCACGACCTGGTGCTCCGCCCCACCGACGCCCAGACGGAGGCCGCGCTGAACCCTCCCCCCGGCCGCAACGGCGGAGACCTGGTCGTGGAGACGCTGGCCGGGCTGGGGGCGACGACCGTCTTCGGCCTTCCCGGCCAGCACGCCCTCGGCATGTTCGACGCCCTGCGCCGCTCGGACCTGCGGTATGTGGGCCTACGGGTCGAGAACAACGCCGGGTTCGCGGCGGACGCGTACGGCCGCATCACCGGTGAGGCGGCCCCGCTGCTGCTGTCGACGGGCCCGGGCGCGCTGACCTCGCTGGCCGCGCTCCAGGAGGCGGCGGCGGCCTCGGCCCCGGTGCTGGCGATCAGCAGCCAGGTCCCGACGGCGGGTCTGGGCGGTGGCCGGCACGGCTACCTCCATGAACTCCCCGACCAGGCGGCCTCGTTCAGGGGCGTGGTGAAGTCCGTCCACACGGTTCGCACCCAGTCGCAGATCCCGTCCGCCGTCGCGGCGGCCTGGAAGTCGGCGCTGACGGCCCCGCACGGGCCGGTGTGGGTGGAGATCCCGCAGGACGTGCTGCTCGCCGAGACGTCGATCCCGGTAGTGACGGGCGGCGACGCCTTCCCCGAGGAACTGCCCCCGCGTCCCGAACTGACCGCGGTGGCGGCCGACCTGCTGTCCAAGGCGGCCCGGCCGGCGATCATCGCGGGCGGGGGAGTCGTACGGGCGGACGCCGGCGGCAAGCTCAAGCAGCTCGCCGAGCTGCTCCAGGCGCCGGTCGTCACCACCCCCGGCGGCAAGGGCGCCTTCCCGTGGACGCACCCGCTGTCCCTGCAGTCCTGGATCGAGGACCGGTACACCACGGACTTCCTGGAGGACGCGGACGTCCTGCTGGTGGTCGGTTCGGGACTCGGTGAACTCTCGTCCAACTACCACACGTTCAAGCCGCGCGGCCGGGTCGTCCAGATCGAGGCGGACCTCGGCAAGCTGGAGTCCAACCACCCGGCGCTCGGCATCCACGCGGACGCGCGGCTCGCGCTTCAGGCGCTGCTGGAGACGGTGTCGAAGCGTACGGACGCCTCGGCGGCCGATCGTGTACGGGATCTGCTCTCCCGGGTGAAGGCGCGCATCGACTCCCAGGAACTCACCCTGGAACAGGAGGTGTTGGCGTCGGTCCGCAGGGCCCTGCCCGCCGACTCGCCGTCCTTCTGGGACATGACGATCCTGGCCTACTGGGCCTGGTCGGCCTTCGACGCCAAGGGCCCGAACCGGATGCACTCCGCCCAGGGCGCCGGCGGCCTCGGCTACGGCTTCCCCGCGGCACTGGGCGCGGCGGCGGCCGATCCGACCCGCCCGGTGCTCGCGGTGTCGGGCGACGGCGGTGCGCTGTACTCCATCGCGGAGCTGGCGACGGCCCGGCAGTACGACCTGAACGTCACCTGGCTGATCGTCGACGACGGCGGCTACGGCATCCTGCGCGAGTACATGACAGACGCCTTCGGCCAGGCCACGGCGACCGAGCTGACCCGCCCGGACTATGTGGCGCTGGCCGAGTCGTTCGGGGTGCCGGGGGTGCGGACCACCCCCGAGACGCTGGAGTCCGACCTGGCCAAGGCCCTGTCCGAGCCCGGCCCTTCGGTGGTCGTCCTCCCGGCGGTGCTGCGGATGTTCGCACCCACGCACCTCGACAGCTGACCTACCAGATCGCCTCGACCCACTCCGGGTGGTCGATGAACGGGTTCCGGTTGCCCTGGTAGTTGGTGTAGATGAGCTGGTTGCGGCGCTCCTCGAAGGCGTCCGGCGGGTCCTCGTCGTTCCAGGCCTTCAGCACCGAGAGACGGCCGTGGTACGGGACGCTGCCGTTGGTGACGGAGTCGTTGGGCTCCAGGTTCGGCCAGCCGTCGTCGCCCTCGTAGCGGACGGCCATGTAGAGGATCATGCGGGCCACGTCGCCCTTGACGGCGTCACGGGGCTCGAAGGAGTTGGAGTCGGTCAGGCTGCCGCCGGAGTTGGTGAAGCTGCTGCCGCCGTTGTCGAAGTCCTTGTTGCCGCGGATGCTGTTGACCTGGACGTCCTCGGGGCGCAGATGGTGCAGGTCGGTGCCCGGGCCGGCGGAAGTGCCGAAGTCGCCGTGCGACTGGGCCCACACGTGCTCGCGGTTCCAGTTGCCGGTGCTGCCGCCGTTGAGGGACTTGCTGCGGGAGATGCCCGAGTACAGCAGCTTCACGTTGTTGCTGTTGTTCGGGTCCTGGTCGGTGACCTTCAGCGCCTCCCAGACGGCGGAGTACGACAACTTGGTCTGGGGGCTGATGATCGTGTGCAGCGAGCTCTTGAGGCTCGTACCGGTCTTGCCGATCGCGTTCTTGTAGTACGTGCTGTCGTACGCGGTCGTGGTCGCCGCGGCCGGGGTCGCGGTGAGCGCGGGGACGCTGAGGCCGACCAGAACGGTGGCGGTGGCGAGGGCCACCGACTTCCAGCGGGGTACGTGTGTCGCCAGCATGAGGGGAGTCCCATCTACGCGGGTTGAATGGAGGCGGCACCAGGGAGAGTGACATGGACATGCGGCGGTGTAAATGGACTTCGCGTGTCCATTGGGTGACCTGAAACGGCAAATCGGGCCTTGTCCACGCGAGTTGACACGTGAGAACGGCCCCTGACCGGAGGAGGTCGGAGGCCATGGGTTCCAAGGGGTGGGTAACGGCTCGTACAACCATTCCCCAACGCCTACAACCTTTCCCTCGGGCCCGTGAGTCAACAGGGCATGACTCACCGAATATCCAGACGTGCCAGATGGGTGGCGGGCGGGGTGCTCGTCGCGTCCGTGGCCGCCGTCACACCCGCGAGCGCCGCGACCACGCCCGCCGTCAGCTGTACGTCCGCCAAGGCCGGGCTCGCCGACAAGCTGCAGAAGGACATCACCGCCGCGCTGGCGACCCGTAAGGGGACCATCGCCGTCGGGCTCTACGACCGGTCCACCAAGACCATCTGCACCCTGCGGCCGTCCAAGGCCTACGACTCCGCCAGCGTCGTCAAGGTCACCGTCCTCGCCACGCTGCTGTGGGACGCGCAGAAGACCGGACGGGCCCTCACCAGCCGTGAGAAGTCCCTCGCCACGGCCATGATCACCAAGTCGGACAACGCCTCCACGACCACGCTGTGGAAGCAGCTCGGTGTCACCAAGGTGAAGAACTTTCTCGCCGCGGCGGGTATGACCCAGACCGTTCCCGGCGCGAACGGTTACTGGGGCCTGACCCAGATCACCGTCACCGACGAGCAGAAGCTGATGAAGCTGCTCACCGCGAAGAACACGGTGCTCACCGACGACTCCCGCTGGTACGTCCGCAAGCTGATGGGCGACGTGATCTCCTCCCAGCGCTGGGGGACCCCGTACGGCGCGCCCTCCGATGTCATCGTGCACGTCAAGAACGGCTGGCTGGAGCGCGCCACCTACGGCTGGCGGGTGCACAGCGTCGGCACCTTCAAGGGCGGCGGCCACGACTACATGATCACCGTGCTGACCCACGGCAACAGCACCATGAACTACGGCATCACGACCATCCAGGGTGTCGCCAAGGTCATCCACCGGGATCTGGACGCGAGTTGACGTCTGGCGGTCTCCCGCCCTTCACCGGCCCGCCCTACGGTGACGTCCATGCGCATGAGATCCGTACTCGCTACCGCCACCGCGGCGCTGGCGGCGGCCACCTGTCTGTCCGCCGCCGGCCCCTCCTACGCCAACGCCCCGCAGCACCACGCCTGTTCGCCGTACGTCTCCATCGACCGCTTCTCCGACGCGCTCGACAAGACGACGTACCAGGGCACGTTCGTGGGCAACTTCTCCGCGCTCGCGGTGGACGTTCCCCATTCTCGGCTGCGCTCGAACGGGGGGACCCCCATCGGTTCGCTCGCGGCCGTCTCCGACCGTTCCGCGCTGTTCTCCCTGGACGCCGAGACGCTCGCCCCGCGCGGGGTGGTCCCGCTCGCCGACGAGAAGGGCGCCGCCCTCGACTCCGAGGGTCTGGTCGTCGACCACGACGGCACGCGGCTGATCAGCTCCGAGGGCGAACCGGCCGTCCGGCGCTACTCCGAGGACGGCCGGATCCTCGACCGTCTCCCGGTGCCGGACGCGCTCCGGGTGGCCCCCGCCGGGCGTGCCGTGTCCAACGGCACCTTCGAGGGCCTGACGTGGTTCCGTGGCGGACTGCTCGCGTCCATGGAGTACGCGCTCTCCGGGGACAGCGCCGGCATCGTCCGCTTCCAGACCTGGGACCGGCACAAGGGCGGATTCGAGCTCTCCGCCCAGTACGGATACCGCGCCGACACCGGCCTCGGCGTCCCGGAGGTCACCGCCCTTCCCGACGGCCGGCTCCTTGTCCTCGAACGCGGCTTCACCTCCGGCGTCGGCAACACGGTCCGCCTCTATCTGGCCGACCCGCGCCGCGCCACGGACACGTCCGCCATCGAGAACCTCACCGGCCAGGACGGCGTACGGCTGATCAAGAAGACGCTGCTCGCCGACATCGCCGACTGCCCCGACCTCGGCGCCACGGCGAAGCAGCCGCAGCCCAATCCGCTCCTCGACAACATCGAGGCCATGACGGTCACCGGGCACACGGGCGGCCGCCTGAACGTCCTTCTGGCCAGCGACGACAACCAGAACTCGGTTCAGACGACTCGCTTCTACCATCTCCGGGTGCGTACGACCGTCTGAGCGGCGTCAGTCGGCCAGCCGTGACGCTCACCAGTTGGGCTTCTCGTACTCGTCGACGGTGCCGTCGCCGTTGTCGTCGCGCATGTAGTCGTAGGAGTCGCCGTACGTGTCCGTGTAACGCATGCACCTGCCCTCCGCGCGCAGCTCGGGTTCGTCGCTGTACCAGCCCAGGTGGAAGGTGACCCGGATGCCGTCGTCGAGGGTGGTGGCGATGCCGTTCTCGATCTTCTCGACCTCGCGGCCCTCCTCGCGCCAGGCGGCCTCCAGGGCCTTCAGCGCGGCGCGGAAGTCGTCGGCGCTCGCGAAGTCCAGGTCCCAGGTGAAGATCGGCTCGTCACGGGCGACGTCACCGTCGTCGAAGCCGAAGTCGTCCACGCAGGAGGAGCTGCCCTCCTGGGAAGGGTGCGGGTCGCCCGTCGGCGCGGGGGACAGGGCGCGGTACACGGACTCGCCGGCCGCCGTCGTGGCCCGTACGTGCTCGCGGAACTCGTCGGTCGTGCCCACCGGCCCGCCCGCCACCGCCTCGCACCCCTTGGCGAGCAGCGCGAACAGCACCACGAGGGCGAGGGCGGCGGCGATGAGCACGGTGTTCTTCTTCATGCCGATGATCAAAGCCGGGCCCGGTCCAGGGCGGCACCGACGTGCTACTCAGGCGTACTGCGCGCAGATGCTCATCCCGGGATGAAAACCGGGCCGGAACACGTTGGTGATGTCCGTGGACGATCACACGGGGAGGCCGGACGTGGCAGCGCGGCAGGGATGGGCGCGGAGACTGTGGGGGTACGCCTGGCGCTACCCGAAGGACGTCGTCCTTGCCCTCGGGTCCTCCCTGGTCGGTATGGCGGTCATGGCGCTCGTGCCGTTGATCACCAAGGTGATCATCGATGACGTGATCGGCGACAAGACCCGCGGGATGGCGCTCTGGGCGGGGCTGCTCATCGCCTCGGCCGTCATCGTTTACGTGCTCACCTACGTCCGGCGCTACTACGGCGGACGCCTCGCCCTCGACGTCCAGCACGATCTCCGTACCGAGATGTACGAGACCATCACCCGGCTCGACGGCCGGCGGCAGGACGAGCTGTCCACCGGGCAGGTCGTCGGGCGGGCGACCAGCGATCTCCAGCTGATCCAGGGCCTGCTCTTCATGCTCCCGATGACCATCGGGAACTTCGCCCTGTTCGTGATCTCTCTGATCGTCATGGCCTGGCTGTCCCTGCCGCTCACCGCCGTCGCGCTCGCCGTCGCCCCCGCCCTGTGGTGGATCGCCAAGCGCAGCCGCACCAAGCTGCACCCCGCCACCTGGTACGCCCAGGCCCAGGCGGCGGCCGTCGCGGGTGTCGTCGACGGCGCCGTCAGCGGGGTCCGCGTGGTCAAGGGCTTCGGACAGGAGGAGCAGGAGACCGGCAAGCTCAGGGATGTCAGCCGGCGGCTGTTCGCCGGGCGGCTGCGGACGATCCGGTTCAACTCCAAGTACACCCCGGCGCTCCAGGCCGTCCCCGCCCTCGGCCAGGTCGCCATGCTCGCCCTCGGCGGCTGGCTGGCCGTACGCGGGCACATCACGCTCGGTACGTTCGTCGCCTTTTCGACCTATCTCGCCCAGCTCGTCGGCCCGGTCCGCATGCTCGCCATGGTCCTCACCGTCGGCCAGCAGGCCCGCGCGGGCACCGAGCGCGTCCTGGAGCTGATCGACACCGAGCCGTCCATGAAGGACGGCACCAAGGAACTGCCCGCCGACGCACCCGCGACGGTCGAGTTCGACGACGTCTCCTTCGGATACGAGGGCGCCAACGGCAAAACCAGTCCTGTCCTCGACGGGCTGAGCTTCGAGATCCGCCCCGGCGAGACCCTCGCCGTCGTCGGCTCCTCAGGATCCGGCAAGTCGACCGTCTCCCTCCTGCTGCCCCGCTTCTACGACGTCACCCACGGCGCCGTCCTCATCGGCGGCCACGACGTCCGTGAGCTCACCCTGGACTCCCTGCGGTCCGCGATCGGCCTGGTACCCGAGGACTCCTTCCTCTTCTCCGACACGGTCCGCAACAACATCGCCTACGGCCGCCCCGACGCCACCCAGGAGCAGATCGAGCAGGCCGCCCGCACCGCCCAGGCGGACCGTTTCATCGCCGAGCTCCCCGACGGCTACGACACCAAGGTCGGCGAGCACGGCCTCACCCTCTCCGGCGGCCAGCGCCAGCGCGTCGCCCTCGCCCGGGCGATCCTCACCGACCCCCGCCTGCTGGTCCTCGACGACGCCACCTCCGCCGTGGACGCCCGCGTGGAGCACGAGATCCACGAGGCCCTCGCGCGGGTCATGGAGGGCCGCACGACCCTTCTGATCGCCCATCGCCGCTCCACCCTGAACCTCGCCGACCGCATCGCCGTCCTCGACGGCGGCCGGCTCGCCGACCTCGGCACCCACGAGGAGCTCCAGCAGCGCTCGGCCCTGTACCGGCGCCTGCTCACCGACCCCGACGAGCTCGGCGGCGTCTCGCCCGGCCACACCCCGGCCGTCAGCCCCCAGGAGGAGGACACCTCCGTACGGGCCGAACTGGACGCCGAGTTCGACGCCGAGCGCCAGATCACGCCCCGGCTGTGGGCGGGCGAGCGCACCCCCCGCGACACCGCGATGGACGGCGCCCCCGCCACCCCCGAACTCCTCGCCCAGGTCGAGGCGCTGCCCCCGGCCAAGGACGTCCCGGAGGTCGACGAGGCCCGGGCGGTCACCCCGGAGGACTCCTACGGCCTGCGCCGCCTCCTGCGCGGCTTCGGCCTGCCCCTGCTGGCCAGCCTCGCCCTGGTCGCCGTCGACGCGGGCACCGGACTGCTGCTCCCGGTCCTGATCCGGCACGGCATCGACAGCGGAGTCTCCGAACTCGCCCTCGGCGCGGTCTGGGCGGCCTCCCTGCTCGCCCTGCTCGCGGTGACCGTGCAGTGGGTCGCGCAGATCGGGGAGACCCTGATGACCGGGCGGACGGGGGAGCGGGTCCTCTACTCCCTCCGTCTGAAGATCTTCGCCCAGCTCCAGCGGCTCGGACTCGACTACTACGAGCGCGAGTTGACCGGCCGGATCATGACCCGGATGACGACGGACGTCGACGCCCTGTCGACCTTCCTGCAGACCGGCCTGGTCACCGCGTTCGTCTCGGTCGTCACCTTCTTCGGCATCATGGTCGCCCTGCTGGTGCTCGACCTCCACCTCGCGCTGGTCGTCTTCGCGACGCTGCCGCCGCTGATCATCGCCACGTTCTACTTCCGCCGGGCGAGCGTGAAGGCGTACGAACTGGCCCGTGAGCGGGTGTCGGTGGTCAACGCCGACCTCCAGGAGTCGGTCTCCGGCCTCAGGATCGTGCAGGCCTTCCGGCGTGAGCGGGACGGCGGCACGCGGTTCGCCGAGCGCAGCGACAGCTACCGGCAGGCCCGTATCCGCGGCCAGTGGCTGATCTCGGTCTACTTCCCCTTCGTGCAGTTCCTGTCGTCGGCGGCCGTGGCGGCGGTGCTGATCGTGGGCGCGGGCCGGATCGACGCCGCGACCCTGACGACCGGCGCGCTGGTGGCGTACCTGCTCTACATCGACCTGTTCTTCGCCCCCGTCCAGCAGCTCTCCCAGGTCTTCGACGGCTACCAGCAGGCGACGGTGTCGTTGGGCCGGATCCAGGAGCTGCTCCAGGAGCCGACGTCCACGAAGTCCGCCGACGAGCCGCTCGACGTGCTCTCCCTGCGCGGCGAGATCGCCTTCGAGGACGTGCACTTCGCGTACGACTCCTCCGACGGAGCCGAGGAAGCCCTCTCCAACGTCGACCTGCGCATCCCGGCCGGCCAGACCGTCGCCTTCGTCGGCGAGACCGGCGCCGGCAAGTCCACCCTCGTCAAGCTGGTCGCCCGCTTCTACGACCCGACCGGCGGCCGGGTCACCGTGGACGGCACGGATCTGCGGGCCCTGGACATGACGGCGTACCGGCACCGGCTCGGCGTCGTCCCGCAGGAGGCATACCTCTTCCAGGGCACGGTCCGCGACGCCATCGCCTACGGCCGCCCCGGGGCGACGGACGCCGAGGTGGAGGCCGCCGCCCGCGCGGTGGGCGCCCACGAGATGATCGCCACCCTCGACGGCGGCTACCTCCACGAGGTCGCCGAGCGCGGCCGCAACCTCTCCGCGGGCCAGCGCCAGCTGATCGCACTCGCCCGCGCCGAACTCGTCGACCCCGACATCCTGCTCCTCGACGAGGCGACGGCCGCCCTGGACCTGGCCACGGAGGCCCAGGTCAACCAGGCGACGGACCGACTGACAGGCCGCCGTACGACCCTGGTGGTCGCCCACCGCCTGACCACGGCCGCCCGCGCGGACCGCGTCGTGGTCATGGCCCACGGCCGGGTCGCCGAGGACGGCACCCACGAGGAACTGCTGGCGCTCGGCGGACAGTACGCCGAACTGTGGCGGACTTTCGTCGGTGAACCCGTCGGTGTAGAACTCGCGTGACGGTCGGCACGCAACCGTCCGGCATACGTCGGGCGTCCGTACACCAGTACGCTCATCGCCGGGGTACGGGGAGGACGACACAGTGGGCAGTGGTGCGATACGCCGACGGCTGGGGGTGGGCCTGGCCCTGCTGACCGCGTCCGGGCTGCTGGCCGTCGCGGCGCCGGGCGAGGCGCAGGCGGCCGGGACCTCATGTCCGGGGCGCAAGGTCCGGACGGTGCCGTTCTCCACGGGTTCCGTGCAGGTCTACCGGAGCGGCGGCGCGGTGTGCGCCTTCACCGTCGCCAAGAACCCGGGACCGAAGCGGACGATGGCGGTCAGCGTGCAGGCGCGCGGCCACAATCCGGTCCCCTACCAGGGCAAGCACCGGCGCAAGACGCTCACGGTGTCGGTGTACGCGGGCCATCGCTGCGTGAAGGTGACCGGCAGGGTGGGCGGCGGATCGGTGAGGTCGGGCTGGATCCTGTGCTGAGCCGATTTGGTCTGTGACCGGTTTTGTCGGTAACTCCTCTGGTGTGATCGTCAGTTGCTCCGATAGCTTCCGGGCGCACATCTGACTCACAGGGGAGGGTGCATGCGCAAGGCGCTCAGATGGCTGCTGGCGCTCACGGTGCTCATAGGCACGTTGAGCACGGCAGGGGCGGCCACCGCCGCCCAGCCGGAGGCCACCACCGACATCAAGGACCGGCTGCTCGCGATACCGGGCATGAGTCTGGTCGAGGAGAAGCCGTACACCGGCTACCGCTTCTTCGTCCTCAACTACACCCAGCCGGTCGACCACCGGCACCCGTCCAAGGACACGTTCCAGCAGCGGATCACCGTGCTGCACAAGGACGTCAGCCGGCCGACGGTGTTCTACACCGGCGGCTACAACGTCTCCACGACCCCGAGCCGACGCGAGCCGACGCAGATCGTGGACGGCAACCAGATCTCCATGGAGTACCGCTTCTTCACGCCGTCCCGGCCGGCCCCGGCCGACTGGACGAAGCTGGACATCTGGCAGGCGGCGAGCGACCAGCACCGTATCTTCAAGGCGCTGAAGCCGCTCTACGACAGGAAGTGGCTCTCGACGGGCGGCTCGAAGGGCGGCATGACCGCCACGTACTACGAGCGCTTCTACCCGCGCGACATGGACGGCGTCGTCGCCTACGTCGCCCCCAACGACGTGGTGAACAAGGAGGACTCGGCCTACGACGAGTTCTTCGCGGAGGTCGGCACCAAGGAGTGCCGGGACCGCCTGAACGGTGTGCAGCGCGAGGCGCTGGTGCGCCGGGAGCCGCTGGAGCAGCGGTACGCGGCGTACGCGGCCGAGAACGGCTACACCTTCGACACCGTCGGCAGCCTGGACAAGGCGTACGAGGCGACGGTGCTCGACTACGTCTGGGGCTTCTGGCAGTACAGCCTGCTCTCGGACTGCGGCACGATCCCGGCGGACGCGAAGAACGCGACGGACGAGGAGATCTGGAACTCCATCGACACGATCGCGGGCTTCTCCTTCTACACCGACCAGGGCCTGGAGCCGTACACGCCGTACTACTACCAGGCGGGCACCCAGCTCGGCGCCCCGACCATCGTCTTCCCGCACATCGAGAAGCAGTACATCCGCTACGGCTACCTGCCGCCGCGGAACTTCGTGCCGCGCTCGATCCCGATGACGTTCCAGCCGTACGCGATGCGCGACGTGGACACCTGGGTCCGGCACAACGCGCGCCAGATGCTCTTCGTCTACGGCGAGAACGACCCCTGGGGCGCGGAGCAGTTCCGCCTCGGCAAGAGCGCGCGTGACTCGTACGTCTTCACGGCGCCGGGCGCGAACCACGGTGCGCGGGTGGCGGGCCTGGTGGATTCCGAGAAGGCCCTGGCGACGGCGAAGATCCTGGAGTGGGCGGGCGTGGCCCCGGCCGCGGTGAAGGCTGACGCGTCCCTGGCGAAGCCACTGGCGAAGTTCGACGCGAAGCTGGACAAGAGGGGTACGGAGCGGACGCTGCGTCCGTGACATAGCCCGACAGGGAGGCTGCGCCCGGTCGCTCACAGCGGCCGGGCGCAGCCCACCGGGCGTTCGCCTCCGAGTTGGACGTACAGGGCCGTCGACACCGGGCACTGGAAGCGTTTTGTGACGGCCTGCACGACCTTGTACTGGGGCTTCCTCTCGGACTTGCCGTCGCAGGACGTCTCGCGGACCTGGCGGCCGCCCGAGTTGTAGACGCAGTCGCCGACGATCGTGCGGGGGCCGCCTCCGCCGCCCGGGTCGCCGGGGTGGGGTGGGGCGAGGTTGCGCATGCAGGCGTAGCCCTGGGGGACCGCGCCGTCGCCGTCCTCGTCCGAGGGGCTCTGTTCGCTGATGTGGAGGACGAAGTCCGTGGTGGCCGGGCATGGGGGGCCGTCGCCCACCGCGCCGTCGAAGCGGGCCACCACCCGTGCCGCCGCCCGTTCCCCGCCGCACGGCACCTCGGTGAAGCTGATAGTGCCGAAGGAACTGCACTCGTCGGGCCCGAGGAACACCGTGCCGTAACCGGACGGCCGGGTCCGGTCCGGTGACGCCGACCCGCCTTCGCCGAGACGGGCTTCCTCGTCCGGTGAACCCCCCGACTGGCAGCCCGTCGAC
Source organism: Streptomyces cupreus (assembly GCF_014257025.1). Taxonomy (GTDB): domain Bacteria; phylum Actinomycetota; class Actinomycetes; order Streptomycetales; family Streptomycetaceae; genus Streptomyces; species Streptomyces cupreus. The sequence goes on from NZ_JACMSF010000092.1 coordinate 18,392, forward strand.
AGCAGCACCACCGCCAGCAACGCCGCCCCCACGGCATGTCTCCCACGCATCGCACTCCCCCCACTTTCCCCGGGTCCAGCGTGACCCGCCGCAGCGGGCACACGCCAGACATACGGGGCGCTTTAGTCCCCACGGGGGTCGTGCGCCGGAGCGGTGGCGTACCGGCGCTACGCCGGATATGACAGCCCGTGCCCGACCGGATACAGCACCCGGCCCGGATCGTCGGCCCGCTGCACCGGCACCGGAAGCCGACCGCTCGGCGCCACCGCACCCGCGATCACCCGCGCCGCCGCCCGCAGTTCGACATCGGTCCAGGAGTACGAGGCCAAGTAGCCCCGGACGTCCGGGAGGTGAGCCACGTCGTACGGGTTGCGGATCGCCACCGCCGCCACCGGCTTCCCCGTCGCCAGCAACTGGGCGACCAGCGTCTTCTGCGCACTCGTCGCCGTCACGTTGTACGTCCCCACCACCACCGCGTCCACGTTCTGCGCCGCCGCCACCGCTCGCGCGATGGTCGCGGCCGACGGTGCCGTGCCCGTGGACAGCGGGGTCGCGGTGAAGCCGAGTTCGGTGAGCGCCGTGGCGAGGACGCCCGTCGGGGGGCCCGTGGTGCCGGACGGGGACGCCGGGTCGGCGCCGACCACCAGGAGCCTCGGCACCTCGGCCGGGGAGAGGGGGAGCAGGCCGCCCTCGTTGACCAGCAGGGTCGTGGTCCGGTCGGCGATGCGGTCGGCCGCCGCCAGATGGGCCTCCACGCCGACCGTGCGGTCCACGGCCCGGTGGCTGACGTACGGGTCGCCGAAGAGCCCCAGCTTCGCCTTCAGCCGCAGCACCCGCAGGATCGACTCGTCGAGCCGGGCCTCGGTCAGCTCGCCGTCCTGGACCGCCTTCAGTACGGCGTTCCAGGCGACGGCCAGGTTCGGCGGGTTGAGGAGCTGGTCCACGCCCGCCTTCAGCGCCAGCACCGGGACCCGGTCGTCGCCGTACTTGGTGCGGACGCCCTCCATGCCCAGCGAGTCGGTGACCACGACCCCGTCGTAGCCCAGCTCCTCGCGCAGGATGCCGGTGAGGATCGGGCGGGAGAGGGTGGCCGGGTCGCCGGAGTCGTCGAGCGCCGGGACCATGATGTGCGCGGTCATGATCGAGTCGATGCCCGCCTCGATCGCCGCCCGGAACGGGGGCGCGTCCAGCTCCTCCCACTGCGCGCGGGTGTGGGTGATGACCGGGAAGCCGTAGTGGCTGTCGACGGCCGTGTCGCCGTGCCCGGGGAAGTGCTTGGCGGTCGCCGCGACCGAGGAGTGCTGGTAGCCGACGACCTCGGCGGCGACCAGGGCGGACACCGCGTCCGGGTCCGATCCGAAGGAGCGCACGCCGATGACCGGGTTGGCCGGGTTGACGTTCACATCGGCGACGGGCGAGTAGTCCTGCCGGATACCGAGGGCGCGCAGTTCCCTCCCGGCGATCCGGCCGAGGGTGCGTGCGTCGGCGCGCGAGCCGCCCGCCCGTCTGCCACCACCACCCTTCTGACGAAGCGCTTCGCGCCCCTTTTCTCCTGCGCCGATGGCCATCGCGCCCGGGAAGAGGGTGGCGGGCTTGCCCACACGGGCGACTATGCCGTGCTCCTGGTCGGTGGAGACCAGGACGGGCAGTCCGCGCGGGAGTTCCAGGGACGCCTTCTGGATGCCGTTGGAGAGATCGGCGATCTGGTGCGGATTACGGGTGTTGTGGGCCCAGGCGAAGTAGATGATGCCGCCGACGCGGTACTTCGCGATCAGCTCGGCGGCCGTGCGGACGCCGATCTCCTTGAGGTTGGCGTCGATGTCGGCCTGGTCGGGGGCGGTGGCGGAGTGGCCGTAGACCCGCATCACGAAGAGCTGGCCGACCTTCTCCTCAAGCGTCATACGGGAGATGAGGGAGCGGAGCTTCTTGTCGTCCGCGTAGGCCGTGCCGCCCACGGCGAGGGTGGCGGCGACTCCCGCGGTGGCGGCGAGGACGGTGCGTCTGGAGGGCAACGTGCGCTCCTTCCGGAGGTGATCCGCTGAAGAGGCTTCAGAGGGGTTCCGCTGAAAGAAACTTCCGAGGTGCCACCAATATCCGGGAAGTTTCTGCCAGTCAAGAGAGTGCACATCAACGCGGACAGGGCCCGCGGCCCGGGAACGAGGGTCCGCCATCGGCGCTGTTGGAGGGGGGCGCGCCGATGGCGGAGTGGCTGTCGGCCGCGGCACGGCGGAGAGGGTAGGTCAGCGTTCGCAGCCAGCAGCGAGGCCGACACCGCACCGTGGTGACTCTCCGACAGCTCGTGTGTTGGACGAGCGGGGGTGGGGGCGGGTTCCGCCTCCGGCCGGATTTCCCGAAGTTGGTGCGCCGGAGCCGCACGGGGCGAGTGCGGCGCCGTCAGCTCGCCCTCACCGGGCCCGAGGTGTCCACGGCCAGGGACACCGCGAGTCCCCCGAGCACCGTGCCCATCGCATAGCGCTGCACCCTCAGCCAGCCGGGACGGCGGGCGAGGAACACGGCGATGGTCCCGGCCGCCAGCACGATGGAGAGGTTGACCGTGACGGCGACCACGATCTGCACCGAGCCCAGCAGCAGCCCTTGGAGCAGCACATGGCCCGCCTCCAGATCGATGAACTGCGGTATCAGGGACAGGTACATGATGGCGATCTTCGGGTTCAGCAGATTCGTCACCAGACCCATCGTGAACAGCCGGCGCGGCGAGTCCGGGGTGATGTCCTTCGGCGCGAACACCGAGATCCCGCCCGGCTTCAGCGCGCTCCAGGCGAGCCAGCCGAGGTAGCAGGCGCCGGCCAGCTTCACGGCGACGTACAGCTCGGGCACGGCGAGGAAGACGACCGACAGGCCGAGGTTCGTGGCCGTCAGATAGACGAGGAAGCCGACGGCGACTCCGCCGAGGGAGATCACTCCGGCACGTCTGCCCTGGGTGATGCTGCGGGAGACGAGGTACAGCATGTTCGGCCCTGGTGTGAGCACCATGCCCAGGGCCACGACGAACACACCGAGGACTCCGCTCGGATCGACCATGACGACTCCCCGTTGGCTGAGCGACGCAATGCACCGAGTCTAGGAAGCCGTATTGCCTCGATGCAATGGCAATATTGCACTCGGTGCAATCCTGTGATTGGGTGGACGGCTACGCAGAACGAGGGGAGAGCCGCCGTGCGGGACTACCGGAGCGTCGCCGACCAGGTGGCCGCGGAGATCAGATCCGGCGCCCTCAAGCCGGGCGACCGACTCCCCCCGCAGCGCGCCTTCGCCCGCCGGTACGGGATCGCCAACTCCACCGCCACCCGCGTCTACCAGGAACTCGGCCGCCGCGGACTGACCGTCGGCGAGGTCGGCCGCGGCACCTTCGTCCGCGCCGCCGCGCCCACCGACCCGCCCGCCCTCGGCGAACCCGCGGGCAGCCGGATCGACCTGGAGTTCAACTACCCGGTCGTGCCCGAGCAGTCCGCGCTCCTCGCGGGCAGTCTGGAGGGCCTGCTGCGTACCGACGCCTTCCAGGACGCCCTGCGGCCGGCGGGCCCGGCCGGTCATCCGGCCGTACGCGAGGCCGCCGCCGATCTGCTCACCCGGGGCGGCTGGCGCCCCGACCCCGCGCGGGTGCTGTTCGCCGGGAACGGCCGTCAGGCCCTCTCCGCCGTCTTCGCCGCCCTGGTCCCGCCCGGCGCCCGCCTCGGCGTCGAGGAGCTGACCTACCCCGTGGTCAAGGCCATCGCGGGCAGGCTCGGCATCACCCTCGTCCCGCTTGCCATGGACGACGACGGACTCGTCCCGGAAGCCGTCGAAGAGGCCCACCGGGCGGGCCCCCTGCACGCCGTCTACGCTCAGCCGGTCCTGCACAATCCGCTGTCGCTCACCATGCCCGCACCCCGCATGGAACGGCTGGCGGAGGTGCTCAGGCGACTGGATCTCCCCGCCATCGAGGACACCATCTGGGCCTTCCTCCGCGACGAACTGCCCCCGCTCGCCGCCCTGGTGCCCGAGCGTACGGTCCTCGTCGACAGCCTCTCCAAGCGCATCGCCCCCGGCCTCTCCCTCGGCTTCGCGGTGGCTCCCGCACCCCTGCTCGGCGATCTCGCCGCCGCCCTGCGCTCCGGTGGCTGGACCGCCCAGCACTTCAACCTGGAGGCCGCCGCCCGCTGGCAGCGCGAGGGCGTCGTACGACGGCTCGTGCGGGCCAAGCAGAAGGACGCCGCCGTACGCCAGGAGCTCGCGGCCCGGCATCTTTCCGGGTTCTCGCTGCGCACCGATCCCCGCTCCTACCACTGCTGGTGGCGGCTGCCCCGGCCGTGGCGCGCCGACACCTTCGTCGCCGCGGCCGCCCGGTACGGCATCGGCGTGCCGCCCGCCGCCGCGTTCACCGTGGGCGACGCACACGCCCCGAACGCGATCCGACTCGGCCTCGCCACCCCACACACGGAGACCCTCTCCGCAGCACTGGCCACGCTCGCCGGACTGGCTCGCTCGACCCCGGACGACATGGCCACGGACTGAGACATACGACCGCCCTCCGCACACGATCCGGCTGAGCTCGACCACTCCGTGGCGGACGTGGCCTGCGGCCGGCGACATGGCCTGCGGCCGGAGACATGGCCCGCGGCCGAAGGCCCTCGCCGAATTGGCTCGCTCGACCCCGGACGACATGGCCACGGACTGAGACATACGACCGGCCTCCGCACACGATCCGGCTGAGCTCGACCACTCCGTGGCGGGAGAAGTGGCCTGCGGCCGGCGACATGGCCCGC
>NZ_JACMSF010000093.1 GCF_014257025.1 Streptomyces cupreus
TGTCAAAGGCCTACGGACGGAGCCGCCAGCGCACCTCGCCGTCCTGCCATGCGTCGGTGGGGGCGAGCCCGACGGCCCGCGCGACGCCCGCGGAGGCCGCGTGGGCGGGGTGGATATGGGCGGTGATCGTCGTCATGCCCGCCTCCCCGGCGAGCCGCTCGACGAGCGCACGCGCCGCCTCCGAGGCCAGCCCGCGTCCTTGCCACGGGGTCCCGACGACCCAGGCGATCTCCGCGTCCCCGGCGGCGACGGTCGCCTGGACGGTCCCCACCAGACACCCCTCGGCCCGCAGCCGCAGCACCCAGTTGCACCAGGAGACCTCCGGATCCGGGGAACCGGCGACGAGCCGCTCGTAACGGGCGCGCAGGGCCTCGGGGGTGGCGGGGGAGCCGCCGATGAAGGTGTGCAGCGCCGGGTCGGACAGTACGGCGGCCATCTCCCCGGCGTGCTCGACGCGCAGCGGGACGAGGTCGAGGCGCGGGGTGCGCAGTGGCTCGGTCATGACCGGGAGCGTATGCGGGAGTGCCGTAACGCGATCAGCCGGTGACCTCGATACAAGGTCACCGGCTGATCACTCAGGGTGAGTGACGGGACTCGAACCCGCGGCATCCTGGACCACAACCAGGTGCTCTACCAGCTGAGCTACACCCACCATGACCGGCGGTTTCCTTGGTGGTTCACCGACCGGCCGAGAAAAAGTGTACAGGGTCCGAAGGGGTGCTCGCGCCCGGCTTTTGCGGGGGCCCTGGTCCGGGCCCCTCCCGGCGTTACTGAGCAGGCAGAACGTACTTCGCGGCGATGGCCTTGGCGGTCTCGGAGTCCGGTCCCGGCTGGGGGACGAAGACGGCCTCGCGGTAGTAGCGCAGTTCCGCGATGGACTCACGGATGTCGGCGAGGGCGCGGTGGTTGCCGTTCTTCTCCGGGCTGTTGAAGTACGCGCGCGGGTACCAGCGGCGGGCGAGCTCCTTGATGCTGGAGACGTCCACGATCCGGTAGTGGAGGTAGTCCTCCAGGGCCGGCATGTCCCGCAGCAGGAATCCGCGGTCGGTGCCGACGGAGTTGCCGCACAGAGGGGCCTTGCCGGGTTCCTTGACGTGTTCGCGTACATACGCCAGGACCTGGGCCTCGGCGTCCGCCAGCGTCGTGCCGTTGGCGAGCTCGTCGAGGAGCCCGGACGCGGTGTGCATCTGACGCACCACTTCCGGCATCGTCTCCAGTGCCGATTCCGGCGGCCGGATGACGACGTCCACACCGTCGCCGAGGATGTTCAGCTCGGAGTCGGTGACGAGGGCGGCCACCTCGATGAGCGCGTCGTCGGACAGCGAGAGGCCGGTCATCTCGCAGTCGATCCACACCATGCGATCGTTCATGCGACCACCCTAAAGCTGACGTCTGCTTTTGTGTCGCCCCGTGTCAGCTCGGGGCCCCGTCGAAGGCGCGCACGCGAGCGCCGGACGGGCTGGTGTGCCCGTCCGGCGCTCGGTCCGCTGCGTCGGCTCAGGTCCCGCTGCGCTGACCCGGCAGGGTCGCCCGCGGTACGTACGCCTCCCGGCCGTTGTCCGCGGACGCCGTCGCCAGGGCCTGGCCCACCGAGCTCGTCGCGGGTGTGCGGCGGGCCTGGAGCGGGACCGGGCCGGGCTCCGGGTGGAGCGTGGGCGTCGGTCCTGGGGCGGTGTCGGCCTCGGCCGACGCCCGGTCGGCCTGGGGGCGGCGGGCACGGTACGCCGCCCGGTACGCCGCCGGAGAGGACCCCAGCTGGCGGCGGAAGTGGCCGCGCAGCGCCACCGGCGAGCGGAAGCCGCAGCGGCCCGCGACCTCGTCCACCGAGTAGTCCGACGTCTCCAGCAGGCGCTGCGCCTGCAGCACCCGCTGGGTGATCAGCCACTGAAGCGGGGCCGAACCCGTCAGCGAGCGGAAGCGGCGGTCGAAGGTACGGCGAGACATGTACGCCCGCGCGGCCAGCGTCTCCACGTCGAACTGCTCGTGGAGGTGCTCCAGCGCCCAGGCGACGACCTCGGCGAGCGGGTCGGCGCCGATCTCCTCCGGTAAAGAGCGGTCCAGGTAGCGTTCCTGGCCTCCCGTCCGGCGCGGGGGGACGACCAGGCGGCGAGCCAGCGCGCCGGCCGCCTCGTTGCCGTGGTCCGTCCGCACGATGTGGAGACAGAGATCGATTCCGGCCGCCGTACCGGCGGAGGTCAGTACGTCTCCGTCGTCGACGAACAGCTCTCTGGGATCCACGTGCACCGACGGATAGCGCTTGGCCAGCGTCGGTGCGTACATCCAGTGGGTGGTCGCGGGGCGGCCGTCCAGCAGGCCCGCCGCCGCGAGGACGAAGGCGCCGGTGCACAGCCCGACGATGCGGGCGCCCTCGTCGTGCGCCCGGCGCAGTGCGTCGAGCGCCTCCTCCGGCGGTGGCGAGGTGATCGAGCGCCAGGCCGGCACGACGACCGTGCCCGCCCGCGAGATCGCCTCCAGGCCATGTGGTGCGCTGAGTTCCAGGCCTCCTGTGGTCCGCAGCGGGCCCTCTTCGCCGGCGCAGACCAGCAGTCGGTAGCGCGGTACACCGGCGTCCTGGCGATCGATGCCGAACACCGACAGCGGTATGGAACTCTCGAAGATGGGGCCGCCGCTGAACAGCAGCACCGCGACGATCTCCTTGCGGCGTCGCCCGGAGAGTTTCCGGGCCGCGGCTTCCGGCGCGGCAGTGGAGTCGTGGCTCATACTGCTAAGCCCCCCTCGGTGGTCGCGGCTCCTCGGTTGTGTCGCTCCTGCACGTTTCCCCTCGGTCCTGCACGAGTCCCCCGCCGTAGACAGTCAAGATCGAATCTACTGTGTCGCGTCGCGCCGGAGTGGCCGGTTCGCCACTCGGCACATTGTCGACTTGGCAACTTGGCGTGAAGCATTCGATCACGAAGCGTTGCACTCACGGGCCGTGCAGGGAAGTGCGCCTCGTCGCAGTGGCCAATCCACGTAGGGTGCGCGGCACCCCCGAGACCCTTTTCGTGCAGGTCGAACGGGGGTTGGGGGGTGGTCAGGGCAAGGGATGCGCCGTCGCCAGAAGTTGGCTGAAAAGAAGCGCTTCAGGGCATGGAAACCGGTCAGCCGCCCGGTGTAGTTCTCCCGGAGTGACGTCCGCCTCGGTAAGAGCCCGTTCCGCCGCGGAGACGGCGCCCTCCACGGGGGGCGTGCGAGGCGTGTTCCTCGGCGAGCAAACGGGCCGCCCCGCGCTCGGACCGGCGCAGCAGGACCCGGCACACGGCGGTGACGGCGGCCAGACCCAGGGCGGTGCCGGTGGCGCCGGCCAGCGAGGTGCCGTACCAGAGGAGGACGACGGGGACGAGGACGCAGGAGAAGGCCGCCCAGCGGACCACATCGGTGGTGCTGTCCTGGTGCTGCGGTCCGGACAATGCGTGCTCCCGGTGTCGGTGGCTCACGGGGATCAACGCATGTTCGAGCGGTCGGTCACTGTGCCGCCAGGGAGGGGGCGGCGCGTCGGCGGTAAGGGCTTCCTGTGCAAACCGCCTGTACAACGCAGCAACCATTGCGTTACGGGCGCACCCTCGTGCATGCTCCCTGGAACCCCCGCGGAGCACAGCGCGGGATCTGGGCTAAGGAGGCGTGCCGCCGTACCCTTGGGGGTATGGGGTTGGGAAGATGATTCCCGGACACAGCTCCGACCACACACTGTCGTCCCACCCACACAAGGATCACGACGCCGAGACAGCCATGGCCGGTCACGAATTCTTCGAACCCGCGGACCGCAAGCGGCCCGTCGCCGACCCCACGGCGGCCGAGCCCCTGGCGGCGGAAGAGCCACGTCATTCCTGCGACCCCGCCTTCAAGCACGGCGTCGTGGTCGGCTTCGACGGCTCCACCTCCAGTGAGCGTGCCCTCGCCTACGCCGTCGGCATGGCCCATCGCTCCGGCTCCGGCCTGATCATCGTGCATGTCGCCAACCGGCTGCCCACAACGGTGTGGGCCGGCTGCGAGCCGCCCGTCTTCGTGGACGTCCCGGATCACCGCACCGAGGTGCTGGGCCTGGAGCTCGCCTGCGCGGACTATCTGGCCGAGGTGCCGTGGATCCTCGTCGAGCGCGGCGGTGACATCTGCCATGAACTCGAAGAGGTGGGCCGCGAGTACGAAGCGGACGCGATCGTCGTGGGTTCCACGCACGGCATCGTGGGGCGGATCTTCGGGTCCGTCGCGGGGCGGCTCGCCAAGCGGGCGCAGCGGCCCGTCGTTGTCATTCCGTAACTCGCCGTTGTCCCAGGTGAGATGTGCCGTTGGTGCGGTCTGGCTCCTTTCCTCAACGCGTAAATCTACTGGCGCGTAGAGGTGTTTGTGCGTTTGTGAAGGGCATATATCGCTCACCGCACAACTGCACATGGATGAAGGGAGCCCGCCGTGGACAACGACGTCTCTGCGGGAAGCGGAATCACTACCGTGGTCGGCCGACTCGCCCTCGGTATCACCCTGTTGGCCTTCGGACTCGGCTACACCGAAGTGATCGACGGTGTGTCGGCCGCTGACGCCGTATCAATCGCCCAGTACGTGGGTGGAGTTGCCCTCTTCGTCGCCGGTCTCATGGCCTTCCGTGACCGCGACAACGCCTCTGGTACGGCCTTCGCGGCGCTCGGTGCGCTGTGGTTCACATGGGCCGTCTCCGCCGACGCGCAGGTCTCTGCCAACGCGGCCGGTCTGTTCCTGCTGCTGTTCGCCCTGGTGGCGCTGTCGTTGACCCTCGCCGGCGGGGATCAACTCGGCCAGGGCGCCTACGGGTTGTTCTTCGTGTCGCTGCTTCTGCTGTCCATCTCGATGTTCGCCGAGAACGACGGGCTGGCGAAGGTCGGTGGCTGGTTCGCCGTCGGAGCGGGGGCGGTTGCCTGGTACGCGGCGACTGCGGCGTTGGCTCACTGGCCTACTTCGGTACCGCGGCGTGCTGCCGGCCGGGGCGTGACGGCCACCGGCTAGCTGCGCAGGCCGGGGGGTGGGCGGCTCCCCGGCGATCTGGACGGCCCCCCGCGTGAATTGGTGGCATCACGCGGGGGGCCGTTCCGTGTTCTTGGCCGCTGCGGGCTGTGGGGGCTTGTCAGCCCCGCGCCCCTGAAGGGGCGTTCCTACGCTCCTACTCCACCGTTACCGACTTTGCCAGGTTCCTCGGCTTGTCGATGTCCCGGCCCAGGGCCAAGGCCGTGTGGTACGCCAGGAGTTGGAGGGGGATGCCCATCAGGATCGGATCGAGTTCGTCCTCGTTCTTCGGGACCAGGATCGTCTCGTCGGCCTTCTCCTGGGGCTGGTGGGCCACCGCCAGGATCCTGCCGCTGCGGGCCTTGATCTCCTCCATGGCCGCGCGGTTCTTCTCCAGGAGGTCGTCGTCGGGGACGATCGCCACCGTGGGGAGGGCCGGCTCGATCAGGGCCAGGGGGCCGTGCTTGAGCTCGGAGGCGGGGTAGGCCTCCGCGTGGATGTAGGAGACCTCCTTGAGCTTCAGGGAGGCCTCGCGGGCCACCGGGTAGCCGCGGACGCGGCCGATGAAGAGCATCGAGCGGGCGTCGGCGTACGCCTTGGCCAGCTTCTCGATCTCGGCCTCCCGCTCCATGATCTCGGCGATCTGGGCGGGGAGCTTGCGCAGGCCCTCGATGATCCGCTTGCCGTCGCGGACCGAGAGGTCACGGGTGCGGCCGAGGTGCAGGGCGAGCAGGGCGAAGGCGACCGTCGTGTTGGTGAAGCACTTCGTGGAGACCACGCAGACCTCGGGGCCCGCGTGCACGTAGATGCCGCCGTCCGCCTCGCGGGCGATGGCCGAGCCGACGACGTTGACGATGCCCAGCACCCGCGCGCCCTTGCGCTTGAGCTCCTGGACGGCCGCCAGCACGTCGTACGTCTCACCGGACTGCGAGACCGCGATGTACAGGGTGTCGGGGTCCACCACCGCGTTGCGGTAGCGGAACTCCGAGGCCGGCTCGGCGTCCGCGGGGATACGGGCCAGCTCCTCGATCATCTGGGCGCCGATCATGCCCGCGTGGTACGAGGTGCCGCAGCCGAGGATCTTCACACGGCGGATCCGGCGGGCCTCCCGGGCGTCCAGGTTGAGGCCGCCGAGGTGCACGGTGGAGAAGCGGTCGTCGATCCGGCCGCGCAGCACACGGTCCACGGCGTCGGCCTGCTCGTGGATCTCCTTGTGCATGTAGGTGTCGTGGCCGCCCATGTCGTAGGAGGCGGCCTCCCACTCGACCGTGGTGGGCTCGGACGTCGTCCGGGTGCCCTCCGTCGTGTAGGTGCGGAAGTCGTCGGCCTTGAGGGTGGCCATCTCGCCGTCGTCGAGAGTCACTATCTGCCGCGTGTGGGTGACCAGCGCGGCGATGTCCGAGGCGACGAACATCTCCTTCTCGCCGATGCCGAGGACGACCGGGGAGCCGTTGCGGGCGACCACGATGCGGTCCGGGAAGTCGGCGTGCAGGACGGCGATGCCGTACGTGCCCTCGATGAGCCGGAGTGTCTCGCGGACCTTGTCCTCCAGCTTCTCCGCGTGCGAGCGGGAGATGAGGTGGACGAGGACCTCGGTGTCGGTCTCGGAGAGGAACTCGACGCCGTCCGCCTCCAGCTTGCGGCGCAGGTCGGCGGCGTTGTCGATGATGCCGTTGTGGACGACGGCGACCTTGCCCTCGGCGTCCAGGTGCGGATGGGCGTTGACGTCGGAGGGGGCGCCGTGGGTGGCCCAGCGGGTGTGGGCGATACCGGTGGTGCCCTTGAAGCGCGCCGGGACCTTGGCCTCCAGATCACGGACCCGGCCCTTGGCCTTGACCGTCTTCAGACCGCTGGTCTTGGGCGAGGTGACGGCGATGCCCGCCGAGTCGTAGCCGCGGTACTCAAGGCGCTGGAGGCCTTCGAGCAGCAGCGGGGCCACATCACGCTTGCCGATGTATCCGACGATTCCACACATATAGAGGTATTCCGTTTCTTGGCCGTACGACTCAGCCGTAGACGATGCGGCGCAGCTGCCGGAGCGTGAGCTCCGGCGGTGCCACCGCCCGGTATTTCAGGTCCGCCCCGATCCGTTCGAAGATCGCCGCGTTCACCAGGCCCTGGGCCTGGAGCTCGCGGTGGCGGCGACGGACGAATTCCTCGGTCGTCTCGTCGAAGTAGGCGAGCACGTCCTGGATCACGCGCAGCGCCTCGCCCCGGTTGAGGGGCGTGGACCGCGTCAGATGATCAACAAGTTCGTCGTGCACCCGGTAGATCCTGGGGTACCGACGGCTCTTTCGCAAGAATCCTGCCCGATTTCGGGCAGGGGCGTGTTGGGGGACGTGGAACTGCTATGGGGTAGCTCACATCCGCTTCAGGATCGCCTGCTTGGCGAGGGCGAACTCCTCCTCCGTCAGGACGCCCGTGCGGTGCAGCTCGCCGAGCTCGCGCAGTCGGCGCAGCAGCGCGTCATGGTTGTCCTCGGCGGCGGGCAGGGCGGGGGCGTCGTGGTCGGGACCGGGCTCCGGCTGCCGTACGTCCGCCACGGCCGCCGCGGGGTGCGGGAGGCGGGCCTGGACGGCCGCCGCGACCAGGGCCATCAGCGGGTCCTTCTTGAAGCCCCACAGCTCCACGGAGTTGGGGTCGTACTTGGGCGGGGCCTTGGTCGGGGCGCCCCGCACGGTGAAGCGGAGGTGGCCGTTCTCCAGGCCCGCCGCCGGATGCCATTCGACGGCGGTGATGTCGGTGAGGGTGATTATGCGGGCCCCGGCGGCGGCCTTGGCGTCCTCCGTCTTCCAGTTCCACTCCAGCCGGATCCGCTCGCCGTCGAAGCTCGCGGTGCCGTCGCCGGCCGAGACGGACAGCGGGACCGCCGGGCCGGGCAGGAGGTACTCGGTGACCGGGTCGGCCGGGACCTGGTCCAGCAGGAGGGCGTTGCGGACCTCGTCGGTGAAGTACTCGGCGACGCCGTAGCGGCCCGGTTCGACGATCAGCTGGTAGGGGTCGTGGGGTTCGGTGAGGCGGCCGCCGGAGGCGTGCAGCAGCGGATCGGCGCCGTCGCGCAGGCGCAGCCTGAGCCGCCCGGTCTTCTTGCCCTGCTCGAACGAGATCCCGGCCAACGCGCCCAGCGGGACGACCAGTTCACCCAGCGTTTTGCGGAACAGGCTGACGTTCTTGTCCCGTCCGGGGGTCAGTCGCAGCGCGTCGCCGTCGAAGACCCACGTGCCGTCCTTCTGGATGATTTCCGCCATGGGGTGGATTGTTCCACCCGAGCACAAGAAGACGGGCACCCCCGAAGGACCGTACTCCGGGGCTGCCCGCCCGTCTGTGAGGGGCCGCTACAGCCCTGCTATCGGGTTCTTCAGCGTGCCGATCAGCTGGAGCGCGCCCGCCGGGTCGGACAGGTCCACCATCTGCTGGTTGTTGCGCAGTTGGAGGCGGTTGAGGCAGGACAGGGCGAACTCGGGGGCGAACATGTCGTACTGCCGGAACTTGTCCGCCAGTTCCGGCACCGACGCCTGGTACGCGCGCGTGACCTCCGCGACCGTGCGCCAGAAGTCGTCCTCCGTGAGGATGCCCTCCGTCGCGAGGTTCGCGGCGAGGAAGCGGAAGTAGCAGTCGAAGACGTCCGTGAAGATGGACAGCAGTTTCGTGTCCTCGGGGACGTCCACGCGCAGCCGCTCGACCGTCGGCGGCAGCACCGCGTCCGGGTCCATGACCGCGATCTCCTCGGCGATGTCCTTGTAGATCGCGCGCTGGACGACGCCGTCCTTCAGGACCAGGATGACGTTCTCGCCGTGCGGCATGAAGACGAGGTCGTAGGCGTAGAAGCTGTGCAGCAGCGGCGTGAAGTACGCCGTCAGATACCGCCGCAGCCACTCGGTCGGCTCCAGACCCGACTGCTCGATCAGCGCGCCCGCGAAGGACGCGCCCTCGTGGTCGACGTGGACGAGGGAGGCCATGGTGGCCAGCGACTCGCCGTCGCGGAGGGAGGAGACCGGGCTCTCCCGCCACAGCGCGGCCAGCATCTTGCGGTACGGCGAGTAGCGGTCCGTCGCCGCCTCGTACTCCAGATGCCGGTAGCCGACCGCCGCGCGCTCGCGGATGATCGACAGGCCCGTCTCCTTGAGCACCGGATCGTTCTCGATGAGCTGGGCGAGCCAGTCGTTGATGGCCGGGGTCGCCTCCATGTACGCCGCCGAGAGGCCGCGCATGAAGCCCATGTTGAGGACGGACAGGGCCGTCTTCACATAGTGCTTCTCGGGGTCGGAGGTGTTGAAGAAGGTCCGGATGGACTGCTGGGCCAGATACTCGTCGTCGCCCTCGCCCAGGCACACCAGGTGCTTGCGTGCGACCTCGGCGGCGAAGGTGACCGTGAGCTTGTTCCACCACTGCCAGGGGTGGACGGGGATGAGGAGATAGTCGGCGGGGTCGAGGCCCTGGTCGCGCAGGACGCCGTGGAAGCGCTCGACGGTCTCCTCGCCCAGCTCCTGCCGTACGAAGGACTCGTACTCGATGCCGACACCGGCCGTGAACGCGGCACGCGTCCTGTGCGCCGCCAGCCACACCAGCCGGATCGGGCTCGCGGTCTCGGGGGCGTACGACAGGTACTCGTGGATGCCGAAGCCGAGCCGGCCGTTGTTGGCGACGAAGCAGGGGTGGCCCTCGGTCATACCGGTCTCGATGGCCTGGAAGCCTGAGCGCACCAGCTCGGCGACCGGGAGCTGCGGCTTGGTGAGCTTGTAGCAGGTGCCGGAGAGGGTGGAGGAGACCTCCTCCAGATAGACCGGCAGGATCGCGTCGCTCAGGCCCAGCGCCTGCTTCAGCTCGATGAAGAAGTCCAGCGCGGCGAGGGGGAGGTCGACGCCGTCCCGACGACGGGAGATGGAGTCGGCGTCGACCTGCCAGTGGTCGAGGGCGCGGCGGACGGCGGTGAACCGGTACCGGGTCAGACCGTCGTCGCTGCGGACCTCGAAGCCGCCGTCGGCGGTGACCTCGGGCGTGATCAGCCGCTCGTGCGCGAACTCGGCGAGCGCCTTGCGGATGAGAAGGCGGTTGGCCTGCTCCCAGCGTTCCGGGGAGAGGTGGGCCACGGAGTCGGCGAGGGTCATCCGGCCACCCCCGTCGCGAGCAGGAACTGTTCCCGGGTGCAGAAGCTCAGCAACGCCATCTTCTCCGGCTTCCGGATCTCCCGCTCGGGGACGAACCCGACGGCCTCGTTCAGCGCGTGGACGGCCTTGTTGGAGACGTCCGGCTCGACGACGACCCGCTCGACCGCCGGGTCCTCGAAGAGGTGCGCCATCACGGCGGTGATGACGGACCGCGTGAAGCCGTGCACGGGCGTGTCCGTGGCCGGCGTCAGGAAGTGCATGCCGATATCACCGGGCCGAGGCTCGTACAGGCCGACCAGTTCGCGGTGGGCGGGGTCGTACTTCTCCATGAGGAAGGCGGGTACGCCGTTCTCGTCGAGACCCAGCAGCGCGTGGTGGTGCTCGTCGGCGGCGATCTCCATGTAGGCGCGCTCGACGTCCTCCAGTTTCGCGTCCTGCATCATCCAGAAGGCGGCCTTGGGGTGCGTGACCCAGGCGTGCAGCAGCTCGGCGTCCTTCAGGGGATCGAGCGGGCGGAAGGTGAAGGTCATACGGAGAACTCCTGGAACGCGATGGTCTTCTCGACCGGGTAGTGCTCGCTGCCGAGCAGCTCACTGATGATGAGGCTGTTGCGGTAGGGGCCCATCCCCAGGTCGGGGCTGGTGATGCTGTGGGTGTGGACACCGGCGTTCTGCAGGAACACACCCCGGCCCGTCACATCGATGGCGTAGTTGCGGGCGACGTCGAAGTTGCCGTGGGAGTCACGGACCAGACGGTCGCTCACGGGCTTCAGGAACTCCGGCTCGGCGTAGGCGTAGCCGGTGGCAAGCACCAGGCCCTGCGTCTCGATCTCGTAGTCCTTCTCCTGCTCCTCCTGGCGGAAGGAGAGCGTGTACGTGCCGTTCTCGTGACGCGCGCTGTTCAGCGAGGAGTTGGTGAGCAGCCGGGTGGGCACCGGGCCGCCGAGGTTCTTCTGGTACAGCAGATCGAAGATCTCGTTGATGAGATCGCCGTCGATGCCCTTGAACAGGCCCTTCTGCTGGGAGGTCAGCCGGTAGCGGGTCGCCTCCGGCAGCGCGCGGAAGTAGTCGATGTACTCCGGCGAGGTCATCTCCAGCGTGAGCTTGGTGTACTCCAGCGGAAAGAAGCGCGGGGAGCGGGTGACCCAGTTCAGCCGGTAGCCGTGGACGTCGATCTCGGCGAGGAGGTCGTAGTAGATCTCGGCGGCGGACTGGCCGGAACCGACGATCGTGATCGACTCCTTCTTCTGGAGCTCCGCCTTGTGCTGCATATAGCGGGAGTTGTGGAAGAAGTCGCCGCCGAGGCCCTCGACGGCCTTCGGGTAGTGCGGGGAGGTGCCGGTGCCGAGGACCAGGTGACGGGCGCGGAGGACCTCGCCGGCCTCGGTTCTCACGACGTACAGCCCGTCCTCGAACGTCACCTCGGTGACCGTCGTGCTGAACCGGACGCTGCCCAGCTTGTTCGCGGCCCAGCGGCAGTAGTCGTCGTACTCGACCCGCAGCGGGTAGAAGTTCTCGCGGATGTAGAACGAGTACAGCCGGCCCTTCTCCTTCAGGTAGTTGAGGAAGGAGTACGGCGAGGTCGGGTCGGCGAGGGTGACCAGGTCCGACATGAACGGGGTCTGGAGGTGGGCGCCGTCCAGGAACATGCCGGCGTGCCACTCGAAGTCGGGCTTCGACTCCAGGAAGACACCGTCGAGTTCGTCGATGGGTTCGGTCAGACAGGCCAGGCCGAGGTTGAAGGGGCCGAGCCCGATGCCCACGAAGTCGTAGGTCTTGTTCGTGGTCTCAGGAAGCGCGGTCAAGGGACTCTCCCAGGTACTTCTCGGCGTGGCTGGCGATCAGATCGAGGACGGCGGCGATGTCGGCCGTCGTGGTCTCGGGGTTGAGCAGGGTGAACTTCAGGTAGTGGCGGCCGCCGACCTTGGTGCCCGCGACGACGGCGTCACCGGAGGCGAACAGGGCCTTGCGGGCGTAGAGGTTGGCGCGGTCGATCTCGGCCGGGTCGGTCACCGCGGCCGGGATGTAGCGGAAGACGAGGGTGGACAGGCTCGGCTCGACCACGACGTCGAAGCGCGGATCGGCGGCCAGCAGCCGCCAGCCCTCGGCGGCCAGGTCGACGACCTCGTCGAAGAGCTGCCCGATGCCGTCGGCGCCCATCACACGCAGGGTCATCCACAGCTTCAGCGCGTCGAAGCGGCGGGTGGTCTGGAGGGACTTGTCGACCTGGTTGGGGATGCGTTCCTGCACCATCCGGCGCGGGTTGAGGTACTCCGCGTGGTAGGTGGCGTGGCGCAGCGTGGCCGCGTCCCGGACCAGCACGGCGGAGGAACTCACCGGCTGGAAGAAGGACTTGTGGTAGTCGACGGTGACCGAGTCGGCGCGCTCGATGCCGTCGATCCGGCCCCGGTACCTCACGGAGGCGAGCAGACCGCAGCCGTAGGCGGCGTCGACGTGCATCCAGGTGCCGAACTGCTCGCACAGCTCGGCGATCTCGGGCAGCGGGTCGATGGAGCCGAAGTCGGTGGTGCCGGCGGTGGCGACGACGGCCATCGGGACCAGGCCGTCCTTCTTGCAGCGCTCCAGCTCGTGGGCGAGGGCGACGGCCTGCATGCGCTTGTCGTGGTCGACGGGGATGGAGACGACCGAATCCGCGCTCAGGCCGAGCAGTTTGGCCGACTTCTTCACGCTGAAGTGGCTGACCTCGGAGGCGAAGATGCGCAGTTTGGTGAAACTGTCGGTCTTGGCTTCCTCACGGGCCAGCAGCAGCGCCTGGAAATTGGACTGAGTCCCGCCGGAGGTGAACACGCCGTCGGCGGCGGGGCCGAGGCCGATCCGGGCGGTCGTCCAGTCGATGAGCTTGCGCTCGATCAGGGTGCCGCCGGCCGACTGGTCCCAGGTGTCGAGGGAGGAGTTGACGGCGGACAGGATCGCCTCGCCGAGCACCGCCGGGATCACGACCGGGCAGTTGAGGTGCGCGAGGTAGCGCGGGTGGTGGAAGTAGATCGCGTCGCGGAGGTAGACGTCCTCCAGCTCGTCGAGGGCGGCCGCGGTGTCGAGCAGCGGCTTGTCGAGGTCGATCGCGTCGATGGTGGGGGCGAGGGCGTCGACCGTGACGCCGGTGAACGGACGTTCGGTGGCGGCGATTTTGGCGGCCACCCGCTCGATTCCTTCGGTCACGGAGCTGCGGTACTGCTCCGCGGTCGTGTCATTGAGCAGGTGCGAGCGCATGGGGGGTCCTCCGAGGGGAAGTCCGTGCGGGACGAAGGCGATGCGGAGCGGGAGTACGACCAAGGTCGATCAACTTAGGTAAGCCTAACCTAATTTCACTGTCTGTCATGCACAGGAAACCAACCTCATCCGTGACGGTGGTCACTTCCTCCCGTCACTCGCCCCGCTCGCGCAGCTCTTCCTCCGTCAGGCCGCGCCGCCAGTACCCGACGAACGTGACCCGGCGCCGGTCGATCCCGCGCTCACCGACGAAGTGCCGGCGCAACGCCTTCACACACCCCGACTCGCCCGCGATCCAGACGTACGGGTGCTCGGCGGCAGGGAGTCGGGCCGCACGGAGGGCATCGAGGGCCATGGGGGACCCCTCGGCGCCCTGGTCCTCATGGACCAGCCAGTTGATCTCGGCGTCAGCCTCGGTCGCCAGGTCCTGGATGTCCCCGGCGTGGCGCACCTCCAGCCAGACCCGTGCCCGGGTGCCGACAGGCAGCGACTCGACGATGGCGGAGACGGCCGGTACGGCGGTCTCGTCGCCCCAGATCACCACGAGATCGGTGTCCGCGGGCGGCCGGAACCGGATGGCCCGGTTGTCGGCGACGGCGGGCCCGATGAGCAGCACGCGATCCCCGGCGGCCGCGGTCGAGGCCCACCGGGAGGCGGGCCCCGCGGGAACGGCGGCACCGGGCTCGACTCCGTGCAGCACAAAGTCGATGTCGATCTCGTCCGGGTCCCGCCGCAGCGCACGCAGGGTGTACGACCGCATCACGGCCCGTACGTCGTCGGGCAGTTCACGCCAGCCCTGCCACCAGCCGTCGCCGAGCTCGATCGGCACGACGGGGGTGTCCTGCCCCGGATGCGGCAGGAAGAGCGACAGCGACTGGTCACACCCGTCGGAGTGGAAGTCCCGCAACTCCTCCCCGCCAAAGGTCACCCGAACCAAAGACGGACCGAGCCGTCGAGTCCGCACAACCTGAAGAGAGAAGAAACGGAACGCGACGGCAACGGCCGTAGTCATGTGGGTACCCCTGAAACGGAGGGAAGTTGTCCTACCTGGGGGCGCGAGCCACCCGAGTGATCAGGCGACCTTCTTGGCGTTCTCGATCGCCTCGGCCAGATTGTCGAGCAGCGGCGTGCACTTGTCGTAGGACAGAATCGGCTCAGGCGAACGCGCGATGACCTGACCGGCCTTCACCGCAGGCAGCTTCTTCCATGTCGCCTCAGTGATGTCGGCGGGCTGAATCGTGGAGGACCGGTCGTCCATCAGGATGATGTCCGCGTCGTACTTGTCGACGTTCTCCCAGCTGAGCGCCTCGAACCAGCCGCCGCTCTCCGCCTTCGCCTTCTCCGACGGCTCGACGAAGTTCACACCGAGCGCCTTGAAGTACTCAAGGTCGATGGAGAAGTTGGTGCCGGAGACGTAGAAGATCGACTCCGCGGCGGAACCGGCGAGCACCTTGATCTCGGGCTTGGCCTTGGCGGCGGCGCGCAGTCGGGCCGCGGCGGTCTCGAACTTCTTCTTGGACTCGGCGATCTTGTCGGACTTCACATCCGCGCCCAGCGACTCGGCCAGCTCCCACATGCGCTGGAGCGGCTCGGTCAGCTGGCGGTCGAAGACGGAGAC
Organism: Streptomyces cupreus; assembly: GCF_014257025.1. Classification (GTDB taxonomy): domain Bacteria; phylum Actinomycetota; class Actinomycetes; order Streptomycetales; family Streptomycetaceae; genus Streptomyces; species Streptomyces cupreus. Next base: position 14,925 of record NZ_JACMSF010000093.1, read on the forward strand.
GGCGACGCTCGGGGCGAGCTTGGCGATCTTGTCCGCGGACTCGACGGGCACCGACCACAGGGTGCCGGCGTCGTCGAACGTCGTGGTGATGAGGACCTCGGGGGAGAGGGCCGCGTACTTCTCGATGTTGAGCTTGCCCCACTCGTTGCCGAGCACGGTGACCTTGGTGACGTCGAGGTCGCCGGCCTGCACGTCGGGCTTGCCGTCCGCGGTCGTGGTCGGGCCGAAGACGCCCTTGACCTGGATGCCGTAGTCGTAGAGGGCGGCGGCGACACCGGTGAACGCGACGATGTTCGTCGGCACCTTGTCGAGCTTCACGGTCGTGCCGCGGTCGTCCTTGAAGGACCACGGGCCGGACTTCGCGGCGGTCGTCTCCTGGTCCGAGCCACCGTTTTTCGCGTCGTCGTCGCCACAGGCTGCGAGCACGGCACCGAGGCCGAGGGCGCCGCCCGCGGCGAGGATGCCACGGCGGGTGAGGTGGGTGGCGCTGGCGTTGGACATGGTGTGGCTGCTTTCGAACAGGGCGGAGCGTCCGCCGGGCAATTCGAAGGTAGGTTAGCCTAACCTCAGCTCATGTCCAGAGGTGGGGTGAATGTGATCATCGCCACGACGACGAGGCGGGCTGGCCTCTTTCTCCATCGCGGAGATCTCCTCGCCCTGGAACGCCTTGTTGTTCAGCGGTTCAAGAGGGGACGCCCCTTCGTCACGCGCCGACTTGCTAGCTGGAGAGCCCCAACTCCCTTGCGATCAGCATCCGTTGTACCTCACTCGTACCCTCGCCGATCTCCAGGATCTTGGAGTCCCGCCACATGCGGGCCACCGGGTACTCGTTCATGAAGCCGTAGCCGCCGTGGATCTGGGTGGCGTCGCGGGCGTTGTCCACCGCGATCGTGGAGGAGTACAGCTTGGCCATCGCCGCCTCCTTCTTGAACGGCTCGCCCGCGACCAGCCGGCTCGCCGCGTCCCGCCAGGCCAGCCGGGCCGTGTGCGCCCGCATCTCCATGTCCGCGAGCTTGAACTGGATGGCCTGGTTGGCGCCGATCGGGCGGCCGAAGGCGTGGCGCTCCTGGGCATAGCGGACCGACTCGTCCACACAGCCCTGAGCCAGGCCCGTCGCCAGCGCCGCGATAGCGATACGGCCCTCGTCGAGGATGCGCAGGAACTGGGCGTACCCACGGCCCTCGGTGCCGAGGAGGTTGGCCCTCGGGACGCGGACGTCGGCGAAGGACAGCTCACGGGTGTCGGAGGCGTTCCAGCCGACCTTCGAGTACGCCGGGGCCACCGTGAAGCCCGGGGTGCCGGAGGGGACGATGATCGAGGAGATCAGGGGGCTGCCGTCGGGCCGCCGGTCGGTGACCGCCGTGACGGTGACCAGACCGGTGATGTCCGTACCGGAGTTGGTGATGAAGCACTTGGTGCCGTTGATCACCCACTCGTCGGTCTCGGGGTCGATCCGGGCCGTCGTACGGGTCGCGCCCGCGTCGGAGCCGCCGTCCGGCTCGGTCAGTCCGAAGGCGCCGAGGATCTCGCCCGAGCACAGCCGGGGCAGCCACTCGCGCTTCTGCTCCTCGGTGCCGAACAGATGGAGCGGCATCGCGCCCAGTGAGACACCCGCCTCCAGGGTGATGGCCACCGAGGAGTCCACCCGGGCCAGTTCCTCAAGGGCGATGCCCAGCGCCAGGTAGTCGCCGCCCATACCGCCGTACTCCTCGGGGAACGGCAGTCCGAACAGGCCCATGCGGGCCATCTCGCGCACGATCTCGTACGGGAACTCATGACGCTCGTAGAGGTCGCCGATCTTGGGCGCCACGACGTCGTGTGCGAACTCCTCCACCGTGCGGCGCAGTTCTTCGAGCTCGGGGGAGAGCTTGTGGTCCATCTGGGGTCACTCCTTGTGGGAGAGGGCTCGTACGGTGCGGGACGGGCTGGGGCGGCCCAGTCGGCCGGCCATCCACTCGCTTGTGGCGACCAGACGGCCGAGGTCGACCCCGGTGTCGATGCCGAGGCCGTGCAGCATCCACACGAGGTCTTCGGTGGCGAGGTTCCCGGTGGCGGACTTCGCGTACGGGCAGCCGCCGAGGCCTCCGGCGGAGGCGTCGACGGTGGTGACGCCGTGCTGGAGGGCGGCGTAGGTGTTGGCGAGGGCCTGGCCGTAGGTGTCGTGGAAGTGGACGGCGAGCTTCTCGACAGGGACGTCGAGTTCGGTGAGCAGCGCCCGTACGTGACCCGGTGTGGCCACGCCGATCGTGTCGCCCAGGCTCAGTTCGTCGCAGCCCATGTCGAGGAGGGCGTGGCAGACCTTGACGACCTGCGGGACGGGGACCGGGCCCTCCCACGGGTCGCCGAAGCACATGGAGAGATAGCCGCGCACCTGCACGCCCTCGGCCTTCGCCCGCGCGACGACCGGCTCGAACATCGCCAGCGCGTCGTCGACCGTGCGGTTGAGGTTGGCCTTCGCGAACGACTCGGTGGCGCTGGCGAAGACGGCGACGCGACGGGCTCCGAGGGCCAGGGCACGGTCGAGGCCGCGCTCGTTGGGGACGAGGACGGGGAGGTCCACCGGGAGGTGGCTCACGCGGGGGAACAGTTCTTCCGCGTCGGCGAGTTGGGGCACCCACTTCGGGTGGACGAAGCTGGTGGCCTCGATGGTGGTGAGGCCCGCGTCGGCGAGACGTCGGACGAACTCCGCCTTCACGTCTGTGGGAACGGTCGCGTTCTCGTTCTGCAATCCGTCCCGGGCGCCGACCTCGTGGATGCGGACACGGGTGGGGAGACCGGGTTCGGGGACTGTCATGGGCAGGGTCACTGAGCCACCTCCTCGTGCGGCGCGATCACGGCCAGTACCTGGTCCATGGCGACCGTGGTGCCGGGCGAGACATCGAGTTCGGCGACCGTGCCGGCGTGCGGGGCGGAGATGACGTGCTCCATCTTCATCGCCTCCACCACCAGCAGGCTCTGACCGGCGCTCACCTCGTCCCCGACGGCGACCTTCACGACCGTCACCGTCCCGGGCATGGGCGCGGTGAGCGAATCGGCGCCCGAGTGGGCGGCGCGGGTCAGGGAGGCGGCGACCGGGTCGTGGTCCCGGACGTGCCAGGCGTCGCCGTCGCGGCCGAGCCAAGTGCCGTCCGGCAGTGCGGCGAAGGTGTGGGTGACGCCGTCCAGCAGAAAGGTGAACCGCCGCTCGGCATCAGGCCGCGGGGGCAGGCCCCCGGACCCCCGAAGGGGTTCGCCCCTGCCGGGCAGCAGAAGCTCGGTCCACCCGTCCCGCGCGCGGCGCACGCGCACGGTCACCGGGTCGTGGCCCGGCACGTGCAGATGGTGGGGAGTCCAGGCCGGCTCGCCGCCCAGGCGCCAGCCGTCCGCCATCGCGAACGGGTCGGTCCAGCCACCCTCGTCGGCCGGGGCGAGCGCCACTTGGCGCAAAAGTGCCCCGGCCGCGTACACCTCCTCGGGCACCTCCGCCGACACCAGCCCGTCGACCTCCCGCTCGACAAGGCCGGTGTCCAACTCCCCGGACACCACCGCCGGATGGGCCAGCAGCCGGCGCAGGAACCCCGCGTTCGTCTGCACCCCCAGCGTCACCGTCTCCGCGAGCGCCGCCCTCAGTTTGCGCAGCGCCGTCGCGCGGTCGGGGCCGTACGCGATGACCTTGGACAGCATCGGGTCGTACAGGCTGCCGACCTCGGTGCCCTCGGTGAGCCCGGAGTCGGTGCGCACGCCGTCGCCCTGGGGCTCGCGCAGGCGCAGCACGGTGCCGCCGGAGGGGAGGAACCCGCGCGCGCCCTCTTTGATGGACACAGTCTCCGCGCAGATACGGGCCTCGACCGCGTGGCCGCTCAACCGGATCTCGTCCTGCGCGAAGGGGAGCTTCTCCCCGGCCGCGACCCGCAGTTGCCACTCCACCAGGTCTATGCCGGTGATGAGCTCGGTGACCGGGTGTTCCACCTGGAGGCGGGTGTTCATCTCCATGAAGTAGTACGAGGAGGGGTCGCCGCCGGGGACGATGAACTCCACCGTGCCCGCGCCCCGGTAGCCGCAGGAGCGGGCCGCCTGGACCGCCGCCTCGCCCATCGCGGCCCGCGTGCCCTCGTCCAGCAGGACCGAGGGCGCCTCCTCGATGATCTTCTGGTGGCGCCGCTGGAGGGAGCACTCGCGCTCGCCGAGGTGGACGACATTGCCATGGCCGTCCGCCAGTACCTGGATCTCGATGTGCCGGGGCCGGTCGATCCACCGCTCGACGAGGAGCGTGTCGTCGCCGAAGGAGGCCGCGGCCTCGCGCCTGGCCGCCGCGATCTCCTCCTCCAGCGCGGACAGGTCCCGCACCAGACGCATGCCCTTGCCGCCGCCGCCCGCGCTCGGCTTCAGCAGCACCGGAGCGCCCAGCTCCCGAGCCGCCTCGGCCAGTTCGGGGTCACGTCCGCCGGGGACGACGGGGACTCCCGCCGCCTTCACGGTCTCCTTGGCGCGGATCTTGTCGCCCATCAGGGAGATTGCCTCGGCCGGCGGTCCGATGAAGACCAGGCCCGCCTCGGCGCACGCGCGCGCGAAGTCGGCGTTCTCGGCGAGGAAGCCGTACCCCGGGTGGACGGCCTGGGCGCCGGTGCGTGCCGCGGCCTCCAGCAGCCGGGGCGCGGACAGATAGCTCTCGGCGGCCGGCGCCGGTCCGATCCGTACCGCCGTGTCGGCCTCGCGGACGTGCCGCGCGTCGGCGTCGGCGTCGGAGAAGACGGCGACCGAGCGGACGCCCAGGGTGCGCAGGGTGCGGATGACACGGACCGCGATCTCGCCCCGGTTGGCCACGAGGACTGTGTCGAACATGGTCATCGGTAAAAGCCCCTCACATCCGGAAGACGCCGAACTGGGGGTCACCCAGGGGCGCGTTGGCGCAGGCCGTCAGTGCCAGGCCCAGCACCTGCCGGGTCTCCAGCGGGTCGATCACACCGTCGTCCCAGAGGCGGGCCGTCGCGTAGTAGGCGTTCCCCTGGCGCTCGTACTGGGCGCGGATCGGCGCCTTGAAGGCCTCTTCCTCCTCGGCCGGCCACTGTTCGCCCCGCGCCTCCAACTGGTCGCGCTTGACGGTGGCGAGGACCGAGGAGGCCTGCTCGCCGCCCATGACGGAGATCTTGGCGCCCGGCCACATCCACAGGAAGCGGGGCGAGTAGGCCCGGCCGCACATGGAGTAGTTCCCGGCGCCGTAGGAACCGCCCACCACGACCGTCAGTTTCGGCACGCGGGTGGTGGCGACCGCCGTCACCATCTTGGCGCCGTGCTTGGCGATACCGCCCGCCTCGTAGTCCCTGCCGACCATGAACCCGGAGATGTTCTGCAGGAACACCAGCGGGATCCCGCGTTGGTCGCACAGCTCGATGAAGTGGGCGCCCTTCTGGGCGGACTCGGAGAACAGGATGCCGTTGTTGGCGACAATGCCGACCGGGTGGCCGTGGATCCGGGCGAAGCCGGTGACCAGGGTCTGCCCGAACTCGGACTTGAACTCCGAGAAACGGGAGCCGTCGACCACGCGCGCGATGATCTCGCGTACGTCATAGGGGGTGCGGGGGTCGGCGGGCACCGCGCCGTACAGGCCGTAGGGGTCGACCTTGGGCTCGGTGGCGGGCCGCACCTGCCAGGGGAGCGGCCCGCGCGCGGGGAGGGTGGCCACGATGTTCCGGACGATCCGCAGGGCGTGCGCGTCGTCCTCCGCGAGATGGTCGGTCACGCCCGACACCCGCGAGTGGACCTCGCCGCCGCCGAGCTCCTCGGCGGTGACGACCTCACCGGTGGCGGCCTTCACCAGCGGGGGCCCGCCGAGGAAGATCGTGCCCTGGTTGCGGACGATGACGGCCTCGTCGCTCATCGCGGGGACGTACGCGCCGCCCGCCGTGCAGGAGCCGAGGACGGCCGCGATCTGCGGGATGCCCGCCCCGGACATCCGGGCCTGGTTGAAGAAGATCCGCCCGAAGTGGTCACGGTCGGGGAAGACCTCGTCCTGCATGGGCAGGAAGGCGCCGCCGGAGTCGACGAGATACAGACACGGCAGCCGGTTCTCCAGGGCCACTTCCTGGGCCCGCAGATGCTTCTTCACCGTCATCGGGTAGTACGTCCCGCCCTTGACGGTGGCGTCATTGGCGACGATCACGCACTCGCGTCCGCTGACCCGGCCGATCCCGGCGATCACCCCGGCCGCCGGGGCCTGTCCGTCGTACATGCCGTCGGCCGCGAGGGGCGCCAGCTCCAGGAAGGGCGAGCCCGGGTCGAGCAGGGTGTCCACCCGGTCCCAGGGCAGCAGCTTGCCGCGCGCGGTGTGCCGGGCGCGCGCCTTCTCGCCACCGCCGAGACGGGCGGCGGCGAGCTTGCCGCGCAGCTCCTCCACGAGCGCGAGCTGCGCCTCCTCATTGGCCTTCCAGGCCTCCGACGCGGGATCTGCCGCACTCGTCAGCTCGGGTGCCTCGTGCATCCTGCGGTCCCCTCACCTTGTTAATGAGCGTTAACGCATTTCCTTCAGGTTAACGACCGCTAACCTCCCTGTCTAGAATTGCTTCCATGGCCACCAGAACCGACGCACCCACCCGTCGCGAGCAGATCCTCAAGGAAGCCGCTCGACTCTTCGCCGAGCGCGGTTTCCATGGAGTGGGGGTCGACGAGATAGGCGCCGCCGTCGGCATCAGCGGCCCCGGCCTCTACCGGCACTTCGCGGGCAAGGACGCGATGCTGGCGGAGCTGCTGGTGGGCATCAGCGGCCAGCTCCTGACGGGCGCCAAGCGGCGGCTCGCGGAGGCCGACGGCGGGGGGCCCGGCGAGGTCCTGGACTCCCTCATCGAGGGCCATATCGACTTCGCGCTCGACGACCGCCCCCTGATCACCCTGCACGACCGCGAGCTGGACCGCCTGCGCGACAGCGACCGCAAGCTGGTCCGCCAGCTCCAGCGCCAGTACGTCGAGCTGTGGGTGGACGTGGTCCGCAAGGTCTACCCAGCGCTCACCGAACCGACGGCCCGCTCGGCCGTCCACTCGGTCTTCGGCCTGCTGAACTCCACCCCGCACCTGGGCCGCCCGGGGTCACTGCCCGGGCGCGGGGCCACGTCGGAGCTGCTGCACCGGATGGCGCGGGGGGCGTTCGCCGCCGCGAGCAGTGAGGCGTGACGAGCGTTACGGGGCTGATCCTCTGGACGCCTGTGGATACTCGCCGGTACGGTTTGCAGTGAGCGAGCGCTTAGTCATGGGCCGCAAGGAACCCAGACGGCGAGCAACCAGGTACGCGAGAGCGGCGCCGGTTCAGGCGCAAAGAAGGGCGGTGGCGGCGTGCGCCGTACTGTGTTCAACGAGGACCACGAGGCGTTCCGGGAGACCATCCGCGCCTTCATCGAGGCCGAGGTCGTACCGGTGTACGACGAGTGGTTCGCGGCGGGCCAGGCGCCCCGCGACTTCTACTACAAGCTCGGTGAGCTGGGCGTCTTCGGCATCAACGTGCCCGAGGAGTTCGGCGGCGCGGGCCTGGACACCCACAAGTTCGAGGCCGTCCTCTACGAGGAGACCGCGCGCGCGGGCGTCGCCTTCGGCGGTTCCGGTGTGCACGTGCTGCTCGCCCTGCCGTACATCAAGATGCTCGCCACCGAAGAGCAGAAGAAGCGCTACCTGGAGAAGTTCGTCTCCGGCGAGGAG
>NZ_JACMSF010000094.1 GCF_014257025.1 Streptomyces cupreus
GGGACGGTGCCCAAGGATCTCATCGCCGGCTGGATGGTGATCGACGTCGATACCTACGAGCGCGCCGTCGAGCTGGCCGGGGAACTGTCGGCGGCCCCCGGAGCGGGCGGCAAGCCGATCCACGAGTGGCTGGAGGTGCGCCCGTTCCTGGCCGCGAATCCCACCGTCACGGAATGCCATGGATGAGGCGCTGCTGAGGAGCCTCACGCCGAGCGTGCTCGGCATCCTCGTCCGCCGCGGAGCAGACTTCGCGGCGGCCGAGGACGCCGTACAGGACGCGCTCGTCGAGGCGGTCCGGGTCTGGCCGGACGACCCGCCGCGGGACCCGAAGGGCTGGCTGGTCACCGTGGCGTGGCGCAAGTTCCTCGACGCGACCCGCGCGGACGCCGCCCGGCGCCGGCGTGAGGACCGTATCGACGAGGAGCCGCCGCCCGGACCCGCGCCCTCGGCGGACGACACGCTCCAGCTCTACTTCCTGTGCGCTCACCCGTCCCTGACCTCGTCGTCCGCCGTCGCGCTCACTCTGCGCGCCGTCGGCGGACTCACCACCCGCCAGATCGCCCAGGCCTATCTGGTGCCCGAGGCGACCATGGCGCAGCGCATCAGCCGGGCCAAGCGCACCGTCTCCGACGTGCGGTTCGACCAGCCCGGCGACGTCGCCACCGTGCTGCGCGTGCTCTACCTGGTCTTCAACGAGGGCTACTCCGGCGACCTCGACCTCGCCGCCGAGGCCATCCGGCTCACCCGGCAGCTCGCGGCCGCGATCGACCACCCCGAGGCGGCCGGGCTGCTCGCCCTGATGCTGCTCCACCACGCCCGCCGCGCGGCCCGTACCGCTCCTGACGGCAGCCTGGTGCCGCTGGCCGAGCAGAACCGCGGCCGGTGGGACACGGCGCTGATCGCCGAGGGCGTCGAGATCCTCCAGGCGGCCCTCGCCCGCGACCGGCTGGGCGAGTTCCAGGCCCAGGCCGCCATCGCCGCCCTGCACGCCGACGCGCCCACCGCCGAGGAGACCGACTGGGTGCAGATCGTGGAGTGGTACGACGAACTCACACAGCTCACCGACAGCCCCGTCGTCCGCCTCAACCGCGCCGTCGCCGTCGGCGAGGCCGACGGGCCCCGGGCCGGACTGGCCGCCCTCGCCGCCCTGGACGACTCCCTGCCCCGCCACACCGCGGTCGCCGCCTACCTCCACGAGCGCGACGGCGACCCGCGCACGGCGGCCCGGCTGTACGCCGAGGCGGCCCACCAGGCGCCCAACCTCGCCGAGCGCGACCACCTGACCCGCCAGGCCGCCCGGCTCAACGCCCATCTGCGCCAGTCCACCAAGTCCGCCGGATCCACCGAGGACCGGTGACGCGGGGCCCGGCGACCGGTTACCGTACCGGCCAGTAACCGGACCGCACGCAGGAGGCCTCCCATGCCGCAATTCGCAGTCGACGGCGCAGCGCTGACGTACGACGACGAGGGCCCCCGCGACAGCGCCGACGTCCCCCTGGTCTTCATCCACGGCTGGACGGCGAACCGGCACCGCTGGGACCACCAGACGGCCCACTTCGCCGAGCGGCGGCGAGTCGTCCGGCTCGACCTGCGCGGACACGGCGAGAGCAGCGGAGCGGGCGTGCGCACCATCGCGGAGCTGGCCGCCGACGTGCTCGCCCTCCTCGACCACCTGGAGATCGAACGGTGCGTCCTGATCGGCCACTCGATGGGCGGCATGATCGCGCAGACGATCACCCTCGACCGTCCCGAGCGGGTCGAGCGCCTGGTGCTGGTCAACTCCATCAGCCGGATGACGTACAGCCGGGGCCGGGGCCTGCTGATGGCCGCCTCCGCCCTCGTGCCGTTCAAGCTGTTCGTGGCCACCAACATCCAGCGCGCCTTCGCCCCCGGCTACCCCCGGGCGGAGGTCCGCGAGTACATCCGCGCCTCCGCTGCCACCCCGCGCGAGGTGGTCATGACGCTGTACGGCGCCATGCGCGCGTTCGACGTCCTGGACCGCCTCGGTGAGATCCGCACGCCCACCCTGATGGTGCACGGCTACCACGACATCCAGCTGCCGGTCGCCCAGATGCTCCGCATGGCGAAGGCCTGCCCCGGCGCCCTGGTGCGCATCATCGACGCGGGCCATGAACTCCCGCTGGAGAAGCCGAAGGAGTTGACCGAGGCGATCGACTCCTTCGTGATGGTGTCGTCGTCCGCCTGAGCGCAGCTTCTATTTAAGAGTTGCCTTATATAAGCCGCGGGTGGCATAGTCGGCTTCGTGCACGCCTTCGATGTTCTGGGGGATCCGGTCAGGCGTCGGATATTGGAGCTGCTCGCCACGGGTGAGCAGGCATCGGGCGCGATCAGTGCCGCCATCCAGGAGGAGTTCGGGATCTCGCAGCCGGCCGTGTCCCAGCACCTGAAAGTGCTGCGGGACAACGGCTTCGCGTCCGTGCGGGCGGAGGGCACCCGGCGGTTGTACGCCGTGGAGGCCGGGCCGCTGCGGCAGGTGGACGACTGGCTGGAGCGGTTCCGGGGGTTCTGGGAGCAGCGGCTCGACGCGCTCGGGACGGAGCTCGCGCGCGGCAAGCGCGAGCGCAGACGCGCAGAGGAAGTGAGCAAGGATGACTGACATCGTCGACGAGATCAATCGGCTGCACCGCGAGGTCGGCACCAGGCAGGTCGAGGCGGGACAGGCTCGTACGGTGCTGCTGCGGCGGTCCTACGACGCCGAGGTCGCCGACGTGTGGGACGCGGTGACCTCACCCGAGCGCATCGCGCGCTGGTTCCTGCCGGTCAGCGGCGAGTTCAAGGTCGGCGGACGCTATCAGCTGGAAGGCCAGGCCGGGGGCGAGATTCTCCAGTGCGACGAGCCGAATCTGCTGCGCGTGAGCTGGCTGTTCGGCCCCGACCCGGGGTTCAGTGAGGTCGTGGTGCGCCTCACGCCGGACGGTGAGGAGCGTACGGTCCTTGAACTGGAGCATGTGGCGGTCGTCCCGGAGGAGTTCTGGGGTCAGTACGGGCCCGGCGCGACCGGGGTCGGCTGGGACATGGTGCTCCTCGGGCTCGGTATGCATCTCGCCGGTGGCGGGTTCACCCCGGAGCAGGCTCAGGAGTGGGCGACGTCCGACGAGGGCAAGGCGTGTCACACCCGCGCGGGTGAGCTGTGGGGCGCCGCGTACGCCGCCTCCGGTGCGGACGCGGAGGCCGTCGAGTCCACCACGAAGGCGACGATCGCGTTCTACACCGGCGCCGAGCCGGCCTCCTGACACCTACGAAACTTTCGATGACCCGAGCGGCTGCCGGGGAATACGAGCCAACTGGGGCGGGCGGTCACTGTAGCCATTGACGGTGCATCAGAGCGCCCGTATGGTCTGCGACGCCATTCGGAAAAGTGACCGAAACTTTCGGAAGGAAGGGGACGAGATGGCCACCCGCACGTCCATCCGCAAGGCCCCCGAACGTCCGCACCCCCGCCCACGCACCGCACTCATCCTCGGACTCGCGGGCCTGCTCGCCGCCGCCGGTGTCACCGCCCTGTCGGCACCGGCACAGGCGGCGAGCACGCTCGGCGCCGCGGCGGCCGAGAAGGGCCGCTACTTCGGCACCGCCGTCGCCGCGAACCACCTCGGCGAATCCGCGTACGCGAACACGCTCAACACCGAGTTCAACTCGGTCACCCCCGAGAACGAGATGAAGTGGGACGCCGTAGAGCCCAGCCGAGGCTCGTTCTCCTACGGCTCCGCCGACCAGATCGTCAACCACGCCCAGAGCCGGGGCATGAAGGTCCGCGGCCACACCCTGGTCTGGCACTCCCAACTGCCCGGCTGGGTGGGCTCCTTGGGAGCCGCCGACCTCAGAACCGCGATGAACAACCACATCACCCAGGTGATGACCCACTGGAAGGGCAAGATCCACTCCTGGGACGTCGTCAACGAGGCCTTCCAGGACGGCTCCAGCGGCGCCCGGCGCAGCTCGCCCTTCCAGGACAAGCTCGGCAACGGCTTCATCGAGGAGGCGTTCCGCACCGCCCGCGCCGCCGACCCGGCCGCCAAGCTCTGCTACAACGACTACAACACCGACGGCGTCAACGCGAAGAGCAATGCCGTCTACAACATGGTCCGGGACTTCAAGGCACGCGGTGTGCCGATCGACTGCGTCGGCTTCCAGTCCCACTTCAACAGCGCCTCGCCCGTACCGTCCGACTACCAGGCCAACCTCCAGCGCTTCGCCGACCTCGGCGTCGACGTCCAGATCACCGAACTCGACATCGAAGGCTCCGGCAGCGCCCAGGCCACCAGCTACAGCAATGTCGTGAAGGCCTGCCTCGCCGTCACCCGCTGCACCGGCGTCACCGTCTGGGGCGTCACCGACAAGTACTCCTGGCGCGCCTCCGGAACGCCGCTGCTGTTCGACGGCAACTACAACAAGAAGCCCGCCTACACGGCCGTACTGACAGCGCTCGGCGGATCCGGATCGGGCGGCGGCGGGGGGAGCGCGTCCTGTTCCGTGTCGTACAGCAAGCAGGAGGAGTGGAGTGACCGCTTCAACGGCAAGGTGACCGTCACCGCGGGCAGTTCGGCGATCATCGGCTGGACGACGACCGTCACGGTCACTTCTCCGCAGAAGATCTCCGCGACCTGGAACGGCACGCCCACCTGGGACAGCTCCGGCAACGTCATGACGATGCGCCCGAACGGCAACGGCAGCCTCGCCGCCGGGGCGTCCACGAGCTTCGGCTTCACCGTCATGAAGAACGGCAACAGCGCGGCGCCTGTGCTGGGTTCCTGCACGGCGTCCTGACGGACGGCACCACGAGCCCGGCGCGATCGCCCGCGCCGGGCTCGACTTACGAGGTGGCCTGCGACTCGGCCAGTACCTGCAAGGTCGCCTCGCCGACTTCGAGCACCCCGTCCGACAGCGGAGTGCACCGCACCCCGCCCTTGCCGCGCAGCGCCCGTTGGGCCCCCGGGCCGATGGTCACGTCCATCCAGGCGCAGGGCCGGGCCGGACGGTTCAGGGCGAAGGTCACCGGGCCGGTCCCGCAGTCGATGCTGACGACCAAGCCGACGAGGGAGTCGATGTCGACGCCCCGGAGCAGCACATTGCGGCGGGTCCGGCGCAGGTCGACCGCCGGGTCGATGTCGACAGGGAGGTTCTCCTCGGCCATCAGCGTCACCGAGGCGTCACGATGGGCCCGCTGCCCGTAGTACCGGTCGCCGACCAGCCCGAGCCCCTGGCGGACCTCCGCCCGCTGGACGAGTTCCCCCGCCGGTTCGGGCGCGGCGCCGTCCGCGGGGCGCCCGGCGAGCCGGTGGACGGGCGACACCAGCAGTTGCACCACCTGGATGCGGGCCGTGTTCATGCCACTCACTCTAAGCGGCGGGAGAGGTCCGGCTGGCGGGGACGGGGGCGCCCCGCCCGCCGGGGTTCAGGGGGATAGCGCTACCGAGAGTTGACGAGTTTGGTGACGGCGACCTTGGGCGGGAAGTTCACCAACAGGTGGACATGGCTGCTCTCGCCGCGGAATTCCACCGGCTCGCACTCGAAGTCCGCGCAGACCGACCGCATGCTCTCCTCCATTCGGGACCAGGTGATCGCCCTTGAACACGTTGTGCCAGAGCTGTGCCACGAAGTCCAAGTGCAGCACGTGCATCACGAAAGCACAGTGCCGACCAGTTCTGATCTCCTGCAGCTCTCCCATAACCCGCGTATGTACGGTGGCTCTCATGAAGCTTCGGTACAGCTTTCGCCTGTACCCGAATCATGCCCAACGCGACGCGCTGGCACGGGCGTTCGGGTGTGCCCGCGTCGTGTTCAACGACGCCGTGCGCGCCCGCGAGGAGGCCCGAGCGGCCGGAGAGCCGTTCCCGAAAGCCGGGGAGCTGTCCAGGCGCCTGATCACCCAGGCCAAGCGGAGTGAGGCCCGCTGCTGGCTGGGCGAAGTCTCCGCGGTCGTGCTCCAGCAGTCCCTGCGCGACGCCGAGACGGCCTACAAGAACTTCTTCGCCTCCCTCAAGGGCGAACGCAAGGGTCCCAAACTGGGGGCGCCGAGGTTCAAGTCCCGCAAGGATGCCCGGCAGTCGATCCGGTTCACCGCTAACGCCCGCTGGTCGGTCACTGGCAGCGGACGGCTGAGCCTGCCGAAGATCGGGACCGTCAAGGTGAAGTGGTCGCGCACCCTGCCCACCACCCCCACCTCCGTCACCGTGATCCGGGACGCGGCCGGGAGGTACTTCGCCTCCTTCGTCATCGACACAGACCCGGCTGCCGACGCCGCCCGGACGCCCGACAGCGACCAGAGTGTCGGCATCGACCTGGGGCTGACGCACTTCGCGATCCTCGACGACGGCACGAAGATCGACTCTCCGCGGTTCCTGCGCCGCGCGGAGAAGAAGCTGAAGAAGGCCCAGCGGGAGATGTCCCGCAAACAGAAGGGATCCAAGAACCGGGAGAAGGCCCGCCTGAAGGTCGCACGCGCGCATGCCATAGTCGCCGACGCGCGCCGTGAATTTCACCACCAGCTCTCCACGAAGCTGATCCGCGAGAACCAAGCCATCGGCGTGGAAGACCTGGCGGTGAACGCACTGGCACGCACCAGACTGGCCAAGAGTGTGCACGATGCGGGCTGGTCACAGTTCGTGGCCATGCTCGTCTACAAGAGCGAACGGTACGGACGCACCCTGATCAAGATCGGCCGGTTCGAGCCGACCAGCCAGACCTGCTCCCAGTGCGGGGCCAAGGACGGGCCCAAGCCCCTGCACATCCGGGAATGGACCTGCCCCGCCTGCGGGGCCCTCCTCGACCGGGACATCAACTCCGCACGCAACGTGAAAAAGGCCGCCGGACTGGCGGTATCGGCCTGTGGAGCGCTCATAAGACCAGAACCCGTTCTGGCGCAGCGCAACGAAGCAGGAAGCCACGGATTCCCTCCCCAAGCCCGTGCCGCGTAGCGGCACGGCAACGAGAGGGAAGGCCAGAATCCTCGGGCTTCAGCCCGAGGAGCAAGTCAAAGCCGTACGTCTCCGCACAGATGGACCTCGACGCCGAGTTCGGCGAAGAAGGCGGCCTTGGCGCGCAGCGCCTTGTCCGCGGTGTCCGCGTCGGGGGCGTAGGCGACGTTGAGGTGGTTGGCCTTGTGGCGGGCCATGAACTGGTCCCGGGTGACGCCGTGCAGCACGGCGTGCATGATCGGCCACTGGCGGGTGGTCGCGTCGAGGCGGCGGCGGGTCTCCTCCTCGGGCAGTTCGATCGCGCTCGCGCGCCCGAGGTCGACGTGGAGCCGGCCGTCCATCAGGAAGACACGGGACCAGACGACCTCGCCCGGCTTGGAGACGCCGCTCAGCGTGCCCCCGCCGAGCGGGAAGTACATGGGCGGCTGACGCATGCTCCAGGACTTGTGGTAGCCGCCGTTGTGGGAGGCGGGGACGGAGCCGGAGATCTCCCAGACCCAGACGAAGCGGCCCGCGTACTCCTCGCCCCAGCGGACGTCACGGAGGGTGGTGGCCGGGTCCAGACCCATCGCCGTCCATATGCGGTTGGTGACCAGGGAGGCACGACTTCTTCGGCCTCGCCGGAGAGACGAGCCTCTGACGCCGTAACTGTGTTCAAGCCCGTCACGTCGGTCCGGCTCCTCCGGGCCGGGAGTTCCCCGCGCCCGGCCCTTGAGGGCGCCTCACTGTGCCGCGCGGTCCTGGAGGTTGGTCTGCCAGGCCGGATTCGGTTCCTTCGGCTCGGGCTCCAGGGGCCACCCGCCGCGCGCGAAGAAGCCGACGAGCGGCAGGATCGCGGCGCCGACCGTGACCGCGTCCGGGCCGAGCGTGCCGAGGTCGATGCGGACGTGCGAGGCCGGGTACCGCAGCGAATAGGCCGTGGCGTGGGCACGTACGGCGTCCTGGCCGTGCCGCCCGAACGGCACGGGCTCATGCGTTGCTGGTGCCGGTGCGGAGTGTCTTCTTGGCCAGCTCGAAGGCCGGGAGCATCGCCTCGTGCTCCTCGGTGTCCATTCCGCCGAGGTGCAGCACGACCGGCCCCTGCGGAGTGGTGACGGCAAGGGCGCTCTCCTCCTTGCTCTCCTCCAGGAACTCGTTGCTGTACACGTACGTCACCTCCGCGCCGGTGAGGTCGCCCGCGGTGAAGGTGCCGTACTTCTCCTTGCTCACCCCGCCCTGGGCCGCCACGAAGGCCTCCAGCACGCTACGGGCGTCGTCGTCGCCCGGTTCGCCGGTCCACGCCCGCAGGAAGCCGATGTTGCCCGCCGGCTTGGCGTCGACCTCGCACACCAGGGCGACCGGCCCCTGGCGCAGCACGGCGTCGGCGACGTCCTGCGACACCTCGCTGTCGCTGCCCACGGCCTCCGCCGTCCACTCCTCGGCGATGTCGAAGGTGACCGGCAACTCACAGGCGGAGCCCTTGGCCCCGATGGAGCGACCACTGTCTGCGACCGCGGATTCTTTCGCGGTCGCCGACGCACTCGCCGACGCCTTCGCGTCGTTGTCCTGCGACCCCGACGAACACCCCGTCAACAGCACGACCAGCACCGCAGCACAAGCCGCACGACGCCCCACCACTTCGATCTCCCCTCGCGAACCCGGCGGCACAGAGTAACCGAGTCCGGGAGAGCACTGATCACATGCTCCCCGGAGTCGAACACATCAGGGATCATGAGGCATGCGACCGGATGGCTGGCAACTCACCGAAGACATCGACGACTTCCTCGCCCGGGCCGGAGACTTCCTGCGCTCCCGCCCCGCCCTGCACAACACGCCGCTGACGGACATCGAGAAACTGCGAACACGCGCGGCGGACGCACACGGTGCCGAGGCCACCCTCTTCGGCCGACTGGAGTCAGAAGGCGAAGTCCGCGCCATCTTCTATCGCACTCCGCGCGGCCGTCTGAGCCTCACCCCCCTCCCTGCCGAGCAGGTCGGCCCCCTCGCCGCACACCTGGTCGGCCTCGGCCACACCCCGTCCGATGTCATCGCGGACCACGACACCGCCACCGCGTTCGCCAGGACATGGCAGCGGCACACGGGCGCGGCACCGGTGCCGTTCTGGCGGACCCACCTCTACCGTCTCGGCACGCTCACCCCACCGCTGCCGAGCCCAGAAGGCCGGGGCCGCGTCGCAGGTGAGCAGGACCATGAGCAAGTCGTGCGCTGGTGCCGTGAGTTCTGCGTCGACGTCGGGGAGCAGTCCTCCATCGACTTGATCGACGCCGGCTCCTGGGCCGACTCACGCTTCGGCGACAGACACTTCACGCTGTGGGAGACCCCGGACGGCACCCCCGTCTCCATGGCGGCCGCGACCTCGATCGTCGGCGGCATGGTCCGGGTGGACCCCGTCTACACCCCGGCCCACCTCCGGGGCCGCGGCTACGCGGGCGCCGTGACGGTCGCGGTGAGCAGAGCCGCGCTGACCGCGGGCGCCACGGACGTCGTCCTGTTCGCGGACCCGAACAACCCCACCAGCAACGCCCTCTACCAGCGCATCGGATACGTCCGCGTCGCCGACTTCACCGGGTACAAGTTCTCCTACGACGCACCAGAAGCCGGTTAGGACCGCAGCCCCCATGCCCATGACGATCACCGAGGTGCAACAGCTCTGCGCCGGCCTGCCCACACCCCATCAGACCGCCACCGCGACCGACGGCACCCCCGTCTGGGCGTCGGCCCGATGCTCATGGACGCCGATCCGCGGTGACCAGCGTTTATGTTCCGTGAGCCGGTTCACCCGGAGACGAGCAGCCGATCCCGAGCACGGTGTGGGGTGAAGTGTCATGGCGCGACAGCAGAAGGCCAAGGCCAAGATGGAACAGGCCAAGGGCAAGGCCAAGGAAGCGGCAGGTCGCGCGATGGGCAACGAGCGCATGACGGCCGAAGGCCGGGCGGAACAGGCGAAGGGCGATGTCCGCCAGGCCAAGGAGAAGGCGAAGGACGCCACCCGCCGCTGACCCGCGGTACAGCGATCGACGGGCCGCCCGCTCTCACCGGGACCGGGCGGCCTCCGCCGGATCACGCCGGAACGCCCAGTCCATCTTCGGCTCCATCGCGAACCGGAACATCCGCTGCACCGGCGGCGTGCACAGCAGCGTCACGACCGCACCGGCCACCAGAGTCGCGGCGATCTTCCCGAGCGGCTCGTGCACCCAGTCGATCTGGGACCAGTGCCAGTGGTTGGCTGCCTGGATCACGAAACCGTGCAGCAGATAGCCGTACAGCGTGCCCGCGCCGAGCGCCGTGAACCACATACCGCGCCTCGGCACCAACGACAGGAAGCACGCGACCAGGACCGTCGAGCAGCCGAACAGCACCAGCGTCATCAGCGGCCCGTACCAGGCGGGCGCGGCCAGTTCCTCGGCGCTCGTGCGGTGGAAGAACCACGCGTAGTTCATCCGCGGCACCGCCCAGTACGCCACGACGACGGCGCACAGGAACACCGGCACCGCCAGCATCCGCACCTCGCGCCGGCGCACCATCGTGAAGTGCTCCGGCTTCAGCACCAGACCCAGCACGAAGTACGGCAGGAACTGCAACGCACGCTGCAGATCGAGGTCCTTGCCCATCGACGGCGACAGGGTCGCCAGCATCGCCACCCCGAGGGCAAGCGGCAGCGGCCACCGCACGGTCCGCCAGAACGGCGTCGTCAGCCGCCAGATGAACAAGGCCGCCAGGAACCACGTCAGATACAGCGGATCCAGCAGACTGATCTTGCGCTCCGGCTCGTTGTCCGTCCACCTGGTGAAGAAGGTGTACGCCACCTCGAACACGATGTACGGCACGGCGACCCCGGTCACCAGCCGCTTGATACGCCCCGGGCTCGCGTCGAAGTTCCGCGAGAAGTAACCCGAGATGACGATGAACGCCGGCATGTGGAACGCGTAGACCACCATGTACAGCGCGGTCACCGCCCGGCTCTCGTCCCGCAGCGGCTCCCATGCGTGCCCCATCGCCACCAGCACGATGGCCAGGTACTTGGCGTTGTCGAAGAACGCGTCCCGCTCCTTGACCGACCGAGCAGTCCGCCCGGCCTGCGCGGCCGCCGTGCCGTCCGGTGGCGCCTGGGCCTGTCCGAGGCTGCGTGTGGGCAGCGTTTGCTGCGCGATCCCATCCCGACGGAACCCAGACAGAGCAGAACACCTCTTACAAGAGTTAACTGTGTGGCCCATGTGCCGACACCGGGACACCGTAGTCACGTAACCGCAGCCGCGTAAACCCGGACGGTCATGATGTGACCGCCGCATCGTTTACGCCTCAGTCGTGCGTGACGAGCCGCCCCAGCGCCGCCGACGCGGACTCCTCGGGACTCTTCCGCCCGGTGACGGACACCTCGACATAGCGGGTACCGCTGGCCTCGTGACGTGAACGCACCGCGTCCAGACCCTCCGCGGCACACGGGACGATCACCACGACGCCATTGCGGGCCAGCACCTCCGCGACCACCCCCAGGCGCGCCGCGTCGGCGCACAGGTCGTCGTACCGGTCGAGCACCGCCACCCGCCGGGCCTGCGCGAACAGCCGCTCGGCCAGCGCGTAGGCGGCGGCCAGCCGGTCGGCCAACGGCCGACCCGTGACCCAGACCGTCGCGCCCGGGCAGGTGCACCGGCATCTCGGATCGCTCACCTGGTGACTCACGCCTCCCCGCTCACCACGCGTGCGGCAGTTTGCCTCCCCTTGATTTCCGTGACGATACCGTTGTCGAACCCCCTCCTTTCCACGGTCGGCGGATGGGAATTCCCTGAGAGCGGCGCCATGCCGGGCATAACCGGACGTACGGCCTCCGAACTTGCGGGGGCGCGCGGTGGCACGGCAGGGTTCGGTCGTGTGGCAACTCTGCTGATCGTGCACCACACGCCTTCGCCCAACTGCCAGGCGATGCTCGAGGCCGCCATCTCCGGGGCGACCGCACCCGAGATCGAGAACGTTCACGTCGTACGGCGAGCAGCCCTGTCCGCCACCGCGTCCGACGTCCTGGACGCCGACGCCTGTCTGCTCGGCACCCCGGCGAACCTCGGCTACATGTCGGGCGCCCTGAAGCACTTCTTCGACCAGGTGTATTACCCGTGCCTGGACGCCACGCGCGGGCGGCCCTTCGGCTACTACGTACACGGCGGTAGCGACGTCACCGGCGCGGTGCGGTCCATCGAGTCCGTCACGACAGGTCTCGGCTGGCGGCGCGCGGCCGAGGCGGTGACGGTGACCGGCGTACCGGCCAAAGCGGACATCGAGGCGTGCTGGGAGCTGGGCGCCACGCTCGCCGCGGGACTCATGGGCTGACGGCAGGCTCCCTGCGGCACACCCCCATCGAGCCGGGGCTCCGCTTCACGGGATCTCCTGTTCGGCCCAGATGATCTTCCCGTCGGCCGTGTAGCGGGCTCCCCAGCGATGGGAGAGCTGGGCCACCAGGAACAGGCCACGACCGCCTTCGTCCATGCTCCGGGCGTGGCGCAGCCGCGGGGCGGTGCTGCTGGCGTCGGCGACCTCGCAGGTCAGGCGGGTGTCGCGGAGCAGCCGCAGGCGGATGGGTGGTTCGGCGTAGCGGATCGCGTTGGTGACCAGCTCGCTCACGATCAGCTCCGTCGTCATGGCCAGTTCCCCGAAGCCCCAGGCCTCCACCTGGCGGGTCGCCCGGTCCCGGACGTGGGCGACGGCGGCTGGGTCCACGGGAACATCCCACGACACGACGTGCTCGGCGCCCAGGGCGTGGGTGCGTGTCAGGAGCAGGGCGATGTCGTCGGGCTGCGGTACGGGCACGAGCTGCCGCACCGCCGATGAGCACAGGGTGCCGAGGTCGAGATCGCGCCGGGACAGCAGGTCGCCGAGCCGGGCCATGCCCCGCTCGATGTCGCCGTCGGCGGCCTCGACGAGGCCGTCGGTGTAGAGGCCGAACAGGCTGTTCTCGGCGAGCTCGATCTCGCCGGCCTCGAACGCCATCCCGCCAAGACCGAGCGGCGGCCCGGCCGGGAGCTCCGGGAAGGAGACCTGCCCGTCGGGCGCGACGACGACCGGGGGCGGGTGTCCGGCGCGGGCCATCGTGCAGTGCCGGGTGACCGGATCGTAGACGGCGTACAGGCAGGTCGCTCCGAGGAAGGCGGTGGTGTTCAGGTGGGCCGTCTCGGCCGCCTCGGCCCCCTCGTTGTCGGGATGCTCCTCGCTGAGCCGCAGCACCAGGTCGTCCAGATGGGCCAGTAGTTCGTCGGGTGGCATCTCCATGTCGGCGAGGGTCTGCACGGCGGTGCGCAGCCGGCCCATCGCTGCCGCGGCGGTGATGCCGTGGCCGACGACGTCGCCGACGACGAGGCCCACGCGGGCGCCGGACAGCGGGATCACGTCGAACCAGTCACCGCCGACTCCGCCCGTCGGATCCGCCGGCAGATAGGAGGAGGCCACCTCCAGCGCCGTACCGCCCGTCAGGGCCTGGGGCAGCAGGCTGCGCTGCAGGGTGACCGCGGCCGTGTGTTCCCGGGTGTAGCGACGGGCGTTGTCGACGCACAGCGCCGCGCGGGCCACCAGTTCCTGGGCGACCAGGACGTCGTCGGGCTGGAAGGAGACGGGATTGAGCGACCGTAGGAACGTGGTGAGGCCCAGGGCGGTGTTGCGTGCCCGCATCGGCACGGAGATGAGGGAGTGCAGGCCGAACTCGCGGATGCTGTCCGCTCGCGCGGGCTGTTCCGTGACCCACAGTTCGTCGGACGGATCGAGGACCGGAATAAGGATCGGCTCGCCGTCGACGATCAGATGCGCGTCGTGCGGCGGGGGCACGAAGTCCACGCGGTCCCCGATCTGCGCCACGGCCTCCGGGCAGCCCTCGCGCACCGAGTTCATTCCGGCCCGGCGCATCACCGGCTTGGCGGGTGCCGGCCCCGCGTCGGTGAGCCACGCCCCGTGCCCCTCGGTGCTGAGAACGGGCTCCAGCAGGTCTACGACGACGAAGTCCGCGAAGCGGGGCACGGCGAAGTCGGCGAGCTCCTGGGCCGTCCGCAGCACGTCCAGGGTTGTGCCGATCTGTGTTCCGGCCTCGTTGACCAGCGCCAGCAGCTGGCGGGCGTTCCACCGTTCGGTGACGTCCAGGACCATGTAGCAGACCCCGGTGATCGAGTTGTCGCGGTCCACGAGGGGGAAGAAGGAGGTGGAGTAGGCGTGTTGGCGGTGCGGATCGGCCCAACTCCATCCGAGGTACTCGTAGTCGGTGACCGGAACGCCGGTGTCGAGAACCTTGCGCATCAGGCCCTCGATCGTCTCTGTCTGCAGCCCGGGCAGCAGTTCGCTCAGCCGCCGCCCCAGCCGCTGCTCACGGGGCACGCCGCCGAAGCGCTCCAGGGTGTCGTTCAGCCAGACGTAGCGCAGCTGCGTGTCCATCACGGCCATGCCGACCGGCGAGCGGGTCAGGAAACCGTCGAGGACCGACTGTCCCACCGTCCAGCTCGGGCGCTGCTCTCGCGCCGAGATCAGAAAGCACTCGTCCGCGCCGATCCGGAAGGACGCGGAGACCCGCAGGTCCGCGTCGATACGGCGGCCGTCGCGGTGCTGCAGGGGGATGAGCCCGCTCCATCCCACACCGGCCCGGCAGCGCTCCGCGACACGGGCCACCCGTACCGGATCACCGGGCATCGCCAGCAGACGCGCGGCCGAGGCGCCGACGATCTCCGACGCCGGGTGGCCGAGGAGTTCCTCCGCGGCCCGGGTCCAGCCGAGCACCACACCGTGTCCGGACAGCACCGCGGCCGCGTCGGAGGACGCGTCGAAAAGCGCACGCGATCCTGCCGACGTGGGCGCGTCCGGTTCTTCTTGCGGAGCGTTCATGGGTCCTCACGCAGCGTCCATGGCTCCCACCCTCTACACGACCATGTTCCTGCTTGTCCGCCCGATGTGCACGGGCCAAGGCGCAGGGGCAGAGGGAGCATGGAGGTACCGGTCGGCAAAACCGTGGTACCCGGGGGTGTATGGCCGAGGTCGGCAGGCCCTGCCGACCGGGTGGCGGAGGAGCTGCGATGACAGCCGAATCCGAATCCTTCCAGACCGACGATGGCGGGTACGGCCCCGAGCCGCCCCGCCCGACCGGCCTGCTGGACATGCTGAGCGTGGCCGCCGTGGTCCTCGACGCCGACGGGCGCATCGTGTTCTGGACCCCGCAGGCCGAGGAGCTCTTCGGCTACACCTCCGAGGAGGCCCTCGGTACGTACGCGGCGCGGCTGTTCATCCACCCCGAGCACCTGCCGGCCGTGACGAAGCTGTTCGCCGAGGTGCTGGAGACCGGCCGGAGCTGGGCCGGCACCTTCCCCATACGGCGCAAGGACGGCAGCACCCGGCTGACCGAGTTCCGCAACATGCGGCTGCTGGACGATCTCGGGGACGTCTACGCTCTCGGCATCGCGGCCGACCACTCCCTGCTCCAGCGCGTCGAGACCGACCTGGCGCTGTGCGAGCGGCTGATCAACCAGTCTCCGATCGGCCTCGCCCTCCTCGACCCCGACCTGCACTATCTGCTGGTCAACCCGGCACTGGAGCGCATCGACGCCACCCCGGCCGAGGACCACATCGGCCGTCGGCTGCGGGAGACCCTGCCGCTGCCGGACATCGACACCATCGAGTCCGCCCTGCACCAGGTGCTCACCACCGGCACCCCGCTGCTCGACCAGTACCACGTGGGCCGCCCGCCGGCCGACCCGGAGCACGAGCACGCCTGGTCGCTGTCCTTCTACCGGCTGGAGGATCCCGGCGGGCGGGTCCTGGGCGCGGCCATCTCCTTCGTCGACGTCACCGAGCGGCATCGCGCGGCCGCCGAGGCCGACCGGGCCCGGCGGCGCCTCGCCCTCGTCGCAGACGCCTCCACCCGGGTGGGCACCACGCTGGAGGTGGAGCAGACCGCTCGTGAACTCGCCGAGATCACCGCCCCGGAGCTGGCCGACGTGGTCGCCGTGGACGTCCTGGACTCCGCCCTGTCCTGCCGCCGTATGCGCCGACCGGACAACGGCCCCGAGCTGTTCCGTGCCCTCGCCCTCAAGGCGGCCTACCCCAGTGTGGCGCTGCGCGCCGCCGACCCGCCCGGAGACCTCGCCGCCTACGACGGCGACCGCCTGGTCACCCTGTGCGTCCACACCGGCCGACCGGTGCTGGTGCGCCATGTCGGCGAGCACGATCTGCCGCGCATCGGCCGGGACGCCGAGGCCACCTCCCTGCTGGCCCGCGCCGGCGTGCACTCCTATCTCGCGGTGCCGTTGATCGCGCACGGCGAGGTGCTCGGCGCCCTCGACCTCAAGCGCACCCGCAATCCGGTGCCGTTCGACGAGGACGACGTGGTCCTGGCGAGTGAGCTGGCCAGCCGGGCCGCCGTGGCCATCGACAACGCCCGCTGGTTCCAGAGCGTGCGCAACACCGCTCTCACCCTCCAGCGCAGCCTGCTGCCCGACCACGCGCCGCACCACCCCGGCCTGGAGCTGGCCTCCCGCTACCAGCCCGCCCAGGCCACCAGCGAGGTCGGCGGCGACTGGTACGACGTCATCCCGCTGACCGACGACAGGACCGCCCTGGTCGTCGGCGATGTCATGGGCAACGGCATCGACGCCGCCGCCACCATGGGGAGGCTGCGCACCGCCACCTGCGCCTACGCGGACCTCGACCTCGAACCCGCCGCCGTTCTCAAGCACCTGGACAAGATCACCTGCGATCTGGAGCACTACATCGTCACCTGCCTGTACGCGGTGTACGACCCCCGCACGAGACGGTGCCACATCGCCAACGCCGGACACATGCCGCCTGCGCTGGCCCACGTCGGCCGGCCGCCCGAACTGCTCGAACTGCCCGCCGGAGCGCCACTCGGCGTCGGCGGCATCCCCTTTGAGGCCACCACCGTCGGCCTGGACCCCGGCGACCTGCTGGTCCTCTACACCGATGGCCTGGTCGAGACCCGCCACCACTCCATCGACGACCGTCTGAACACCCTCCTCGACTTCCTCGACGAACCCCACCGACCGCTTGAGCAGACCTGCGACCTCCTGCTGTACGGCCTGCGCCATCCCGACGACCACGACGACGTGGCCCTGCTCGTCGCGCGGGTCCTGTAGTTGCCCGCGCCGTGCGCCCGGCGCACGCTGTTCGTATGGGTGCGAGCTCGGGCCCGACGCTCATCAGCTCCGTACAGCGGGCCTTCCGGCTGCTGGAGGCGGTGAGCGCGCATGAGAACGGCGCGTCGGCGAAGCAACTGGCACGGGAGACGGGCCTGCCACTGGCCACGGCGTACCACCTGCTGCGGACGCTGGTCCACGACGGATATCTGCGCAAGCTCGACGACGGTGGGTTCATCCTGGGCGAGCGACTCGGGACGCTGCACACGGCGGGCCGGACCCAGGCGCTGCTCGCCCGGATCCGCCCCACGCTCGCCGCACTGCGGGACGAGCTGTCGACGGCCGCCTACCTCACCTTCTACGAGGAGGGGGAGATCCGGGTCGCCGAGATCGTCGACGGGCCGCACGCTCCCCGGGTCGACCTCTGGGTGGGGTTCGAGGACGCCGGGCACGCGACGGCGCTGGGCAAGTCGGTGCTGCGCGAGCTGGACGACGAAGCACGCAAGGACTACCTGTCCCGGCATCCGCTCGCCGACCTCACGCCCAGGACGATCACCCGTCCCGCGGAGCTGCTGCGGCGGCTCGACTCCTCGCCCCTGGCCCCGGCCATCACGGACATGGAGGAGTACACCCTCGGCACGGTCTGCGTCGCGGTACCCGTCTACAGCGGGAACACCCTCGGCTCGCTCGGCGTCTCGCTGCGGGCCGACCGGCTCTCCCGCCTGGAGGAGATCAGAGCGCGTCTGCTCCCGACCGCGAGCCGCGTGACCAGAGGGCTCTCGCTCACTATCTGAAAATCCGCTCCTTGTCCGGTCCGGATCGAACCGATTTCCTGAAGGAAGCGGACATTCCACGGGCGCATGCCCCCGCACACAGGTGAGGACAGCGGACAAGACATGAGCGAGGCCCCACACCATGGTCATGATCACTGGCCGAGGCGACTGGTCGCCGCTCTGCCCCTACTGATCGTCTCCGCCGTCGTGGTCGTCCACCTCGTCAGTGGATCCGGCACGACGTGGTTGCCGCTGCTCGCCACGGGGCCCGCGCTCGCCGCGACGACCAACGGGCCGCGCGGGGTTCTCTGTGCGGGGTTGCTGGCCGCCGCCGCGGGTGTGGCCCTCGGCGTCAACGCGGGTGCTCCTGGCAGCGAACTCGCGGTCGTCCTGGCCGCCCTGATGGCCGTGACCCTGGCGGGCGGCCTGGCCAGCGCGCTGCGCGGACGGCGTGAGCGGGTGCTGGCGGCGGTCCGCTCCGTCGCCGAGGCCGCCCAGCACGCACTGCTCCAGCCCATACCGGCGACGGTCGGTCCGTTCCAGGTGGCCGTCCGCTACAGCGCCGCCGCGGCGGAGGCCCGGATCGGCGGCGACCTCTACGCTCTCGTGTCCACGCCGTACGGGGTCAGGCTGATCGTCGGCGATGTGCGCGGCAAGGGGCTGCCGGCCGTGGGAACCGCCGCTCTGGTGCTCGGTGTCTTCCGTGAAGCCGCCTACGACGAGCCGGATCTGCTCGCCGTCATCGCGCGGATCGAGCGGAGCCTGGCGCGCAATCTGGGCGCCGACGACTTCGTCACGGCCGTGGTCGCGGGATACCCACGGGCCGGAGAGCTGGAGTTGGTCAACTGCGGCCATGCGCCG
Organism: Streptomyces cupreus; assembly: GCF_014257025.1. GTDB lineage: Bacteria > Actinomycetota > Actinomycetes > Streptomycetales > Streptomycetaceae > Streptomyces > Streptomyces cupreus. Next base: position 18,682 of record NZ_JACMSF010000094.1, read on the forward strand.
CCGCTGCTGGTGCGCGACCGCGCCGTCGTACCGGTGGACCCGGACCGCCCGGCCCCGCCCCTCGGACTGCGCACCCTCTCGGGCGAGACCCCCGCACTCCAGGTGCTGCCCTTCGCCGACGGGGACCAGTTGCTGCTGTACACCGACGGCGTCACGGAGGCCCGCAACCACGACCGCGAGTTCTACCCGCTCGCCGAGGGCTTGGCCCGGCACACCTCCCACGAACCGGCCCGCACCGTCACCGCGCTCCACGACGAACTGCTGGCCCACGTGGGCGGCCGACTGCACGACGACGCGGCCCTGCTCCTGCTCCACATGCCGACCGTCCCCGACACACCCGTCCCCCACGCGCGGCCCGACACCGGCCGCATCGGATCGTGCTCGCCGTAGACCCGCAAGGCCACGCCTTGGGCGAACGGTTACGCAGCGCGTCGTGCTAGAACAGAACCATGGCCGGATTCCTCGGCCGCCTGCGCTCGCTGGTGAGCGCGCGTACCGTCGCCCGGCAGGTCTTCCTGCTGCAGGCGGCGATCGTCGCGCTCCTCGTCGTCGCCGCTGTGGTGGCCCTGGTGCTGCAAGTCCGCACCGACACCGAGCGGGAAGCCCGCAACCGGTCACTCGCCGTGGCCCAGGCTTTCGCGCACTCGCCGGGCGTCGTCGAAGCCCTGGCGGATCCGGATCCGACCGCGGTGCTCCAGCCGCGTGCCGAGGCCGCGCGCGTGGCGACCGACGTGGACTTCATCGTCGTGATGACCACGGACGGGATCCGTTACACCCACCCCAACCCCGACCGGATCGGCAAGCACTTCATCGGCACCATCGCCCCGGCCGCGGCGGGCGGGGTCGTACGGGAGACGTACACCGGAACCCTCGGGCCGTCCGTGCGGGCCGTGGTCCCCGTGACCGACGGCGACGGCCGGATCGTCGGTCTCGTGGCCGCCGGAGTGACGCTGGCCAGCGTGGGCGGGGTCGTGGACGACCAGCTGCCGATGCTGTTCGGCTCGGCGGCGGCCGCGCTCGCCCTCGCCACCGGCGGGACCGCGCTGGTCAGCCGACGGCTGCTGCGCCAGACACATGGGCTGGGACCGGCCGAGATGACGCGGATGTACGACCATCACGACGCGGTCCTGCACTCGGTACGGGAGGGTGTGCTGATCCTGGACGGCCGGCGGCGCCTGGCACTGGCGAACGACGAGGCGCGCCGGCTGCTCGGGCTGTCCGCGGACGCGGAGGGGCGGCCCTGCCGCGACCTGGGCATCGGGCGCGACCTCGCCCAGCTGTTCACCTCCGGGCGGGACGCCACTGACGAGGTGCACCTGGCCTACGGCCGCCTGCTCGCCGTAAGCCAGCGGTCGACCGACCGGGACGGCGGGCCGCCCGGCAGCGTGGCGACGCTGCGCGACACCACCGAGCTGCGGACGCTGACCGGCCGGGCGGACGTGGCGCAGGAGCGGCTGCAGTTGCTGTACGACGCGGGTCTTGAGATCGGCACCACCCTCGACGTGACGCGTACCTCGCAGGAGCTGGCCGATTTCGCGGTGCCGCGGTTCGCCGACTTCGTCAGCGTCGATCTGGCGGATCCGGTGCTGCGGGGCGAGGAGCCGAAGGAAGGCCGCACCGACATGCGCCGGGTCGCCTTCCGGGGCGCACGGGAGGGCAGCCCGCTCTACCCGATCGGCAAGCTGATCCACTTCGCCCCGGGCACACCGCAGGCCTTCGGCTTCGGCACGGGCACGTCGGTGCTGGAGCCGGACCTGCCCGCCTTCTCGGGCTGGCAGGTGCAGGATCCCGAGCACGCCGTCAGGCTTGTCGACTTCGGGCTCCACGCGATGCTCACGGTCCCGCTGCGCGCCCGCGGCGTCATCATGGGCATGGCCACCTTCTGGCGCGCCGACCGGTCCGACGCCTTCGAGCAGGACGACGTCGCCGTCGCCGAGGAACTGGTGGCGCGGGCCGCCGTCAGCATCGACAACGCCCGCCGCTACACCCGCGAGCACACCCTGTCGGTCACGCTCCAGCGCAGCCTGCTGCCCCGGGCGCTGCCCGGCCAGAGCGCCCTCGACGTCGCCTACCGCTATCTGCCCGCGCACGCGGCGCAGGGAGGGGTCGGCGGGGACTGGTTCGACGTCATCCCGCTGCCGGGCGCGCGCGTGGCGCTGGTCGTCGGGGACATCGTGGGACACGGACTGCACGCGGCGGCCACGATGGGACGGCTCCGTACGGCGGTCCACAACTTCTCCACCCTGGACCTCCCACCCGACGAACTCCTTGGTCATCTGGACGAGTTGGTCGCCCGTATCGACCAGGACGAGGGCGATGGCCGGAGCGCGCCGGTCACCGGAGCGACCTGCCTGTATGCCGTGTACGACCCGTCCCGCGGGCTGTGCACCCTCTCCCGCGCCGGCCATCTCGAACCGGCCCTCGTCCACCCCGACGGCGACGTCGAGTTCCCCACTGTCCCGGGCGGGCCGCCGCTGGGCCTGGGCGGCAGCCTGCCCTTCGAGGCGACCGAGCTGCGGCTGTCCGAGGGCAGCGGCCTGGTGCTGTACACGGACGGGCTGGTCGAGCACCGGGGGCGGGACATCGACGAGGGGCTTGAGCTGCTGCGCAGGGCGCTCGCCGCGGCGCCGCCGACGCACGGCCGGACGCCGGAGGAGACATGCAAGGCGGTACTGGAGGCCCTGCTGCCCGAGCGGCCGCGCGACGACGTCGCCCTCGTGGTCGCCCGGACGCGGATGCTCGCCGCCGACCGCATCGCAGCCTGGGACGTCCCGGACGACCCCGCTGCCGTGGCCCGGGTCCGGGCGGCGGCCACCCGCACGCTCGACGACTGGGGGCTGACGGAAGAGGCGTTCACGACCGAGCTGATCCTCAGCGAGCTGGTCACGAACGCCCTCCGCCACGCCACCGGCCCCATCCACGTCCGTCTGATCCGCGACCGTAGCCTGATCTGCGAGGTCTCCGACGGCAGCAGCACCGCCCCGCATCTGCGCAGCGCGGCCACGACGGACGAGGGCGGCCGGGGCCTGTTCCTGGTGGCCCAGTTCGCCGCGCGCTGGGGTACGCGGTACACGCCGAACGGCAAGGTGATCTGGACGGAACTGCCGCTGGCGGGGTCGCCGACCGGGCCGTGACGTGGATCAGACCGCCGGGGCCGGGTACGTCGGGTACTCCACGCCCGAGACGTGCTGGACGACCCGGATGACCTGGCAGGAGTAGCCGAACTCGTTGTCGTACCAGAGGTAGAGGATGGCGTTGTCGCCGTCGACCTTGGTGGCGCCGGCATCGACGATCGAGGCGTGGCGCGAGCCGACGAAGTCCATGGAGACGGCGTCGGGGGCGGTGGTGAAGTCGATCTGGCGCTTGAGCGGCGAGTTCAGCGAGACGTCACGGAGGTACTCCAGGACCTCCTCGCGGGTGGTCTCCCGGCCCAGGCGCAGGCTGAGGATCGCGATCGAGACGTCCGGCACGGGGACGCGGATCGAGCTGCCGGTGATGC
>NZ_JACMSF010000095.1 GCF_014257025.1 Streptomyces cupreus
GTGGAGCGGGTGTCACCGGCGTCGGTGAACAGTTGGCGGGCCTGGTGGAGCAGGTCCTCGGCCTGGTCGACCTCACCGCGGGTAATCAGGCGGTTGGCGTGGTCGTAGAGGACCGCTGCGTGGTCGGCCGGCTCGGTCTGCCGGTCGCTGGTATGGCTCTGCTGGACGGCACGCTGGAGCAGGGTGTCGGCGGAGTCGCCGTCGCCGCTGGTGACGGCGGCGTCGGCGACGGCCCGCAGCAGGGTGACCGGAACCTCGTGGCTGTGGCGGTCGAGGAGGGTGATCGCGTGGTGGCCGAGCTCGGCGGCAGTGGAGGCTGGGCCTTGCCGCAGGGCGGACACGGCCGCGGCGGCGCAGTCGGCGGTGATGGTCGGGTTGTCGGCGGCCAGGGCGAGTTGGGTCAGCTGCAGGTCAAGGTCGCTGCCGCGGGCAGGGCCGGGTGTGGCACCGCCCCACTGGTCGTACAGCGGTTCGGCGGCCAGGGTGGCGAGGGCGGCCTGTTCGTCCGGGGTGAGGGGCTTCAGGCGTCCGGCCGCGAGGGCGTTGACGGCCAAGGCCGGGACGGCGCTGCGGTACTGGTCGGGAAAGGAGTCCAGGAGCCCGAGGCCGCTCAGGCGGGACGCTGATCCGCCGACCGCGGCGGCGAGGACGTCGATGACGGGTTGCGGGACCGGGAGTATGAACAGAGTGCAGGCCCGTAACAGCTCGCGGTGGGCGGGGCCGGCCTGGTCGAGGAGCGCGTCGAGAGCCAGGTTCTCCAGGAACTTGCGGATGTCGGCGTTGTCGGCGGGGAGGTCACCCTGGTGAAGGTATTCCTCCATGCTGGCGACGGCGGCTTCGGCGCGGGCCTGGTCGACCTGGCTGCTGTAGACCAGGCGCAGCCCGATGAGGTCCTGCAGTCCCGGGTTGCCGCAGCTGACGTCCAGCGCCCGCTGGGCCAGGCTGGCGCGCTGGGTCCGGTATCCGGCCGGGGCGAGGTCCTGCTGACGGCGTTGGAGTTTGCGCTGGGCGGCCGGTGACAGTGGCTGCAGCTGGACCGGTTCCAGGCTGGCCTCCAGGCCGTGGAGTGTGAACGTGTAGCGGCTGGTGATCAGCAGTCGGCTGTCTGTGATCGCGGGGTTGAACGCGGAGAGGACGTCGGCGAGGACGGTGGCGTATTCGGGGTCGAGCCGGTGCGGGCCGTCAGGGTTGGCGGTCAGGATCTGTTCGAGATCGTCGATGATTAGCAGGAGGGGTTTGCCTCCGTCGTCGAGTTCCTGGGCGCATGGTCCGGCCAGCAGATCGATCAGGAGTGGCTTGAGGCGTTCTGGCTGGTGGCGGACCTCGTCGCGCCTGGCGTCGATGAGGGTGCGGGCGGCGGGGTTGGCGGCGACGGCGTCAGCGATGGCGTCAAGGATCGCCGTCGGGGTGTAGTCGCCGAACACGACCGCGACGGCCCGGTTGGGGTGACGGTCGGCGATTCGGGCGGCCAGGCTCGACTTGCCCAGCCGACCCTGCCCGTGGAGCAGGACCCCGGCCTTCTGCCCGCCGCGCAGGGCCCGCAGCGTGTGCTGCATTTCCGGGCGGCGGCCGACGAACATTTCCGCGGCCGCGACCGGCAGCTCGTGCTTGCGGTCCAGGAACGTCTTGGTCACATGGTGCGGTGGCACCATCTGGCGTTTGCGGGTTCCTGCCACCAGCGGGCCGCCACCAGTCGGCCCCAGCCACAGCCGAGCCAGGTGCCAGTCGGCGCGGAGGAGCTCATCGGGACAGGCCAGCAGGTGGCGGCGGGCGCTGGCGACGGCCTCGGCCACGTCAACACGACGGCTGAGCTGCTTGTACAGATGTTCGGCGAAACGCGTGGCGGCCTGGTCGCTGACCGAGCCGTCCCAGCCGATGACCGCGGGAATCCCGACGGCCACCAGACCGGTGGCCATCGAGTGAGCCACCGGCACGCCCGGCTCGCCTGCCGCACCGCCGCGGTGGCCGGCGCCGGCGGGTACATGCCCGGCCACGTCGGCACCGGTGGCGGTCAGGCAGGCCGACACGAACGCCAGCCGAGGCCGAGGAGTCAACAGGCCCACCACAGTGTCCGCGCTGGTCGGACGCTCGTCCCCTAAATCGTCTTCCATCAGCAGGACAGGGGTGGCGGGCCCGTCTGGACCTGGCCGCCAGTTGTGCAGCCCGTGACACGACAGATGAACCACCGGCACCCCGCCGAGCTCGGACAGACGCAGCCCAAGACGCTCGGGGTTACCGGAGTCCTCAACAACAAGATCAAGGCTCGTCTCCCCAACAGCCTTGAGGATGGCCATCTCCTCGGCCTCAAAGTCCAGCTCATGCTGGCCCCGGGGCGCCGAAGCCATGAACGCCACCCCAAGCCGGTACCCGTCCGGAGCCTGTACCGGGCCCGGCTGACCGAGCCGACGCGCCACAGCGAACAACTCCGGCGCCTCGGCCAGAAACCTGCCCTCGGGGACGGCCAGCAGCTCGAACGGGGCCCGCAGCAGCGCCCACGCAGCCACAGACGGTCTCGCCGACGCCCTAACCTCGAACATCAGCGGCGCCGGAGCCGCATCGAGCAGGTCTGTCAACTGGCCAAGGTCGCCGTCGAGCCACCGGTACAACTCGCGCCCCACCGCGAGCAACGCCTGTTCCCTGGAGCCGGTGCGCACGGCGTCCACATACTGGGCGGCGATGTCATTGAGCAGGTCGACGTCGGAGGTCTGCAGCATCCGACGTGGACCGCCACGCCGCCCGGAAACGACCAGCTCAAACCCGTTGGAGTCCACAACCAAACCGGTAACCACGCGTCATCCTAACGTCGCCGACCGCCACCACTGCAGTGGATCGTAAGACAGCTCAACTGCCCGATCGGTCCCGTTCCGCGGTTTGCCTCCCCCGCCGCGCGGCAGTAAAGATCGCGAACAGCGTTCCCGCCACGGGACACGCTGAGCCGTCCAAGGCCCGACAGCTACACCCTTGGCGCCCCGCACTGCCATACGAACACCCAGAGGCCCATTCACTACCCACCAATGGACCTTCCGACAGAGCGATTGCTCATTGTCGTAGGACATCAGTGGGGACCTCAGCCACTGACAGTGGACCCAGCCTGACGGCGGGACTGTAAGACGTTCGGTGTAACTCCCGATCATGGAAGATGCATCGATGACCAGTGAGAACGTGTCCGAGTCCGAGACCGTCGAGCCCACGAAGGCTGCGTCGGCGAAGGCCGTGGACGACCAGTTGATCGACGAGCTGGTTGGCCGCGCCCAGGCCGAGGGCCTGCAGCTGACCGGCGAGGGCGGGCTGCTGCAGCAACTGACCAAGCGGCTGCTGGAGTCCGCCCTGGAAGGCGAGATCACCGACCACCTCGGATATGACAAGCACGATGCGGCCGGGAAGAACGGCGGCAACTCCCGCAACGGCAAACGCTCCAAGACCGTCCTGACCGACGTCGGCCCGGTGGAGATAACCGTGCCCCGCGACCGCGACGGCTCCTTCGAACCGAAGATCGTCAAGAAGCGGCAGAAGCGTCTGACCGGCGTCGACGAGATGGTCATCTCGCTGGCCGCGAAGGGCCTGACCACCGGCGAGGTGCAAGCCCACCTGGCCGAGGTCTACGGCGCCGACGTCTCCCGCCAGACCATCTCCACCATCACCGACAAGGTCCTCGAGGGCATGGCCGAATGGCAGAGCCGCCCCCTTGACGCCGTCTATCCGGTCGTCTTCATCGACGCCATCCACGTGAAGATCCGCGACGGCGCGGTCGCCAACCGACCCATCTATGTCGCCCTGGCCGTCACCACCGAAGGCCGGCGCGAGATCCTGGGCCTGTGGGCCGGCGACGGCGGCGAGGGCGCCAAGCACTGGCTGCACATCCTCACCGAGATCAAGAACCGCGGCGTCAGCGACGTCCTCATGCTGGTCTGCGACGGGCTCAAGGGCCTGCCCGAAGCGGTCGAGACCGTCTGGCCCAAGACGATCGTGCAGACCTGCGTAGTGCACCTGCTGCGGAACTCCTTCCGCTATGCCGCCCGCCAGGACTGGGACAAGATCGCCAAGCTTCTCAAGCCGGTCTACACCGCCCCGACCGAGGAGGCGGCCCTGGAGCGGTTCGCCGAGTTCGCCGATGCCTGGGGCCGGAAGTATCCGGCGATCGTGAAACTCTGGGAGAACGCCTGGGAGGAGTTCACTCCGTTCCTGCGGTTCGACACCGAGATACGCCGCATCGTCTGCACGACGAATGCGATCGAGTCGGTGAACGCGCGGATCCGTCGGGCGGTGAAAGCCCGCGGACACTTCCCCAACGAGCAAGCCGCGTTGAAGTGTGTCTACATGGCGATCATGTCCCTCGACCCCACCGGCAAAGGCCAGGCCCGCTGGACCATGCGCTGAAAGACCGCGCTGAACGCCTTCGACATCACCTTCGACGGCCGCCTGTCGGCGGCCCGTCAGTAACCCCAACTGCCCAGTTACACCACTCGTTTGACAGTCCCCTCGATCTGGCAAAGGCAGGTCATGCCGCGTCGGCCTGCCCTGGACGGTCGGGACGATCGTCCAAGACGATAGTCGTGACCTCGCTGCCCTCGGGCCGGGTCAGCGTGGCGTCGGCAACGGCCAGCTGGGTACGCCGGTAAATCGCGTCTGCCAGTGCCCATGTCGCCATGTCGAGGTCGGGTGCATCGTCATCGAGGATTTCCCGCGTGGTGACCAGGACAGCAAGTAGGGAGCGACCGGAGAGGTGCGTCTCGATTCGCCCGTCTTCGATGTCGGTGATGTGGTCAGGTAGGCGGAAGTGTGGGTGCCGAGAGGTCTGTTCGAGCAGGAACGCCCAGGTGTGTTTGTGACAGATCAGTCGGGCTGAGGAGATGGCCGCTGCCGTCAGGAGGCCTTGAAGGTGCTTGCTGCGTTGCTCCGCCCGCCGGGCCGCCCTGCGTTCGGCGTCCGTTGGTGTCGGATCGGGTACAGCGGGAGGCTCCTCGGGCATTGCGGTGGCAGAAGCCTCAGGAGCAGTCGAAGCCAGCGGCGCCGACTCCGCAGGTGCTGCGGCAGTAGCGTCCGTGCTCGGCTGGGCATCGCGTCCGTCGTTCCCGTCGTCGGCAGGATCCGTGAGCGTCACCTCGGGCACCGCTTGCTCCCTCCACCCGTCCGTCTCATTGCTGTTGGTGCCGGCCTCCAGAGGCTGCGGCCGTTGTTCCGGGAGCGCAATCGGCGTCCGGCTGTCACCGGCTGCCGGACGGGGCACGCCCAGCGTATGTGCCCACGCTTGCGCGATCTCCCGGCGCAGCGCTTCAACAGCAGTGCGGGTGTCGCCGAGGTCGCTGAGCATCCGCTCCTGGCGGCGCCTCAGTTCCCGGTTCTCTTCACGCAGTCCGGCCGTCCCTTGCTGGACGTTCTCCAGCACCTTGCGACGCAGTTGGTCCTGGTCCTGGTGGAAAGCCCCGAGCCCGGTGGTCGGGTCGTTGAGTACTCCCCGTATTTCTTCGAGCTCTTGGAAGATCCTCTCGATGTCGTGTCTCCGCGCCACGCAGCCTCCTCGCCGTTGACCGGTCAACGAGCCATGCCTCCCCATCCGGAAATCGGATGACACGATACTTTCCGGCCGCTTTGCTCCTCGTAGCTGCAAGGACCTCTCGGGTGAGCAGACGAGCCTGCGAGCGAGTGCCGGACGGCGTCCGCCATGTCGCATAGGAGCCCCGTCCTGCCTGGCGCGGGGTGGATCCCTGGCAACGGAGGGGACCGATATCTGACGATCAACCTTTGACAAGACAGGACACCGATGGACGTCATACGGATGCGACGCGACCACAGGGGGAGTTCGCCAGGTACAGCTGGCCGCATTGGTCCTCACAACGATCACTGCCACCAGTCCTGCCCACATACTCGCGCAGGTCGGACACCAGGACTCGGTCAGTCGTGTGGATCACTGCAGCTCTCCCAGGGCCTCGTCATGATCCCTTGGAGGCGCGGACGAGAAGGGGACTCGCGGTGCCACCGCGCCTTTACCACCACCTGACAGTGGCGGCCTCATTCTGCCCGGTAACGGAGGCCAGCCGGCGGGGCATTGGGCAGCAGGCCGTTCCTCCCCGCACTCAGGAGGGTCTTCACCAGGGGACGCAAGACTGCCTTGCCAGCTACCGGCAGCTCTCTCGGCTTACGTGATCTCGCGGCTACTTGTCTCCGTCGTCGCGTTGCAACGGAGGATAGCGAGGCGTGCTCCGAGACAACAGCGAGATATGGGCTCGGTGCTCAGCATGTGGCGTACGTCGACCGACCTGCAGTTCGCTCACGTAAGCCCAACCCCGGGGACTGACTGTCAGTGTGCTGTGCTTTGATCAGGTCGACCCGGCGTGGACACGCCACACCAAGGGGGGCGTGCCCACGCTGTTCTGACCAAACAGGGGGTACAACTTGAGACCGCGAATACTGCTGTCCGTGGGCGCTGCGACGCTGGCGCTACTGGGCAGCCAGATAGGCATCGCCCAGGGGGCGGACGAGCCGCGAGTGGCTGCGGGCACCTCGCTGACCACGGGTACAGCCGCCGCCAACCCATCTGCTGATGATCCCTCATCAGCGGATGACACCACCGTCGATGACCCTGAGACGGCGCCCACTGCAGAAGACCTGGCGCTGGGCGCCGAAGCCACCGCCGAGGGGCCGACGGCCGCCCCGACAACCGACGAGGAGGGACAACGCGTCGGACTGGCGGCTGGTGAGAAGACCACGTGCGATGACCAGGTGAAGGCTGCCGCTGAGACTCCCGGCGGGGAGTACACGGCGTGTGCGTCGCCTCTGGAGCCGGCCAACGAACTCAGCTCCGAAGAACTCGCTGTCCTGTCGCGACGCGAGGCTTCTGCCAACACGTCCGCCGCTGAGAAGGCCGCCCTGGCCGCGATAGCAGCCACGCGACAGGATGCCGCAGAAGACGCCACCCCGGCGGCTGACCCGGCCGACGAGCAGGACTCCGCGGCTGCGGCAGCCAGGCGCTCGCCGTGGAACGAACCGAAGTGGTGCATCGACGCAGGAGTGGACTCGACGTGGTACATCGAGCGCATGCGCGGCTGCGGCATCTGGCGCGCTGAAGTCAACGCCATCGATGTGCGAACAGGCCGCAAGATCGGCGGTATCAAATACCTCGTTGTCGGCTACTCCTTCTCAGCCCGGGACTCCAAGACATGGGCCTACCAGACGAGGCTGATGGAGGTGTCCCGGTGGGGGAGGGCCGTGAATGGCACCAAGGCTTCCGGCAGTGCCTCCTGCACCGGCAAGTGCAAGGTCGCGGAAAAGATCTTCCCGTCACAGACCATCTCCCCGAGTGCCGAGCCCTACGGGCAGTTCTTCATGGACACCACCATCAACACGGCCGCCGCCAAGCAGCGGGGAACGGGCCGGAGCATCGCGTCCTGGCGGTTCAGCAACTCGCAGTGGGTCGCGCCGTCGGATGCCACGAAGCTGTCCACCGTGGAAGTCCGATGTGACAACGCCCTGCCCGGCGCACCCCGCCAGGTGGGCTGCGTGAACCTCCGCGCTGTGCCGGAGATCAGCTACAGCCTGACGGGGCCGTGGCCGGAGATCGCCAAGCACATCAAGGACGCCCAGGCCACCGGACTCCCCGGCAAGCACGGCACGACCAACTACCTCACGCGGCTCACGGACCGCTCCAAGATCAAGCAGAACCGCGAGAAGGCTTGCCCGTCGAGCCTGGAGCGTCCGCCGGGCAAGTCCTGCGACGAGTACCCCTTCGCCAGCACATGGCAGGGCGCCAGGCACAGCGGTGGTCCGTTCAGCCGACGCATGGTCAATGCCCAGCAGAACAAAAAGGCGGGAGACGCGCTGAAGGGCTTTTACACCTACGCTCGTGTCCTCGAAGGGGACCGCTTCCTCGTATGGATCAGCTAGGCCCGCGACAAGATCGGGAAGACAGCAGCCGTGAATGAGTCAGCCCGTACTGGGACAGCTCCAGTCGACGCCCAGTACCACCACTTCCAGATCACCGACCCACAGGGACCGCTGGCCGGCGACCTCGACAGCGCCCACAACGGGCTGGTGTCCGCCTCCGGAGGAGCCATCGAGGTGACAACCGGGATCCACACCGGCAGCGTCCGAGTCACTGTCGAGCTGCACTCCCAGCGCCCCGACGTGGCTGCGGACTGGGAAGAGATCGCTGAGATCTCGTGCCACTCCCCTTCCGGGGAAGTGCTGGTGACTCATTTCATGGACGACCCCGCGGATCTGCCCTCCCTGGCATCCCAAGGGCCAGGCCCGTACCGGCTGCGCGTCCATGCGCGCGGCAGGGACCGGGCCGTCGACCAGACACTCGTGGATGACGTCGTGGAGTCCTACTTGATCCAGAGCTGGCCCGCCGCACACCAGGACGCTCTCCTGGTGAAGGCGACCGACGCCTACGGAGCTCAGGTACGCGCCCAGCCGGCCGACGACACCATCGTCATCGACCACGAGGACTCACTCGACACCCAGACCGGCCGGGAGCGCGACATCCTGCGCCGGGCCGAACGCGGCGACTACTCCTGATCCACCTCCACAAGCCTTCGGTTGGGGGCGGCTGCAGCGTGCATCCGCCCCCAGCCGAAGCGAGCCCCTGCACTGGGTGCCTACGGGTGGGGTGAACCAAACAGGGCATGGCAGGCGCATCGCCCTGCCGCCGTGCCCGTTCACCGCGACTGCTTCCGGGCCCGTTGCGGCCAGCGCAACACCGCCCTGAGCCGCCACCACAGCTTGCGCGGGCGAGAGGTTTCGGTGGAGTACGTGCCCGGCAGCCATACATCGTCAGACACACCACCGAGTGGCTGGCCCTCAGACGGATTTCAATCAGGGGATCCCTGGGCCACTGACCCTCCTACGGTCGACAGGTTCCGCAGTTCTTGCGCAGCTCGTGGTCCGCGCGGGGCGCCAGGCTTGAACCGAAGTCGAAGGGCAGCCCATCAGAGCCAGCTGCCCCAATTTGTCCCGTGGCGAAACACCGTAGCTAGACGGTGGCGATGGGGGTAGCGAATGACCATTCCATGATCGACAAATACAAACTGCCAGGTAGGCGACTTGAAGGGGGTGGCGAATCCTGGCGAATCACCAAGACAGCTGGAGCCCGCCCTCGTGACCTAACGATCTCGTGCATGGTTGGACCATGGTCCCCAGTCCGGACCGCCCCTCCTGGACCGTCCTCCTGCACTTGGGGACACCCGTCGTCGGGTCCTTTCGATGCTCGCACGGCTCGCGCTCGCCGACTCCGTCGGGATCAACTCGGACGGCACGCGGCTGACCAAACGACTGCATAACGTGTGATGCCCACGGCGTCGAACGTGGCCGACCGTATTGCTGTGTGACTGCTTCAATCCTGACAGGCTCTGGGCATGCCAGAGATCAGCCGGGTTGGAGCAGTCAGCATCGAGCGCGGCCATTTTCCGGTCGGTGAGATGTGGGAGCCGGGGTTCGAGCGCAGGGAGGATGAGCCGGAGTTTGGGACAGAGGAACCAGTCATCGTCGTGCCTGGCCAGATCGTCGTGACATCGCGGGTCCAGGATCACGTCGCACCGGTAGTCCTGGCCGTGAATGACCAAGAGGGCGAGGCGCCGGGGCCGGCCTGGACCCTGGTCGCGTCCGTGGAGTACCAGCCGGTCTACATGGGCCGGATGGCGGCCTTGGACACGATGAATGGCCCTGCCGGGCCTGCGGATGGGTCCATCGAGGTGTTTGGCCAACCGGTTCAGCCGGGTGAGCCCTCTGTTGAATTGGACCCCTCCCGCACCTACCGTGCGCACGTTTGGTCGCAGGGCCGCAGTGACTCCCGTGAGCGGTTCGACGCCGCTATGCAGCGAGAGGAGTGGGGTACTCGCGACGGGTTCGAGACGTACTTGGTCGTGTTCGTCCCTGAGGGATCGCAAGAAGCGCCGATTCCTGCCGCGGGAGAGAGCCGACGAGATCGACTTGCCCGCAGGCACGGAAAGCCCCCGCTCAACATGCGTTGATCAACTGGCACACCCAAAGGGGGAGCGACCTGGTGGGCCGCCGCTCCCCCTCCGGCACAGGCAGGGCTATTTCACGTACATGCCGTACGCGTTGCCGTGCAGGATCCGGTCAGTGCCGTACCAGTCGGCCAGTTCGGTGCCCGCCCTGCTGTTCTCCGTGCCGGGCACGTAGCGGACGGAGAAGTTGCCGTCCCCCAGGCCGGCGCCTTCCTTGGTGGAGGCGAAGGGGAACTCGTCGCACTGGTAGGTGTCGTCGGGACGGCTCAGACGGCGGCATGCCGCGTCCTTGGCGCTCCGGTTCTTCTGCGTCACCTCTGCGGCGGCAGCGTCGTAGTTGGTCCAGTTGCGGTGCAGGGGACGCCAGTTGCCGTTCCAGATGTCGCCGGGGATTACCTTGCCGTCCTTGGGCGGGTAGGTGGTCTGGGGCTTGTACAGCGCGTCGTAGATGTGGTTGGCGACGCCCTTGGTGTCGTTTTGTGCCCGGTCGTAAGAGAACGACGGGGTGACACGGTCGAAGATCACTCCCGCGTCGTAGTACTTGCTGCCGAGCGACTTGGTCGAGTCGAAGCGCACGCCGTTGGTCGGCCCGTTGCTCCAGGGTGTGGTGGCGCCGCCACCGGTGACCTTCCACTGGTGTTGGTACACGCAGGTCGCGATGTCGTCCGGGCCGGTGCCGCTGCCTCTGTCGGAGACCAGTCCGTAGGCGATGTACTCATCGCGCCAGTCGCCGACGTTGGTGGTGAACGGGTTGGACGAGACGTCGGCCACTTTGCAGGAGCTTGAGGAGGGCCAGCCCGCCTGGCCGATGTAGAAGCTCATCATGGCGGCGTCGTTGAATTTGCCGGAGGCCGTGACTTGGTCGGTGTGGACTTCGATGGTCGCGTCCCGCATTTCGCCGGAGCCGGTACCGATCTCGGTCTCGCGGAACCGGACCATGCCCTCGACCCCGCCCTGCCCGTTGAGCTTGACGGCGGTGTTGTAGCCCCAGCGGCAGAAGCTGAAGTGATTGATGATCTTACCGGCGTCGTCGTGCGCGTCGGACATCGCCCGACACTGTTCCTTGGTGAGGGCCGCGGCGACACCTATTCGCTGCTCCGCGGCAGCTTCACCGGGCTCGGCAACGTACGTCTCGCCGCTTTCCCGCGCGATCCTCTGCTCGTTGGCTTCGCTGGACGGCTGCGGCGGCGTGGGAGTCTCGCTGGTCTGCAGCCTCTCAGCAGAGACGGCCGAGCGCTGCCTGGACAGGGCCTGCTGATAGTCGGTACCTAGCGGCAGATCGATGGGCTTGCTGGAACGCAGCCAGACGATCTGGCCTTCGCCGCTGTCCGCGCTGCCGGCAGCCTGGGCATTGGTTCCGGTGAGCATCGTGGTGAGGCTGGCGATACCGAGGGCTATGACCGTTAAGCGTCCTTTTGCACGCAAGGCGGGCATCCTTCCCTTTGGTGAACGGGAAGAGCAGCCCATCAGAGCTAGAACATGTGAGCTATGGCCAGCGCCACGGTTTACACAGGCGCCCCACAGGCTCGGTCAACTACCCATCCGTAAACGGCACTTGGGCCTGGCAACATCTCGCTCGCACAAGACATGCGATCCGACAGGTGACAGCAGCACCATCCCTGGTCACAGGCCCCCACGGCTTGCCCCTTGCCTGCGACGGGGCGAGAGGCGGCCATCGGTGACTGCCTCGGCGGCTAGAGGTGGTGTCTCGGCAGAGAAGACCGGCCACCCCAGATCGGGCGCAAACTTGCTTCCCGTGCCTCACGAGCATGTATGGCCACAAAGTCCGCACCACAATCGCACCCTGTCGGGTGGCGAGTACGCGGTCGCGGCGTCGGCCGGCGAGCGTGTCAACTGCGTCGGTGACGCGGCGGATAAGCCACCGGACGCGAGCGATCTCCTTGCCAGACGGGGTGGCTTCGGGCATCAACCGCAGTCTCTCCCGCCACCCCAGCAAGGAAGAGGCGAGCGCCGAGCGGGTGACCTCATTAGCCGACAGAGGCTGATGACGGCGCGGCCCATCCCTCCGATCACGGTCTGTGCTCACGCCCACAGGGGCGGCGGGGCTGTCCATGAATCTGGCCTTGAATCACAGGCGAAGCACGCACTCACAGGAGCCAGAAGTGTCATCCTGGAGACGAAAGAAGCAGGTAGGAGCCATGGCCCACGGATTCAGCTGCCCTCCCAAAGCGGGTGTCGCAGGTTCGAATCCTGCCGGGGGCACAACGCGTTACCGCTCTGGCCTGGGGTTTCTTCCCCAGGGAGGGCTCCTACTCGGCCTCGGACTCCCCGTCCGGGGCCGTTTGCGTGAGCGGTCGGGATCCGGGATCGGCGGGGCTGGGTCATTCCGCTGCTCGGTCCAGTCCAGATGTCGGAGCCCTGGCACGAACCCAGCGTTGTCCAGCAGGGGCGAGCCCTTCCTCCAGGACGTGAGCGGGGTGTCGAGAGTATGGGCGGCGAACAAGAACCTGCCACGACGCCGGAGGAGGTCCAGGCCAAGATCGGAAGGCGCCTGGACGAAGTCTCCAAGATCCTCGCCGGCGCTCTCGTCGCTGTCGCTGGAGTCATGGCCGTTCTTGGGCTCAGCAGCGAGCTCGTGTTCGTGGCACTCAACAACGAGTCGTGGCCCATCTCTGTTGCCTCGCTCTGCGCCGTCCTCGCCATCGTGTGCAGCATCGTGGCGCTGCTCATTCACCCCACACGACGAGGAAACGTCTGGGAGACCGTCGTGCTCATTCTCGGGGTCATCTTCTACATGACGGCTCTGACCGTGGCGATTATCGGCGCCGCCAAGGCCGCCGGCGGGAACGGGCGACCGACCATCACCAACATCAAACTCGACGGCCCTCGGTCCGATCTGAAGCTGCGTTTCGATGTCCATGCGGACGGCGTCAAGACGTGGCGGACCATCGAGGTGTCGGTGACCTACCTGAGGGCTGACATGAAGCCGGTCGTCAAACACGGCGACCTCTACTGGAGCACGCTCAGGCCCGACGACGAGGGCGTGGTCAAGCAGCGGATCGACATGACGATCTCGCCTCCTGCACAGACGACGGGCCTCAGCATCTTCGCCGGCCCCGGCAGAGGAGACGATGCATGTGACATGCGTGCCCAGCGTGGTCCGACCTGCACAACGCTCCTGCTTCCATAAGCAGGCGCGGGCCACGGCCAGCGCCACCAGGATGACTCACCCGTTCTCCAAGCAGCCGGTGCCGGATGGCACGGTTCAGCCACGGGGTGGGATATTCGCGTTCAGCCGGAAGAAGTTGGCGGGGTCGTGCTCGTTTTTGAGCGCCACCAGCCGTTCGTAGTTGTCGCCGTATGCGGCCCGTACCCGGTCCTCGCCTTCCTCCCCCAGGTTGTTCACGTACTCGGCTCCGACTGAGAAGCGGCTCATCATGTCCCACCACTGTCGTGCCCATTGCTTGTGCACTTCCTGTTCCCGGGGATCCGTCCATACCGACGCGGCGAAGTTGTCGTATTGCGCGTTCCGGTGGCGGAAGGCCGTTTCGGACGGCGAGACGCGGCTGACGGCGCCGCCGTACTGCTGGAAGACGATGAGGGACCGGGGAGAGGGAGCGCTGGCGAAGTGGTCCACGGTGGCCTCGATCGCGTCGTCGGCAATCTCCTCGAGGAAGTGGGATTTCCAGTAATAGTTGAGGCCGATGGGGAAGAAGGCATCGCCGGCGGCTTGCAGTTCCGTGTATGCGACGGGCCCGACCTGGTCGGCAAGGGGAGGGCCGAACCGTCGGAGCGGCTCCAGCATTCGCTCGCCCTGCTCCGTCGATCCGGCATAACAGACGGAGATGGCGAACACTGGGTCACCCTCGGGCGAGGTCAGGAAGAAAGCGTCGGCGGTCAGCTCGTCCGGGGCTGAACGCGAGTACTCATAATAGAACTTGAGTGCCGCCTTCGCCCGCTCCAAGGGGTGGACGACGACGCCTCCGAGCACTTCTGGACCCACGGAGTGGAGCTGGAACTCAAGGGAGGTCGCGACACCGAAATTCGCGCCGGCGCCCCGCACACCCCAGAAGAGGTCGGAGTTCTCCGCAGCACTGGTTGTCAGTAGGTGACCATCGGCGGTGACGACGTCGGCGGACAGGAGGTTGTCGCAAGCGAGACCGCACTTCCGGGCGAGCCGACCCACACCGCCACCGAGAGTCAGCCCAGCGACGCCCGTATGGGTCACGACACCCGTCGTCGTGGCCAGGCCCGCCAGTTGTGTCGCACTGTCCACTTCTCCGAGCGTCGCACCGCCTTCGACCCGGGCCGTTCGGTTGCCAGAATCGACTGCAACGCTACGCATCCGTGACAGATCGATCACCAGGCCGCCGATGCACACCGCTTTGCCCGCGATGTTGTGGCCACCGCCGCGCACGGAAACAAGCAGATCGTGTTCCCGGGCAAAGGTCACGGCCGCTGCGACATCAGTGTTCCCGGCACAGCGGGCAATCAGCGCAGGCCGGTGGTCGATCAAGCCGTTCCAGACTCTGCGGGCCTCGTCGTATGTGTCATCGCCGGGGCGGTGCAATTCTCCACCCAGGCTCTCCGCCAACCTTTGAGCAGCCGATTCCTCCAGCACAATGCGGCTGCCCGTCCTCGTACTCACCTCGAGCGGAGACATGACGCCCCTCCGTGGATCTTGCGAGATGTCGCATAGTCAGTAGGGTGGGACGGCGACCAGGGGGCGGGTGGCGTGCGGGCACCTCCCTGCAGTTGAGCGGCCACAGCCCCAGGCATGATGAGCGCCTATATACGACGCTATGTCCACACGCAGCAACCAGCGAGCGGGGTTCTGCGCGGCGGAAGCGCCCGTGCCCCCGCGACGTCGCCTCGGGCAGCCGCGGATCGGCCGGCCGGGCGTCAGGAACGACAGCGTCGGTACGCCGCCAGTACCCAGTCAGAAGCGGATGTCCCGGATACGGCTGTGCTGGATGCCCACCGGGCAGGGCGCGGGCATGCACTCGTCCGGCAGAATCGGCAGGCCGTTCGGGTCCTTGCCCTCGAATGCCTCGCCGAGCGTCGGCGGAACAGGTCGGCGGCACGGGAATGTTCTGCATGTGTCGGAGCGGTGGAGGCTGCGCTCGTGCACGAACCAGTCGGCCCGTTCGACCCATGGTTGTCGGCACGGCTCTACGAGCCGTCCCGCGCGGTCGCGAGTGGGGCGAGGGCCGGGTCGATGTTCTGGTTGTGCCGGAACACGTTCTCGGGATCGTAGATCCGTTTGACCCGCACCAGCTCTCGGTACGTCGCCTCACCGTAGGCCGCGAGGACGCGCTCTTGGCCCTCGTTTCCGAGGAAGTTCACGTACACGCCGACCTGGTGGGGCGCGACCGCGTGGAAGAAGTCGCGCACCCATGCCGTCTCCCGGTCCGCCACCGGCTCCTCGGGCAGCCACGCGGCGTCGATGTTGATGGCGTGGCCCGCGCTGCGGTGCGGGTAGGCGGTGCCGTCCTCGGGTACCCGGGCGATCGCTCCGCCGAGTTGGAAGACGAGCGTGTACGAGCGGGGGGAGGCGACCCGGGCGGTGTGCTCGACCAGCACGTCGATCAGGTCATCGTCCAGTGCTGCCACCTCACTGGACTTCCAGTAGTAGTGCCATCCGTGCGGCACCGTCGGGTCCAGCAGCGCCTGGTGCTCGGGATAGGGCCGCAAACCGGTCAGGTCGGCTACTGGGTGCCCGTACGAGCGCAGCGGTGCCAGCACGGCGATTCCGGCCTCCGGCGGGCCGCACCAACAGGAGTTGATCGCACACACCAAACGGCCGTGCAACGCCTCCGGCAGGGCGGGCAGCGGCGGGGCCTTGCGCAGAGCGACGATCGTGGTCAGCTCGTCGGGCGCCTCTGCGATCCAGTCCCGGTAGTGGCGCAGCAGGCCGGGGGCGTCTTCCAGGGGCCACAGCACCGGCCCGCCGAGCACCTCCGTGACCGGGTGCAGCCGATACCGGAAAGAGGTCACCACGCCGAAGTTGCCACCCCCGCCGCGCAGGGCCCACAGCAGCCGAGGGTGGTCATCGGTGGTGATCCGCTCCCCGTCCGCGGTCACCAGCTCCGCGTGGAGCAGGTTGTCCACGGTCAGCCCGTGGGCCCGCATCAGCCAGCCGAGTCCGCCGCCCAGTGTCAGGCCGGCGATGCCGGTGTGGGTGACGATCCCACCCGTGGTCGCCAGGCCGAACCGGTGTGTGGCCTGGTCCAGCTCGCCCCACAGGACCCCGCCCGCCGCAGTCGCCGTCCGCGTGTGCGGATCAACCCGTACGGTGCGCATCCGGCTCAGGTCCGCTACCAGTCCGCCGTCGCACACGGCGGTGCCGCCGACGCCATGCCCGCCGCCGCGCGCCGACAGCGGCAAGCCGCGCTCGCGTACGTACCGGACCACAGCCTGGACGTCTGCTGCGGTGCCACAGCGGGTGATCGCGGCCGGCCGCCGGTCGATCGCGCCGTTCCACAGTGCCCGCGCCTCGTCGTACTCCGTGTCGCGGGGGTTGATGAGCTGCCCCGCGAAGCCCTGGATCTCCCGCATCGCCATCGTCCTCCGCCCGCTCGATCCGGCCTCCGCATACCCCCGCATACCCACCCTTCTCGCCTTGCGGAGCCCACGGAAGTCCAGGATCTGGACCGGCTCGGCGGGTCGAGCGCACACTGAAAGCGTGCGCGGCTATGGCCAGTACTGCCCGATCGCTCGCGCGTCCGAGGTGTTCGCCGAACGCTGGACACCGCTGATCGTGCGGAATCTGGCGCTGGGCTGCGAGACGTTCAGCGACATCCTGCGCGGCGCCCCGGGCTTGTCCCGCACACTGCTCGCCGCCCGGCTGCGTGAGCTTCAGCGGCACGGCCTGTTGAGCCGCGACGAGGGACCGGGCCACTCCGTCCGCTACCGCCTGACCGAGGCCGGCGCGAGTCTGTGGGAGGTATGCCTGGCGCTCGGTGAATGGGGCGCCCGCTGGCTGGAACTGGCACCCGAGCACCTGGACCCGTACCCGGTGCTGTGGGCCATGTGTCGCTCCGCCGACCCCGCCGCACTCCCCGACCGCCGCGTGGTGGTACGCCTTGACTTCCCGGCGCTCAGGCCCCCGAACCGGTTCTGGCTGCTGTACGAACACGGCGGCGCCGAGGTCTGCGTGCACAGCCCGGGCGGGGACGAGGACCTGGTGGTGGTCGCCGACCCGGCTGCGTTCGTCCGGTGGCACATGGGCTGGACGACTTGGGCCCAGGCGTTGCGGGCCGGCCACGTCGCTGTGACCGGCCCCCGCGAGCTGGCCCGTGCCTTCCCCACCTGGAATCCGCCCAGCCGCTTCGCCCCCGTACGACCAGAACCCCACGTGCTCGCAGCCGCGCCGCCCACCCAGCCAGTCCGTCGACCCGCCGACACCGCCACGTCAGAAACCGACGCACAGCGCTGATCGTCAGAGGCAGGCTCACGACGTCCTGCAGCAGCGCCGTCACCACGCGCCGACGCGTTGTCCGCGCCGCCGCCGGGGGCGAGTCCCAACAGGACTGGACGAGCAGTCGGACAGCTCGCACGACGGTGCATGAAAGGCAGCCGGGTGCGAGCGCTCCGCGCGTGAGCGATGCGTGAGCGGACGGGGGATCATCCAGTCTCACCACGACCACGTCGCGGGCGACACACGGTTCGCCGACCGCCCCCGCACCACGGTGGTGGGGGAGGATCTGGACAGTGTCTGGAAATACTTCGGCTACACACAGGACCCCGGCCGGGTGACCCGGGTCGATCTCAGCGGCCGGATGCTGGAGTGCCTGGCCACCCCAGGTCACGACGAGGCAGCCGTCAGGTACTACGACCCGCACACCGGATTCCTGCTCACCGGCGACACGGTGTGTCCCGGGCGGTTGTACAGGAGGAGGGGCCGCCTTCGGCCGGACGGTCGACCGCTTGATCGCGTTCGCCGACACCCGAACGGTCACCCACGTCCTCGGATGTCACATCGAGATGACCAACCAGCCCGGCGTGGTCTACCCGATCCGGACCACCTACCAGTCGGATGAGCTGCCCCTGGAGATGGCCGTCGGCCACCTGCGCGACATCCGTCCGGCGACCGGACGAGCCGCTTGAGGACGCCGGCAGGCGCGCGGCGGCTTTGATCAGCCCGTCGTCGGCGGACCTCGGTGTGACGTATGCCTCGTTCCTCGGTCGGGATTCCTGCGATTCCGCTGTAACGATCACCTCGTTCGGACCACTACCCGACGACAGAACACACCGATAGGGACAGGAGGTGCGGCAGTGCCCGACGACGACGCGGATCGTTTCACCGCCATCTACGACGGCTGCCGGCAACGCGTGTGGGCCTACGTGGTCAGCCGTGCGGGACGGCAGGTCGCCGACGAGGTGGTGAACGAGACGTTCACCGTGGCCTGGCGCAGGCTGGACGACGTCCCCGAGCCGCCCTTGCCGTGGCTGCTCGTCGTCGCACGCAACATCCTGCGGGACAGCATCCGGGCGGAGGCCAGGCGCGCGTCGTTCGCCGCCGAGTTGACGGCCTGGGCGGAACCCGCCGAGGCGGACATCGCCGAGGAGGTATCCGAGCGCAACGCGCTGCTCAAGGCGCTGGCCACGCTGCCGGAGGACGACCGGGAACTGCTGGTCCTCTCCGGATGGCAGGGCTTGACCCCGGCACAGGCGGCCGCGGTGGTCGGGTGCTCGCCCATCACCCTGCGGGTCCGCCTGCACCGGGCGCGCAAACGTCTCCACCGGGCCGCGTCGGCCTCCCCGCCCGAGGAGGAGCCCGCAGCCGCGCGGCGTGTGTCCACCCGAGCCCGGAAAGGAAGCCCGGTGAAGAACGACGTCCTGCACCGCCTGACCGCCGCCCGCCCCGCCCACCTCGACCCCGACCTCCCCACCCCGTCACCGGTCCGGGAGGAGGAGCTCGCAACGGTCATGAGCCGTCCGCGCGCGACGCACAGGGCTCGCGCCACCGCCCGGCCGCGGAAGGTGCAGCGCCCTCTCGTCTCGGGCCTCGCCCTGGCCACCGCGACGGCGGTGGCGGCTCTGGTGATCACCAACACCGCGCCGGAGAAGCCCGGACCCGCGCCCTCCGCGACGTCGGGCTCCGGCAGTCAGGTCCTTCTCACCGCCGCCTCCCACGTCGAGCAGCAACCGACCGGCTCGGGAACGTACTGGTACGTCGAGGAAACACTTGCCGACCGCCACAAGGTGCCCGGCAAGACCTACAGCATCGACGTCCGCAGCGAGCGGCGGTGGTGGATGGCCGTCGCCGAGAACAAGCGGTGGTCGCAGCTGCTTGACCCGGGTGCGCGTCCGGCCACGAAAGCCGACGAGGCGGCGTGGAAGGCTGATGGTTCCCCCCGGTCGTGGGACCTGAGGGACGTGACCGACGAGATCGTCACCTACGCCGGCGAGGGCGAGATCGAACACGACGCCCCCGGCGGCAGGGCGGACACCGGCATGATGGGCGACCTGCCCCTGCGCCTCCTGCCCACGCTGCCCACCGATGAGAAGGCCCTCCGCAAGCGCTTGTTCGCCTTGGTCGACAGGGACCACAACGGCCCCGAGTGGACCCTTGACCGGATCGTCGTCCAGAGCGCCGTCCTGCTCGCGACGACCCTTCCGTCCACCCCGGCGCTGCGAGCCGCCGCCTACCGCCTCCTCGCCGCCGAACCCGGCGTGCGCTCCCTCGGCGACGTCAAGGACCACACCGGCCGCACCGGCTACGCCGTCGCCCTCCCCAGCCCCTACGAGTCCGCCCCCGAACTCCGCCTGATCTTCGACAAGTCGACGGGGATGCCACTGGGCACCGAGACGGTGGCCACCCAAAGCGGCGACGGTGTGCGCAAGGGCCACTTGCTGAGCTACACGACGATCACGTCGATGAAGTGGACCGACAAGGCCCCGCCCTTCGACACCGACACCCCCGACCCGGGCCCGGCCGACGAGTCGGATCGCTGAGACTGCGGTGCTCGCCGAGCGGCGGGACCCCGGGGTGACACCCGGGACCCCGCCGAGCCGGTCGGGCGCGCGTCACGAGCAGGGGCACGGCCGACCCTCTGGCCTTGGCACCCGACCATCGCGTAACATGCGTTACACAACAAGCGTTACGTAAAGTGGGATCTCATGCCTCGACAGGTCGACCATGTCCAGCGCCGCTCCGAGATCTCCGCTGCCCTATGGCAGGTGGTGAGCGAAAGCGGGCTGGAGGGGCTGACACTCCGGTCGGTCGCCGCCACCGCCGGGTGCACAACAGGCATGGTCACCCACTACTTCCGGGACAAGAAGGCACTCCTTGCGCACGCCCGGTCCGTCATGCATCGCCGCATGGCGGACCGCATCGACGCAATGCCCCTGCGGCACAGCGACCCGCGCGCCCACCTGTACGCCGTTGCCGAGCAGGCACTGCCGCTGGATGAGGAACGGCACCTGGAGGCCGTCGTATGGTCGTCCTTCCTGCTCACCACCCGCACCGACCAGGAGCTCCTGCGCGAGCACTCCGTCAGCCACGCCTCCTGGGTGCGCCGGCTGACAACCCTGGTGCGTGCCGCACTCCCCGGCGAGCCGGAGCCGGGGAACTTGGAAGAGCGGGTGCGCGCCCTCGTCGTATGCCTGGACGGCCTGGCCCTGAACGCTGTCACCGATCCGGACGCCTACCCGCCCGACCTCCAACGGCGCGTCCTGGAGAGGCAACTGGACCTGATCCTCGAAGGGAACCGCACCCTGTGACCACCCCCGATCTCACCATCGCCGCCGCGGCGGCCGACCACCCGAGCGTCCGGCGGCTGGTCCGCGCCCTCGACGACGACCTCGCCGCCCGCTACCCGGACGAACCCTGCACCGGCGGCTCCCACCTGCACCCCGCCATCCACTTCCTGCTCGCGGAGGCCGACGGTCGCCCGATCGGCTGTTGTGCCGTCCAGCCCTTTCCCGCCCCCGACACCGCCGCCGAACTCAAGCGCATGTACATAGTCCCCGAGGCCCGCGGCCGCGGCATCGCCGCCCAGCTCCTGGCCGAGGCGGAGCGCACCGCCACTGCCCTCGGTCACCCCGAGATGCGTCTGGAGACAGCCGTCCACCAGCCCGAAGCCATCGCGCTGTACACCCGCGCCGGCTACCAACGGATCCCCAACTACCCGCCGTACGAACACAAGACGCTCAGCCGCTGCTACGCCAAACCCCTCCCGCTCCCCAGACCGGCCCGGCCGGAGTGGGACGGAGGCGAGCTGGCCACCTTCCTCGCCGGACAGGGCCTTTCGTCCAAGGGCGTCCTCGTGCCTGGCACGCGGTACTGGCTCACCCGGGACACCGCGGGCCCCGCCGCGGCCCTGGGCTGGGAACGCCAGGACGACCGCGTGCTGCTGCGCAGTGTCGCCGTCCGGCCCGACCTGCGCGGCTGCGGCGCCGCACGACGCCTGGTCGAACACTCACTCGTGGATGCCGCTGCGCAAGGAGCCCGCACGGCCTACCTGTTCTCCACGGGAGCCGGAGCCTTCTGGACCCGGCTCGGGTTCCGCCCGGTACCGGTTGCCGAGGTCGCCGACGCCCTGCCCAACGCGCCCCAGGTCCACCAGTACCGCACCGCCGGAACACTTGCCGACGAGGCTGCCTGGCGACGCGACCTCCACGCGCCCGCCGCCGTTCACCTGGACCGCCACCCCGGCCGACGGGCGATGGACTGCCTTCTGATCCCGTGGCTGCTCGCCCCGACTCCGTCGGCATGACCGCCGCCACGGACCGGGTCATCACCGCGCTCCTGTCAGCCCTCGCAGGAAAGCCCACCTGACGCACCAGCCGACAATCGGGTCGCGCCCGCGCCGAGCCCTCTCCGTGCGTGCGCGATGCGTGAGCGGACTGTCCGGCACGAGGCGTCATCAACGGGATCGAGCAAGAAATCGCATAGCGCTGACCAGGTGAAACAGCACCGCGTGGCAACGTCGAGCACGCCCCGGCAAGGATCCAATCCCACTCCTAAAGCCA
>NZ_JACMSF010000096.1 GCF_014257025.1 Streptomyces cupreus
GGCGGAGCGCTGCCGCCGTCAGGTCCAAGCTGGTTTGTGTTCATGATCGGCGGCTGGCTGGGGCACACGAGGTGGAACATCCTCCGGTGCCTCGCCGGTGTCGAGGCGAGCACCGGCCCTGACCTCGCGCTGTCGCACGAGTCCGTGCGCAACGGGGTGCGCGGCCTCCCCGACCTGTTCGGCCGACTTCCGGAGCTCGACGCGCTGCTCGTGTGACAGTGACCTGCGTCGGTGCTTGGTACGCGGCGTAAGGCGCGCTCCCGATTCCGCTCGGGGCCATAGTCGATGACCTGCACCGACGTGGACGCGCGGACACCCGCCTAGGACCGGCCAGGACACCGGAGGCACGAACGTAATCGCGGGCGTCGCCTGGCGTGACGCGCTCGCCGCAGACGCCGACCGCGGCAAGCCTGCTCTCGATTGTGCGCCTGGATGCGGTTCCGCTTGTGGTGCACCGGCAGCCGGTCGGCACACGAGATCTCCGATGGTGAGGCAGAGGGTCGCTGCGAGGGGAACGAGGAGAGGTAGCAAGGCGCATCGAGGCCGTTGCGCAATCGACAGCGGAGGACGCATGCGGTACGTACAGTGCGAGCGTGGCATACGACTGGAGGCGCTCGAGCGGCGGGATCGTGAGCGCGCCGATCGTCTGACCTTCGGGTTGGGTCTCGGATGGGCCGTGCGGGCGTGTCTGAGGTGTTGATCAAGATCGTGAAACGATCTTCGAATGTCTCGTGGCGATCTGACGGATGCACAGTGGGAGCGGCTGGAGCGGTTGTTGCCGCCGATACCGAAGATGGGCCGGCCGCCGAGGGATCGGCGACAGGTCTTCGACGGGATATGGTGGCGGGCTCGGACTGGCTCGCCCTGGCGGGACGTGCCCGAGCGATACGGTCCCTGGTAGACGGCGTATGCGGTGTTCCGGTGCTTGCAGATCGACGGGACCTGGCCCAGCATCCTGAAGAAGCTGCAGGTCACGGCCGATGCCGACGGCATCATCGAGTGGGAGGTCTCGATCGACTCCACCGTCTGCCGAGCTCACCAGCACGCCGCCGGGGCCCGCAAAAAGGGGCTCATGATCCGAGCCGGACGCCTCCGGACGGCTCGGCGGCCGAGCCGGACGACCACCGCCTCGGACGCTCGCGCGTCGGGCTGACCACCAAGATTCACCTCGCCGTAGACGCCTCCTTCCACGTTCTCGCCGCCGTCATCACCGCCGGCCAGCGGGGTGACGCACCGGTCTTCGAGCAGGTCATGAACAAATCCGCGTACCCCGGGTCGGCGGTGGACCTCCGCGCACCCGCCCGGAGCATGTGCTCGCGGACCGGGCGTACTCGTCGCGCCAGATCCGCTCCAACCTGCGCAAACGCGGGATCGCGCACACCATCCCGGAGAGGCGCGATCAGGCCGGCCACCGGATCCGCCGAGGCTCGGCCGGTGGCCGCCCGCCCGGCTTCGATCGCGAGATGTACAAGCGCAGACACAAAGTCGAATGCCGGATGGGCCTGTTGAAGCAGGCCAGAGGCGTCGCGACCAGGTCCGACAAGCTCGCCGTCCGCTACGAGTCGACCGTCCAACAAGATCGAGGCCGGTCGAGCCTCGGCCCCGGCCTTCCAGACGCCTGATCGGAAAGAGAACAAAGCGATAACGGCGGGCAACTGGAAAGGGGTTGAGGAGGTCTAGTCCGCCATGAAGATCTCTTTCCTGATACACAACGCCTACGGCATCGGAGGCACGATCACCACGACCTTCAATCTGGCCCAGGCGCTGGCCGCGCGGCACGATGTGGAGATCGTCTCGGTGTTACGCCATCGGGAGCGCCCGAACTTCACCCTGGACCCGAGAGTTTCGCTACGACCGCTGGTGGACCTGCGGAAGGAAAAGGACCACCCACTTCATCTGAGACCTGCGAGAGTGTTTCCGGCCGCCGAGTACCGTTACGAGCAGTACAGCGAGTTGACCGATCAGCGGATCGGTGAGTGCCTGGCGGCGACCGACGCCGACGTGGTCATCGGCACTCGCCCCGGGCTCAACGTGCACCTGGCACTTCAGGCCCCGCGACACGTCATCCGCATCGGGCAGGAGCACCTCACCCTCGACAACCACTCACCGTCGCTGCGCACCACATTGCGCCAGGCCTACCGGCACCTCGACGTGCTCACCACGGTCACGGAGGCGGACGCTGCCGCCTACCGGCGCAAGATGTGGTTGCCCGGCGTCAGGGTGGCGGCGCTTGCCAACAGCGTCCCCGATCCGGTGCTGCCCGCCGCGGACGGCCGGGCGAAGGTGGTCGTCGCGGCGGGTCGGCTGGTTCCGGTGAAACGTTACGACCTGCTCGTCGAGGCGTTCGCCCGGGTGGCCGCCGAACACCCGGACTGGCAGCTGCGGATCTATGGAAAAGGGGAGGAACACGCCCGGCTGCGTCAGCTCATCCAGAGCCTGGGCTTGTGCGACAGCGTCTTCCTGATGGGTGCGGCCGCCCCGATGGAGGCGGAGTGGGTGAAGGGATCGATCGGCGCGGCCGCGTCCAATTTCGAGCCTTTCGGCATGACCATCGTCGAGGCGATGCGCTGCGGACTCCCCGTGGTAAGCACCGACTGCCCGCACGGACCGGGCGAGATCATCAAGGACGGGGTCGACGGCCGACTGGTGCCGGTCGGGGACCGTGAAGCGCTGGCCGACGCTCTGCTGGAACTCGTCGGTGACGACGAGCGGCGCCGACGGATGGGCCGTACGGCCATGGAGAACGCGCGACGCTTCGCCCCGGTCCCCGTCGTGGAGCAGGCCGAACGCCTGATCGGCGAGGCGATATCGGCGAGAAGGGCTGGGCGGCCGGTCGCACCGGAACGCGACCGGATACATCGCGCCCTGATCAGCCGGGGCTTCGCCGCGCGAGACGCCGCCCATGCCGCGGCCGGCAGTGCGCTGCGCGCGGTCCGGAGGGGACAGCGATGAACGGGGAACAGGACATGGCGCATGACACGACACATGACGCGCAGCTTCGTGCCCACTGCACGGCCGACGCGGACGGCCGAATCACCTTTGAACTTCCCGCACTTGAGGCATCAGACCTCCAGCCGGCCCAGCTTCTGCTGCGATTGCGCCCCAAGAAGGGAAAGCCCGAGGACACCCTTCGTGTCCTCCCCCTCGAAGCGGTGGACGACGGTGGCCGGCGCGCTGTCCTGGAGCCGCAGCCCCCTCTCACCGAGGGACGGTGGGACGTGTACCTGCTCCCCGAACCGGGAGCGCCGCGACAGCGGCTCCGCCCCGGTCTACGGGACCTGCGAGCCCTGGTCGACGGACACACCCGCAACTGGCCGTCGCCGGTGGCGGTGCGGGTTCCGTACACCACCAAGGATGGCTATCTCGCGGTAAGGACATGGTTGCGCACCGCCCAAGCCGAGGTCGAGGGCATTGACGTGACGGACCGGTCGATGACCGTCAAGGCGCGGTTGCATGGCGCCACGCTCGCCGAGGGAGCCGTGGTACGACTGCGCGCGAGGGGTGCCAACGGCGCTGTACGCACTCGGGAGCCGCAGGCGGAGAGCGCCGGCCAACGTTTCTCCTTCACCGTGGACTTCGAGGAGTTGATCAACGCGGACACCACCGGAAACCGCGTCTGGGACATCAGCGTTCAGACTGGATCCGCCGAGGGAGCGCCCCTCATCCGTGTCGGCCGTCTTTTCGACGACCTGGCGGACCGCAAAGAGATCTTCGTGTATCCGTCTGCCATGCTCGGCGGTGTCGCCGTGAGCCCGTACTACACGGTCGACAACGACCTCTCTGTGGAAGTGACAACTGCCGATTGACCCCGCCGCCCCCGCACCGGGCGGTCGCCTCGACGGCGGTCCGGTGCGGCTGCTCCGGATACGTGTGGGTGACGGGGTGACTCGTCAGGACCAGGACGACCGGCTGGACCTTGCCGTGGTCGAGCAGGCGACGGGGAACGTCATCGGCGAGGCGGTCCTCAACGAGTGGAACCAGGGCAACGAAAGTTGCAGCTTCCGCATCTGCCTCGTGCCCGGCACCTACGGGCACGGCCTGGGGACGGAGGCGACCCGGTCGATCGTCGGGTACGGCATCGAGGAACTGGTGCTGCACCGCATCTCGCTGGAGGTCTACGCGTTCAATCCGCGGGCCCGGCTCGCACCGGCGTCCTGCCCGGCCCCTGACCCGCGCGCGCACCGGCCGGGCGCTGACTTGCCATGGACACCCCGATCCGTTCGCGCACCTGGTCCAGGGTGTCCATCACCGCGAGGGTGTGCGCCGACAGCATTGCGCCGGCGCCCCTGTACGACTGTGGGTTCGCTGCCACGGGGCAAAAACCGTCGACGAACGTTGCACGATCCCACCTACGACATCAGCCGTCACGAGATCAGTAGTCCCTCTGGTCAACCCGTTCCACGCTGGGACGGTTGAAAGACGGGTTCTGAACTCTCGCTGCCACGTCGACCAGTGTTCGCCGAACGCGCCGATCGGAAACAGGTGCCGATCGGCGCGTAGCAGACTGAAAGCGGCGGTGTCAGGCGAGGTGCCGGGAGAAGAACCTCAGAGTGCTGTCCAGCTCGAAGTCCGGGATCTCCCCGTGCTTGCCGGGGTTGGCGTGGAGCGTCTTCTCGGCTGAGGCCAACGCGTCGAATAGTGCCAGGCTCTGGTCACGCGGCACTCGCTCATCGTCCCACTGCGCCAGGAACTCCACCGGGACGGTGATCCGCGCGGCGTCCTCGGCCGAGGCCAGGGCCCCGCCCAGGCCCAACACCGCGGCGTGGACCCGGGGTTCGGCGGCAACAAACGGAACACCCAGTCCGCATCCCAGCGAGACTCCCCAGTAGCCCACCGGACCGGCGCCGACGTGCCCGAGTTGCTGGACCGCGTCCAGGACTGCCTGCCATTCAGGGACGGTTTGGCGAGCTACGAGTGCCTGGAAGCTGGCGATCAGCGGAGCCAACTCTTCCCCGGCCTCCACGCGAGCCTGGTTCTCGGTCGCGATCCGGTTGTACTCCTCGTCCTTGGGCCGGTCGCCATGGCCGGGCACGTCGACCGCCACCACCGCGAAATCGCACGCGGTCACGAAACGGCGCGCACGGGCCAGGATGCCGGGAGCCTTCTTGTGCTGACCGCCGCCATGCCCCATCACGACAAGGGGGCGCGTACCGGCGGCACCTTCCGGCGTCCACAGCACGCCGGGAATCTCACCGAGGGTAAAGAGCCGTTCGCAGACACCGTCGGAGGATGTCTCAGAGGTGAAGCGCATAGCGTTTCAAGCCTTTCGGGATGCCTTCTGCGGGCACTCCCTAGGCCATGCGGGGGAGGGAGGCCCGACCTGTCACAGCGTTGATCGGTCTCACCTCCTCAGTTCACAACAGCGCGTGGCGACGCTGAACCTATCACGCAGGGCCCCCGCGCATGGGCGACACACTCGCCGACAGCGCCTCATACGAGGTGGACTTCGCCGCAGAGTCCACCAGACCGCTCTGACTCGGTCGGGCCCATGGCAGCCAACCGGCGGAGCGGGCGGTGGTGGCCGCGTAGGGGCTCTGAGGGAACGTGGTGTGCGCGATTGACTCGGGTAGTGGCGGCTGGGTACGAAGATTGCGTGAGGCGGACACTGGATTGTCGGAGGCGGACGGCCTTACGGCGTCGTCTTGTCCCCTTCACCATGGGGGGTTTCCTTGCCCTTGGCGTCACCGTCGCCTGCGACAAGGGCTCCGACGACGAGCGGCCGTACTCGCTCTGTCCGTCCAGCAGGTCCGCCATCGAGCCCTACGGCGCGGTAGAACGCCTGTTGACACCGCTGGTCGAGGGCGACGTGCCCTGAGCTGTGCGCTGCCCGATCCGGTGGAGTCCCTTCGGGCTCTGGATCAGGCGGGGATGGTCTGTCGGACCGGACGTCTCCAGAGCGCGGTGAGGGGTCTGCTGGGTGTGCCTTGCCGGCATGCGGGACACAGTTCGTGGTGGCCGCCGGGTGTGACGACGCGGCGTGGACCTCCTCAGGTCAGGGCTCCGGCGGCAGTTGATGACCAGCGCGAGCGAGATCACCCCATCCCCACCAGCACCGATGGCCTCCGGGTGCATGACACGGGGAGGGGCCGGCCCCGGGGAGTGCGGGGCGGACAGGCGGGGCCGGCCCCTGGTCTCCTTCACCAACGTGTCCCGTGATCACGCTGGGTCGGCTGTCCGCTCGAAATGCCTGATGACCGGGGCGAATTCGCTGGTCCGCTCGAATTCCTCACGGGCATGACGGCCCTGCTCGACCTGGGCATGGTTGACCGGACTGCCGCGCCCGGTCGCAGTCATCGCCTTGAACGCGACCCCGGGCCGGTGCAACAGCCTGGGAGCGGCCTCCGCGGCCACCCCTTCGTCGTGGGCCAGGTCCCGGATCGGATCCAGCGGGCTCGTGGCTCATTCTGATGTTGTGGCGGGTGCCCGCGCTCCTCGACGGCCCCGATCTACAGTCGGACTTGCCCATCGAATGCTGACCCGGAGCACTGGATGAAGGGTCTGGACGGCGAATTCCTCGAACGACCACTCGACGGGTCCTGGTTCAACGCCGGCCGCCTGAAAGGCCTCCAGAGTAACGAGGGGTCGGTCCGCATTCGTGGTGCCGACCCTCGGCCGGCGCACGAGATCGAGGAGGGCGAAGCCCGCTGATGCGGCAGTCTGTGGCGGGCGTTCGTTGCTGTCACGCCATCAGGTTCCGTGAGTGAACCTCGCCGGGGCCATCGGCTACTGCTCGCCCAGGGCGGTGGCGTGTTGGTCGACCTCGGTGTCCGAGCGCCGCACGCCGATGAAGCGTGTGGGCCGGAAGGGCCGGAGGAGGTCCTGTTCCTGATCGGTGGTGATCTCGCTCGCGGCCAGCCGTCCCAGAATCGGTGCCAGGGTGATTCCGCTGTGCGAGACCAGGCAGTAGACCCGGGAGTGCCCGGAGGCGTAGCCGGCGACGCTGTGGCCATCCACGGGCAATGACCGTAAGCCGATACGCAGGTCGATCTCCGGTGCGCGACTCGGCTCGCTCAGCAGTGCGGAGAATCGCCCGGCGAGGATGCGTGCAAGGCTCCCACCCGCGGATGGAGGGTTGGCCGGATCGACCTCCGCGTTCAGATCGAGAGCCTGCAGGACGGTCCGGCCGCCGGCCGCGGGGCGGAGGTTCAGGCCAGGGCTGTGGATCACACAGCGAAGGTCGAGTTCCGGCGTCCTGGCGACGCCGAGCAGACCGACAGTCTGCGATCCGCGACTCGTACCCGTCACCATGGGAATGTCGATACCGGCCCGTGCAGCAAGCCGTTCCGTCCAGCGGCCTGCCGCCAGCACCATTCGATCGCCGTTGAAGGTTTCTCCTCCGGCCAGGGCGACGGACACTCCGTCAGATCGGTCATCGATGGCCACGACCTCGCCGAGCACCAACCTGGCTCCGTGCTGCTCGGCGTCGGCCAGAAGGTTCCTCACGAAGAGTTCGGGCAGAACGTATCCCTCGATGGGGAAGTGAGCGATGCACGTGATGGTTTCCGGGATCCGGAGGTCGCCTGCGATGCGCGTTGCTTCGGCAGATGTGACCCAGTGCGCGGGATAGCCGAGGGACTGCAGTCGTTCCACGTTGCCGGCGAGCCATGGTTCGTTTGAGGAGTCCGCCCACTGCAGCGCTCCGCTGGGGAAGTAATACGGCGCGCCAGGCAGGCGCTCGGCAAGCCTGGTGTGCTCCTCCATCCCCGCGAGGTTGAGCCTGTGGTAGTCCGGGTCCAGTTTCCGGCTGGAGTTGGTCCAGGCAAAAGTGGTCGCGCTGGTACCGGTGCCGGCTCCCCACTGATCCACCAGGAGAACTTCCACGCCCACTGCGGCAAGCTGTCTCGCGACGCTCACCCCCAGCACACCGGCACCGACAATGATGACCTTCATGGTGTGCGCACACTCCTTTGTGCTTCCGCCCGAGTCGGTGGCGCTGTATGAGACTTACCCGGAATCTCCCTGAGGCGGCCAGGGAAGGGGGTTGGGTCTGTCCGGTGTCCTGGGGCGGTACGGCATCGGGCACGTACCCGGAGCATCTGGATGAACTGTGGGTGGTCCAAGAGGATTCAGTGACCGACGTCGTGATCGCCGGCTTCGACGAGTCCGCTCTCGTAGGCGAAGATCACGATCTGGATCCGGTCACGCAGGCCTAGCTTGGCGAGGATGCTCGACACATGTGACTTGACGGTTGCGGCACCGATGAAGAGCTGCTCAGCGATTTCTGAGTTGCTCGCGCCCCGGGCGACGGCGATGACGACCTCTCGTTCGCGCTCGGTGAGCCGCTCCACGCGGCCCGAGACGGCAGCGCTGACGACGCGGTGCTCGGCGAACTGGTCGATGAGCCGCCGTGTGATCGAGGGCGCCAGCAGGGCTCCTCCCTCGGCCACGGTGCGTACGGCGATGGCGAGCTGCTCCGGTGGAATGTCCTTGAGGACGAAGGCGCTGGCTCCGGCGCGCAGCGCCTCGTAGACGTATTCGTCCGGGTCGAACGTGGTCAGGATCAGTACCCGCACCGGCCAGTCGGCCTCCCGCAGGATCAGGGAGGTTGCTTCGAGGCCGTCCATCTCGGGCATGCGGATGTCCATGAGGACCACGTCCGGGCGCTGTCGGCGTGCTGCTTCGATCGCCTCAAGGCCGGTCCCTGCCTCGGCCACGACCTCGATGTCGTCGTGGATCCGCAGGATCATGGTGAAGCCCCGGCGCACCAGCGCCTGGTCGTCGGCGACGACGACGCGGATGGTCACGTGGGCTCCCCTTGGACGGGTAGATGGGCGGTCAGGCGGAATCCGCCGCCGGGCCGCGGCCCCGCATCGAGAGTGCCGCCGAGCAGGAGGGCCCTCTCCCGCATACCGACGATTCCGTGGCCGCCCATGCCCGCACGGGCGGCACCGGACACGGACTGGAGGGCGGCGCCTTTGCCGTCGTCGAGGACTTCGACGGTGATGCCGGGGCCGCACCGGTCGTGCTTGAGGCGCACTTCGGTGTGCGTCTGCGGTCCGCTGTGCTTGAGCACGTTGGTCAGCGCCTCCTGGACGATGCGGTACACCGAGAGCTCCACGCGGGCCGGGAGGGGAGCGTGGATGTCGTCGGTGAGCGAGACGTCGAGCCCAGCCTCCCGGACCTGCGCGATGAGCCGGGGCAGATCGGTCAGACCCGGCTGTGGACCGAGTCCGTCACGCTCGGTCCTGGGACGCAGCACTCCCAGCAGGTGCCGCAGCTCGTCCAGAGCCTGGCGTCCGGCTTCCTCGACCGCCGTCATCGCCTCCAGGGCGCCCTGCGGGTCTTCGGCGGCCACCATCCGGGCGGCACCGGCCTGCACGGTCATCATGCTCACCCGGTGCGCGACCACGTCGTGCAGTTCCCGGGCGATGTGGGTGCGTTCCTCGGTGACGATGCGCTGTGCCTCAGCGGCCTGCTCCTGACGGCGCTGGACAGCGCGCTCGGCGCGCAGGCGCAGGCGTCGACCGATGTACCAGGCCCCGGACATGACCAGGCAGCCGAAGCCGATCTCGCCGCCGGGAACGGAATGGAGCAGGCCGTCGATCGTGACCAAGGCGGCGGCCGCGACGACGCCGAGGGGGCCCCACCGCCTGTCGTCGGCGTGCCGTCCGACGCTGTACAGCGCGACGATCACGATCCCGCCCAGGGTGGAGTAACTGCTGCCCAGCGTCGGGGCCCACGACGCGAGAGCCACGCACAGGACTGCTGTTGGCTTGCGCCGACGCCAGTACAGTGCCGCGCCGGCCGCCGAGAAGAGCAGGAGGACCGGCAGGGGGACGTCGAGGACCGGGCGGACGGCCATGGCGTCTCCCGGGGCTTCCTCCAGGAACGTCGCTGCCAGAAACATGGCGAGGGCGAGGGTGGCGTCCGCGGCCCGCGGCCAGCGGACGAAGGGGCCATGGAACTTGGACGGCACGCTGCGGACTGGCGTCCGGGCAGGCTGTGCCGTGCGGTTCATCATCGCTCCATTACAGGGCTTCCGGTGCTCCGGCCTCGATTGTCAATGAGCCTGAATCGTCATCGTATGTGCAGGCCCAAGAGGTCGTCACCCGTCGGCAGGCGGATCCGGTTCTCCGCCTCCAGGGGGAGGCGCCGCGTCGCTCTCCCCGTCCCGGGCGGGAGCGGCGAACCCGTCCGGCGGCCGGGGACAGCAAGGGCCGCGGCGCCCACGATGGACCCGCTCACGCCGTTTGCCGTCCGACGCGCCAAGTCGTCGGCGGCAGCCCTCTGACAGGAGCCCACGGAGCCATGAACCGATTTACTCGACGCATCGGCAGGGCCAGCGTCCGCCGGCCGTGGGTCACCATCGCCGCGTGGGGGGTCGCTCTTCTTCTCGTGCTGCCCATGGCCGGGACGGCCGGCGGCTCCTTCGTCGATGACCTGGTCGCTCCCGGCAGCCAGAGCGAAGAGGCGATGGAGCTGCTCGAAGAGCGCTTCCCGGAAGCGTCCAGGGGGAGCGCCATGGCCGTCTTCGCCGCACCGGAAGGGCAACGACTGGAACGCCACCGGTCTGCCATCGCCTCGGCGGTCGCACGGATGGCCGAGGTGGAGCACGTCGCCACGGTGACCGATCCCTTCCCGGCCGACACGATCTCGCCCAACGGGCGTATCGGATTCGCGCAGATCACTTTCGACGTGCCCGCGATGAACGTCGATCCCGATTACATCGATGCGCTGACCGGTGCGATCGAACCCCTGCGGGAGGACGGTGTCGTTGCCGAGCTGGGCGGTGACGCCGTCTTCATCAACGCCGAGACACCGACATCGGGTGCGGAGGCGGCCGGCCTGCTGACCGCGCTGATCATCTTGGTGGTTGCGTTCGGCACGATCGTGGCCGCCCTGGTGCCCATCGCGCTCGCCCTGGTGGCCGTCGCCGCGGGCCTGGGCAGCATCACACTGCTGGCCAACGCCATGGACGTCTCCACCGCCGCCCCCACCATCGGTGCCATGATCGGCCTGGGTGTCGGCATCGACTACGCCCTGTTCATCGTGGCCCGCTATCGCGAGAACCACGCGGCGGGCCAGGACAACCCCACCGCTCTGTCCCATGCCATGGCATCCGCAGGCGCGGCCGTGCTCTTCGCCGGTGGCACCGTCGTCGTGGCGATGGCGGCCCTCGCGCTGACCGGCCTGGGCTTTTTGACCTCGATCGGCCTGAGTGCCTCGCTGGTCGTCCTCTTCGCCGTCGCGACCGCGCTCACCCTCCTGCCGGCCCTGCTCACACTGCTGGGCGACCGCATCCACAAGCGACGACGCCTGGGCCGCAAGCGCCCCGCGAATTCCGAGGACAGCGCATGGTGGCGTTTCGCCCACCGTGTGTCCGGCCGGCCATGGCCGTACCTGATCGTCGCCTCAGCAGCGCTTCTCGCGCTGGCGGCCCCCGCGCTGCGGATGGAGACGGGCTTCCCTGACG
Source organism: Streptomyces cupreus (assembly GCF_014257025.1). Classification (GTDB taxonomy): domain Bacteria; phylum Actinomycetota; class Actinomycetes; order Streptomycetales; family Streptomycetaceae; genus Streptomyces; species Streptomyces cupreus. The sequence continues at coordinate 11,414 of NZ_JACMSF010000096.1, forward strand.
CGGGCAACGACGCGACCACCACCACCCATCGCCGCGCCTACGACCTGCTGACGGAGGGATTCGGTCCCGGCGTCAACGCCCCGCTCCTGGTCGTCGCCGACCTGCGCAGCCCCGGCGCGGACGCCCAGGACATCCCCGCACTGTCCAAGCGCATCGCCGCCGACCCCGGCATTGCCACCGTCGGTGAGCCCCAGACGTCCGCGGCCGGGGACACCGTGGTGCTGCCCACGCTGCCCACCACTGCGCCCGCGGACGCCGAGACGTCCGCGACGCTTGAGCGCATCCGCGATCTCGTCCCGGACAACGTCGCTGTGTCCGGCATGACCGCCATGACCGACGACCTCACCCGGCAACTCGCCGACACCCTGCCGGTGTTCGTCGGCGCGATCCTGGTGTCTTCGTTCTTGCTGTTGATGCTCGTGTTCCGCTCCATCGCGATACCGGTGAAAGCCGCCGTGGTGAACCTGCTGTCCATCGGTGGCGCATACGGCGTCGTGGTCGCCGTCTTCCAGTGGGGATGGCTCGGAGCCCTGTTCAACCTCGAGGGGACCTTCCCGATCGTTTCGCCCCTGCCGACGATCTTCTTCGCGGTCCTGTTCGGACTGTCGATGGACTACGAGGTGTTCCTGCTCTCGCGGGTCCGCGAGGAGTACGACATCACGGGTGACACCACCGAGTCGGTGGCGCGCGGTATCGCGGCCACGGGACGTGTGATCACCTCCGCCGCGCTGATCATGACGGTGGTGTTCCTCAGCTTCGTCGCCAATCCCTCACCGCTCGTCAAGATGATGGGCCTGGGCCTGGCGACTGCGATCGTGCTCGACGCGACGGTCGTCCGGATGGTGCTCGTTCCCGCGGCCATGGCGCTGATGGCAGGCGCCAACTGGTGGCTGCCCCGCTGGCTCGACCGGCGACTGCCCCGCATCAGCGTGGAGCACGCTGACGTGCCGCCTGGCCCTGAGCCGGTACTTGCTCCCACCTCCGGGCGCGGCTGATGCTCCAGCCCGGCGTGCCGCGACCCACCTGCGCGAAACCAACGAGGAGTTGCTGAGGAAGGGGTGGCGGGTCAGGGGGTTGCGGACTGCGGCGACTTGACCGGCGTCAGCTGGGTCAGCGTGCACCGCCAGCGCTCGCCGTCCCACACGAACACGTCGGTGGCCCACTCGTCCGCGGTGAACGGCTCGCCGCGGAAGGCGCCGCTGTTGGTGCCATGGGTCGTCACCAGCACCGTCGAGTCGGACACCGACGCCACGCGTTCAACTTCGAGGTTCATGGTCCGATGGGTCAGGTCGCCGGATGCCACCAGTTCGAGGAAGGTCGAGCCCGGCGTGATGCCGTTGTCGGCGACGAACATCCAGTCCGGGGTGGCGAAGCGTCCGATCGCCTCGGCGTCGTTGGAGACGATGGCGGCGGCCCATTCGTCGAGCAGGGCGGCGAAGGTTTCGCGATCGGCCTTCGGTGCCGCGCCCTCGCCCCGATAGGTGCCGAAGCTCCAGAGGTTGCCTTCGGTGTCGCGGACGGTGAAGCCGCGTGAGCCGTAGTCCTCGTCGACAAGGCCGCGCACGATCTCGGCACCGGCGGCGACGGCTCGGTCGAAGAGCGTGTCGGGCTCGTCGCACACGACGTACACCGCGTCGTTGCCAGGGGAGCGTCGCCCCCAGGCGGACTCGTCCTTGGCGGCGGTCCCCAGCATCACGCCACCGCCGAGCGGCCAGCGCAGCTCGGCGTGCTCGACGATCGACGGGGCGTCCTCCCGGGTGTGGACCGCGGTCTCCTGGAAGCCGAAGACATCGGTCAGAAAGGCGATCGCGCCGCGCGCGTCACGGTAGGTGAGGCACGGCCAGAGGGTCGTTGTCGTTGTCGTGGTGGTTGCGTTCATGCAGTGACGATGCCCCGGCGCCACCGCGACTGTCTTGGACGGATGGAACATCCCCCGCGAGCAGCTCGGTCGGCGTGCAGCCGGCCAGCGCGACGAAGTCCCGGTTCAGATGCGCCTGGTCGTAGTACCCGCACGCCGCCGCCACCTGGGCGATCGACACGAACGGCGGGGAACGTCGCAGCATCTGCTGGGCCCGCTCGAACCGCACCACCCGGGCCGCGAGCTTCGGCGACAGGCCGAACTCGCTGCGGAAGCGGCGGGCGAGGTGCTGGCGGCTCCACCCGCTCTCGTCGGCCAGGTCACGGACGGACACCTCGCCCCTGGAGGCGACCACCGTTTCCCACGCGAAGCGCAGCTCGGGCGCCGGCGCGCCGTCCCCGGCCAAGCGGCCCAGGACGGCGTCGCAGACGGCGAATCGGTTCTCCCAGCCGACGGTTGTCTGCAGGCGTTCCCACAGTTCGCGGCCGGTGGCCCCGACCACATCCCCGAGCTCGACCGAGACGTTCCACAGCTCGCCCGCAGGCATGCCGAACAGGGCCCGGCTGCCGAGGGGCGTGAGCTCGACCGCCACTCCTTCCTGGTCGCCGCTGTGAGAGATCAGCGCCGACGAAGCCTGGAGGCCGCTGAGCACACATCCGTAGTGCTGCGGGGGCTGCGCCGGATCCGTCTGAGCCACCACGTCGATGTCGTCGCCGATGCTGACGATGAAGGTCATATGCCGTGACGGCAGGCCGCGGTGCACAGCGGGCGGAAACCCCGTGAGCCGGTAGCCGCAGTAGCGCTCGATGAACGGCCGCAGCGGCGGCACCGGTGCGGCCGTCACCCACTCCTCACACCGCTCCACCATCCCAAAAGCTTACAAGCGGAGCCTCACCGGGCAGCCGGACATTGTGCGCGGGTCGGCCGCTGAGGAATCGGGCGGGGACCACGTGCCGACCGCTCCTCATGGGCGTAGCGTCCTGATATGGGCGGGCTCGGTATACGTGTCATCCCCGGACCGCGCCCCGAGGGGAGCAGATGGCATGACCGGTACGGCTGATGCGACCCCGGACGCCGATGCGCTGGATGCCGCGTTCGCGCAGACCGTGCGCGCGACCGGCGCCTCCATCGGCGCTCTGTACCTGCTCGCACCGGACGAACAGCTGCTGTGTCTGGACGTGCTGTGCGGAGCGCCGCTGGAGTTCGCCGCACCGTGGGCCAGGGTGCCGCTCGCCGCTCCGGCGCCCGTCGCCGACGCCGTCCGTGAGAACCGGCTGGTGTGGGTGAGCGGTCAGGAGGAGATGGCCCGCTCCTACTCACGCACCGCGATCGTGCTTCCCTACCCGTTGGCGCTGGTCGCCGCGCCGGTCAGCGGGGTGCGGCAGTGGGGCTGCCTGCTGCTGATGTGGCCCGCCACGACGCGGCCGCCGTACATGACCCAACGGGAGCGGGGCAACATCACGTCCAGTTGCCGGCGGCTGGCCCGGCTGCTGGAGGAGGCCGCCGAGCGGGGCGGTGCCGCGGCCCGCCGTGAGCCGCGCGTCGTGACCGCGACCACCGGCGACCGCTTCGTGAGCCAGGCCACGGCCGCCGCCGACTTCGTCGAGCGGCTGCCCGGGGGAAGCTGCGCCGTGGACCTGGACGGGCGGTTCACCTACGTCAGCTCCGGTGCCTGCGAGCTGCTGGGCTGCGATGCGGGCCGGCTGCTGGGCACCCGCCCCTGGCAGTCGCTGCGCTGGCTGGACGACCCCACCATCGAGGACCGCTACCGTGCCGCGGTGATCAGCCGTGAGCCGGTGTCGTTCACCGCGTGCCGCCCGCCGGACCAGTGGTTGGAATTCCACCTGTACCCCGACGCCAGCGGGATCAGTGCCCGCATCGTTCCCAGCGGCGGCCATGCGCCGCCGTCACCGGCGCCCCGCCGGTCCACGCGCACCGCCACACCGGCCCGCGCCGGTCAGCTCTACCAGCTCACGCATCTGGCCGCCGCGCTGACCGAGGTCGTCGGAGTCCAGGACGTCGTGGACCTGGTCGCCGACCAGATCATGCCCGCCTTCGGCGCCCAGGGCCTGGTCCTGTCCACCGCGAGCGCCGGCCGGCTGCGGATCACCGGTCACCGCGGCTACGCCGCCGACACCATCAGGCGCCTCGACGGCCTCCCCCTCGACACCTCCTTCACCCCGGCCGGGCAGGCCCTCACCAGCGGCATCCCCGCGTTCTTCGCCAATGTGGAGGAGATGCGGCGCACCTACCCCGAGGCACCGCGGATCAGCGGAAAGCAGGCCTGGGCGTTCCTGCCTCTGATCATCTCCGGCCGACCCGTCGGCGTGTGCATCCTGTCCTACGACAGCCCGCACGAGTTCCCCGCCGAGGAACGCGCCGTCATGACCTCGCTCGCCGGACTCATCGCCCAGGCCTTCGACCGCGCCCGCCTGTACGACACCAAGCACGAACTCGCCCACAGCCTCCAGCAGGCGCTGCTCCCGCGCAGCCTGCCCGAGATCACCGGGCTGCGGGTCGCCGCCCGCTACCTGCCCGCCACCCGGGGCATGGAGATCGGCGGGGACTTCTACGATCTGATCCGGCTCGGCGACACGGCGGCGGGGGCCGTCATCGGCGACGTCCAGGGCCACAACGCCGCCGCCGCGGCGCTGATGGGCCAGGTGCGCACCGCTGTCCACGCCCACGCGACCCTCGGCGCCCCTCCCGACCAGGTCCTCCACCGCACCAACCGGCTGCTCACCGATATCGCTCCCGACCTGTTCACCAGCTGCCTGTACGCCCACCTCGACTTCGCCCGCCATCGCGCGACCCTCGCCAGCGCCGGCCACCCGCCGCCACTGCTGCGTCGCCCCGACGGCGACACCCGTCCCCTCGTCGTGCCGCCCGGACCGCTCCTGGGCATCGACCCGACCGCCGACTTTCCCGTGACCGAGATCTCCCTCACCGAGGGAACGCTGCTCGCCTTCTACACCGACGGCCTCGTCGAAACACCCGGCGCCGACATCGAAGACGCGATCACCCGCCTCGCACACCACCTCGCCGACACCGACGACAGGGACTTGGAACTGCTCATCGACAACCTTCTGACGAAGGCCGACACCAGCGGTCAGCGCACCGACGACATCGCACTTCTCGTGCTGCACCACAGACAACCGGGGTGACGTCGCGGCTCGGGATGCCCTTGGCACGGCGGAGTCCGACCCGGGCCGTCCGCTGGACGATCAGCCGGTTGGCCTGGTGCCCACCGTGGGGCCGCGCCTTCCTGCGGGAGGCGGAGGTCGCGGTAGGCGCGGCCCGGCGGGCGAGGGCGACGGCGCGGGCCGGTGCCGACGCCGTACTGCTGAACGTGTTGCGGGACAACGATCTGACCCCGAACACGGTCGCCCGCGCGTCCCAGACGGCGCTGGGCCGCCCATGGGCTGGGGGTCACGCTCGTCCCGGCCTCCGCGGTGCCCCACGGTCACGAGCACCTGGCGCGCCCGGTGTCCCCGGTCGTGTTCCAGCCCGTCATCGCCGTGGTCCGGCATGGAGCGGGCCCGGCGGAGACGGCCCTGCTCGAACTCCTGCGTAAGGAGACCTGGTCCGGGTCCGCTTCCTCCTCACCGGTGTCCTGAGAGCCGCGAAGGCGGGGAATTCGTCACCGTTCACGACGAGATTGCTCGCGGCCGGCCAGCTCGTCCGGTCGGACACGAGGAACAGCACAGCGTGGGCGATGTCGTCGTGCTGACCGTCACGCCCCAGCGGGCCCCGCGTCGAGGCGCGCCCACCAGGACGTCCACCCCGCCGAGCATTCTTCGCGCGGCCGTAGCGAGCGCCTTGGCGCCAGCCCGTGTCCGAACTTTGTCCTGTAGATGGAAAAAGATGCACCGTACTCGCGCGTAAGTACTTCCCAGTCTGGAAAATCGTTGTTACGTTCCTCCCCGAAAGCCTGATGGCACAGTCGGCGGAGACAGGTGCCTGTGTCCCCAGCCGTGGGCGAGGGGAGAGGAGGGATCGTGCGACGGATGACTGCTCGACCTGAGAACGCGCATCAGGCGCGGCTGCTTCGTCTACTGCGTGACAACGGGTCCAACTCCCGTGCCCAGATGGGCGATCGGGTGGAGCTGTCCCGTTCGAAGCTGGCCGTCGAGGTGGACCGGCTGCTGGAGACGGGGCTGGTTGTCGCGGACGGGCTCGCCCCCAGCCGGGGCGGCCGGCGCTCGCACAACATCCGGCTCGCGCCGACGCTGCGCTTCCTCGGTGTCGATATCGGTGCCACATCGATCGATGTCGCCGTGACGAACGCGGAGTTGGAGGTCCTGGGGCATCTGAATCAGCCCATGGATGTCCGGGAGGGGCCGGTCGCGGTCTTCGAGCAGGTGCTGTCGATGGCGGCCAAGCTGAAGGCCTCCGGTCTCGCGGAGGGCTTCGACGGCGCCGGGATCGGCGTCCCGGGGCCGGTCCGCTTCCCGGAGGGCGTGCCGGTCGCGCCGCCGATCATGCCGGGCTGGGACGGCTTCCCGGTGCGGGAGGCGCTCAGCCAGGAACTGGGCTGCCCGGTCATGGTCGACAACGACGTGAACCTGATGGCGATGGGGGAGCAGCACGCGGGCGTCGCACGTTCCGTGGGTGACTTCCTGTGCATCAAGATCGGGACCGGCATCGGCTGCGGGATCGTCGTCGGTGGCGAGGTCTACCGGGGGACGACCGGTAGCGCCGGCGACATCGGGCATATCCAGGTGGAACCGGCGGGCCGTGCGTGCGCGTGCGGCAACCGGGGTTGTCTGGAGGCGCATTTCAGCGGTGCCGCGTTGGCCGCTGACGCGGAGCAGGCCGCGCGTGAGGGCCGGTCCGCGGTGCTTGCTTCCCGGCTGGAGACGGCCGGGCGTCTGACGGCCGAGGATGTGTCGGCCGCCGCGGCAGCAGGGGACACGGTGGCTCTGGAGCTGATCCGGGAGGGCGGGAAGCGTCTGGGGCAGGTCATCGCCGGGCTTGTCAGTTTCTTCAATCCGGGACTGGTGGTGATCGGCGGCGGTGTGACCGGGCTCGGGCACACGCTGCTGGCCAGTGTTCGGACCCAGGTGTACCGGCAGTCGTTGCCGCTGGCCACGGGCAACCTGCCGATCGTGCTGGGAGAGTTGGGACCGGCCGCCGGTGCCATCGGCGCGGCCCGGCTCATCAGCGACCACGTCTTCTCTCCGGCCTGACCACTGCCGGGCCCGCCGCAGCGGACCACCACGAGCGCCACTGCAACCACAGGGCGCCACTACAACCAGGCGCCACTGCAACCACCGGCGTCCGGGCAACCCATCACGCCTCGGCAACCCCATGGCGCCATCGCAACACCCGTACAGCCACCCCAACACCCACAGCACCGCCGTAACCACCGCATGACACCTCGGCGGGCGGCTCCCACCACCCCATGACTGCCGGGCCGTCAGGCCCCGCTCTGCCCTGCCCGTACGCCCCGGCGCACAACCGCGCCGTCGGGTTCGTCAGAGCCGCCCACATACCCGAACCACCCTGTCCAGCTCTGCCCGCTCACGGCCCGCACCTGCCGAGGGGATTCCTCATGGCACCACAACCACCCCTGCTCACCATGTCCGGTATCACCAAGTCGTTCCCGGGCGTCCGCGCCCTGGACGGTGTGGATCTCGAAGTCCAGGCCGGGGAAGTCCACTGCCTCCTCGGCCAGAACGGCGCCGGCAAGTCCACTCTGATCAAAGTGCTCGCCGGAGCTCACCAACCCGACGGCGGTGAGATCACCTGGCAGGGCGGGCCGGTGTCCCTGGGGTCGCCGATCGCCGCCATGCGTCTGGGCATCGCCACCATCTACCAGGAACTCGACCTGATCGAGGGCCTGTCCGTCGCGGAGAACGTCTTCCTCGGGCATGAACCGACGTCCGCCGGGTTCGTCGTGCGCGGCTCCACCGCCCGTACGGCCACCGCGGAGTTGCTACGGCGCCTCGGGCACTCGGAGATCGATCCCGCGCGGCTCGTCGGGGACCTGTCCGCGGCACAGCAGCAGATCGTCTCGATGGCCCGCGCGCTGTCCCACGAGGTTCGGCTGATCGTGATGGACGAGCCGTCCGCCGCGCTCGACCCCGAGGAGGTCGACAACCTCTTCAGGATCGTGTCCGATCTGACGGCCGCCGGTGTCGCCGTCGTCTACATCTCCCACCGTCTCGAAGAGATCCGGCGCATCGGCGACCGGGTCACGGTCCTGAAGGAGGGCCGCTCGGTCGCCGGCGGTCTGCCCGCGGAGTCGACGCCGACCCATGAGGTCGTTGCCCTGATGACCGGGAGGAATGTCCAGTACGTCTTCCCCGAGCGCCCCGAGACGGGGTTCGCGGCGGAGCGGGACCCGGTGCTGAGGGTCGAAGGGCTGACCCGGCGAGGGGAGTTCGCGCCCGTCGATCTGGAGCTGCGGCCCGGTGAGATCGTCGGTCTGGCCGGGCTCGTCGGGTCCGGGCGCAGCGAGATCCTGGAGACGATCTACGGGGCCCGCAGGCCCGACGGCGGCCGTGTCCTCGTCGACGGCGCCCCGCTGCGCCCCGGCAGCGTCCGCGCAGCCGTCCGCGCCGGTATCGGCCTCGCGCCCGAGGAACGCAAGGCGCAGGGCCTGCTGATGCTGGAGTCGGTCAGCAGCAACGTCTCGGTCTCCACCCTGTCCCGGTTCGCCCGTGCGGGCTGGATCGACCGGCGTGCCGAGCGGGCCGCGGCACACCGGGCGGTTCGGGAACTGTCCCTGCGGCCGGACAATCCCGATGCCGCGATCAGGACCCTGTCCGGCGGCAACCAGCAGAAGGCGGTGCTCGCACGCTGGCTGTTGCGCGGCTGCAAGGTGCTGCTGCTGGACGAGCCGACCCGCGGTGTCGACATCGGCGCCCGGGCTGAGCTCTACGCCGTGATCCGCCGGCTGGCCGACGAGGGCCTGGCCGTACTGCTCGTGTCCAGTGAGGTGCCCGAAGTCCTGGGTCTCGCCGACCGGGTGCTGGTGCTGCGTGAAGGCAGCGTCGTGCACACGGCGGACGCCCGGGAGCTCGACGAGCACCGTGTACTTGATCTTGTGATGGAAGGGAGCCCGACGCCATGACGCAGCCGGCCACTGCGGCGCACAAGGAAGCGCCGACGTCCGCCGCCGAGTCCGCGGGGGACAAGGAGAGTTCGCGCCGACCGCTCGGTCTGCGGTGGGACGTACGCAGTCTGTCGCTGATCGGCGTCCTCGCGGTCCTCGTCGCGGTCGGCGGGATCACCGCACCGGACGAGTTCCTGGCGACGAGCAATCTGCAACTCGTCCTCACCCAGGCGTCCGTGATCGGTGTCGTCACCGTCGGCATGACGTTCGTGATCACCAGCGGCGGGATCGACCTGTCGGTCGGCGCGATCGTGGCGCTGGCCTCGGTGTGGGCGACGACCGTGGCCACCCAGGAGTTCGGCTTCGCGGGCATCCTCTTCACCGCGGTGATCGTCGGTGTGGGCTGCGGTCTCGTGAACGGCGTGCTGATCGCCTACGGCCGGATGGTGCCGTTCATTGCGACGCTGGCCATGCTCGCCTCCGCCCGCGGTCTGGCGCTGCAGATCACGGACGGCAGCACCCAGATCGTGACCGTCGAATCAGTGCTCGATCTCGGTGCCCGGGACGCCTACATCCTCGGCATCCCGCCCCTGGTGCTGATCTTCGCCGCGGTCACCGTCATCGGCTGGCTGCTGCTCAACCACACCACCTTCGGCCGCCGCACCGTCGCGGTCGGCGGCAACGCGGAAGCGGCACGCCTCGCCGGCATCGACGTCCGCCGCCAGCGTCTGTACCTGTACCTGCTGTCCGGACTGTGCTGCGGTATCGCCGCGTTCATGCTGATCGTGCTCGCCGGCTCGGGTCAGAACACCAACGGCAACCTCTACGAGCTGGACGCCATCGCCGCGGCGATCATCGGCGGCACCCTGCTCAGCGGCGGTCGCGGCACCATCATCGGCTCCGTCCTCGGGGTCCTGGTCTTCACCACGATCACCAACATCTTCGCTCTGAACAACCTGGAGACCGCTGTCCAGCAGATCGCGAAGGGCGCCATCATCGTCGCCGCCGTCCTGGTACAGCGCCGATCACTGCGCGGCGGCGACGCCTGACGCCGTTCAGCGCACCGCCGGACGGCGGGCCCTGACACCGCCGTCCGGCACCCCACTTCCTCCATCTGACGTACCACGCCCAGTCGAAGGGTCGATCCACCATGGCAAGAATCCCCGACACCAGCCGCAGAGCACTGCTGTTCGGCACGGCAGCCGTTTCCGCCGGCGCGCTGCTGACGGCCTGCACCAGCAATGAGCCCAAGAACCAGGACCAGGTCACGGACAACGCCCCGGTCGCGGACGACAAGCCGGGCAG
>NZ_JACMSF010000097.1 GCF_014257025.1 Streptomyces cupreus
ACCCGCGCCCGCCGCGTCACCGGAGTCCTCCCGTGTGCCCGGGCCCGGCCGGGGTCACCCCGATCGGCCCCGCATCACCGAGCTGCGGCTCTCCGCGTTCGCCGGGCATCGGCGGGTCGGGGTACCGTTCGGGGCGTTCACGCTGCTCGCCGGGCCCAGTGGGTGCGGGAAGACGAGTGCGCTGCGGGCGTACGAGGCGCTGGCCCGGCTCGGTGGGGGCGCCGAGCTCTCGGACGTGTTCCCGGACCCGGTCGCCTGCGTGCCCGAGGGGGCCCGGCCCGACGCCCAGCGGCGCCGGGGCTTCCGCATCGGCTGCACCGCCGACGGTCCCGAGGGGCCGGTCCGGCTCGACATCGCCGTACAGGCCGAACCCGAACTGCGTATCGTCGGCGAGCGTCTGACGGCGGACGGGGTGACCCTGCTGGAGACCGCCCTGCGTGATCCCGGCCGGCGTGCCGTCCAGGCCGCCTGGCACACCGCCGGATCCGCGCCGGTGACCCGCGCACCGCTCCCCGACGACCTCCTCGGCACCGCGCTGCTGCCCCTGCGCGTGGCCGGCAAGACCGACGGACAGCGCCGGGTCCTCGCCGCCGCCGAGCAGATGGTCGTCGCCCTGCGCTCGGTCTTCCCCTGCGATCCGCACCCGGAGTGGATGCGCGTCCCCGTCCCGACCGGCTCGGGACGCCTCCTCGGCGGCTGCGACAACCTCCCCGACGTCCTGTGGCGCACCCGCGTCGAGTGCGCCCGCCGCCATCAGCAACTGGTCGCCGCGGTACGCGCCGGATGCCTCGGTCCCGTCATGGACGTCCTGGCCGAACCGCTCGGCGACGGCACCGTACGGGGCGTACTGGACCGGGGCGACGGCACCCGCACCGACTTCGCCCGCCTCGGCGACGGCGAACTGCGCTATCTCGCGCTCGCCCTGGTCCTGCTCACCGGCCCCGGCGTGCTGGAGCTGGACGCGCCCGGCGAGGTGCCCCCGGCCATGCGGACGCTCACCGTGCTGACGGACGGCCTCGAACGCGCCCTGGACCCACGGCAGCGCACCGAACTTCTGGGGCTCGCGGCGCGGATGTGCGAGCGCGGCCACATCCGCCTCGTCGGTACGGTCAGCGACGCGGCCTGGACCTGCGGGACGCCCGGAGTCACGGTGGTACACCTGAACCCGTGACAGAACCCCTCGACGTGGCGAAGCTCCAGCGCAGGCTGGCCGAGTTCGCGACCGCCCGCAACTGGCAGCCGTACCACACCCCCAAGAACCTCGTCGCCGCGCTCAGCGTGGAGGCCTCCGAACTGGTCGAGATCTTCCAGTGGTTGACGCCCGAGGAGTCGGCCCGAGTGATGTCCGACCCCGACACCGCGCACCGCGTCACGGACGAGGTCGCCGATGTGCTGGCCTATCTGCTGCAACTGTGCGAGGTGCTCGGCATCGACCCCCTGGCGGCCCTGGACGCGAAGATCGACCGGAACGAACGGCGGTTCCCGGCGCCGTAGCGCCTTCGCGCGGGCAGGAGTTGATCAATCCGCTTTCACTCTCGGTAGTGATTCAACTCCCTGAAACCGATTTGTTGTCCACAGATTTCCGTCTTCCTCTGGCTTTTCGTCTCACGCACCCTCACTCTGGGTAGTGGACAACGGAGTTCGGGCGGACGTGCCAGGGGCGCGTCGGAGCAGACGGGGGCAGCGCATGGACGCGGTGCGGCTCATCGTGACGAGCAGGCGCGCCCTGGCGGGGAGCGACCGCGCGCCGGAGATCATGACCGAGGTGTGGCAGGCGCAGGCGCTGGCCCAGGCGATAGGCAGCCGGCTCGCGGTCTTCGGCCCACCCGAACTGCGCGGCGAGGCGCTGGGTCTGACCGAACTCGCAGGCCGGGGCTGCGGGGTGCTGGACACCCCCGTACTCGACACCAAGGACCTGCGCGCGGCCCAGCTCAGCGAACTGGGCGACGCCCGCCAGGCGCTGATGTACCTCGGCGGTCTGCTCGGCGAGGTCGGCATCGCCCTCGTCGGCCTGGCGAGCGCGGCGGACGACGAGGGCACGTACTGGCAGTGCATGGAGGCCATCGACGCGGCCGACGAGTCCCGCGACCGCGTCCTGGAGATGCTCCGAAGACTGGCGGACCGGGACAGGGACGAGCTGTTACAGGGGGAGGAGAGGGCAGCGGGCTGACCCCGGCGTCTCAGTCGCCGTCCTCCACGACCCCCGCCGTCGCACTCGCGCCCCGCCCCGGCCCCCCGGCCGACTGGAGCTCCGCGTCCAGGGCGTTCAGATCCGCGTTCAGCGCCGCCATCAGCTCCTCCATCTGCTGCAGCACCCCCTTCGGCTGACCGGCGGCGCCCCCGGTCAAGCCCTGCTGCGGCACGGATTCTTCCGACATGACGGCCTCCTCGGCGGGGAGCCGGGCGGTCCGGCTCCGCCCGAGCCAACGACCATCACCGAACCGGGTCACTGGCCCGGGCCCGCCCCCGGGCACGCCGTTGACGACTTTCACCCGACCGTGGCCCGGCGGGACCGGTGGGACCGATGGGGTTGACCCCCACATGAGTGTGCAGGATGGAGGTATGGATCTTCGCATCTTCACCGAGCCCCAGCAGGGGGCCACCTACGACACCTTGCTCACCGTGGCGAAGGCCACCGAGGACCTTGGATTCGACGCGTTTTTCCGGTCCGACCACTACGTGAGCATGGGCTCCGTGGACGGCCTCCCCGGCCCCACCGACGCCTGGATCACCCTCGCCGGACTCGCCCGCGAGACCAAGCGCATCCGCCTCGGCACCCTTATGACCGCGGGCACCTTCCGCCTGCCCGGCGTGCTCGCCATCCAGGTCGCGCAGGTCGACCAGATGTCGGGCGGCCGTATCGAACTCGGCCTCGGCGCGGGCTGGTTCGAGGAGGAGCACAAGGCGTACGGCATCCCCTTCCCGAAGGAGAAGTTCGCGCGCCTGGAGGAGCAGCTCGCCATCGTCACCGGCCTGTGGGCCACCGACATCGGCAAGACCTTCGACTTCCACGGCACCTACTACGACCTCACCGACTCGCCCGCGCTGCCCAAGCCCGCGCAGGCGAAGATCCCGGTGCTCATCGGCGGCCACGGCGCCAGCCGCACCCCACGCCTCGCAGGTCAGTACGCGGATGAGTTCAACATGCCCTTTGGAAGCATCGAGGACAGCGAGCGCCAGTTCGGCCGGGTCCGGGCCGCCGCTGAGGCGGCCGGTCGTGGCCCCGACGACCTGACGTACTCCAGCACCCTGGTGGTCTGCGTCGGCAAGGACGACGCGGAGGTCGCCCGCCGGGCCGCCGCCATCGGCCGCGAGGTGGACGAGCTCAAGACCAACGGCCTGGCCGGCTCCCCGGCCGAGGTCGTCGACAAGATCGGCCGCTACGCCGAGATCGGCTCCCGCCGGATCTACCTCCAGCTCCTCGACCTCTCCGACCTCGACCACCTGGAGCTCATCTCCTCCCAGGTGCAGTCACAGCTGCCGTAGAACCGTGGGAATAAACGAAGGCGCCGGTCGGGCCCGTTGTGCGAAGGTGTGACCGTCGTCCTGAAGGCCCCCAGGATCACCCTCCTGGGGGCCTTCGCGCGCACGGCGGCACATCTGTCCACCGAGCCTCAAAGGCCCTGCCCATGTTCCTGACGTACAGCCTGACTTGTCTGTCCGCTGCGCTCTGACCTGCACTGATGCTCTGGTCGGGGCTCGTTTGCAGATCCGGCCACTGCCGCTTCTACCTGCGAGTTCCCGGGAGTTCCCGTCGAAGTGTGCACGCGTTGTGCACTGGGGCGAGGTGCTGGGCGGTGCGTCCGATGAGCACTGACAGCACTCACACCGAGGTCCGGGAAGGAACTGCCGGGAGTCGGGGCTTCGAACCGGATGCGTGGATCCGGCCGTTGTGCGCTTTGGTCGTTGCAGGGGTAGCGGCCTATGCCTCGTACGTGCACCAGCGAGAGTTCGCCCTTCAGGGCGGGGCAGATGAGGTCAGCGCTTCGCTGTGGCCGCTGTCTGTCGATGGCCTCCTGCTCTTGGCCACAGTCGGTCTGCTGAAGCAGGCGGGACCCCGTACACGTCGTGCGCGGGGTGCTGTGTGGTCGGCGTTTCTGCTGGGGATCGCGGTCTCCCTGGCAGCGAACGTCGCGGCTGCGCCGACTCTGGAGTGGAAGCCGGTACTGGTCGCCGGGTGGCCACCGGTCGCGCTGCTGCTGTCGGTGGAGCTTCTGGCACACCGCCCGATCGATCAATTGATTGAAGAGCCCGGGCCGGAACGAGTGGACGGTGGTGATCTGAACGGTGACGATCCGTTGCTCGCTCAGGCTCGGACGATCGATGCCAGGCATCGGCGTCTGCATCATCGCCCTGTCTCGGCCGAGACCTTGCGCAAGGAACTGCGTGTCGGTTCGAGTCGGTCGAGGAGGTTGGCCACACTTGTGCGGGCGAGTCGAAGCGAGAGTAACGGTACTGACAAGCATCGTGACCCGGTGAGCGAACAGAACTGACGGCTCCCGAGCGAGTTGTGTCGGGACCTCGCCGGAACTGGAGAGGCACCTTCCGTATTGCTGATGCTGCAGCCGCCATGGCATAGGGCAACTCTGCGAACGCGGCGCCCATCCGACGGGACTGCGCAGGTTCGAGCCCCCGGCGGGGCCACATGCAGATGGTTGCGCCTCGTACATCCATCAGCGGGACTTCGCCCGCCAGGCGGCGCGGATGAGGTCGCGCGTCCTTCTGGCCGCTGTCGGTGGACGGGTTGTTGCTGCTGGCGACGGTCGGCTTGCTGACGCCGGCGGGGCGTGGTGGGCGCCGGGCGCGATATGCGGTGTGGCTGGCATTTCTGCTGGGGATCGTGGTGTCCCTGGCGGCCAATATCGCGGCTGCGCCATCGCTGGCGTGGAAGCCGGTCCTGGTTGCCGGGTGGCCGCCGGTCGCGCTGCTGCTGTCGGTGGAGTTGTTGGCGCACCGCCCTGAGGTCCAGGTAAAGGCGGAACTCGGCGGTGAGGAGTACAGCGAAGGCGATGTCGACCGTGATCGGGTTCACTGTGATCCGCTGCTGGAGCGTGCCCGACGAGTGGATGCCCGACACCGCCAACTGCATCAGCGCCCGGTCTCGGCCGAGTCATTGCGTAAAGAACTGCGGATCGGCGCGGACCGGTCGAGACAGTTGGTCCCCCTGGTACGTGCAAGTCGTAACGGCAGCCTGCGAGGGTGAGTACCCGGCCTGCAGACCGACTCCGTCTGTCTTTGCTGTGTGTTCCGACCAGGTCGAATAGCTTGCTTGGAGCCATTGTCTGTTTGGGTCGGCTTCCCGCTGCTGCCTCGGGGCCGGGAGCTGCCGGGCAGTTGGGAGTGCGGTCTGCCGCTTTCCTTGTTGCGTAGCCGCACTCCCAGCGTCCCTGGTCAAGAAGAGTGAGCTCTGTTCCAACTCGCGCGCAAAACGGGCTCGAGGCGGTACTTGCCCGCCGAATCTGAGTCGAAGACCTGGAGGGCGCGCAGAATGCCGAGCGCCTCGGCCACATCCACCGGCTCGCTGTCCGTTCCGGCTTCGACGGCTGCCCGAAGATCGTCGGTTGTCATTCCATCAGCCGTCATGAACTCCAGAACCGCGCGGTAGGCGTCCCACTGCGGAGTCTGTGGGGTCAATCCAGCCTGCCTCAGGAATTCCCTCGCGCCGTCGGCATCCTCCAGACCCGCCACTGAGTGGCGCAGCGCGTCGTCTTCGCGGCGTCCCTCAGCGATTGCGGTGGAGAGCCGGTCGACCAGCAAGGGCCAGCCGCCAGTGGCATCCCGCAGCCGCTCCAACTGGGCGTCAGAGGTGAACTCCTCCTTTTCCTGAGCCCAGGCACGCAGTCCGTCTGATGTGAATCGGCGCAGGGGCAGCACCTCGAACCCGGTGCCGTCCTGGTCACCAGCGCCGAAGGCGAGAGACCAGATGCACTGCTGGCCAGGGCCCGCGACGACCACCGCTGATCGCGTGACACCGGCCGTGGTCGGAGTACGGTGGACAGCGCTCTCCAACGTCTCCTTGCAGGCGTCCTCACTGGGATCCTTCACTGTCAGATTCGACACGACGACGCGCTTTTGACCCGGCTTGCCTTCGACGAGCTGGCGGTCGAAGTCGGACCGCTTCGACACTTGCGGCATGTCCCAGCCGGTGGTCTCGGCAACGTCCCGGAGGGCTGCGCCGACTCGGTCGATTCCGGTGGCGATCGATCCGATGATCAAACGAGCCTGGTTGCCATGGCCAGGCAGAACATCCGCGATCTGATCGGCGGTGAGAGGAGAATGCGAGTGACCGTTGCGTGAGGGATGACGTGCCTCGAACTTGCTGAAGTGTTCGGCCACCTTCCGGCTCGATGCCTGTGCCAGCTCGGCCTCCACCATCCCGAGATTGCCGATCATGCTGAGCGCGTTGGCGCTGCGCAGGTGCCAGCCGCGGTGGTCGGGATCGGGCGCGAGAACGCCGAGCCCTTTCATTTCCGACAGATAAGCGCGGAACTGGTCCGTGTCCAGGTTGTCGAAGCCCTCCGCCCACCAGTACGAGCACTCCTCCCGCAGTTGCACCTGGCTGAGCCGGGAGTCCAGGCCATAGTGATGCGCATGATGGGCGACCACGTTCGCGATCACGTTATAGCGCAGGTCGAGCCGCAACGTGTCATGGAAAGCCTCGGTGATGCTGACCCGGAGGTCCTTGTCTGACTGGACAGCCTCCACATCGACCCGCTCGATGATGTAGGGCGGCCCGGACGTTTTACCGCTCCGCTTGCTGTGCATGGTCTGCACCAATCGGTTTCCGAACATCTGGAGCAGGAACGGCTGGTATGAGCAGTGGCCGAGGATGCGGTGCACGAGCGCGGGCTCTTCGAACTGGTAGCCCAGCACTTCGAGCGGCTTGACGAGCAGGTTGACCGCGTCCTGCGGATGCAGCGGCCCGATCACCATGGGGTTCTGGGAGAGATGGCCGAATGGGCTGTTCACGGCGATCTTCGCGTAGCGCTGCACTGAGTGAAGCCCTGCGAAGACAACCTTGACCCGGCCCTCTGTTTCGGCGCCCAGGTCTCGCAGGTGCCGGGTCTCGGTGAACTGGGGGGAGTCGGACTCGAAGAAACCGTCGGCCTCGTCAAGCATGATCAGCAGTCCCCTTTTCGGGTCCTCACGCAGCCACGCCTTGATGCCGTCCAGGACCTGTTGGCGCGTGAGCACGGGGCCTGCTTTGAGTCGTCGGGGCAGAGCGAGCGCCTCATGTTCCAGAAGGCGACGTCCGATCCGGTCCCAGACGATGGAGGGCGGTGCGTTGGTGCCGGTGAAGGTCGAGTCCAGAGCGAGGAGCAGGCTGAGTCGCGAACCGGGAAGCTGCGCCTCGTATTTCCGCCCGGCGGCCTTCAGCAGGGCCGACTTGCCAAGACCTCGGCCTCCGAATACCACCTGATCCCCGGTGGAGCCCTGGACCTCGGCGAGTTCCTCGCGGCGGCCGAAGAACATCTCCTCGGCCACTGGAGCGCGTTTGCCCATGACGTACGGATTGATCGCGGAGAAGGGCAGCAGGACGCGCATGGCGGAGTCTAGGCGCTGATTGCCGCAAGCGGCCAGATGGGCCAGAGCAGCATCGTCCAGCACAACAAGGGCGCGTCGTCCGGTGGCGCACTGCGCTGCGAGGGCCCTGCGGTCGCGTACTGACAGTGTGCCGAGGTACGCGACGAGCAGACTGTCGTCGTTCGGATCCTGCTGAATCCAGGACATCAGTGTCTCGGACGAGGGCCGGTCCCATACCAGCATTACACGGATGCTGCCGCGCAGTCCCGACCCGAACGCGGGCACCAGGGCCGACCCCGTGTACTCGACTGCGGGCACGTCGAGAAAGCGGTAGCTGCCGGAGCGCGGTGTGTCGATCCGCTGCGGAACTCTCTTGCTGCTGTAACCGATCAGGCGGAGGGCAGGCATCAACAGCTCACTCTCGCGGACCCCCTGAGTGCGCTGACCGCCCTTCCGGGCAGCCAGGTTCCCCCAGCCGGCGAGGGCTTGTGCGGTCTGCTCCGCGATCTCGGGTGACAGAGACGAGTAGTCGAGGGCTTCCAGATCCAGATAGCGCTTCCGCTGCCGGACGGCATCGATCAGCTCGCCGGAAATTCCCGTGTCGGCCATGGCGTTCGGGACGTCCGGGAAGAAGGTGGCGAAGCTCTGGTCGGACGCCTGGATGTCCGGGATGCTCTCGCCGTTCACCAGATGGGAGATCAGCTCTTCGGCAGTGAGTAGATCACCGCTGTCGATCAGTTGTTCTACGCGCTGGCGGTCCTCGGCTGGGAGTCCGTCGATGTCGCTGAGCCGGGTGCGCAGCTTGGCGGCGTGGCCGGCGTGCGCCCGGTTCAGTTCGCTGGAGAGGACTTCCAGTTCTCGTCGCACAGTGGCGAGGTCAGCGTCGGGCTTGGGATCGGCGTCCTGGAGCCTGCGCTCGAAGAGACGCTCCTCGTCCTCGGTCAGAGCACCGTCCACACGGGCGTGACGCAGGTTCTCTTCGAGCCGTTCGCGTG
The DNA here is from genome assembly GCF_014257025.1 of Streptomyces cupreus. GTDB lineage: Bacteria > Actinomycetota > Actinomycetes > Streptomycetales > Streptomycetaceae > Streptomyces > Streptomyces cupreus. The sequence continues at coordinate 8,520 of NZ_JACMSF010000097.1, forward strand.
TTTCGTGCAGCTCGCGGGCGACACGCTTGCCGGCTTCCTGGACGTGGGAGTAGAGCTCTTCCGGCGGCACGGCCTGGTGGCCCAGATGCGGGAGCTGCCGTTTTGCCCACAGGTCGAGGAGCTTCTGCGCCGTGGCGAAGAGTTCGCAGGATGTCTGGGCGCGCACCGCCTCCTCCCAGGAGCGATGGCTCGCCTCCGCCAGCTCACGGGCGGACACTTCCGCGGGTGGCTGTACGTTCCCCGCTTCGTGGATCACGGTGCCGAGAATCTTCAAGAGTTCTGCTCTCAGGGCGAGTTCGGTAGTCAACTCGGTGTCATCGAGCCGCACTTCGCCCGACAGCAGGGCGAAGGTCCTGGACAGTGATGTCACTGTGGCACCCATCGCGGCGGCCGCCAGCATGCCCGCCGTCAACGTCTGTTCTCTCATATCGCTAAGGGCATCTTCACGGAGTCTGAGAACAACGGTGCGCATCTCCCGCACCTGGTCGGCGCTCCAGTCCGTGTCCCGTGCGTTGAGTTGCTGTACCTGCCGGACCCACTTGTCCACCAGGGCCAGGCGTTCCGCCGTATGGCGCAGCAGGTCATGGCGGGCCGGTCCCTCCAGGCGGGTGCGGGCGCCGGGGGTCATGAACTCCTGGTCTGCTCTGTCCAGCTTGGACTGGATGACCGCAGGATCGCGGAGCTCGCACACCGTCTGTGCGAGCGCGTCGAGGCCATTCCTGTCGGCGTTCGCCGCCTGCCGCAGCAGCGAACCGATAAGGCCTTTCTCCGGGTCCCACCAGTGGCGGACGATCTTCTGTCCCCGCGGGAAACGGATGGTGGGTACCCGTTCGAGTGCTCGCCTGCACTCGTCCCGGGCATCTTCCAGTGCTCGCTCGAGCTCTGCCCTGTCTCGTGCCAGCGCAAGGGGCGGAGAGTGCAGGAGAAGGGACTTCAGGGCGGGCTGAGCCACCGCGTCAGCGATGCGGGCCAGGCTGGGAGACAGACCGTTCGCAACTCGGCTGAGGGAGGCGCCCACCTCGGGGTCGCCCGTCACCAATACGGTACGCAAGAGCGCTGCGGTGGTGAGGGCGGCATCGGGACGGCTCGTCATCAGCTCGTCGAAGTCGGGGCCCGCGAGCAGGGTGCGGATATCATTGAGGCTCTCGCTGCTCGCCGAGCGCACCGCGTCGGCGCAGGCGGCAAGTTGCAGCGCGATGATCCGACGCGGTGGTTCGCCGAGATGGGCGGCAAGGGAAGCAGCGAGGCCGTATCGCTCGGTTGAGATGAGCTTGGCGAGGGACCGGCGCGCCTCCGATCGCCACTCCTCGGTCGTTTGCCCGGCGGGCTTGGACCGCGGCGGGGACGAGGGAGCCGTGCGAGCAGCCGGGGTGCTCGTCGTGAGCGTCGAGGAGGACTTTACCGGGGCTGGCTTCAGTTCCACCTTCTGTGCACCGGATTCCTTAGCCAAGACCGGGACTACGGATTCGGATACGGCAGGCTGCTCGGCCGTCCCCCGAGGCTCGGGGATCGGAGAGGGCGCATCGACCGTGCTCGCTGCCGCCTCGTCCGGCTCGGCGGCTGACTGTCCGTTGTCCTCCTGACCGACAATCCCCTGCTGTACGACCTTCCGCCCGGGTTCGGACGGCGTGGCAGCACTTATCGCACGCGAGTCCGCCGCACAGGCTGCGGGGGGCGGCGCGGATGATACGGGTTCCGCCTGTTGTGGGGCGGCCATAGCGGTCTCTCCGGCGGTGGGGCGTAGCAAGAGTTCGGTGTAGTGGCCAGCCAGGTAGGCCACACACCGGCTCCTCACCGCGGCGGGGAGGAGAGCGAGGATCTCGTTGCGGTCCTGTTCGTCGGCGTGCAGTTCCACCATGGTGAGCAGCACGTCGAGAGCATCGGCATCTACCTGGTGTATGGCATCCCAGCCGGCGGTTTCGCTAATGGCACGTGCCCGCTCCTGGGCAGTCGCCAGGTCCTGGGCGAGCGCCGGATCGTCCCTTCTGCAGGCCAGATGTGCCACCTTGGCGAGTCGTCTCCGCAATGGCTCGGTGGACAAACGGCCCAGCAGCGCGGCGGTCTCCTGCTGGAAATGGGGCAGGTCGGCTGTAGCGGGTACCACCCCGTGTTCTTTCAGGCTCTGTGCTGCGGCGTCGAAGGCTTCGGCCACTTCGCGCAGCATGTTCAGATCAGTGGTGGACGGGCGGGCCTGAGCGGTGATGGCGGCTGCGGTACGACGAGCCGGCTCGGCGGCGTCGTTCAGTGCCTCCGTGATGTGCGCCATCGCGGCCTCCAACTGGTCCGCGTCCGGTGGAGTCGAGGGGAGCGGCACCGGGGCGGCATCGGTGGGACCGGTCACGTCCTCAGGCACGGTGTGTATGTCTTCCTCGCGTTCGTCGGTTGTGTGCGCTGCGAGATCCACGACCCGTTGTGCGGCTTCCAGCACCTCTTGGACTGGAACCCCTGTCTCTGTCAGCCATGGCTGCTGCAGCGACCATGTCCACAGGGGCGCGTCGCCGGGACTCGCCGTCAGGTGCGACCATGTGGTCAGTCTGAGGAGGGCAGGGCTCCAACGATGGGTGAGGGGCCGGGCGGAATCGTCCGGCACACCAGCGGCGTGACGGAAGCCGGCCCGGGCCATGTCGTCGAAGACGGGCAGGGTCAGATGCCGAGCTGCATTATGGGCCCGGGGCGCTTCCGGATCGCGCTGGATACGTGCCAGGACGTCGTGGCACAGGGCTCGGTTGACCCTGGTTCCGTCAATGGGAATGCGGAGCGTACCGAGCAGATGGCGTCTCCGCGGCACGGGCGTGGAGTTGAGCGAGTGTTCCACGTCCGCCTCGGTGAGCCGGAGCAGTGCGTCGGCCATGGGGGAGGGACGTGCGGCCTGGGTGGCGGTCAGCGCAGCGGACAGCTCCTCGAGGGCTGCCAGCAGTTCCGGAGACACGTCCCCCTGGTCCAGGGTTCCGAGATCGACCGGGTGAGGGGTGTCGCTCTTCCCGCTTGAAGCAGAGCGGGATGGGCGAGGATGACTCATACGGACTCCAACGAGGTAGATCGTTCGTGCGGAGGGGCCACTGGAACCAGAGAGTCAGCGGCTCCGCTTGTGCGGGCGGATGTAGGTGAATTCCGGCGGCAATTCGGCAGGCCCGCTCAACCGGAACCTTTGGTGATCTTCGCGATAGCGGGCACGTTGCTCCTCGCTCGCCTTTTTTCCGAGATGCCCGATGCGGCGGAGGAAACCGGACACATTGTGCTCCTGGACCGGCTGGTCCGGCGCAGCCGACGTGGGCTGGTGCGGTGCGCCAGCGGGTGAACCGTCCATGGCATCGACGCGATGCGGCCGATAGCAGACGAGTTCCACGGTCGGCTCGCCCGGTCGGGGTGGGTAATACGTACGGCCGTCGCTGCCGCGGCTGCCCCACGTGACCGTCAGACGCTCGGCGGTGAGCAGCTCGGTGAGGGCTGTCTCGATGCAGGAGGCCTCGATGTGGTCGTCGCCCGTGACCGCACGGATGGCTGCAGGCACATCCGTCCGGGGCAACAGTGCGCAGCCGAAGCGGTCGAGCAGACCGAGCCTGCGGATCGCCGCCATGAGCTGTCGGGCGGGAGCGGGCTCGCAGGTCGGTTCGGTGCCGACGGACAGACCGTGGGATCCTTCACGGGTGAGCACCCTCGGGTCGTAACGGTGCTCGATCAGGTCACCGTCGACGGTTACCGGCTGCGGCAGCAGAGTCGTCCGCGCGTGGATCACACTGCTCCCGCGCTGCCAGGTGAACGTGAGCCAGATCCCGGGAAACAGGTCCAGAGGCCATTCGATACCGTCGAGCCGCGTTCCTTGCCCTTCCACGGTGACGCGTGTGTCATGGCACATCTGCTCGGATGGTAGCTCGTGTCCCGCGTGATGGAGCATGACCCTCACGGGTCCAGCCGGAGCACCGGAAGGAAGGAGTTCGTCGGCTACATGGCCGGGGAGTGGAAAGCAATCCTCGAGCACATGGAACAACCGCAGTGGCTGAGCCCACTCGATCTGGCTGTCGTTCGCCACCGGTTGGATGGGGGAGCCGAGATCGCCGTCGTCGGGCCACAGCAGCTGGAGCTCCGCCTCTTCGTCTCCGCTCGCTGGTTCCCCGACCCTGATCGAGCCTGATGTGCTCGTGACGTTCGCGTCTTTGCCCGTCGGCACAGCATGCTCGGAGGACGCACCTTCAGGAGTCCCCGAGCGTGCGTCTGCGACGCTACCCGGATCGGTTTCGGTCTCCCTTGCGGCATCGCCCTGCAGCATGGAAGGCGGCTGTGCCTTGGAGGCGGAGGGCCGGAAAGCCTGAGGGGGCAGTTGGTGCGGAAAACTCTCCGCCCAGCCTCGGCCGGCTGGCTCGTCCACAGGGCTGTGAGCGGACTCCGTGTTCACGTCGCCTTTCGCGAACTCGGCGCGCCACACGCCGCCTCCCTGCCAGCGGTCGTCCAGGCTAAGCCGGACTCCCGACGGCAGCAGACCGGTCATCTCATTGCCCTCGCGCTGCGCGTAGTCGGCCAGCACGGAGTTGGCATGGCAGGCAGCCAATGGGTAGTCGATGCCGCGGATCTTCTCCTGCCACTCCCTGTGCGAACGCAGAGCGGGGCCGATTGCGGTGTAGACCGGTCTGGGCGGTGCGACTCCGATCCGGCGTCCGGCCCGGGGAACGGCATGCTGTGACGTCGACTCGGCCAGCCAGACGAGATCGCTGCGCCCCAGTGGACCGGTGTCCTCCAGCCGCTGGGCCATCGAGGCCCGGGTGAAGGCGTATTCTCCCCACATCCGCACCGTGTCGAGCGCCGTCAGAGCTTGTCGCACGGTGCCCATCAGCCCTCTGACGGCCGCCAGCAGCTCATCGTCCCCGCTCCCCGGAGCGACCAGTGTCGGGAGTGGAGTCGGTGCCAAGGCACTGGTGATCTGCGCTCGGCCGCGGGTGACCAGGTAGGTCGCGTAGTAGTCAGCGTCGCTCAGGTCGGCGTCTGCAAAGCCGTACATGGACTCAACGATCAGGTGCCCGAACTCGTCGGTCCTGCCTTGGCGCCGCAGCCGCTGGAGCCGCTCCTTGGTCGGCGCCACCCCCTGTCCGAATGCGGAGGTGTCGAAGACCAGCCGTTCCCGGAGTACGGGGGCCTCATCGGGGGCGAGTAGAGCGGGCCCTCGGGCACCGGAGGGCGCCCCGGAGAGCCAGCCCGGGGTCTCCCCGTACGCGCCGAGATCGGGATGTGCCCCTTCTTTGTAGACGATCTCCGCGGGCAGCAGATCCCCACCCGAACGGATGTTGATCATCGCGCCAACAGGCAGTGCCTCGACCCTGTCGCCGACCGCCACCGATGGGAAGTCCCCGATGTCCAGCGGGCCGCCGACGTAGCCACCGGCATCGACGTGGTAACCGAAATACACGGCGTTGAAGGCCGCGCCCGTGTGCACAGGCGCGGCGCGGTGCGCGACGACAGCCTCCAAGTAGCACAGCAGTCGCTCTCGCGTCCCGAGGTCGCAGGCATCAAGGCCAGTGACCATGTCCCTGGTGATCAGCGGATCGTCGTCGTACGGCCGCCACGCGCGACCCGCTGCGGTGTGGACCGAGACCGTCATGCTGTTCCCCCTTCCCGAGCGGTACCCGACCCCGTGCCACGAGGTGGCACAGCGCGCCACAGTCCGCCCACGGAGGCAAGACGCCCGGTCCCCGCCAGCCGCTCGATGCTTTCTTCCACCGCGCGCAGTGGGACGTCGGCATGCGCGCCGAAGTACCGGCTGCCGACAAGCCCCTGGGGAAGCCGGACTCGTCGGCCCAGCTTCGGCGAGTACGAGCTGTCCTCGCCGCGGAGCGCCCGCCAGACGCTGCGCACATGGACCCCGCGTGGCACTGTCCAGATGAGCCGGTAGACCTGCTCGTCCAGACGTTTCCGCCGTGACTCCGGCTGGGCGGCGCTGTCGATGGGGCGGGGCTTGGGCGTGAGCAGGGCATTCGCGGGTGCTGGCATGGTCTCACCGATCGGCCAGTCGGGCCTGCCCCAGCATGCGCCGCAGCGGTTCGCCGCGGTCGTGCAGCAGGACTCGGGCAACTCGGTGACCCCGAAGTAGTCGGCGAACTTCCGATGCGCGCATGTGGCGGAGTCGTCGAAGAAGTCTCGCAGCCGGGCGATCTCCACGGCGGCGCGCTGGGCCTTTCCGGATAGAGCCGCCAGAAAGTGTGGCGGCAAATCGGGACTGAGCACGTCTATGCCGCTCACCCAGTGACGGCTGGGCGCGGCGGAGACGTCCAGCAGCCCGCGATCGTGCAGATCGCTGAGCAACTGCCAGGTGCCTGCAGGGCCTTCGGACAGCCCCCGGTATCCAGACACCTGGGCGGTCAGCCGACGGTCCAACGCCGTGACGTCGAGCCGGGACCGGGCCATCCCGGGCGTTGCCGGTTCACGTTCCGGAAGGCTGGTCACCGCCGCGAGCACGTCGACAATGATCGGTTCCTCGTCGTCCTCGGGTCTCAGCTCGCCCTGCCGGACCTTGCACAGCGGCGGGAAGTCGCCGTGGTCGGTGACCGTACCCAGGCGCGACAACTGGCTGAAGGCGCGCATCACACCGGCCACGTATGTATCCGTCACATGTGCCGATCGTGCCTCTTGCTCGCTGATCCTGCCCGACCGCACATCCTCGCCGATCAGCCGGTCACCGATGTCTCGGGCATCCAGCACGGTGTCACAGGCGAGTACGGCCCGCCCCATGCGCCGGAGAAGCCCAGGGTGCAGGTCCTGCCCGGTCATGAAGGCGACCGTGCGCAGCCCCTTGGTGGTCAGCAGCGCCAGAGCGGTGTTGGCGGGGGCCGCAGTATCCACGGCCGGACCGCTCCCTGCGACGTCGCGGCCCGCTCGCCCCAATTGCTGGTAGAGCGAGGCCAGGTCGGTCGGGGCCGACACACAAAACACGGTACGTACATCAGCGCGGTCGATGCCCAGCCCGAAGGCGGAGGTAGCGACGACGACCAGAGGCGCGAAGCCTTCCTCACCGAGGCGCGGCGCCTCGCGGAACTCCGTCATCACCGCCGACTTCTCGGCCTGCGTCAGCCGACCGTGGAAGCGGCGAATCCGGACCGAGGAGTCGCCCAGGTACTCCTGGAGGTAGGCATGAAGAGCCACCACTTCCTTGACCGTGAGGCAGTAGAAGACCGCATGTCCCGTCGAAGCCTCCAGTACGTGCCGGGCGAGGCCGGCCACCACGGCGGGACTCGACTGCTTGAGGGAACGCCGGAACACGGCCAGTTCCGGGCGGATGGGATTCTCTCGCACCGTCACCAGCCCGCCCTCGGTCACCGGTCTCGCGGTTTCCCTGCGTGCGGCCTCGCTGCCTTCCGACGGCGGGTTCTCGGGAGCCTCGAAGACACCGATGCGCAACCCTGCGTGGACGGTGTGGTTGGCAGTGGCGGTCAGCGCGGTCACCGGCAGCGCGTACGCGTGTCGAAGCTCCCGGAGGAACTGCTCGACCCGCTGCATGCTGGGACGGAAATCGTCCCACTGGACCATGGTGTGCGCTTCGTCCAGCACGATGCGGCTGACCGTGCCCTCAGCGGCTGCGGTACGTATCAGTTCCCGGAACCTGCGCTGGCACAGCCGTTCCGGGCTGACGTATACGATCTTGATCCCGTGGGCCGCACGGTTGAGTAGTTGGTCCGCGACCTCCGTCTTTCCCGCTCTGCTGCTGGACTCCCGCAGCGGTGCGATCAGCGCCCGGACGGCGCCGCCGATGGAGCGGTTGAGCTCCAGTGCCTGGTCCTGCATCAAGGCCACGAGCGGGCTGACGACGAGGGTGATGCCGGGCAGGACCAAGGCGGGAAGCTGGAAGGTGAAGCTCTTGCCGTACCCGGTCGGGAGAAGGCCGAGCACGTTGCGCCCCTGGGCTACCGCCTCGATGACGGCGCGTTGGGCGGCCTTGAGCCGGAACTGCCTCGGATCGTCCATCAGCCGCAGCAGCCCGGCGACCTCCGACGCCCGCCGAAGAACCTCATCTTCCAACCGATTGTCGGCCGAGAGTTTCTCGACGTCCGTGGCCGAGAGCTCCAGCTGCCTGATCCGCAGGGTCTGCGGCAGCAAGGTGTGCCGCTGGAGTGCGTCGGGCTCGGAGAGCTCCTTCGCCCGCTGGGGAGACAGCAGACCCTGACGTGCGAAGAAGCTCCAGATTCTCGCCCACCCCTGGGCCATGGTGACGACGTTGCCCGCCCCCGGCTCCCCGGTTCGCGGGTCGGTGCGGAGCAGGCCTTCGTCGAGGCTCCCCAAGAAGGCCCGGCGATAAGCACGGCGCAGTGCCGTGTGCCCTGCCAGCTTGCGGTCGCTGATCACGATCATGCCCGTATGACGCTCGGAGCGGATCAGACGTCCCACCGCTTGCCGCAGCTGCAGGGCCGCGAGCGGAATGTAGTAATGCTCGGTCGCGTAGGCGTCTGGATCCTCAAGGCCTGCGGCTTCCGCCCGCGCGCGTACGGCGGCACGCCGGGCCTCCACCAGCGGTGCTGCGAACGGTGCGAAGGGCAGCTTGTTGATCCACACCAGCCGCAGCCGCCGCTCGTCCGAGACGTCCACGCCTTGCCAGAGGCCCTTGGTACCGACCAGGAATCCGCCTCCGTCACCGGGATCGGTGAACTGCTCGAATGCTCGAGAGTTGCCCAGCACGAGCGCGTTCACAACCGGCGTGGGATCACTGCGCCGATGTAGCTCTTCGGTCAGGAATTCCGCGATGCCGGCCGCGGTGGACCGTGCGGTGGTCAGGACTAGAGCACCGCCGTCCGTGCCCGTACGGGCGACCGCCGGACGCGCCAACTCCTTGGCATATCCGGCGAGCTGATGAGCCGCGGTCCGCATGGCTCCTTCCTGCTGCTCAGCCCAGGACGGGAAGTCCGAGAAACAGACCAGCTCCGCCTGCCGACGCAGATCGAACGGTGTCTCGACGCACATCGTCGGAAGTCCGGCCAGGCCCAATCGCCCCATAACGAAGTCCCAGGCACCGGCCACGCGAAGCGTCGCCGACACGTAGTACGTGCGGGGGAAGGAACCTAGGAATCGCCTCCACTGGGCGTCACCGGGAAGCTCAACCGGGCTAGAGGACATACGGAAGCGGTAGTGGCGCAGCCCGGCGAGCGGAATGGCGAGTTCCTCGGCGTACACGATGCGGTTGGGCATCGGCGGGGGAAGCAGGCTGTCCTGCCGAGTGTCGGCATCATCTTCGTCGCCGTCGGGTCCATCGTGCTCATCCGCTGCGTCACCTGCATCGTCGTCGGGCTCCTCTGCTGCTGCCGGACGGCTGCCGGAAGGTGAGCCCCCAGGCGAGAGGGCCCCGAGGATCTCCTGGGTGTCCGACAGCAGCACATCGGCCGTCTCACGCACCTCGGTCGCTTGGGTCTGCATCGCGCCGAGCGCATCGAGCGAGAAGAAATCAAGCGAGGCAGCGTGAGCCTGTGCGAAGCTGGCCAGTGCGCGCTCCAACCGCAGGCACACGGATGACAGTCGGCGAACCAACATCGTCAGAGTCCGGACCTGCGCAAGTCCCGTGCCGCCGCCGTACGGGCTGGCCAGCGTGACGGCGCGCGAACCGATGACAGACGCATCCTGCCCGCCCAGCACGTCGAACGCGCGGCTGGCGGCACGCGGGAGGGACTCATGATCGAGGAGTGTCTCCAGTTCCGCGACCGCATGAGCCACCCGGTCCCGGGCCGGCCCGGCAGCGGCGTTCTTCAGCCAGGTGCGGCAGGAGGCGGCGAACTGCTCCACTGCGCCGTAGTCGAGAGACGCAGTCAGAGCGGAGGTGGCGGCATCCTCCAGCAGATGCGCCTCGTCGACGATCAGCATCGTCTCCCCCGGAAGGGCGCGCAGGTCGTCCAGGTGTGCCAGTAGCACCGCGTGATTGCCCAGGATCAGCCGGTGAGAGGCGATTGCCTCGCGCAGGCTGTTCGTGTGCGCCGCCAGAGGCGTGGCCGCTGTGGAGGCATAGTCGCCGCCTGCCTGGGAGAGCGACTGAAGCCACAAGGAGAGCACCGGCCCGCAGTATGCGTCCAGGTAAGCGGGCACGTCGACGGAGTCCACCGACCGAGCGGTCCACGCGTCGGGGGCGGCGGGAGCCGCGATCAGCCGCACCAGAAGAAAGACCGCCAGTTCGCGGAACTTCAGGTGTTCGACGAACTGTGAGTGGGCACGGTCGTCCCTGTCCGTGTCGAGGTCGGTCGCGTCGGACAGGGCCGTGGCCAGGGCGCGCAGGGAGAGCCGGTTCGCCTTGCCCTTGACCAGATCGGCGGCCTGGAGGAGGCCGGGCATGACGAGGTTGAGAGTGTCGACGTCCCGGGCGATTTGACTCTGCAGTTGCTTGGTGTATGTGGCTATGACGACGCTGCGGTCAGGCCCGCCACCGAGCCAGTCCATCGCGGCAGCCAGCACCGCGAAGCTCTTGCCCGTGCCAGTCGGCGCCTCGACCAGGGCGGAGGCACCGGCGTCGGCCCAAGCGTGCAGTCCTGCGGTCATCTGCTGCTGTGCAGGGCGCGGGCATGCCTCGGCCCCATGGACCACCTTGGCCAGTTCCCCTGGATCGACCCGACCCTCAAGGCGTAACTGCTCGGGCACGAAGAGCGGCGTCCGGCCGGGTGCGGCGGCGGGCGGCCCGCTGCGTCGCGGCGCGTGGTCCTTCAACCAACCCGCGAGCGCAGTGGAGAGGGCGTGTCGGTCCCAGGCGTTCCGCTCGCCGACCGTCCCTGCTGGTCCTGCAGCGCCGCGCGCCAGGCCGTGGAGCAGGTTCCAGGCGGGCGAGTCAGGGCATGCATCTGCGACAAGGGCGCGAAGATCCGGGGGCCAACTGGCGAGTCCGTCGGCGGCCCGGCCCAGGAGACGGGTCAGCAACTCCGCGTCGTCCGCCGCATCGTGCCACCGAAGCCCCGAACGATCGACTCCGCAGATGTCGGCCAGTGCTGCGAGCCGATGGCTGCGGGCGAGAGGCCACAGGCAATGTGCCAAGTAGAGCGAGTCAACACGATCGCCTGGGATCGGCGGCAACTCCTCCCGTTCGCAGGCCTCGTCGAGGACAGGAAAGTCCGCCAAGGTGCCGTTATGTGCGACGAGCACATCTGTGTCGGCACAGAACTCGCGCACTCGCTCCAGCGCGGCGCGAGGATCTGACGCCAGGGCCTGCTGCCGTTCCCGGAGCCCGTCGTCCCGGATGACCCAGTCGTCACCGGGCAGGGACAGAAAGACCTCCATTCGTGGTTGTTCCGCCACCCAGGCCGCGTCTGTGCCCATCCGAACGGCACCGATCTGGAAGATCCGACGGTCCACGTAGGGGGCCGTGGCCGTCGTGCGTACCACGCTCTCGACATCGATGGTGACGGCACGCACGCTGCTCCGGACATCGGGATCTCCGTCGCAGGTCTCCGGCGCCTGGTGGCCTCCGCCCTCTCCGGTGAACAGCAGACCGCCCTGCTCGTACAACTGTCCTGCAGACAGGGCCTGTTGAAGAAGCATCGCTAGGCGCTGGGGTGGCACACGCGTGAAGCGGTCCCGGGCGGTTGCCATTAGCCCGTCGACGGTGATCCCCCGAGGGGACGCCGCAACGATTTGGATCAAGGGGGCTGCAGCGGTCGACGCTCTACGGCTGCTGGCTCTGCCCATGGACCGTCCTCGGTGTACTGGCATGCCCGATGGAGCTAAGGGCCCGAATCGGCATAGCCTTCCTGAACTTGACTATTGTGTGGTCGTAACCCTCTGTTGTGGGAGTGTTACGTCAAAAGAAGTGGTGCCAGTTCGATCCTGATCAGCGGTAGTCGTGACTTTGCGGCGGCTTGAGCCGGTGTGGAGGCCGACGGGTCACCGATCTCCGCATTGATCCGGTTCCGGGATCGGTGGTGGCCGTCTACACCACAGAACTCGGCGCAGCCAGGGAGCCCACGAAACCGGAGTCACCTCACCCGAGTCATCCAAGACTCCGACCGTGAGGGGCCGCGGCTTTGGCTCGGTTGGGCCAACTATCAACTCGTCGGCTAGGAGGTTGAAGTCAAGCAGATCGATCTGGACGTCGTTGTCTGCCCGCATGGTGTCCCCCGCGCTACCTGAAGCGTGGCGCAGCCCCTGGCGCCAGCCGTGATGGGGAAGTGTAGAGGGGGATGCTCTTCTTGCGGATGAAACGTGAAGAAAATGAGTAGCGCTAGCGAAAGTCGGGCGAACTTCACTGTGGTGCTGGGCCTTTGCTGGCCTGCGCGCGACGTCCAGCTCCCTACTATGCCGGGGCCTGGCTTCTTGCCTGTTCGTCACAGGTGCACGGACTTTGGTGATGGCCTGTGTGTGGTGCGAGCGCGTGGCGGCACCGACGGCGGACGCGTTGCAGTAAGTTCACCCACTCGCGCCGTGGGCGCTCGGGGCGGTTCAGGTGCGTCGCCCGCGCCACCACCGAAGGATGGTGCGTCAGACTTCGACCTGCTCCGGTCTGGTATGCCCTGGGTC
>NZ_JACMSF010000098.1 GCF_014257025.1 Streptomyces cupreus
ATCCTCTACGGCCGCCCGGTCACCGCTTTCCCGCACGTGCGGCGCGAGTTGACCGACGCGTACGTCCGGCTCGTCGGCATGAAGCTGTTCAGCGACCGCGCCGTCGACTACTTCCGCACCGCGGGCCCCGAGGACCGTCGCTACCTCCTCTTCAACCCGATGACGAAGATGAAGGTGACCACCGAGGGCGAGAAGGTCATCGACCTGATGTGGGACGTCATCGCCGCCAAGGGCTTTGAGAAGGACAACTACTTCGCCCAGGCCGCCGTCGAGATCCGCGGCCTGCCCAAGCTTGAGGGCACCGTCCACGTCAACCTGGCGCTGATCCTGAAGTTCATGCGCAACCACCTCCTCGACCCGGCCGCTTACGAACCCGTCCCCACCCGCCTGCATGCGGCCGACGACGACTTCCTCTTCCGGCAGGGCCCAGCCCGCGGTCTCGGCTCGGTGCGCTTCCACGACTGGCGGCCGGCCTTCGAGGCGTACGCCCACCTGTCCAACGTCGCCCAGTTCCGCGAACAGGCCGATGCACTCTGCGAGTTCGTCCGCACCGCCGCTCCTGACGATGAGCAGAGCCGGGACCTCGACCTGCTCCTGGCCGTCGGGCAGCTGTTCGCGCTCGTCGTCCACGGGCAGCTGGTCCTGGAGCAGGCAGCCCTGGCGGGCTGCGACGAGGACGTACTCGACGAACTGTTCGCCGTCCTCGTGCGGGACTTCTCCGCGCACGCTGTCGAACTGCACGGCAAGGACTCCGCGACCGAGGAGCAGCAGCTGTGGGCTCTCGGCGCCGTCCGGCGCCCGGCCGTCGACGGGGCGCGCTCGCAGCGCGTCTGGCAGCGCGTCGAGGCTCTGTCGGGTGCGTACGAGATGATGTCCTGAGACCTGACGCGGCCTTGGACCGCCTCGCGCAGTACAGCGGCCGTCGCCGTACTCCGCGAGGCGATCGCGCGCACCCGTGGTACTTCGCCGGCCAGCCGGATGGCCGGGCCACGTCGAAGTCGTACGGGTTGCCGAAGACCTCCTCGTCGCGGTTGCCGGTGCACTACCAGGCGCCCGCAGCACCCCTCAGCTCCGTGCGTCGGCAAGCAAATCCGACATCGACAGTGATCACGGCAGCAAGCGAAGCCCGGCACCGCAGGGCACCCGTGGTCATCGCGAGCAGTCGGCGCGACGCCGCGCTGATCAGCTCGGCGTCGTTGGTCAGCCGGGGGGGCATTTCCGCGAGCAGTCTGTCGAGGACGACGCCCTGACCGAGCCGGTGCGCCCGCAGCATCGCGGTGACGGGCGTGCCGTGTCGGGCCAGCCGGCGTGCGCGGTCCGCGTCGGCCGGCGGCGGTTCGATGTCGCTCGGCTCGATGCCGAGCTCCAGTCCGGCCAGGACGCCGACGACGTGTTCGGCGATGTTCTCGGAGGTCATGCGGGCGAGGTCCGGGGCGCTCCACAGCTCGGGAACCTCACGCCTCAGGCGCCGCGTCACATCCGCGATCAGCTCGTCCGCTCGCGGGGCGAGCTCACGCGCGGCACGGGACATGAGACCGTCGGCGGTCAGCTCCACACTGTCGACGTTACGCCGCACGGGAGGCTCGTGAGCCATCAGGCGCCGACGAGCCTCCGGTGCGGGACGGCGCGCATTCCGGGCCGTCAGCCGGCGGCTGCCGCCACCCCGGCGTGTGCCACTGCCGCCAGGGTCAGAACGGCTGCGGGCAGTGCCCTCACCGGCGGGTCGCCGTGGCGCAGGTGAACCACCGTTGCCGCGGCCATGAGCAGCGCCAGCCCGACGGCGGCGGCGACGCCGAGCGGGGCTGAAGCCAGTCCGAGCAGCAGCCCGGCGGCTCCGGCCACCTCCAGCGTGCCGATGACGCGGTACAGGTCCGGTGACATGCCGAGGTGCGCGGCCGCCTGGCGCATGAACGGCACGGCGGCGATCTTCGCCAGGCCCAGGGGGAGGAAGACCAGAGACAGTGCGACGGCGAGGGTGGTCTGTGCGGTTGTCATGCCGACCGGGCCCGGCGTTCGGCGCCCAGGCGGGCGTAGTGGTCGATGAGGTCGGGCGCGTCCACCGCCGCGGGGTTGACGACCTGCTCGACGGGAGCGCCCTGGAGCAGGCGTTTGACCGGGACCTCCAGCTTCTTGCCGGTGCGGGTGTGCGGGATCCCCGGCACTGCGAGGATTTCGTCGGGGACGTGCCGGGGCGAGGCGCCGGTGCGGATGGCGTCGCGGATCCTCTCGCGGAGGGTGTCGTCCAGGGTCACGCCGGCGGCGGGGACCACGAAGAGCGGCATCCAGTAGCCGCCGTCGGGTTCCTCCGCGCCGATGACCAGGGCCTCGGTGATCTCGGGGAGGCGTTCGACGACGTCGTGGATGTCGGCGCTGCCCAGGCGGACGCCGTTGCGGTTCAGCGTGCTGTCGGAGCGGCCGTGGACGATCACCGAGCCGTGGCCGGTGAGCGTGATCCAGTCGCCGTGCCGCCAGACGCCGGGATAGGAGGAGAAGTAGGCCTCGCGGTAGCGGGTGCCGTCGGGGTCGTTCACGAAGTACAGCGGCATCGACGGCATGGGGCGGGTGACGACCAGTTCGCCGACTTGGTCGGTGACCGGGTGGCCCTCGGGGTCGTACGCGGCCAGGGCCACACCCAGGTGGGGTGCGGACAGCTCCCCGGCCCAGACAGGGGTGTTGGGCGCGCTGCCCGCGAAGCCGGACACCACGTCCGTGCCGCCGCTGATGGAGGCCAGGAGCACCCGCTCCCCCACGTGGTCGCGGACCCAGGGGTAGGCGGAGGCCGGCAGGGTCGAGCCGGTGCAGCCGACCACGCGGATCGACGTCAGGTCGTGCCCGGAGGGGTCGATGCCGAACTTGGCCATGCCCAGCAGGTACTGGGGGCTGGTGCCGAAGACGGTGACCCGGTGGCGGGCGGCCAGTTCCCACAGGACGTCGAGCTTGGCGAAGGGTGCCGGGCTGCCGTCGTAGGTGCAGGTCGTGGCGCCGGTCAGGAGGGTGGAGGCGACCAGGTTCCACATCATCCAGTGGGTGGTGGTGTACCACAGGAGGCGGTCGCCGGGGCCGAGGTCGGAGTGCAGGCCGAGGGTCTTCAGGTGCTCCAGCAGCACGCCGCCGTGGCCGTGGACGATGCCCTTGGGCAGGCCGGTGGTGCCGGAGGAGAACACCACCCACAGGGGATGGTCGAACGGCACCGGCGTGCAGGCGAGTTCCTCGGTGCGGGTGGCCGCGTCCTCCCACGGGACGACCAGCGACGGGTACGTCTGCGACGGCCAGGGCAGGCCGACGTGGTCCACCAGCAGGGTGGCCTTCAGCGTCGGCAGTGCGCGGGCGAGGTCGAGGGTGGCGTCGCGGCGGTCGTGGGTGGTGCCGTTGAAGAGGTAGCCGTCGGCCGCGATCAGGACGGTGGGTTCGAGCTGGGCAAGGCGGTCGGCGGCCGCCTTGGGCGCATAGTCCTGCCCGCACACCGACCACACGGCGCCCAGGCTCGCTGCGGCGAGGAACGCGACGATCGCGTGCGGGGTGTTGGGCAGGTAGCCGACGACCCGGTCGCCCTTGCCGACACCCAGGTCGCGCAGGGTGGCGGCCACGGAGGCGACCAGGGCACGTAGCCGCTCGCCTGTCACCTCGTACCCGGAGCCGGTCTCGTCGAGGGCGATGATCGCCACGTCGTCGTCCCCGACGTTGCGCAGGGCATGGTGGGTGTAGTTGAGGGTGGCGCCGGGGAACCAGCGGGCGCCGGGCATGCTCTCCTCGGCGAGGACCTGCTCATAGGGGGTGTCGGCGTCGATGTCGAAGTACTGCCACACCGCGCCCCAGAAGCTCTCCAGGTCGGTGACCGACCAGTCGTGCAGGGTGGTGTAGTCGGCAGGATCGATACCCTGCCGCCGGGTGAAGTCCGCGATGCGGCTGCTCGCGACAGCCTGCGGATCAGGCGTCGTGAAAGGCTCCGGCCTGGTCATCGTATGGCGCTCCTCAACAGGCTTTTCTCGGCGGTCCGTCGGGGTGGGAGGGGGCTGTGCGTGGTGTGCAGGAGGGCCGCCCAGGCGGCGGTGTCGGTGAAGTCGCGGCCACCGGCCGGGACGACGTCCATGACCACGCGGTCGGGGCGCAGCAGTACGGCGTCCGCGCGTCCGGCGCGCAGCCAGGCGGCGAGCGTGCCGTCGTCATTGAGGTCGGTCACGGGAACCGCGCGTACGCCGAGGCCGTGGGCGAGCGCCGTCAGCGAGGGCCCGGGTTCGGTGGCGGTCAGGACGGTGAAGGAGTCGCCGAGCAGCTCGTCGAGACGGGTATGCCGTCCGCCGACGCTCACCCACGGTTGCGGGCAGTGAGTGCCCACCAGGCCCCGGCGGACTTTGCGCCGCACGAGCGGCCCGGCGGGCAGGGGCGGGCTGAGGTCGCGGCCGGCCAGCTCGGTCAGGCCGGGTATGCGGCAGGCCGCGGCCAGGAGCCTGCGGCGGATCGCGGCGGCGCCGTCCTGGCCGCCGGTCATGGCCCAGCCCATGGCGACCGCGAGCCGGATCACATGCCGGGCGTGCGGCTTGCGTTCACTCTCGTAGGTGTCCAGCAGCCGCTCATCACCGCCCTGTTGGAGGACGCGGGCGAGCTTCCAGCTGAGGTTGTAGGCGTCCCGCATACCCGAGCACAGCCCCTGCCCGACGAACGGCGGGGTGAGGTGGGCGGCGTCGCCGAGCAGGAAGACCCGTCCGCTGCGCCAGCGGTCGGCGACGCGCGCCCGGAAGGTGTACCGCGTCTCGCGGACGATCTCGAAGTCCCCATCGTACGAGGGTGGCAGCCACGGGGCGACCAGCTCGCGGACCGTCTCCTGCCCGTCCTGGAGCCGGAACTCCCAGCGGTAGCGGTCCTCGCTCACCCGCATGAAGGTGGCCGGCCGGTCCGGGTCGCAGACCTGGTCGACGCCCTCCCAGCAGCGGACGGCGGCGTCCGTCCGGACGTCGATGACGGTCCAGCGTTCCTCGAAGCGCA
Source organism: Streptomyces cupreus (assembly GCF_014257025.1). Taxonomy (GTDB): domain Bacteria; phylum Actinomycetota; class Actinomycetes; order Streptomycetales; family Streptomycetaceae; genus Streptomyces; species Streptomyces cupreus. The sequence continues at coordinate 4,984 of NZ_JACMSF010000098.1, forward strand.
GGTCTTCCCAGACGGCGCCGATGGCTTCGCGGGTGAGGCTGTTGGCGCCGTCGCAGCCGAGGACCGCGTCGGCCCACAGCTCGTGCTCGCCGTGGTCGTCGCGGTAGGTGACCCGCACGGGGCCGGTGGTGTCCGGGCCGATGCCGGTGACCTCCACGCCACCCCTGAGCTCGCATTCCGGGCGCCGGGCCAGTGCGTCGCGCAGCACGCGTTCCAGCTCGGGCTGGTCGAACATGCTGGTCTGCGGATAGCCGTGCAGGCCGTGCTCGGAGCGCCGGAACTCGGCCATCACCCGGTGCCGGGCGTCCAGCAGCCGCAGCCCGTTCGCCGGGCGGGCGATCGCGGTGAACTCCTCGCCGACGCCCGCGGCCTGGAGGATCCTGCGGACCTCGTCGTCGGTGGCGACGGCGCGCGGGAGCGGGTAGACGTCCTGGTGGCGTTCGAGGACGACACTGCGGATTCCGCGACGGGCCAGGAGGAGGGCGGCGGTCACGCCCACCGGTCCGGCGCCGACGATCACGACGGGCACACGTGTGGCTTCATCGACGGTCATGTGCGGCTCACCTCGGGTGTTAGTTCGCGTCCGCGACCGGCGTGCGCTGCTCGCCGAGGTCGATCCGGCCGTCCGGGGTCGCGATCGTCGCCGTGATCACGTCACCCGGGTTCAGGTAGTGCGGGTTCTTCGCCTGGCTCTTGAAGAACGCCTTCCACTTCACGGCGGGCGGCAGCAGCGCGCCGATCTTCTCGACCGGCTTCGGCGGGGCCTTGAGGGCCGTGCCGCCGGGGGTGCCGGTGAGCAGCAGGTCGCCGGCGTCGAGGGTCTGGAAGCGGGCCAGCAGGGTCAGGGCCCGTGCCGGGCGGACGATCATGTCGGTGAGGGTGCGGTCCTGGCGCAGCTCGCCGTTGACGCTCAGCTTCAGCCGCAGATCGAGGAGACGGGTGAAGTCCTCCGGCTCCAGCAGGGCCAGGTACGGCCCGGTCGGTGTGAAGGTGGGGTACGACTTGCTCTCGTAGAACTGTGTCTTGGTCAGCTGTACCTCACGGGCGCTGACGTCGTTGGTGATCACCAGCCCGGTGACGTACGAGGGCAGGTCCCGCTCCTCGACGACCGTGCCGACGGGCAGGGACGCGCCCATGACGAGGCCCAACTCGATTTCGTAGTCGAGGAACTTCACGTGCGCGGGGCGGACGACGGCCTCGCCGGGGCCGCTGACCGAGCCGGACGCCTTGCGGAAGAAGGCGGGCGGGATGTCGCCGGTGAAGCCCGAATCGCGGGCGTGGCTGCGGTAGTTGACCATCTGGGCGACCACCCGGCAGGGCGTGGTGACCGGCGAGAGCGCGACCAGGTCGGCCACGGGCGTGCCCGGCTCGCCGGAGGCGGCGGCCTCACGGACGGCGGCGCGATCGGCCACCAGTTCGGCGGTGGTCACAGCCTTGGTCTCGACAGGGACGGCCCGGTCGCCGCGGACGACCCACCAGCCGTCGGTGGTGCGCAGGACATTGGTGCTCATGACATGGCTCTCTGTGAAGGGGGTCAGGAGTTGGCGGCCTTGAGCAGGCCGAAGAGTCGTGAGGGGTCCATCTCGTTGTCACCGCGCAGGGCCTTGATGACGTCGCGGACCCGCTGCGGGGAGGGACTGGCCCCGAGGAAGTCGCGGGTGGCGGGCGGGCCCCACTGGGCCAGGCCGCTGGTCGACATGGGCGCCCAGCCGGGCTCGACGTCGCAGGAGAACAGGTCGCCGTCGGCGAAGTGCTCCAGCATGAAGTGGTCGGGGTCGCGCCAGTAGTCGAAGAGCTGGCTGCCCTGGATGTGCCGGCCGATGCCCCAACTGCGCTTGTATCCACGCTCCTTGAGGTACTCGCCGCCGGCGGCGATGGAGTCGAGGTCGGTGACCTGGTAGGCGGAGTGGACATAGCCCGTGCCCGGCCCCAGGTGCATGGCCAGGGTGTGGTGGTCGGCCGGCACGCTGCCCAGGTCGCAGCGGATGAACGCCATCGTCGGGCCGCGGTCGCGCTGCCCGTCCAGGAACAGGAAGTCGGACACGATCATGCCGAGGGCGTCCAGGTACCAGTCCAGGGCCCGGCCGAACACGCGGGTCTCCAGGACCACATGCCCAAGACGCTGGATGCGGGAGGGCTCGCGCGGCGGGCGCTGCGTGGCGTTCGTACGACGGTGATCCGTGCCGAAGTTGAGGAGCAGCGGCTGCTGTTCCGGCAGCGCGGGGAGTTGTTCGCCGCAGTGCACGACCCGCACCGGGAGGCCCGAGGGGTCGAGCAGGTCGACCACCTTGCCGCCGCCGGGAGCGTCGGCATCCTGTACGAACGATCCGGTGGCACGGGCCAGCCGGTCCAGGTCGGCCCGTTCGGCGGCCCGGAACGCCGGGCCGATGAAGCGGGACGTGCGCCCCTTGCGGATCACCATGCAGGGTGAGCCGGCGAAGGTGCCGCGCAGCCACAGCTCCCGCTCGGTGCGGGTGGCGATGCCGAACCCGAAGTCCCGGGCGAAGACCTCGGCGCGGTCCAGGTCGGGCTTCTCGAACTCCAGCCAGGCCAGGTCGGCCACCTTGATCACCGGGTTCCGGGAGCGGCCGGGGTGTTCGCCGCGCAGGGCGCCCTGCGCGCTGTGGAGGTCCTGGTGGGCCGTGATGACGTCGGCCCCGTTGACGCGGATTTCAGACATGGTGCCCTCCGAGCAACATTGCCGTAATGAGGAAATCATCAACTGTGACAGTTCTATCGTCAAGATGTTTCGCGGCAGGGAATGATGAATTCATCAGGACTGCGATCCTGATCGTCCCGACGGTTAGACTCTGCGCATGCCTACGTCAGCCCCGCCCAGCAACCGGTTCGAGCGGCGTCGCGCGGAGACCCGCAGGGCTCTTGTGCGAGCGGCCCGGCAGATACTCGCCGAGACCGGGGACACGAGCGCCAGCATCCAGACGATCGCCGAGCGCGCGGATGTGGGCTTCGGCTCCTTCTACAACCACTTCGACTCCAAGACGGAGTTGTTCGAGACGGCGGTGGTGGACGCCCTGGAGGAGTTCGGCCAGAACTACGACGAGCGCCTGGCCGGGATCGACGACCCGGCGGAGCTCGTCGCGGCCGGCTTCCGGCTCAGCGCCCGCATGTCCGACTCCCACCCGGAGCTGATGCAGGTCCTGCGCCGCCGCGGCCTGGGGCACATCCACTCGGACAACGGACTGGCCCGCCGGGCGCTGCGCGATCTCCAGGTCGGCATCGCCTCCGGCCGTTTCACCACCCTCGACCCGGCGGTCGCCCTGTCCGCGCTGGGCGGAACCCTGCTGGCCCTGGTGGAGCTGCGTTTCGCCCGCCCCGAGGTGGACGGCGACGAGGCCGCGATGAACCTCGCCGAGATGGTCCTGCGCATGCTGGGCCTGCCGGCGGACGACGCGCACGAGGTCGCCCGGCGCCCCCTTCCCGACCACGGCTGACGACACCTAGGCGGACGGCGAGTTCGGGCGGAAGGTGACCGAGCGGCCGGTGAAGCGGGCGCCGATCCCGTCCTCCGTGGTGGCGACCGAACGCAGACGGAGCCCCTCGGGAACGTTCTGCAGCGGAATGGGCTCGTCCAGGGCCTTGTCGAGCAGCGACTTCAGCGGAGGAAGCAGTTCGCCCTGGACGGCGCGGACATCCGTGAAGGCGATGCGGTTGCCGCTCGCCGCCGAGACGGCCGCGCTCACGGTCACGTAGCCGACGAGCGGCAGACTGGTCGTCGCGTTGATCCGACCCGACTCGTCGCCCTGCGACACCTCCACGCCGAGCGCGTTCGACAGGTCCGCGTACGACAGGTAGGCGGTCGCCTGAACGCTGCGGGCGTGCGCCTCCTCGGCGTCCCCCGAGGGCTTCAGACCGTCCATCCCGACCGTCAGTGACGTCGGGCACCTCGATCTTCGGGGCGCCGGTGGAGACGGTGACCGGGCCGGCCTGCCCCTTGTTGAGCTCGCCGTCCGCCGGGCTCTGCTCGCAGATGTGGTCTTTGGGCTGGTCGGAACAGGGTTCCCGCTTGTCGACGGTGACGGTGAGGTCGACGTTGTCCGCGGTACGCCGGGCCTCCCCCAGGGTCTGGCCCACCAGGTCGGGCACGTCGACCTTGCCGTCCTCGGCCGAGCCACGCCCGAACATGAACCAGGCGAGCACCAGCGCCGTGACGACGACGGCCACACCGGCAGCGACCAACGCGAAGCCGGTCCTGCGGCGCCCGCGCGGACGCGTCGTTCGCGGATGTGCTGCGCCTGACGATCTACGTGACCCGGTGGAGCCCGGAGAAGATCAGCGACTTCATGGCCGGCGTGGAGGCCGTCGCCGACGAGATCGGACTCCGGCTTCCCATGCCGCCGGCCTCCCTCATCGGCGTCGACCACCTCTTCGAGCCGGACATTCTCGTCGAGGTCGAAGCAACCGCGCTCCTCGGCTGCCCCTTCAGGCGGGCGCCGTCCAGACTCGCCTTGACGCGGCCGCGTGAAAGGGCGGAGGCGGACACCGCTCGCCGTGCACGGACGTCACGCCGCTATTCAACCGATTGGTTGACGAGCCGGAAGCGCGGCCGTAGGCTATTTAACCAATCGGTTGAATATGAGAGGTGTGAGGTGGCCGACGACCGGCTGTCGCTGGTGTTCTCCGCACTGGCCGACCCCACTCGGCGCGACATCGTGGCCCGGCTCGCCGCCGGGGACGCCACCGTCAACGAACTGGCCGAGCCCTACGACGTCACGGTGCAGGCCGTGTCCAAGCACATCAAGGTCCTTCAGGACGCCGGTCTGGTCAGTCGCAGCAGAGACGCCCAGCGGCGGCCCTGCCACCTCGAGGCAGAGGTCTTCGACCTGATGACGAAGTGGATCGAGCGTTATCGGCGCGAGGCGGAGGACCGTTTCCGCCGTCTCGATGCCCTCCTTGAACAGATGGGCGAACAGCCGACGACGGGCACCCCGACGAAAGAGGCGGCATCATGAACACCACCCACAAGCCCCACCGCAACGAGACGCGGATCGTGGCCGACCCGGATCTGCCCACCATCCTGATCATCCGGGAGTTCGACGCTCCGCCGGAGCGGGTGTTCCGGGCGTACACCGACCCCGATCTGGTCGTCCAGTGGCTCGGCCCGCGCCGGCTCACGATGCGGATCGACCACTACGACGCCCGCAGCGGTGGCTCCTATCGCTACGTGCATCACGACGACGACGGAACCGAGTACGGCTTCCACGGTGTGTTCCACGAGGTGCGCCCCAACGAGCGCATCGTGCAGACCTTCACCTATGAGGGCTTTCCGGACGGCGTCAGCCTGGAGACGGCCGTCTTCGAGGACCTCGGTGGTCGCACCCGGGTCACCGGCAAGTCGCTCATGGACTCCATCGAAGCCCGCGATTCGATGCTCAAGAGCGGCATGGATCACGGCGTCCGCGAAGGCCACGAGCGGCTTGACGAGCTGCTCGGCGGCCAGCAGAGCAACAGCGCCGACCGACGCACCGAGACAGGATCTTGATCATGGCGAGAACAGCAGCCGATGAGCACCGCACCGTGGCACGCGCATTCACCGACCGCGTACGCGGCACGGATCCAGGGGCATGGGACAACCCGGCGCCGTGCGAGGGATGGGCCGCCCGGGACGTCGTCCGTCACCTCGTCGAGTGGTTCCCCGCCTTCCTGAAAGCCGGCGCCGGAGTCGAACTGCCGAAAGGGCCCTCGGTGGACGACGACCCGGTGGCCGCCTGGGCGATACACCGCGACGGGGTGCAGGACCTCCTCGACGATCCGGCCACCGCACACAAACTGCTGTCGAACCCGCACATCGGAGAGATCCCGCTGGACCAGGCGGTCGACCGGTTCTACACCGCCGATGTCTTCATGCACACCTGGGACCTGGCACGGGCCACCGGCCAGGACGAACACCTCGATCCCGCCAAATGCGCCCAGTTGCTCGACGGGATGTTGCCCCTCGACGACGTGCTCCGTGCGAGCGGGCAGTACGGACCGCGGGTCGAGGTGCCGGAGAGCGCCGACGTCCAGACTCGCTTGCTCGCCTTCATCGGCCGCAAGCCCTGACGAGGGACACCGTCGGTGGGGCCGGCGCAGGAGCGCGGTGCAGGTACGCCCAACCGCGCGGCGTTGTCGGTGTGTTCCACCGCCTCGTCGTACGCTTCCGCCGACTCCGTCGTGCGGCCGCTGAGCCGTGACACGTTAGGTGGAACCTGGTCACGAGAGTTGGAACCAGTGACTGCGCGCCCTGGAGCAGGGCTCATGGGCTGGCTGCGGCTGTGTATGGATGGGGTGGTGCGGAGGAACCGCGCAGGTCTGCCGTGGTGGCGCCCACCACAACGACGGCGCCGAGGCACAGCAGGCCACCGCTGACGAGGGCTGCTGCTCCCGAGGTGGCGTCTGCGACGAGACCGCCACGCATGTTGCCGATGTCGGGTCCCGCTTGCCCGACGATCTGTTCGGCAGCGCTGACGCGGCCGAGTAGTTCGTGCGGGGTGTGCATCTGGACGACGGTGCTCCGGGAGACGACGGAGACGGTGTCGGCGGCGCCGGCTATGACGAGGAAGGCCAAACCGGCCCATGGGTTGGGCGAGAGGCCGAACAATGTCAACGCTGCGCCCTAGGTGGCGGATCCGAGAGTGCGGGGGTTGCGATGGGCATCGACAGCACGGTGGGTGGTGCCCAGGTCTGTGAGCAGGGCCCCGCGAATGACGGGGGTGCGTGCCAGGAAGGCCAGACCGTCCAGCACTCCGCGCAGGCAGGGCCGTGCGGGCTCGCCCCGGGCTCCATCTTCGGCAAGCCGAACGCACCGCAGAGCGCGGCGATGAAGGTCAGGGCGTCGATCAGGTAGCAGGCGCCGACTCCCAGCCCGCCCACGAGCGATCCGCTCAGTGCAGGAGGTGGGGAATGAAGGTGCGCGAGGCGGGGCCGCTGCCTGCGCCGAAGCAGGACCGGAGTGCGACCAGCCCCAGAACGCCAGCGGCAGGAACATGTCCGAGGAAGCCCTGGAGCGCGAGGAGGAGCGAACACAGGGCTTGCCCGCTGATCACCAGCCCGACGGCACCTGTCCACGTGGTGCTCTTCGTCATCTGGCCAGACCTGGAACGTCACGGCGACGAGTGTCATCTGGCAGCCGATACCGGACAGGGTCTGCCCGATCCACAACCGCCGGAACGGTGGTGACGACCGTAACGGAGTCACGTCGATCAGCATGCGCTTCAGCCCCATGCTGGATCCTCCGCCAGCCTCTCAGCGATCCGGTCGTGGAAACTGCCTGGCATGAGCCCGACACCTGAGCTGACGCAGAAGACCCTGACCGAACGCGGCTTCCGCGGCTTCGTACCGTTCCATGAACTGCCCGACAGCAACGTCCCCACCGGGCACGGAATCTACGTGGTGATCCGCACGGACACCTCGCCCCCGTCGTTCCTCCCCGCCAGCCCTGCCGGACACCTCAAAGGCCGCGATCCGTCCGTGACGGCCGACAAGCTCGGCGATGCCTGGGTGGACGGGGCAACGGTCGTGTACATCGGCAAGGCCGCAGGCCAGGACGGACTGCATCAGCGGCTTGCCGACTACCGCCGCCACGGCACCGGTCTGTTGGCCGGCCATTGGGGCGGTCGCTACATCTGGCAGCTGGTGGACTCGGACGCACTGCTCGTCGCCTGGCGGGCGTTGGCCGAGGACGACGCGGGTGAGGCCGAGCAGGACCTGATCGACGAGTTCAAGGAACTTCACGGAGGAGCTCTGCCCTTCGCCAACCTCAGGAACAACGCCCGAAAGGCTCCAGAGACGGACACCAACATCGACTAATACGAGAATCCCGAGGGTCCGCCGTGCCCGCCCGACCGGGTGGAGGAAGTAGCCGCCTCCCAGGTCTGCGTACTCGATGTCGTTGGTGAACATGTGCCAGGCGTCGATCGAATGTTGCCTTCGCGGGCGACAGTATCTGCCAGGTGAGGTTTCCTAACAAAGGTTCACATACCGGCGTCTCGGTGCCTGCTGGCTGTCAGTCGGGGAGGTTGGTCACAGATCGTCCTGTGGGGCCAGGAGTTGGCCCTGCTGGAAGAGTCTTCGCCATTGGCTGGGGGTGGTGCCGTAGGTCTGGCGGAAGCGGCGTGAGAAGAAGGCGGGATTGGTGAAGCCCCAGTTGCGGGCGACGGCGTCGATCGTGCGGTGCGAGTGTCCGGAGGCTGCGAGGTCGTTACGGGCGCCCTCGAGCCGGCGGCGGATGATCCACTTTTCAAGGCTGAGCCCGCCGTCTTCGCACATCCGGTACAGCGTCCGCACGGACGTGTTGTGCGCCCAGGCATGGATTCGCGGTGTTGGCCGGTGACGGTTATGAGCAGGCCGTTCCTTACCTGCAAAGGGCCCTCAAAGCCCTGCTCGAACCGGGTACACCCGACGACGTGGTCATGGGCGGCTACCAGTTGGGCGCCTGGTTCTCGACCCTGTTGTGGGACAACGACGCCCGTACCGCCCTGCTGGAGCGTGCCGATGGCGTCGCCCGGCGGTGCGGAGCCTTGGGGCATCTCGATGCGGTCCTCTTCTGCGCGGCGATGGCCGAGACCACGCTGGGCCATCTGGCGAGTGCCGACTCTCTGGAGGCCGACGACCAGCAACTCCGGGCGGCGATGGGCACGCCCACCACCCAGTGGGAGCGCTACCAGAACGCCGAGTTGTTGGCCTGGCACGCATCCGACGACGAAGTGGGGGAGGTGCTGCACCAGGCACTTAAGGATGGCCCGCCCGGTGGCGCAGGAACTCATGAGGCAGGACGTGCTGGGGCTGCACTCCCGGCACCTGCCCGCGATCGTCGAAGTGGGCGTCCGGTGCGGGGACCGCAGTCTGGCGTCCGCGGCCTTGCGCACCCTGCTTGCGCGGGCTACGGCCGCGGGCACGCCATGGGCTCTGGGCCCGCTGGCTCGCTCCCAGGCCCTGCTCGCCGGGGCGAATGACGCCGAGCCGCTGTACCGCCGGGCCATCGACCTGCTGTCCGGCACGACTGCCGAAGCCGATCTGGCCATGGCCCACTTGCTGTACGGCGAATGGCTGCGCCGGCGAAAACGCAGCAAGGACGCACGGGCGCCGCTGCGGACGTCCCTGGCCATGTTCCACGCCATGCACGCCGGAGCCTTCGCCACGCGTGCCGCCCGGGAACTGGCCGCCACCGGCGAGCACCCGTCCAAGGCGCCCGAAGGGACACGGGGGCAACTGACCTCCCAGGAGCTGAAGATCGCCTGCCTGGCGGCGGAGGGCGCGACCAACGCCGAGATTGCCGCCCAGTTGTTCATCAGCGCCAGCACGGTCGACTACCACCTGCGCAAGGTGTTCCGGAAGCTCGACGTGCCCTCCCGGCGTCGGCTCGCCCAGGCCCTACGAGGGTGAACGCGCCCACTACGTGCTTCACGTGATGCGGCGGCCTACCGGGCGGGCGAACCATCAGAGGGTCGGAACCATCCCCCTCGGTCGGGAGAAGTCCATGCCTTTCGTCACCGCAGCAGACGGCGCCCAGATCTACTACAAGGACTGGGGAACGGGCCGGCCGGTCATCCTCAGCCACGGCTGGCCGCTGAACTCCGACAGCTGGGAGGCCCAGCAACTGTTCCTGGCCACCCACGGCTACCGCGCCATCGCGCACGACCGGCGCGGCCACGGCCGCTCCACCCAGACGTGGAACGGCAACGAGATGAACACCTACGCCGACGACCTGGCCACGCTGATCGACACCCTGGACCTGCGTGACGCCACCCTGGTCGGTTTCTCCACCGGTGACGGCGAGGTCGCCCGCTACGTCGGCCGTCACGGCACCGCGCGGCTCGCCCAGGTCGTGCTGGTCTCCGCCGTACCGCCGTTCATGCTCTACCACGACCTGGCCGACGGGCCGTTCTTCGGCAACAACCGGCCCGGTGCCGACGTCTCCCCGGGCATCCGAGAGGCGTTCTGGCGCCAGAGCCTGCAAGCCGGGTACCGGGGCGCGTACGAGTGCATCGCGGCCTTCTCCGCCACCGATTTCCGCGCCGACCTGGACGCCATCGACGTGCCCACGCTGGTCATTCACGGCGACGACGACCAGGTCGTGCCCTTCGAGGTCGGCGGCAAGGCGTCGGCCGCCCGCATCAAGAACGCGACGCTGAAGGTCTACCCGGGCGCCCCGCACGGCATCACCGACACCCACAAGGAGCAACTCGGCGCCGACCTGCTGGAATTCCTCAACTCCTGAGCCGACCGACGCCGCTCCGAGCCCTTTGTCGGCACCCGTACGGGTCGGACGTGCAGGGGGCGTCGAGGGGCGGGTCAGCCGGGCCAGGCGCCGGTCAGGCGGCGGATGGCGGTGGCGCCGCCACGGTCGACGGCGGCTTTGACGCCGGCGAAGATCGCTCCTTGCAGGACGGCTGCCGACAGGATCTCGCGCCAGGTGTGGTGCTCGTCGGTGGCGTCGGGGGCGTCTTCTTCGTGTCCGAGCTGTTTCCAGACCTGCTTGAACAGCGCGCCGGCCAGGACGCCGCTGAGGGCGCCCATGGCCATGCCGACCGGCTTGTAGGCGATCTTCGAGGCCTTCATCGGTGCCTCCTGGCGCGGCGGATGAGCAGCAGTGCGATGAGCGCGCCGGCGGCGGCGAGCAGGGGGGTGCGGTTGGCGCGGGCCGCCTGCAGGCCCTGGCCGGCCTTCGCACGTACCGGTTCCGGGGCCTTGTCCCGGGCCAGCTCGCCGAGGTGCGCGGCCTGGTGGCGGACCTGTTCGGTGGCCGCGGTGGCCTTGGCGCGCACCGGCTCGGGGGTCTTGTCCTGCACCGCGTGGGCCGCGTGTGTGGCCTTGTCCTTCAGCTGGGTTGTGACCTGTGCGGTCTTTGCGGTGACCTGGTGTTTGAGTGCCGTGGTCTTCTCCGCCGCGCGGGTCTTGATGTCGGTCTTCGCCGCGAGGGCCTCGACGGTCTCGCCGAGTTCCTCTCGGGTCGCCTCCACCCGCTCGCGCAGTTCCTCGGGGGAAGGCGTGGCCTCATCACGCTGCGGCTTGTCCTCGGTCATCGCCGTGCCCTCTCCTTGATCTCGGCCACATCGGCCTTGACGCTGTCCACCGCCCGCTCGGGGGTGGGTGGGGATGCCTTGCTGACCTGCTGCTTGCCGAGCGCCGCCATCAGTGCGGTGACGGCGGCCAGGACGCCCGTGACGATCAGTGCCGCCACCCACACATCCATAACGAGCGACAGTGCGGCGATCACGGTGGCCACCAGGGCCTGCAGGGTGAGCACCCCCATCAGGCCGGCGCCGCCGAACAGGCCGCCGCCCTTGCCGAACCGCTTGCCCTTTTCGGTCATCTCCGCCTGCGCCAGCCGCATCTCGTCGCGGACCAGCTGCGACAGCTGCTGCGAGGCACGCTGGACCAGGTCGCCCACCGGCTCCTGCGCGCTGCTGCCCGGGCGGGCAGAGTCATCTGCTGTCATGAGTGCTCACCTGTCCTTCATCAGCCCGTCTGATCGGCCGCCCGAGTACCCCGGCAGCCACGCATCACCGCCCGTTAGAAGACCCGTCTCCGCGGCAAATGGGGTGCGGCCCGTACCAGGGCGGCCGCGACCAGCCCGATCACCGCTCCGGCGGCCACGTCGGTGCGCACCGCTGTGCACCCGCTCCGCGGCCACCATCGCCGCCGATATCCCACACGCGGCCCCGGCGGCCGGCCACACCGGCGCGACGGCTCCCGCGAAGCCGAAGGCGGCGGCGGTGTGCCCGGAAGGGAAGGAGGAGCTGTCCGGGCGATCATCAAGTTCCTCCTGCGGGACCCACTCCGATGGCGGGCCGCGCCTGCGGTACAGCGGCTTGGCGACGGAGTTGGACAGCACCTGGACCGTCGTCATGGCCGCCGCAGGAGTGGCGGCCATCGCTGCGGCCGCGGCCCACCACAGCTTGGTGTGCTCGGCCGCCTCCTGCACGGCAGGCGCGACCTGCCGCACCCAGGGCGGCCCCCACGCGATCGCCCGTCTGGCCAGCCGGTGATCCCCGTCGTACAGATCCGCCATCGTCTCCATGATCAGCCGACCTCCCGTTCCAGGGCCCTCGCACACCGGTCTCGGATCGGCTTCGCCGTCGCGGGGACCTGCGCAGCCCAGCGGCCAGGCCCTGGATGAGGCCCGCGGCGGCGGTCCACCGCCTCAGTCAAGGCGGCGGCGGTCCTCCTCGTCCCACTTGCGGGTGTCGCGCGGCTGCACGTACGGCTCCTTCTCGGCCGGGTGACCGCCTGCAACAGCGCGCTGGCGGGCCAGCTCCGCGTCGCACTCCAGGCCGAACAGGATCGCCAGGTTCGTGATCCACAGCCACACCAGGAAGATGATCACGCCGGCGAACGTGCCGTAGGTCTTGTTGTAGGAGGCGAAGTTCGCCACGTACAGCGCGAACCCGGCCGAGGCGATCATCCAGATCAGCAGGGCGACGAAGCTGCCCGGGGTGATCCAGCGGAAGCCGCGCACCCGTGCGTTCGGAGTCGCCCAGTACAGGATCGCAATCATGACCGTGACCAGGAGGATCAGCACCGGCCACTTCGCGATCGACCACACCGTCAAGAACGTGTCCCCGACACCGAGCGCGGTGCCGACCTGGCGGGCCAGGCCGCCGGTGAACACGACGATCACCGCGCTGATCACCGCGAGGACCATCAATACCGCGGTCACACCGACCCGGACCGGCAGCACCTTCCACACCGGGCGGCCCTCGGGGACGTCGTACACGGCGTTGGCGCTGCGGATGAACGCAGCGACATAGCCGGACGCCGACCACACCGCGAGCGCCAGACCCACGATGGCCATGATCGAGCCAAGGCCGGCGTTGCCCTGCATCTGCTTAACCGCGTTACTGAGGATGTCCCGCGCCGCACCAGGGGCGAGCTTCTGGATGTTGTCCAGCACCTGCTGCGTCGCCGACTGGCCGACGATCCCCAGCAGCGAGATCAGCGCCAAGAGCGCCGGGAACAGCGCCAAGATCCCGTAATAGGTCAGCGCCGCCGCCCGGTCGGTCAGCTCATCCTTCTTGAACTCCTTGAGAGTGCCTTTCAGCACCGCCCCCCAGGAGCGCTTGGGCAGATCCGTCGGAGAGTCCGGCGCCTGCCGCTCCACCTGCTCATCCGGCCCGGCACCCGCCTCCCGCGCGGTCTCCACCTCATGGTCGGCCGCCGCGTGCCCGCCGTGCTTTCCATGCCGTTTCAAAGTCCGCACCATTGCGTACGGGTAGCCGGGCACGCAGACCCCACACACGCATTCATAACAAAACGCAAGATTTTTGGGTGTTCAGCTGCAAAGACCGTGACGGCCTCGGCCGCATCGCCATTCCACACCCCACCCGCGACCGGGAACGCCAAGACGGCTGCTGCTGTCCCGACCAACGAGCCGCCAGCCCCGCCGGGCACGGAATAGGCCAGCAGGATCGGTGACACGGTTCTTACCGGCGCCCCTACCTCAAGTGCTCCCCGCGCCCGCAGGCGTACGGCAGGCTCACAACCGGGTCCGCCGCGCGGGGTACACCGTCCGGATCCGCCGTCACCACGACATCCCCGACACCGAGATGACGGCATTGATTGCCAAGGCGGACGAGTGGCGCGACGGCGACTGTGTGATGCTGGAGTGCCACGACGGCCAGGGCGAGCCGAGGGCCCTGCTCAGCTTCGTGCCCTGGGGCAAGCGCGGGCTGTCGCTGGATTCGATGCGCCGCGACCGCGCCTGCGAAAACGGCCTGACGGAGTTCATGGTCGTCGAACTGTCCTGCGCGTGGAGCAGTTCACGCCACCGGCCCTGCCCACACCTGTGCGCCGCACGCGCACCCGCGCATGAACCGCCCGCAGCGCGCCGCCGCACTGCCCGCTCTCACCCGCCGGCCCTGCGCGTCACTCTGATCTTGGACTGGCCGTGCGAGCGCCGCTCCCAGTCCTCCATGAACCGGGCGGCCAGACCATGCTGCGCGGCCAGCGCGATGAGGGTGTCCGTGCGGTAGTAGAAGTCCTCGTGGAGCACGTGATGCTCGCGGCCCTCGGTCCGGTCGAAAGTGAAATCGAAGAAGCCGCCGGGCGCGAGCACCCGGCCCACATGGGACAGGCATTCGTCGATGACCTTCGGCGGCGAGTGGGAGAAGACGCTGTGCGCATGCACGACGGTGAACCAGTCGCGGGGCAGAAAGTCGAAGGTCAGATCGCGGGCAATGGTCAGGCGAGGGAGCTTGTCCTGCAGTCGGTAGCGGACCAGTGTCTTGTTCGCCTCGATGAGGATGTCGGGGGAGATGTCGATGCCGTAGTAGTGGCCCGGTTCCAGGTATTCGATGAAGCGCCACCCCGCCCGCAGGTTGCCGCAGCCGATCTCAAGCATCCGGTCCTGCGGCTTCAGCCCGTGCTCGATCAGGTAGTCGAACTGCATCTGTCCCAGGGCCAGCCATCGCTCCTCCGACGCGCTGCCGACCGCCGCCTGCGCGCTGCGGGCGGTGTCGGAGGCCATGACCGCTCGGTAGTACATGACGTGGTCCCCGTATCTGGCCCGTAGCCAGGCGTCCCGCAGGGCCCGCCGAAGATACGGCGGGATCCGCTGCGGATGCCTTATCGCATACCTGGCCTTGTGGCCGAGACTCGTCCGGTTCTTGAGCAGCCGGGATACCGGCGTCTTCGGCATGGATGTCACCACCTCATCAGTATTCTTCCGCCGGCGGCCATTCCCGGCTCAGACACGTTTTCCACACACGCACAGGGCACAGGAGGTGTGCGCCAGTTGGCCCGCCGGGCCCCGCTCAGAGGTCCTGACAAAGGCGCCGGACATGCCTGTGGCGAGGCCGAGGAAGGCCTCATGGATGTCGTCGCGTCGTTCCCATCGGATGCGTAGGCGACGGAAGCCATGCAGCCAGGCGATCGTCCATTCGACGACGTACCGGAAAGTACCCAGGCCGGAGCCATGGGGCTGCTGGCCCCCTTCGGCGATGACCGGGCGAATGCCGCGCTGCCACAGCAGACGCCGGTGACTGTCCCTTCCCCACGACCAGACCAACGAGCAACCAGGCCGACAGTCACATGATCAACAGCTTCTGTTAGGACTTCTAAGAGTTGACCGACGATTCTTGCCCACGAGGGCCGTGGCGATCACTACCGGCGACAAGCGCGGCCTGCCCTTCGCCGTGGCGCCCTACGACGGGGCCACGCGGATCGTCATGCAGGCCTCCCGCCGCTACGAACAAGCCCGGTCCGTTCTCGGCCCGCAGGAGGACACGGCCCACGGCTGCTTCACCATCGACCTCGACACCCAAGCCCAACAAGCCGTGATCACTGTGCACGACGCCGACGCTCGCGGGGTGACGGAATGCGGGGAGCGGGCTCACCGCCCGGCTGGCGGCTGGCGACGAACAGGGCGGGCCGAAGTGCGAATCCGAGGAGCAGCCCGAGGGTCGTGGCGCCGGTGGCGGCCAACGCGGCCGGCTATGTGCCCTTGGCTCTGGTACCCACGCGCCGCATCCCGAGCCGAAGCGGAGCCGAGCCTGACGGATCGCCACGACCGTCACCGCAAACGGGTTGCACCGCCCTACGACGGGGACGTTCACCCTGCGCCTCCAGTTGGGAGATGAGCGCAACGGCTCCCTACCTCGTGCAGGGGCACGGTTGTGGCGAGCCCAGTGGGTGAACACAGTGTGCTGCTCATTGCCGTGAACGTCGAACATCCGCCCATCGGGGTGCCTCCGCAGGCATCGCTTCCTGAGAATGTCCCGGCGGGGGCTTGGGCGGAGCCTGGGTCAGGGGAGGGAGGCGTCAGTTTGTCGTTCGGCGGGCCGTGTTCTCTCGCCACTCCCGGCCGATCGATCGCATCAGGGCCGGGTACACCCCCAGGTACCGGAAGGGTTTGATGGCCAGCATGTACAGGGAACCGAGGCGGCCGT
>NZ_JACMSF010000099.1 GCF_014257025.1 Streptomyces cupreus
CCTAGGCCAGCTTCAGCACCCCGACCGTCTGGCCCCCGCTCGTCTCCCCGTTCGGCTCGAAGCCGAGCCCCAGATAGAACCCCTCGGGGCCGGTCGGGCCGGGATGCCAGGTGACGTACATCTCCGTCCCGCCCCGGCGGCGCAGCTCCTCCGCCACGGACTCGACCGCGAACCGGCCGTAGCCGCGGCCCTGTTCGTCCGCCGCGATGTTCAGGCGCCACAGGCCGGAGCGGATGAGGGTGCCGTCGCCCTTCCAGTCGATGTCGAGGAACGCCATCAGGAAGCCGACCGCCCGGCCGTCGTCGACGATCAGGCGGGGCCAGGCGACCTCGGGCCGGACATAGGCCTCGGCGAGCGAGTGCGCGACCGGCTCGACGGCGTGCTCCTGGTCCGGGCGGATCCGGATGGCGAGGGCGTCCTCGACATTCTTCGGAGTGAGGGTTTCCAGGCGGGGTCCGGTCGTCGTCATAGGCGCACCCTAGGTGGGAAGTTAACACCCCGTCATATGAATTCCCGCTCAGCCCAATTGGCGATAGCGACCACGGAAATACGTCAGCGGCCCGCCCTCCGCGCTCGGCACGCTCGCCGTCAGGACGCGGCCGATCACCAGCGTGTGGTCGCCCGCCGGCACCCGCTGCTCGGTGCGGCACTCCAGGGTGGCCAGCGCGCCGCCCACCAGCGCGGCGCCGGTCGCCTCGCCGCGGACGTAGGGGATGTCCTCGAACAGGAGGCGGTCGCTGATGCGGCCCTTCATGGCGAAGCGGCCCGCGATGTGCCGCTGGCTCTCGGACAGCACCGAGACCGCCCACAGCGGCTGCTCGTCGAGCAGCTCGTCCATCCGGGCGCCGGTGCGCAGGCTGACCAGGACCAGGGGCGGGTCCAGGGAGACCGACATGAACCCCGTCGCCGTCATCCCGACGTCCTCGCCCTTGGGCCCGTCGGCGGCGAGCGGGGGTTCGAAGGCGGTCACCAGGACCACGCCCGCGGCCAGCCGGGACATGGCGGCGCGGAACTCGTCGTTGCTCACCCCCTCAGCATGCCCGGCAACGGGCGGTGCGGTGATCGGGGCGGGCGCGGCAGGGGGAGTGTTCGGCACGCCGGAAACGCTAATCTCCGGGGCGAGGGCGTCGCATCGGGCCCGGGTCCGAGAGCGGACCTAGGACCTTCGGCGGACCTTCAGTGGCGACCGAGACTTTGCGTTCAGTAAACGCATAGGGGAAACACAGAAATCCCACTCAATTGTTCATCTTCAGCTGTGACTTGAGTCACAAGAGCCATTAATTGTTGACCCTGTGTACCGAGTGGGCAGCGCGCTGTGATTCAGTGGCTGGGAAGCTGCCACAGCGATACGCCGATGAGAACCCTTGATTCGCTGCGAGGTCTCGGGGGGAGGGCGAGCATGGAGACCGAGTCGGAGCCGTACGTCCGTCTTGCGACCCTGCGACAACTGCACCAGGTCATGGCGGACATGAACACCGCGCGCAGCCTGGCGGACACACTGCAGACCGTCGCCGACGGCGTCGTCACCGGCCTCGGCTACGAGCTGGCGTGCGTCAATCTGGTCCGTCAGGACGGCGACCTCGTCGTGGCCGCCCTCGCCGGCAACCCCGCCGCCGAGGCGCTGATCACCGGCCGTACCGGCTCCCGCGAGTCCTGGGAGCGCCGACTGAGCATGGGCGAGCGCTGGGGCGACCTGGTGTTCATACCGCACACCGAGGGCTGGGTCCTCGACGACGACGACGTCCCGCAGTGGTACACCGACGGGCCCGCGCCCCGCTTCGAGGACGAGTGGCACCCCTCGGACCGGCTCTTCGCGCCCATGTACACGCCGGGCGTGCACGGCGGCAGCGGCGAGCTGATCGGCGTCCTGTCCGTGGACCGGCCGCGCAACGGCCGGCTGCCGGGCGCATGGGGGCGCGAGGCGCTGCAGATGTACGCGTTCCAGGCCGCCATCGCGATCAGCAACGCGCGTCTACGTGCGAATATGCAGCGGGCACTGGTCAGGCTTGAGCGCGAGCAGCAGGCGCTGCGGGCCAGCGAGGAAAGCTTCAGGCAGGCCTTCGAGTACGCCCCCTCCGGCATGGCCATCGCCGAGATGGGCGGCGACCAGCACGGCCGCATCCTGCGCACCAACGACGCCCTGTGCCGACTGCTGGGCCGCCCCGCCTCCGCGATGCGCCGCTACTCCTTCTCCGACCTCGTCCACCCCGAGGACATCGGCACCCTCCTCAGGACCTCCGCCGAGGGCGGCCGGGCGGAGCTCCGCCTCGGCCGCCGGGACGGTACATACGTCTGGGTGTCCCTGCGCAACAGCGTGGTCGCCGACGCCGCCGACGGGCCGCGCTTCCTGCTCACCCATGTCGAGGACATAGAGGAGCGCAAGCGGCGCGAGCTCCAGCTCGCCCACCGCGCCTCCCACGACTCCCTGACCGGCCTGCCGAACTCCGCCGAGCTGCGCGCCCGGCTCTCCTCGCGGCTGTGCCAGCGGTCCACCGAGGCGGGCGCCCTGGAGTCCGTCGACGCGGCCTACGGACACCCGGCCTACGACGTCAACGGCCACGGCTTCGACTTCCGGCCCGGCACCGCCGCCTTCGACGGCTACGACCACCATGTGCACACCGTCGCCCCTGAGAGTGAACACGACGACGGCACCAAGGGGCTCGCGGTGCTCTTCTGCGACCTCGACGGCTTCAAGTCGATCAACGACCGCTTCGGGCACAACGCGGGCGACGCGGTCCTCATCGAGGTCGCCCGCCGGCTCTCCCGGGGCGTCCGGGACGGCGACACGGTGGCCCGGCTCGGCGGCGACGAGTTCGTGGTGCTCGCCGACGGGCTCGGCCGGGCCGACGCCCAGGACCTCGCCGTACGGCTGCGCAACGAGATCATCCAGCCGATCCGGGTCGACGGACGCGCCATGCGGGTGGGCGCCAGCTTCGGCATCGGGTGGGCACACTGCGGCATGACCGCGGACGAGGTGTTGAAGTCCGCCGACGAGCGGATGTACGTAGAGAAACGATCTCGTCCCAAACAGCATCGCCGTGCGGGATGAATCCCAGGTCAGCGAGCTGATGCGGTCCGAGTCACCCGTTCGGGGCAGCCAGAGCGGGTAGGCTCGCTCTTCGTCACACGTACCGCATCCGCCCGCACTTGGTGAGGAGACCAGGGATGACGTCCGGCAGCAACGGCGCCAATACGCCCGAGGACGACGACCCGTTCGGCTACCTCTACGCCGACGGGCAGGCCAATGGCGCCCAGCCGCCGTCGGGTGGCTACGGCTACCCGAACGCGATGAACCGGACCCGTCCGGTCGGCCAGCGGCAGTACGGCCAGCAGACGGCCCCGCAGGTGCCGCCGCAGCAGGGCACCTACGGCCAGCCGAACGCGCACTACGCGGCTCCGGAGACGTTCCCGGGCAGCGGGGCTCCGACGGCTCCGCAGCAGCCGGCGTACGGCGGCGGCAACGGCGGCGGCCGTGGCCGGGGCCCCAACACCAAGGGACTGCTGATCGGTGCCATCGCGGTGGTCGCCGCGGTCGTCATCGGTATCGCGGTGGCGATGGCGGGCGGCGGCGATGCGGAGGGCGACGGCGACAACCAGGCCGACTCCACGCCGACCCAGGGCGAGAGCAAGGACCCGAGCCCCACAGGGAGCAGCAGCGCCGAGGAAGAGGCGGAGCTGCCGACGACCGACGCGCAGACGCTGCGGCTCTCGCCCGGCGTGGCCACGGCTTCGGATGTGGCGGGCGCCAGCGCGGCCAACGGCACCTATGTCCAGGGGCTCAACCAGGTCGGCGCCTCGGTCACCTGGACCGTCGACGGTATCCCAGAGGACGGTGACTACACCCTCTTCGCGCGCTACAGCGCGGCCGGTGAGAACCAGTCGATGACGCTGACGGTCAACGGCAAGCCCTTCGGTACGAAGCTGCGCATGGACAACTTCGCGAAGGCCGCCGAGGGCGACTTCGCCAAGGGCTGGACCACGACGTTCGCCTACCCGACCCTCAACAAGGGCACCAACACCATCTCCATCTCCTGCGGCAACGGCGACAAGTGCAACGTCCTGCTGGACCAGCTGTGGCTGAAGGCGGGTCAGGTCAAGGACTGAGACGGCTGAGTCAGTTCTTTTCCAGAATTGACCGTGCCCGCTCGACCATGCGCCGCTGACTCTGCGAAAGCTTGTCGAGCTCGCTCCTGTTCTGCCCGATCATCTTTTTCTGGATCGCGGACTCGACGGCGAGCCAGGTCTGCGGGAGACGTACGTCCAATTTGCAGGTGACATCCGCCTCGGCGACCGCACGCTCCCGGTCGGAATAGTCGGCGTCCGCGAATTCCGGGTCGTCGGTCACTTTCAGCGGGGATTCGTAGGAATAGCCGGCGCTTTTCATGCACTTCGACCAGTCGGAAAACGCGTCGACGACCTGTGAGTCGCGCAGCGAGAGTTCGTAGCCTTCTACGTCTATCTGCTGGGCCGCGGCTATTCCGGGCTGTTTGTCGTGGTCGCCGTAGACCTCGCTGCGGGCCTCGGTGCTGCAGCCGCCCTCCGGGACGGGGCGTCCCTTGTAGGTCTTCACCGGGTCGCCGGAGCGTGTGTGGCCGGTCAGCAGCATCTGCTGGGTCGCATCCGGCCGGGGCAGGGAGGCGTCGCCCGCCGGGCTGTCGGGCTGCTGGTAGCCGTACCGCTTCGCCGAGTCGAGGTCCATGAGGCCGTACCGCCTGCTCGGCTCCTGGGCGGCGGTCGCGTCGGGCACCTCCCGACGGGGCAGCGTCGTCGAGCTCAGACGCCGTACGCAGGACTCCTGGAGTTTGATCTGCGCCCGGTCGAGGACCACTTGCTGCTCCCGTGTCAGGGAGTACTCGGCGAGCGGCAGCGAGAGGACGAGGTCCTCGTCCGCCGTCGCGGGGTCGGTGGCCGCCCGGTCGGCCTTCTGGCGGGTGGTCTCGCCCTCCGCGGCGGGGGCGTCGTCGCCCGCGGTGAGGACGAGGGGTACGGAGACCGCCAGCGCGGCGGTGATGCCGACCGCTGCCATGATTCCTGTCGAACGCTTCATGTGCCCGGATCTCTACTCGGTCCGGGCCCCTCCCTCCCGTGCGGCGAGGAGACCGACGGGAGGGAAGGGCCCAGCGGACGTGCCTGTCAGGATGCGGCTGTCACCAGTTGAAGCAGTCCGTCGGGTGGTTGGCCTGGTAGGTGCCGAGCACCTGCTTCACCGAGGCGTTCTCGTTGTACGTGCGCACCAGCTTCGGGCCGTACTTCCAGGTGAGCTCGTGCCCCATGAAGCGGTCGCAGGGGCCGCCGTAGCCGCTGTTGTAGAACACCGTCATGGAAGACGGGTAGAAGCTGCTGTCGGCGCGGAAGTGCGCGGATGCGGCGTTGTTCTTGACCGGCTGACCCTGACCCGCACCCGCGTAGGGGTAGGTGTAGCCGGCCAGGTTCGAAATGCTGCCGCCACCGATTTTGATGTGCGAGCCTTCATAAGCGCTGTTGTAGAACAGCAGGAGGCAGGGGCGGTCCGTGTAACACGTGCCCGTGGTGGCGGCGGATGCGGGAGCCGCGCTGAAGAAGCTCCCGGCAGCGACGAGGGCGGTCGTTCCCAGAATGCTGCCCAAGGTTCTTGCTATTTTCACTGTTCCCCTTGTTCTTCTGTTGTAGCCGAGTGGCGCTGTGATGGTACAGCCCACTTGGTATCTTCTTCAATTGTTTATCGAGGGTGGCCAAAATATTGCCTTGGCTGCAATTGCGACCTGTGGGCGAATTGCCCGTGCTCACGCCGCGCTGGTTTCTCCCGTGACCATCACGCGGTTCAGCAGCTCCCCGTACACCCGCCCGTCGAACTCCCCCGCCACCGGTGCCGGCACGCTCGCCGCGGACAGGGCGGCCGCGCGGGCCAGGCGGTCCGGCCAGGGGAGGCCCTCGACCAGGCCCGAGAGCAGGCCGGCGACCGCCGCGTCGCCGGCGCCGGTCGGGTTGCCGTGCAGCCGGGACGGTGGGGTGGCTCGCCAGCGGCCCTCGGGGGTGTGGGCGAGGAGGCCCTCGGCACCCAAGGAGGCGACCACCGTGTGGGCGCCGCGGCGGCGGGCGTCCTGGGTGGCGCGCAACGGATCGTGGGAGCCGGTGAGTTCGGCCAGCTCGTCGGCGTTGGGCTTGACGATGTCGGGGCGCGCGGCGACCCCCCGGCGCAGGGGTTCGCCGCTGGTGTCCAGGAGTACGGGGACGCCCGCGGCGCGTGCCGCGCGGACCAGGCCTGCGTAGGCGCCGACCGGGACGCCCGGGGGCAGGCTGCCGCACAGGGCCACCGCGTCGGCCGACGCGAGCAGGCTGTCGTAGGACTCCTGGAAGGCGGTCCACTCGGCGGGGGTGACGACCGGGCCCGGCTCGTTGAGCTGAGTCGTGTCACCGGTCAGGTCGTCCACGACCGCGATCGTGCGGCGGGTGGCGCCGGCGAGCGGGACGAGAGCGTCGACCACCCCGTCGGTAGCGGTGAGCCGCTCGCGCACCACGCGGCCCGTGGCGCCGCCCACGAAGCCGGTGGCGGTCACCTCGTGGCCCAGGGCCGCCAGTACCCGCGCCACGTTCAGGCCCTTGCCGCCGGGGCGTTCGAGGACTTCGGAGACACGATGGGAGGCGTGCGGACGCAACGTCCGTACGCGGTACGTGATGTCGAGAGCGGTGTTCAGCGTGACCGTGAGGATCACCCGGGCCGGCCTCCCTCGATAAGTGGTGCCGTCTCTTCCGGTCCTGATCATGCCAAACAGACGGCGGTCGTCCCAGCCCTCGGAACGACCGCCGCCGCGCTACTGGCGGACGGATCAGCCCAGTTGGGGATGGACCACCCATTCACCCCGGCGCATCACGCCCTTCACATCGAAGGAGGAGTCCAGAAGCACCAGGTCGGCGTACTTGCCCGGCTCCAGCGAGCCGATCGTGTCGGCCATCCCGAGCAGCCGGGCCGGGTTGGCGGACAGGGCCGTGACCGCGTCCTCGACCGGGAGCCGGTCGATCGTCACCGCGCGCTTGAAGGCACGGTCCAGGGTGAGCGTCGAGCCCGCGATCGAGCCGCCCTCCACCAGGCGGGCGACGCCGTCGGCGACCTCGACCTCCAGCGGGCCGAGCATGTAGCGGCCGTCGCCGAAGCCGGCCGCGTCCATCGCGTCGGTGATGAACGCGACCCGGTCCGCGCCCGCGTGATGGAACGCCAGCTGGAGAGAGGCGGGGTGCAGATGCGTACCGTCGTTGATCAGCTCGACGGTGATCCGGTCGTCCTCCAGGAGCGCCGCGATCGGGCCGGGGGCGCGGTGGCCGAGCGCGGGCATCGCGTTGAAGAGGTGCGTCGCCACGGTCGCGCCCGCGTCGATCGCCTCGACCGTCTGCTCGTACGTCGCGTCCGTGTGGCCGATCGCCGCGATGACGCCGTGCTCGGCGAGCAGGCGTACGGAGTCGATGCCGCCGGGGAGTTCGGTGGCGAGGGTGACCATCTTGGCCTTGCCCCGGGCGGCGTCGATCAGCTTGCGCACCTCCGCGGGGTCCGGGTCGCGGAGCAGCTCCTCGGAGTGCGCGCCCTTGCGGCACGGGGAGATGAACGGGCCCTCGAAGTGGATCCCGGCGAGGTCGCCCTGCTCGGCGAGCTCGGAGAGCAGGCCCGCGCGCTGGGCGAGGAAGTCCATGTCGCCGGTGACGGTGGAGGCGACGAGGGTGGTGGTGCCGTGTCTGCGGTGGGTGTCGATGCCGCGGAGTACCTCGTCGACGGTGCCCGAGGTGAACGAGGCGCCACCTCCACCGTGGTTGTGGATGTCGACGAACCCTGGGACCAGCCAGTGGTTGGCTACGTCGATCACCTGGGCGTTCTCTTGAGCGCTCGCGGTGATTCGGTCGCCCTCGATGACCACCTGGCCTTTGTCGATGACTCTTGTGGGCATCACTACGTGGGCACCCTTGAGGACCATCTGCGGGCTGGTGGGGGCTTGGCGCGCCCGCGCGGCGGTAGGCGCGGATTCAACAGGGCCCCGCGCCCCTGAGGGGGTTGCCATCAGGCCGATTCCTCCTGGATCCGAGTTGTAGTCAGCAGGTCCCAGGCCAGTAGGCCCGCACCCAGACAGCCGGCCGTGTCCCCGAGAGCCGCAGGGACGATCTCCGGCAGCTTCTGGAATGTGACCCTCCGCCGGACGGCGTCCCGCAGTGGTGTGAACAAGGTTTCCCCCGCCTCGGCGAGGCCGCCACCGATGATCAGGGTGCGCGGGTCCAGCAGGGTGAGCGCGGTGACCAGGCCGTCGGCGAGGGCGTCGATGGCGTCCTGCCAGACTCGTACGGCGTTCGGGTCGCCGGACGCGACGGCCTTCGCGCAGTCGGCCGCGTCCGCGTCAGGGTTCCCGCTCGCCGTCGCCCAGGCCTCGCTGACCGCCGCGGCGGACGCGAGCCGTTCCAGGCAGCCGCGCTGGCCGCAGGGGCAGGGGGTGCCGCCGGGGCGTACGACGACATGGCCGATCTCGCCCGCGAAACCGTGCGCCCCCGCCTCCACCCGGCCGTCCACGCCGATCGCGCCCGCGATGCCGGTGCCGAGCGCCACGAACAGGAACCGGTCGGCCCCCCGGCCCGCGCCGACTCGGCCCTCGGCGAGCCCGCCGGTGCGTACGTCGTGACCGAGGGCGGCCTGGATGCCGAGCTCGGTGCGGATCAGCTCGCGCAGGGGTACGTCGCGCCAGCCCAGGTTGGCCGAGTAGGCGGCGATACCGGCCGCCTCGTCGACGATGCCGGGGACGGCGATCCCGGCCGCTGCGGCGGGCTCCCCGAAGATTTCGGCGCCGTGGGCGCGCAGTTCGGCGGCGAAGCCGAGGATGCCCTCGACGACCGCGTCGGGGCCGCGCTCGCGTCCGGTCGGCCGGCGGGCCTGGTGCAGCAGAGCGCCGTCCGCCCCGACCAGGGCGGCCTTCATTCCGGTGCCGCCCACGTCGAGGGCGATGACATGTCTCACGGGGGACAGTGTGGCCCGTTGACCCGGGAGAGGTCTAGTCCACTCACGTGGTGTAGACCTTATGACGTTGTGTCGAAAGTTTTCGCAGGGTTGGGGCTGGAAGAGCAGTGCAGCGGCGTAGGGCAGGAATGATCGCGGGTGTGTCCGCACTGGGCATGACGGCGGTCCTGGGCGGCTGCGGCCTGACCGGAGGGTCGGACGAGGTCACGCTGAGACTGGTCGCCGCCGACTACGGCGACAGCGCGGCGAACAGCTCCCGGAAGTACTGGGACTCGCTGGTAGAGGCGTACGAGAAGGACCACCCGGGCGTGCGGGTCGAGGTCAGCGTCCACTCCTGGACCGAGGTCGACCGCAAGGTCAAGGAGATGGTGGACGCCGGGAAGGCGCCCGACCTGGCGCAGATCGGGGCGTACGCCGACTACGCGAAGGCCGGGGAGCTGTACACGGCGAGCGAGCTGCTCTCCATCACCACCCAGGCCGACTTCCTCTCGCAGCTGGCCGCCGCGGGGGCGGTCAACGGGACGCAGTACGGCATGCCGTTCGCGTCCTCCACGCGCCTGCTCTTCTACAACAAGTCCCTCTTCGAGCAGGCCGGCATCACTCCCCCCGAGACCTGGGAGGAGCTGGCCGCCGACGCGGAGGCGCTGAAGGCGGGCGGGGTGAAGTACCCGTACGCCCTGCCGCTCGGGCCCGAGGAGGCGCAGGCGGAGACCATGCAGTGGCTGCTCAGCGGCGGGGGCGGCTACACCGACACCAACGCCGGAACCTACGGCATCGACTCCGCGGAGAACGTCGAGACCTTCGACTGGCTGAAGGACGAGCTGGTCGACAAGGAGCTGACGGGACCGGTCGCGCCCGCCTCGCTCAACCGCGCCGACGCCTTCAAGGCGTTCACGGACGGCGATGTCGGCATGCTCAACGGGCATCCCTCGCTGATGAAGGCGGCCGCCGCGAAGGGCGTGAAGTTCGGCATGGTGCCGATGCCCGGCGCGGACGGGCCGAGCAGGATCTCCATGGGTGTCGCCGACTGGATGATGGCGTTCAAGCAGAACGGCCACGCCGAGGAGATCGGCGACTTCCTCGACTTCGTCTACGACGACGAGAACGTGCTCGCCTTCTCGCGCGAGTACGACCTGCTGCCCGTGACGAACTCGGTCTGGGACACCATGAGCTCGGCCAAGGAGGACGCGGACCTGGGGCCCTTCCTCAAGGCGCTGCCCGCCTCCGAGCTCTACCCGGTGGGCCGTACCTCCTGGGCCGCGGTCAGCGCCGCGGTGAAGGAGAAGATCGGCAAGGCGGTCGCACCCGGCGGCAGCCCGTCCACGGTGCTGCGCGAGCTCCAGGTGACGGCGGTGGCGCAGGAGAGCGCGGAGTAGTACGGCTGTCAGTGGTGGGGGTTACGGTGCCGGGTATGGCACAGGATCCGCTGAACCCCCGGGAGCAGGCCATCCTCGCCCTGGAGCGCCGCGGCTTCCCCGGCCCCGGCGCGAAGGAGCGAGCGATACGCGAGGAACTGGGCCTGGCCCCCATCCGCTACTACCAGCTCCTCAACGCCCTCCTCGACGACCAGCGGGCCCTGGCCCACGATCCGGTGACGGTGAACCGGCTGCGCAGGGTGAGAGAGTCACGCCGCTCGGAGCGGTGATCGGCGGCCCTGGCCCGTCCGGCGTTTGAGGACGAGCCACCTTCAGGGCCGATATGGTCCCCGTATGGGCAGCCACACGGACTCCACGGACGCACTGCCGAATCCCTTCACCCCCGCCGGACGGGCCGGTCTTGAGGCCATCCTCGCCGAGCCCGCGCGTGCGGTGATCGCGCTCGACTTCGACGGGACGCTCGCGCCGATCGTGCCGGATCCTGAGCAGGCGCGGGCGCATCCGGACGCGGTGGGCGCGCTTGCCGCGCTCGCGCCGAAGGTGGCCGCCGTCGCCGTGGTCACCGGGCGCCCTGCCGGGGTCGCGGTGCGGTACGGCGGGTTCGCCGGGGTTCCCGGGCTTGAGCATCTCGTCGTCCTCGGTCACTACGGCGCCGAGCGCTGGGACGCCGTCAGCGGCACCGTCAGCGCACCCGCCCCCGACCCCGGGGTCGCCGCCGTCCGCGCCGAGCTGCCCGGGGTCCTGGACGGGGTCGGTGCCTGGCGGGGTACCTGGATCGAGGAGAAGGGCCGCGCCGTCGCCGTGCACACGCGTCGGGCCACCGATCCGCAGGCCGCCTTCGAGGCGCTGCGCGAACCCCTCACCGAGCTGGCCGCCCGGCACGGCCTGATCGTCGAACCGGGCCGGCTGGTCCTGGAGCTGCGCCCGCCCGGCATGGACAAGGGCGTCGCCCTCCTGGACTACGTCCGCGAGATCGACGCGGCCTCGGTCCTCTACGCCGGCGACGACCTGGGCGACCTGCCCGCCTACGCGGCCGTCGACAAACTCCGCACCGACGGCACCCCCGGTCTGCTGGTGTGCAGCAGCGGCAGCGAGGAGGTCGAGGAGCTGCAGAAGAAGGCCGACCTGGTGGTGAAGGGCCCGGCCGGGGTGGTGGGACTGCTCAGCGAACTGGCGGCCCAGCTGAGTTAGGGTCTGTCCGGCGGATCATGTCGGCGTCGCGGGGTCTGGTACGCGCTCCCCCAGAGGGGGGCCCAGCGGCGTTGTCGTCGGTTGCCGACTCCCCCACGCTCGAACGACCTCACGCGGGGGCACCCCCATCGCGTCGCCGCCCTCCTCCGCCTTGCAGCTGCACGCTCCCCCACGCTCGAACAACCTCGCGCGGGGGCACCCCCATCGCCCCCGCTCGTCTGCTGTGATATGCGCCGTTTCTTGCAGCCGACCTGATCCGCCGGACAGGCCCTAACCCGTCAGCGCCCGCAGCTGGTCCATGAACCACTGCGCCGGCGGCAGCGCGGTGGCCGCCGCCGCGAGCCGCTTGGTGCGCTCGGCCCGCTCGTGCGGCGGCATCGTCAGGGCCTCGTGCAGGGCGCGCGCGGTGCCCAGTACGTCGTACGGGTTCACCACGATCGCGTCCTCGCCGAGCTCCTCGTACGCCCCCGCCTCCCGCGACAGCACCAGCGCGCACCCCTCGTCGGCGACGACCGGCACCTCCTTCGCGACGAGGTTCATGCCGTCCCGGATCGGGTTCACCAGGGCCACGTCCGCCAGCCGGTACGCGGCCAGGGAGCGCGCGAAGTCGTCCTTGACGTGCAGCACGACCGGGGTCCAACCCGGCGTGCCGTACCGGGAGTTGATCTCCGCGGCCAGGCGCTGCACCTCGGCCGTGTAGTCGCGGTAGACCGCGAGATCCTGCCGGGAGGGATAGGCGAACGCCACATGCACGACCCGCTCGCGCCACTCGGGGTGGTCGTCGAGGAGCTGCTGGTACGCCAGCAGCCCGCGCACGATGTTCTTCGACAGCTCGGTCCGGTCGACGCGGACGATCGCCTTGCGGCCCGCGCCGATCTCCGCCCGCAGCGTCGCCATCCGTTTCTCGACGTCCGCCTCGTGCGACCGCGCGCGCAGGAAGTCCGCGTCCGCGCCAAGACCGTGCACCCCGACCTCGGTGCCCCCGAGCCCGCCCGCGAGCTCCGTACAGCACGCGGTGAACGCGTCCGCCCAGCGCCGGGTGAGAAAGCCCAGCCGGTCCGCGCCGAGCATGCCCTCCAGCACCTCGCGCACCACCTGGTCGGGCAGCATGCGGAAGTAGTCCACCGGGGCCCACGGGGTGTGCGAGAAGTGGCCGATGCGCAGATCCGGGCGCAGCTTGCGCAGCAGCCCCGGCACCAGCGTCAGGTGGTAGTCCTGGACCAGGACCGCCGCCCCCTCGGCCGCCTCGTCGGCCAGCGCCTCGGCGAAGGCGCGGTTGTAGCGTGCGTAGTTCTCCCACTGCCGCCAGAAACCGGCGTCGAACACCGGCTCCAGCGGGGTCTGGTACAGCATGTGGTGGACGAACCACAGCACCGAGTTGGCGACGCCGTTGTACGCGTCCGCGTGCACCTCGGCCGGAACGGCGAGCATCCGCACGCCCTCCTCGCCGACCCCGCGCCGCACCGCCTCGCGGTCGCCGCCGGACAGCGCCGAGCACACCCACAGGGCACCGGCGTCCGGGCCGATGGCCGACAGACCCGACACCAGACCGCCGCCCCCGCGCCTGGCGCGCAGCGAGCCGTCCTCCTGGACCTCGTAGGAGACCGGGCCGCGATTCGACGCGACCAGCACCTGAGCGGCACCGTGCGTGGAAGCCACATGCGTGGAAGCCATACGCCTCAACCTAGCCCGTGCCGTAAACGCTCAAACGTACGAGCGGCCCTAGGAGACGTGGGTTACGCCACCTTGCGTGAGGCGTACTCCGCGATGTCCACCATCGGCGGCCGCTCCTCGGTGTCCACCGAGTACGTCCGCGGCTCGAAACCGTCCTCGCCGCGCTCGAACTGGGTGAGCGAGGGGCGGATCAGATGCCCGCGGGCCAGCCTGAGCTGGGCCGTGCGGTAGATCGCGGCGGACATCCGGCCGAGCGCCTGTCCGTCCTGGTGCCGGTGCTTGCGCACCCCCACGTCGACCTGGGCCAACGCGTCCAGGCCCACCAGGTGCAGCGCGTCGATCAGCATGCCGAGCTCCACGCCGTAGCCGACCGGGAAGGGGAGCTGTTCCAGCAGGGAGCGGCGGGCCGCGTACTCCCCGCCGAGCGGCTGGACGAAGCCGGCGAGCTGCGGCCAGTGCATGTTCAGCAGCGGACGGGCCATCAGCTCGGTGACCCGGCCGCCCTGGCCCGCCGCCTGCCCGAGCGGGCGGTCGTACATCGCCTTGACCAGGTCGACGCCGGGGTCGGTGAGCAGCGGGCCGACGATGCCCGAGACGAAGTCCGAGGAGAACTCCTTCAGGTCCGCGTCGATGAAGCAGACGATGTCGCCACGGGTGACCAGCAGCGAGCGCCACAGCACCTCGCCCTTGCCGGGCACGGCGGGGATGCGGGGCAGGATCGCGTCGCGGTGCACGACCGTCGCCCCGGCCGCCGTGGCGACCTCGGAGGTGCGGTCGGTCGATCCGGAGTCGACGACGACGATCTCGTCGACCAGCGGGAGCTGCTGCATGAGGTCATGCCGGATGACGGCGACGATGTCGCCGACCGTCTCCTCCTCGTTGAGCGCGGGCAGCACGACGGAGACCGACTGGCCGGAGCTGCGTTTCGCGGCCAGGATCTGGTGGAGCGGACGATCGGACACCGACCAGGACCGTGTGGTCAGCCAGCGCTCGACTTCGTTCAGCACAGTGCGCGGCTCCTTAAGTGTGATCCGTCTCGCGGTTCGGACGACTATCTCAACTGTCCAGGTCGTCGGTTACAGTCTTGAACAACGCGGATGACCATCGCATGTCCGGGATGGCCCGACGTTCACAACTTCATACCGCTCATCCAGAGGGGCAGAGGGATACGGCCCGATGAAGCCCCGGCAACCCTCCAGCCGGTTCTCGTTCACGCGAGGCTCCTGGCTAGGGAAGGTGCCAAATCCGTCTCACGGCGAGATGCGTCGTGAGGAAGATGAGGAGAAAGGGCCTCGCCTCACATGGCTGTGCAGACTGTCGCAAGCACCACCGATCCCACCGTAGACCTCGGCCCCGCCGCCGCCCTGAGCTGCCGCGAGTGCGGCCACCGCGTCCCGCTCGGCCCGGTCTTCGCGTGCGAGGAGTGTTTCGGCCCGCTGGAGATCGCCTACGACTTCTCGGCGTACGACACCGAGGAGCTCCGCAAGCGCATCGAGGCGGGACCCGCGAACATCTGGCGTTACGCGCCCCTGCTGCCCGTCCCCTCGGACGTGGCCGACAAGCCCAACCTCAACCCCGGCTGGACCGCGCTCGTCAAGGCCGACAACCTGGCCCGCGAGCTCGGCGTGACCGGCGGTTTGTATGTGAAGGACGACTCCGGTAACCCGACGCACTCCTTCAAGGACCGGGTCGTCGCCCAGGCGCTGGAGGCCGCGCGCGCCTTCGGCTTCACCACGCTTTCCTGCTCCTCCACGGGCAACCTCGCCGGCGCCGTCGGCGCCGCCGCGGCCCGCGCCGGCTTCCGTTCCTGCGTGTTCATCCCGCATGACCTGGAGCAGGGCAAGGTCGTGATGGCCGCGGTCTACGGTGGTGAGCTCGTCGGCATCGAGGGCAACTACGACGACGTGAACCGCTTCTGCTCCGAGCTGATCGGCGACCCGGCCGGCGAGGGCTGGGGCTTCGTCAACGTCAATCTGCGGCCGTACTACGCCGAGGGCTCCAAGACGCTGGCGTACGAGATCTGCGAGCAGCTCGGCTGGCGGCTGCCCGACCAGATCGTGGTGCCGATCGCCTCCGGCTCCCAGCTCACGAAGATCGACAAGGGTCTTCAGGAGCTGATCAAGCTCGGTCTCGTCGAGGACAAGCCGTACAAGATCTTCGGCGCGCAGGCCGAGGGGTGCTCGCCGGTGTCGGTGGCCTACAAGGAGGGCCACGACGTGGTCCGGCCGCAGAAGCCGAACACCATCGCCAAGTCGCTGGCCATCGGGAACCCGGCGGACGGGCCGTATGTCCTGGACATCGCCCGCCGCACCGGCGGCGCGGTGGAGGACGTGACGGACGAGCAGGTCGTCGACGCGATCAAGCTGCTGGCCCGGACCGAGGGAATTTTCGCGGAGACCGCCGGTGGTGTAACGGTGGGTGTGACCCGGAAGCTCATCGAGAACGGCGTCCTCGACCCGAGCCTCACCACGGTTGTGCTCAACACCGGTGACGGTCTGAAGACGCTGGATGCGGTTGCCGGCACCGGCCTCACCGCGACCATTCGTCCCAACCTGGAGTCGTTCCGCGAGGCCGGACTCGTCTAGTCGTTGTTCGTCCGCGGGCCGGTGGGGGCCGGTCGCGCCCGCGCGGTGGTAGCCGCAAATTGAACACAGCCCCGCGCCCCTAGGGCGATTACCCGACCGGAGGTCACACAGTGAGCGTCAACGTCCGCATCCCCACCATCCTGCGCACCTACACCGGTGGTGCCGCCGAGGTGACGGCCGAGGGCGCGACCCTCGCCGAGGTCATCGCCGACCTGGAGAAGAACCACACCGGAATCGCCGCCCGCGTCCTGGACGACCAGGGCAAGCTGCGCCGCTTCGTCAATGTGTACGTCAATGACGACGACGTCCGCTTCGAGCAGGGCCTGGAGACGGCGACCCCCGAGGGCGCCGGGGTTTCCATCATTCCGGCGGTTGCCGGCGGCTGATCGTTACCGTCGGTAAGGTGCGTCACCGAGAGTTCACCGAATTGCCCTCTCCGTAAGACAAACGGAGGGGGCAATTCTGCATGGTTGAGCACGGTACAGTTGGGGAACCAGGCGTTCCCCGTATGCCGGACGCATATGAGTACCGACTCCGTATGCGATAAGAAGCAGCCAAACTGTGCGGGCCTTTTGCGTCATCTGCGCCCTTTGTCGGGCCCGACTTGCCCTGAATTCAGGCGAATTCTCACTACATTCCGGACCTTGCGCGTCCAGAATTCTCGTCCGATTGACCTGTTGCAGACGGCAGTTGGACAGATACATTCAGCCGCGGTCGACGCGTTCCGGCGCACGCCCCCAAACCGTGGGGGGTGAGGTCTGACCCGGATCCGCGAAGTGTGGATCTGTGCAAGGGCCAGTAATAGGGGAGTTAGGCATGGCTCAGGGCACCGTCAAGTGGTTCAACGCGGAGAAGGGGTACGGCTTCATCGCGGTCGACGGTGGTGCGGATGTTTTCGTCCACTACAGCGCGATCCAGATGGACGGGTACCGCACCCTGGAAGAGGGCCAGCGGGTCGAGTTCGAGATCTCGCAGGGCCAGAAGGGCCCGCAGGCCGACATGGTTCGCGTCACTGCCTGAACGCGCGACCAACGAACCGCAAGCGACGTCTTCTGTCGAAGGGCTCGCACCTCGGGGACCCAACCCCCTCGGTGCGGGCCCTTCCGCGTGCCCGGGAACCGGTGGGGCGCCCCGCCCGATCCCCGAGAGCCGCTTGCGCCCACCCGTCGCCCGACCACCACCCCTCAACGAGCCCGCTTCGCGGGCGCACCTTGCACTCGGGTGGGTCGAGTGCTAATCATTGGCGTTAGCACTCTGAAGGTGAGAGTGACAACGAGGACCGGGTCGGTGAGGTCCACGGACCGGGTGGGGCAAGGAACCATCCGCCGGGGGCCGTCCGTCGCGGGCGCGGGCGCGGTCCATTGCGGTACTCACCCCCAGTCCTGGAGGGACCACTTCACATGGCCAAGATCATCGCGTTCGACGAGGAGGCGCGGCGCGGCCTTGAGCGCGGTATGAACCAGCTCGCCGACGCCGTCAAGGTCACCCTCGGCCCCAAGGGCCGCAACGTCGTCCTTGAGAAGAAGTGGGGCGCCCCCACGATCACCAACGATGGTGTGTCCATCGCCAAGGAGATCGAGCTGGAGGACCCGTACGAGAAGATCGGCGCCGAGCTGGTCAAGGAAGTCGCCAAGAAGACGGACGACGTCGCCGGTGACGGTACGACCACCGCGACCGTCCTCGCCCAGGCGCTGGTCCGCGAGGGCCTGCGCAACGTCGCCGCCGGCGCCAACCCGATGGCCCTGAAGCGCGGTATCGAGAAGGCCGTCGAGGCCGTCTCCGCCGCCCTGCTGGAGCAGGCGAAGGACGTCGAGACCAAGGAGCAGATCGCCTCCACGGCCTCCATCTCCGCCGCCGACACCCAGATCGGCGAGCTCATCGCCGAGGCCATGGACAAGGTCGGCAAGGAAGGCGTCATCACCGTCGAGGAGTCCCAGACCTTCGGTCTGGAGCTGGAGCTCACCGAGGGTATGCGCTTCGACAAGGGCTACATCTCGGCGTACTTCGCCACCGACATGGAGCGTATGGAGGCCGTCCTCGACGACCCGTACATCCTGATCGCCAACTCCAAGATCTCCTCGGTCAAGGACCTGCTCCCGCTGCTGGAGAAGGTCATGCAGTCGGGCAAGCCGCTGCTGATCATCGCCGAGGACGTCGAGGGCGAGGCCCTGTCGACCCTGGTCGTCAACAAGATCCGCGGCACCTTCAAGTCCGTCGCCGTCAAGGCCCCGGGCTTCGGTGACCGCCGCAAGGCGATGCTGAACGACATCGCCATCCTCACCGGCGGCGAGGTCATCTCCGAGGAGGTCGGTCTCAAGCTGGAGAACACCTCCCTGGACCTCCTGGGCAAGGCCCGCAAGGTCGTCATCACCAAGGACGAGACCACCATCGTCGACGGTGCCGGCTCCTCCGAGCAGGTCGCGGGCCGGGTCAACCAGATCCGCGCCGAGATCGAGAACAGCGACTCCGACTACGACCGCGAGAAGCTCCAGGAGCGCCTGGCGAAGCTCGCGGGCGGCGTGGCCGTCATCAAGGCCGGTGCCGCCACCGAGGTGGAGCTCAAGGAGCGCAAGCACCGCATCGAGGACGCCGTGCGCAACGCCAAGGCGGCCGTCGAGGAGGGCATCGTCGCCGGTGGTGGCGTGGCCCTGCTGCAGGCCTCCCAGGTCTTCGAGAAGCTGGAGCTCGAAGGTGACGAGGCGACCGGCGCCAACGCCGTGAAGCTCGCGCTGGAGGCCCCGCTGAAGCAGATCGCGGTCAACGGCGGTCTTGAGGGTGGCGTCGTCGTGGAGAAGGTCCGCGGTCTC
This sequence comes from Streptomyces cupreus, assembly GCF_014257025.1. GTDB lineage: Bacteria > Actinomycetota > Actinomycetes > Streptomycetales > Streptomycetaceae > Streptomyces > Streptomyces cupreus. The sequence continues at coordinate 18,599 of NZ_JACMSF010000099.1, forward strand.
CAGGTCGGCCACGGCCTGAACGCCGCGACCGGCGAGTACGTCGACATGATCGCCGAGGGCATCATCGACCCGGCCAAGGTGACGCGCTCGGCGCTGCAGAACGCCGCGTCGATCGCCGCGCTGTTCCTCACCACCGAGGCCGTCATCGCCGACAAGCCGGAGAAGGCCGCCGCGGCCGCCCCGGGCGGCATGCCGGGCGGTGACATGGACTTCTGATCAACCCCGGTTGATCAACGTCCTTACCGAGGGCGGCACTTCCTGTTCCGACAGGGGGTGCCGCCCTCGGGCGTGTTCGGGGTCACAGCTGGGCGCGTAGGGACGGGGAATGTGGGACAGCGCATAGGCAGTTGCTTAAGTGGGTGCAACAATGCACGCGCAAATACCTAGGTACCCCAAGGAGCCCCCACGTGACCGTCGCCGCATCCGAGGCCGCCGCGCGCGCCGCCGAGATCCTCTCCCGCCCGACCTCGATCAACGGCCTGACCGTCCCCAACCGCATCGCCATGGCGCCGATGACCCGTATGTTCTCGCCGGGCGGCGTCCCGGGTGAGGATGTGGCGTCGTACTACGCCCGCCGGGCCGCCGCCGGTGTCGGTCTGATCGTCACCGAGGGCACGTACGTCGGGCATGATTCCGCCGGACAGAGCGACCGCGTGCCGCGCTTCCACGGCGCTGAGCAGCTCGCGGGCTGGACGAAGGTCGCCGACGCGGTGCACGCGGCGGGCGGCACGATCGTTCCGCAGCTCTGGCACATCGGCATGGTCCGCAAGCAGGGCGAGCCGCCGTTCGCGGACGCCCCCGCGGTCGGCCCGTCGGGTCTGCGCATCGACGGCACCGAGGGCACCGGCAAGGCGATGACCCGGCAGGACCTGGACGACGTCATCGGCGCCTTCGCGGAGGCTGCGGCCGCGGCGGAGCGGAGCGGCTTCGACGGCGTCGAGATCCACGGCGCCCACGGCTATCTGATCGACCAGTTCCTGTGGGAGGGCACCAACCGTCGCACGGACGCCTACGGCGGTGACCCGGTGGCCCGTACGAAGTTCGGCGCGGAGATCGTGGCCGCCGTCCGCGCGGCCGTCTCGGCCGACTTCCCGGTGATCTTCCGCTACTCGCAGTGGAAGCAGGAGGCCTACGACGCCCGCCTCGCCGAGC